>NZ_BAFK01000005.1 GCF_000296695.1 Rheinheimera nanhaiensis E407-8
AATACGCATACGTTAACCCCAGCTAATCGGTTGGGTAAATTCGGGCTCTGCTGCTATTAACTTAACTAAACCTTCCATGCTATGGGCGCACAAAGCGCGTTGCCCTGCTTGAGTAACACCTAATGCCGGCGATACCCGGCCTGCCAGGCTGATATTGCCGCATTGGTTATTAGCAAGTGTGCGGGTGCTGCCGGCAATGCGTGCACCAGTTCCCACTGATACGGCATCGTGCTCACTACGGATATGCAGCACTTTTTTAAAATCATTGCGGTAACCACTTAAACGGACGCGGTTAATTAAATTACCTATTAAGCCAAAGTTAGAAGCGGTAGCGGCCCTTAACATACCTGGCGCATTAAAGGTAACCAGCGGTAAGGGTGTATTATGTTTGGCCGACAATAACGCAGCCAAGCCACCGCCCAATGAATGACCGGTAACAATGAAATTCTCATTTGTAACTTTTGCTTGTGCAATGGCGAGGCGAAGAGCGTCACGTGCAGGACGATATTGGGTCGGCATAGACCCGGAAAAAATTGCAATATCGTTGGGGATATCGTAGCGAACATCATCCGTGCCGCGCACAGCAAAGATAGCTGTATCGCCTTTTTTAAACAATGCAGCGTAAAAACCATGCGAAATTCGGTTATATTCTTCGATTAACCGCAAATCAAGTACTGAAGGGGCAATTTCATAAACAGCGCTACAACATTTTGCTAAATCTAGTACCGAGGCCATTACTATTCCTTGTAAGGTGAAATTTAGCGAATGGTATTTTTCTTTGGTTTTGTTGTCAATTTATTAATTTATTGTATTAAAAAATGAGGCGTTGTTTGTGGGGTACTATAAGGCGATTATCAGGATTTGCTCTTTATCGTTTGCCTGTGCGCTGCCTGCGAAACAGCAGCTTAGCAGAAGTAATGTTAGCTTAGAGCGGGCGTGAACGTTTTTTTGTATTACCCAGCACCAACTCTGGCGGTAGGGTAAAGGAAAAACTGCTGCCTTTGCCCGGCTCGCTAAAGATCATTAAGCGGCTGTTATGCCGTGACAATACGTGTTTAACAATAGCCAGACCCAAACCAGTGCCGCCGGTATTGCGGGCGCGGGCTTCATCTACCCGGTAAAACCGCTCGGTTAAGCGTTTAACATGTTGCGGCGCTATACCGGGGCCATTGTCGTTTACCGAGAACACGGCTTTTACGTGCTGGCGCTGCCAGCTCACCTGAATATAGCCGCCCTCCTGAGTGTATTTAATGGCGTTAATCACCAGGTTAGAAAAGGCGCTGCGTAGCTCTTCGGTGACACCGGTCACTTTTAGCGTTGGGTCAATATCAAAGACCAACGTATGCTGCTTATCGCGGTTGACGGTTTGCGCTTCCTGCTCCAGCTGCAATAACATGGCAGGTACGTCTACTTCGGCGTCAAACTGTACCCGGGCCGAAGCTTCAATGCGCGATAAGGTCAGTAGCTGCTGCACTAAAGCATCCATGCGTTTGGTTTGGTCCAGCATCACGTTATGCGCCTTTTTCCACATGGCTTTATCCGGCAGATGTTCATCATCCATCACTTCCAGATAACCTTGCAGCACAGTAAGCGGTGTGCGTAGTTCGTGCGATACGTTAGCGACAAAGTCTTTGCGGATTTGCTCCAGTTGCTTTAGCTGGGTAATGTCGCGCACAATGAGTAAATATTGCTCAACACCGTACGGCATAATGTTAAATTCGAGCGTCAGGGCATCATTCACCGGCGAGGTTAGCTCTAGTGGCTGGTCGAATTTTGCTGCCTTTAAATACTGCAGAAAGTCAGGGTGGCGAATAAGATTGTCCAAACGCTGGCCTTCATCGGCCGGCCAATGCAACCCCACTAATATTTGCGCCAGCTGATTACACCAGATAATGCTCCAGTCATCGCGCAGTACCACCACGGCTTCCGGTAATGCTTCGGCACCGTCACGAAAACGGCGTACGACGTTGCGAAGCTCACGTCTTTTGCGACGATCGCGCCGCTGCAGGTAATAAATCCCCTCGAATAAATGCCCCCAAAGCCCTTCACTAATAGGTGGTGATAGTTTGCGGTCACGCCACAGCCATTTATCCATTAAAAACAAATGATGGTAATGCCACAGCAGCAGCGCTACGGTAAAAATCAGCAGCGCCAGCAGCAGGCTGTTGGAAATAAGGCCAACCAGTGCAATAAAACAATAAAAAAGGAACAGCTTGGTGTACACCTTCCTTTTCGACAGCAGTTGGCGCATAGCGGCAGTGGTTACCTTTATTTGGCAGAGAAGCGGTAGCCAGAGCCCCGCACGGTTTGCACTAATCTATCATGGCCGGCGATAGAAATCGCCTTACGTAAGCGGCGGATATGTACATCGACAGTGCGGTCTTCCACATAGACATTGGTGCCCCAGACATGGTCCAGCAGCTGTTCACGGCTGTACACCCGCTCCGGGTGGGTCATAAAAAAGTGTAACAAGCGAAACTCGGTTGGGCCCATATCCAGTGGCGTATCCTGCGCCATCACCCGGTGTGACACCGGATCCAGTTTTAAGCCCTGCACTTCTATCACTTCATCCAGGCTGGTCGGTGCCACACGGCGGATCACCGCTTTAATGCGTGCCATCAGCTCCTTGGGTGAGAAGGGTTTGGTCACGTAGTCGTCAGCGCCTACTTCCAGGCCGCGTACTTTATCTTCTTCCTCGCCACGGGCGGTGATCATAATGATGGGAATGGTGCGGGTCAGCTCGTGTTGCTTCATTTTTTTTGCGATCTGAATGCCGCTGCCACCGGGCAGCATCCAGTCTAACAGCACTAAATCAGGGTAAGGCTCCACCAGCGCATTAATGGCAGAGTCAAAGTCCTCTGCGGTCGCGGCCTGATAGCCATTTTGCTCCAGCACAAAACACAACATATCGCGGATTGGGGCTTCATCTTCCACCACCAGGATCTTTCTTGCCATAGGGTCCACCACACTTTGGTTACCGGCTTGCTGCCGGGCTGTTGTAACTCGTTATGCCGCATAGTATTGCTGCAGTTTATGACATTTTTATGAAAACTAAAGGTTAATCCGCGTTGCGTGTAAGCACTTTGCCACGCCACCTTGCAAGTTCACACAAAAAACAAAATAACAACATTTATGCAACGCATATAAAGTGACAGCAAGATGAATTTTTTTTGACAGTCGAAGGTGAAAACCGCACTAAACAAGGCGCGGCCACAGCGTCACATTAGCGACGCATTAGTGTAATAAAAGCGTCACTTCGTTTGTGTAGGGTGCCAGCAACTTTTTTGGCAACACCCAAAATAACACAACGGAGAAAAGGTAATGGCTTTAGGCAAACTGATTAAACTGAGCGCTATCGCATCAGCACTTATGCTGGCTGGTTGTGGCGGCGACTTAGTGGTTAACGCAGGCGGCAATGATTCAGGTGGTAACAATGGTGGCGGTAACCCACCGCCGGCAACCAGTGATTGCCCAGCCTTTGCTACTGAAGGTCAAAGCCTGGCGGGCGTAAACAAAACGGTGTGCGAAATTAGCGGCACTATTACCAGCGACACCCGTTTAACAGCAGATATCGCCTGGTCTTTAAGCGGCAAAGTTACCGTAGGTAATGACAATGCCAACAGCGCTACGCTGACCATTGAACCCGGTACCACCGTATTTGGTAAAAGTGGCGCCGACTATCTGGTAGTTGCCCGCGGCTCGAAAATTCAGGCAGTGGGCACTGCAAACGCGCCCATTATCATGACATCAGTAAACGATATGCTGGGCCTGTCAGATGACGAGTCCACCGCAGAATGGGGCGGCTTGGTGTTGTTGGGTAATGCCCCTACCACCAAATGTGATCAGGCGAATCTGGAAAATTGCCAGGTAGAGGCTGAAGGTGAAGCCGGCCCTTACGGCGGTGCCGATCCTGACGATGACAGCGGTGCTCTGCGTTATGTGCAGGTACGTTATGCCGGTTTTGAAGTACTGCCGGATAACGAATTAAACGGCATTACCTTTGCCGGTGTTGGTCGCGGCACCGAAGTGGAATATATTCAGGTGCATAACAACTTGGATGACGGTGTGGAATTCTTCGGCGGTACAGTCGATGCCAAATACGTGGTGCTAACCGGCAACCGTGATGATTCCTTAGATTGGGCTGACGGGTGGCAAGGTCGTATGCAGCATGTGCTTATTCGCCACAACCCGAACGACACTAAAGCCAACCGCGGTATTGAAGCAGATAACCAGTCAGATAACTTTACCGCCGAGCCAGTATCTAAACCGCGTATCGCCAATATGACCATTATTGGCAATAACTTTGATGGCGAAGATGACTCAGAAGGCATTTTGCTGCGTGCAGGTACTGCAGGTGAGTTGTATAACGTTATTGTTACTGGCCCGGCGGGTATGGGCGAGTGCTTTGAGATTAACTCTGATGAGTCAGTCGCCAATGCGCAAAACAGCGAAATTATTTTCCGCAACTCAATTATCGACTGTACTGAACCGTTTAAAAACTCTGTAGATAGCAATGGCAACGTCACGCTGGATGCTGAAGCCTGGTTCCGCGCACAGCCGGGTAACATTGTTGGCGATGCGTTATTAGGTGGCTATATCCCAGCCCCTAACTCACCAGCGCTTGGCAATGGCTATAACGTAGCAAACAATGTTGATCCCTGGTTTGATAACGTAGATTACATTGGCGCTTTTGACGGCGAAACCGACTGGACCCTGGGCTGGACTGTTGGTATTCACCCGGAAGATGACTTAGCCGCTTGCCCGGCTGGCACCACTGAAGTAAACAGCCTGTCTGGCCGGTTAAACTGTCAGTTATCCGGTGACATTACCTCTAACATCACGCTGGCAGCTGGTGCTGACTATGTGCTGAGCGGCCGGGTGCGTGTTGGTATAGATAATACCACTGCCGCTACCTTAACTATTCAGCCTGGCGTACGCATTTATGGTAAATCCGGTGCCGACTTTCTGGTAATTACCCGCGGCTCAAAAATTGATGCCAACGGTACTGCGGCCAACCCTATTGTGATGACCTCAGTACAAGACATCATAGGCTCACCGACTGCAGCCGGCCAATGGGGCGGCTTGGTATTACTGGGTAAGGCGCCAAGCACCAAGTGTGACCAGGCTGACTTAGCCAGCTGTGAAATTCAGGCTGAAGGCGAAGCCGGCCCCTACGGTGGTGCCGATTGGGCAGACAACAGCGGCCGCTTAAACTATGTGGTAGTAAAACATGCCGGCTTTGAAGTTATCCCGGATAACGAGTTAAACGGTATTACCTTTGCCGGTGTTGGCTCTGGCACTCAGTGCAGCAACATTCAGGTGCATCAGAACGTTGATGATGGTGTTGAGTTTTTCGGTGGCGCGGTTAACTGTAAGAACGTGGTACTGACCGCTAACGGTGATGACTCGGTAGACTGGGCTGACGGCTATCGCGGTAAGCTGCAATTTGTATTGGTAAAACACGCTGCCGATGACGCTAAAGCTAACCGCGGTATTGAAGCCGATAACCAGGCAGACAACCTGACTGCGACTCCGGTATCTAACCCTATCGTTGCCAACATGACCATTATCGGTAACAACTTCGATGGCGATGATGACTCAGAAGGCGTGCTGCTGCGTGCCGGTACTAACGCCAAGTTGCATAACTTTGTTATCACTGGCCCGGCCGGTATGGGCGAATGTTTAGAGTTGGCATCCACAGAAACGAAAGCCTTTGCTATCGATGGCTCATTAGAAATGACGCACTCGGTTATCGCTTGTGCTGAGCCATTCACCGGTGATTTGGGTAACGGCACCAGCACAGAGCAGTGGTTCCTTGGCCAGACCGGCAACAGCGTAGCGGCTAACCAGGCTGCGGTGCTGGATGGTATCTTCACTATCGACGCCACTGCACCTAAAGATATGACCGCAGTAGACAGCTTCTTTGAAGCCGTCGACTTCATCGGTGCGGTTGAAGCAGCAAATGACTGGACTGCTGGCTGGACGGTTGGCTTAGACGACTAACAGCAATAAACACTGCCGGGTTTTGCCTGGCAGTGTTTTTTTATTCCACTGCATTGCACCGACAAGGTTTTTGTTTGTGCAGGCACGTTGTAACCCTAAACGCTGATAGGACAAAGTTCAGATGAGCAGCATGCAAAAGTTTAATTTCAGTCGTGTTGGCCGCAGTGTGCTGCTGGCGCTAAGCACAGCAACCGCCCTGGTTTCATTAAACGCCCTGGCGCAAGATAACCAGACGCAACCGGCAACTGCTGAAGAAGATGTTGAACGTATTTCTGTTTCCGGTCGCCTGATGAGCTCAGCCGCCTCTGCGGCCGCAGAGCGGCGCGAGCAACCGTACGTCGCCGAATTATTAGGTATGGAGCAAATCTCCCGCGCCGGCGATAGCAACGCTGCTACTGCGCTGCGTCGGGTAACCGGTTTAACGCTGGTAAAAGACAAGTTTATTTATGTACGGGGTTTGGGCGAGCGTTACTCCAGCACCCTGCTAAATGGCGCTCAGGTGCCAAGCCCGGACCCAACGCGTAACGTGATACCGCTGGATATGTTCCCGGCCGGCATCATTGAAAGCCTGGTGGTGCAAAAAGCCTACTCACCTGAGCTGCCGGCCGCCTTTGGCGGTGGTAATGTTAATATCCGCACCACAGCGATTCCGCTGCAAACCACCTTTAGCACCTCTGTTGGCACTGGCTACAACAGCCTGAACAGTAACGATGGCTTTAGTTATGCCGGCGGCAGTGATGACTGGCGTGGCAAAGATGATGGCTTGCGTGGTATATCGCCGGCCTTGTCTGCGGCACAAGCCCAATATGGCACCCTGACTCCGGTGAATATTGCCGAAGCCTTAGGCGGTATTAATGCCACTAACCTGGCTCAGGCTGAAACCATAGTGCGTGAGCTTGGCACTGCGTTCAACCGCGATATTGATGTAAAGCCTACCAGCGTAAAGCCTGATTTTGATGGCAGCGTGTCTTTGGGCTCGCGTTTTGATTTGGCGAAAAACGTGGTATTTGGCGTCATGAGTGGTGTCAGTTATGACCGCGCGACGCAAAATATTGAAGAGCAGGAACGTTATTACTCGGTATCGGGTGATAATTTGCTACCGCTAAACCGTTATGACGACATTAAAGGCACCGAGCATCAGGTTAAGCTGTCTGGCATGCTGAACTTTGGTTTAGAGCTGGGGGTAGACCACCGGCTGGAGACTGCCACTATTTATCTGCGCGATACCAAAGATGAGATAAAAATTAAGAACGGTGACAGTATCGAAACCATCAACGAGGCTAACCGTTCTAACACCGATACCAGCATTTTATATGAAGAGCGCAGCATGCTAAGCAACCAGCTGCGTGGCCGGCATAACTTCCCGTACCTGATGGACTTAGCGGTTGACTGGCAGTATACCGACGCCAAAGCGCGCCGCTATGCCCCGGGCGAGGTAGAATATCGCCGCTTAAATGAAACCCAGGCCGATGGCTCAGTGTTTTCGTTTTTGCGCCGTAACCAAAACGCAGTCAATTACAGTTTTGGTGATATGAAAGATAACACTGAAAACTTCAGTTGGAATGCTAAGCTCCCACTGACTCTGGGCAAAGCGGAAATGACATTCAGCGGCGGTTACAGTTATTTTGAACGCAGCCGCAACGCCCAAACCGATCGCTTTAACTTTGATACCGTAGGGTATAGCTTGCAGCAGCTCTCTGGCAGCTTCTCTGAGATATTCTCTGACGACAACATTTTAAACCCGGATAACGGCTTTAAAATTTCTAACGTGACAACACAGGCCGACGATTACCTGGCCGCGCAAATGATCGATGCCGGTTATGGTGCGCTCGAGCTGAACTACGATTATAAGTTCCGCCTAAATCTGGGTGTGCGCTATGAAGATTTTAAGCAAATTTCGCTGCCGATTGGGGCGGATGGCGATATCAGCGGCAACCTGACCGATTCGGTGCTGTTAGAAGATGGCTTCTACCCGGCGCTGTCGCTGACCTGGTTTATCAATGACGATTTACAGGCACGTTTTGGTTACAGTAAAACCGTAGTGCGGCCGGATTTACGCGAAGTAACACCGGTGCTGTATGTTGACCCATTGACCGACTTTAAAGTAACCGGTTTTGCCGGCCTGAAAAGTACCGACATCAACAGTGCTGATGTGCGGTTAGAGTGGTACTTTGATACCAGTAACTACAGTATTGGCCTGTTCTATAAAGACTTAGACAACCCGATTGAAGCAATCGAGTTATCAGGTTCTGATGGCAACCTGCTGATGTCGTTCCGTAACGCGCAAAGCGGCGAAGTGTATGGCGCTGAAGCTGAGTTTTTACAACAGTTAGACATGTTTGGCGGCGACGCAGGACAATGGCTGAATAACTTCTTCGTTGCCGGTAACCTGACCGTCAGTGAGTCTGAAATTACCATTCAGCCGTTCCCGGGCGCTGATTTAACCAATCTTAAACGTGGTTTAAGCGGCCACTCTAAGTACGTGGCTAACCTGCAGTTGGGCTTTGACTCAGACAACAACCAGCACAATGCTACCCTGACCTACAACGTGTTTGGTAAACGGATTGCGTTTGCCGGCGTAAACGACAAAGACGACGCCTTCGAGCAACCGTTTAACTCGCTAGACTTCACCTACAGCTATACCCCCACCGAGAGCATGACGGTGAAACTGGGGCTAAAAAACCTGCTGGATGAAGACGTAGAAATTTTGCAACAAGGCGAAATTCTGCAAAAACGTGTTGAAGGCCAAAGCTATAGCTTAAGTTTCTCGTATAAATACTAACGTAAAAGGCCCCGTAAGGGGCCTTTTTATTCAAACTATAATCCAGGCTTGACTCACTTCAGCTTCATCGTTACATCTGGTTAGATAAGCCCATTCAATACGATGTTAGAAGTAGTACTTCACACCAAACATACTAACAATTGGGTCGATTTGAATGTTGACACTTTGGATGCTTGCGCCATTTAAACGAACGTCTGCATCGGTATCAATGTCAATTTTACTTATCATTGCATGGATACCCCAATTGCTGTTGAGCCGCCAGTCAAAGCCCGCTTGATAAGCCAGACCAAAGCTACCATCAAGGTTTAACCCGACACTGTCCTGAGCAGTTGCAACGCCAAAACCAATCAAAGCCTGCTTTAAATCGTCTGAGGCCTTTTCGCTAAAAAAGTGCGTGTAGTTGGCGCCGACACCGATAAAGGGCGCAAAGTCTGAGCTAGATTTTAGTGGGTAATAACGGGCAAACACTGTGGGTGGTAAGTGTTTTGTTTCACCTATTGCTAAGCCATCAATAGCAGAGCCTGACACCCTGGCTCTGTGACTAAATGGTGTAGCAGCTACCACACTGGCAGACCAATAATCATTGAAGGCATAATCAAGGACAATACCAAGCTGCGTATTGTCATTCACGGCAACGCGTGTAGACCCATCAGGCAGCTGAGCAACCTGTTCAACTACGTTCAAATTGCCACTGCTCTCTTCCGGCGCTACTGTGATAGGACCAACATTGATTGACCACTGCGCCATAGCGCTGAAGCAACTCAAACCTAAAGCACCTACGATAATTTTTTTAAACTTGAACATTTGCATAGCATTCCCCTATCGTTAAAAAAATCCCCCTTCAAACGAAGGGGGATACCAGTCAGTTTGCCGCGTAAGGCAATGACGAGTGATGGAGAACTATACGAAGCTTACCTTCTGCATCCTTTTTAAAACCCCAGGTCTTATCAACAGTGGTGGTTTTGCCTGACTTGTCAGTTACATGAACATGCCCCATGGTCAGTGCAAGGTCGCCGTTCAGGTAAACCCCTGCGTTTTCATATTCATATTTCTTCCAACCCTTTAAGGCGAAGCCACCATCTTGGGCAAAGTTTTTGTCGCCTGCTACAAAGTATGACAAGGCGCCATCGTAGGTGGTGCGGAAGGTTTGCTCGCCGTTAGCCAGAGTCGGCTTAAACAACACTGCGCCCATGTTATAACCATAAGCAGCATCCAGTACTTGTTTTGCTACTGCCTTAGCAGCCGCAGCACCTTTTTGCTCGTGCGTGTTACTGATATTTATCAGTGCCTCACCCCAAGCTTGTTGCGCGGCTTTGACTTCTGCCAGCGTAATAGTGTTATTTACAACTTTTTCAGCAAATGCAGCAGACGAGAACAACACTGCCGCCGCACATAATGTTACTTTATTCAGAGCTAGTTTCATAAACACCTCACTTTATTAATCAGCGAGGTAATAATGACTCATCGGGGCATAACTAATCCTGACGGAGAGATTAACAATAGCTGCTAATAAACATGAACAGAACATGACAGCTTCGCCATTTAAGACACCTGCATAGCATCAGCAGATATGCTGTAGCCTATACCACGAAACGTTTGAATATACTTAGCGTTAAAATCATCATCAATTTTTCTTCTTAACCGCCTGACGTAAACATCGACTACGTTAGTTAACGGATCTGTATTCATTCCCCACACATTGGCTAAAATTCGCTCACGACTAAAGACTTTTCCAGGTTGAGACAATAGCAAATCGAGTACTTGTAGCTCTTTAGCTGTCAGCTTTATAGCAACGCCCGCCCTGTTAACCTTCAAGGCCGACTTGTCATATTCCAGTTCACCCAGTTTAATCAGCTGCTCTGCGCTTGGAGCACTGTTGCGTTTTAATAATGCCTGAATACGCGCAAGCAGCTCCTCAAAAGCAAAGGGCTTTCCAAGGTAATCATCAGCTCCACGATTTAAACCCAATACTCTGTCGGGTACTTCATTTAAGGCAGATAACATCAGAATTTTTGCTGTAATACCTTTTGCCCGCATTCGCGAGCACAGCTCAATGCCATCAATATTTGGCAACATTCTGTCAAGAATGATCAGAGCAGGCTGAACTTGAAGCACCAAATCGACAGCGTCTTTACCGTCTGAGCAACATTGAACAAGAAAACCTTCGCTTTTTAGGCCCCGCTCAAGGAAACCGGACACACGCAGATCATCTTCAATAATTACGATACTCATGGCAGAAAACCCTCTAAGCCAATTCTAAACATGACAGTTGTACCCTGGTGTAAACGACTTTTTAGCTGAATAAAACCGCGATGCTGCTCTATCAGGTATTTTGCTAATGACAAACCGATACCTAAACCGTCAGGCCTCAGCTTTCTGGCATTGTCACCACGATAGTAACGATCAAAAACGCTATTTAGCTCATAATCCGCGATACCAATGCCATAGTCTGTGATGCTAACCTCGAACTGGTTATTACTAATGCTTACCACCATATCCAGTGCAGTAGTTGCCGGCGAGTAACGCACAGCGTTATCGAACAATATTTGCCAAGCTTGTAACAACTTACCCATATCAACCCTGATGCAGTGCTCAGACATTTCGACAGCATCGTCGAAATGTAATCTAAGCTCCCTACCCTGTACCTTAGCCTCTCTTTGCGCTTTGCTGACTAACTCTGTTGCAACTTCAACCAGTGGCACTGACTGCACATCAAGCAATGCCATACTGTTCTCACCACGAATGAGTAGTAATAAATCATCAATCCTTCCCGAAAGCGCAGCACTGGCATCCAAAATACGTTTTAACGTTTCTTTGTATTCTTCAGCTGTTTTATCTTTTCCTCTAAGCCCAATTTCGGCCTCTCCCCGTATAGCGGTAGCTGGGGTGCGTAGCTCATGACTGACATCAGCAAAAAATTGTTTTTGTTGTGCTTCGGCCTGCTTAAGCTGTTCAAGCGCGTGTTTAAGCTGTGCCGTGCGCGACGATACCTCTTGCTCTATTTCAAGCGTATGGCGTAACTCAGCTTGGCGTGCCTCTTCCAAAGCTGCAGACATGGTATTGAAACTCGTCGCAACGTTTCTAAATTCTTTATCGTCTAACTCAGCGATACGGTGGGTAAAATTACCTGACGCCACCGCTGAAGTTCCCTCCAGCAAACGGGTAATAGGGGAATATAGTGCCCGCAGCAAAAGTACAGCCAACAACACCGCAGTTATGCTACCGAATACGGCTAAGGACAATACTATTGTTCTAACCTTTGACAATGCATCGACCGCTGCTGATTCAGCTTTTGATGCGCGCTGCCGTTGAAGTTCGATCGCCTCTGCAATTAGGCTTTTTAAATCAAGCCCCTCTAGTTTATCGAACGTTTGTATTAGAAGTCGCCAAATCTCTGCTTCACTAAGCGTTATCGATTCCTTGTCCAACAAACTGCGCTTTAGCGCAAAAATATTGGTTTCAAGAATGGAGAGCGCCCTTATCTGACGATTTACTTCCTGATAATCCTGTTCATCATCTGATAGCAGCTGATCATTAACCAGCAGTGACTGTAAGTTACTGAGAATGTGCTCCATCTGCACTAACAATCTATCCCGCTCACTCAATGGCGCGTCATTGGTTAACAAATACTGCGCTAGCCAAACCTTCAGTCGTTGTTTGTCGGCACCTAGCGCGATAAATTCGGCCAGCATCTGATTAGATACCCTACCTCGCTCAACATGATAGGCGGCTATCCCTGATGTCCAAAATGCGGCTACGGCCTGAACAATACAGAACATAACCAGCAAACCAAATGATAAGAGCAAACGATTTCGGTACATATCAATTTAACCCGATAACAAGATCACACTAATTAATGCGTGAAATACGCTGACTACAGCACTACGGATGAAAAAAAACCCGGTAAACCGGGTTTAATCTATGTTAGAAATGGTACTGAGCCCGAACCCCAAAGCCAATAGGCTCCTCGGTTACCCCTGACGGTGTATCAATATCGCTAAACACAATGTTGCCCATAAACCGAAGGTTATTTAACAAGTAATAGTTAACGCCCAATGTAAGATTTTTCTGCTCACCACCAAAAACAGTACCGTCATTCAAATCGGTGACAGAGTACCGTGCAGCAACCTCAATAGCGCCAGACTCTTTTGATGGCTTAACGCCGCTAAACAAACCATTCTTGTACGAACGGCTCTCGCCAGTTAACACATAACTTAATTGAAAGTGATATCCAGAGAAGGAAACATCTTCAACTGTTGACGAAGTGCTTAGTGTCATCGCTTCAGCTTCGGCTGACCAGGCACCATTAATTAAGGCAGCCTCCAAACCAAAACGATTGATGGAATTTATGCCTTCCAGAGTACCGGTATCGATTAAACGCACACCAGAGTCAATACGTAGCTCAGGACGGTCTCGCAATCTAAGCGTGTTATAGTCACCCATGTCCTGATACACGAAAGCACCAGCAAAATGATACTGAACATCATCAACTTTTGGATGGTAAATAATCCGCTGAGCAAGCCCCATACTGTCGTCTTTGCCAGCATCGCCCTCTGTATTCATGGTGCGGCCGAACAACATAGATTCTGATGTTAAGTTACCGAAGGTTTTATCAAACCGCACGCCTAACTTACGGTCAGGGGTAATAACCGTAGAGCCGCTTGAGCGCTCCATAAAAGTAATAGAGTTGGAGCTGGTTAGGGTGTTTAGACTAAACGGCACGCGCTGGTGGCCGATAGTCACATTGCCACCAGCCAGTTTAGTGCGAATATTTACATCAGCTGCTGAGGCATCGCCACCTTCAGCGAAGTCATACTCAATAACAAAACGCCAATCAGGCGATAAATTGCCCTGCATACCAAGACGCCCACGACGCACATTAAAACCGTTACCAATTTCCGTAACATCGTCTTTGTACATACCCGCATCAAGATGCATTCTACCACGAGGCGTGATTTCCACTTCGGCAAGTGCGCTACCAGTGAAAGCACCAACGGCTAGGGCAACTAAAACTTTGCTATTTGTCTTCATGATTAATCCTATCCCAATCTCTAGTTTTGACCCAGGCATCATATGTCACTTATATGACATTTGCGTGACACAATGACAGTTTTATGACTTAAAGATGACAATAAAAACTAGACTACGTACCGCACCTTAATGAAGAAGTATTAATCAAATTAAGCAGATAGCCAGCGTTTTAAGTCTGCAGGCAGAAAAAAAGGAGCCGAAGCTCCTTCTTATTGGCTAACATGATTAGTCACGCCGCTTTTCCACGACCTGCTGCAGTTCATCGTCAGTTAAATGCGCGACATTGCGGCCTTTGCAGAGAAAAATAGTGTGCTGGCAAATATTACGCGCATGGTCGCCCACCCGCTCCAGTGCTTTGGCCACCTGAGAAATTTGCAGGCTAACACCAATTTGACTGGCATCGTCCATCATACTGCTTAAGCTATGCTGCATAATCTGGGCGTAATCATCATCAATGGCTTTATCTTCACGCAGCACAGCAAGGGCGGTATCAGCATCCATTTGTTCAAAGGCGGTGATAGCCCGCGCCAGCATTTGCTGCACTTTGGCGCCCATGGTATTCAGCTGTGCCAGTTGAGCCTCTGTTGGCCGGTTGCCGCTTTCATCTTTTAGCAGGGCTTTGGCAATACGTTTGGCCAAATCGCCGATACGCTCAATATCATTGACACTTTTTAGTACCGAGAGCACCAAGCGCAGATCGGTCGCCGCCGGCTGACGCCGCGCCAAGATATCCAGGCAATGTTCATCGATATCTACTTCAAAGTTATTTACCGTGCGATCGCCTTGCTTTACTTGCTTTGCCAAAGCACGATCGGCATTAATAAAAGCCGTCATCGCATCGCTAAGCTGCTGCTGTGCCAATGTGGCCATGGCCAACAGCCGCTCTACCGCCTGGCGTAATTCGTCATCATAGGCCTGTGAATAGTGGCCACCGATCTTGTTATTGAGCATAACGCCTGTCTCCTGCTAACGCTGCTATGCCGGTATTAACCGTAGCGGCCGGTAATGTAATCTTCGGTACGTTTTTGCTGTGGGTTGGTAAAGAGATCATTGGTGTTACCAATTTCAATTAAATTACCCAGATGGAAAAACGCGGTTCTGTCTGACACCCGTGCTGCTTGCTGCATATTGTGGGTCACGATGACGATGGTGAAATTTTGCTTCAGCTCGTCGATCAGCTCTTCAATAATAGAGGTGGCGATGGGATCCAGTGCCGAGCAGGGCTCGTCCATTAGGATCACTTCCGGGCTTACCGCTATGCTGCGGGCAATGCACAGACGCTGCTGCTGACCACCGGACAAGCCCGTGCCAGGCTGATCCAGCCGGTCTTTTACTTCATTCCATAAACCGGCCCGGCGCAGGCTGGACTCGACAATGTCATCTAAGTCGGCTTTGCGTTCAGCCAGGCCATGCAATTTCGGGCCATAAGCAATGTTTTCATAGATAGACTTCGGGAACGGGTTCGGCTTTTGAAACACCATGCCTACCTGTGCTCTTAACTGCACCACATCCAAAGACGGATCATGAATGTCGCGGCCATCCAGTGTAATGCTGCCGGTTACCCGGCAATGTTCTATGGTGTCGTTCATCCGGTTCATACAGCGTAAAAAGGTAGATTTACCGCAGCCCGACGGGCCGATAAACGAGATCACTTCGTTTTCGTAGACATCCATGCTGATACCATGTAATGCCTCATTTTCGCCATAAAACACTTTGACATCTTTGGCACTGATTTTTACCGCAGCTGAATTACTCATCTGTTTTTCCGTTCGCTAAATTTAAACGTTGTGAAAGCCTGGCCGGACAAAGCGCCGTTACCAGCGCTTCTCATATTTTTTACGCAGCCAGATGGCCAGCCCATTCAGGCTTATCATCATCAGTAGCAGCACAATAATGGCCGCTGAGGTACGGGCTTCAAAGAAATTACGCAGCTCATTGCCCTGCCACAAGTAAATTTGTACCGGCAAGGCTGATGCTTGTTCAAAAGGCGATGCCGGGATGGACGCCACAAAAGATTTCATGCCGATTAACAGCAGTGGCGCGGTTTCGCCCAGCGCTTGCGCCACGCCCAAGATGGCGCCGGTTAAAATACCCGGAATAGCCAGCGGCAGTACATGATGGAAAATCGCCTGCATTTTTGACGCGCCAAGCCCCAATGCCGCCTGGCGGATTGATGGCGGTATGGCTTTTAACGTCGAGCGGGTGGCAATAATCACCGTTGGCAGTGTCATTAACGACAACACTAAACCGCCGACAATAGGCGCCGACATTGGTAAATTAAACCAGCCAATCAGTACCGAAGCGCCCAGCAGACCAAACACGATAGAGGGCACCGCCGCCAGGTTATTAATATTCACTTCGACCAGGTCGGTCAGCTTGTTGCGCGGAGCAAATTCTTCTAAGTAAATCGCGGCGGCTACACCCATGGGTACTGCCAATAAAATCACCACCAGCATCATATAGAACGAGCCCATAAAGGCACCGGCCAAACCGGCTGAAGCCAGCGAGCTGCGCGAGTCCGGGTTCATAAACAGTGCCAGACTAAAACGGTTTTGAATTACCCCCTCGGCTGACAGCTTATCTATCCATTCTCGCATTTTCGGGCTTAGCTGCTGCTGCGCATCGGGCAGGCTGCGGTCAATATTGCCTTTTAACCAAACATCGATGTTGGCATCGGTAAGCAGGTGCAGGCTGCGGGTCTGACCAATAATAGACGGGTCGGCAATCACCATGTCACGCAGGGCAAAGCGCTCGCCTGAAGTGACGATGCGGCCCAGATCGCGCCGGTGCTTGCTGGCGTCAGGCAGTATTTTTTGCAGGCTGTCGGTGATCAGGCGGTTAAAGTTAACAAAGCCAACCTGTGTCTGCCAATCCAGATAACGCTGACGAAAATCGTTGTCACTCTCATCCGCTGCTTGCTCTGGTTTTGCCGGGATCTTGATGATCTGCGGGTCAAAATAGATCTCCAGTGTAATGGCCGACTGCCAGAACGCTGGCAGCCCTTTGGAGAAAATATTAATAAATAATAAGGCGACCAGTGACAAGCTAATCAACACTGCCAACAGGCCAGTGCGGCGAAACCAGGCCTCTTTACGGTGACGGCGGTTTAGCGATGCGATTACCTTTTGCTGCACCTGGCTTGGGTGCACCACGGTTTTTATCGGGTTTTCTGCAAGAATCGTCATAACTTACTCGTATTGCTCACGGTATTTACGCACTATCACCAGCGCCATCACGTTTAACAGCAGGGTAATAACAAACAGGGTTAAGCCCAGTGCAAAAGCCACTAACGACTGCGGGCTGGAAAAATCATTGTCGCCGGTTAGCTGATTAACAATGGTTACGGTAACGGTTGATACGGCCTCAAACGGGTTGGCCGTCAGCGCCGGGCTGTTGCCTGCCGCCAGCACGACTATCATGGTTTCACCGATGGCCCGGCTAACGGCTAACAAAATGGCGCCGACGATGCCGGGCAAGGCAGCCGGCAGCACTACTTTTAAAATGGTTTCAGACTTGGTTGCGCCAAGGCCTAGCGAGCCATCACGCATTGATTTAGGCACCTGAGTAATAATGTCATCAGACAAGGATGAGATAAACGGGATTATCATAATACCCATTACCACACCGGCGGTAAGTGCCGAAGTGGCGTTAATATCCAGGCCCAAAGCCGCACCTAAGTCACGTAAGAAAGGGCCCACGGTAACCAGGGCAAAGAAGCCGTACACTATAGTAGGAATACCTGCCAGCACTTCGATCACCGGCTTGGCGGTGTTACGCAGTTTAAGCGGCGCATATTCGGCCAGGTACACCGCTACCATTAAGCCAAGCGGAATAGCCACCAGCATAGCAATACCGGCAATCAGCACAGTACCGGACAACAAGGGTATTAAACCAAAATCCCCTTGCTCACCGACACCGACAGTAGAAAAGCGCGGGTTCCAGGTAGTACCAAAGAAGAACTCTGATGGCGGAATAAAGCTAAAAAACTTTAAGGTTTCGCCCACCATCGACAACACTATGCCAATAGTCGTTAGAATGGCCACGGTAGAGCACAGTACTAACAGCGCCTTTACCACCCGCTCAACCTGATGCCGGGCCTTTAAGCGCGGGGTAATTTTCAGCAGGCTAATCAGCATACCCACAGCAGCAATAACGGCCATCAGCGCAGTTAACACTATAGCGCTGTTCGCCTTTAGCTGGCGTAAGTGCTCAGCCGCAGCCAGCTCCCACTCAGACGCATCGGCCACCACACCAAAATTACTGGCCAGGTTGTTAATGCGCTGGCTGACAACACGCAATTGTTCGGCGCTTTGGCTGGCGATATCTGCCGGTAGCTGAGTCAGCATCATCGAATTGATTACGGCTGGAGCTAACCACAGCCACAGCAACAGAATAAAGAACGCCGGCAACACCGCCCATAACCCCACCATCATGCCGTAATGATGTGGCCGCGAGTGCATTCGCACATCGGCGTTAATTGTTGCTACTTTGCGGCTGCGCACCATCCCGAGCTGGTAGCCCAGTGCCAGCAATACCAGCAGCACCACAATTAACGAAAGATTACTCATAATTGCTCCGTAAACAGCCTAACCTTAGCGCTAAATTAGCTGCGCAGTGTAAGCGGCTTATATTTCAGTTTTATGACAGCTGGCAGGCAAAAAAAGAGAACCCATTACAGGTTCTCTTTACCAGGCTGCATTAGTATAGTGCTTACAGCGACTTTTTCAGCCGGATGTTTTCACTGATCGCAGCACGCTCGTCATCTGACAGCGGAATTAAGCCGGCACTTTCCAGCACGCTACCAAAGCCCGACATACCCTCACTGACATGGAACATCGCGTATTCCTGTAAGCCCGGGATCACGCCGATATGGGCGCCTTTAATGTAGATGTACAGTGGGCGGGATACCGGATACTCACCAGAGATAATAGTATCCAGGTTAGGCTCGACACCCGATACCGTCGCGACCTTAATGCGGTCACGGTTGGCTTCATAGAAGCTCAAACCAAACACACCAATAGCATCCTTTTGCGCGGTTAAACGCGCCAGGGTTTCAGTGTAATCACCCGCGATCTCCACTACGCGACCATCGGTGCGCATGGCAGTACAGAACTTTTTACCCGCGTCTTTATCCATGGCGTTCACTTCAGTCAAAGTCTCACAACCGGGTACTACCACTTTTTCTTCATAGACTTCACGGGTACCGTGATTAGAGCCCGGAATGGCCAGCAAAATTTCCTGATCTGGCAGGGATTTGTCAATCTGGTTCCAACGGCTGTATGGGTTAGCCACCATTTTGCCATTTTGTGGCACTTGCGCTGCCTGAGCTAAAAACACATGCACCGGCTCCAGTTTAAACACCGCAGCATCGGTACGAGAGGCAAACACAATGCCGTCGTAACCAATTTTCACTTCAATGATTTCCTGAACGCCATTAGCTTTACAAGCTTCAACTTCATTGGGGCGAATTTTGCGTGATGAGTTCGCCACATCAATAGTATTGGCCCCCACACCCTGGCAGAACTGACGCAGGCCGCCAGATGAACCGCCAGAGCCTACCACCGGCGTGCGAAACTGGGCAAAGTTATTACCAAACTCTTCCGCTACGATAGAGGAGAACGGCAACACGGTAGACGAGCCGGCAATTTGGATAGTGTCACGGCTTTGTGCTTGCGCCACACCCGTTACGGCAAAAGTCATGCTGGCAGCCAGCAACAGGTTAGACAGTTTATTCAGCTTCATATCAATTCCTCGGTTATCCGAACTGGGTATGACGGCATTTTGCTGCATTTTTATTGCAGTAATATGACAACCGGCAATTAAATTGCCGACAGCAGAAAAACAGCGTTAATACATGACGGCGCAGCGATTGCGCCCCAGGTGTTTTGCCTGATACAGCGCCTGATCGGCGCGTAACAGTAATTTGTCCAGGTTATCCTGCTGTGGCAGGTACATGGCAATGCCGATACTGCAGGTTACCTGCAATTGCTCACCACAGCTTAGGGTAAAGGGGTGCTCAGCCACAGCGAGGCGCAAACGCTCGGCAGACAAAATGGCGGTTTGCAGGTCAACTTCGGGTAACAGGATAAAAAACTCTTCGCCGCCATAGCGGCCGGCTAAATCCGTGTCGCGGATATTGCGCAGACACAATGCAGCGAACTCGGCCAGCACCTTATCGCCGGCAGCATGGCCGTGCTGGTCATTAATTTTCTTAAAATGATCGATATCCAGCATTAGCACAGCTAAATTTTTCTGATAACGATTAGCCCGGCGAATTTCTGCCTGCGCCTGTTGCATGATGACCCGGCGGTTCGCCAGCCCGGTTAAAATATCGGTGCTGGCTAGCTGCAACAATTCCTGATTGCGCTCTATCAGTTGCTGTTCGGTCTGTGCATGACGGGCAATTTCCGCTTGCAAGGCTCTGGCCAGCCGGCGGTAACGCAAGGTAAAAAAGCTTAGCAGCGACATTAACAACAGCATCAGTAATACCGACTTAAGTAACAAGCGGTAATCCACCACGGCCTCTGTCGCCGACTGATAAATAAAGCCGTCCAACGGTTTTAGCTGGTCAATCATGCCCAGCTGCAAATACATAGCGGCAATTTGCTGCCAGCGCCCGGCGTTCATATGACCAATTTCCACCAGTTCGGGCATGATTAACTGGCGCAGTACTCTGGCCTCATACTGCAAGTGTGCGATGCTTTTTTCCGGCGCATAGCGCTGATGAATATGCGCTACAGTGTAATCGATATTATCCAGCGCAAAGCGCCAGCCACGTAAACTGGCCTGCAAAAAGGCCTCGGCGGCAACAGGGTGCTGTGCCAGCCAATCAGCATGCCCAACCAAAATATCCTGATAAAAGTTCACACCATATTCGATGGGCTGGATCACCCGGTACGGTACGTCCATCTGCTCGAGCAGATAAGGCTCGTTTGACAGGTAAGCGTTAAAGGCATCCGACTGACCACTGAGTAAATTGTCCAGCTTCATCGAAGAGCTGCTCAGCTTGAGCTTACTGATATCAATACCTTCTTTGGCAAATACAGCCAAAAGCTCAGTATTTTCCTGTGACAGTGTCAGCTCCAGCCGTTTTTGCGCCAGATCCTGCAGCGTGTAAATGCCGGAGTCGGCGCGTACCAGCCAGACGCTGGGTGATTTTTGCATAATCGCCGCCAGCGCCACCACTGGCTGGCCTTGCAGATAAGTTAACAGCGCACCGGATGCTGATACGGCAAACTCGGCTTCACGCTTTAGCACCTGGTCCAGCGCCGCGATACCGGGGGCTCCGGGCATAATCTGCACATCCAGCCCGGCTGAATGATAATAGCCTTGCTCCAGCGCCATATAATAGCCGGCAAACTGAAACTGATGGTGCCAGCGCAATTGTAAGCGAACCGTGTTGGTCTGTGCTGCTGCCTGGCCGACGAAGACGCAGCAACTTAACAACACCATCAAACACTGGTAAAGGCATGTAGTGTGACGCTGCACTGCTCTGTTCCTAAAAAATAAAACTGAAGTAGCTGCTTCAGTATAGGCTAGTCTGCCACGACAGAGAGCTATGAATTGGCCCGCTACATCAATTAAAAAAATGCAACATATTAACAACATACGGCGACACACCAATAAATGTCAGCTTTGTTTACAATTTTAACTGGTCATGCCTGTGTACATTTTCAGCTTATTTTTGTTAACCGGCACAAAATCGTCTTTGCTAAGTACGGCTTAATTTATGCGTTGAGCCATACCCTGAGTATTTTTGCCACTCGGGAAAACGGTCGCCAGGCAGGCATGGGCTGTACTGTTAAGGCGATGTAAAATAAGAAAAGGAGTCTTCATTTATGTTTTCGAAGAAAAAAAGCAAAGCCAATCTTAGTGTCCATGTAGCTTCAGTTTGCTTGCTGGCAGCCAGTATCCACGCTGCAGTTGCTCAGCAACAACTTGCTGTTAGCGCTGCCGAGGGCGGCAACCTCTGGTTTGTTGAACTGACGGATAAGCCAGTTGCGGACGGCAATTCCAGAAAAAATGTCACCGCAGCACAACAACAATTTCGTTTAGCTGCCAGGGATGCCGGTGTGACATTCACTGAGCGACGCCAGTTCAGTACCCTGTTTAACGGTTTCTCTATCGAAGTCAGCCCGGCACAGCGCGCTAAGTTGATGCAATTGCCTGGCGTTAAAGCCATTTACCCGGTTGAACTTATTCAGGCACCAACGGCAGATGTCAGTATGGCTGGTTCTGCTGCCGATATGGCCAGTGCTATCGGCATGACAGGTGCTGATATTGCCCAGAATGTGCTGGGTTATACCGGTAGCGGCATAAAAGTGGCAGTAATGGATACCGGTATTGATATTGACCATCCCGACTTTGGCGGCAATGGCAGTAATGGCAGCACCAGCTTCCCCACTGCACGCATTGCCTATGGCTACGACTTTGTCGGTGATGCCTTTAATGCTGACCCTTCCAGTCCAAGCTATAACCCTATAGCCACACCGGACAACAACCCAGACGATTGTGGCGGCCACGGCACCCATGTAGCCGGTATTGTTGGCGCAAACGGGACAGTGAAAGGCGTTGCGCCGGATGTTACTTTTGGTGCGTACCGGGTGTTTGGCTGTAATGGCAGCACTACCGCCGACATTATGATTGCCGCAATGGAGCAGGCTTATAATGATGGTATGCACATTCTGAATATGAGCATAGGCTCGGCTTTCCAATGGCCACAATATCCGACAGCACAAGCTGCCGACCGTTTAGTCGACAAAGGCATGGTGGTAGTAGCTTCTATCGGTAACAGTGGTGCCAACGGCTTATATTCCGCCGGTGCACCCGGCTTGGGTGAGCATGTTATTGGTGTAGCCTCTTTTGATAATGTGGCCAGTACCTCAGCAGTAGTGGAAGTTAACGGGCAGGATATTGCCTATAACACCATGACCTTTAGCGGACCAGTGCCAACAGCAGGCTCTGGCGATGTCGTGTTTATTGGCCAGGCATGTAACACTGACCCGTTATTAGTCAGCCCCGCCGGTAAAATTGCCCTTGCCGTGCGTGGAGTGTGTCCCTTTGGTGAAAAAGCAGCCAATGCCATTAATGCCGGTGCCAGTGCCGTGGTGATCCATAACAACGCGCCCGGTATTTTTAGCGGTACCCTGGGTGGTCAAATTGGCGATGGATCTGTCCCTGTGATAAGCATTTCTCAGGCTGATGGCTTATTTATCCGGGCGCAAGCTACGCCAGTGTTAAGCTGGACTGATCGCACTATGCAGGTTGCGCTACCAACTGGTGGCTTAATCTCCAGCTTTAGCTCCTATGGCCTGTCACCTGATCTGGCGTTAAAACCGGATATAGGTGCGCCAGGCGGGGTAATTTACTCCACTTATCCACTGGAAAGCGGTGGTTTTGCTACCCTGGGTGGCACCTCGATGTCGTCGCCACATGTTGCCGGTGCTGCAGCCTTATTGCTGCAAGCCAAACCAGACACGCCGGCGATGGCGGTACGCTCAGTACTGCAAAACAGTGCTGATCCGAAAAACTGGTGGGGCAACCCCAATATTGGCTTCCTGGATAACGTGCATCGCCAGGGCGCAGGTATGGTAGACGTGGCGGGCAGCATTACTGCCAACACCTATATTACGCCGGGTAAAATTGCCACCGGCGAAGGTGAGAGCGGCTCCTTTACACAAACCCTAACGGTGCACAATAAAGGCACTGAGGTGGTAACTTACCAGCTCTCATCCATTAATGCGTTATCCACCGGCGGCATTATTACGCCAAGTTTCTTTGCCAGCGACGCCAGTGTCAGCTTCAGCAGTGATACGCTGACGGTAGCGCCAGGTAGTAGCGCAATGGTAGACGCAACCATTACTCCGGCGTCGCAACCGGTTAATGGTCAGTACGGCGGCTATATCGTGTTTACACCAGAAGATGGCGGCCAGGTTTATCGCGTGCCCTTTGCCGGTTTTGTTGGCGACTATCAGGGTATACAGGTATTGGCCCCAACCGGTAATGGCTTCCCCTGGCTGGCAAAACTTGAAGACGGTTTCTTCAACAATTGCACAATGGCTTGCAGTTACACCATGCAGGGCGACGATATACCCTGGTTCCTGATCCACTTTGACCACCACGCGCGTTATATGGAAATGAACATTCTGCATGCTGGTTCAATGCAGCCGGTACATCCGGTATTCCATAAAACCAATGTGTTTGACTATCTGCCACGTAACAGTACTGCAACTGGTTTCTTTACCTTTAGCTGGGATGGCACTCGCATTCACAGCAATGGCGGCAAAGGCAAAACCAAAGTAGTACCAAACGGTGCTTATGTACTGCAGTTAAAAGTACTGAAAGCTTTAGGTGATGAAAGCAATCCGGCGCACTGGGAAACTTGGACCTCACCGGTGATTACTATTGCCCGCTAAGCGTTAGCAGCAATGAGAAGGCGAACTTAGGTTCGCCTCAGCTCAATGACAAACCCCGGTTTTTAACGCCGGGGTTTGTTTTTTGGTTGTGATTTTAGTTCTGCCGACGTTAGTTTTCTTAACGCTATGCAACCGCTGTTAGGTTTTATGCCGTGGCACAGACGTAATAGGATTAAAGTCCCACATCAACGTACAGGACTTTGTCAGCTTGCTGAGCCCGGCAAACAGCGCCGGGCCTCACCTTTTCTAACACAGGTTAGTTGGCAGTAATTTCCAGTAAGGTACTGTCCTGCTCTACCCCATCGGCATCATAAAACATCGCCACACCCAAATAAGGGAACGGGCTTGCAGCGAGGTTAGTGGTCGTAACCGTCACATTATTAAACCGTCCCATAATAGCGCGCGGGCTGGCCGCAATTCGGGTTGACGCTTCTTTGGCATTCACTATCCAGAACGGCATAGTGTAGCTGGCTTCTGCTGCACCACCTAAATCATAGCCATGTACAAACGCCAGATAGAAATCGCCTGCGGCACCATTATTGGCTGGCTCTGGGTTCATTATAGTCACCACTTCGTTCCCACCTGCTGCGGCTGATGAGCCAACAGCAGTGCAGCTGTATGCAATGCAGCGATAGACATAAAGATCCAGATCGGCACCGGGCACAGAGGCCAAGGCTTCATACAGGCTAAAACGCGCGACTTTAGTGCCTGCTGGCACCAATAAAGCGTGGAAGCCCAAGCCTGGCTCGTTAAAGACAAAGTTTCTGTCAGCATCTTGTGCGACCACATCGGAAGAGCCAAAGGGCGCACTTACGCCAACAATAGCCGCACTGGTGGTACCGCTGTAGTTCATTTCTACCGGGAAGCTCACCCGGCCAGCTTTCGCTTTTATGGTCGCGTTAATAGACTCAGGCGCAACAATCAGCTGGGGTGATTCTACTTTAATCGCAATCGGGCTACGTACACTATGTACCCCATTTGACCAGGTAATAGCACCAAAGCTCCAGCTGCCAATAGTGGCGTTGGCATTGGGTGTAAATGTAATGCCATAGCTTGCTGAGCCATTCGCGGCTACCGACATTTGGTTGCCACCATCATCGGTAATGAGTTCAACATCAACACCCGCCGGCGCTTCCACTGTTGCGCTGTACACCGAGGCACTGCCAGATACATCCGTCACCTGACGCACTATCGTCTCAGCACCGGTTAATTCAGCAATAGCGATTGAAGGCAGGTTTAACTGACTAGGATCAGTGTTGTAGCCCGCGGCTTCAAACTGCGCACAGCTAGCTCCGGTAGTGTTAAGCACAAAGTTTGCATTACCAACGCCGCAAAGGAAGGCGAAATAATCAAGGTTGTCAATATCATAGGTTAAACCCGGATTAATTGACTTATTCGGCACCGCATGGCCGGCACCAAAATCAAAGGCATCAGCTGGCGTAATACCATTCTCTTTGGTTAAATTCTGCCGGGCAGTGGTCATCAGCGCTGACTTGATCATCGCCGGTGTCCAGTTCGGATGGCTTTCTTTAACCAGTGCTGCCATACCCGCAATATGTGGGCTGGACATAGAAGTACCCTGCAGGTAAGTGAAGCTGACACCGGCAGGCGTTAACATAGGCTGTGACGACGCACCGGCCAGAATTTTTACCCCCGGCGCGGTAATATCAGGTTTAATCACATCAAAACTGGCCAGGTTAGGCCCGCGTGATGAGAACCCGGCCATCAGGTTGCCCACTTCGACTACGTTATCGACAAACACCGACGGGCTCATTTTGATATTCACTACACCGCCAGCGGTTACTTCGGCATTGAATGCACTACCAGCAGCTAAGGTGGTCATTACTGCCGGAATGCCAAAACTACCGGAGCCGCCCATCACGATGGGTGCAGCAGGTGAATTGTTGTACATTACCACGCCTGCGGCTCCTGCAGCCTCGGCTTGACCCAGTTTAATATCAAAAGCACAGGTACCACGCTGAATCAGCACAAACTTACCTGCTACCTCAGCAGCATTACTCAGTGGCGCACAAGCTTCTAACGGCATAGCAACCGCCAGATCAGCGCTGATTTCACCGGTAACGCTCAGCGGTAATGAGGTTCCACCTTCTACCGCAATGTAGGTGCCTTGCAATGGCCCGGCAGTTACCTCGATACCATTGGCAATACTGGTGCCATCATAGGTAGAGGCGGCGACTGTGGTTACCCAGGGCGCCGGCGTACCAACGGTGCCTGCCGCCGGGCCGCTGTTACCTGCAGAGACGGCAACGAAAACACCCGCCTGAGCTGCGCGTAGCTTAGCTGCTGCCGCCATAGTGGTGAGATCCGTTAAACTGCCACCAATAGAGTAGTTAATGACGTCCACACCATCAGCCACTGCCTGATCGATAGCCGCCATGGTATCACCATAGAAACAGCCACGCTCGGCAACGCCCTCAGGGCTAACATAGCTGCTGTTCCAACAGGCCTTATACATAGCAATACGGGCGCGCGGCGCTATACCGGATACGGTTGCCACTGGCGTGCCGTTAAATACTGCTGTGACCCCCTCATTACCGCCGGCAGTTGAGGCAACATGGGTACCATGGTTGTCGGCATCCCGCGGCGAAACAAACTCACCGGGCTGTAAGTCGTACACGCTTTCAAAGGTGTTTTTGTAATAACGCGCACCAATCAATTTATTGTTACAACTAAATTCGGTGTCTTCGCCGACATCACAACTACCTGCCCAGCCTGGTAGCGGTGCATAAGAGCCGTCATCGGCAAAGCTTGGGTGCTCAGGCCAAATACCGCTGTCGACCACACCTATCACCACATCTTCGCCTTTCACCCCCAGCGTATGCAGGCCTTCAGGGCTTTGCGTTAAGCCTAAAAACGCCGGCGTGTTAGAGGTAGTCATTTGCTGGGCTTCATCGCGCCAGACACCGGCAACATTGGGATGGTTACGCAGCGCTTCGGCTTGTGCCGGGGTTAATCTGGCGGCAAAACCATTAAAGGTATGCGTGTAAGAGTACATCACCTCAGCTGCGCCTGTGCTACTGGCCAGATGTTGGTGAAACGCTTTAAGTGAACTGGTGTAGTTTTGCATCCGGGCTGAGCTGGCGTTATAGCGGTTTAGTGCCTTAGTCACAGACTGCCTGGCAGGTAACAGCTCACCCAGCTCCTGTGCTTTTTCAATACCACTCTTGCCTTTAACTTGCACGATATAAGGTGCCGGCGCAGTGTCAGCGGCGGCCAGGGTTAACTGACCAGCATCGACGTTTATCTGATAAGGGCTATTTGCCTGTTGTGCACTTACTGTGCCTACCGCCATCGCCACGGCGACCGCGGTTTTGGATACCATTTTATTAAATTGCATGTGTTTTCTCCGTTTATGCCGCTGCGCCAGGCCTCAACACTTGCTACTGTTGTAGGCCATGATGTTCGGCGTGCGCTGGCATTTTTTTATTCAGCAATATCTTTTTTGGCGCATCTTTTAGTCTGTACAACAAATAGCCTGTACACTAACCAAGATGCGATACCCTGGCTGTATAAAATTCCGACCCCCCAGCAAGCCATACCTGATGTAACAATTTATTCAGATAGGGCTGCGCCCAGCGTATTTGAAATGTTAATGGCAATAACACTTGTAAAGACGCCATGCGTAAGCTGCTAAAAAAGCTGACACTTAGAATGTCGTAATCGGTCGTTTCAGCGCCGACGACGTAACAATAAGCCGCCCATCGCTGCCAGCATCAGGAGCGCTGTTGCCGGCGCTGATACCAGGGTTGCGCGCCCCAAGGCGAAGCTGCCGGCATCAATAAATTGGCCATCAGTGCTGAAAATATCCATAAAGCCTTCGCCAAACTCCGCGTCCCAGAAGCCCTGGAAGGCAAAAGTATTGCTAAGGTCATTTACGTCGAAATTGAAGAAAGTGAAACCGGCCGCTAAGTCCAGTGGGTCATAGTCAACAATGAACAGGAAGCTTTCACCGATGGTGAGACCAAACAGTTCAAATAACTCCCATTCCAACACATTGCCAGACTCATCGATATTATCTAAATCGATGGATAACACACCAAAGCTGCTGCCATCTTCAAACAGAAACTCTTGCGTCATGATTGGCGCTGCCTGTGCTGATTGAGCCAGTGGCAGTGCGCTAAGTAATAGGGTGGATAATGCAAAAACGATCGACTTCAACATGGATATACCTCTGAATGTTGTTATTTATTATTGTGCAAGATTACGGCTTGCCGCACGGGCAATGCATAAAACAATCCAACTAAATATTTTGTTAAAGAACAATTAGTTAAGATTTTATTGTTGGCGTTTTTGCAGGAAAAATCTGCCGATGCTAAAAAAGCAGACATAAAAAAAAGCGAACCGAAGTTCGCTTTTTTTATGATGGGGATATTTACGACCAGTTAAGCACCACTTTACCGGACTGGCCTGAGCACATAATGTCGAAGCCTTCCTGAAAGCGTTCCATCGGCAGCTCGTGCGTAACCATCGGCGTGAGATCCAGACCGGACTGAATTAAGCTGGCCATTTTGTACCAGGTTTCAAACATCTCACGGCCGTAAATGCCTTTGATCACCAGACCTTTAAAGATAACCTTGTTCCAATCAACCGCCATATCTGATGGCGGAATACCCAGCATGGCAATTTTGCCGCCGTGGTTCATGGTATCCAGCATGCTGCGAAACGCCGCCGGCACGCCTGACATTTCCAGGCCCACATCAAAGCCCTCTGTCATGCCCAGCTCTTTCATCACATCTTTTAGGTTTTGCTGGCTAACATCCACCGCGCGGGTGGCGCCCATTTTCAGCGCCAGCTCCAGCCGGTAGGGGTTCACATCAGTAATCACTACATGGCGGGCGCCCACATGGCGCGCTACCGCGGCTGCCATAATGCCGATAGGGCCAGCACCGGTGATAAGCACGTCTTCACCGACCAAATCAAATGACAGTGCGGTGTGTACCGCATTACCGAACGGGTCGAAAATAGCGGCGATGTTATCCGGAATATTGTCCGGCAGTTTAAAAGCGTTATAGGCCGGAATCACCAGATATTCGGCAAAAGAGCCGGCGCGGTTTACCCCCACACCAATAGTATTACGGCACAAATGCACGCGGCCAGCACGGCAGTTACGGCAATAACCACAGGTGATGTGGCCTTCGCCCGACACCCGGTCGCCCACTTTGAAACCGCGCACTTCAGAGCCCATGCCTTCAATAACGCCGACATATTCATGCCCCACTACCATACCGTGTGGAATGGTGTTTTGCGCCCATTCGTCCCACTTGTAAATGTGCACGTCGGTGCCGCAAATGGCAGTTTTTTTAATGCGGATCAGTACATCGTTCGGGCCCACTTCCGGCTTTGCTACCTCGGTTTGCCAAATGCCCGGTTCTGCTTTTAACTTTGCTAATGCTTTCATTTTCACGCCCCGCCGTTAGGCAATCACGCCCATGTCTTTACCAATACGGATGAAGGCGTCTATCGCCTTATCCAGTTGTGCTTTGCTGTGTGCTGCTGAAATTTGGGTACGAATACGCGCCTGGCCTTTAGGTACCACCGGGAACGAGAAACCGACCACATAAATGCCTTCAGCCAACATACGTTTGGCCATCTCAGCCGCTACCTTGGCATCGCCTAACATCACCGGAATAATGGCATGGTCTTTACCGGCCAGGGTAAAACCGGCCGCTGACATTTTTTCGCGGAAATAATTGGCGTTGTCCCACAGTTTAGCCCGCAGTGCATCACCCTGCGCCAGCATATCCAGCACTTTAATTGACGCAGTTACGATAGACGGCGCCAGCGAGTTTGAGAACAAATAAGGCCGTGAGCGCTGGCGCAGCCAGTCAATCACTTCTTTTTTGCCCGAAGTATAACCACCGGATGCACCGCCCAGCGCCTTGCCCAAAGTGCCGGTAATAATATCTACTCTGTCCATCACGTCGCAGTATTCGTGCGTGCCGCGGCCATTTTTACCAACAAAACCCACCGCATGGCTGTCATCGACCATCACCATGGCGTTGTATTTGTCGGCCAGATCACAGATAGCTTTCAGATCGGCTATCACACCGTCCATCGAGAACACACCATCAGTGGCAATCAGCTTAAAGCGGGCACCCTCGGCATCGGCCTGCTTTAACTGGGCTTCCAGCTCGGCCATATCGTTGTTGGCGTAGCGGTAGCGCTTGGCTTTGCACAGACGCACGCCGTCGATAATAGAGGCGTGGTTTAGTGCATCGGAAATCACCGCGTCTTCCGCGCCCAGAATAGTTTCGAACAAACCGCCGTTAGCATCAAAGCAAGAGGAATACAGAATGGTATCTTCAGTGCCTAAAAAGGCGCTAATTTTGGCTTCCAGCTGTTTGTGGATATCCTGCGTGCCGCAAATAAAGCGCACCGACGCTACACCAAAACCGTGGCTGGCAAGCCCCTGTTGCGCGGCGGCGATAAGGTCAGGGTGATTGGCCAGGCCCAGATAGTTATTGGCGCAAAAATTCAGTACCTGCTGGCCGCCAACGGTGACATCGGCCTGCTGCTGCGAGGTAATAATACGTTCTGCTTTGTATAAACCTTCTGCGGTCACATCGTCTAGTTGTTGTTGTAGATGCTGCAGAAAAGCGCTGTTGCGCATAAAGCCTCCTGTGTAGGGGGTGAGGATAGTAAAAACGGCGCCATTGTAATGCTTATGGCCGGCCGGCGCAGCGCTTTTGTACTTACTCAAGCGCTGCTCAGACCTGCTGTTGTAAAGATTAGCCTACAATTTCAGCAAGGTTAGCTTGCCAGTGCCTCGTAATGTTGCTGCAGGCGGGCAATGCGTGGTTTAGCCTCGGCGGTAGCGTAGGGTTTAAACAGCAACAGCACCTTTAACACGCCCTGATACACACTGGCTTTGTCTATCGCTTGCTGCGGTGCCTGGGTTTTTAAATAGCTGATCCAAAAGGTTACCAGCAGCTTAATGCTGTGCGCCAGATCAGTAATATCATCATCATCAATATCAATTATGTCGGACTGTTTCAGCGCTTTGAGTACCGCTGTTACCCGCACCAGCACGCCCTGCTGCACGTGCTGATAATCCTGCTGCAGCGCCGGGTCGCGCGATAAAATATCTGGCAGGTTGGCGTAAAAAAAGTGAAAGCGCCACATCAGTTCAAACACCGCATCCAAATAACAGGCCAGTGCATCTAAGGCTTCAGCTTTATCTGACGGTGGTTTAATCCGGGTTTCCAACAGCTTGGCGTATTCTTTAAAAATGTGCCGTACGATGTCTTCTTTATTACGAAAATGGTAATACAGGTTGCCAGGGCTGATGCCCAAATGGGCGGCAATATGGTTGGTGGTGACCTGGCGCTCTCCCACCTGATTAAACAGCTCGATGCTGGCCTGCAGAATTTTATCTTTGGTTCTGAGCTTTTTTTCCATCTGCGAAACAGGCTTATAGTTGGCGAAATTAATTTGCTATAGTAACGCCAAATTGACTAAAAACTCTAGTCGGGCCGTTTTAGCGCGCTAACCTGATAATGGAATGCTAATAACATAATGAAAATAAATGCAATTTACCCAGGCACCTTTGATCCCCTCACTAACGGCCATGCCGACCTGGTGCAACGGGCCGCCCGTATGTTTGACCAGGTTATCGTAGGCGTAGCCGCCAACCCCAGCAAACAGCCGCTGTTTAGTCTGGACGAGCGCGTCGCACTGGCGCAGCAGGCTTTTAGCAACATAAGCAATGTGCGGGTGATTGGTTTTTCCGGCTTACTGGCCAAATTTGCCGAGCAGCAAAACGCGCAGGTGCTGATCCGTGGCGTCAGGGCGGTGGCCGATTTTGAGTACGAATTTCAGCTGGCCAGCATGAACCGGCAACTTAACCCGGCGCTGGACAGTATTTTTATGACGCCGTCTGAAAAAAACACCTTTATCTCCTCGACACTGGTAAAAGAAGTGTGCCGCCACGGCGGCGATATCTCCAGTTTTGTACCCACCCATGTTGAACAGGCGCTAAAAAGTAAACTGAACTTATAACAGCAAACTTACCTAATACTGCTGGCTTAACGCCAGCGTGTCAGCTTGTGGCCTTTTACCGCGTAAAACAGAATAAACAGGTAGCACGGCAGCATGACAATATAAGCACCTTGCTGCCCCAGGCCACTACTACTTAACAAGCCCCAGGCCAGCGGGCCAAAAGCACCACCGGCTATACCCATAATGAGCAGCGCTGCGCCGACACTGGTTAACGCACCAAGGCCAGATAGCGCCAGCGGCCACACCGCCGGCCAGACAATGGCATTAGCCAGCCCCAGCACCGCTATATATAGCAAGGTGTCAGGCAGCGCCGTGCCGCCAAAGGGCACCAGCAGCGTATTGGCAATAGCATAAGAGCCGGTATCCCCCAGCGTAATGGCTAAGGTAAGCAGCACACCCAGCACCGCAGAGACCGCCAGGGCTGCCTGTTGCGACAGCACTCTGGGAATAAGCGCGATACCCAGTACATAACCCAGCACCATACAGGCCATGGTATAAGAGGTCATCACCGTATAGCGCTCGACCCCCAGTGACAAAGCAAATAAGCCGATGGTGTCACCGGCAATGACCTCTACCGCCACATAAACAAACAGCGCCAACACACCAAGCGCCAGGCTGGGCCGGGCCAGCGCAGCTTTAACCTGACCGCGGTTGTCGCTGTCAGCCTCTTTTACCAGCTCGGGCAGCGGCGCATATTTTACCGCCAGTGCCAACAAGCCTAAAAAGGCCGCCAGGCCCAGATAAGGCAGTACCAGACTGCCAGCCATGGTGTCGATTTGCGCTTGAGTCATTACGCTGTCGTTATTGGCGACAAACCCTTGCGCCATCAAAGCGGTAAACACTATAGGGGCAACCACACCGGCGGTTTTGTTTAAAATGCCCATAATGCTGATGCGCACCGCGGCAGTTTCTTCAGGGCCAATTTTTACCACATAAGGGTTTACCGCCGTTTGCAGCAGTGTCTGGCCGGCACCTATGACCAACTGCGCTAACAGAAACAGCACAAAGGTTTGCGTTTGGGCGGCAGGAATATACAGCAAACCGGCCAGCATCATGGTGGCCATACCCAGCGCCATACCATTTTTATAACCCACTTTACGGATCAGCCAGGCCGAGGGCAGTGCGGTAAAGGTTACTGCGATATAGAATGAGAACAGCACTAAGGAGGCCTGCAACGGCGTCAGTTGCAGCATTTGTTTTAAGTACGGCATTAAAGAGCCATTAAGCCAGGTCGCAAAACCCAGCACGAAAAATAAGATGGCCACTATCACCATCGGGATCAGGCTGCTGCGTGTTGGCGCCTGTGTTGCTGTTGTATCCATTAAGGTTCCCCGTTTTTATGTAATTATTATTTTGTCTCTATCAGCTGCTGTTGGCCTTGTATCCAACAGCCTTGTACCTGAAAGTCAGTGTCGAGCAACACCAGATCGGCAGCGGCCCCTACCCTGATTTGGCCGCCAGCAGACAAGCCTAAAAATTGTGCCGGATACAACGAGGCCATCCGTAGCGCTTCATCCGGCACAACCCCCAGGGACTCAATGGCATAACGCACCGCGCCGGCCATGTCCAGCACTGAGCCGGCCAGCCGGCCCTCTGCGTCGGTAAGCCGGTTACCCTGGCGTATTACCTTGCCGTCGAACAAGTCAAACTCTGTCGCGTCAGTGCCTACCGGTGACATCGCATCAGTGACTATCAGCAACTTACCTTTAGGCTTCGCCGCCAGCGCGACTTTGGCGGCCAGTGGGTGCATATGGTGGCCATCAAAAATCACGCCGCACCAGCTGTCGGCATCGGCCAGCGCCACGCCAACCATACCCGGCTCACGCGAGGTTAACGGCGACATAGCGTTGTATAAATGCGTAAAACCGGTGGCACCGGCGTCTAACGCCGCCTGCACAGTAGCCGCATCCGCGTTGGAGTGCCCCAGGCAGACAATCACCTTTAACGCGGTCAGCTGTTTGATCTGGGCCGGACTGACGTTCTCCGGCGCCACCGTAAGCAGTTTAATGCCTAAATCGGTACGGCCATATAATGCCAACTCCTGCTCACTGAGCTCGCGGATATGCCGGGGCGGATGCACGCCTTTTTTCGGCAGCGATAAATGCGGCCCTTCAAAATGCACACCGATAATGCCGGGCTCATTGGCTGCAATGGCCCCGGCTATCGCATCGGCTGCCTGGTGCATCACCTCGATGCTATCGGTAATCACAGTCGGCAGCATGGCGGTGGTGCCAAACCGGGCATGCGCGCTAAGCATCGTCTGCAGGCTGTGTAGATTGGGCGTGCTATTAAACAGCACCCCGCCGCCACCGTTAACCTGGATGTCGATAAAACCCGGCACCAGCATGCCGGATATGATGTCGCCGCTGGCAGGGGTGATGGCCTGCACCAGGCCGTTGTCGATGACAACGCTAACATTTTCCCGCCAGTGATGGCCGTCAAACAGCCGGCTGACATTCAGTTGCTGCATAATTTACAACCTTCTTTAAACCGTTTTCGTGACTTTATTCAGCCCCGGCGGCGCATCCGGGTTAATGCCGCGCCGGTGTGCGACCACTTCCACATCAAGATAAAACCGCTGTAACACCAACAGCGGCAACAAGCGCGGGTGAGCACTAATACCACGATGATGCAGCTGCACCACAGCAGCGCCGCGCCGGGTAACCTCGGCAATTTGTGCCTGGTGTGCGCTTAAGCTTTCATCTTCTACAGTCACATCGACAATAGCAAACTGATTTTTTACCAGCGTAACCGGGCCATGTAAAAACTCGGCGCTGGAAAAGGCCTCGGCATGAATACCGCACACTTCTTTTAACTTCAGCGCAATTTCACGCGAAATGGCATAGCCCAGGCCACGGCCCAGCACCACTAAATGCGCCACAGTACCAAGTGCCTCGGCTTTAAGCTGTGACGGCAGTGCAATGGCCGCCTGCAGGCTTTGCGGCAACTGCGCTAAGGCTTGCTGCAGTTCACGGTTAGCCGACCACACCGACACCAGTTGCAAAATCGCACTTAAGGTTGCCAGGTAACTTTTGGTTGCTGCGACGGCTTTTTCTGCACCGACATGCAACGGCAGCACAAAGTGCGCCTGCTCCGCCAGCGGCGAGCTGGTGTCATTGACCAGCGCGACCACCATAGCGCCACTGCGTTTGGCCATCTCAACCTGCGCTAGAATATCCGGGCTGCGGCCAGATTGTGAGATCACCAGCACCAGCGCATCGGCCAGTTGCAGCCCTTTGTTATACACACTGGCGATAGACGGCGCGGCGGCAGCCACCGGCAAGCCCAGCTCAATCTCAATCAGGTATTTGGCAAACACACCGGCATGATCAGAAGAGCCACGACCCACCATGTACACAAAACGCGGTTTACGTGCCTGAATTTGCGCCACTACCTCGGCGACAACACCGGCGTTAGCCGTTAATTGTTCTGCAATGCGCGTTGGCGCTTCTGCGGCTTCCTGCGCCATGATACTGTTGTACATAACTTTATTTACCTATAACGAGAGTGCGATAGACTGCGCCGAACTGCTTTGCCGGGCAAACCAGATAGCGCCAAGCTCCGGCGTTTGCAGGGCCGGAGTAACCTGTTGTTGAATATCGGCGGGCAGATAAGGCAGTAACTTCGGCGCCAGGCCGCCAATTAATGACAATCTCGGCGGTCTGGCGTTTAACAGTCGCCGGGCAATCGCAGTGATAAAACCAGCGCCTTGCGTAACTAGCTGCAGGGCAGTGTCATCGCCCGCTTCGGCTGCCGTAAATACCAGCGGGGCAAAACGGGCATAAGTGGTAGGCGTGGCATGCATAAAGTGCGATACCAGCGCCATCGTATCCTGCACCGCTAACTGCTGCTGCAGCAACTCGGTCATCAGTGTGGCCGGTGCCAGCTGATCCAGGCTCAGCAGCACCTTATGCAGCAGCTGCATGCCAAACCAGGCGCCGCTGCCATTATCACCGTAAGGAAAACCGTGGCCGCCTACTTCAATCAGCTGGCCGTTAACGGCCGCCAAACCACAGGAACCAGTGCCAATAATAATTACCGCGCCATCCTGGCCCTGATGCGCGCCCATACAGGCAATGTGCAAGTCACTGGTCAGGTGCAAAGCTTTAAACGGGTGCTGCCAGTCGCTGAACATTTTAAAGTACTGCGGTACATTTAAGCCGGCCAGGCCAGCGCCTACCGTTAGCCGTGCCATGTCATTAAACGCCAGTCCCGCACAGGTTAGTGCCTGCTGGGTGGCACTGATAATGGAGTCAGTCGCCGTTTTCATGCCGCGCAGCGGGTTGGCCGGCCCGGACAACCCTTCTCCTAATACCTGCTGATCGGCGGAGACAATTACCACCCGGCATTTGCTGCCACCACCATCAATCCCCAGATATAACGGCGTATCACCACCGTGCGCTACACTCATCCTGTCCACCCCTTGCACTCTTTGCTGAAATACGCTGCGCGTTTCGCTTATTGCCGCTTTTTACCTTACACTTGTTACTGCGCGATAAAATTGACAGCGTTGTCATTTTTACAAATCAGCATATAATAAATCTGACAAATAACAAGTGCCTTGTTTAAAAAATACACTTAAAGGGAATGCCAATGCGTAAGTTACTGCTTGTTTTGCTCTGTTGTTACCTGCCCTCTGCCGCCGGTTTTACCCAGTCGCAACTGGCCGACTTTGCCGCCAACAGCAGCCTGCATTATCAGCTGCTAAGCAATCAACTGCCTGAACCCATGCGCTTTAACGCGGCGCTGGTGCTGCGCAATGGCTCCAACATCGCCCTGCCTGCCGGCGAGCACAACTGGCAGCTGTATTTTCATCTTATTCGCCGTATCGACACGCTGGAGCAGCAAGGCCTGCTGATTGAGCATGTGCAGGGCGATTTGCACCGGGTGCGCCCACTCAGTAGCTTTTCCGGCTTGCTGCCACAGCAACAGCTGGTACTGCCGTTTAGCTCGGCGCCATGGATGGTGAGCTACAGTGACTTTATGCCGCGCGCTTTTATCGTGGCCGAAGGTTTAACGGCTGAAATCATTGCCAACACCGATAGCGAACAGCTCGCCGACTTCGTGTTGCCGTTAACCGCGCCGGCGCAGCTGAAACGCCATTTCGACGAGGGTGACGATTTAGTGCCGGTGGTGAACGCAGCCAGCCGCTTTGCGCATAACCAGACGCTACGAACAGACTCGGCTAAGCTACCAAGCCACTTACGGGTTATTCCAACGCCAAAACAAGTGCGCTTTAACAAAGGCCAGGTAAAACTTAATAGCCAATGGCAGCTGAGCTTTGATGGCCGTTTAAGCAACGAGGCGCAGTATCTGCAGGCGCAATTATTGGCTTACGGCGTTCAGTTAACCAACAACAAAGACGGTGCACAGTACAAAGCGGCTGAACTTAGCCTGCGTATCGCTGCTGACAATGCCATATCGCCGGAAGGCTATCAGCTAAACATCAGTGATAACGCCATTCGCATTGTCGCCGCCGATAATGCCGGTGTGTTTTACGGCATTCAGACCTTACTGGCACTGGCGCAGCGTGATAACAACAGCTTATTGCTCAATAAAGCCAGTATCAGTGATGCGCCGCGCGCCGGCTGGCGCGGTATGCATTATGATATGGGGCGCAATTTTCACGGCCAAGACGTGACCTTGCGCCTGATAGACACTATGGCGCGCTATAAACTCAACAAACTGCACCTGCATTTAACCGAAGATGAAGGCTGGCGTTTGCAAATACCCGGCTTGCCAGAGCTTACCGCCATCGGTGCCACCCGCTGTTTTGATTTAACCGAGCAGCGCTGCCTGCTTACACAACTGGGAACTGGCCCGCATGCTGATGGCTCGGGTAACGGCTATTACAGCACGGCAGATTTTGTTGAAATACTGCAATACGCCAAAGCGCGTCATATCGAAGTGATCCCGGAGATTGACCTGCCCGGCCATGCCCGCGCCGCTATTGTGGCCATGCAAGCCCGCTATCAGCGCTTAATGGCGGCAGGCCGGAACGAAGCAGCCAAGCAGTACTTATTGTCCGACCCAGAAGACAGCTCACGTTATTTAAGCGTGCAGAATTACACCGACAACGCCGCTAATGTCTGCCTGGACTCTACCTATGCTTTTGTCGATAAAGTGCTGTACGAGCTGCAACAATTGTATCGCCAGGCAGGCAGCAGTTTGCGGGTATTTCATATGGGCGGTGATGAAGTCGCCGACGGCGCCTGGTTAGGGTCACCGGCCTGTCAGGCCTTGTTTAGCCAACCAGATAATGGTATCGCCGGTGTTGCCGATTTAAAACCGTATTTTGTCCGTCGGGTGGCCAAACTGAGCGCAGCACGGGGCCTGCAACTGGCCGGCTGGGAAGACGGTTTAATGTATGACCGGCAAAATACCTTTGATCGCAGCCAATTTGCCAACAGCGCAGTAATAGCCAATGCCTGGGACAATATCTGGGAATGGGGCGTAGCCGACCGCGCTTACCGGCTGGCCAATAATGGTTATCAGGTGGTGTTGTCGCCGGGTACCCATTTGTATTTTGACCACCCACACGAAGCCCATCCAGAGGAGCGCGGCTATTACTGGGCTACCCGCTTTAGCAGCCTGGACAAAGTTTTTGGTTTTAGGCCAGATAATTTGTATGCCAACGCCGACAGCACCCGCCGTGGCGAGCCGATTGCCGATCTGGAAAAGCTGCTGGGCCGGGCACTGCCTAAGTTGCAACGGCCGGAAAATATCCTTGGTATTCAGGGCCAGGTGTGGAGCGAAACCATACGCACCAGCGCCCAGTTAGAGCAGATGATTTACCCCAGGTTACTGGCACTGGCCGAACGCGCCTGGCATAAAGCCGCTTGGGAACACACAGGCGATACTGCAGCACGCCAACAAGACTTTTCTGCTTTTGCCAAACGTGTTGCCGAGGTCGAGCTGACACGCCTTACGGCGAACGGTAGTGGCTTTTATCTGCCACCGCCCGGGGTTAACCAGCAGCAAGGCGTTATCAGTGCGAATGTGGCCTGGCCGGGCTTAGTTATTGAGTACAGTCTGGATCAGGGTGCCAGCTGGCAGCAATACCAGCAGCCATTGTCTTCAACCCACAAGGATATATGGTGGCGTAGCCGTCATCAGCAGCAGGTGAGCCGGTTGGTAAAACTAGAGGGGTTATAGCAGGATAAACGCAGGCAACAAATGTGCTTGTTGCCTGCACTTTTGACAAGCAACAGGCTTAGCCAGCTTCAGCGATGCGCTTAACCAGTTTTTGCGTATGCTGCAGTGACATTAGCTGGGCATAAATCGCAGTTAAATAACCGTTTTTACGCAGTTCAATGAAGGTTTCATCGCTTAATTCATTCAGCTTTTTCTCATCAATTAAGAAAATGCCGTTAATGCGCCGCTCAGTGCCGTTGATATTCAACGTCAGGGTTTGCTCTTTAATCAGCTCCAGGCTTTGCAGTTTCTCGACGAAATTACGCGTAATAACCCCCATATCCAGGTATTCGGCCATTTGTTGTTTACGCTGGGTTAAAAACTCGCTTTCGCTGCCATCTTCATTAAATAACGGGTTACCTTCGGCCTGGCTTACGCGCTCAGAGGCTTCATCTAATGCCACCATTAAACGATCGCCATCCGGCTTATCTTTCACCAGCACCAGCGGGTAGTTGCGTACGGCGCGCGGCACGTACAGCGCCTGCCATTCATTACCCTGCATAAACAGGTTTTGCTGTGCGGCTAAACCCAACATCGCCACCGGCTGAAAGCCGTCATTGGCTTTAACAAAAACAATCGGGAATTCTGCGCCGGCCACCACAAACTCATGCACCACCACCGGCAGCATATGCTCGCCACTGATATGAGAAAACGCATTGGTATTGTTAATCTTGGTTGCACTGTGCTGGTCTTTATTTAACGGCACAATCTTTGGTGTTGAAGTCATAAACTACTCTTTAGTCTGTTCTTGGATTTGAGAAGTGCTGATAGCAAAAATTATTATCATCATAGCGCTGCAGGCTACCAGCAGTGCCGCCTTATCATGCGCTAAGTTAGCACTGCGATCAACTGCGCCGCAGCGACAAACAGCTTAAAGCAGGCTAATTGGTTAGCCCGATAAGATTTTTTCTTGCATACGTTTGCAACTGGCGGAACAAACGGCATCAGAGTATAACAAGGTAGCGCTCATTCAATAACAGCACACTATGCAGCAAAAATTAACGCAATATCTTTGGGTTTGGCTACTCTGGTTAGCCGGCTTTTATGCCGTCTGGCTTTATCTGGTTATTGGCCTGGGGTACTGGCCAGAGGCCAAAGCACACTGGCCCATCGCGGTGGCGATGGCGATTGGCAGCTACGCCGCAGGCTCAACCCCTATGGGTGGCGGCACAGTCGGCTTTCCGGTTTTAGTATTACTGTTTGAGCTACCCGCTACGCTGGGGCGCGATTTTAGCTTTGCGGTACAGGCCATCGGCATGACCAGCGCCAGTATTTTTATTTTGGCCCGCCGCCAGCCAGTGGCCTGGGCCATGTTAAAGGGGGCTATGCTGGGCAGCTTAATTGGCACGCCACTGGGGATCTGGTTTATTGCGCCCTATATTCCCGGCCTGTGGATAAAATTAGTGTTTGCCGTAGTTTGGGCCAGTTTCGGCTTGCTGCATCTGTATCGGCTGAATGAAATCGCCGGCCATACCGGCATGACCGAATTTAACGAGCGCTGGGATTTTAAAGTCGGCTGCTGGATTGGCCTGCTGTCCGGCGCGGCCGTAGCCTCTGTTACCGGTGTCGGTATTGATATGGTGCTGTATACCGCACTGGTGTTACTGTGCCGGACAGATCTGAAAATCGCTATTCCCACTTCTGTGATTATTATGGCGTTTACCTCAGTACTGGGCGTGATCGTTAAAAACCTCACTACCGGTATGCAGCCCGGCGTGTTTGAAAACTGGCTGGCAGCCGCACCTGTGGTGGCGCTTGGCGCGCCGCTGGGCGTGTTTATTGTCGCGCTGATTGGCCGCAAACCGACCTTGTTAGTCGTTGCACTGTTGTGTGTACTGCAATTTGTCTGGACTATGCATTGTGAACAGGCCAGCCTGGGAGTAACGGGTATCTTACTCTCTACGCTTGCCATAGGCGCATGCTTGCTAGGCTTTGAGCACCTGAGGCGCTGGGGTGCCAAACTGGTAGGCGAGCGTAACGCAGCCTTGGTGCACACCAGCACCACGACATCGCAACCTGCGGTAAAAGAGCTCAGCGCATCTTAATTACATCAGTTGCAATTGTTTCGCCAGCCATTGCAACAGCTGGGGTTTGCGTTTCCCGCTAAACAGGCTGCGTTTGCCATCAACCTGTGCAGGCAAATGCGCCGCCGGATCGCCATTAGCATGAAACACCCAATGGTTAAATAGCGCCTGCCAGTGCTGGCGCTGCGCTGGCGTTACCTTTTGCAGCGTCAGTAAACTATGCAGCAAGCTGTCAAACGGTGATACCGGGCTGGCATCATCCGCAATAGAGCCGCCCCACCAGTAATTTACTAACATATTCAGCGGCTGCAACGATTGCACATGGTGCCACCACAAGGCGGGTATGTAGAGCACATCCCCCGGCTCCAGCTCAGCATACTGCGCCTGCTTAAGTGCCGTAGCAAACTTCGGGTAACGCTGTAGATCAGGCTGCATGACGTCAACCAGACTGACCGGCGCGCCGGCTGGGGTAAAATCCAGCGGTCCGGGATATAAATTGGCCACCTGCTCAGGGGCAAATAAGGTAAAGCGCCGCTGCCCCGCTACGACACAAGCCAGGTTGTGCGCATCATCAAAATGTGCCGGCACCACAATGCGGTTGCCCAGCCAAATACGTGGCACCGCTGCCGCATTTAACAGTGGCATGGCGTTGTAACGGCTAAATTGCGGCAAGCAAGCATCTGCCCGTGCACTTTGTACGGCGATATGTAACGCGTCCGGCTGGTTTGCGATACGTTGTAATTCGTCAAATACCGCCGTCAACGGCGCCTTTTGCCGCTCAAAATTAAGCCCGCTTAAATCTGCGTTATAGCTTAGCCTGCCACCGGTATCAGGGTGCGCCAGTACCGTATTGACCTCAGCCTTGTTGTCTAACGCAGCAATATAGTCGCGTAGTGCACGATCTGAGGTTAACGCCGCCTGCACTGCCGGCCAGTGGCGCACAGCCTGGCGTAATAGCGCAGGTTGTTGCAAAGGCAGTATCTGTTGCAAAAAGCTGTCGGCATCCACGTTATGCCACTCGGTTATACTTTGCATATTTTGCCCCTGCCAGAAAAACACAAAGGTTGATACTGCCAGAACAGTATCAACCTTGTCGTTAGCGTTGTCGCCTTAATCAGAAGTTCATCCGGATCCCGGCAACAAAACGGCGACCATTCTGGTAAATGGAGAACAACCGGGCTGGCTCAGTGTTGTACTCCACCACTTCCTCATCGGTCAGGTTAATGGCTTCAAATGACAGGGTAATGTTATCAGTCAGGTTATAGCCAAAGCTGGCGTCTAACTGCCCATAGCTGTCGTTCCACAGCTCATCACCATTGAAATGCAGGCCTTTGTACCACTCGGTGCGGTAGTTATACATCAGACGCGCACTTAAGCTGTCGGTTTCATAATACACACTGGCGTTCATCATATGGCGCGACGTCCCCTCAACCAGGCCTGAACCCGGCTTGGTTAAGTCGCGTTCTTCATCGCGCTGCGCATTGGTGTAGGTGTAGTTGGCACTGACACCAAAATCACCAAAGGCCTGCTGATAGCTCAGCTCAATACCGTCAGTTTTGCCACCCGGGCCGTTTTCTGGCCGGGTAAAGGTTACATCTACCCATTCTTCACCTTCTTCCCAGTAACGCTGGTCGACAAAGGTAGAGAAACTGCGGTAGCTCTTAATATCTTTGTGGAAATAAGTTACTGCCAATAACGATGATGCATCGAAATACCACTCCCACGACAGATCAAACTGGTCAGCAATTTGCGGCATCAGATGCGGATTACTGGCACTGCCGGTAGGTTGGGCTACGTTTAATGACCCATAGGTAATAGACGAGGAAATATTATTCCAGTCTTGTCGCGCCATCACGCGGGCAGCGCCAAAACGCAGGATCTGATCATCATCTAAATCAAAGGCTATGTTTAAACTCGGTAGCACTTCGCTGTAGTCGTTATCCGTCTCTACCCACTCCAGCACCTCCGGCGTTAACCACTCACGGTCAATGGTCCAAAGCCCCCAGGAATCACCGGAGAACTCATAACCGCCTGAGGTTTGCCGGGTGTCGACATAGCGCACACCGATATTGCCGCGAAAGCCTTCGCCTTCAAACTCGCCCTGCACATATAACGCCAGAATGTCCTCTTCTACCGCCCAGATTTCGGCCAGGTTCTTTGAGCGGGCAAAATCAGCCGGCACACCTTCCAACCCTTCAAAGGCTATACGCTCCATCGCTGCACGGTTGTGCGCCATTTGCTGTGTCATATTGCCGTTTACAACCGCATCCACACTGACAGTGCCGTTAAACAAACCACACTGCGCCCAATCATAACAAGTAGCGAAAATATGGCTTAAGTAATCGCCGGCAATATCCTCGTTACCCGCCATAGTTTGTGGGCCATGCCAGCTGTAAGCTGTACGGTCTTGTGTGCGTTCTGCCATACGGTACTTGGCACCGGTTTTAATTGCAGTAAAGGCGCCTTTTTGTACCGGGATGGTGAAGTCAAACTGCGCATAGCTTTCTTCGTCAGTAGTCGGTTTATCACCACCCCAAATCCAGCCCGGACGGAACTGCGTCGGATCAGTCGCATCGACATCTGTGCTTGCCGATGGCGTGCCGCCACGTAAATCAAAACTGTAGCCGGTGCCCCCTGCCGGCACATACTCCCACGACGTTTCGCGGTAAGTACCGCCTTTAGCCTCGGTATGGCCAACCTGGGTATGCAGCTCGTAGGTCTCGCCGCTATAGGTCAGGTCAAAGTCGATAGCACGGGTTTCGGTAGACGACACCCGGTTAATAAAGTTATAGGCAGCAGTGCCGGCGGCAGCCACTTCGCCAGCCACAACACTGCCATTTTGCAGCACTGTATTGCTTAAAACATCAGCATTGTTGTTAACAAAAATCAGCCAGTTCTGGTTGTGGTTATTGGCATCCACTTTTGAGTCCAGCACGTTCAGCACCATGTCTAACTGTGCATTTGGCCGTGATTGTAGCGATAAAAACAGCGTTTCGCGCTCACGATCCTGCTCAAAGCGTGGCACACCGATATGGCTTGGCACCTTGGCATCTAAATCGGCATTGGTTGGCCAGCCCAGTACTTCAAACCCCTGGCGCACTACTTTACGGTCTTGCTTAATGGCCGACACCAGCACACCGAAACTTTCTGCGTCGTTTTTCCACGAATACATGCCTGACACCTGCGGGTCCCACTTTTCAGCCGCATCAGAATACTGCCCTTCCAGTGACAGGTTAATGCTGTTTGCCTCCATCGCTAATGGCTGACGGGTGCGCAGAATCACCGTACCGCCGATAGAACCTTCATCAATACTGGCCTGAGGTGACTTGTACACTTCTAAATCAGACACCAGCGCCGATGGCAACATCGTGTAGTTGAAACTGCGACCCGGGTTATCCAGAATAAACCAGTCGGCTGTGGCTACCGTCTGGCCATTTAACAGGGTACGGTTAGTCGAAGAGCTGGCGCCGCGCACGGTAATCTTTTCGCCTTCACCAAATTCACGGCTTACACCCACACCGGTAATACGTGACAGCGACTCTGCGACGTTCTTATCCGGAAATTTGCCAATGTCTTCCGCTGTCACTACATCGACAATAGAGTTTGAAAACCGTTTCGCATTTAAGTTGGCTTCTTGCGATGCACGGATACCGCGCACCTGAATCACTTCTACCTGCTGCTCTTTGGCGACTTCAGTTTCAGCAAATGCCGGCATTGTTAAGGCGGCGCTGCCGACCATTAATCCAAGCTTCACTGCTATCGCACATTTCGTTATTTTTGTGTGCTGCATAACCTTCTCCAGTTCCTGTTCTCTTGTTGTATTGCTGTTTTACTTCCCGGACAAACCATGACAACGCTGTCATTGAAATTTAACATACACAAAAAAAATCGCCTTTGCAAACCGAATTCGATGATTTTTTAAACGCTATTGGCGCGTTTGAACAAGGGTAAAACAACACCAACCTTAGCGGCTGACAACAGACAGTAAGAAAATGACAGACCAAGCCAAAATATTTTTTTGTTTTTATACAGCATGTTAAGCATTTATTTTTTAAAATTCTCTTATTCTTGCCAAAAGTCGTAGCAAAAATAAGCAAGAAATGTTTGCCGTTTCGGCAAAAAAGAGGTATCCATTAGTTCAATTTGATCTAATAAATGACCAGCGCTGTCATTAACTCTATAAAGAGCCGGGATCTCAGCATGAAAGTAACCATAAATGATGTCGCCCGTCAGGCCGGTGTCTCAATAAAAACGGTGTCCAGGGTGATGAACAACGAACCCTCCGTTCGCAAAGACACCTATGATAAAGTGATGGCGGCCATCAACGAACTGCAGTATCAGCCAAACGCTGCCGCCCGCAATCTGGCCAGTAGCCGTTCATTCAGCATTGGCTATATCTATGATAACCCCAATGCCTACTATGTTATCGACATGCAAAGAGGTATGTTGGATGCCTGTCGTAAACATGGCTATGAGCTGATAATCCATCCGACGAATGCCAAATCTGCCGGTATAGTGCAGGAAGTGTTAGATTTAGTGCAGCATTCACGCCTGGCAGGTTTAGTGCTGACCCCGCCATTTTCCGAGATGCCCGAGATTGCCCAGGCACTGGAAAAAATTGGTCTGCCGTTTATCCGTATTATTTCGGGGTCTACCCCTTCACCTAAACTCAGCAATTGTGTGTTGGTAGATGACTTTACCGCCGCCTTTAAAATTACTAATCACCTGCTGGAGCTGGGCCATACTGAGATTGCTTTTTTATGTGGTGACGATGAGCACAGCTCTAGCGGTGAGCGTTTAGCGGGCTATCAGGCCGCACTGGCAAAACGCGGTATCGCAACTAATCCGAAATTTATCGTGCCGGGCAGCTACTCATTTGAGTCTGGCGTAAAGGGGGCGGAGAAATTGCTGCAGTTAAGCAAAAGGCCGACCGCCATTTTTGCCTGTAACGATGAGATTGCCGCCGGTGCTTTGTTTAGTGCCAGGCTAATGAATATTGCTATTCCGCAGCAACTGGCTATCGCCGGTTTTGAGAACAGCCCCTTCTCGCGCCAGACCTGGCCGCCGTTGACGACAGCACACCAGCCCAACGTCACCATTGCCCAACAGGCCGCTGAATTGCTGTTTCGCCATACCAAACCCAATGCCAGTAAAAACCTGCCAGACAAGCAACCGGTGTTTATTCCGGAATTGCTGGTACGCGAGTCTACCGCTGTCAGTAGTTAATAAAAAACCGCAGTTAACTGCGGTTTTTTATTCTTTATAGCTCGGCAGTCAAACTGCCTGAACACCACGCTACCTAGCCGCTAAACTGCCTAGCCACCAAACTGATAGTAGGTCGGTGCGCCGGGGCCAACCGGCAAGCCAAATACAAATACCCACAGGTAGAACAGCGTTACCCAGCCGACAAAAAACACCAGCGTATACGGCAACATAGTGGCAATCAGCGTACCGATACCGAGATCTTTCTTGTAGCGTGCCGCCACGGCCAGTATTAAGCCAAAGTAGCTCATCATCGGCGTAATCAGGTTCGTTACCGAGTCACCGATACGGTAGGCAGCCTGGATCACTTCCGGCGAGTAGCCGACAATCATCAGCATGGGGACAAATATCGGTGCGAAAATGGCCCACTGCGCCGAGGCCGAGCCCAGCGATAAATTCACCAGCGCACACATGGCAATAAAGAACACAAACAGCATAGGACCGGTTAAACCAATATCCTGCAGTAAGGTTGCACCTTTTACCGCCAAAATGGAGCCTAAATTCGACCAGCCAAAAAAGGCAACAAACTGGGCCGCGAAAAATACCAGTACGATATACAAGCCCATAGAGCTGATGCTTTTGGACATGGCGTTAATAACATCACGGTCGGTTTTCATGCTGCCAACAATACGGCCATAAACAAAACCCGGTATGGCGAAACCGATAAAGATAAACACGACTATGCCTTTTAAAAACGGTGAGCCATCAATTAAACCAGTTTGCGGATGGCGCAGCGGCCCCCACTCTGGTACCACACTCAACGCCAGTAACACAGCAATAGCCACAAACGCAACGCCAGCCCAGGCCAGGCCGCGCTTTTCATGCTGAGTTAATTTATCCAGTTGCTGTTTGCCCAAATCGATGCTGGCCTCATTTGGGTCGTACTTACCCAACTTGGGCTCGACGATTTTCTCGGTAACAAAAGCCCCTAAGCCGGCAATAAAAAACGTACTGATAAACATAAAAAACCAGTTTGCATCTGGGCTAACGGTGTAATTCGGATCGATTAAGTTGGCCGCCGACTGGGTAAACCCCGCCAGTAAAGGGTCAACAGTGCCAATCAGCAAGTTAGCACTGTAGCCACCAGACACGCCGGCAAAAGCCGCCGCCAGCCCTGCCAGTGGATGGCGGCCAAGCGAATGAAAGATCACTGCCGCCATCGGAATCAGCACCACATAGCCCAGCTCCGATGCGGTGTTAGACACGATACCGGCAAACACGATAGTGACGGTAACCATGCGCTTGGAGGCGCCCATCACTAAACCGCGCATCGCGGCAGAGATAAGCCCGGAGTGCTCAGCAATACTCACGCCCAGCAGCGCCACCAACACCACACCCAGCGGTGGAAAACTGGTGAAATTCGTCACCAGGTTCGACACTATGCGCTGTAAACCTTCGACACTAACCAGGTTGACCACCCGGATCACGCCATCGGCGGCGCGCCCCGCCGTGCCCTCTGGCCGCGGATCAATGGCGCTGACATCAAAATAAGCAGCAATACCACTGCCCAGCACTACCGCCAGGGCGAAGCAGGCAAATAAGGTTACCGGGTGCGGCAATAAGTTACCGAGAAACTCTACCGTATCAAGAAAACGGGTAAACCAGCCGCGTTTGCCACTGTCTACCACGGCTGTATTGTCAGGCGCTGACATAGGGTGTCCTCTGTGAAGTCTTGGTTGGGCTGCTTTTTACGCCGGTCGCAACAAGATAATAGGCCTTTACACTGCGTTGCAGGGTAAAACAGCACTAAAGCGCTGAAATATTATAATTTTTCTGATAAAACCGGCCGGCTGCAGCAAGTTTATTATTTATTTAAGCTGGCAGAATGTACCACAAGGCGCTTTGAGCACCAAATATTGCCCGCTATTTATTGATTTTAGCCGTGTAGCCACCTCTACTGCGTTTTTCCCACAAGCTGATACCTCATAGCACTAAAGTAGCGTTGCCGGCTGGCCGCTACGCTTCTAGCATAAGGCCATCACTACAGTTTGGAGTAACAGCTATGCAGGTTCTGGTTACCGGCGCTACCGGTGGTATCGGCTTTGAAATCGCCAGTCAGTTTGCCAGCGCGGGGCACAGTGTCATTCTGGCCGACTTACAATTAGCGCAAGCAGAACAAAAAGCCGCCCGGTTAACCGCGCAGGGTTTTAACGCCAGCGCCATCCAGTTGGATGTGACTAACGAAGCTGATATTGCCCGCTGCACCAGTCAGTTTGACATTGACGTGCTAATTAATAATGCCGGCATACAACATGTGGCGCGGCTGGAGGATTTTCCACCGCAAAAGTGGCAGCAACTGCTCAACGTGATGCTAACCGGCCCGGCTATGCTAAGCCGCGCAGTGCTGCCTGGCATGCGCGCGCGTAACTTTGGCCGTATTATCAATATCGGCTCTATTCACGCCCTGGTGGCGTCGCCGTTTAAATCGGCCTATGTGGCAGCTAAGCATGGCCTGCTGGGCTTTAGCAAGGTGGTGGCGCTGGAAAATGCCGACATCAACTTCACCATTAACACCATTTGCCCGGCCTATGTGAAAACGCCGCTGGTCGAGCAGCAAATTGCCGCTCAGGCCAAAGAGCATAACCTGACCGAGCAACAGGTGATAGAGCAAATTATGCTGGCGCCCATGCCACAAAAAGCCTTTATTGGTGTAGAGGAAATTGCGGCAACTGCGCTGTTTTTATGCAGCCCGGCAGCGAAGCATATCAGCGCGCAAACTCTGGTGCTGGATGGCGGCTGGACAGCCCGCTAGCCGGGCGGTGAAAACTCAGGCACAATCGGCTTCTGTGATAAGTGGATGACAACAGCAGAACAGATGATCCTAAACGGCAGCAGTATTGGCCTGGGTAGCATTGCCGCCCTCTCGTTGCTCTACCTGCTGGTGCTGTTTAGTGTTGGCCATTTCGGCAAACGCATTAACAGCAAACACCCACTGGCGCCCTGGGTGTTCAGTTTTGCCTTGTCTATTTACTGCACCTCCTGGGCCTTTTATGGCGTCACGGCGCAGGCCGCCGTAAACGGCTGGTGGATGCCGCCCACCTATATCGGCTCGTTTATTTTGTTTTGGTTTGGCTTTAAACTGGTGGCCCGCATTGCTATTGCCTGCCGCCGCTACCGCATTACCTCTATTGCCGACTTTATCGCCACCCGCTTCGGCCATTCCCGTAGCCTGGCGGTTATTACCACGCTTATTTTGCTAATGTCGGTTATCCCCTACGTTGCGCTGCAACTGCATGCGGTAGCCACCAGCATTAATACCCTGGTTGCCACCGCGCCGGGCAGCGCCTGGTACAGCGACACCGGCTTATATGTCAGCTTGTGGATGGCGGTATTTGCGCTGTTGTTTGTCAGTAAAGGCGCTAAAGCCCACCAGCCCAACCCCGGCCTGATGACCGCCATCGCCTTTGAGTCGCTGGTTAAGCTGCTGGCCCTGTTAGCCATTGGCGCCTTTGTGTTTTGGGGCATGTATGACGGCATAGGGCAGATTTTTCAGCTGGCGGCACTAAGCCCGGCGGTCAGCCAGCTGCAGCAGCAGGCCCTGCCATCTCATACTTACTGGCTGCATGTATTACTGGGCTTTGCTGCCACCCTGTGCTTACCGCGGCAGTTTCATGTCACCTTTGTCGAGAACCAGCATTTAGGCCATTTACGCGCTGCCCGCTGGATCTTCCCGCTTTACCTGCTGCTGATGGGCATGTTTACCCTGCCACTGGCGCTGGCCGGCGTGATGCTGCTGGGCAGCGACGCCAATATTGATTTAGTAGTGCTGCAGCTGCCGCTGGCGGCACAGCGTACCGATATGGCGCTGCTGGCGTACTTAGGTGGCTTTTCTGCCGCGACCAGTATGGTGGTGGTGGCGACTGTGGTGCTGGGCATTATGATCACCAACGAGCTGCTGGCCCCTTTGTTGTACCGTAGCGCTACAGCCAGCGACAAAGGCCATATTAAAGTGGCCACCTTGCGCCGTATTGCCATGCTAAGCGTGATGGCGCTGGGCTATTTGTATTACCGCTGGATTGGTACCGAAACCGGTCTGGCCCAGCTGGGCTTGATGGCCTTTGCACTGGTGGCGCAGCTGGCACCGGCGCTGATGTTAGGCTTATTAAGCCGCAACATTAACCGCCAGGGTGCCATTGCCGGCTTATGTGGCGGTGCCCTGGCCTGGGCTTATATTATTTTGCTGCCTGAGTTAAGCCGTGCCGGTTTAATCGGCAACCGCTGGCTTAGCGAAGGCCCGTTTGGCTGGCAACTGCTGGCACCGCAGCAGCTGTTTGGCATCAATGCGGATGTGATAAGCATAGGCGTACTGGTAAGCCTGAGCCTGAACTGCGCACTGATTTTGCTGGTTAGCCGGCTAAGCACCACCCGGGTCGGTGAATGGTTGGAAAGCGGCCGCTTTTTGCGCACCCAGCTCAGCAGCCCGCTAAAGCGGCCACTGCATTTAACGGTGCAGGACTGTTACCTGCTGGTAAAGCGGTTTGCCGGCGAAAAAGAAGCCAGCCGCTTGCTGCAACGTAATTTAAAGCAAGCTCACGAACTGCAACAATTAGCCCCGGCAAATCTGGTGCAAGCTGCCGAGCGTAGCCTGGCTGCCGTGGTGGGCGGTGCCTCCATGCGGCTTATTATGGATGCCAGTGGCCGCCATGCTAGCCTGCCGTTGGAGTCGGTAGCCCGCTTTGTTGATGAAGCCAGCCAGGTATTTCAGTTTAATCAGGCGCTGCTGCGCGCTACCATCGACAATATCAGCCAGGGCATCAGCGTGGTAGACGCCGACCTGCGCTTAATTGCCTGGAACCAGCGTTATATCGACATGTTTCACTATCCGCCGGGCTTGGTAGAAGTCGGCAAACCGGTAGCCGAGCTTATTCGCTTTAACCTTGAGCGCGGCTTAATTGACAGTGATGATGTGCAAAGCGAAATCGACAAGCGCTTAAGTTACCTGCGTCAGGGTAGCGCCTACAAGTTTCAGCGCCGCCAGCAGGACGGCCGGGTTCTGGAAATGCAAGGAAACCCCTTGCCCGGCGGCGGCTTTGTGACAACCTACAGTGACGTGAGCGCCTTTATCGATACCCAACAGCAGCTGGAGCAACGGGTCGCCGAGCGCACTGCCGCCTTGCAGCAGCTAAATGGCCAACTGCAGCTGGCCCAGCAACAGCTGGAGCAAAGCACCCAGGCAAAAACCCGTTTTTTCGCTGCCGCCAGCCATGATTTAATGCAGCCGTTTAACGCCGCGGTGCTGTTTGCCAGCTTGCTGCGCGACAAACAACCTAATACCGAACTTAAGCAGCTCAGCCATAATTTAATCAGTTCGCTTAACTCCGCTGAAGAGCTGTTAGGCGCTATTTTAGAGCTGACTAAACTCGACTCAGGTGTGATAACGGCCAATCCACAGCCGGTTAGCCTTAACAGTGTACTGGACGATATTGCCCGCGACGCCGCCATTCTGGCCAGTGAAAAAGGCCTGCAGCTGCACTACCGTGCCAGTAAGCTCAGCATTTACAGCGATCGTAAATTGCTAAAGCGGGTGATACAAAACCTGCTGGCCAATGCTATTCGTTACACGCCAGCTGGCAAGGTGCTGCTGGGGGTAAAACGCTGTGGCCAGCACATTGATATTTGTGTGCTGGATACCGGTATTGGCATTAAAGCTGAAGATCAGCAGCGCATCTTTGACGAATTTCAGCAAGGCGAGCAACAAAGCCAGAAAGGTTTAGGCTTAGGGCTGGCGATAGCCAGGCGCATCAGCACCATTCTGGCGCATCCGCTTAAGGTGCGTTCAACACCGGGCAGAGGCAGTTGTTTTAGCCTGAGGGTTCCGCTAAGTGGCGTAACTGCAGCCGCAGCCGCACCGGTAAAGGTAACCGAAGCTGCGGCCAGCTTTGCCGGTAAAACCGTGCTGCTGCTGGATAACGAGCCACAGCTGCGCAGTGCGGTAGCAGAGCTATTACGCAGCTGGCACATTACTGTGCTGGCTGTTGGCCAGCCGGCCGAGGCCCTACAAGCACTGGCACAGGGCCTGAAAGCCGATCTACTGCTGTTTGACTATCACCTGGATAACGGCGCCACCGGTGTGGAAGTCGCCAGCCAGTTGGCAGCACACTTAGCCGTGCAACTGCCGGTAATAATTCACTCGGCCGACCACAGCGAGCATATCCGCGAACAGGCCCTTAACGCTGGCTACTACTTTTTGCTAAAACCGCTAAAAGCGCCGGCGCTGAAACGGCTGTTTCAGCGCCTGTTACGCTAGGCTATTTCAACGTAGCGCGAAGCGGCGCTGCAGTGGTAATAACAACGCCAGCCCCAGCAGCCACAGGGTAGACGGCGCGGGTATATCAGTACCACACTGGCCCTGACCAACGCCAATACAGGCACCGCGGGCAGCCAGTTGCAGGCTCAGGCCGTCCAGCCCGGTAACATTCAGCTCATAATCCGGATCAGTGCCAAAGTTAATTAAGCTTATGCCATCGGTTAGTGCTAAAAAACTGATCGACATCAGCCGCACCGGCTCTGTCTGCTTTAATAGCAAGTCAGCATCGCTTAAAAAAGACACCAGAAAACTGTTAATATTTCCGCCCACTGCACTGCTGTCATACAGCACGTCCAGCATAGGATCATCAGCAAAATTGGCCAGGTCAAAAAATACATCGCTGAATTGTAAGATGCTGTCATCAAACAGCAAATTTAAGTCCCAGCCAGAGACTACCTCGCCGGCTAATCCGGTGACGAACACATCAACCGCTACACTGTCAGACACTGCAACCTGTTGCTGCGCCGGCGACAAATAGATCACCGCCGCTTTTACCGGAAACATCAGCGTCAAAGCAAGCAGACCACATAGCAATAACATACGCATAATAATATCCTTCTTATTAACTTTCCTGTTTAAGGCGCAACTGCACAGCGCGGTAAGCTACATTTCAGCGCGCATAACCGGGCGTCATTGACGGTAATTTTGCCATCGCCGTTCTGGTCACGCACATCACCCGGTAGCGGTGTCTGACCAATGCCGGCCCGCACCAGGGCAACATCAACCGAATCGGTGGCGCCATTGCCATCCACATCACAACCGGCATCGACCGCATTAATGGTCAGGTCAAACAGTATTGGCGATTGGCCTTGCTCATTACCATTTAACCGGCTTTGCACCTGAATAAAGCGGCCACTGCTGGCCAATGCACTGCCTTTAGTGGTTGGCTGATAACTAACTAATGCCAGTCCGGCTTGGGTTTCTGCCGCACGGAACGCCACCTGAACCGAGGTATCTGCCGGAGTCAGATCATTCCAGTTAATATTGTCCCAGGCAGTGCCACTGTTGCCACTGTCATACACTACTGTCCAGGTGCCGGTGGGGTTGGTCACATTACGTGCGACCAGACCGGTGGCATCACTGTAGGTATAAGGCATATTGCCTACCGGGAACACGCCAAGCGGTGCACCGTCTGTACCACGGTATTTTTGAATACGACCGGCACTGGTAAAGCCAATTTGCAACACGTCATTGTTGGCGTCTACCTGTATCCCCACCGAGCTGCTGCCACCTGCCTGCAACGGTGCCTGCCATAACAAGGTGCCATCCGGTGCCACTTTACGCACTGTTGAGCTGCCGGCAATAATATTGCCGCCACCATCGACAACGATACCGGAGCTACCCACATTCATATTCGGAATAGCACTGTAGGTATTGGTGGCCGGATCAAACTGTTGATTGGCACTACCCAGGTAAACTTTGCCGTTGCCCAGTGCGATACCATAGTTAAAACTGGAAGCAAAAGATGAGACGGTATAAGGCCCAGTGTCGCTCTGCGTATTAGTAATTTTGCCCAATACGCCAGATAACGACGCACTCCACAGCGTGCCGCTGGCATCGATCAGACAGCCATAGGGTGTCCAGGACCCCGCATTAGGCTGGCCGGCAGTAGGTGTTGTCGATACCGGGCCTGTTATGGTCGAACCGTCGGCTGAGCTGATCTTGTAATAAGTACGGTCATTGAACAGCCCGACCCACAAGTTGCCGTCGGTGCCAATGCACATGGCACGGCCTAATACACCTGTTGGCCGCAAAGGCGCCGCTATGCCATCAGGTACGCGCTTAACCCAGGCAATACGTTCATCCTGAATTTCACTTTCGTCAATAATGCCATTACCGTTGGTATCTGCCAGCGGCATCATTTCAGTGTTATCGATGATGCCATCATCATCACTGTCAGCGGAGGTGTCCATCACGCCATTACCATTACGGTCGATAAAGCCCTCAGCCAGAATTTTTAGCACCACACCGGCACTACTGGTGCCCTGGCTAAAATGCCGGTTAAGTACATAGGCGTTACCATTAATATCAACAGCTGTGCGTGATGGCGCCGGCCCGGCATAGGCATTACCCAAATGGTTGAAATATCCGGGCTGGCCGGCCGGACCAAACCAGGTACGATAGCGCGCCACTTCTTTGTTCAGGTTAGTATCAAACTTTGATACGGTATCTTCCCCGGCGTTGGCTATCCAGGCCACCGGAAAGGTTGTGCCTACTGCATTTAGCTGTAATTGATCACTATTGGGTGCGTCATAATTGACGCCGTCAAGCACGCCCAGGGCGAAATCGGCATCCAGGGTGTAGGTTTTGCCGGCGGCCCAGGCCAGGCTGCTGACACAACACAGACTAGCGACCGCCAACTGCCGCCATGCTGCTTGGTATATAAAACTGCTGGTGCTATTTTTCATACGACAGGTCTCCTTTTGTCGCAGACGCCGCATGCTGCCCATTGGCAGGACGTGGCACCTGATCCATATCATGTGACTGGTTCACGCTAAGCCGTTCGGCCCGTTGTTTAGCCATGTCATAGCGGTAAATTTGTGCCGTGCCGGTGCGTAAACTGGTAAACAGCACCTGCTTGCCATCGGCAGACCAATGTGGGTTGTAATCTTCGTGTGGGTGCTGGCTTAGGTTAGTGACCGCAGAACCATCGGCATTCATCACGAAAATATCCATCCGCGTCAGACCGGGATCATCCCGGCTACTGGCAAACAGTAACTGACGGCCATCGGCAGACCAGCGCGGCGTTTCATAAGCCGCCGGTTTATCGGCCGTCAGGTTAACGGACTCACCGGTTTGCAGGTCGGTGCGAAACAGTGCTAAATGCCCTCGCATGTCAGCAACATAGGCAACATAACGGCCATCTGGCGAAATAGCCGGGTGCGCTTTATTACGTTTTGATGTCTGCTCACTGATATTTTTCAGGCCACTACCATCGCGCTGCACCAGCCAGACATCGGCCTTGCCATCGGCATTAGCGCCCAAAAACACTAACTGTTTACCATCGGCCGACCACACTGGCGCATCGGGCCCTTTCTCCAGGCCATCCGCTACCAGCACTTTGGTCTCGCCAGTGGCCAGTTGTACCAGATGCAGTTCCACACCCGTTTTACTGTTATCTCTGGCCAGATAGGCAATGGCAGTGCCATCCGGCGACCAGGCTGGCGCCGTTTGCCATAGCGGGCTTGGTGTTAACCGGCGCAGCTGACTGCCATCGGCTTGCATCAGATAGATAGCAGACTGGCCGTCGCGCACTGAACTAAATGCCAGTTCACTGCCATCGGCAGACCAGGCTGGCTGGGTATTCACTGAGCTGCCGCTGGTAAGCGCCTGTTCGCTACTGCCCTGACGCAGGTAGATATGGGCATGACCATCACGGATAGAGACAAAGGCCAGCCCCTGCTGCTGCGGTGTAGCGCACAGGCCAAAGCTGGCTAACACCAGCGCCAAACCGGTGACAACATATCGTTGCAGGTTCATCGCTAGTCTCCTGCCGGCCGTACCAGCACAGCAGTGGTTGCTACCAGGCGTTTTTTGCTGTCACGCACCTGCAGCTGATACTGGCCCGCACTGCCGGTAACCAGTTGAAAGCTCAAGCTGCCGGACTCGTCAGCCGTCACCAGCTGTTGGCTACTTTTCTTGCCCATAATGGTCTTAATGCTGTAACTTTCGCCAGCGCTAAAATGCTGGCCTTGCAAGGTGACGATATCACCGGCTGCAGCATGCGATGGCCCGGACAGTACTGCTTTTGCCCCCGCCAGCGCGCCAAAACTCAGACAACAGAGCAAATATAAAGATAGGGTGCCAAGGCCCCTGATTGAAACAAGGTTTTCCATTGCTAGCTTCTCCTTTGAAAAAAGTCGAAACCCGCATCACACCTTAATATGCAGGACGCACTACAGTGCAGCACAATGCATAGTGCAAGCCAACATTAGAAGGTACTGTTTTATCTGACATTAATATAGGTTGCTTTCGCACGCTGAGGAGGCTTTGTAAAGCTGCCTGACGCTGGTATTGCTAGGACGGCAGCCTTAGCTTTTCAAATAAGATGCCGGCCAGGGTACGGTTATTGACATTTAACTTGCGCAGTATGGCCGAGACATGTTGTTTTACCGTGGTTTCCTGCACCTGCATTTCATAGGCAATTTGCTTATTGAGCAGGCCATCGGCAATCATCTTCAGCACGCGAAACTGCTGTGGTGTCAGCTGCTCCAACCGGCTGGCAAAGTCTTCATCGATCAGTGCCTTGGCGTTGTGCACGTCTTGCGCCAGCGCGGCCGGCAACCAACTGTCGCCATTTAACACGGCACTGATGGCTTGCGACAGTAGCTCAAGCGGCGCTGACTTAGGAATATAGGCGGCAGCGCCAAGTGCCAACGCTTGCTTTATCACGACCGGGTCTTCCTCCGCCGATACCATAATCACCGGCACGTCCGGGTATTCGGTGCGCAGCGCGGTTAAGCCGGTAAAGCCTTCACTGCCTGGCATTTTTAAATCGAGAAAAATAAAGTGGGTGTCGGGGTGGGCTCGCAGTAAAGGCCACACCTGTTGCATATTTTCCGCTTGCAGCAGTAATGCATCGCTGCCAAGAATATTGGCACAGGCTTGGGACAGGGCCACCCGAAACAGTGGGTGATCATCAGCAATTAAGGCAATCATAAGCTAACTTCTGGGCTTTTTTGCCCATCATGTACCGGGGCTTGCGCCCCGGCAAGGGTTTTGTGTTTAGAAACGGTAACCGACACTCAGGCTTACTGTGCGTGGCGCACCGTAATAACCAATCAGCGTATTGTCACCGCCCAGGCCTGGAATATACTGGCCAGGGTTAGCCGGGTCCGGCGCAATAAACGCATAGTTACCTACCAGATACTCTTCATCAGTCAGGTTTTTACCATGCAGTGCTATGCTCCAGTGGCCATCATTACTAAACCAGGTTACCCCCAGGTTTAACAACCCATAGCTGTCTTGTGTCAACAGGTTGTCCAGCTCTACCAGTGAGTAGCTGCTGCGATAGTTGTAGTTACCATTAACAATTACATCACCAAAGTCTGTCAGCAGGTTGTAACTGAAGCCAACATTCGCCGTCGTCTCCGGTGTATTGGTTACCGAGAAGCGATCGGAAATATCCACCGCGCCGGTGCCCGGCACAAAGGTTAGCGCCTCTTCAAAACTGGCATCTATCAGGCCCAGATTACCGTAAATTTCCAGCTCACGACTGGCTTTCCAGGTCACTTCCAGCTCCAGGCCTGTCGCTTCTGAACGGCCAACGTTACCTAACCGCTGGTTCAATGCCGTTGCATCATTTTCATCAGGGATCACGGCGATATATTGGCGGTCCTTGTGGTCCAGCATGAATAAGGTGGCATTAATGCGCAGCCGGTCATTCCAGTCGCTTTTCATACCAATTTCAAACGAGTTAACATCTTCAGGATCAGCGGCAGGCTCCGCCACCGTCGCCCTTGGGTTAAAGGTACCGGACTTAAAGCCCTGGCTGTAACTGGCAAACAACATCAGATCATTACTGTGCTGATATTCCACACCAATTTTTGGCGTTACCTTAGACCAGCTTTCGCTGTCATCCAGCACCACTGGCGTGGTTAAACCATCTGGCCGCACATAGCCTGGGATCCAACCCGACTCCGGATACACAATGTCAAAAATCAGCCCATTGCGCACCACCGCTTCTTTTTCATCTTTGGTGTAGCGTAAGCCTGCTGTTACCGACCATTTATCATCAATATCGTAAGTCCCCTGAGCATATAGCGCAGTGCTGTCACCGTTACTGCAACCTCCCACTTCACGGGTAAGCCCCGGCGCCCCCAAGGATTGTCCCAATACCCCCAGAATGGCATCGAACACACCACAGGAATCAGCTGTGTAATAGTAAGCACCTGATACCATCTTAAAGCCATCAGTCTGGTAGTTAAGCTGGAACTCCTGCGTGAACTGCTCATCGTCATAAATGGCAGGCACGTCAAAAATAGGCAAAGAGGTATTATCAAAATCAATATTGGTTGGCGAGTAACTCTCGCGCTGGGCGGTAATCGACTTTAACGTCCAGTTATCGTTGATGTCCCAGTTAACCGTCAGGCTTAAGCCTTCGGTTTCCACTTTATTTTTTGTTGGTAAGCTGGTGTACGAGTCGAATACACTGTCAGGCACCGGCGCATCAGTCAGTAGGCTTGGCAGTAAACGAAAGCCGCCTTTGGCATTCGATTTATCGTCGGTTTTGTCATAGTTCAGCCGCATAAACACCGCATCAGTCGGGCGGTATTCCAGCGTCATACGGTAGGCTTGTAAGTCTTTGTTGTAGTTTTCCCCATCCTGATTGGGCAACGCTGAGGTTAAAAAATTACCATAACCGTCACGCTGTAAGTTGGCATAACCGAAGCCAAAATACAGCTGGTTGTCAATCAGCGGGATCTGACCGGTTAATTTCACATCGCCCTGTTTATAGCTGCCGGCGGTCAGGTTTACCGCAAATTCAGTGTCGCCGCTCATCTCTTTAGTGACGTATTTCACTGCGCCACCAATGGTGTTTTTGCCATAAAGCGTGCCTTGCGGGCCACGCAGTACTTCAATGCGTTCTACGTTGAGGATATCCAGCACCGCGCCTTGTGGCCGCGCGACATAGACATCGTCAATGTAAATACCTACGCCAGGCTCATAACCCCATAACGGGTCTTCCTGGCCGACACCACGGATAAACGCCGTCAGCGTCGAGTTAGTACCACGGCTTTGCTGCAGGGTGGTATTAGGTGAGAACTGCTGAATTTCCACCACTGACTCCAGGCCACGCTCAGCAATATCGGCGGCACCAATAGATGTCACGGCAACCGGCACTTCCTGCAGGTTTTCCACTGTGCGCCGGGCGGTCACCTCAATCCGCTCCAGCTTAACTTCTTCATCGTCTTTTGCGCTTTCCTGCGCCAGCGCAGGCAGGGCAAAACTACTGCTGATGGCTAAAGCAATAAGGCTGGGTTTTAACAGGGTACGACTAAACTTGTGCTGTGCATCTTTATTATGGTTATGGGCCATCTTGGCTCTCCTGCTGTTTGATTTCACATGATCTTGTTGTTATTTGTGTAGCCTTACTGTAGGCGCAAACGCAGATTTTTTAACCTGTACCTTAGTACTATGGTGATGCCTGCTGTCCTGTATCAGACTAAACGAAAATGAGCACAAGGATAACAAGATGTTGAGTCTTATAGGGTTGCTGGCCGGGCTCGGCTTGCTGATTACGCTAACGATGCGCGGCTTTAACCTGTTTATCACGGCACCACTGTGCGCTTTGCTGGTGGCTATCACCAACGGCATTCCGTTTTGGCAGGTCAGTGACAAGCTCGACTTTGTCCACGGTTATATGAGCGGCTTTTCCGGCTTTGTTGCCGCCTGGTTTTTAATGTTTTTATTAGGCTCGCTGTTTGGCAAATTAATGGAGCACACTGGCGCGGCCGATGCGGTGGCGCTGGCGATTGTGAAAAAACTTGGTCACGGCAAAGCGGTGTTAGCCGTAGTGCTGGCCTGTGCCGTGCTTACTTACGGCGGTGTCAGCGTGTTTGTGGTGGCATTCTCGGCCTACCCAATGGCGGTCAGCTTGTTTAAAGGCGCTAACCTGCCGCGGCGTTTTATTCCGGCCGCACTGGCGCTGGGCTCAGTCACCTTTACCATGACCTCGGCCGGCTCGCCGGAAATTCAAAACTGGATCCCTATTCCTTATCTGGGCACCACGCCCTATGCCGGCTGGCAGGTCAGTATAGTGGTTGCCATCTTTATGGCCGTTGCCGGTTACGCTGCGCTGATGTGGATGATTAAACGGGCGCAGGCTGCTGGCGAACACTTTGTGCAGCGCAGCAGCGATCCGGAAATTACCGACCGCGCCTTACCCCACCCGCTGACGGGCATAATTCCGTTAGGTGTGGTGCTGCTGTTATCTTTTTTACTGCACGACAGTCTGCAACAAGCAGCATTAATTGTCGCGCTCTCCGGTGGTGTGGTCAGCCTGTACCTGCTTAACTTTCGTTTTTTACGTAACCCGGCAGCAGCCACCAATGAAGGCGTGCTAGGGGCACTGTTGGCGATAGGCAACACTGCCGCCGTGGTGGGGTTTGGCTCAGTGGCGAAACTTACCCCGGCGTTCAACAGCGTGGTTAACACCATGACACACTTGCCGGGGCCTGAGCTTTTAGGCGCTGCGGTAGCGGTAAGTGCCATTGCTGGCCTTACCGGCTCAGCTTCCGGCGGCCAGGTGATTGCGCTGCCCGAGCTGGCACCGCACTATTTAGAGCGTGGTGTCGATGCCGAGCAGCTGCACCGCGTGGTGGCCATCTCGTCCGGTGCACTGGATTCCCTGCCGCATAATGGCTATGTGGTGACCACTATCCGTGCTATCTGTGGTGAAAGCCATCAAAACGCCTATTGGCCGGTCGCCGTTGTCAGCGTATTAGTACCGGTGCTTGGCACAGCGCTGGCTATCTTATTATTTCAGTGGTTTTAAGGAGCGATAATGCGCTGGCTTACCGCCCTCATACTTTGCTTTAGTGTCGCTGTATCGGCCGACCCCTTACTGGTAGCAAAGCAGCGCTTTACGCTGGACAAGTTTACTACCGAAAATGGCCAGACTATTGCCCCGGTTAATATCGGCTGGGAAGCCTATGGCACACTTAATAGCGATAAATCTAATGCGATCTTAATTACCCATTTTTTCTCTGGCAGCAGCCATGCTGCCGGTAAATACCACACCGAGGATGCCGCCGCTGGCTATTGGGATGCCATTATCGGCCCGGATAAAGCGATAGACACCAATAAGTTTTATGTTATCAGCAGCGATACCTTAGTAAACGCCAATGTGTTTGACCCCAAGGTGATTACCACGGGCCCGGCAACGATTAACCCGGCGACAAGCAAACCCTATGGTTTAGCTTTTCCGGTGGTGACCATTGGTGACTTTGTTGAAGTGCAAAAAGCGCTGCTCGACAGTTTAGGCATTGACAAGCTGCATGCGGTAATAGGGCCATCGATGGGCTCGTTTCAGGCCATTGAATGGGCAGTGCGTTACCCCGACAAGGTTGAACGGCTGCTGCCAGTGATTGGCAGCGCCTATATGGACAACTACAGTGCAATTAAACTGCAGCGCTGGGCCTACCCGATTTTACAAGATCCGGCCTGGCAGGGCGGCGACTACTACGATAAAGGCCAGCCCTGGCAGGGCTTAAGCACGGCACTGGCTTACATTACCCAGGATGCCTTGCACCCGGACGGCTTCAACCCACGCTATGCGGCCTTTAGCACCGATAAAGCCTTACATCAGGATATCCGCGCCCTGCCACAAGCCTGGCAGCAACTGCTGGCACAAGCCCGGCAACGGGCAGCAAAACAAGACGCCAACCATATTTTGTATTTAGTGCGGGCCTCGCAGCTGTGGCGAGCCGGCATGGGCGATAACTGGCAGCAGGCACTGGGCCGGGTGAAAGCCAAAACGCTGTTTTTGCCCGCCAGCGGTGATTTACTGCTACCACCGGCATTAAGCCAGCACAGCGTCAAGGTAATGCAGGCAGCCGGTAACAGCGCACAATATGGCGAGATCCCCGGCAGCTTTGGTCATTTAGACGGCGTACTGGGCATCAGCACTGTGGCCAGCCAAATCAGTGATTTTTTAAAATAACGACAGTGCCATTTCCTGGTAGGCGCTGCTGGTTTTGGGCGCCTTTTTTCTTTGCCGATAAAAAATTTCGCTAACCGGCTAATTATCCGCTAAAACTATCGGGCAGTGCCTTGCAAAAGCATGGCAGTCAGGCAAGATAGCAGTTTTACAACAAACTGATTTTTAAAAGGAAGTAACCATGGCCTATGATTACGGCAGTGAATCGCTTGGCATCCGTAACCCGTTTAAAGCTGAAGGCTTATTGCGCGCCATTCGCGGCCTGCTGGTAAGCTTACTGGGTATTTACCCACTGCTGCAGGTGGTGAGTCTGGTGCAGCAGGATAAAACCTTGGCCTGGATTTATGCCGCAGTCGGTTTTATGTTGCTGGCCGGTGGCCTGCGGGCGCTGGGTGGCGGTATTTTTCAGATGCTGCGTTTTTTTGTTGGCCGCAGCGTACCCACCTCGCTGGCACCTAATTACAGTAAGTCTGAGCGTGAAAGCGCTAAACTGGAACAACCGCATTATAAAAGCATCGATTTAGAAGAGATGCTGATGGGGCGGAAAAACAAAACCTTTGTCGAGCCGGTAGGCTTTATCTCCCGCCTGGTGCACACCCTGGTGCCCAAGCTGATTTTTCTACCCTACCCACTGCGTAACCTGGCGCAGCGCTTTGCCGGCGCGCTGATTGCCACTGCGATAGCGCTGGTGGCCTATGCATTAACCGCCTTTGTCTGCCTGACAGGGCTGGCCGGTGACACCGGCGATATCCTGCTGCCGTTCTTTTCTTTTGTGCTGGTGGTGTACCTTATTTTAACCTGGCGCGCGGCCAGCACCGTGTACCGGCAGGCGGAGAAAAGCATTGAAACCCAGGGCAACCTGAAGCTGGCCAAAATTATGGCGTTCGCTATTCTGGCACCGGTACTGCTGGGGCTGGGCATTAATTATCTGCTGCAGCAACCAGAGGTGCGCCAGTTTGTCACCGAGCTGCAACAATCCGAGCTGCAAAGCTTTGCTGTTACACCGCAATTGTTGTTAGTACTGCTGTTTGCTGCCTTAAGCGGCGCCTTTATCTTCCTGCTGCTAAAACAGCGTACTGCCCAGGTGCAGGCGCAAACCAAAGTGTCGGAGTACCGCGCCAACTGGCAGGAGAATATTCACCCGCGTGAGCTGTTTGTTAATATCGACAATATCGTGATGGCAAACCGCCGTTATAAAGAGATCCCGAACCGGGTGTACCGCGAGCTTAACCCCAGCCTGAACGAACAATCTGAAAGCAAAGGCGATTTTAGCGGCGAAGTGATGATTGAAACCCAGCCGGCTTATGCGCCGCTGCAACATAGTGCCCTGTTTAAACAGCTGCGGCTGTGGGCCACAATTTGCGGCCAGCTATTACTGCTGATTGGCCCCTTTATTCTGTTTTATCTGCTGTTTGAAGCGCAGACGATGCTAACGCTTATTCGCGAATACACCGCCTTGGCACGCCCCAGCGATGCGCTGACACAAGGCTTTGTGGTGAATATGTTTAATGAAAGCCAGTTTATTTTAAGCCTGATTTTTAGCTGGTTTATTTGTCACAGCTTTGGCCGCTTGCTGGAAAACTACAGCCACACTTTTTGGGCCGAGCTGAATTTTGACTCCTTACTGGTGTACTTAAAATGCGAAGGCACCTACACCCAAAGTAAACTGACCACAGGTAAAGGCATTTACGACTCTACCTCGTCCGAAAACTACGTGATGCGCTCATCATTAACGCCCTGGATCATCAGCTCACGCATTATGAGCAGCACCTTTGCCGACAGCGGCGCGAAAAACGTGGAACACCCGCGGCATATTCTGGAAATGCAGGACAACCCGCAAGAGATGCAGGCGATACTGGATGATATTCAAAGCTTCCTGTCCGAGCGCGAAACCATTGCCAATATTAAGAACGCGCAGGATCTATCTAACACCGAGCAAATTTATCAGATTAACCAGCAATCGCGCGCTATGCCGGTGACCGGCGATCAGGCCACGTTAGCCAGCCCGCAGCAAGACGCCGAGGCCAGCACCAACCTGCCGCACGAGCAAAGTAAAGACTAGTGCCTTTAGAATAACGCGAAAATGGGGTCAGAGCTCTCTGACCCCATTTTAAATACGTGTTTTGCGCCGTTAAAGTTAGCAATTTAGTAACACTATGCCACACTGGTTAGCAACAAAGTTAATTCAGGTGGACAAATGAAGTTATTGCTCAGCTTAGCATGGTTGCTATTCGCCGTTACCCCTTTGTATAGCCAAAGCGAAACCTTATTACTGGCCAGCAGCAATTATTACCCGCATTATGCTGAAGACTTACCCAAGCAAGGTGCCGTGAGTGAACTGGTGCGTCAGGCGTTTATATTGCAGGGTATCGATATAGAAATAGCCTTTATGCCTTTTGCCCGCGCGTACCGTGAAAGCCTGCAAGCTAACTATATCGGCCTGATTGCCGCCTGGTATGATGATGAACGCGCACAGCATTTTTATTACTCACAGCCACTGTACGCTAATCATATTGTGTTTTTTAAACGCAAAGGCATGCAAATTCAGTACAGCGATTATGCCGATATTGCCCGGCAGCGGCTAAGGCTGGCGTTGGTGCAGGGCTATTTACAACCGCCCGGTTTGGTTGAAAGTACACCTAATATGGTAAGTGTGGCACTGGACGAACAAGCCTTTCAGATGCTGGCCCGCAGCCGGGTTGATTTGGTACCTGCTGACAAACTGAATGGCCTTTACCTGTTACAGCATAAATTGCCTCAGTATGCTGATACTCTGGATTGGTTAACGCCGGCGCTTGAACTCAGGCCGATGTATCTGCTGCTGTCTAAGCGGGATCCACGCTCGGAGCAGCTGATGCAACAGTTTAATCAGGGCCTGGCTGAGCTTAGACAGAGTGGCCAGTATCAACGCATATTGCACGCCTTACTACCACAGCACAGCGAGCCTTGACACCGTTAACAGCGGGGAAACAGCACTAAGTGATCTAAATCCAGCCGGATGCCGATTTGCTCACCCACCGCATGGTTGTGATGGCTTAACGCCAGACATTGCACCAGCTCGCCAGTGCGCAGCTTTAGCTGATACAAAATATGCGAGCCGCGAAAGGCTTTGTCTACCACCTGCGCGGTAATACCGCTGGCATCGTCGTGCACAATGTCGTCGGGCCGGATCAGCACATCCACCTGATCGCCGGCCTGCACGGTGCTGACATAACGCTGGGTAAAGGTGCCCAGATTGGTCTGTACCTGCTGGCTGTCGAGCATAGTGCCGGGGATCAGCACGCCGCGGCCAATAAAGTCGGCCACGAAGCGGTTAGCTGGTTTATGGTACAGCTCGTATGGCGTGGCCCATTGCTGCAGACGGCCAAACTCCATCACCCCTATCATATCGGCCATGGCAAAGGCTTCGTTTTGATCGTGCGTAACCATAATGGCGGTGATGCGCAGCTGTTGCAAAATCTGCCGGATCTCACGCGCCAAACCTTCACGCAGCTCGGTATCCAGGCTGGAGAATGGCTCGTCCAACAATAGCACCCGCGGCTTGGGTGCCAGTGCCCGTGCCAGCGCCACCCGCTGTTGCTGGCCGCCGGATAACTGATGGATATAGCGCTGGCCCAGATCCGGCAACCCGACTAATTGCAGCAGTTGCTTTACCTGCGCCGCCTTGTCGGCTTTGCTCAGTTTGCCCAGCCCAAAAGCAATGTTGTCCGCCACATTTAAATGCGGAAACAGCGCAAAGTCCTGAAACACCATGCCGACCTGACGCAGCTCCGGCGCTAATTGCAGCTCACTGCTACTGACCGGCTGCCGCTGCAGGCTAATCACGCCGGAAGCCACCGGTTCAAAGCCGGCAATAGCACGTAATAAGGTAGTTTTACCGCAACCGGACGGCCCGACTAAACAGCCAATCTGGCCCTGCGCTAACGACAGGCTAACCTCTTTAACCACGGTGTGGCCGCCGTAGGCAACGGCAACCTGTTGTAATTCCAGCATTAGGAAGCCTCTCCATTTACCGCTTTCACCGAGCGGGCCAGCAGCATAACCGGCAGCAAACTGACCAGTACTATCGCCAGCGCTGGTAAGGCTGCATCCGCTAACCGCTCGTCTGACGCCAGCTCGTAAGTACGCACCGCCAGCGTATTAAAATTAAACGGGCGTAAGATCAGCGTAGCCGGCAATTCTTTAAGTACGTCCACAAATACCAGCAGCAGCGCCGTTAGCACGCTGGAACGCAGCAGTGGCACATGCACTTTTTTCAGCACGCCAAGCGGGCTGAAACCCAGCGAGCGGGCGGCATTATCCATACTGGGTTTAATCCGCTGCAGCCCGGCCTCAACACTGTGCAGCGACACGGCTAAAAAGCGCACACTGTAGGCCAGCACTAAGGCAAATAAGGTACCGGAGAAAATCAGCCCGGTGCGTACACCAAACCAGTGTTCGGCCAGCGCATCAATACGCCCATCCAGATAAGCCAGCGGTATCATTACACCAATGGCAATCACAGTGCCGGGTACAGCATAGCCCAGCGCCGCTACACGCACCGGCGCCTGCACCAGTACGTCGCGTCTTAGCCGTTTGCCATAAGCAAACAACAGTGCCAACAGTACCGCTACCACAGCGGCCAGCGCCGCCAGCGAGAAGCTGTTCCACACCAGAGTAATAAACTGCTGATTAAAGGTAACCTGATAGTTACTTAGTGCCCAACTGCTAAGCTGCAGTGCCGGCACCACAAAGCCAAACAACACCGGCAGGCAACATAGCAGTAATAACAACATTTGCCGGCTCAGACTCACGGTTCTCAGGCTTACCGGTTGGCTGCGCTGGCCCTGATGATAATAGCGGATTTTACGCCGCGACCACTGCTCCAGCAGCAGCAACACTAACACAAAGCCAGTCAGCAAAGCGGCCAGTTGCGCCGCGCCAGCCTGGCTACCCATACCAAACCAGGTGCGGAAAATACCGGTGGTAAAGGTTGTTACGCCAAAGTATTGCACAGTGCCGTAGTCGGCGAAGGCCTCCATCATCGCCAGCGCGGTGCCGGTTAAAATAGCCGGCCGCGCCAGTGTCAACGCCACCCGCCAGAAGTGCTGCCGGGGTGTTAACCCCAGCGTGCGGCTGGCTTCAAACAGGGAGGCAGACTGTTCACTAAAGGCGGTGCGCGCCAGCATATACACATAAGGATACAGTACCAGTGACAGCATAATAATGGCGCCGCCCAACGAGCGGATCTCGGGAAACCAGTAGTCGCCATAGCGCCAACCGGTCAACTCACGGATATAGCTTTGCAATGGGCCGGCAAAGTCCAGCAGCCCGGTGTAGGTATAAGCAATAATATAGGCCGGCATGGCCAGTGGCAGCAGCAACATCCACTGCAACAGCCGCCGGCCAACAAACTGATACTGGCTGATAAGCCAGGCACTGCCAGTGCCGAGCAATAAAGCGCCCAGCCCGGTTCCGCCGGCTAACAACAGCGAATTGAGTACATAGTCGGCCAGTACCGTCTGGCGTAAATGCTGCCAAATCTCAGTTTCTGGCTGTAACAGACTGGCAAAAATCACCAGCAGCGGTAAGGCTAACAGCAGCGCTGGCAGCAGCACTGCCCAGCGCCAGATATCGCGCCAGCCTGTCAACATCTGGTGCTTACCTTGTTACAACATACTGATTTCAAATATTACTTCCAGCCAGCGCGGTCCATTACACGGATCGCCTCGGCGTTTAATTCACCCAATTTGCCCAATTGTAACTGGTCTGCTTTAAATTCTCCAAAGCCCTGTAAGATAGTACTTACCTGCACACCCGCACGCACCGGATATTCGTGGTTAGTTTCGGCATACCACTGCTGGGCTTCTGCGGTCGTCATATACTCCAGCAGCTTAACCGCTTCAGCTTTGTTGGGCGCATATTTCGCCACACCGGCGCCGGAGATATTAATATGCGCACCGCGGCCAGCCTGATTTGGCCAGAACACCTTTACTTTTTCTGCTGCGGCTTTGTCTTTAGGGTCGGCCAGCATGCCGCCTAGGTAATAGGTATTGGCGATAGCAAGATCACAGACACCGGCCGCAGCGGCTTTGATCTGGTCACGGTCGCCGCCTTTGGGTGGCATGGCAAAATTCGCTGCAAAACCCCGTGCCCACTGTTCTGCTGCCGCAGCACCATCATGCGCTATCATGCTAGCGGTCATTGACTGGTTATAAATATTGTCTGATGAACGCACACAAATTTTACCCTTCCACTTCGGGCTCGCTAAATCTTCGTAGGTTGACAGCTGTTTCGGGTCGACTTTTCCCGGCACATATAAAATCGGCCGCGCCCGCATGGTTAAACCAAACCATTGGCCTGCCGGGTCGCGCATTTCCACCGGAATGGTGCCGGTTAATACCGCTGATTCAATGGCCTGTAGCACGCCTTGCTGTTTGGCACGGTATAACCGGCCGACATCGGTGCTAATTAGTACATCGGCTGGGCTGTTACGGCCTTCGCTTGCCATGCGGCTAATCAATTCATCCGGCTTACCGGTGATCAGATTAACTTTAATACCGGTTTCGCTGCTGAATTTATCCAGCAGAGGTTTTATCAGCTCTTCCTGCCGCGCTGAGTAGATATTCACTTCGCTGGCCTGCGCTGTAGACAGATTAAACAATGCCGTTAACACGGCTGCGCCCACTAAACTTAATGCCTTAACTGATTTCATCACCAAACTCCTGAAGGAAAGGGGAAACGCAAAAGATAGGCTATCTAAGCATAAATACGAATAATTCTCAACGAGATTTCGCTTAAACAAATAAAAAAGCCGTTAATCTTACTTAACGGCTTTGATCAGTAAAAAGCGGGCAGCGTTTTAGTGAGCGTGCGCGTCAGCCGCTTGCGCTATACCTAACCACACCAGCTTGTGCGGCATAAAGTTCAGCTGCTTAGTGGCCACCACTTCAGCATCAGCAATATCGATTGTCAGTAGTGTGCTGTCGATGGGGTTAGTCACATAAACTTTGTCATCACTGGCCGAGACCGCCAGTTCAAAACGGCTGCCACTTGGCATAGTGCTGATATCAGCGGTGGTTAGTTGCACTTTAGCGGCAAACTCAAAGGCGGGTTCTTCTGCTGCCCCTTCATGCTCATGGCCGTGATAATTCAGAATGGTTAAATAACCCTGATTATCCAGCAGGACAAATTTTTCGCCCTTATCGGCAAAGCCGTAGCCAATAATGCCGGCGCCTTCGCCGCCCTGCCAGTCTACCAGCGCCATTTCGCCATCTTCAGCATGAATAGCAAACATGCTGCTGCCGGCAAAGCCTACCAGATGCTCGGCATGCTCAGCCCCCACCAGGGTACCAATGCGCATGGTGCCGGTAAAATCGTCGGTGTTGGTAATTTTGCTGGCGGTAAAAGTTTCGCCTTCTTGTGTAATCACTAACACACCGTCAGTACAACCAAAGGCAATCACGTGCGCGTTTTGCGCACTGCCATGTAACCCCGGGCAAGTTTCGGCAAATACCAGCTCTTCATCAAAGTGATCACCATGCGCATGATACAGGGCTACCTTATCTGGCAAGGTGGTGGCACTGTCGGCATCGCGCACGGTAGACACTAAGTACTCGCCACGCGGCTGGGCTGCACCGTGCATATGAATGCTGTAATGCAGCACCGGAAAGCCATTACTGTCGGTAGTAATATCCGCATCGGTAATGACCGCCACTGCCGCTGGTGTGCTGCTATTCACATCGCCGTCAAAAAATACGGCGCTCTGGCTGCCATTGCTGCTAATGTGAGTTGGCCGGCTTTCTGACAAGACAAAACTACTCAGCGCAGGCGCCTGCTGGTAATCATGCAGATGATCAACATGATCTTCCTGGAATAAACCACCGTCGATAAATTCGACTCTGTCGGTAGTGCGCTGCACCACCAACGCGTAGCGCTTACCGGCAGAGGCAGCTAGCGCAGAAGGGGTATCGGCTACAGCAAAGGTGTCTAGCAGGCTGCCATCTTGCAGCTCGTACACTGATACCAGGTTGGAGTCTTTGGCTGAGATCACCAGCCGGCCGGCGGTGCTGATACCACCATGATCGTGGTCGTGATCATCATCGTGATCATGGTCATCATCGACCGCGATCGGGTCTTTCTCGACGATATTAGTGGTACTATCGCCACAGGCCGCCAGCATCGACGAGGCAATAAGCAGCGCCACCAGGCTTAATTTTGTTTTTACTTGCGCTTGTAACATAACATCTCCATATCAAATAAAAAGTTGCCGCAGGTCAGGAACCGGCGTACCTGCGGCAAAAAAATCAGAAGCTGCCGCGCACGCCCAATGCGACAGAGCGGCCAGGTAGTGGCGCAATATCTTTTAAAAATGAGGTATGTACCCGCACCAGCTCGTCCGTCAGGTTCTGCCCCTTCAGATAAGCCGTTAGCTGTGATGAGCCAACATCAAACCGATAGCTGACACTGGCATCAAGCAGGGTGTAGCCGGCGGTGGCCGTTTCCAGCTCAGCGGTTCTATCTTGTTTCATGTAACGGGTGGCTCGCAGATCGGCACTGACAGCATCCTGCTCATACGCCAGTTCGGCGGCAAAGCGCAGCGGCGGCGTGCGGGGTAAATCACCACCGCCATTTAAGCGGGCACGGATATAATCACCCTGCAGCGTTAATTTAAACGGGTCGTTAAGCTGCCAGACATACTGGGCTTCAAAACCATGCAAGGTCACATCGGCGGCGGTAAACAGATACACCGGCAACTCGCCAGCATGCTCGTCAGCCCCCTCACCACCGTTGCTATGCTCATCGCCATGGTCATGGCCATCGCCAGCGTATAAACCGGTATTTTGCTGGTAATAGTAGTTATCTACCCGGTTATAAAAGGCATTAAGCACAAAACCGGTGTTGCCACTGAATTTACGCAGCGTAATATCCAGGTTATTGGCGGTTTCCAGTTCTATCGGTTGGGTATTCAATACAAACTCGTTATCATCCAGCGTAAATAACGCGCCGACTTCATAAGACGCAGTACCAATATGCGGGCCAAAGGATAGCAACTCTGAGGCTGCGGGTGCCCGTTGTGAACGGGACAGTGAAACCCCTAAGTTATAACCTTCGGCAAAATCCCATACCGCGCCGGCTGATAAGCTGTAAGGCGTGAACTTATGGCTGACATCAAACACACGGATAAAATCGCTTCCCTCGCTGTGCTCGTGTTCATGGTCATGCTCGTCCGCTTCATCGCCGTGGGCACCGATATCCGGCAGCAATACGTCGCTGGCGTCAATCGTTACTCTTTCGATGCGGGCACCTAACTGTACCAGCCAATGACCAAAGTGACGTTCCTCCACCCAGGCCAGCGCCAGTTTTTCGGTTTCTGATGGTGGCGTAAAAGCTTCTTCGCCTATGGCATCAAAGTCGCTGTGCTTATAATGCAGGCTTAAACCACCGCGCCATTCCTGATAAGGCCGGTGCAGTATTTCGATGCGGGCCTCTGTGCTTTGGTTGCTGAAGGTGGTACCGACCACACCGTCTTCAATCTCAGCATGTTCATAGTCGGTAAAGGCAAACCGGCTGTTAATGGCGCGGATTACCCCAGAGGAAAAATTCAGTTCACTTAACAGCTGCACCCGGTGCTGAGTCAGATCAGCAAACACCGCTTCTTCAGCGCTGTGCTCGTCAGCATGGTCGTCGTGTTCGTCGTGACCGCCATGAGAGTGCCCCGGAATACCATATTCACGCTCTAAGCGACCATAAGATACACCAACATAGCCATTATCCAGCAAGTAGCTGCCGCCCAGCGTAAAGCCTTTAGCAGTAGCTGCGGTGTTAGCCACCTTGCCTGTTAACGCATCGGCTTCCGGCTCTGCTTCGGCAAAACCATTAATACTGTAGTCGTTATTGTCACGCCAGAACGCATCAGCATAGACGGCAATATTGTCTGCACCAGTGACGATAGAACCCGCGGCCAGCTTTTCGTTGTTAACCGACTCACGCTGCAATATCCATTCAACACGGGTATTGTTGTCAGTAGGCACCCGTTCATCCACCACATTCACCACACCGCCAATGGCACCACTGCCATAAAACAAGGTAGCCGGGCCGCGCAGCACTTCAATCTGGGTTGCGGTGCTGGCTTCGCTTGCCACGCTGTGATCCGGTCCTACGCGCGACGCATCGCCGGCATCCAGGCCATTTTGTGTAATAAGCACGCGCGGACCATCTAAGCCACGGATAATCGGGCTGCTGGTCACACCGCCATAAAAGTTAGAATGCACACCCACTTCATTTTTTAGCGTATCGCCAAGCGTAGCGGCCTGGCGCATTTTCAGCTTATCACCCGCCAGCACATTCACCGGCAGCGAAGATTCGGTCGCTGAGGCATGAAATGGGCTGGCTTTTACATCGATGGTTTCAATAGTAGTAGCAAGTAATACTACGCTGAGGTTATCCAACCCTGCTGCAGGTACATCAACATGCACATTACGGTGGGCAAAGCGGCTCGCTTCGATATGCAGCTCCGCTTCACCGGCATTAACGTTAGCCAGCACAAAGCGGCCATTATCATCAGTGCGGGTTTCACCACTGGCGCCCATCAGCTGTACCCGGGCATTCGCTACCGGTTTACCGGCGGCGTCGGTTACTGTGCCAGTAATACTGTCGGCATAGGCCGTTGACGTTAAAGCAGCAAACACTGCTGCGGTTAACAGAGTCGGTTTAAACATTGTCACTCCATGTTAGCCATTTGCGGTCACAACCTGATCAGTCAATTTGACGGCTCAAGTGTTACGTTATAACATATTTTGAATATTGTGATGTTATAACATTTTTATGGTGAGCTGCAATGCTTACGACAACAAAACGACTGTGCGCGGTGAATAACATAAACGGCATAGCTGCTCACCGTGCGGTACTAAGCGAGGTTGTATGAAAGATCTGTTGGCGGCTGTTTTGTCCGGTATCTGTGTTGTGCATTGTCTGACCACGCCGCTGCTACTGGCATTGGGCAGTTCCGGCGTATTGCTTGGGCTTGCCAGCTCTGAGTGGTTTCATTATCTGATGCTGTTACCGATCAGTGTGTTACTGGTGTGGAGCTTGCCGGGCGGCTGGTGTGCACACCGGCGTAAAGCGCCTTTTGTACTGGGCTTAAGCGGTTTTCTGCTGTTAGTTGCGGCGCTGTTTGCGCCGCATGAAGCCGAAACGGCACTATCCGTTAGCGGTGGCTTGCTGCTGGTGAGCGCGCATTTGTATAACCGTAAGTTGCTAACGCGGTTGCAGGAGCAACTGGCATGACTGCGTTAGCCTTTACAGGCTTTCGCCTGGCAAGCCGTCAGTTGCAGGCGGATAACGCCGGGGTACTTACCAGTATTTTTACTGATGATGTGAATTTGGTCAGTTGGCAACGCCAGCAAGATGCTACTATCACTGAGTATTGCCGCTCGCTACGTTTAACCATGCCGCTAAAACGTATTGTTGGCATCGACACAGTGCAACAGGATATTGGCTTTGCCCTACCCGATGCGCCGGGTAAAGCAGCGTTACTGGCCGATATTGCTCTGCAATGCCAGATGTTTGCCTGCTTAATGGATTGTCAGCAGCTGGGGCTGCGGCTGGAAACGCTGCACAAGCCAATGTGCCCAAAATTTCACACTGATCATCTGGTATGCCGGCTGGTTTGCACTTATTTGGGCCCAGCGACTGAATGGCTCGATAGCACAGGCATAACAGTTCGAGCCGCGCCCTTTGCCGTTACTTTGCTTAAAGGCTCGGGGTGGGAAGGCAACGAGCAGCAGGCAATAGTACACCGCTCACCCGCATCGGATCTGCCAAGAGTACTGCTGACACTTGATCCAATGTAGACCCAACTAGGTGAACTCACTATTACTGCCCGGCCATCTGCTGTAAAAACTGCAGCCGCTGTAGCTCCTGCTCATCCGGTTGCCAGGGGTCATCACTTAACTGGCCAAGTGAAAACGGCTCTAGCCTATATTCGGCTTGTGCGCTGTCACCATAGCGGGTTAGCTCGCCGGGTACCGCCGGGCGCTTTTCCAGGATAAAGCTGCCAAGAAGATAAGGCCCGCTGTTGTTACGCAGCACGGCTTTAAAGGCGCGCAGGGTCAGCTCTTGCTTGCCGCTGCCCAGTTTTTCTGTTGTCGTTAGTAAGGCCAGTGGCTGGCGCTGTTCGGTGTATAAATTCGCCCGCAGCCGGTAAAAGCCGGCTTGTTTCACCTCTAGCTGCACCGGGATCTGCATATCAGCGCCAACGCCACGGCTATCGGCAACGCCAACAATAGTGGCCACCGGGTTATGGTATTCAATACCGGTTTTTAGCACCTGTGTCGTGCCATTGGCGCTAAAACTTACCTGCACTTCAAAGGCGCCATTCCAGCCTTGCTCTGGGGACAGTGTGGCAGTATACCGCTGTGGTGTACCACGCATTTCGGCCGTTTCGCTGCTTCCGGCTGCGCCCTCTGCCACTAGCTGCACACTGACATCAAACACCTGTAAGCCATTAATCTCCAGCGTCACCGGTACAGTTTCGGGGTAACTAAAGCGGTACTTGGGCAGCACTATGCTGGCACTGGCCCCGCCCTCAAGCGGCACAGCTTGGGGGATATAACGGTTGGGGTTAAGCAAATGCTCGTCATCAACACTCAGTGGCCGCGAGTAGGGCGGTAATTCAAGCTCAGCGGCATAGGCACGGGCCAGTAGCTTAAAGCTTTCAGTGACCGGCTCGGGAATTTTCTCAGTTACGCTAACAGCAGGCTTAGCAGCTAGGCCAGGCTTAGGCTTAGCTGCTTGTGGTTCAGGTGCGACCACTGCAGGTGCTGGCTTTGGTGGTAAAACAGGCGTCTGCCTGGGCCAGAGCAACCATAAGCCTGCCAGCAAGGCTGACAGGCTTAGTATTAACAACACTTTTCGCATCAAAGTTAGTTCGCCGCCTGATACACCAGCGCCGACATACTGGTGTTATTCGAGTTACGCACCACCCGGTAGCGCGAGCTAAAGATCCACCAGCCACGGGTTTCGTCATAGGTACTAAACTGCAAACGATCACCATTTAGGTAATTGGCGCCGCTATTAGCCGAGGTAATTTCATCGGCGGCGCTGTTGGCTATCACGTCACTGTGGCTGTAGCCCTCGCTCATTAACATCGGATAATGATACGGCATAAAGCTGGCCGGGCCACTTACCGACGTCAGCTTACCGTCAAAGGCGACACTGCGTGAGCAGCTGTTAAAGCTGGCGGCACTGGAGGCGCCACAGCTGGAGTGACTGGCTACTACGCCATCATCCTCGCCGGGTAAAAAGGCGCCGGTGGCCCCCAGGAAATCGGACCCGGCACCGACAAAGCGTAAACGCGGTACCCGCTCATCGGGAAAAGCCGCGAGCTGGCGGGCGGTGTTAACCCGTAAGTCGTTTAATACACCAATGTTAGACGGCGAGGGAATTTGCCCCAGCCATAACGACAAGGCTAAGCGTAAGGTGGCGTCAATTAAACCTGAGCCTCCGGCCACGTTTACGGCTAAGTCGGCCAGCTCTACCCCACCACCGGCGCCGGCAAAGTCAAAACTGGCGACGATATTTAACGGTTGCAGACCGGCGTTTTGCAGCCACAGCGCCTGGTTGTCAATAATGTAGCGGGTGACTAAATCACCGGTAGAGTGCGAAACAAAAATACAGCCACTGGCACAAGTGCCATTGCGCGACATTTGCTGCAGCTTGGGCCAAACATAATCGCTGGCGATTTTGCCGGCGACACGCTCTTGTGAAGGCCAGTCAATACGCACATCGGCGCGGTCGCGCCAGTACTGCGCCCAGTATTCCGAACCATTAGCTGTCACCTGGCTGCCGGTAGGCCGGCTGGCCAAATTGTCGGGTTGAAAGCCATGTACCAGTACCACAGGGTAACCGCCAACAGCCGCCTGCGCACCAAAGCTTAACAGGCCTGCCAGTAGCAGCAGGGTAGATTTTTTCATTGGGTTGTCCTCGTCTTTTTCTCTGCTGAATCAGGGTTCTTGCTGAGATGTTTTAATTATTATTGTTTGTCTCTTCCATGCGACTGTACCCAAACTACTTGCGCTGCAGACAACTGACTGGTCCACCTTTACTACAGTGTTAAGCAGGACGGGTAAACAACTCCAACAACAAAATAGCCCGTTTCAAATTGATTGCAATACAGCTGCTTAGCCCAAAATCGCTGTAAAATGGCGAAAAAACCAGCAGGCTGTTTTAATTTCCTAATAGTGCAAAAAATGTAAAAGCAGCAATGGACGGCAATTAGACGCCTGCTGGCAAATTGACCAGCCCGGCGCGTTGGGAGTGACGTTTAAAGTGATTACTCGAACTATTTTCAGAATTTTTCAGCAGCATAAAAAAACGCAGCCGAAGCTGCGTTTTATCCATCTTAGATAAGGCTATTGCCGTTTCATCTGACGGTGAAAGGCGGCAACGTCAGTGACCTTAGTCTGGCCTGGCAGCTCGGCAAATGGCTGCTCGGTAAATTTCGTGCCACGCATTTGCACTGAAATACGCGCAGCCTTGTCGTTTAGCATGGTTTCCCGGTAAAAGGCTTTTACATCAGCCAGCGTAACCTGCTCTACCGCGGCGATCAGCTGTTGCTTGCTGTCAAAACTAAAGCGCTCGCGATACCAGTCAGTGATCAGAGGCGCCACTTCATCATTGAGGTTTTTCGCCGGCTCTTTTAGCGTAATTAAGGTGCTGGCTTTTAGTTTAGCGAACTCCTCTTCGCTCAGTTTATCCAGCTCGGCAGCATACTGCTGTTTAAAGCTGTCAAATCGCGCCTGCATTTCGGCCACGCCTTTTACCGGCGTTTGAATATACATGGCAAAGCCAACATAGTTGTCCAGCTGCATCGAGGTACCACCCACCGCATAAGCCAGTTGCTCTTCGGTACGCAGCTTGTCAAAAGCGATATTGCTAAAGTGGCTGCGCAGCACGGTAGCGCGTGCTAACTGGGTATAGCCGGGCTCAGCATGCACATGCACATCCACCAGCGCCACATCGGCGACAGCAATGTCTTTTTGTAGCACCAGCGTTTTACCCGGTGTTGGCTGCCAGAACGCCGTGCGGCTGTAAGGCAGTTCAGTGCGCGTTGCCGGCAGACTTCCTGCTACAGTGCTGACCACCTGTTCCAATGCAGCTTTGTCGTAATTACCAAAGGCAAAAATCCGCAACTGGTTATTGGCCAGTAAGCTATCAACCATCGCATTAAGCTCGCCCAGCGTCAGGCTTTGCGCTGCGGCAACCAAGGCATCGGCTTCATAGTTGCCACTGCGTACCAGATTGTTGTAAGCCATAAACGCCTGCTGGAACGGGAACTGCTTACTCTGGTTTTGTACACCGCGGATAAAGCGGTCTTTCGCCTGAGCAAAACCTTGCTCATCAGTGCTAATACGTAAACCGGCTAAAGCTTGCTGTAGCAACTGTGGCTGCTTGTCGGTAAACCCCGCCACCATCAGCGCCAGGCCATTGTTGTCACGCAGGCTTAACTGCATACCGGCAATGTCAGCCTCGGTAACCAAGGCACCTTGCTGCAGGTTGTATAAATCACGCCATAGCGCCTGCGCTACCCGGGCCTTAATCTGTTGCTGTGCGCTGTCACTGTTAATTAAGATCTCCAGCACGCCGCGTGGCTGGTTGGCAAACTGCTGGCTGGGGTAAAGCCAGGCACTGATGCCGTCGCGCTGTACCACGAGCTCAGGCTTTGCCTGCGCTTGCGGCGCTTTAAGTTCGAAATTCTCTGGCAGCATGCGGTTTACTGCCGGTAAACTCAGTGCCAATTGCGGGCTTTGTTGCCAGCTTTGCTGCTCTTCCAGGCTGATGTTAGTAATTTTGTATTTACCGTCGTAGAAATGCAGTGCCGAATCATGCGGTTCCTGTTTGCTGATATACCACACCCGTAAGCGCTCTGGCGTTAACTGTGCCAGCACCTGCTTAATGGCCCCGGCGTCAAAACGCTGGTAATAGTAAGGCGCATTGATCGCATTAGCCGATGGCACCTTTTGCATGGCATCGGCCAGGTTTGACACATAGCCAAATTCATCGCTTTTTTCTAAAAAGCGGAACTGGTTGTTTAAGCTGGTTTGTATTTCACTAAAATACTTACTGTCTACACCTTGCTGTTTTACCAGCTCGATGTACTGCATCAGTGTGGCGACTATGCCCTCGCGCGCCTGCATGCCGGCATCGGTCAGCTCAATATCAATACTTAGCGAGCCGTAGTTGCCGTATAAATCCGGCGCGGCGCTGGCATTCAGTTTAGAAATTAACCCCATGGCTTTTAGCTGGTAGGCCGGTGTACCGGGCATTTCTGAGCCGAGCAGATAGCTGATAAATTCGTTTGGTTTTACCGCAAACTGGTCGCTGTTATTGCTGATGGTAAAATCCAGCTTTAACTGTTTTACATCCTGGTTTGGCACATAATGAATGCGCTTGGCGCCTAGCTGGCTAAAATCCAGCGTGTCGGCCACAGCCGGTTTTGCGATGTTTTTGTTTTCAATACTGGCAAAGTGTTTCACCGCCAGCTGTTCCATCTCAGCCAGTGGCAAGTTGCTTAGCAACACCGCCTTCATAATATTGGCTGAGTAATACCGGTTATAAAACGCCACGGTTTCAGCGTGTAACTGGCTGCCCTCTTTATCGCCTAAGGTTTCCAGGTTACCAATTAAAAAGCGATTGGCCGGGTGGCTGCCCATCATGCTGCGCGACAAGTTGTACTGGCCGAAAAAGTCCATTTCGCGGCGCATTGACCACTCGGCATTTACCGCATTTTTCTCTTTTTCGGTGTACTCGGGGTAAAGCTTGGGCGCTTTAAAAAAGTCAGAGAACCTATCCAGCGCCTCATCAAAGGCATTGTTGTTCACTTTGAACATGTAGTTGGTAATATCAAGCCAGGTGTAGGCGTTTTGCGCGCCACCATTGGCCGTCATAAAGGCACTGTATTCGTTGGTATCCGGGTAACGCTCGGTGCCTAAAAACAGCATATGCTCTAAATAGTGCGCCATGCCCTGCTGGCTCATCGGGTCTTGCAGCAAGCCAACACCGACACTTAATGCCGCGGCCGATTTTTCCGCCAGCGGGTCTGACACCAGCATCACTTCCAGTTTGTTCGGCAACACCAGGGTTTTATAAGCCCGGTTATCGTTCGGGCTGGTTAGCACCTGCCCCTGCAGTTGCTGCGCGCTGACCGGGCTATCAACACTGCCACTGCGCTCAGCGGCACAACCGGTTAGCACCGCCAGGGCTACCGCACTAATTACAAAGAGTTTTTTCATTTTGACTACCTGCAGATACAAATTTGCTGTGTTTTTATTACCGACAATGTAATGAAAGCGCCAGCCGGTGACCAGCAATGCAGCTAGAAGGATTGTAATAAAGTGTGTCGGCAGACATCACAGTAAGGCTAAACCTTACTGTGATACAGAAACGTCAAAGCAGCAGTTACATCTGCGACTGCAGATAGTTGGGTAAGCCTAACAATTTAATCAGATTAAGTTGCTGCTCCAGCCAGTGGGCGTGATCCTGCTCGGTATCGTCCAGCAGTTGCTGCAGCATGGCACGGGTGACATAGTCCTGCTCACGCTCGCACAGTGCCATGGTTTGCTTTAGCAGTTTCTGTACCGCGTACTCTACGTTTAAGTCGTTTTGCAACATAGTCGGCACATCATGACCAACCTGTATCGCATCACGCTTGGTCATATCCGGCACACCTTCTAAAAAGATAATGCGCTCAATTAAGGCAGAAGCGTGGCCTTTTTCATCGTCAAACTCGTGGTCAATGCGCTCAAACAGCTTATGCAAGCCCCAGTCGTGGTACATGCGCGAGTGAATAAAATACTGATCCATCGCCGCCAGTTCATTGGCCAGCAGCACATTCAGTGCATCGATAATGGTTTTATTGCCTTTCATTTATTCGCTCTCCAGCTGTGCCTGCAGATAATTACCCAGCCCCATCACACCAATCTGATGCTGCTGGGTTTCCAGCCAGTCTAAATGTTCTTCTTCGTATTCCAGTATTTCGGTAAGGATGTCACGGCTGACGTAATCCTGCTGGACTTCACACAGCGCAATAGCCTCACGCAGTAAGGGTAACTGGTCGGTCTGAAAATCCATATCACATTGCAGCATTTCCGGTGTATCTTCACCGATGCGCAATTTGCCCAGTGCCTGCAAATTGGGCAGGCCTTCCAGCATTAAAATACGCTCAATCAGCTCATCGGCCTGCTTCATATCTTTAATCGACTTCTTGTAGCAGACATCATTCAGTGCTTTTAAGCCCCAGTTTTTATAAATGCGGGCGTGTAAAAAATACTGATTTATCGAGGTAAGTTCTGCGGTTAGTACTTCGTTTAATTTTGACAGTACCTGTGGCTGGCCTTTCATAATGCTACCTTATAGCTGCGGCGAAAAGATGGCATTAAGTGTAGACCAAAACCGCCATAATGACAAAATTATGTTTAAATTCAACACCATAACACTGATAACAATTCGCATTATTAACCTGTTTCGCGTCAGCTTTTAACCACTGTATGAACCGCAGCGTTTTTCTGGCGGCTGACCGCAAGCCTTTTGTATTTTTGTGCTTTTTACGTTACACAGAGCACTGAGCATAACAATAACGTCAGATCGGGGGAATAATGAAATTCAGCACAGCTTTTGCGGTGTTGCTTCTGCTTGGCTGCACGCTGGTGCAGGCAACAGAGCGGCAGATTGAAATTGACAGCAAGGTGGTGACCGAACATAAAACGGAAGTCAAGGGTAAACGCTTTAGTTACAGCGCCACCACCGGCACCCAGCCGGTGTGGGATGATGAAGGTAACCCTACCGCCACGCTGTTTTATACCTATTATCAGCGCACTGATATTAAAGATCGCGCCAAACGCCCCTTGCTGATCTCCTTTAATGGTGGCCCAGGCTCAGCCTCAGTGTGGATGCATGTCGCCTACACCGGCCCTAAAGTACTGAATGTTGATGACGAGGGCTACCCGCTGCAGCCTTATGGTGTAAAAACCAACCCTTACTCGGTGCTGGACGTGGCCGACATCGTGTTTGTTAACCCGGTAAATACCGGTTACTCACGGGTACTGCCGGGCAAAGATGGCAAAATGCCGGGCAAAGATCAGCAGCAAAAAATGTTTTTCGGTGTCAATGCCGATGTGAAATACCTGGCCGAATGGATTAATACCTTTGTAACCCGCAATGAGCGCTGGCAATCGCCGAAGTTTTTAATCGGTGAAAGTTATGGTACCACCCGTGTCTCCGGCCTGGCGCTGGCGCTGCAAAACCAGCAGTGGATGTACTTAAACGGCGTGGTACTGGTGTCGCCCACAGACTTAGGCATCTCACGCGATGGCCCGGTAAAAGCGGCTAACCGCCTGCCGTATTTTGCGGCTACCGCCTGGTACCACAACAAACTGGCCAGTGAGCTGCAGCAAAAAGATTTATACGACATTCTGCCTCAAGTAGAAGACTTTACGTTAAATCAGTACCTACCTGCCCTGGCTAAAGGTAATGCCATCAGTAGCGAGGAAAAGCAGCGTATCGCCAAGCAGGTGGCCAGCTATGCCGGTTTATCGCTGGAAGCGGTACTGCAAAACAACCTGGATATTCCCACCAGTTACTTTTGGAAAGAGCTATTGCGTGACCGCGGCCAGACAGTAGGCCGCTTAGACTCACGCTATTTAGGTATTGATAAGCGCGACGCCGGGGAGCGGCCCGACTACAACGCAGAGCTGACCTCCTGGCTGCACTCGTTCACGCCAGCGATTAACCACTATATCCGCAACGAGCTGAACTATAAAACCGACATTAAATACAATATGTTTGGCCCGGTACACCCGTGGGACAGATCTGATGACAACACCGGCGAAAACCTGCGCCAGGCCATGGCGCAAAACCCCTATTTAAAGGTGCTTACGCAGTCGGGCTATTATGATGGTGCCACTAACTACTTCGATGGCAAATACAATATGTGGCAGTTAGACCCGAGCGGTAAAATGAAACACCGCTTAAGTTTTAAAGGCTACCGTAGCGGCCATATGATGTACCTGCGCGCAGAAGATTTGCAAAAATCGAATGACGATTTGCGCGAATTTATCTTAGGCGCCCTGCCGGCAGCGGGCGTGGCGGCAAAGTATTAAGCCTGGTTTACCGATAAAAATCCCCGGACAAGCCGGGGATTTTTTTACCCGCCATCCGGCGCAGTTTCAGTAGCGCCGCCGTTATACCACCCGCAAAAGCAAGCGCAGCACAGAGTTACCGGCAAAGGCCGGCAATGCCAGCAGGGTTAGCCCCACTGCCGGCTATCTTGTACAGGCTAATCTTTTTGCTGTTTATCTTTAGCCGGGCTACCCGGTACCCACCAGGCCTTGGTTTCTGCCGGTGCCTGCCCGGCTGACGTGCCGCGGGTTTTAAGTAGTGATATTGCCATTGAACCACCAATTAACACCGCGGTTATCAATAACGCAATTTCAGTTGGGATCACTTTCTGGCCAAAATAGGCGTTCAAAATCATCTTGCTGCCTACCACCATCAGCACCAGCGATAAGCCGTATTTCAGATAATGGAAGCGGTGAATAATCCCCACCAGAGCAAAATACAAGGCGCGCAGCCCCAGAATGGCAAACACATTAGCGGTGTAGACAATAAAAGGATCGGTCGTGATGGCGAAGATGGCCGGGATAGAATCCAGCGCAAACACCAAATCGGTCAGCTCAACCAACACCAGCACAATAAACAGTGGTGTCATATAGAGCAAACCCTGGCGGCGGACAAAAAACCGATCTCCTTCAAACCCCTCTGTGACGCGAAAGCGGCGGCGCATAAACAGCACTATGCGGTTATTCTCCATATCGGGTTCTTGCCCAACCGCAATCAGCATTTTCGCGCCGGTAATAATTAAGAAGGCACCAAACAGATAAATGATCCAGTGGAAGGCTTCAATCAGGCTGGCCCCGACAAAGATCAGGCTGCCGCGCATAATAAGCGCACCAATAATGCCCCAGAACAATACCTTGTACTGGTATTTTGGCGGTACGGAGAAGTGCATAAACACCAATAAAAACACAAAGATGTTATCGACACTGAGGCTTTTTTCAATCAGATAACCGGTAACAAACTGATAGCCGCTCTCGGCGCCCATAAAATGAAAGACGCCGGCGGCAAACAGCATAGCCAGCACCACATAAGCCAGACTAAGCCAGAGCGCCTCTTGCACCGAAATTTCTTTTGCGCTGCGGTGCAACACGCCCAGGTCGAATGCCAATAGCGCCAACACAAACAGGTTGAACCCCAGCCAGGCCCACAACATATCCATTTAACTGTCCCCTTAGATCATGGCGTTAGCGCCGGCGCTTTATGCTTGTTCCTGCTGTACTGCCACAGATGGCGGTGGCTCGGCTTGTCGTATTTCCTCTCGCAGCCATTCACGCCACATGGCCACCAACAATGCCATCAGCACCGGGCCCACGAACAAACCAACCAGCCCCATGGTTTTTACGCCGCCAATTAAGCCGAAAAAGGTCGGTAAAAATGGCAGTTTAATCGGCCCGCCTACCAGCGCTGGCCGAATGGTTTTATCGACAATAAACAACTCAGTGCTGCCCCAGATAAACAAACCGATACCGGCGGTTAAATCACCGGTGCCGACCAGATACAGTGAAATCAGCGTAAAGGCCAGGGGGGCGCCGCCGGGGATCAGCGCCATAAAAGCGGTTAACACGCCAAATGCCACTGGCGAGGGCACACCGGCAATCCAGTAGGCTACGCCCAGCACTATGCCTTCACCAATAGCGATAACTGTCATGCCCATCACGGTTGCACTCACCGTGGCCGGCACCACGCGGGAAAACCGCTGCCAGCGGCTGGGTAGAATACGCTCGCCGACGCTGTCCAGCTGCGCCGCCAGGATATCGCCGTCTTTGTACAGAAAAAACAGCGTGATAAGCATAAACAGTAACGTCAGGACAAAACCCATGGTGTGCCAACCCAGCATCAGCGCCCAGCGCGAGATACCACTTAAGTGCTCACCGCTGACTACGCTGATAATATGGCCAAGCTCATTCGGTTTGCTCAAATGTTGTTGCCACTGCTCAGCCAGCCAGTTGCCCGCGCCGGGTAAATCAGCTATCCACTGCGGTACCGCAGCACCGTGCTGATTTGCCCACACCAACCACTGCACCCAGGCCTTTACCTCTTGTATGGCATAGGAAAACACCAGTGTCAGCGGGATCACCAGAACAATAATAATGGTGAGTAGTGCCAGGCTGGCAGCCCAGGTATTGCTGCCATGACAGCGACGCAACAAACGTTGATACAAGGGCCAGCTGGCAAAGCAAATGATCAGTGCCGCCAGCACGGGCACCAGAAAGCCGATAAAAAAGAACACGCCAGCGGCCAGGATCAGCAGCAGTAAGGTGCGGCTGATAGCAACGTTGCTGAAAATTTGTGACATAAAGCCCCAGCTCCTGCCGACACGGCACAGCCCTTAAAGACTGGCTTAGGGTTGCATTATCGCTCGGTTTAATCAAGCCGGCCTGCCACAGATTTTTTTATAAGGTGTACAGAAGCACCAAGAGTGTTGGATATAAAAAACCGGGCTTGATGCCCGGTTTAGTCTGCGCGGCTGTTAGGCCTTATTGGTTAATACCAAGTAGGTTCAGAATAAAAGCATATTCCTCAGCAATTTGTGCCTGACGGGCAAAACGACCGGATTTACCGCCGTGGCCGGCTTCCATGGTGGTTTTAAACAGCAGTGGGTTATTGTCGGTTTTGTGGGTGCGCAGTTTGGCAACCCATTTGGCCGGTTCGAAATACTGTACTTGCGAGTCATGCAGGCCGGTAGTCACCAGCATGGCCGGGTAGTTCTGCTTGCTTATCTGATCATAAGGCGAGTACGACAGCATATAGTCATAATAAGCCTTTTGCTTCGGGTTACCCCATTCGTCAAACTCGTTGGTGGTAAGCGGTATGCTTTCATCCAGCATAGTGGTCACCACATCAACAAAAGGTACATGCGCCACCAGGCCTCGGTATTTCTCTGGTGCCATATTGGCTACTGCGCCCATTAACAAGCCGCCGGCACTGCCACCCATACCAAACACTTTATCTTTCGCCGCATAGTTGTTGGCAACCAGATAGTCTGTCACATCAATGTAGTCGGTAAAGGTATTGATTTTTTTCAGCAGCTTGCCGTCTTCATACCAGTGCCGGCCCATTTCCTGGCCACCACGAATATGGGCAATGGCAAACACAAAGCCACGGTCAACCAATGACAGCACGGTAGAGCGGAAAAACGGGTCCATAGAAAACCCATAAGAGCCATAGGCATACTGGTATAGCGGCGCTGTGCCATCGCGCTTAAAGTCTTTTTTGTACAACAAGGACACCGGCACTTTTACGCCATCACGCGCTGTGGCCCATACCCGGTCAGTGGCGTAGTTATTCTTGTCAAAGCCGCCCGGCACTTCCGTTTGCTTTAACAGGGTTTTCTCGCCGGTTTGCATATTCAGCTGATACACACTGGCGGGCGTGGTCAGTGAGGTGTAAGTGTAACGCAGCAGGTTGGTGTTTTGCTCAACGTTTACCTCAAAGCCCGCCACATAGGCAGCTTCATCTGAGGCCACGTAGGAAGCGTTATCCGGCGCCGCCCAGGGCATTATTTTAATGCGACGCAGGCCGTCGCTACGCTCGTTAATGGCCAGATAATCGCTAAAGGCTTTAAAGCTTTCAATAAATACGCTGTCGCTGTGAGCAATAAGCGGCTGCCAGTTATTGCGATCGCCGATCTTGTCTGCCGCTACGCTCATCATGCGGTAGTTCGGGGCCTGCCAGTCGGTTTGAATGATCCAGCGGCCATTAACATGGTCAGCACTGTACTTGATGTCGCGTTGACGCGGCGCCAGCACACGGAACTGGCTGTCGGGCCTGGAGGCATCCTGCACCTGCATTTCGCTTGAGACCGTGCTGCTGCTGTAGATCACCACATAGTTGCCGTCAGTGGTGTTGCCCACGCCCATATAAAAACTGTTGTCTTTTTCTTCATACACCGTTTTGGCGCTGGCAGGGGTTTGCCCCAACTGATGTTGCAGCACCTGGGTACTAAGCAGCGTAACCGGATCGTTCTTCACCGCATACAGGGTTTTGCTGTCTTTCGCCCAGGCGATACTGGCAGATAAACCGGTTAATACATCAGGTAAATCCTGGCCGGTACGCAAATCACGGACTTTCAGTGTGTACTGCCGCCGGCCACTGTCATCCTCCATGTAAGCTACCAGATTTTGATCCGGGCTCACCTGCCAGTTAGCCACGGCATAGTAGCTTTTGCCTTTAGCCAGCTCGTTAACATCCAGCAGCACTTGCTCAGTGCCGTCTTTTAACGCTTTGCGTAAGTAGATTGGGTACTCTTTACCTGCTTCGACCCGGCTGTAATAGCTGTAATCGCCCTTGGTATAAGGTACTGAGCTGTCATCCTGCTTAATACGGCCGATAATTTCGCTGGTCAGTTTGTCGGTCAGCGCCTGATAGCCAGCGGCATACTGGTCGGCATAGGCGTTTTCGCGGTGCAGGTAATCCAGTACAGTTGGCGAGCTGCGGCTGTCGTCACGCAGCCAATAGTAAGGGTCTTGCCGGTCGCCGTGCGGTGATTTCACAGTATAAGGTTGTTGCACCGCCAGCGGGGCGCTAAGATCAGCGGCTAATAAGGCACTGCCAAACAGGCTGCTGCAAAGCAGTAGCGCTATTGCGTGTTTTTGCATTGTTCTGTTCTCCTAAAAACGTCTTACCAAAATTAACATAAAGCTTACAGTGTCACTATGTTGGCCGCAGCAAAGCAGCGGAAAAAAGTGTAAGCGGGTGTGTGCAAAGTGGGTTTTAACCGCTTGTTTAGCGGGCACTATTCACAAATGGCGCAAACTGGGCTATTACTATCAGGCTAAGTTTATAAAGGAAAACAAGATGGCATTAATGACAGTGGATCAGGTAGCAGAATTTTTAGGCGTGCAGGCAATACGGGTTGAGCGGCTGGCGCGGGAGAACTTGCTGGTACCGGCAGATAAAGACAGCAATGGCAAACCGATGTTTGATGCTGAGGACGTAAAGCGCTACAAAACCCTGGCAGAGCGGCTGGGCGGCTTATAACGGCCTTGCTGCGTTGGCCTGCATCAGCGTGGTTAAACAGCGCTGCCAATGCAGCGCCTGCGCTGTGGTATCTGGCCGCGACAGGTACCATAACCAACAAAACCCACTGTATAACTGCCTGGCCCAGGGCAGTTTTTGCTCGAGCATTGGCAAAAGCTCCGGTACACCGCGCTGTGCTACATACTCTTCTAGCAGTGCCTGTGCCTCCACCTCAGTTAACGTGAAATGCAAACTGATGGCGGCTAAATCCAGGCTGCTGTCCGCGCGCTGACTGTACTCAAAGTCGAGCAACCACAGTCTGTGGTTGGCATACAGTAAGTTACCGGCGTGCAAATCCAGATGACACAATACCGTATCAGCGCTTAGCTGGTGTAACTGCACAGCCGCCTGCTGCAACTGGCGCACCAAGCCCGGCTCTGGCGTTACTGCTGCTGGTAATGCCTGCACCAGTTGCTGCAGGTATTGGCCACAATCGAGCTCGGCACTTTGTACCGCTAACTGATGGTAAGCCGCCAGGGCCCGCACTAAAGCGCTGCGGCCATGCTGCTGATAATCAAAGGGCACACCATCAGCGATATAGTCGCTTAACATCAGCTGATAATGATTATTTAAACACAGCGGCGCCGGTGCTAAACCTCTGGCTGCGGCGGCATGTTGACAGCGCAGCTCCTGCTGGCGACAGATAACCGAGTCGGCCGGATAGCAGCGCAGCACATAGTGGCCTCTGGCGGTTTTTACATAGTAACTTTGGTTACTCTCGCCATGCGATAAGGCGGCAAATTTCAGCACGGGCTGGTCAACAAAAAACTCCAGCTGCTGACACAGCCGCCTTAAGTGCTCAAGCTCACTGCCGGTTGCTGCTGATAGTGACTGCGCCAAATAAAGTACCCAACAATTGCAATAATGGTATACAGCATAAACAAGCCGGTTAAGAAATACAGGTGTTTTTGCGCATAAACATAAATCGACACCGCATCTATTACCACCCAGTACAACCAGTTCGACACCAGTTTACGTGCTACCAGCCAGGTGGCCATCACGCTGAACATGGTGGTTTGCGCATCAATATAAGCAAAGTCAGCCTGCGTATAACCCGCCATAAAGGCACCCAAAGCCAGGCCCGCCAAGGCCGTCAGACCAATGAGCACCGCATGGCGCTGCCAGCGCCACTCATACACCGGGCCCCGCTCGGCTGCGCTGCACTGTTGCAGCTGTCGCCAGCGCCACCAGCCATACAGCGCCATAGCGGCGTAATAAAGCTGCAACAAGGCGTCAGACAATAAGGCCGACTGCCACATCACATGGGTAAATAAAATGGTGCTTAACAGCGCTGCCGGCCAGCACCACAGGCTTTGCCTGAGTGCCAGCACCACATAAGCCAGCGCCAGCACAGTCGCAATAAGCTCGATGCTGTGCATCAGCTGCCACTGCGCTATAGCCTGGCTTAACAGCTGATTCATGGCCGCAAATCACCATGAATAAACTTCACGACAAAGACCACCTTGCCATAGCGCTCGAACGACCACTTAATACAAGCCTGCAGGGCCTGCATCACGCTGTCGTACTCACCAAACAGCTGGGTACTCATGGTGTTGGTGAGCACCTTAATATCCGGGTACTGGTTTAGCTGCTCAATAAAGCCTTTAATCGGGGTAATGTAGTCTTCTGCCAGTGGGTACTTACTAATTTCAACAGACAGTTGCATTAGCGTCTCCTTAGAATTGATAACTGGCACTGGCACCAAAACGGCGCGGCTCGGCGAATTGCTCGTATACATGCGGCTGGTAGCCGTCACGCGGGTCATTACCAAAGTAGAAACCGCGTACACCAATATCCTGATCCAGTGCATTACGTGTCCACAGCGCCAGCTCCCAGTTGGCCAGCTGGTAACTTAAGCGGGCACCTAACAGCTCATAGCGGCTGGAGCGGGCATTATGGCCATCAGAGTAAAAGAAGCTGTCTTTACCCTGTAAACTCAGGTTAAAGGTTAGCGCCTCGGTGATATACCAGTCGGTGGCCAGGCTGTATTGAAAGCGCGGTGCCTGGGCCTGCTCGCGGCCGCTAAAGTTATCACCGTCCAGTGTGACATAGCGGCCTAATTTGGTTTTAAGCCAGCTGGCCGATACAAACAGCGCCAGTTGCGGGTGCAGCTGCAGGCGGTTTTCCATCTCAATACCGTAGTTACGGCCGCTGCCGGCATTATCAATAAAGCCGGCAAATTGCGGGCCGCTATCCGGGTTTAGCCAGCCTTTTACCTGCATATCGTCGCGCCACATATAAAACGCTGCTACCCGGGCGGTGATGCTTTGATCCAGCGCACTGCCCTTTACACCAAACTCGGCGTTATACAGGGTTTCCGGCTTAAAACTGGCTTTGCTGTTCAGCTCGGCTAAATTGCCGTCGGCGGCTTTCGCCAGCGCATCGCCATTTACGCCACCAGCTTTGTAACCACGTGAGGCCAGCAAATAAATAAGTGCCTGATTATTCACCTGGTAATTCAGGCTAATATTGGCGCCCCACATGGTGTCATGGTTTTTAATGGCATTGGCGCTGCTGTCGCTGTAGTCATCGTCATAGCGCTCCAGCCGCAGGCCAGACACCAGGCTCCAGCCACTGTTAAGCGGGGTGGTTAACTCGCCATACACTGCAGCATTAGTGCGGTTTAGGCTGCTGACAAAGCTGTCGGCCTGCCATAAATCCCAGTTCCAGAATTGACGGGTTAAATCAAAGCTTTTGTTGGCAACATAAAGCCCCAACACCCAGTCACTCTGGTCAAGTTTACCTTCGGGTGTAGAAACAAAACGGTAATCCAGTGTTAGTTGGTCACGAGCGCGCAGGTAACGGTCGGTGGTGGAGTATTCATCCGGGTGAATGCCGACATAGCTCCAGTCTTCATCAAAGCCATAATCGCCATCGGCACTGAGCCAGCTTAGCTGGCCCTGAAAGGTGGCAAAGGGCAGGCCGCTGTAATCGGCTTTTACTGCCAGCGCTTTGCTGCGAATTTGATCCTGACCCGGCTCGTCCGATAAGGTGGTGCGGTTACGGTCCAGCGAAAAGGCATCATAGCCGTTATCCTGATCGGTAATATGAGTAATTAACGTCAGCGCCAGCGCATCGGTGGCCTGATACGCCAACTTAGCGCGGCCGGTAAACTCGTCAATGTTATTGGTGTCGTCGCGGTTTAAAAAGGCGTTATCGATAAAGCCGTCTGAGCTTTGCTGCTCTAAAGACAGACTGTAACCCAGCTTGCTATTGAGGCTGTTGCTATACTGCGCTGCCAACTGACGACTAGCATAATTAGCCAGCGTCGCACTGACTTTACCCTCAGCGGTTGCTGTGGGGCCTTTGCTGGTTAAATTTAGCATGCCAGCGAGCGCATTAGCGCCAAAACGGCTGGCTTCCGGGCCGCGAAATACCTCGAGCTGGGCAATATCGCTAATGCCGCTGATGCCTAACCCGGAGTAATCAATGCCGTCGATTAAAATGCCGACTGAAGGGTTTATCGTATCGACAAACTCACTACGCTCGCCAATACCGCGAATTTGAATGTAACGGCCACGCGAGGCGCCGGCAGCAAAATTGACGTTAGCAAACTGGCTGAGTAAATCATCCAGATGCTGCGCCGAGGTGCGCTTGACGTCCTGCTCACTCACCACCGCTATACTACCCGCCAGCTGCTGCACCGACTGCTGGCGTAAATCGCCCTGCACGGTTAGGCGTTCAATAGCGGTTTCAGACGAACTGGCAAGCGCAGCAAAACTGCTACATACGGCTAAGGATAAAATTGAAGGTAAAACACGCATTGTTGTATGAATCTCCAAACTTCAGAGATCACACCAGCTTGAGGAGTTAGCACCATCCCTCCGCCGGTATAATCCGGATCAGGTTCTAAGGGTTCGCCTTAAGGCATCTCAGCTATTGCACCCCTTGGTTGCGCGGCAAGTGTAAAGTGTTTTATTTGTACATGCAATGGACAAACACCGTAGCAACAGGGTGTTTGTCCATAAGCTTGAGGTTTAAAAGGCTGGATTATCGGCTGGCAAACACCTGCCAGTCAGCGTTAAGCTGATTGGCAAGTTGCGTTAACTGCTCACTGGCACCGGTAGCAATGCCGGCGCTATGACTTAACTGGCTGATATTGTCGTTTAAGCGGTGAATATTATCGGCAATATCATCAGTAACCGCTTGTTGCTGCAGCGTAGCACTACAAATACTCTGATTGGCACTGTGAATGCCCTCAACGGCAGAGGCCAGCTGTGCAAAACGCTGGCCGGTATCCTGTGCCAGCTGAACGCTATGGTCGGCTTGCTGGTGTGCCTGCTGGATCACCTGCACCGCGCTGGCAGCCTGCTGTTGCAGCAAGGTCACCATGGTATTGATGGATTCTGTCGCCTGCTGCGTATTGGCTGATAAAGTACGCACTTCATCGGCGACTACGGAGAAACCACGCCCTGCTTCGCCGGCCCGTGCTGCCTCTATCGCCGCATTAAGCGCCAGCAAGTTAGTTTGTTCAGAGATTTTGCGGATCACATCCACCACCGCAGAGATTTGGCCAGACTCCTGCTGCAGCTTTTGCACCACAGCCGCACTTTGTGTCAGTTGCTGTGCTAAAGCCGTAATGCCGCCGGCACTGTCTGCTGCAACGCTACGACCGGATGAGCATAACTGCTCGGCGTGCTGTGCCGCCTGCGCCGCTGCGCGGGCGTTATCGGTAACATCCCGCACGCTGGCACTCATTTGCTCTACTGCTGTGGCCAGCTGCGCGGCCTGCCCGGCCTGATTTGCAGCGCTGTGGCTTACGGTGTCACTACTTTGAAATACCGCTGATGCCTGTTCATTTAACGCACTGGCACTGCTGCCTAACTTGGCTACCAACTGTTCAAAGTGACTGATCATCTGGTTTAGCGCCTGCGCCGCTTGTGCAATTTCATCGCTGCCCTGCGCATTAGCGCGCAGGCTTAGATCTGAATGTTGCTGCACTGCCTGTAGCAGGTCACGCAGTGCCCAAAGCGGCCGGCAAACAGAGCGCTGTACCCGCCAGATCAGCAAACTTATTAGCAGAAATAACCCCAGTGCCGACACCACAAAACCCTGCACCAGCAACCCGGTAAAGTGGCTGGCCTCATCACGCACTGTCGCGCCTGCGGCGAGCTGTTGTTGAATAAAAGCCTCAGCTAATTTGGTAAAGCCGGTAATGCGCAGCTCTACTTCATTATTTACCGTAGACTCATTCAGGATCCGTACCAGCAAGGCGTCACTGCCGGCATAACTGATCCACTCTTCATAATGCTTAGCTGCCTTACTAAAAGCGCTATCCAGCTCTGCGTAGTAAGCCTCGTCAGCGTGAGAGGGACGCGCTGCGATAAAGGCCTGCCAATGCTGCTGCGCGGTAGCCAGCTGCTGTTTAATTGCCTGCTCGGTCGCCTCAGCTGATGCCCAGCCAGTGCGGTATTTGCGGATATCCTGCAGTGCACTTTGCTGCAGAATTTGCTGCACCGCCATCACATCCGACAGTATGGCCAGATGATCGTCATACAGCTTGTTAAACAATTTGTCTTTTTGTTGGATGCTGAAAAACGCTGCCCCCAGCACCAGCGCTAATACCAGCAGCGGAATAATACCCAGTAGTAACACACGTGACGAGATAGACAACCTGGACAACATAACAGGCCCGTTTGGCAAGAAGTGATGCTGCGCAGTCTAGCCAGAGCAGATGACATTTATATGACAATTCACATCAACCATTGACATACCCAACTTAGCATATATGATATTTCACATATTCAAACAGGCACATAACCATGAGCACACCTTCGCTGATCTTTATCTGTACCGGCAATTCAGCCCGCTCGCAGCTGGCGGAAGCCTTGTTCAAACACATGGCCGGTAATAGCTTTGATGTATACAGTGCCGGCACAGCCCCTGAACCGGTCGACCCGCGGGTATTTGAGGTACTGGCCGCCCGGCACATCAGCACCAATGGCCTGCACAGTAAGGAGCTGGCAAGTCTGAGCGATAAGTATTTTGACTATGCGATTACGCTGTGCGATAAAGCGCGTCAGAGCTGTATAACGCAGGTAAAGGCCGCACAGGTCCTGGCCTGGGACTTTGCTGACCCTAAACCGACAGCCGGCGTCAAAGCTTTTGATGTAGTACTTAACGAGCTAAGTGAAAGAATTAAGTACTTTTTATTATTCAGCCAAAAGTACCGCAACCCAACCGAACAATTAACTGATGCGCTCAGCTTTTATAAAGCGCTGGCCGACGATACGCGGCTAAAAACCCTGCTGCTTATTCAGCAACAGCAGGAACTCTGTGTCTGTGAACTGACTACGGCATTAAACGAAACGCAACCGAAAATCTCGCGTCATTTAGCCCAGCTACGCAAAGCCGCCATCCTGCAAGACCGCCGTCACGGTCAATGGGTGTTCTACCGCCTGGCCGACAACTTGCCAGCCTGGGCTGTTGAGGTACTGCGCCTTACCGCGCAGAGCAACGCGCAACTGATAAGCGCCAATCTCAGCGCACTGAACCAAATGGGCGACCGGCCACAACGGGCCGCACTCTGTAACGCTAATTAAAGGATCTTCAGATGACAATTAAAATAGGTATTAATGGCTTTGGCCGTATTGGCCGGCTGGCACTGCGTGCAGCTTTTGACTGGCCAGAGTTTGACTTTGTTAAGATTAACGACCCGGCCGCCGATGCTGCGACCTTTGCCCATTTACTGAACTTCGACTCGGTACATGGCATCTGGCGCCATAACGCCACCAGTGATGGCGACAGCATACTCGTTAACGGCAAACGTATTAGCGTTAGCCAAAACAAGACCATTGCTGATACCGACTGGTCGGGCTGTGACGTAGTCATTGAAGCCTCTGGCAAGATGAAAAGCCAGGCGGTATTGCAGGCTTACTTAGCGCAAGGCGTAAAACGGGTGGTAGTAACAGCACCGGTAAAAGAGCCCGGTGTATTAAACGTGGTGATGGGCGTGAACCAGCAGCTGTATAACAAAGAGTTACACCCCATAGTCACCGCCGCCAGCTGCACCACGAATTGTTTGGCGCCGGTAGTAAAAGTGATCCATGAAAAGCTGGGCATTAAGCATGGCAGCATTACCACTATTCACGATTTAACCAATACCCAAAGCATTCTGGATACGCCACACAAAGACTTACGCCGCGCCCGCGCTTGCGGCAGCAGCCTGATCCCGACCACCACAGGTTCGGCTACCGCCATTACCGAGATTTTCCCTGAGTTAAAAGGCCGTTTAAATGGCCATGCCGTGCGGGTACCGCTGGCCAATGCCTCGCTAACCGACTGCGTATTTGAAGTTGAGCGCGCCACCACTGCCGGGGAAGTTAACGCCCTGCTGCAAGCGGCCGCAGAGGGGGAGCTTAAAGGTATTCTCGGCTATGAAGCGCGGCCGCTGGTGTCGGTGGATTATAAAACCGATCCACGCTCCAGTATTATCGATGCGCTCTCGACCCTGGTAGTTAACGGTACCCAGGTGAAAATTTATGCCTGGTACGATAACGAATGGGGTTACGCCAACCGCACGGTAGAGCTGGCCAAACTGGTTGGTTTGCAGGATAAAGCCTAAACATGCTTGCTAACCTAAGCGCACCGGTGCGGCAGTATCTGCTGGTAACGGGCAACTACTGGGCCTTTACCTTAACCGATGGTGCACTGCGCATGCTGGTGGTGCTGCATTTTTACAGCCTGGGCTACAGTGGCCTGGCCATTGCTATGCTGTTTTTGTTTTATGAAATCTTTGGCGTTATTACCAATTTGGTCGGCGGCTGGTTAGGCGCCCGCATTGGCCTGAATAACACCATGAATATCGGCTTATTGCTGCAAATACTGGCACTGGGTATGTTGCTGCTACCGGCCGAGTACTTAATTGTACCCTGGGTAATGGCAGCCCAGGCGCTATCGGGCATTGCCAAAGACTTAAATAAAATGAGCGCCAAAAGCAGCATCAAGCTGTTGGTGGCGGACAGCGCCCAAAGCACCCTGTTTAAGTGGGTAGCGATGCTTACCGGCTCGAAAAATGCACTAAAAGGCATCGGCTTTTTTGTTGGCGGTTTGCTGCTAAGTGTGTACGGTTTTCAACGGGCAATTTTACTGATGCTGCTGATGCTGTTGGCCGTCTGGCTCATTAGCCTGTGGCGGCTAAAAACGGATTTAGGCAAAGCGAAGCACAAAGCCAAATTTAAGGATTTGCTGTCAAAAAGCCGCGCCATTAATGTGCTCTCTGGCGCCCGCCTGCTGCTATTTGCCGCCCGCGATGTCTGGTTTGTTATTGCGCTGCCGCTCACGCTGGCCAGTCAGTTTGGCTGGAGCCACTGGGCAGTGGGTAGCTTTCTTGCGCTGTGGGTTATCGGTTATGGCGCGGTACAAAGTATCGCGCCGGCACTTAGCAGCAAAAACCGCCTGCCCGATGGCCGAACCCTAACCCTATGGGCACTGCTGCTGTGCGCCATACCGGCCGCTATCGCGATAGCCTTGCAACAAAACTGGCACAGCGAACTTGTATTGCTCGCTGGCTTGTTGCTATTTGGTGCGGTGTTTGCGGTTAACTCGTCCTTGCACAGCTATATGATAGTGCGCTTTGCCAATAGCGATGGCGTCTCGCTCGATGTCGGCTTTTACTATATGGCCAATGCGATGGGCCGGCTGCTTGGCACCGTGTTGTCTGGCTGGGTGTATCAGCAGGCCGGTTTAGCCGCCTGTTTATGGATTTCCAGCGCCTTGTTAGTCGCCACCGTGCTGGTCTCGGCTTTATTGCCAAAACAGCAGGCATGACAAGCAGTTAAGCATGCTCTACACTGCAGTGGTTGCCGTGCTTTTAAGGTAAACCCATGCTTAACCTGCGCCCGCGTCAGCTGTTGCTATTATCGTTACTGGCAGCCTTTATCACCATGGCGCTAAAAACCCTGGCCTGGTACCTTACCGGCTCGGGGGGGTTTTTGTCTGATGCAATAGAATCACTGGTGAATGTCGCCGGTGCTGGTTTTGCCCTGGCAATGGTAAGCCTGGCAAGACGCCCGGCTGATGACAGCCACCCTTATGGCCACAGCAAAGCAGAATACCTCTCAGCCGCCTTTGAAGGTGGGCTTATTTTTATCGCTGCCATCGCCATTTTTATTACCGCCACAGAGCGGCTAATTAACCCGCAACCTATCGCCACACTAGGTGTAGGCACCGCCCTTACTGTGCTGGCCAGCCTGATTAACCTTAGCATAGCGCTGTTGCTGCTACGCGGCGGTAAGCAGCATGGCTCCCCTGCGCTGGAAGGCGATGGCAAACATTTAATGACCGATGTCTGGACCACGGCAGGCGTCGTGCTGGGCGTAACACTGGCCGCTGTGAGCGGTTACAGCTGGCTTGACCCGTTAGTCGCCATTGCCGTAGCGCTGCACATACTGCATGAAGGCGGTGGTATTTTATACCGCGCTGTTAATGGCCTGATGGATAAAGCCCTACCCGATGCCACCTTACAACAGATTGAGCACACGCTGGCCGGCTTTAGCAACAACCATATCCAGTTTACTGAGCTGCGCAGCCGCGCCGCAGCCACACTCAAGTTTGCCGAAGCGAAAATGTTGGTCCCCGGCCACTGGAGTGTAGCGCAGGCGCATCAGTTGGCCGATAAGGTAGAGCTGGCCGTTAAGCAACTGGGGGTAGAACTGGTACTGCATATTGAACCGCAAACAACCTGCAGCAAATAATCTGGCTGCTCATTATTTTCAATAAGAAGCTATCTTTACACTTTCGCGCCAAAGAATAACTTAAAAAACCAGCAAACTGCCGTTATAATACGCAATGTCTATATAAAAAGGTAAATAAGGCTTTAATAATTAAATATAAATTAATAATGTTATTAAATTATATTTATAAGCTTTATTTATTAACATTTATATAGCAAGGCATGCAATGACGCCGCCCGGTTAACCACAATGGACGTAAACCCTTCACCCGTTGTTGATCAGGTTGTAGCATGTCTGAAGTGTCATCGCATTCCCACACTGTTAGTTTACCCCACCCTTATTATTTATGGATTGGCCAGCGCGATCCTCTACCCTGGCACCCGTGGTTTGACAGTGTTAACTGCGCCGAAGACATTGCTGCGGCGGGTAAGGCACCCGAACTGATTGTGCTTGCGGTGCAGTCTGAAGAGCAGGATACGCTGCTGCAAAACCTGCGCCGCTGTGCGCTTACCTCACATTGCCTGATCCTGGTGCTGCATGAAAGCGCGCTGTCGCCCTATTTAGCCAACGGTGTCTGGAGCAGCAATTACAAAGAAAAAGTACAGTTTTATCAGGCACGCAAACAGCAACTGAAGCTGGATTATCAGGATGACGTCAGCCATAAATTGCTGGCCTATTTATGGCTGCATGACGAAATACTGCTGCCGCATGCTGTGCCGGCCAAAGCCTTTTTATACCAGTACCCGCTGCTAAAAGCCTGGGGCCTGACGGCAGAAGACAGCTTTAGCTGGTTAACCGGCTTAAAACAGCAGGGCTATCTGGACGACAACAAACTGCACAATCGCGTCAGGTTTTGCCCGTCCTGCCGCTCGGGCCATTTGAACTATATTGATGTCTGCCCCAGTTGTCACAGTATCGACACTCAGCCACAAAGCAGCCTGCACTGTTTTAGCTGTGGCCATGTTGGCGAGCAGAGCAGCTTTCGTAAGCTATCCACCCTAAGCTGCCCGAACTGCCTGCAGCAGCTACGCCATATCGGTGTCGACTACGACAGACCGATAGAAAACCAGCACTGCAACAGCTGTGATACGCTGTTTACCGATGCATTGGTACAGGCCGAGTGTCTGCACTGTCACAGCCACACGGCGGTGTCAGACTTGCAGGTGCGCAATGTTTACAGCTACAAACTGGCCACCGCTGGCCGTACTCTGCTGCGTCAGGGCCGGCTGCACTCGTTATTTAGCCTGACACCGGGCGAACAAATGCCGGTAGCGCAGTTTTACTGGCTGATCGACTGGCAAAATAAGCTGGCGAAACGGCACAAACAAACCCACAGCATTTTGTCGGTGCAGATCCTTAACTTAAACCCGTTTTTGGCCAGTGTCGGCGAAAGCAAAGGGCTGGCACAGCTGGATGCGCTGCAAGAGCGGCTGCGCAATGTGATAAGGGTTACCGATGCCTGCAGCAACTACAGCCGCGACGGCTTACTGATGCTGTTGCCGCTGACTGACATTAAGCAAATTAAGCCGGTGCACGCCAAGCTGTTAGAGCTGCAACAGAAGCAAGCCGGCACCGCACTAGAACTCTGCATTAAAGTGGTAAGCTTACCGGCAAACATTGGTGACAATGTGGCCGACTGGCTCACCGACGAGCTGGTAAAGGCTACGCCGCTGACATGAGCCAGTTCAATACGCTAAGCTATATCCTGCTGGATATGTGGCATGCCATCAGCACGCATTTGCCGTTACTGGTGTGGCTGCTGCCACTGGTACTGCTGTACGAGCTGCCGCTGATGCTGCTGGTGGTTAGCGGCATAGTACGGTTTTACCAGCAGCGTTATATGACGATACCGCGCCAGTCGCTGTACCTGCCCGATGTCAGCTGCATTATTACCTGCTATGGCGAAGGTGACGCGGTAACAGCCACCATCAGCTCATTGGCCGAGCAAACCTATGATGGCAAGGTGGAAATTATTGCTGTGGTCGATGGCGCCGTGCAAAACAGCCATACCTATCAGGCGGCGAAAGCCGCTGCAGCGGCCTGTAACTTACCCAACCGGCGCATCATCGTGTTACCCAAATGGCAGCGTGGCGGCCGGGTATCAACGCTTAATGCCGGTTTAAGTATAGCCAGCGGCGAGATTGTGATGAACGCCGATGCCGACACCTCCTTTGATAACAATATGATAAGCGAAGTGGTGCCCTACTTTGCCGACCCCAATGTACCGGCGCTGGGCGGTGCGTTACGGGTGCGTAATGTCGGCGACAGCCTGCTCACCCGGATGCAGGCAATAGAATATCTGATCTCGATGCAGGGCGGCAAAACCGGTCTGGCGCAGTGGAATTTGCTCAATAACATCAGCGGCGCCTTCGGCGCCTTTCGCCGCAGCTTTTTGCAACAAATTGGCGGCTGGGATACCCACACCGCCGAAGACTTAGATTTAACGGTACGCATTAAGCAATACTTTGGCCGTCATCCTAATTTACGCATACCCTTTGCCACCCTGGCCATTGGCCATACCGATGCGCCGGCCGATTTAAAAACGCTGGTGCTGCAGCGGCTGCGCTGGGATGGCGACCTGCTGTTTTTATACTTTCGTAAGCACTGGCCGGCCTTTAGCCCGCGCCTGCTTGGCATGAGTACCTTTGTCTTTACCCTGCTGTACGGTTTTATGCAAAACGTGTTAATGCCCTTTGTGATTGTCGGTTATAGCGTTGGCCTGGCACTGAGCTTTCCGTGGCAGTTTTTAGTCTCTATCGGCGTAACCATTTATTTGCTGTATCTGGCAGCGCTGGGCTTCTTTTATTTGCTGGTGCTTATCGCCATTTCCGAGCGGATCAGGCAGGACATCCGCTTATTGCCCTTTTTACCGCTGTACCCGTTCTACGCCTTTTTTATGCGTTTGGTCTGCATGTTTGCCTTATTAAATGAAGTGGTGCGCCGCTCGCACGAAGAAAGTTCTATGGCGCCCTGGTGGGTGCTGAAACGGGGAAGAAAGTTTTAATGAAAATTAATTATCAGCCAAGCAGCAAAGCCAGCCAGCCCACCGTGGAGCAGGGGCTGAAAGTCGACTACGCGGCAGCCAAACGCGGTGCCTATAAAGCGCGTTGGTATATGCTGCTGGCGTTAGTGCTCTTGCCAGTGCTACTGGTACTGTGGGTACTGCTTAGGCCACAACTGCTGATCCTGGCGCCCGGCCTTATCAGCACCGAGCCGCTGGAGCTGCGCTCGCCGGCCAATGCCCGTTTAGTCAGTATTGCCGTTACCAAAGGCCAAAACATAGACAGCGGCAGCCTGCTACTGCAGTTGCAAGACCCGCAACTGGATGCGCAAATAACTGAGCTGCAACAGCAGCTGGCACAACTGGCGCAACCGGTAGCGGTATCCGATCAGGCAATATTACAGCAGCGGCAGGCCAGCATTAGCATTGCCGAGCAGGCCGTTACCCAGCAAAGCGAGTACCTGAGCAGCTACCAGAATTTTAAGCGCTCGGGCTTAGTGCTAACCCATGAAATGGCCGCCGTGCAGCAAACGCTGACCAACGCCAAACTGGCGTTAGAGCAGGCTAAAACCGATACCTTGCAGCTCAGCCAGCAGCAACAAATGCAACAACTGGCCGGCAGCGTGGCCCAGGCCCGCCGCCAGCTACAACAAGCCCTGGCGCAGCTGCAAGCACAACAACAGCAGCTGGCAATTACCGCTTTATCGGCCGGCCGGGTGATTGATATTCAGGTAAAAGCCGGCGAATTTGTCCAGCAAAACCAGCCGCTTTTGCTGCTATCCAACCGGCCTGCACCGGTGATTTTCGGCTATCTTGAGCCAAAGTACCTCGATTATGCCAAGGTAGGCGGCAACGCAACGGTACGGCTGCCCAACGGTGATAAAGTGCGCGCTACTATTACCGAGCCCGCCCAGCTGCTGGAGCGCCTGCCGGCGAAATTAGCCGGCCCGTTCGATGGCGAACAGGCAGTACTTAAACTCACCTTAACGCCTGAGCAACCGATTACCGACATTGAAGGGGTGCCGGTTGAAATCAGCTTTGATTGGTTGTGATAAACACTAAAGACAAAAAAGGCCTGAATTATCAGGCCTTAATACTCTTTAACTCACATCGCTAGCCGCGTGATTTTTAGTACATGTAAGCAGGACTGTTATTCATCAACCTCTGACAGCCCCGAAATAATGCAGGTGGTATGGCTGTTATCTACTACATAGCGTAACTTTTTACCCCTAGCTTTCGCTGACAACGCATAGGCATATAACGCTTTATCGAACTCAGTACCAGACATATTAATTTGCGCTCTGGCATATGAACAGTGCGGCGCCATTTGCGGCGAACCGATATATGCTACGCCATTATTTAAAGACAAAGACCAATCAGACAGAGTGGTTGCCGGCCAATAGCGTGCAGCTTCACTCTGAACACTTACAGACAATAAAATAAAGCTAAAAACAGGTAAAATTCTCATATCTTTTAATCGCTATAGGTCCTGAGTAGATAAGCGCTCACACTGTAATTGGTACTGGAGCAGTCATATGCTGCATCTTTATAGGCCATACTGACACGCTTCCCGGCCATCTGCGCAGCAAGTAATGCAGACAAACGCTCGCGCGTACCAGGCTCATCCAACACACCCAGCCGACGCCAGGGATAGCCCTTTTGCAGATACAACACATGGTTTGATTCGATCTGAATATTCTGCACCACTGCTGGTGGGCAATCTTTTCTGGCTAGTGCAGAAAAGCTGACAAAGGTACCAACTGCCAGCATTAAATAGGATGATTTTTTCACAATGGCTTCCCTTTCTATTTAGACTTATTTACCCAACCCGGTGAATCTGAATATAACCGTTTGCACAGCTACCCGTGGCATCATAACCAATATTAACAACCTCTTTGGACGCGTATGCTGTAAGTAAACGGGATAGCAGCATTTGTCGGCGCTCGTAGGGCACACTCGCAGGTATGACAAAATAATTGGGGTTACAAGTAGGGTGATTGGATGGTTGGTTCTTCAATATAACGTAGATATGGTCTGCATCTGTGTATACGTAAATACCTTGTATCTCACCGCGCATATTAGCGTTATAGGCAGCTTGGCTTGTAAAACTAATCAACAGGCCTAGTATAATTAAAACTTTATTCATTTACTTCATTTCCAACCGGGTTAAGGTTTCAATACCGTTATGCAAATCACATAAGTTATTGCCCACGAAGCGAGCTTTAACGAGCTACTCTAAAGCGGTTAACCACAGCAGAGCATGTAACAGGTCGGTTTTCGATAATCAGCTCAACGCGCTTTCCAGCCATAAACGCAGCGATCAACACTGACACTTGGGTGTTATAATCTGCGGCATTTATATCCAAAACGAACCGGCTCCCCCCCTCACAACTACTTAACTCGGTATTTTTATACACGGTATTAAATATTAAACCGCCTTGGGTTGGATACAATTTGGTTATCTCAGTTAAACCACTCAATGTCTCAGCCGCTTGTACCGGCAAGCCAAACAATAATGTAAAAAAGCAAATGATTCCTTTCAATTTTATTACCTCTTTATTCGAGCTTTTGCAGATTGACATAGTTGATTACAACTGAACTTACTCGGTAATTCTGACGCGAATGAGACTTTAATTAATGACAAAATGTCGAATATTGGCTACCGACCAGCTACCCCAACTACTGCAACTGGAAGGAACTTGATCACCATCGAAGTAAACGCTGCTTAGCGTTTTGCCGGCTAACTTAGCGGCTAAAAAGGTGCTGTACATGGTTTGGCAGGTTTGCGGCCCGGTTTTATAGGGCGTGCCGCTTACTACCCACTCGCTGTCAGGGCTGCAAAAAAACACCGCTGTATTCATATTGCTAAGTTTAATCATCAACTTGTTGTTAGCATGGTATGCCAACATATCTACAGTGCCACTGCATACCAGCTCAGCAGAGTTAGCACTAATGCTGCATGCCATCAGCGCTCCTACTATTAGCTTTTTCATCTTACATCCTTATTTACGACTGGCCTTCCAGCATAACGTAAGCCGGGGTTGGCGCGCCGTTATAACTTGGAATTTCACTGCAACTACCCTGCCCACCATACATTAAGCGCACGCTACGATTGCCCTGCCAGGCTGTCGTGGCAAAAGATGCCCATAACGAACACGTCACCGTGCCCGGCGTTGCCTCGTTCAGATTACAAATACGCGTCCAGTCGTTGCGCCAACTGCCGTTTATAATCACATCACCAGACGAGTTGATATACACGCCAGCCAATTTGCCGCTGCACCAGATGTTTGCACTGGCCGGGACAGCAATGAATAATGCCGCCGCAACACAACAGCATTTTATGAAATTTTCAAGCATCGTGTTTTCCTATTAAGTAACTGATAGCTACCACGGCATGGTACCCACTTTAATGCCAATAAAATCCTGTGCATTAGCCCAACTGGTGCAGCTAGAGGTAGCATTGATATCAACATTAGTCTCACCTTTGGCGTACGCTGTCATAACCAGTGCGACCACATCTTTAAATGCAGGCGAGCTGCTGTCGATAGCAAAGCGGCCTGTAGTCGCACAAGCAGGCATTGTGCTTTTATCACCGCTAATATCAATCAGCAGAATGCTTTTACCGGCAGAGGCAAATACCCCAGCGCCGATAATGGTACGGTCTCTAAAGTACTCTGCGGCTTGTAATGTTGGCAGGCTAAACAGCAGCAAAAACAAACCTGCCGCTAGGTTTTTTATTTTTAACATGCCCTATATTTCCTTTCAGTTTAATAAACAGGTTAAACAGCCAGGAATACGATTTTTACCTACAAAAACAGCCAACTACACACCTAGCATTTAACCCAGACAATCCTTAATTCACAGATATGTAACCTATATGGCAATAGCCATCAGAGGCATTATTTTGTCTATTTGTGTAAAGGGTTACGCTTTGTTTTGCGGCCTTCGCTGCGAGCAAAACAGCTACATAGGTTTGGTAGTTACTATCTGCTTCATTTATGTATGCCCAAGTATGTGAATTGCCGCAAAGAAGCGGCCCCCCTTCCAGACTGACACGAAACCCATAATTATTACCACCTGTAACATCAATAGTGCGAATATGCCCGGTAGTCATACCGTCCCATGCCACAACATTGGGTGATGACAGTGCTAAGAAGGCTAGGCAGATCAAACGTTGTTTAAGACTCATCGTTGTTATAAATCCCCGATTTAAAAGTATGTGCAGAGGTGCTTTACTAAGCTTTATTTTTATAGACTGTCACGACTCAAAACCGCTTTGTGGTCTCGCCCCAAAACACTGTTTATGAACCATTAAGTTGAACTAGTTTCAATAAATAAGCCTGTAAATTACTGATTGTTAATCCTTACAAACTCGTTAACCAAGCCATAGCCATTTGTGTCTGGGCAATATGCCAAAGTAACTGTTTTACCTGACGCCTGCGCCGTTAACAGTGCAGAATAAGCTCTGTCTGTCGTTTTCTCGTTTCCTGTCAGACTGCACCCCGCAGATTCACCAGACCCCGCCCGGATAAAAAACCACTCTTTAACGGCTTGTGGCATAGGGTCAATCTTAAAATAAATTGTTGTTACATCAGCATTGGTTGGTACCTGTAAAGAGGTCACCTTGCCGGTAACAATCTCAGCAACTGCAACCGGGGCAGATATAAATAAAACCAACACAAAAACGGATAATCGTTTAACCATTTAAGACTCCAATGCAAAACAACAATTGGTGATTAATATTTTTGCTACACCAGAAGTCAATTGATATTAAGTTGTTTTAACCATGCACGGTAAAGTACATAACAGTGTCTGACATTGGCTGGTCAACACAATCCCGGTAGGTTCTAAAACTCACCGTTTTTTGCATAGCAAATGCCATCATCAACACGCTTAAATAGTCTTTCGCCATGGGGCGGGCCATGCTAAATGATAAATAATCACAGTTAGAACCATGACAAGCCGGTTTATTTTGCACGCCACCCACCAGGTAGATATAAACCAGGTTACAGCCTTCATACATTAGTATCTTATCAATCTTGGCAGTGGTATCGGCCTGCACACCAATAGCGAATAGCATTATTAGAGCCACTAAAACCGTTTTCATTTTAATCCTTTATCAATAAGGAAAAAGGCAAGACCTGACCACAAAGCTTTTTTTGACCCCAAAGCTTTTTTTAGCCTGCATCGAGAACCGAATATACTTTACAGTAATGTTTGCTGGCGCCAGCCCACTTATTGCCGGCGTCTGTGTGCCCCCAGATGCTTATAGTTGACTTCGCCTTCTGTGCCGCGATAATCAACGCAATCAAATTAGCCGTACCAGGGCTGGATTTAGCCAACCAATATCCTTTACAAACTTGCCCGACAGCTTCAACAGTGAAAATAAAGTCGCCGTTACCATAATCCGCATACCCCTGAATGGCGCTGACTTTTGTATGTGCTAATTCCTCCAGCCCATTAGCGCTCACAGAAGATGCAAAGCCAAACAAGAATACAAATATTAAAACAATACGCATGTAATTATTCCTTCGCTAAAGTAACTTGTGTGATTAATAATCCTGATAAATATAATTCACCTGTACATAAGACGTTGTCGGGCATACTGGTATCGATACACGTACCGGCTTACCTGTATTAGCCGCAGCCAGCAGCAGGGCATACCAGGCTTTTTCTACCTCAGTGCCAAGCATAAAATAGTAATATTGGCCGGTATTACCGCACTGGTCATTTTTTAACTTAAAGTGCACGGCATTGCCTGATGGGTAAATACGCGCCACTTCACCATGTACAGTAATATTGGCAATAGCAGTCACAGGCAGAAGTAGCCCCAACATAACCAGCAAACTTTTCATATACTTTCTCAGCGCATCCTGCATTATTGTTATACCCCAAATAGATTAACTAAAACTCTTTTAACCATGTACGGTAAAATACATAACAGTGTCTGACATTGGCTGGTCCACGCAATCCCGGTAGGTTCTAAAACTCACTGTTTTTTGCATAGCAAAAGCCATCATCAAAACGCTTAAATAGTCTTTCGCCATTGGGCGGGCCATGCTAAATGATAAATAATCACCGTTAGAGCCATGGCAAGCAGGCTTATTCTGTACACCACCCACCGGGTAGATATAGACCAGGTTACCGCCTTCATACATTAGTATCTTATCAATCTTGGCAGTGGTATCAGCCTGCACACCGTTAGCGAATAATATTATGAAAGCAACCAAAAACGCTTTCATTTTAATCCTTTATCTATATTGCAAAAAGCAAGACCTGACCACATTGAATATAAAATCAATTACTCTACCACAGCATCACAACTCTTTACATAAAAGCTATCTAAATAAAAGTTTTCAGTTGATGGCCTTTTTGTCCACGCATTCCCTAAGTGAAACTTATACGTTGGTAATGTAACCACACTCCCCTTATATTCCCCAGTTAAAAGTTTGGCTCTAACTGCCCAAAAATAGCCGTCAGTTCCCCATTGTTTTTTTATTACATTAGTTATTTGTAATTGTGTATTTGCAGAAATTTTATCTACCAAGGCATATTTAGATGAGGATAATGAAGTACCAAATAACTTTTCATTCCAAAACTCTTTGTCACTTTGATATTGAGCAAAAGAATTCAAAATACTTTTTTCTTTATCATACGCCTGAATGGGTAAAGACTGTACACCTAAGCAACTGCCTGCTGTCGATATTGATGAAGATAAGTTTGCGCACCAACCTTTATACAACACGCTTGGTTTTAATAACTGATAGCAATCTCCCGTATAACTTCCAGTGTAGTCCAGACTTGATGAGAAAGCGCAAGCACTTAAAGAGAGTACAGCCGTTAATTTTAAAATATACTTAATCATCGATAGTTACTCCCGCCATGACATAATGCATCGTCAATACTTCTACAGTTGGTAGAAGTTGCCCCCCAGTTAAACATTCTTCCGAATATAAATCCGTTTACAATGTCCCATTTGCCTAACTGAGTCATTCTTTGGTTTGCACCATATGCCACGTTTCCAAAAGGCAAAGAGTTTAGGCTCGCAGAAGGTGCAAAACCTTTTGCAACTAGTGTGTTACAGGTGAGTGTACCTAAACTATGGCAATATGAAATATGACTACCAGCATTTGCACTATTAATATAGTCGAAGCCGGACGCATCTAAATAGCCTTGATAACCCAATAATGTGTCATTTACATCCCAAAGTACTCCCCATACGCCCGCTTCACGAGATGTAAAACCAGTCATTTCATTCGTTTTAGCGTCATATCTGGAGCCTGCAATATAATTCCCTGCGAAAGAATTTAAAGTTAAAAGAATATTTAGTTCAGTTAGCGTCATTCCATTCTTTCTTGCAAACCTTGCCATTTCATCTCTGGTATATGAGCTAACCATATAGTTACCAAAGGAACTAGCATAGTCGCCCCAACTATTTAGATCTTGCCCGTATCCAGCTCCAGAATTTGGCCCTTGTTGGAACGCATTAAAGCCTGCTGCCCAGAAGCCATGACCAAATTTACCTCCATTTAAGTCAGCAGCAATTCCTCCTGCGGTTGCCTGAGTCGCTACGGATTGCCATGAACCTTGTCCCCATTGTGTATTTGCCTGCTGCCCAACATATGCCATTGCACCTGCCGTAAATGCTCCTCGCAATGCTCCTGTGGAATTTGCTCCCTGAGAGCGGGCAATTTCATAGTTTCCAGCGGCTACACAAGCGGCATAATATGGACCGCACCAAGCAGAACCAATAGAAACCAACCAACCACTTACCTTAGGCCCCAACGCCTTAAGGATACTTCGCCCTAGCTTTTTGAATGGCTTAGCTATCTTTTCTAAGAAGTTATAGCCGCTTGGGTCTACATATCTAAGAGGATTATTTATTACATAACTGTAGCGGTTATAATTTTGACTATTCTCCGGTGCCTGAATGAACGGATCGGCCTGTAGGAATCGGCCCAAGGTTGGATCGTAGATCCGACCGCCCATATGAATAACGTCAAAGTCGTTAATCATCTTATGGCCGGTGTAACCTTTACTGTCACCTGGGTTGCTGTAGGTGGTAAACACGCTGTTAGTGCTTACGCTGTACTGCTTGCCCCAGGGGTCGTAGATAAACTGTTGCAACAAGCTGCCAGTAGCATTGGTTATGCTGGTGGTAGAACCCTGGCCGTCTTTGTGCAGGTAATATTCGTCATGCGCGTTATTGCTGCGCTTGGTAATTACCGCATTGCCGACATAAAACTTATGCTCGGTGACCGCTGTGGGTAAACTTACCCGCTCGTATAAGCCGCCAATATATAAGGTATCGGTGGTTTTGTTATCACGCACATCAGTACGGCGATACAGCTCGCGGTTGGGGCCGTAAGCAAAATCGGTGCGGTTAGCGCCCTGGGTTACTCTGGCAGGTTTATCAAAGGCGGTATAGGTCAAGCTGCGCTTACCGTCGTTGGTGACATTGCCGTTATTATCATAACTAAAGTTGTAATGGCGGGTGCCAGTGCAATTGCTACCTGACCATACGCCGGTTAAACGGTTGGTTTTACTGCTGTCATAGCAATAATTACCAACATTGGTTTTAAAGGTCATATTGCCAAAATGATCGAAGCGGTAGCTTTCATTCATCTTAAGCGCCGCCGGCAGGCTGCTGTAGCCAGCACTGCCGCTTACCGCACTGATGGTACGCGAGGTAACGCGGTGTAAATCATCATAGCCAAATATTTCGGTAAAACCGGCCTGGCTACCGACATTGCCAAAGTTCAGCTGGCGCTGGGTAACGTTGCCCACATAGTCGTAGTTGTAGTCCATGTTATGTACATGGGTAGCACCGCGTTTCACCGTTAAGGTATCTAACCAGCCACTGGCACCGTAAAAACTGCGATCTTCGGTTACCCCATTGGCATACACCACCTTAGTGGCCTGGCCGCGCGCGTTTACGGCCTGAATATGCTGGTATACCCGGTTTGACTTGTTATCGGTCAGCTTAACCAGGCTGCCATGTTGATACTCATGTTTAATCACCAGATCATCGGCCGGGTTCAGTGTCCAGCTGGGGTAAGTCAGTAAATGCAGACGGTTAAAGCTGTCGTAGCTGCTGCTAACGCTAAAACTGCTGCCGGCCGTGCGGGTAAGCTTACTGGCTGGTAGTGCCCGGCTATTGTAGCTGTACAGCTCTTCATAGTCTGGTGTTGCGGTGGTAGTACATGGCTGGTTAGTGCCAAAGCTGCGCACCCGGGTTAACTGACCACGGTTGTAGCTGGCTACACTGTTACCATAGTCCCAGCAGCTGGTGCCAGATGGGTCATAACGGCGTGTCATGCGCCCTATACTGTCATAGTCAAACGCTGTGGTTTGGTTTTTCGCATCAGTCTGGCTGAGTAGTTCACCAAAGGCGTTATAGCTATAGTTCCAGACACCTTTGTCCTGATCGTTCATGCGGTACTTACGGCCATAGGCGTCATAGAAGTTTTGCGTACGTAAGCTGCGCACCCCGGTAACACTTTGGGCGTGCACCGTTTCCAGGTTACCGAACGGGTCGTAACTGTAATCGAGAATATTATTTAAGTGATCTTTTACCTGCTGTGTCTGGCCCAGGTAATTGGTTAATGTTTGCTGTGTTTTACCTTCTGGGTCAGTGGTAATGGTTAAGAAACCACGATAGCTGATTTCGCTAACGCCGCCACTGGCCAGGTGAGTTTTATAAGCCCGGCCCAGGCTGTCATACTCTACGCGGCTGGCATGGCCTGACGCTGCACCTATGCCTGGCTCGTAACTATACTCTGGCCGCCCCTGCGCATCATAAGTTGTGCGGCTAACCGACCAGCTACCGGTAAGCAACTTAGTGCGGCTTTCTATATCACGGCCATACTTATCTAAAAACTGCAGCTGCTCACCACCGCCATCGGCATACTGCCGGATACGGGCATAAGCACCTGTCACGCCACAGCCACCAGATATCTGGCTGCAATAAAGCCGCTCGGTGTAGCTGTTAATTACCGGATCGCTACTGCTATGGCCTTTAATATAACTGCGATAACTTTGCCCCAGCGCCGTTAAGTACTGCCGGCTGGTTTGATTATTGGCATCAACAGTGTTGATGTAATTTACCCGGCCGGTAACCGTATCGGCGCTTAGGCCGTTGTAGGTATAGACCGTTTTATAACCCAAGGGGTTAATACTTTCTTTCAGATAGCGAAGACGGCTGTCATATACGCTGTCGCTTGCACGGGTGGCGGTAACACTGCCAGTTGCATTAGTCCCCGCTGTAACGGCTTTACGGCTAATATTACCCGCTGCATCATAGCTGTATTGCGTGCTGGTACGCAGCGCGCTGTTATTGGGTGCCAGGATCTCTGTTTTTAGTAGTAAGCCACCGGTTTTGTCGTAGTAATCAAACTGACTTTCCCGAACCAGACTCTTACTACCTTGTGTTTTTGTTACCTTAGTTGTAGCCAGACGGCCATAACGCTGGTGAACCACTGAAGTGCCATAGCTGTTTACTGTTGTTGTGGTTAACTTTTGGCTCGTAGTATTGGCGTCGCTCTGCACTACTGTATTGGTTAACAGGTTGCCATAAGTATCGTAACTAAAACTGCTGCTGGTTTTTGCCAGCGCATAATGCTGGTTATTGCTGCCAAGCTGGTAACTGTGCTCTTCACTGGCGCTGATGTAGGGATACACACCACCTTGGCTTGTGGCACGTTTAGCAACGGTATTTTTGGCAAAGGATAATAGATGTTCTGTGCCATTTACCGTAATAACCTGAGTGGTAGTTTTAGGAATGCCAGTATAGGGCCACAGCTGGTTGTAAACCGTTTCAGTAACGACGTTAGTTTGCTGGTCTTTGGTGCGAAGCACTTCAAAACCCAGCATACCGCGGCCTTTTTTATGCACCAGCAAACCGCCGTACTGATAAGTTACACTGACCTTTTTCGTCGGGTTAACCTCTGAACTAACCTTAGACACCACATACATGCCGGCACGGGGCGAGAAGAAGTCACTACTGGTGTTATTGCTTGACGCATCACGGAAATAGACCGACTTATTGGTGATATTTTTATATTCAATGTCGGTGACCACTCCCCAGCCATTAGTAATTTTGTTAATGGCATATTCATTAATATGCGGCCGTAAGCTATGAAAAATTTTCCAGCCGTTATCATTGGTTGCCGTAAGTAAGTCTAATTTCCCATCAGCATTAATATCAGCAAACTGAATTGCAGCGTTACTATCGAAGGTTCTGCTGCCGCGCTGTTCAAACAACACCTGCTCGGTAGTATCGGTTGGCCGGGATAAATAAATGCTCCAGTTACTGCTACTGGTAGGCAGCAATACATCTGTTCTGCCATCGCCATTAATATCAATAAAATAGGTTAACCCTAACAAGCTATTAGACACCGCCGGCAAACTCGCCTGGCGTGCCGCTAACAATAGGTTGCCATTAGACATCCGGTAATACCAGCGAGTATTGCTGCGGTACATCAGGTCGGTGTAACCGTCACCATTTAAGTCCACTGCGCGCACGTCAGCAATATTGCCTAAGTTTTGTCGTTCAACCAGACTGCTGCCGGTCGATGTAAACAACTTCACACTGTTTGTCGTTACCCATTGGCCGCATGCCGATGTCGGACTGGTTTGAACACTTTGTGTGCTGTATGCAGGCTCGGATTGAATTTGGATCTGGCATCCCGAGCCTGGATCAGGCTCCCACACTGTTTGACTTACTTTAACAATCAGATCCGTTTTACCATCACCGTTAATATCCAGCATTGATGCAGATTTCATATCTGCCGTGAAGCGGTCCGGGTACATATCAAATACGCCTCCCGAACTCTCCCCAATAGGGCCTAAATCTTTTTCGCTGCTAAACGGGCTGCCATTTATCACGCTGCCTAAATTTTGATACCAGCGAAAGCGGCCATCGCGAACATAGACAATATCCTCCAGACCATCGCCGTCGATATCAGCGACAAAAGCGCCCCCCTCGAGACCATAGGCAACCCGATTGGTATTGATAAGCGTGTGGTTTAACTGGATATCATAGGTTTCGCATAACTGCCTGCCATAGGGTTCCGGCTCACATCGAGTTGCACTGGTGGTTGACGGGGTATAGGCAATGATATGCCAGTTACTGGTCGCTGAGTTAGCTACCAGTAGATCACGCTGGCCATCACCGTTATAGTCGATCGATTGGGCAAACTGTTTCTTGTTGATACCAACATTCGTCAAGCCAATTTCATTAACGTAATTGTTGGTTACCGGCTCTTCCCAACAAAATGTTGGTTCGCCAGGAATATTCTGACAACGTTGCTGGTAAGTAACCTGACCACCGCCCAAACGCAGTTTCCACTGGTTGGAGCGCACATACAGCATGTCGACATAACCGTCACCATTTATATCGATAAACTGCTGATTGTAGCGATCAAAAGAACTCCCCTTAAGCTCGGATGCTGTGGAAAAAGGTACGTAATTTTCGGTAACAGGTTCTTGCCAACAGAACTGTGGTACACCAGGTTCTGTTTCACAGCGAGTTTGATAAGTTGTCGTTTTTGCTGCTGGTTTCTGCCAGTCAAACTGGGTAGCGGGAAGACATTGTTGCAATCCCTTATCGGCACATTCCTGCACAGAAATCAGATGATTTTTTTCTTCCAGCACATTTGATGAAACATAATTGAGCTGATAATGCCGCACAATATTACTATCTGCGCTGCCATCCAGATAAACCGACACGTTCGATAATAATTTTGACATCATCACGCGGGAACCCGCTTGCCATCCGGCAGCGCGTTTTGGGTTGTTGGCGTAATTTAACTGCACCTTGGCAAACGGGGCTGCACCACCCGCTCTACCGGTATAATGCACTTCAGTTAAATAGTGTTCACCTTTGGCAAGGTCTTTCTGGTATTTGTAAACAATATAGTTGCCCTTTGCATCCTTGATGGCTTTTAACGCCCAAAGCCTGGCTGTACCAGAATTACTGGCGGTATCAAAAAAGGCATCAGTACCGGTTTCGCTACCTCCTGCGGCATTGCGCAAACTGATTGCCAGCGGATTACCCATAGTATCGCTACCGCTTACAGCAGACACATCACCGTAATAATGGATTTCACCTGACTTGGTTTCTACCGTAAAGGCTAAAGGCCCTTGGGCAGCAGAACCATGTCGGCGTACAGTACTGAAACTGTCAATCTCGGTATGCAATAAGGTGCTGTTGTTCCAGTAAGCGCTATCGGCAACACCAATATCATTCTCTTTACCATTTGTTACCAGTCGTTGTCCATCCAGACATAATCTGTCTGATGCGCTAAAAGCCACATTGCCTTGCACGCCGTCAACGGCAATATTTTTTGGACAGCGGGTTACCGCTGAAGCGCCTGAAAAACTCCAACCCACGCCCATATAACCATCGCCACCTGAGCTGTTGTAACTGAACGCTAACTGTGGCTGCACGCCAGCGATACCTGCAGGCAGTGATAGCGGAATTTGATAAGTTGCCGCACCAGACTCATCTACGCGGAACTCGCCGGCAGTTAATCCAACCACCGAGCCTGCCACTATAGACGTGGGTAAGGGTTCTATTGGGTCATATACGTTGCCACCAACGGCTGACACCGTGGCTTCAGTGTCAAGATTCGACAAGGTAATAACAGGCAGATTGGCTTCGTGAAACAAGATCCTTAAATCGCCAACACCATTACCGGTGTAATCGGCATAACTAAGCTGGCGCACACTGCTATGCCCCTGCTGCAGCTGTAACGCCCGCCATTGCTCTTCCGTCAGATACTCAACTTGCCAGCCCGTTGCGCCCTGAAATAACCGCATTAATCCATTTGCCGGTGTCAGCGCCAGTGGCACGCTAACCTCAGCATGTATCAGCACAAATTGTTTGGGCGCGGCTAGATATATATCCCCGGCATAGTCACTAAATAGCTCGTAACCACCACTATTAGCCTTGGCAGAAAAACCAACCAGCACCAAAACGGTTAACAACAAACAGCGAACAACAGCAAGCATGGGCAATCCTTTTAAGCCTTTTTATTATCTGGCAGGCAAACTTATTGTTTCTCCGCGATAAAACAAGAGAACAATATCGTTACAAAATAAAAACTGGCAGATTTTACTCATAGTGGTTAATTTTGCAACAAATAAAATTAACCACTAATTACAAAAAGCGCGGATTGATGACAATAAAGATACAATTAGGCAGCCGGAATCCGGCTATAACCCCAAATACCAGGTGGCGATAGAAAAATACAGCACCACGCCGGCGACGTCGGCGATAGAGGTAATCAGCGGGCCGCTGGCGGTAGCGGGGTCGAGCTTAAAGCGGCTGAGTAAAAAGGGTAGCGACAAGCCGATTAAACTGCCGGCCAGTACCACCAGCATCATGGTAAGGGCGACCACTACGGCAATATCATAACCGCCGCGCCACCAGCCTAAGCCTACTACCGCCGCGGCCATGGTCAGGCCAAGCAAGCCGGCGACCAGGCACTCTTTACCGAGTAAATAGCCCCAGTCGCGCAGTTTAATTTCGCCGGTGGCCAGGGCGCGCACCATCAGGGTGCCGGATTGGGCGCCGGCATTACCGCTGCTGCCAATCAGCAAGGGTAAAAAAAACAATAGCGCAATATGGCTGGATATAGTGCCTTCAAAGTAGGCAATGCCAGCGCCAGAGAAGATATTGCCAAACACCAGAATCACCAGCCACAGCACACGTTTACGGTACAGCAAGCCTATGCCGGCCTCTTTAACGCTGGTTTCCAGTTTGCCGATGGTGGCGGTTTTGTGAAAGTCTTCGGTCGCTTCTTGCGCGGCCACGTCCATCGCATCGTCATAGGTAACAATACCCACCATCTGATGCTCGCTGTTAACAATCGGCAGTGCCATTAAGTCGTATTTGGCAATCAGCGCCGCCACTTCTTCCTGTGGCATCTCTACGCTGGCATAAATAGGATCATGGTTTACCAGCTCGTCAATCGGCATCGTCACCGGCGCCAGAATAAGATCGCGCAAGGTCACCACGCCTATTAACTTACGGGCATCGTCTACCACATAGGCCGAATAGATGGTTTCTTTATCCGGTGCTTCGCGGCGTAAGGAATCGAGCGCCTGCGCCACATTCAGCTGCTGCGCCAAAATGGCATAGTCTGATGTCATAATGGCACCGGCGGTGCCTTCTTCGTGCGAACTTAAGCGCAGTAAGTCTTCACGCTCGGCCTGCGCCAGCGCCGGTAGCAGAGTTTCGCGCTGCTCGTCGCTTAAGCGGTTAAATAAGTCGGCGCGCTCGTCAGAGGACATCTGGCGGATAATAGGCGCCAGTTTACGCCGGCTGATGCGGATAGACAGCTTCACCTGCTGCTCTGGCGGTAAATAGCCAAACACTTCGGCTTGCTCGGCGCGTGGCAGCACGGTCAGTAGTGTCCATAAATCTTCGGGCGCAAATTCCACTAAGGCGGTGGCCAGATCGGCCGGGTGTACGTCCTCTACCTGCTCACGCAGCAGATGCACCGTATCGGATTCAAGCGCAGTGCGCAGTGTGCTGATTAGCGCCGGCAATTCCATAGCAACCTCTTACTAAACTGGCTTAGCAAGGGCTGTTGGACACCCGGCTAAGCGAACATGGCGTAACGAATGATGATTGGCAGGCTGCACCTGCTACCGGGCACGTCCATAGGGTTTCTCATTTGCGGTTAACGGTATTAACCTGTTGCACAATAAGCAAAAGATGGCGTTATTTTATAAAGCATAGCGGTGAATTTCCACTGAATATGGTAAAAACGCCAAAAGAGCTTCATGTTAGTATTAACCGGACAAGCCTAACTGAGTACGATGATGACACAACAGAACACAACTCCCTTTGCCTGGTGGTTACCGGTTGAACTGGCCGAGCACCAGTGCTGGCATGTCAATATCGGGCCGCTCAGCCTGTACCTTAGCCGCCAGCCACAGCAGTGGTTACTGGCGTATGAACAGCTTAGCCCGACAGAGCATCGTGAGCAGCTAAGTAGCGCGGCGGCGCTGTGTATGCCGCCGGGGCTAACCGCCGAGCGTTATATGTTCCGTCAAAGCCCTGCCAGTTTTTGCCTGACACCACTGCTGCTTGACCGCCCTGTAGTGGTAAAAACGCTGCAACCGCTGCATATTCCGTCTGGCGAGCAAATCACGTTGTATATCAGCTCGCCGGTGACTGTGCGTGCAGCCTTACGCCAGCCAGACTGCCCACTGCAGGACATTGCCGTCACCCGGCTGTCTGACACCTGGTTTGGCCCCTCTACCCAGGTGGGTGAGCTGTGTTATGCCGATAAAACCCACGCCCGTTTTAGTAAAGACGAGCTGCCCAAGCGGCCACACCGGGCGATCACCCCGGTGCACATTCACAATAGCTCGCGCCAGCTGCTTAGCCTGAACAAAATCAGTATTCCGGTACCTTATCTGGCGGTATATAGCTCGGCGGATGGCAATTTATGGACCGACCCCATCCGTTTGCAACATGAAAGCGCCGGTGGTTTAACCCGCTTTAAAACAGGCCAGCTATCCACTGCTGAGCTTGGCAGCATGACGCAGCTTAGCCCGGCCCGTACCGTCCCCGACAAACATAATTTTATCCGGGCCTTTACCCATATGTTTACCGATTAACCGAGGTATTTATGCCAGAACAACTGTTGCTGTGGCTGCAATCTGAACAAGCCAGCCATCTGCTCAAAGCCTGTATTTTATTACTGGCGGGTTTTGTCGTTGCCGGCTTGGCTTCGCGCGCGGCCGGGCGTTTTTTAAACCTTAATTTCTCGCAGCACCATGTGGTGCTGTTTAAACGCTTGCTGTACTGGCTGATCTTAGCGCTGTTTATGGCCTCGGCGCTGAAGCAGCTCGGCTTTTCATTAAGTGTGTTACTGGGCGCCGCCGGTGTGCTGTCGGTGGCACTGGGGTTTGCCTCACAAACTTCGGCGTCGAATTTAATCAGCGGGTTGTTTTTAATCGGCGAAAAGCCGTTTCAACTGGGCGATACCATTAAAGTGGGTAATACCACCGGCGAGGTGTTATCAATAGATTTGCTGTCGGTCAAGCTGCGCACCTTTGATAACCTGTTTGTGCGTATTCCTAATGAAAGCCTGATTAAAAGCGAGGTGACTAACCTGACCCGCTTTCCCATCCGTCGTTTTGACCTGTTGCTGGGCGTGGCGTACAAAGAGCAAATTGCCACGGTGCGTAAGGTACTGCATGAGGTTGCCGACAAAAACCCGCTGTGCTTAGACGAACCGGCACCGATGTTTTTATTTTTAGGCTTTGGCGATTCAGCACTGAATATCCAGTTTTCGGTATGGAGCAAACGGGAAAATTTCAGAGAGCTGCGTAACAGCCTGCAGGAAGAGATTAAACTGGCATTTGACCAGGCCGGTATTGAAATTCCGTTTCCACAGCGCACTGTGCACCTTGCCACAATAGCCGACACCCTCAAGGCACAGGCTGATACAACTAAATAATTGTATTACAGATTTTATTGGCACCTTGGCAGAGGTTAAGGTAGTTTTAAGGTTGCTGCACTACACTTTACAGCCTACTGCCAAGGGAGCCGGTTATGAGAGCAAGCGCAAAGCTAAGCCTGTTGTTGCTGTGTTGTGGCCAGGTTTATGCTGACTGCCAGCCGGTAGCCGACAACCAGTTTTTAACCAGTGATGCCGGCATAACGATCCGCAGCATCAGCTTCACGCCAAATAATATCTTTGATCTGGACGATCCTGCCTCTTTTTGGCTGCACGAATTTGCCAACTATACCCATACCGTAACCAAAACCTCGGTGCTGGAAGAAGACTTACTGTTTGCACAAGGCGATGCCCTGCATATAGAGGAGCTTAAAGAAACCGAGCGGTTGCTGCGTAGCCGCCGTTACCTGCGGGAGGCCGAAGTGCGCATTAGCCATTTTTGCGCCAGCGATAACAGCGTTATTGTCAATGTCAGCACCTGGGACAACTGGTCACTGCTACCCACGCTGGACTTTTCCAGTGAGGGTGGCCGTAGCAAAAGCGCCATTGGTTTTGAAGAAGACAACCTGCTCGGCAGTGGCAACCGGCTAAACCTGCTGTATAAACGAGACAGTGAGCGCAGTGGCGTCGGCTTTACGCTGTTTTCACCTAACCTGTTTGGTGAGTTTTGGAACGGCACTCTGGCCTATAGCAACAACAGTGACGGCGATAATTACCTGCTTAGTGTTAACCGGCCGTTTTACCGGTTGTCCTCGCCCTGGGCGCTGGGCTTTGAAGTTCAGAGCACCACCGAAGACGTATTTGAATATGACGCCGGCGAAGAGTACAACAGCTTTAGCCGCCAACGCGACCATGCCAAAGCCGAATTTGGCTACCGGCTGTACCCCGACAGCCACAATATTCACCGGCTGCGCTTTGCGCTGGAGCTGGAAGATGTGCAGTTTAGCGCCAATGACAACACCCTGTTTGGCCTGCCAGAGCAGCGTAATTTATCGGCACTGTGGCTGGAATATGAGCTGGTAAGGGCCGACTATAAAAAACTGTTTAATATTAACTCGTTTAACCGCACCGAAGACTTTAACTTTGGTTGGCAGTTTAATGCCCGCCTCGGCCAATACAGCGAGCAATTAGGTGCCGATAATAACGCCCTGTTCTGGCAGCTTAGCGCAGCGAAAAACTGGCAACTGGCAGCCGATCTGTATTTACTGGCCGATGCACGCTACCTGCAACGTCAGTTTGCGCAGCCGCAATACCTGCTTAGCAGCCACTGGCAACTGATTAAGCAGTTAGATGAGTACCACAGCCTGGTAGGAAAAATACATCTGGATAAAGGTAAAAATTTGTTCCGTGATGAGCCGCTGTATATTGGCGGTGATGACCAGCTACGCGCCTACCCCAACTATTTCAGAAGCGGCGAAGCCCGGGCGCTGTTAACAGCGGAATACCGCCGCTATACCGATTGGTCGTTATGGCAACTGCTGGACGTGGCCTTTGCCACTTATATCGACGCCGGCAAAATCTGGCAAACCGCTGAGCAGGACGCCAACACCTCAGCTGGCGGCACCCTGATTGGTTTAGGCGCTGGCATTCGTTTGCTGTCGAACCATTCCAGCCGCGGCACCTTAATTCATATCGACCTGACCAAAGCCATGACCGATAACGACAATGTATCGGGCGTTGAGCTACGCATTACCGCCACCCGTGGCTTTTAGCCCGGCGCAGCCGCTTGGCTTAGCGTTGGCAGCTCACTCAGCATTGGCACTTATGTTAGCGTTGACACTGAGGGCAAAATACTGTGCTGCGCTGGCCCAGGCGAATTTCGTTTAGTGTTGTACTACAGGTGACACAAGGCTGGCCGCCACGGCCGTATACCAACAGCTGCTGGGCAAAATAGCCCGGCTTACCATCGGCCTGGCTAAAATCTTTTAGCGTGGTACCGCCTTGTTTTATCGCTGCAGCCAGGGTGTCTTTAACCACCGGTACTAAAGCGTTAATCTCAGCGGATGTCAGGCTTTTGGCCGGCCGCGTTGGCAAAATACCGGCTTTAAATAGTGCTTCGTTGGCGTAGATATTCCCCACCCCTACTACCACCTGGTTATCCATCAACACCAATTTTACTGCACTGCCACGCTTGGCCAGGGCTTGTGTCAGTTGTGCAGGATTAAAGGCATCACTTAGCGGCTCTGGCCCCAGGCTGGCCAAAAGCGGATGCACCTCACCTTTGTGCTGCCACAACACAGCACCAAAGCGGCGGGTATCATTAAGCCTAAGCGCCATGCCGCTACTTAGCAGCAAATCGATATGATCATGCTTGGTGGCGGGCGTATCGGCGCTTAGCACTTTTAAATGGCCAGACATGCCCAGATGCACAATGATATCGCCCTGTGGCAGCTGAATAAGCAAATACTTCGCCCGTCGCGTTACCGACAATATTGGCTGGTTTAGCTGTGCTAAGACCTCGTCCGGTACATACCAGCGCAACTGGCGCTGGCGCGCTATCACCTTAACAAGCTGCTGGTTAGATAAATGTGGGCTTATGCCCTGGCGCGACACTTCAACTTCTGGTAATTCCGGCACGACTACTCCGTCACATCAAGTAAAAATAACCGTGCGGCTTGCGCGGCGCTTAACTGATAAAACTGCCCGTCCCCGGCTTGTTGCAGCAGGTATGGGCCCTCAGCACTGCCATCAGCGGGGTACAGCAGCCATATCAGCGGCGCCACTTGCCCCACCAGCTGCACACTGGCCTGCGCTACCGGCACCCGGCTGGTATCTGACACTACTTCTACCGGCGTTAGTAAACTGTGCTGCCAGGCCAATGCCAGCTGAGCCGCATCTACCGCTCTTGCCGGCGCGGGTTGTAGCTGCCACTGCGGCCCGGCTTTAATTAATCGTGTATTGGCAAAGGCTACCATTAACAGTTCAGCGTCGGCAGGAATTAACCGGTACTCGTCAGCGGTATGCTCTGCCAGACGCTGCGGTATGCCATATAACACAAACATTAAGATCAGGACGGCAAAGATCAGTACATTGTTCCAGTTACGGCGGGAGAGTTTAATCATGGCAATACCTGTCAGCAAAGATGACGCGGCATAGTAACGCAGGCGGAGCCTAAAAAGCAAAAACCCGGCGTGGGCCGGGTTTAGCTGTTCGATTACTTGATTTTCGCTTCTTTGAAAATCACGTGCTTACGCACTTTAGGATCGAACTTTTTGATTTCCATCTTTTCTGGCATGGTGCGCTTGTTCTTCGTTGTTGTGTAGAAGAAACCAGTGCCTGCAGAAGAGACTAAACGGATTTTATCGCGCATTTTTTATTTCCTTACACCTTGTGACCGTTAGCACGCACTTCGGCTAATACCGCATCGATACCTTTCTTATCGATGATGCGCATACCACGGGTAGAAGTACGTAATGTAACAAAACGGTTTTCGCTTTCAACCCAGAAACGGTGTGTTTGCAGGTTAGGCAGGAAACGGCGCTTAGTAGCATTGTTGGCGTGTGAACGACGGTTACCTACCATCGGACCCTTGCCAGTTACTTGGCACACTCTAGACATGTCAATAGTTCTCCAAAATTACATCAGCTCGAGCTGTCATCACCCTTCCGGCCAAGAAGGTTGCCCCAAAACAAGAGGGCGCAATTTATACACGAATAAGCCGTCTTATTCAAGCGAAATCTTTCGGCCGCGCGCAAGGATCCGCTGCGGATCTTCGCAGATCATCACAGCCAGCCACGCTCAGCAAAGGAGATCACATCGGCATCGCCCACTATAAAGTGATCCAACACCTTGATATCTACCAACATCAGCGCCTGAACCAAACGTTCAGTTATCGCTTTATCCGCCCGGCTGGGTTCGGCCACGCCAGAAGGATGATTGTGCGCCAGAATAACAGCGGCGGCATTATGCGCTAAAGCCTGCTGAACTACAATACGCGGATACACCGGCGAGGCATCTATAGTGCCGGCAAACAACGGCTCGGCCTTAATTAGCCGGTGCTGGCTGTCTAAGTACAATAATAAAAACACTTCGCGTTGCTCACTGCTTATTGCATGCTGCAAATAGCGTTTTACTGCCGCAGGCTCGGTAAACACCGTATCGCGCTGCATTTGCTGCTGTAAATAACGCTTGCTTAGCTCCAGCACCGCCTGCAGTTGCACAAATTTCGCCTCGCCAAGCCCCTTGGCGGCACAAAAATCGGCCTGACTGGCGCCCAGTAAGCGCCGTAACGAGCCAAACTGGCTGAGTAATTGGCGCGCCAGCGTGACCGCATCAGTACCGGCAATGCCGGTGCGTAAAAATATTGCCAACAGCTCAGCGTCTGACAGTGCCGTAGCCCCTCTGTCGAGCAATTTTTCCCGTGGCCGCTCGGTGGCGGGCCAGTGTCGAATACTCATGCAATCACTCCCTGAATTGATGCTGAATTAGTGTTTCCGTGCTATCTTAGCGCCAGTTTTTCCTGTTGCCGGTGGCTCTGTTATGCAGCAAACGCTTGCCAATAAACGCATTTTACTGGGTATCAGTGGTGGCATTGCCGCCTATAAAAGTGCCGACCTCGTGCGCCGCTTAAAAGAGCGTGGCGCTGAGGTGAGGGTTATTTTAACCGACGCCGCCCAGCACTTTATTACGCCGCTCACCTTGCAGGCGCTGTCTGGCAACCCGGTTAGCACCAGCCTGCTCGACCCGGCTGCTGAAGCGGCTATGGGCCATATCGAACTGGCAAAATGGGCCGACCTGGTATTAGTTGCCCCGGCCAGCGCCGATGTTATCGCCCGCATGGCGCATGGCTTAGCCAACGACCTACTCACTACTTGTGTGTTAGCCACGGCTGCACCGGTGGCTGTCGCACCGGCGATGAACCAGCAGATGTATAAAAACATAGCCACCCAGCAAAATTTAGCCAGGTTAAATTCATATAATTTTTACATTTATGGCCCAGCGTCTGGCGAGCAAGCCTGTGGCGACGTCGGTGCAGGCCGCATGTTGGAGCCGCTAGAGCTGGTTAGTGCGCTAGAAAAGCATTTTAATACTGAACGCCAACTTAATAACATTAAAGTTACAATAACCGCCGGCCCCACCCGTGAGGCTATTGATCCGGTGCGCTACATCTCTAACCATAGCTCCGGCAAGATGGGGTTTGCCTTAGCCGCACAAGCGGCCGCCATGGGCGCAGAGGTCACACTAATCAGCGGCCCGGTGCAGTTAGCTACCCCGGCAGGGGTAACGCGGATTGACGTAACCAGCGCCCAGCAAATGTATGACGCCGCTATGGCACAGGCAGTGCAAAGCGATATCTTTATCGGCTGTGCTGCGGTGGCCGACTATCGCGTGGCGCAAATTGCTGATGAAAAAATGAAAAAACAAGGCGACAGCGCCCTTGAACTTAAGCTGGTGCAAAACCCGGATATTATCGCCAGCGTAGCGGCACTTTCCCAAAACCGGCCTTTTACTGTCGGTTTTGCCGCTGAAACGCAAAATATACTGCAGTACGCCCAGGATAAACTTAACCGCAAAAAGCTGGATTTAATTTGCGCGAATGACGTATCAGCGCAGCATTTGGGTTTTAACAGCGATGACAATGCTGTCACTTTGCTATGGCAGCATGGCCAGCACAGCTTGCCGGTACAAAGCAAAACTGCCCTGGCCAGTGCTATTTTGCTGCAGATCAAGCAGCTGTTTAGCGCCAAATAATTTTAACCTTGATAGAAGAGTTACGCCGTAAATGAAAAAAGCCATCGATTTAAAAATTCTTGACCCGCGTATTGGCAGCGAATTCCCACTGCCGGCCTATGCCACAGCCGGCTCTGCCGGGTTAGACTTGCGCGCTTGTCTGGATAACACTTTAAGCCTGGCACCGGGTGAGACAGTACTGATCCCAACCGGTTTATCGATTTTTATCGGCGATGCTAATCTGTGTGCCACTATCCTGCCCCGCTCTGGTCTGGGCCATAAACACGGCATCGTATTGGGTAATCTGGTCGGCTTAATCGATTCGGATTATCAGGGCCCGCTGATGGTATCGATGTGGAACCGCGGTAACGACAGTTTTACTATTGAGCCGGGTGATCGCATCGCCCAGCTGGTGTTTATGCCGGTGGTGCAGGCTGAATTTAATATCGTTGATAGCTTTGAGCAAACCGCGCGCGGCGAAGGCGGCTTTGGCCATTCAGGGAAAGCCTAAATGCCGGCACCACGCAGTACCAACCGCAAAGAAGATATCCTGCAAGCCTTAGCCGCCATGCTGCAAAGCAATAACGGCCAGCGCATTACCACGGCCGCGCTGGCAGAAAAAGTCGGCGTATCCGAAGCGGCGCTATACCGGCATTTCCCCAGCAAAGCGCGGATGTTTGAAGGCTTAATCGAGTTTATTGAAGACACCCTGCTATCGCGCATTAATGTGATATTGGATGAGCACAAAGACACCGCCAGCCGCAGCGAATTAATTCTGCAGCTGATTTTAGTGTTTGCTGAGCGTAACCCCGGCATTTGCCGCATTTTAACCGGCGATGCCCTGCAAGGTGAGCAGGAACGCCTGCAAGAGCGGGTTGCTCAATTATTTGAAAAACTGGAAACCCAGTTAAAACAATGCCTGCGCGAACGTAAGCTGCGTGAAGGTAAAGGCTTTAGTATCGACGAAGGTGAGCTGGCTAATCTGCTGCTGGCCACGGTAGAGGGTAAACTCAGCCAGTTTGTCCGCTCCGGTTTTACCCGCTTACCCACCCAGCACTGGGCTAATCAGTGGGCTTTGCTGCAACAAACACTGTTTGGTTAAGCAACGCCACGAGTCAGGAGATAACGTCAGGGATTAGGAAATGCTTTCTTCGCCGGCTTCGAGGATCACATCCCTGTGCCCTCTCAGCCTGCGCGGCATCCATGCCGCTGCTACGAAAGCACACCTAATCCCTTCCTTAACCAAAATCAGAAGACTCGGCTGGTTAACAACAGCTAAACGAAGCGCTCATATAGCGCCGCGCCCCATACCAGCGCCACTATCACTAAGCTGACAAACACCGCTGCCGAGCCCATATCTTTAGCGCGGCCTGAGAGTTCATGCCGTTCTAAACTCACACGGTCAGTCAGTGATTCAATGGCAGAATTCAGCAGTTCCACCACCAGCACCAAACACCAAACACTGACCAACAGCGCAAACTGACTAACCGAAGTGGCAAGCCAAGCCGCCAATGGCACAGAGATAACGGCTAAAGTAGTTTCCTGGCGAAAGGCCGATTCAAACTTCCAACTGGCGGCAAAGCCCTGCATTGAGCATTTTGCCGCTTTGATAATGCGGCCTAAACCGGTGCCGTTTGGTTTCAACATCTTTGCTGTCCTTAGTTGCTGTTTTTATCGGGCTAACACCGAAACATCAGGTACAGGGTCAGGTGTGCTTTCGAAGCAGGGAGTGTTGCCCCCTTCGCATCAACGCCGAAGTACAGCCAAGTGTCAGGAAATGCTTTCTGCACCGGCTTCAAGGATCACATCCCTGTGCCCTCTCAGCCTGCGCGGCATCCATGCCGCTGTTCCGAAAGCACACCTGACACTTTGCTCTCTGGCTATCAGTGTACCTGACTCTAAAGCCTAGTTTTTTTAAGCGTTAACACCATATTGCGCCCGGTACGCCTTCACGGCTTCCAGGTGCTGTGCCATCTCAGGCTTATCGGCCAGGTAGCTTATCAGATCCGGTAGGCTGATAATCGAAATAACCTTGGTATTAAAGTCTCGCTCCACTTCCTGAATGGCCGACAGCTCACCCTGGCCACGCTCTTGCCTATCCAGCGCAATTAACACCCCGGTAAGCTCAGCGCCCTGCGCCTGAATAAGCGTCATCGACTCACGAATCGCAGTACCGGCGGTAATCACATCATCCACCAGCATAATGCGGCCCTTTAGCGGCGAGCCGACTAAGTTGCCGCCCTCGCCATGGGTTTTCGCTTCTTTGCGGTTAAAACAGTACGGCACATCACGGTTATAATGATCGGCCAGCGCTACCGCTGTAGTGGTAGCAATCGGAATACCTTTATAGGCCGGGCCAAACAGCACATCAAACTCAAGGCCGCTATCCTGCAACGCCGCCGCATAAAAGCGGCCTAACTTGGCTAAATCACCGCCGGTGTTAAACAGCCCGGCATTAAAAAAATACGGGCTGGTGCGGCCGGATTTCAGCGTAAAACTGCCAAATTTCAGTACATTACGCGACAGCGCAAACTCAATAAATTCACGTTGAAACGGTTTCATCTTCGAAGATTACCTGTAAAAGTTAAGCCAGTACGCGCTTTTGCTCGTCAATAATTTCACGGATGGCATGCTTGCCTAAATCCAGCATCTGTTGCATTTCTTCAAAGCTAAACGGGGCTTCTTCAGCGGTGCCCTGAATTTCAATCACCTTGCCGGTTTCGGTCATCACGATATTCATATCGGTTTCGGCGTTGGAATCTTCGGCATAATCTAAATCAGCCACCGCCGTGCCTTTATAAATACCCACTGAAACCGCGGCGACCATAAAATTCAGCGGGTTAGTTTTAATCATGCCTTTAGCGCGCATAAAGTTCAGCGCATCCACCAACGCCACACAGGCGCCGGTAATAGAGGCCGTGCGGGTGCCGCCATCGGCCTGAATCACATCACAGTCGATGGTAATGGTATTTTCACCCAGCAGTTTTAAATCGACTGCAGTGCGCAGCGCGCGGCCAATCAGGCGCTGAATTTCCATAGTGCGGCCGCCCTGCTTACCACGCGCCGCTTCGCGGTCATTCCGGGTATGGGTCGCGCGTGGCAGCATGCCGTATTCGGCCGTTACCCAGCCTTTGCCCTGGCCTTTCATAAAGCGCGGCACCCCTTCGATGACGCTGGCAGTACAAATAACCTTGGTATTACCAAATTCCACCAGTACTGAGCCTTCAGCATGGGCGGTAAATTGACGGGTAAAGGTAAGGGGGCGGATCTGACTGGCGGTTCGGCCACTTGGACGCATAGCTGCACTCCTGAAATTAACAATGGCGGTTATTATAGGGTGGATCCCGTTTGAGGGCGAGCAATTCGCCAAATTCCGTGTTCCTGCGGTATACTCGGTGTTTATTTGTCGCCAGAGAATTCATTATGATCCACAGCATGACCGCCTTCGCCCGCCACGAAACCAAAGCCAGCTGGGGCACCGCCCAGTGGGAGATCCGCTCGGTAAACCAGCGTTACCTGGAATCCTACTTTCGCCTGCCCGAGCAGTTTCGCGGTTTAGAAAGCCTGCTGCGCGACAAACTGCGTAATGCCCTGCAGCGCGGCAAAATAGAAGTAAACCTGCGCTACCACGCCAATCAGGCCGCCGGCGAGCTGACCTTAAATGAAGTCTTTGCCGAGCAATTGCTGCAAAAAGCCCAGCAATTACTGCAAAAAGCGCCGCAAGCCCAGCTTAATATCGCCGACATCCTGCGCTGGCCGGGCGTGATGGAAACCCCAAGCGAAGATGTAGATAGCTTACAAGCCGAATTGCTGGCCGGTTTTGATGCTGCCTTACAAGACTTTTTAGCCGGCCGCGGCCGCGAAGGCGCGGCTATTGAAGATATGATTCAACAGCGTTTAAGCGCAATTTCAGAGCAAGTCGCTTTTGTTCGCAGCCATCTGCCCCAAGCCATGCAATGGCAACGCGACCGCATCACTAACCGTTTAAATGAAATCAAAGCCGACCTAGACCAAAGCCGCCTCGAGCAGGAAATGGCGTTTTTAGCCTCTAAATCCGACGTCGCCGAAGAGCTCGACCGTCTTGACGCTCATATTAAAGAAACCCGTCACACCCTGAAAAAGGGCGGCGCCTGCGGCCGGCGGTTAGATTTTATGATGCAGGAATTTAACCGCGAAGCGAATACGCTGTCATCCAAAGCTATCAGCACTGAGATCACCAATGCCGCGGTAGAGCTTAAGGTGTTAATCGAGCAGATGCGTGAGCAAATCCAAAACGTGGAATAACATTAATTAAGTAATATATATCAAAGCATTATATAAGTTTGCGACCAACAACAACGCCTTTTACCCACCAAAAGCCGAACATCATCGGTGGGTAAATTGGTGGCAACTTCAAAGACGGCAATTAAGCGAACCTAAGACACCCGCCATTGCGAGATCACATAGCGAGTACTTCTCCCCCCCGCAACGGTTTTCACCAAACACCCCATTTCTACCAACTGTGCCAAGTGTCGGCTGGCGGTTGCCGGGCTTACGTTGTTAAGGTGAATACATTAGCTAATCTGCTCATTTAGTGAGGCGAATAGCAAGGCTAATCACCTCAGCAAACGTAACTAGGGTAGATTATTAATTAACTTTAAACACTAAGCAGGCAAACTCAACTGAATTTGACTCTTAGCCAAAGCACTATTGATATAAGGAAAATTGCCCTTTAAAGGTCGTATTTTTGCATTTGATAAATGTCGTATTTTTGCATATGCTATGACCATTATTCGCAGGAGGTATCAGATGACGATACAAGACAGACTACAAACCAGAGTAAAACGCTCTAAGCGCTCTGTTTTCCTGCGCTCTGATTTTGCCGATATCGCTGATTATGACCAGGTAGGCAGAGGTCTCAGAAGCCTGGTGCAAGAGGGCTTGCTGCTGAAAATTGGTTATGGCCTGTATGTGCGCGCCAGAGTCAATCGTATCACTGGCCAGTTAATGCCCGATAACCCTGCCGGTAACGATGGGGTGCTTATTGAGGCCATGGAAAGGTTAGGAGTTGATTATAAGCTTGATGACTTATCTCTTAAAAGTTTGTCGGGCGAAAGCACTCAAATTCCGGCAAACGTCAAAATTATTCCAAAAAGTTCGCGCTTTACCCGCAAGATTGCGGTAGGGAAACAGCGTGTCAACGAAGTTCGATAGCTCACTTTTTGTCGATGTTGCCAACGCCCTGGGGCTTGGTAACCCGGCTATTGTTGAAAAAGACTATTATGTCGTGCAACTGCTGCAGCACATATCCACGCTTGAATTTGAGTATCACCAAATCGTGTTCTCTGGCGGAACAGCACTGGCAAAGTCAGCTATCAAAACGTATCGCATGTCTGAAGATATTGATCTGAAGCTCGTCCCCAAGCCAGCCTTTTCTGAAATTGCCTCTAAAAATGCGAAGAGAAATGCGCGCAAGGTTGCTAAACAGCTGGTTGAAGCAATACTGGGGCAAAGTAAGATATTCTCTATTGAGACAGCACCTACAGCGTTAGATGAATACAGATACTTTAGCTTCGATATCCGTTACCCACAGGAATACCAGCAAGCCCCCTGCCTTCGCCCATTTATCAAGTTAGAATTTATCGAATCTGAATTGCTTAGCGTGGCTGAGGCCAGGAGTATCCAGTCTATTTACGCGAAAATTTTAAACTCTGATATCGAGATTAAGCAGTTGTCTTGTGCGGTTATTATTGAGACGCAGGCAGAAAAATTGCTGTCAATGATGCGCAGAACAGCCAGTGTGGCGCGTAACAGCGAACGAGAAGATGATGAGACCTTGGTTAGGCATATTTACGACACCTACTATATCCAGCTTGCCCAACCTTCCGAGATAAAACAACTTGGGTCTCTCATAGTCAGAGCCATTAAAACCGATGTTGAACGCTATGGTAATCAACACCCGCAGATGGTCGAATCTCCTATCGAGGAATTGCGCTTCGGACTGCAGCTATTAGCTACTAACCCAAAGTTCGAGCAGCGCTACAACAGCTATGTTAGCCCTATGGTGTATGCTGAAAACCCTGTTCAATGGCACGACGCGTTAGCGGTTTTTACAAAGTTGTCGAATGACGTATTGGATTATGCAGAGCAACACTTTGATAACCTGCTTTAGAATCTAAGCAGTTAATGAGTATTTAAAGCGAACAAAAAATGGTGGGTAAAATGGCTGGTAAAACCGCATAACAACCACCAAAAATAAAGCTATCTACATGATTTAAAAATAAATTAATTTAGCAATCTACAAGTAGATCCAAAACGTCGAATAATCTTAACTAAGCACCCGCCTACCTGAACTAGGTTGGCGGGGCCTGAGTTAAGAAGACAGCTTTAACCCCGCTACACCACAGATAATCAGCGCAAAACAACACAGCTGGCGGCCGCTGATAAGCTGGCCAAAAAACAGGTGGTTAATAACAGTGATAGACACTACCCCTACCGCCAGCCACACCAGATAAGCGGTTGCTGCCGGGATCTGTTTTAGCGAGATACCAAATAGCAGTAAGCTGACGCTCATGCAGGCGACGGCGAAGATAACATAGGGGATTTTGCTAAAAGACGCTGATTTTTCAATACCTATCAGCCAGCCCGCTTCTAATACACCGGCGATAATTAACAGCAGCCAAGACATAGTACACTCCATCTCAGTTGGGGCCGTCCCCGTGTGACATAGAGCGGTGAGGTCGTCCTCACTTCAGCAGAAAATTACCCTGCGATCGTCGCAAAACCGGCGGCAAAGTGCAAGCGAAAACAGGCTTTACCACACTTGAGCCGGCGCTTCGCTTTGCCTACAATGACGCACATTTTACTGATTAAGGCCTAAGCCATGAACGATACAACGCAAGATGCTGTAAACAATGAACAAGAGCGCCCGGCGTTACCAGACCGCCTGTCGGTTAACCCGCGCAGTCCGCATTATGTTAAAGAGATTTTCCAGTACGATGTTGGTATTACCTTAAACGGCAAAGACCGTTTTGATGTAGAAGAATACTGCATCAGCGAAGGTTGGGTAAAAGTAGCTGCCGCTAAGGCGCTGGACCGCCGTGGCCAGCCGCTGCTGATGACGTTAAAAGGTAAAGTTGCCGCTTTTTATCGCTAAGCCCACACCATAGCCTGTGCTAATTTCCTGTGCTGTATTGTCAGAGGCACTTAGCACAGCCTGGCTATATTGCTCTGCGTTTGTTATTACCGTTTTTGCCTGCCTGGCGCTGTCTATTGCCAATACACTATCTTTTTTGTCTAGAAATTGGTCGCATCCGACTAGACTATTACAAAACAAGCAAGCAACATGAATAAATTATTTCTGCAGTGGTGGTGCGGTGATGAAACTGAACTGTGATCTGGGCGAAAGTTATGGCAGCTGGCAAATGGGGCTGGATGCCGATGTTATGCCGCATATAGACATGGCCAATATCGCCTGTGGCTTTCATGCCGGAGATGCCGATGTGATGGCAGGTACCCTGGCGCTGGCAAAGCAGCACGGCGTCGCTATTGGCGCCCACCCGTCTTACCCGGATTTACAGGGTTTTGGCCGGCGCAGCATGGCGCTGTCGCACAGTGAGATTGTTAATTGCCTGCGTTATCAGATTGCTGCGCTGGATGGCATGGCATTAAGCGCCGGCGTAACACTGAGCTATGTGAAACCGCATGGCGCCCTGTATAACGATATGATGGCCAAGCCCGCGGTATTTGCCGCTGTGCTGGATGCGGTGGCCGGTTTTTATAAGCCATTAAAGCTGATGATCTTAGCCACTGCGCGCCAGCAGGAATTCGCCACCCTGGCCAAAGCACAGGGCGTTGCGTTGTTGTTTGAAGCCTTTGCCGACCGGCGCTATACCGACGAAGGCACCCTAACGCCGCGTAGCCAGACCGGCGCGGTATTGCATGGCGATGATATGCTGGCACAGGTCAGGCAGCTGGTTAAGCACGGCAGTGTGACTACCGCCTCTGGCAAACAACTGGCACTTAACGCCGATACGCTCTGTGTACATGGCGATAACCAGGCGGCGATAGCCCAGGTGCAACAAATACGGGCACTGCTGGCATGAGCGCTGTTGGTATAAGCAAGCCGCAGTATCAGCTGACTGTCGCCGGTGAAAATGCACTGATGCTGTATTTTGACCAGCGTATTGACCCGGCTATTTCTGCACTGGTGCAGCAGGCCTGTGCGCTAATTAAAGTCGAGCTAGGCGAAGATGTAATCGATATTCTGCCGTCTTATGCTTCTGTTCTGGTGATATTTAACCCTTTTAGTACCGATTTATACCGGGTGCAGGCGCAGCTGCAACACTGTTTGGCACAGCTGCAAACGGCTGACAGCCACAGCGGCAAAGTCGTCGAGCTGCCGGTATATTACAGCGAAGAATCAGGGCCGGATTTAGCGCTGATCGCCCGGACAAAAAACATCAGCATCGATGAGGTGATAAAACGGCATCAGGCCATCAGTTACCGCGTTTATGCCATCGGCTTTGCGCCCGGTTTTGCGTATTTAGGCGAGGTCGACCCGCTGCTGCAGATGCCGCGTTTAGCCACACCGCGGGCCAAGGTGCCGCGCGGTGCTGTCGCCATAGCCGACCGGCAAACGGCGGTGTACCCGGCGCCATCGCCCGGTGGCTGGAATTTAATTGGCCTGTGCCCGACACGGATGTTTAACCCACAAGCCGAACCGGTGATGCCGGTGGCGGTAGGTGATGAAGTGCGTTTTATGGCGATAGATAAGGCAGAATTCTTACGTTTAGGTGGTGAACTGCCAGCACAGCTTACGGGAGCTAAACCATGAGCAGTTTTAGCGTTATAGCCCCCGGCGTACTAAGTTTACTGCAGGACAGCGGCCGCGTTGGCCAAAGTGCGCTCGGCTTAACCACCGGCGGGCCTATGGATGCGCCGTCGGCCAGCTGGGCCAACCGGCTGCTGGGTAATGCTAGTAATGCCACGCTGATTGAATGCAGTGTCGGTGGCCTGCAGCTGCGCGCTGAAACCCACAGTTTTATTGCCATTACCGGTGCAATATTGCCAGTGAGCATTAACGGTAAAGCGGTAGAACAATGGACAGTGCATCAGGTACAGGCAGGCGATGTCATTGAGCTGGGGATGGTAAGCAAAGGCCTGCGCGCTTATGTGGCAGTAGCCGGTGGCTTTAACATCACGCCGCAGTTTGGCAGCACGGCTACCGTGCTGCGCGAAGGCATCGGCGGCTTAAATGGCAATAAACTGCAAGCCGGCGATACGCTTAGCGCCAACCGCGTAATCAAACTTCAGCGTCAGCGCTTGCCGGCGTCTTACCGGCCACAGTTTAACCAGACATTGACGCTGCGGCTGATTGAAGGCTATCAGGCCGGCAGTTTTAGTGCCACCGAGCGCCAGCGTTTTTATCTTCATAGCTACAAGGTTACGCCGCAGGCCGATCGCATGGGTTATAAACTGAGCGGTGCGGCGATACAGTGCCAGCAAACACAACTGTTATCTGAGGGGATCTGCTACGGCGCGGTGCAGATTCCACCGGATGGACAGCCGATTGTATTACTGAACGACCGGCAAACGTTGGGCGGCTACCCGAAGATCGGCAGCGTGCTGTCGCTGGATTGCGCCTTACTGGCCCAGGCCGGCGCCGGTACCGAGCTGTATTTTACGCCAATCAGCCCCGAGCAGGCGCATAATGCGTTGTGTTTGGCCAAAGTACGTACTGCTGCCATTCGCAGCCAACTGGTGAGCCTGTAAATGAGCAACGCAGCAGTGGATTATCTGGCCATCAGCCAGCAAATTGAACAGTTACTCGTGCGGCAAAACCTGCGCGGCATGGCGACACTGCAACCGCATTTAGCGCCGGGTTACATTCTGCGGGCAGCAAAGCTGCTTAACCAGTGCCGTGGCAAGGTGCTGATTGGCACCGGCTTTCCGGTACTGGATACCTTTGAAACCGACGGCCCGGTCGGCGCTATTGGCTTGTATCAGCTGTTGCAAAAACTGGGCGCCACGCCGGTGCTCGTTTGCGGTGACCCGCTATACAGCGCGCTAAAAGCCGATTATCAGTGCTACCCCATCAGGGTAAACCAATATGATGCGCTACCGGAGATTGCCAACGCAGCGCTGGCTGAGCTACAACCGCAGTTGGTGATCTCGATTGAGCGGCCCGGCTTTAATGCCAAGGGGCGCTACGCCAATATGCGCGGCGAAGATATTAGCGCGCGCTGCGCCAGCTTTGACTATTTTGTTAGCCAGGCGACCTGCCCTACCATTGGTATAGGCGATGGCGGTAATGAGATTGGTATGGGCAATTTATATCAGCAGGTAAGTGCACTGAATATTACGCCCTGTGTGACCCGCTGTGACGAGCTGATTGTTGCTGATGTGTCTAACTGGGCGGCCTGGGCGTTAGCGGCCATGGTGTCGGTATTGCGCGGGGAAAACCTGCTTAGCGGCGCTGAGCCACTGGCAATTTTGCAGTATTTATCGGCCAAAGGCAGCGTTGATGGGGTGACCCGGTTAAATACCCTCACCGAAGATGGCCTGGCGCATACCGAAGGCGAACAGCTTATTAGGGATCTTGAATTACTAACAAAATGAGAATCGGTTTACCCTAAGCCGACCGTTGCAGGCCAGGATGGCCGAATCGAGCCTACAGGGATGTATTTACGGCGTGTCGGTGTGGGTGAACCGGTTCGATTGTGCACAACAGAACCGTGTTTACAGCGAGAACCGCAATGACAACAGTATATTTAAACGGCGCCTTTGTACCGGCCAGCGAAGCGAAAATATCGCCGATGGACCGCGGCTTTTTATTCGGCGACGGCATCTATGAAGTGATCCCAAGCTACGGCGGCCGCTTTGTCGGCTTTGGCCCGCATATCGACCGCATGCACAGCGGCCTGGCGCAGTTATCGATAGACCCCAAGCTGAGCCAAGCCGACTGGCAGCGCATTGCCGATCAACTGCTGGCCGATAACCGCGCTGAACTGGGTGATAATATCGGCGTGTATTTTCAGGTAAGCCGTGGCACCGACAGCAAACGCGGCCATGCTTTCCCGGCCAATATTACACCAACAGTATTTGGTTTTGCCTTTGCCATACCGCCCGAGCCGGTAGCAGATAAAACCAAAGTCACCACTTATGCCGTGGTCACCGGCCAGGACTTACGCTGGCAGCGCTGCCATATTAAATCCACGTCACTGCTTGGCAATGTGCTGCATTACCAGCAGGGCTACAGCCAGGGTGCGCAGGAAATATTACTGTTTGATCAAGACGGCAACCTAACCGAAGGCGCGGCGGTAAATGTGTTTATCGTCAAAGACGGTGTTATTGCCACGCCACCACTTAGCCATAAACTACTGCCCGGCATAACGCGGCAACTGCTGCTGGCAATCCTCGCCAAGCACAGCAACATCAAGGTAGAAGAGCGTGATATCAGCGAAGCGGAAGTATTAGCCGCGGATGAAATCTGGCTTACCAGCTCCAGCAAAGAAATAGCGCCAGTGCTGTTTGTCAACGACAAGCCGGTGGCTAACGGCGAGGTCGGCGATGTCTGGCTGGCGGTACAACAACTGTTTAGCGCGCATAAATTCGACTACTAACTCACCTCTTTTAGGCGCTGCAACCGCAGCGCCATATCCCTTTCTCGCCCTCGTTAACAAATATTTAATTTACAAAATATTGTCTTTTAGTTATCTTTTAGCAACTTCATTTGTGCAGAGCTATCCATGCAAGGTATGAGTACAAAGCGCAAGCCATGGCTGCTACTCACAGCAGCACTAGGGTTTTTAGTATTTTTTGTTTTTTCACAACAGGTTATGGCAGATATGTTTAGTTGGTTTAAAAAATACGACGTGCATTTGTCCCCGGCGGTGCGGGGCACCGTGTTACTTGATGGCAAGCCACTTGCCAATGCAGTGGTATCAAGAGAGCTGCATTACGACAAGGAATATGTTGATAGAACCAGCACAGACAGCGATGGAAACTTCAGCTTTCCAGAAAAAAATATCCGCTCACGCAAACCTGGTGGCCTGGCAGAAATGCGCACACGCCAAGTAATTGTTGTGCAGCATCAACAAAAAAACTATCTGCTGTGGTATCTGACAACTTCTAGTATTGCTCCGCAACAAGCAATAGTGCAAAGGCTTTCTTCGTTGAACTGCGACCTAACTAATGATGAACAGGAGCATGTTTTTTCTAATATCGAAAAACCTGATTTCCCGCACAGCACATTTAGTATTTGCCGCTGGGCTGATTAATTACAGCATATAAGGACCTATGTAATGTCTGCACTTACCCCGCGCGTAGCCGCTGAACTTGCCGAAATTGTCTACCAAATTGAGCGCCCATCAGCTTCCGGTGTTTACCGGTTAAATATGGGAAACTACGAAGCACGTAACTGTTTTAACTTTGACTTATCACAAGGCCCGGTAAAAGGCGTTTCCGGCGGCTCGCTCTTCAGCCTTTTTAATAAGACCACAGGTTTTGCTTTGGTAGGTAAAGGAATCAACCAATTCTCCAACGATTATGTAGTGACCATTCGCGGCACTCACATAAACCGTGACTGGTTAACAAACGGCAATATTGGTGTAACGGGCGGCGATAATGGCACCGCAGTGCATGCAGGTTTTGATAAAACTTTTAGATCAATGAAGCCGGCTTTAGAGAAAATTTTGGCTCCGTTACTTGCCAGCAATGGCAGTGCTACTGTGCATTGTGTTGGTCATAGCCTTGGTGGCGCTTTAGCATCATTAACCGCAGATTGGGTAAAAAACCGCTTTAAGTGTAACGTTAATTTGTACACCTTTGGTGCCCCAAGGGTGGGCATGCACGCGTTCTCCAAAAAGCATACTGGTACGCTAAATGCCATCTATCGTTGCACACATGGTGCAGACCCTGTGCCAATGATTCCACTATGGCCCTTTGTGCATGCACCTTATGAGGGCACTGAATACCGGCTTGATAGTGGTTCTGGCATTAGTGTTGAGGCTCATGGTATGGCAGAACACAAATCCCCTGGCTACCTTAACACCGCCAACAGCAGAAGTTGGCAGGCACTAAACCAACGTTCATCACTTAATTTCACGCTGGTCAGATTAAAGTATGAAAACCGACATCAAGCGTCCTTTTCTACTTATTGGGCAGACAAAATCAGTGCTGCGCTGATCACACTGTTAAAAGATGCAGGTTACTACACAGCCATCATGGCACAAGCTGCAATTGGTACAGGATTAACTTTCTACGACTTGCTAGCCCGTTCACTGGAGAGTATTGCTAAGGCCTCAACACAGTTTGCTGAGCAAACCAAAGGCTTGCTCGGACATATGCTTGCTTTTGCCCGGCAGGCCGTTACAACAGTGACTGAGCTGACATTCAAATTTATCCGCTGGGTATTTGAAAAAACAGTTGGCGCACTCTATCGCAGTGCGCGTAACGCTATTTCAAGCATTTCATAAACTCTCAGGACCAGATAGTAATTAACTATCTGGTCCGCTTTATCTAATGAAGATACTTATTTCGATTAAGGTAATTCTGCTTACTTTAGCTCTGACATTAATTTATCCGCAACACGTTATGGCAGATATGTTTAGTTGGTTCAAAAAATACGATGTGCATTTGTCCCCGGCAGTGCGGGGTAATATTAGCTTTAATGGTAACCCTGTTGCTAACGTCAAAGTGTTCCGCGAGCTGACATATGACAAAGAATATCTCGATTACGCCATGACCGATGCGCAGGGACGTTTTTCGTTTGATGAGAAGAACATCCGCTCACACCGGCCAGGCAGTGCCTTTGACACCTCAAAGCGTCAGGTACTGTACCTTGATTACCACAACCAGCGTTACCTGCTGTGGTATTACTCGACGCTAAACACCTCAGCAGCGCAAACGTTGACCGAGAAAATGCAACAATTGCACTGCGAATTAACCCAACCGGAAAAACCTACGAATTACCTAACCAAGAGTTTCCTGAGCACCCGCACGGCGTTACAGGTGTCTGCAATCTGGACTAGTTGGCAATAGTGATAGCTATAATGCTTGATCAGTCAGTAAATATCAGGGCTGATGCTGCATTAGTGCGCCGCTTCAAAATCGGTCAGCGGTGCAGGTTTACCAAAATGGTAACCCTGGAACTGCTGGCAGCCCAACTGCAGCAGTTTCTGATGTTGCGCCTGCGTTTCAACGCCTTCTGCTATTACCGAGAGCTCAAGGCTTTGCCCCAGCGCCAGCATGGTTTTGATAATCACTTCATCGTTTGGATCGGTTAGCACATCGCGCACAAAGGAGCGGTCTATTTTCAGCTGCGCCAGCGGCAGCCGTTTTAAGTAACTTAACGACGAATAACCGGTACCAAAATCATCCAGTGAAAAACGTACGCCAAGCCGCGTTAGCTGCAGCATTTTATCAATCACGCTGTCGATATCCTGCAGTAGCTGGCTTTCGGTAATTTCCAGCACCAGCCGCGTTGGCGTGGCGCCGCTGTCGCTGATGGCTTTGCGCACATCTTGCACAAAACTAGCAGAGTGCAGCTGACGCGCGCTAATGTTCACCGCTAAGTACCAATGCGCGCTGTGTAGCTGCCTGGCCCATTCGGCTAATTGATAACAGCTTTGCTGCAGCACCCAATTACCTATTGCCAAAATCTGGCCGCTACTTTCTGCCACCGCAATAAACTCACCCGGCGCCAGTAAACCACGCTGTGGGTGCTGCCAGCGGATCAATACCTCCGCGCCCACTACGCCGGCACTGTGTTCAATTTGCGGCTGAAAATGCAGCACAAATTGTTGTTGCAACAAGGCCTGGCGCAAACCAGCCGCCAGTTGGGCACGGGCACTGACATCGGCCTGCATTTGCTGATTAAAAAACCGCACGCCGCTACGGCCGCGCTCTTTGGCATCATACATAGCTAAATCAGCCCGTTGCAGCAGCTCGTCACTGTTACAGCCATCGCTGAACATGGCCACGCCTACGCTGGCGGATAAGCTGTAAGGCCGCTCTTGCAGGATAAAAGGCTCAGACAATAACTGCACAATTTTCTCGCCAATCAGGTTGGCTTTTTGGCTGGCCAGCTCAAGGTCAGGGTGTAGATCGGTCAGTAGCACAACAAACTCGTCGCCGCCCAACCGCGCCAGCGTATCTACTTTGCGCAAATGGCTCTGCAGCCGCTGCGCCACCTGTTGCAGCAACTCATCGCCCATCGCATGGCCCAGGCTGTCGTTTAAATCTTTAAAATGGTCTAAATCAATGAAAAGTAAGGCGCCCTGGGTGGCATCGCTCTGGCGCTGATGCTTGCCAACGGCCTGCTGCAAACGGTCCAGCAACATGCGCCGGTTCGGCAGCCCGGTTAGGGCATCGTAAAAGGCTAACTGATGAATGGCCTGTTGCTGCTGCTTATGCTCAGTAATATCGGTTGAAATACCGCACAAAGCATAGATGTTACCGCGCTCATCGCGTAGTGGCAGCTTAACCGACAAGTAGACGCGGCGGCGTTTGCCATCGCGTGATACATTGTCTTCTTCTGACACCAGACGCTCACCGGCCTGCAGCACTTTCTCGTCGTTTTGCCGCAAATTAGCCACAGTGGCGTTGTCAAAAAACGCATCATCACGCCGCCCTATAACCTCGGTTGGTGCACAGCCGAACAGCTGCGCCACCTTTAGATTGACATACTCGTAGCGGCCTTTTAAATCTTTAATATAAATGTGGGCATCGACACTGTTTAAAATGGTACTCAGCCTGGCTTCACTGACTTGCAAATGACGGGTTTTCTCACTGACCTGGCGTTTAAACCACCAGACCGCTAACGTCGACAGCAGCAACAAACTGCTTAACGCGGCGAGTAGCCAGCCAATATTGTCGGGTAAGCGGGGCTTTGGCACATCGCTGCCCCAACGCTGCAGAATTTGATAGTAAGGTGAGCTGACATTGGCCTGCCACTGTGCCAACCGGGTCTCTATCACTGCCAGCAGATCCTGATTGCTGCCTTTTTTGGTGGCATAAAATAAGCGTGACGGCTGAAAAGTGACCGGGCTTGGGTTTAACTGGTAGCGGTTTAATTGGGCTAAGCCAAAGTAATGGTTGGCCGCCACCACATCGGCCTGGCCCGCGGCCACCAGCGCAAACGCCTCCGGCATGGAGCGTGCTGTTAATAGCTGCAGCTGTAAGCCGGTTTCAGCAACCAGCTTTTGCACATAATGTTGCTGAATAGAGTCCTGCAATACTAATAAACGTTTACCGGCCAGTTGTTGTAATGAGCTTAACTGTACGCCCGGCGCAGTAAAAAACTGTGACCAGCTATAAAGCGCCGGGGTTTGATGAAAGTCCAGCTGCTGTGCACGCTGCTCGGAGTAGGCTACATCGGGCAACAGGTCAATCTCGCCCGACTGTAATAACTGCAGGCAATACGCCCAGTCACATTGTACCGCTTTGAGTTGCCACTGCTGCTCAGCGGCGATCTGCAGCAGCAGCTCGCCTAAAATGCCCGACGGGCTGCCATCTGCTGCCGCGACAATTTTCGGCGCATTCTGATACACCCCCACCACCACTTGCCGCGCCTGTGCCGTTGCTGCCAGGCAATACGACAACAACAGTAGCCATAAAGCCGTACACCTTTTCATCCCGTCTCCGGCAGTTCATTTCTTGCCTAGTCTGAACAGCTTACGTCACCGCAAGAAATTTGCCAGCCAGCTAAGCGCCGCCGTTAAAATTAACTTACACCTTTAAAATAAGGCCGCGCTTAAAGCACCAGTGCATTAACAGGTACGACAGCGCCAAAAAAGCTACCGCAAAGGCCAGCGAGCCGTTGTAGTCGCCAAACAGCGGCTGAAACACGCTGTTGTACAGCCAGCCATGCAAGGAGCTGTCAGCCACCGGCACCATCAGCAAAATGCGGGCTAACACGGCCGAGAACAGATAAAACAGTATGGCATTAGCGCCAAACACCACAAAGGGGGCGCTCCAGCGGCGCCAGCCTTTGACATCGCACAGCCATAAGCAAGCAGCCAGCGCAATGGCACAATAGCCACTGCTTAACAGCACAAAACTGGGCGTCCACAGGCTTTTGTTAACCGGCAAACTAAAGTGCCACAGCTCAGCCAGCCACACGGCCACCACGCCACAGAGCAACAAGCCGCGAATTTTTTGCGCCAGGCTACGCTCGCTTTGCAGCCACTGCGCCATCAACACCCCGGTTAAGCAACTGGCAATCGCCGGCAGGGTCGACCAAAGCCCTTCAGGGTCAAACGCAAAAGGTGTGGCCGAGCGGTAATACACATGGTTGGCGCCCAGCACCAGTTGGTCCAGCCAGGCGACAAAGCTGTTGCCAAACAGCAGCAAGCCACGAAACTCGTGGCCCTGCGCGTCCTGATACGGCAGCCACCAGAGCCCGGCCAGATACACGGCCATCAGCCCCAGCAACCAAAGCAGGCGACCACGCTGGCCAAAGTACAGCACTATCAGTACCGTAGCCAGATACACCAGGCCAATGCGCTGCAACACGCCCAGCCAGCGCACGGTCAATAAACGGTCTTCAACATAATTAAACTCTGGGTCACGGAAGTTGTAATAAAACAGCGCCAGCAACAACCCTAAGCCGAACAATTTGCCACTGCGCAGCAGCGCCTGACGAATAAGCGGGCCTTTATTATTCAGGCTATGCTGGCGCAGGCTTAACTGCAACGACATACCAACAATGACAATAAAGAACGGGAAGATCAGATCGGTTATCGTCCAGCCATGCCACTGCGCATGCAGCAGCGGGCTGTACACATAATTCCAGCTGCCCGGGTTATTGACCAGAATCATCGCGGTAATGGTCAGACCGCGCAGCACATCCAGTGCCAGCATACGGTTGGTATTCAGTTTAGCCAAAATGGCATCGGCATAGCGCCGGTACAGGCTCAGCATCAGTCGTTATACCCTGCCACCGTCACCGGCAAGGTGCCAGTAAGTGAATATTGCTGCAACAGCGCCTGGGCCAGCGCTTCGTAGGTGGCGTTGCCGGCACCGATGGCACTGACATCCTCTGCGGTGTTGTAAGCGTAACTGGCCAGCACCAACTGCGCATACTGGCCGTAGCGGCTGATATCGTAAGGTGCCCGCAGGCTTATAAAAATATGCTGTTTGCCGTTTTGGCTAATCAGCGGCAATAGCGCTTCATAGTTGCGGCTTTGCCGCTCAAAGGCTGCCGCCAGGTTAGCAATGCCGGTTAAATCATCCATGCCGCCCATATCGGCCAGGCTTTGCATTGGCGCAATAAAACCACTGATCACCAGATCCGCCGCAGCAATTTGCGCGCTGGCCTGGCTAAAATCAGTCTGCTGCAGGCTAATGCTGTCAATCTGCAGCGCTGCCGTACTGTAATGCTTAAGCGCCGCCGCTAACGCCTGCGCTTTGCTCCTATCCGGCATAATGAGCAGCAGTTTTTGTTTGCCTTTAAGCGTAACCGGCCAGTCTGCGGTGGCCGGCTTTACCCTGGTAACGGCCGCTTTCGCCAGTGCCAGCTCGGTGGCACGGTGCGCCGGATTGCCCAGCAGCGCGGTCGCCTTGCTCAGTTGCTCAGCAGCAGTTTCGGCGCTGGGTAACAGCGGATAACGCTGTTTCAGCGCCACTATACGCTGATAAGAGGCATTAAGCTCTGCCAGGCTGAGGCTACCCTGCTCTACCGCCTGCGCGAGGGCATCAAGCAGTTGCCCAAGCGCAGCTAATTCGCCCGGGTGCTGTAACTTTACCGGCATTAACGCAATATCGGCACCGGCAGCAAAGGTTTGCACCACTGCCTCCGTCTGGCTGAAAAACTTGCTGATACCGGCCATATCCAGCGCATCGGTTACCACCACCCCCTGATACCCCAGCTCGCTGCGCAGCACATCGTGCAGGATTTTGCGTGACAAAGTGGCCGGCTTTAGCATTTGCTCACCGTCTTTTGACACAAAGGTGCTGCTATCCAGCGCCGGGAACTGAATATGGGCGGTCATAATCATGCCAGGTTGCTGCTGGGCGATAATGTCGGCAAAGGGTTTTAAATCTACCGCCGCTATTTGCGCGCGACTGTGCTCTACCCGCGGCAGGCCCAGGTGGCTGTCTACTTCGGTATCACCGTGGCCGGGAAAGTGTTTTAGCGCCGCTATCATGCCGCGGCGTTGCATCGCCGCTGTCATGGCGCCACCTAATGTGCTGACCACGGCGGGGTCTTCACTAAAGGCGCGCACATTAATCACCGGGTTAAGCGGGTTGACGTTAACATCAACCGTTGGCGCAAAATTCACATTGATGCCCAGGCTTAACAGCTCATCAGCCAGGATCTGACCTACTTGCGTGGCAAAATGGCTGCCGTGGCGCTGATAAGTTGCCCCTATCGCCATATTGCCGGCAAAAGAGGTGGCCAGGCTGCGCGGCAAACGGGCCACCCGACCGCCTTCCTGATCAATGCCAATAAACAGTGGCAAGCCCAACGCTGAGGCCTGTGCCGCAGTTTGCAGATCACGGTTTAGCGTGATGGTTTGCCCGGTGCCGCTCAGGTTTTCGGCAAATAAAATCACCCCGCCTATCGCATGGTCACGAATAAGCGCCGCCAGCTCAGGCGGCAGTGTGGTCATCGGCGTGCGGCACTGGCCGTTCAGCGGCGCACTGTCACAGTAATAACGCAAGTCCAGCATCAGTTTCTGCCCCAGCATTTGCTTAACGCTGGCTTGAGGTAACTTAACCGGCATAGCAGCAGAAGACAGAGACAAACTGAACACAGCGCAACACAACAGCACAACACGATAAAAACATGGCATAGGTTTCCTGACACTGGACACGATGAATTCCTGTTATTGTGGCGAAAGCGTCTGGCAGTACAACAAAAATAATTTATTCATTCAAGAAAAATTTAGATGAATACTTTACTCACCTACCACAGCTTATGCTAAGGTAAAGGCCTTTATGGCGAGGCTTAGGCTGGCGGATCTGAAGCGATGCAAATGACAGTACTGGACTGGGGCGTGTTTTTTGGTTACTTCACGCTGCTCTCTGCGGTCGGTTGGTGGGTAAACCGGCGCCGGGCCGGCAACAGTGCCGATTACTTTCTGGCGGGCAACAACATGCCGGTATGGGTGGTGGCCGTATCGGTATTGGCAACCTCGCAGTCTGCTGCCACCTTCCTCGGTGGCCCGGACCTGGGCTTTCGCGGCAATTTATCCTATCTGGCAACCAATATCGGCGCCCTGATCGCCACCTTTATCGTAATTAAGTTTTTACTGCCGCGTTATTACCAGCTGAAAGTAACCACCGTCTACGAGCTGCTGCAGCAGCGTTTTGGCGCCAGCGCCAAGGAGCACGCCGGTAAAATGTATTTATTCGGCCGGGTGTTTGCCAGTGGTGCCCGGCTGTATATGGCCGCCATCGCCGTGGCCATGTTGCTGTTTAACAATATTGCGCCGCAAAGTGTGCTGGCGGCCATTATCCTGCTGGCGTTGGTGGGCCTGGCCTGCACGGTGGCAGGCGGCATCCGCTCGGTTATTTACACCGACGCACTGCAATGTGCTGTTTATGTGCTGGCGGCACTGCTGGTGCTGGGTTATCTGTACCATAGCTTAGGGCTGAATGTAACGCAGCTGCAGCAGGCGTTAAGCGCACCACCAGCGGGTGACTCTAAGTTACTGCTGTTTGACTGGCGTTTTGATGTCAGCTCAGCCGGCGTGTTTAATATGTATTCGGCGCTAACCGGTTTTATTCTGCTGAATATTGCCGCCTTTGGTTTGGATCAGGATATGACACAGCGGGTACTGACCTGCAAAGACAACAAAGCCGGTGCCCGCGCCCTGCTAAGCTCAGCCCTGATGGTTATCCCCACTATGCTGGTGTTTATTCTGATCGGTTTTTTACTGTATATTTTTTACCAAAGACCCGACCTGTACCAGCCAACGCAAGGCTTTGCCGACAGCTTTGCCGGCGAAAAAGTGACGGTGTTTATGTACTATGTGCTAAACGAGCTGCCATCCGGCCTGCGGGGTCTGGTGGTGGTAGGGGTCATTGCCGCGGCGCTGTCTACCATTACCTCGGGCCTTAACTCGATGTCATCGGTATTGGTGGCCGATATGTACAAACCCTGGCGCCTGGCGCGTCATGCGCAAACCGATGAGCAGCATTTTGTCCGCGCCGGTCAGTTTGGCATGCTGCTAACCGCTGTCGTACTGTCGCTGATGGCCATACTGTGTTTTTACTGGCAGCAGTATTCCGACATGCCGCTACTGGCGTTTGCCTTAAGCGTAATGGTGTTTTCGTACAGCGGTTTGCTCGGCGTGTTTTTTACCGCGCTGTTTAGCAAGCGGGGCAACCGCTACTCGGTGACGGCGGCGCTTATCAGCGGATTTTGCGTGACCCTGCTGCTACAACCCTATATTCTGCAGCAACTTAGCCCGTCACTGGCGGCACTGGACTTAGGTTTTACCTGGCAGTTATGTCTGGGCACCCTGATCGCGACACTGGTGTGTCTGGCGGGCAACCCCGCAACGGCCAGCAAGGAGTAATAACATGTGGACTCTTACCGTTGACGGCGGTGGCAGCAAAACGCTGGCGCGGTTAACGCATCAGCCCAGCGGCCAGCATTGGCAGCAGCAAGCCGGCCCGGCCTCGCTGACCAATGACTTTGCCCTGGCGCTGGCCAACATTAACCAGCTTACCGACAGCCTGTGTCAGCAAGCCGGCGTTAACAGCGCACAGCTGCGCGCTGTAATGGGGCTGGCCGGCGCTGGCAACCCGCAACAGCAGCAACAGGCGATGCAGCAACTGGCTGGCCGCTATCAGCAGCTGTTTATTACCACCGACGCCCGCACTTCCATGTACGGTGCCAATTTAGGCCAGCCGGTATTAGTTGTAGCATTGGGTACCGGCTCGGTGGCCATGCGCTTACTGGCCGACGGCAGCGAGCAGCAGGTTGGCGGCTGGGGCTTTAATATTGGTGACGAGGGCGGCGGCGCCTGGTTGGGTAAACAACTGGTGCGTGAGCTGTTATGGCAGGTAGACAGTCTGGCCGGTATTCAAAGCCCGCTGCTGCAACAGGCCGGTGCACAAATCGGTAGCCATGCCGACACCCTGCTGCCCTGGCTGAAAAGCGCCAGCCCGAACGATTTTGCTGCCCTGGCACCGCTGGTATTTGATTATGCCGGCCGCTGCAAGGTTGCAGACAAGCTGCAGCAGCGCCACGTCGCGGCAGTACAGCAATTAATATATGCCGGCCGCGAACACTTTGCCCTGCCGGTGGTATTACTGGGTGGCCTGGCCGGGCGCACTACAGCACTGCTGGATGCGCCCTGTCGCGCCCTTTTGCAGCCGGCGCGCGGCAGCGCCTTAGATGGCGCCTATTTACTGGCACAACAGCTTACTGCCACAACAACTTAGCGCTTTTACCGCAGGATAACCCTATGACCAACACGCAACAGGACGCCTTACTCCAACAACTGGCTGCGATGAGCTCAGAAGCGCGCAATCCGGCAAGCCACGACATCGATCTGCTGTCCAGCCTCGACATTGTCAGCCTGATTAACCGCGAAGATCAGACTGTCGCCCACAGTGTGGCGCAGTGCCTGCCACAGGTAGCAACCGTGGTCGACAAGATTGTCGCCGCCTTTGCCAACGGCGGACGGCTGGTGTATCTGGGTGCCGGCACCAGCGGCCGGCTTGGCATTTTAGATGCGGTAGAATGCCCGCCCACTTACAGCGTACCTGCCACTCAGGTGGTGGCCTTAATTGCCGGTGGCGCCAATGCGGTGTACAAAGCAGTAGAAGGCGCCGAAGATAACGCCGAACTGGCCGTGGCCGATCTTACCAGTATTGCGCTTAGCGCCAACGATGTGCTGGTAGGTATTGCCGCCAGTGGCCGTACCCCTTATGTGCTGGGCGGCCTGGCCTATGCCCGCCGGCTGGGGTGCTACACCGCCGCCATCAGCTGTAATGCCGGCGCGCCGGTATTAGCGGCTGCCGATACCGGCATTTGTGCGGTGGTCGGGCCCGAAGTGGTTACCGGCTCTACCCGGATGAAAGCCGGCAGCGCGCAGAAAATGATTTTAAATATGCTCACTACCGCCGCCATGATCCGCAGTGGCAAGGTATACCAGAACCTGATGGTCGACTTACACGCCAGCAATGAAAAACTGGTGGCCCGCGCCGTACGCATAGTGATGCAGGCCACCGACTGCAGCGCCGCCATCGCCCGCGACGCGCTGCAAAACGCCGGCATGAGCGCCAAGCTGGCCATTTTGCATATTTTAACCGGCCACAGCATTGACGCCTGTCGCCAGCAACTGGCGCAGCAGCAGGGCTTTATCCGCCGCGCGCTGCCAGCGAAGCAGCAGCAACAATGACAGGAGCAATAACTATGAAAGCACTGTGGCTGGTCAGCTTGTTATATTTAACCGCCCTGTGGCCTGCTGTAGCCGCCCAGCCAGCCCTGCAAACCGGCGCCGAACAGCTGCAGCAGTACTTGCCGCTGTTAACAGGTAAAAGAGTCGGCCTGCTGGTTAACCAAACTTCTATGCTTGGTCAGCAGCATCTGGTCGATGTGCTGTTAGCACACGAGGTACAGGTGGTGGCCATTTTCGCCCCCGAGCATGGCTTTCGCGGTGACAAGGATGCCGGTGCCCATATCCAAAGCGGTACCGACAGCAAAACCGGCCTGCCGCTGTGGTCGATGTATGGCGCCAGCAAAGCACCGTCGGCAGAGCAGATGCAACAACTGGATATCGTTATTTTCGACATTCAGGATGTCGGCGTGCGCTACTACACCTATATCAGCTCGATGCATTATATGATGCAGGCCGCTGCCCAATACGGTGTGCAGATGCTGGTGCTGGACCGGCCTAACCCGAACGGTGCCTATGTTGATGGCCCGGTGCTGGACTTGGCCTTTCAGTCTTTTGTTGGCATGCACCCGATACCGCTGCTACATGGAATGACAGTGGCCGAGCTGGCGCAGATGATTAAAGGCGAAGGCTGGATTACTGATGCGGATAAACTGAGCTTGCAGGTGGTGCCGGTTAAGCATTACCGCCGCGATATGGCTTATTCGCTGCCGGTAAAACCCAGCCCCAATTTGCCCAATGATCAGGCCATAGCGTTATACCCGTCTCTGGGCTTTTTTGAGGCCACGCCAATGAGTGTCGGCCGCGGCACCGGCTTTGCTTTTCAGGTACTGGGCTATGACAAATTTGGCCCGGCAGACTTTCACTTTACCCCGGTCTCAACCCCCGGCGCGGCGCTGACGCCACCACTGATGCATAAAAAGGTGAAAGCTGAAGATTTACGCCAGGTGGCAGCGCAGGGCCTGAGCTTACAATATCTGCTGCGCTGGCAGGCGCTGTTTGCCAAGCACAACGAAGTGTTTTTTACCGCGCCGGACTTTATGGACAAACTGGCTGGCACCGACCAGCTGCGCCGGCAAATCAGCCAGGGCTTGTCTGAGGCAGAGATCCGCCAAAGCTGGCAAAGCGCACTGGCGCAGTTTAAACGTCAGCGCCAGCCGTACTTGCTGTATCCCTAAGGCTGATCCCGGATAAACCTTACGGCTGTTTTTGCAGCCGGTAACGGGCAGCAAGGTCGCCTTCAATACGCTGGCCTTGCTGATCCAGCATAAATAACTGGTTTTCGCCGACAAAAAACTGCTGCAGCGGTTCAGTGTCTAACAATACCGTGTTGCCGGCACTGTTCCAGCTAAACTGGCCCTGTTCAGTAAACTGCTGTGCCGACTTACCCACATATTGCCGGCTCAGGCTATAACGGCCATCGTCGTGCAATGTCAGCTCAGTATTAATGGCTTCGCAATCTGCGCAGGGCAACATGCCCTGATAAGTGCCCGCCCAATCCAGGCTGTTGCGGGCATTATGGGCCGGATCTGGTACTGCTGCGGTGCGCTCTGTATCTGTGCCGGCAGTCTGTGCACTTTCGCTTTGCCTGCTGTCACTGTCCGTTGGTACGCTACGATCACAGCCAGCCAGCACGACGGCCAGCAGCAGGCTGCTAAGTGTTAACCCTTTCACCTTTGGCTCTCCTTTTTTATCTCAGCTTAATGTCCGCTCGCTTGATAAGTTAGCCCGCTGCCGCCCTTTAGCTTAAGGTAAATCAAACAGCAGCGCTTTAACTGCACCTTGCGCCGTAAACGCCAGCCTGGTCTCGTCAGCGATTTTTATGCCGTCGCCCGCCTGCAGGCGCTGGCCCAGCACTGTCAGCTCACCGCTTATCAGATGCAGATACACTTTACGGCCGGGCCTGATGCTAACGTGCTCTGTCTCACCAGACGCCAACATCAGCTGATACAGTAGCGCATCCTGGCGCAAGGTTAAACTGCCATCACGGCCATCCGGCGATAAAATCAGCGTCAGGCCGCTGTGCTCGCCAAAGGCTTTTTGCTGATAACCCGGTGCACCGCCAAACTGATTCGGCTGCAGCCAAATTTGCAGAAACTTCAGTGGCTCAGTGGCACTGGCATTGTACTCGCTGTGGTAAATACCACGGCCGGCACTCATCAGCTGGTACTCGCCGGCGGGCAGCACTTCGGTATTGCCGGCCGAGTCTTTATGAGCAATATTGCCCTGCAGTACCAGACTTAAAATTTCCATATCCTGATGGCCGTGGGTGTCAAACCCGGCGCCGGGGGCCACAGTGTCGTCGTTAATGACCCGCAGCGCGGAAAAACCCATCTGGGCCGGATCATAATAACGGCCAAAAGAAAAACTGTGATAACTGTTCAGCCAGCCAAAGTTGGCGTGGCCGCGCGCACTGGCTTGGCGTAATTCAAACATTTGGGTACTCCTGCTTGTCGCTACATAACGTTACAGTGAAGCTTACCCAGCCAGGCACCGTTAAAAAAGCGGAATAATTTGCCGTTAATGTTCAGTTTTTTTGAACCAAAGCAGAAGCAGAGCGACTGAACTACACTAGAGCACAGCACAATTGACCTTAACTCAGCGAAGGAGAGATATATGACGATGAATATACTGGCGATTTGTGGCAGCCTGCGGGCTAAGTCGACCAACCGCGGGCTGCTGCGTTACGCTCAGGCCAATGCGCCCGAGGGCACGAAAATTCATATTGCCGATATTTTGGATGTCCCTTTTTACAATGCCGACCTAGCCGCCAAACCCGCAGCCGTCGAGCTGCTGCTAAAGCAACTGGCGCAAGCCGATGCGCTGCTGCTGGCGTGCCCCGAATATAACTATTCGATGGCGCCGGCACTTAAAAACGCGCTGGACTGGGCCTCGCGCGAGCCTGACAACCACCTGCTAAGTGGCAAAGCGGTCGCCATCATGGGCGCGGGTGGCGGCATGGGTACCAGCCGGGCGCAATACCATTTACGCCAGGTGTGCGTATATTTAAACCTGTACCCGCTAAACCAGCCGGAAGTGTTTGCCAATGCCTTTAGCGGCAGTTTTGACACCGACGGTAATCTTACCGACGAGCGCATCCAGGGCCTGATTGTGAAACAGCTTAGCGCCCTGCAAAAGTGGGCGCTGCAGCTGAAAAAATAACTGCTAGGGGGTGGGCTGCGGTTTATCAGCGCCGCTGGCGGTGCTAACACACTGCCAGCCCCAGCTACGCTGGCGCTCGGCAAACTCGGCGGCTTTTTGCTCACAATAGCCGGCTTCATTACTGGCGCGCCATAATACTTCAGTGTTGCCCTCTTTACGGTACTGCACTTCACAGGGCAGTTCACCGCCTTGTGGATACACCACCGCGATCAGCCGCACGGCTTCACCCTTCTGGCAGTGCGTGGTTTGGTCAGCATGAACAGCAAAAATACTCAGGCTGGTCAGCAGTAGTATCAGGTAGCGCATCAGATCTTCCTCTTGTTTATATCAGCCGGCTATAGCAGCCTGGGCCGCATCAGTTCGCATTGAGTCGATACAGTATAGCAAAGCGGCTGAATTCGTATTCAGTCAGGCGCCGGCAGCAGCATGGGCTAAAATTAGCCGCAGTATTGCTGCTATGTTATGCCGTTGGAGCCCTGTTATGCTGAAATTACTGGCACTGCTTATTTTGCTGTTTAGCTGTTTTGCCCTGGCCGACTTACCCAAAGTCAGTGCCGGCACTATCGAGCGCCTGGCGCACTTTAGCTCGGCGCTGGTTCCCTCACGCCATGTCGATATCTGGCTGCCGCCCGGTTACAGCAGCACAGATAACCAGCGCTATGCGGTGCTTTATATGCACGATGGCCAGATGTTATTTGACGGCAGCAGCAGCTGGAATAACCAGGAGTGGCGGGTAGATGAAGTGGCCAGTGCGCTGATTGCCTCTGGCACCACCCGGCCTTTTATCGTAGTGGGCATTTTTAACGGCGGCGCGCGCCGCCACAGCGAGTATTTTCCGCAGCAGCCATTTAACAGCCTGCCAGAAGCGGTGCAGCAACAGCTGTATCAGCTACAACGTGACAGCCAGCAGCCACTGTTCAGTGACGCCATCTACTCAGACCGTTACCTGAAGTTTCTGGTTGAGGAACTAAAACCCTATATCGATAGCCGTTATCAGGTGCACACCGATGCGGCCAATACCTTTGTCATGGGCTCCAGCATGGGGGGCTTAATCTCGCTGTATGCCATCAGCGAGTATCCGCATATTTTTGGCGGCGCGGCCTGTTTATCTACCCACTGGCCCGGCGTGTTTCAGCAGGACGACAACCCGGTACCGGCAGCATTTTTTGCCTATATGCGGCAAAAGCTGCCACACCCGGCCAGCCACAAACTGTATTTTGATTACGGCACCGCCACGCTGGATGCCTGGTACCCGCCGCTGCAGGCGCAGGCCGATGCCATTGTCGCCAGCAAAGGCTATAACGCTGATAACTGGCAAACCCTGCGCTTTGAAGGCGCCGAACACAGCGAAAATGCCTGGGCCGAGCGCCTGCCCCTGCCATTAAGCTTTTTACTTGGCCAAAGCAAAGAGGCTAAACCCTGAGCACTCAACACTCAAAAAGTATGCTCTAGGTGCCCAGTGGGTTTAACAACTTGCCACTGCTTAGCTCAAGCAACTGGCCGTTTAGCAGCACCAGTTGCACACCCTGCGCATTCGCCAGCAAAAAGGTCGCCCTGCGCTGGCGCTGTGGTGTGTCGCCCGGCAAACCGGCGGGGTTAAGTAGCACCGGCAAGCGGGTGTCGATACTCAGCAGGCGCTCATCGCCGCTAAAGTGGCTATAGCCCTGGCGCAGTAACGCCAGATACGCCTGCTCGGTCAGCTGTAAAGGCTTGGTCAGCACATAGGCTTTCGGTGGCTGGTAACTTAAGCCGCGGGCGTCAAACTGATGGTAACTGCCGTAAATCGATAAATCGCCAATATCCCGCAGCCGCGCCTGTTTAGCGCCTTCAATGTCTAGATCGACCGCCAGATCCACTTTGGCGCGTTGGCCGTTAATTTCTATATTCAGATTATGGATCAGCAAATCTTTAATACCGCCGTCGCGGTTAAATGGAATAGCCTGATAAGCGCTTAACGGTTGCTGCTGATAGCGGCCGCTGCTAAGGCTGTTAATACTCAGTACCAACAGCTGGGTGATCAGCTGCCGCGCGACCTGGCGGTTGTCATCAGCCGGGTGGCCACCGGCTTCAATTAATACCGTGCTAATGCCCATGCCGGCGAAGGTGTCACCAAAAGAGCGCCAGGAGAAAGTGTCGTCGTATTTGGCCAGATAACCCGGCAACTCCCGCGCCATTAAATCGCGCATCTCGCCAATGAGTTGCATGGCTTTTTGCCGCACCGGATCTATCTGTTTGGCCTCGTTAAAGGCTGGCGCTAACAGTGAAATGGTCGCTTGCTTATTGCTGTCGCCCACCGCATAAAAGCGGTTTTGATCATGCAGGTTTAAACCAAAATCCGGCTTAAAATCGCGGGCGGCCTGCATCAGTAACCGCCCTTCCGGCGTTTGCAGCGCTTTGGCGTCACGGTTAATGTCGATGCCCATGCTGTTAAAACGCGAACCGGCCGCTGCACCATCGGGGTTTACCATCGGGATCAGCCGCAGTGTCAGCTTGTCTTGCCAGCCTTGCAGCCATTGCTGGCCCTCTGCCGTGGCCAACAGCTGCAGTAGATCCATTACCGACGCGGTAGCGGTAGATTCATCGCCATGCATTTGTGACCAGGCCAGCAGCTTGACCGGCCCGCTACCAATCTCAATTTGCCAGATCGGCGTCCCCAGCACCGACTGCCCTAGCTGGCTAAAACGCAGCTGCGTATTAGCGCGGTGTTGCTCCAGCAGCGGCGCTATATCGGGGTAACTCAGCTGCGCCTTATCCAGGTCCGCAGCTTTTATCTGCAAATATTGCTGTGCGGTTAACCCTTGCTGTGTCATCACCTGCTCTGCCCCTGTTTTAAACGCCATGGCCGCCAAGGTCATCGCTCCCCCCATAGTGGCCATCAGTAGCCAATTGCTGACGCGCTGCATACAACACCCTGTACTTAACAGTAAGGCTGTTAGCATGGCGCAATACTGTTAACAATTGCAAGTCATTCGCCGGGCAGTGAACCGGCTGGTATAACCGGCTATCGCAAGGCGCTGTTTGCGAAAAACTTGCGGGGGCGCGACACAATCTGTATAAATTATTCAGCAATGAAGCAAATTAGAATAATAATGACAGGAGGCCAGCTTGGCTGATTGGCTTACGCTGCTACCGGCGCTGGTAGCAATTATCGTGGTGTTGTGGCGCAAAGAAGTGATCCTGGCGCTGCTGTTATCCCTATGCTGTGCTGAGCTGCTGATTTACCTGCGAGCGGGCAATGCCGGCCCGGGCTTGCTGCTCGATGGCAGTATCGCCACGCTGGAGCGCATAGTGGCAGTAACGCGCGATGGTGACAACGCCCGCATTTTAATGTTTTCCTTGTTGGTCGGCGGCCTGTTGGCCTATATGCGCGACTCTGGCGGGGTGTCGGCCACGGTAAAACTGCTGATAGAAAAAGGCATTGCCAAAACGCCGCGCCAGGCCGGTTTGCTGACCTTTTTTATCAGTTCAGTCACCTTTATTGAATCTAACTTAAGCTCACTCACCGCCGGTATCAGTTCACGCGGCTTATTCGACAAGTTTAAAATGAGCCGGGCCCGGCTGGCCTATATTATCGACAGTACCAGCGCACCTATCTGTATCATTATCCTGTTAAATGGCTGGGGCGCTTATATACTGGGTTTACTTAGCACCTATTCGCTGGGCGAGTCGGCGGTGTCGGTATTAATCGGCACCATACCGCTGAATTTTTATGCGCTATTTACCCTAGCTCTGGTGCTGTACACCATTATCAGCGGCAAGGTATATGGCCCGATGCGTAAATCAGAGCAGCAGCTGCACACACTGGCGAATCACACTGAAATTGATGTCACCCCCAGCCACCCGGCCTTTATGCTGGTGCCGCTGCTAACCCTGGTGGCCTCTATGCTGGGCTTTATGCTGCTTACCGGCAATGGCCGGCTGGTGGCGGGCTCGGGCTCGCAATCGGTGCTCTACGCCACCACGCTGGCCTGTCTGGTAGCCTATTGTATGATGCTGTTTAGCAAGCGCTTTAGCCATCAGCAGTTAGTGGATACCGGCTTTAAAGGCATGAGCGAGCTATTACCGCTGGTGACTATAGTGCTGCTGTCACTGGCGCTGGGCAGCAGTTTAAAGCTGCTGGGCACCGGCACCTTTATCGCCTCTATCGTTAACGACAATCTGCCGCTGCTACTGATCCCGGCGCTGCTGTTTTTGGCCGGTGCGTTAATTTCTTTTACCACCGGCACCAGCTGGGGCACCTTTGCCATTCTGATCCCGATTGGCATGCCGATGGTGGAATTGTTAGGGCTGCCACCGTCTTTAGTGTTAGCGGCAATTTTAAGCGGCGGCGTATTTGGCGATCACTGCTCGCCCATCTCCGACAGCACCGCGGTAAGCTCGGTCGCCTCGGGCTGTGATCTGCTGGAGCACGTAAAAACCCAGCTGCCGTATGCGCTGTTGTGCGGTGTGCTGGCCCTGCTGGCGTTTTTTATCGCCGGCGTGCTGATGATTTAACGAGGTACAGATGAAAACAACCGCCTTAGCCTCAAGCTTGCTGCTTAGCACTCAGTTAGCAGCCAGCGATATCCCGGCCGATTTTAGCGATGTTGGCCAGTTAATCCCGGATGCGCAGATAAGAATGGCCTATCTGGGCAGTGACAATTTTGTCGGCACCCCGGTTGATGGCTACGAAGCCAACAAATGCTACCTGCAACAAAACGCCGCCCAGGCGCTTATCAAGGTGCAGCAAGCCGCCAGAGCGCAAGGCTACAGCTTATGGATTTTCGACTGTTACCGGCCACAGCGGGCGGTAAACCACTTTATGCGCTGGGCTGCCGACTTAGCAGATACCACAACCAAGGCGCAGTACTATCCTAACTTGAATAAAGACCAGCTGGTAGGCGAATATATTGCCGAAAAGTCCGGCCACAGCCGCGGCAGTACCCTTGACCTCACCCTGGCCAAACAGGACGAACAAGGTAACTGGCAGCCAATTGATATGGGCTCGCCCTTTGATATGTTTGATCCGGTATCCAATGTCGGCAACCCGGCCGTTAACGCGGCGCAAACTGCTAACCGCCAGCTACTGGAAAACCTGATGCTGCAAGGCGGCTTTAAGGTATACAACATGGAGTGGTGGCATTTTACCCACCAGCCGCCGGTATATACCGATACCTATTTTGATTTTGTGGTGCGCTAGAACGCAGCTGGCATCGCAATAAGCACAACACCACAAAATAGTTACACCTTATTAAAATAAGCATTGACTTGTCACTCATTAACCCTTAAAAAAGGTACATTTTTTAACCTGTTTGTTTCCCTACTTTTACTCAAGGACGACATTATGCCGTTAACCCTGCGCAAGCCTGCAGCAGCGCTGCCCTGGCTATTACTTACGACATTATTGGCCCTCACCGGTTGTGGTGGCGGCGGTAGCGACAACACAGACACCGGCACCGGCGGTGTCACCGTTGACACCACACCGAACAGCTTTAGTTTTGCCGCTCAGGTAAATACCCCGTTAGACCAGTGGGTAGAATCTGCCGCTATTACGGTTAGTGGTATCAATGCCGCGGCCACTATCAGTGTCAGCAACGGTGAATATGCTATTAATGGGGGCAACTACCGCAGCAGTAATGGCACGGTGAATAATGGCAACACCGTCAGGTTGCGGCACAGAGCTGCCAGCGCCAATGGCAGTACCACCACCAGCACGCTGACCATAGGTGGCGTTAGTGCCAGCTTTAGCAGTACGACATTGGCGGCAACGGGCGGCACACTCGATGCACAGGTCAATATTCAGTTTCCGCTGGGCCAGGCAAAAACAGAGCGCAGTACCATCACCGTCAGCGGCAACGCCATCAGTACCAGCCCCCTGCTGAACATCAGTATTAACGGTGTTGATGCAACGCTGAGCAGCAGCTCGGCTCTTGCCCCTGAGCAGGTTGGTATCGCCAGCAGCCCGCCGGAGTATCAGCTAAACTGGTCGGCCGAAGTACCTCTGCCAGCCAATACGGATACGACTCTGGCAGTAGCGGTAACCGACTCTGCCGGCAACAGCAATACGCAAGCAGCCAGTGTCAGTGTCAGCCGTAAATTTGCGCCTTCCACCTTTAGCTTCGATGCCTTAACTAACCGGCTTTATGCGCTGGTAGAAAATAATGAGCTGGTGAGTATTGATTTGGCCAGCAATGAGTATCAGTTTCTCAGCACGCTGCAAGGTGCTGACCGGCCGGTCATCGCCGCCGACATTGGTAAAGTGTTTTATGCCACCGCGCTGGATAACAGCGTTACCCTGTACAGCACCGATATCGCCACCGGCGTGGTTAATCAGGTACATAGCTTTACCGTACCCTTGGCAGAGCAACAGTTTATCAACCTGACCGATATGGTGTACGTCGAGGCTGCGCAAACATTGTTCTTTATGCTGGCTTATCCGGCCAATGAACGGGCCAACTATTTACACGAGCTATATAGCTTCGCGCTTAATAGCAATACCCTGACACTGGTGTCATCCGATGATAAAGGCAACGGCCCGAGGCTGGAAACCAACAAGTTGGCCTGGCTTGGCGATAAGCTGTTGGGGTTTACCTGGGAGCGCGATGGCCTGATCAGTATTGATGTCAGCAGCGGTAACCGTAGCCTGGTTGTCAGTGATATTCCTGGTTTTAATATGGCATTAGCTAAAGGTGAAACGGATACTGTTGTTTATGTTGCCGGCTTTGCCGGTGTTTTCCGGGTCGATTTAACCACAGCCACCATCGACACGATTTCCGCTGAAGCGGCACAGGATATTTATGTCACTGCCCAGATAGAAAGCCTGGCCTTTGACGCCGAGCAAAACCGCTTACTGTTAAGCGACGCTATGGCCGGCTTGGTATTAGCCGTTGATCTGGCAACGGGCACTCGCAGCAAAGTATTAAGCTCAGGCGTCGGTGATGGCCGCTACTTGCTGATGCCTCAGTTTCTGGCAGTAGATCCTGACACCGATCAGGTTTATGTGCTGGACGCGAACAACAACGCCAGCCAGGCGCTGCTGGCGGTTGATTTAACCAGTGCCAATCGCAGTTTTGTCACAGCCAGTGCAAACCTGCCTGCTGACACAGCGTCAGATTTGTTACTGGATAAAGCGCGTAACCGGTTAATAGTGATTTACACTAACCAGATAGTCGCAGTAGATCTGACCACCTCAGCCGTTAGCCTATTAAAACAGCGCGGTGGTGACAGCGGCATTAACGTCGACTCTTTTGGTGGCGGTGTGATCGACCCCGTTAATAACATGCTGCTGCTCAGCAGTTTCGCCACAGACAATACCCTGGTTGAGCTTGACTTAATCACCAACCAGCATCAGCTGATCAGTATTACTCCTGAGGATGCCAATCACGCTGTTAGCGGCATTGTGGATATCACCCTCAATAGCAGTGCAGATAAAGTGTACCTGCTTAGTCAGTCGCAAGGTCTGATCCATCAGATGGATCGCGCCACGGCGACAGCGCAGGTCATCGTCAGCAGCTGTTTAAATGCTGCACAGCAAAATATGCTGGATCTGAACTACACCACGCCACTGCATATGATTTATGACGCCGGCAGCGATAACCTGCTGGTAAGCGCCAATGCCGTGCTGGAAGTTGACCTGGACGACAACAGCTGTGTGGCCTACGGTAACAATGGCGACGCCCATATCGATCTTGCTATCACAGACAGTAACCAATTGCTGACCACCCAGCAAAACAAGCTGCTACAGTACGACCGGCATAATAACCAGAGCGTGGTTATCTCGCGCTAGGCAAACCACCAAAATCCCGCTACGGCGGGATTTTCGTTTACACCGCCGCAGCGTATTAGCTAAAGCTTGAGCAAGGGTTTTGTGTTAACATGGCGCCAATTTATCCTTTGTTCGTTGTTAGAGATGTTGCATGGCCAGACGTACCAAAGCCGAAGCTGAAAGTACCCGCGCGGCAATTTTAGATGCTGCAGAAGTGTTGTTTTATCAACAGGGTGTGTCGCGTACCACGCTGGAGAAAATTGCCGTGGCAGCCAACGTGACTCGGGGTGCCATTTACTGGCACTTTCAAAACAAGGCTGATCTGTTTAATGCCATGTTAGAGCGGGTACGGCTGCCGTTTCAGCATTTGCTGGATGCGCTGGACAATAACACCACAGATGAACCCTTCGAGCAGATCCGCCAGTTGTATATTAATGGCTTACAGCTTATTGCCAGCAGCGCGCAGCACCACCGGGTGCTGACGATAGTGTTTCACCGCTGTGAATATATCGACGAGTTAAACCCGGCCGTTAACCAGCAAGACCAGTTAGATGAGCAGGCCGTAGCAGTGCTACAACGGGCCTTTGAGCGGGCGCAACAGGCTGGTAGTTTGCGGGAGGGGGTATCGCCACGCTTAGCCGCCATGTCAATGCATATGTATGTCGGCGGCATTATCAGCCACTTCTTATTAAAACCGCAGCAGTGTGACCTGCGCCAGCACGCGCCGGTACTGATTGATACTATGCTGCAGGGCCTGAAACAGCCATAAAAAAACCGGCAAGTAGCAAAGTGCCAACCTGCCGGTACAGGGGTAAAAGCGTTAGACGGGCAGCCGCTGGTTAATCAAGGCGCTGCCCGTTTTTGCTGGCTTATTTCGCCGGCACTTCAGTACCTGCTGCCGCTGGCACGGTTGTACTGGCAAACAGCCGCATGATCACCAGATAAAACACCGGCACTAAAAACACCGCCAGCACCGTGGCCGAGATCATACCGCCCAGCACGCCGGCGCCAATCGCATTGCGGCTGGCAGAGCCGGCGCCTGAGCTTAACACCAGCGGCAGTACGCCCAGCGAAAACGCCATCGACGTCATAATGATCGGCCTTAGCCGCAGCCGCACTGCTTCCAGAATGGCCGCTGTCAATTCTCTGCCTTGCTGTTGCAATTCGCGGGCAAACTCGACAATTAAGATGGCGTTTTTCGATGCCAGCCCCATAGTGGTAAGCAGCCCCACCTGGAAATAGACATCGTTACCCAAGCCGCCAATATAAGCGGCGGTTAAGGCGCCGATAATGCCCAGCGGCACCACCAGAATCACGGCAAAGGGCACGCTCCAGCTTTCATACAAGGCGGCTAAGCATAAAAACACCACCAGAATAGACAGCGCATACAGGGCCGGCGCCTGCGAGCCCGACAGCTTTTCCTGATAAGAGGTGGCGGTCCACTCAAAGCCAATGCCGGCCGGTAACTGGCTGATTAAGCGCTCCATCGTAGCCATGGCTTCACCTGAACTGGTACCCGGTGCGGGCTCACCCTGAATTTCCAGCGCCGATACGCCGTTGTAACGCTCCAGCCGCTGCGGGCCATAAACCCAATGGCTGCTGGCAAAAGAGGCAAAGCTGACCATCTCACCGCTGTGGTTACGCACGTGCCAGCGTTTGATGTCCTGCGGCGTCATGCGAAACTCGGGCTCGGCCTGCACAAACACTTTTTTCACCCGCCCGCGGTCGATAAAGTCATTCACATAGGTCGAGCCCCAGCCAATCGCCAGCGTTTGGTTAATGTCATTCAGCGACACCCCCAGCGCCTGCGCTTTAAGCTGGTCTACTTCAATTTGCAGCTGCGGCGCATCTTCCATGCCGTTGGGCCTGACACCGACTAAATTGGCTTGCTGCGCGGCCATGCCCAATAACTGATTACGCGCATCTAACAGCGCTTCGTGGCCCAGGCCGCCGCGGTCTTGCAAAAACAGCGTAAAACCGGTGGCGCGGCCAAGCTCAGCAATCGGTGGCAGGTTAAAGGCAAATATCTGTGCTTCTTTTACCGTGGCAAAAAAGCCCCAGGCACGGCCTATTACCGCCTGCACGGCATCCGCCGGGCCGCGCTCACTCCAGTCTTTTAGCCGCACAAAGGCCAGGCCCATATTCTGGCCGCGGCCGGCAAAGCTAAAGCCTGTCACGGTAAAGACCGACTGTACCGCCTGTTCGCTGGCGTAATGGGCAGAAATTTTGTCCATTACCGCTTCGGTGCGCTGCTGACTGGCACCGGTGGGCAGCTGCACCAGGGTTAAAAACACGCCCTGATCTTCTTCCGGTAAAAACGAGGTCGGCAGGCGGACAAACATCAGTGCCATCACCGCAACGATAGCGCCGTACACCAGCATCGAGCGTTTCGGCCGGGCCAGCATGCCCGCCACGCCGCGCTGATAGTTTTTGTTGGTACTGTCAAAGCCGCGGTTAAACCAGCCAAAAAAGCCGCCCTTGGCCTGATGCTCACCTTTAATCGGCTTTAACATGGTGGCGCACAGCGCCGGGGTAAACATCAGCGCCACCAGCACCGACAGCGCCATAGCGGTAACGATGGTAATAGAAAACTGCTTATAAATGGCGCCGGTGGCGCCGCCGAAAAATGCCATCGGCACAAACACCGCCGATAACACCAGGCCGATCCCTATCAAAGCACCGGTAATTTGCCCCATCGACTTACGGGTCGCTTCTACCGGGCCTAACCCCTCTTCGCTCATTACCCGCTCAACGTTTTCTACTACGACTATGGCGTCATCCACCAACAGGCCAATGGCCAGCACCATACCAAACATGGTCAGCGTATTAATCGAAAAGCCAAAGGCCGCCATCACGCCAAAGGTGCCCAACAGCACCACCGGCACCGCCAGCGTGGGAATAAGGGTGGCACGGAAGTTCTGTAAAAACAGATACATCACCAAAAACACTAAGATAATGGCTTCAATCAGGGTTTGTACTACCGAGCTTATCGAAATTTCGACAAAGGGCGTGGTGTCATAAGGGATCACCGTGCTTAAGCCGGCCGGAAAATACGGCTTCAGCTCATCTAATTTGGCCCGCACTGCCGCAGCGGTATCCAGCGCATTGGCACCGGTGGCCAGCTCAATGGCCAGGCCGGTCGCCACTTTGCCGTTGTAACGCGCCATCACCGAGTAATCTTCACCACCCAGCTCAATACGGGCCACATCGGCAAGCCGCACGGTAGAGCCGTCGGCATTTACCCTCAGTAAAATCTGGCCGAATTCCTCGGCATTGGTCAGCCGGGTTTGCGCAATAATAGCCGCATTAAATTGCTGATCCGGCAAGGCCGGCGCGCCGCCCAACTGGCCGGCAGTCACCTGATTATTTTGTACCTGTATGGCTGCGGTAACATCGGCCGGGGTTAGTTGAAACTGGTTTAGTTTGTCGGCGTCCAGCCATACCCGCATCGCATACTGGCTGCCAAATACCACCACGTTGCCCACCCCCGGTGTGCGGCTTAGCGGATCCCGAACGTTGGCAACGACAAAATCGCTGATATCGTCACGGCCCAGGCTGTTATCGTCAGAGATAAAGCCTACTACCATTAAAAAAGCGCCGTTAGATTTAGCTACCCGCACACCATTTTGCTGCACTTCCTGCGGCAACAGTGGCAACGCCTGCTGCAGTTTATTTTGCACCTGTACCTGGGCAATATCGGCATCGGTGCCGGTTTCAAAGGTCAGCGTCAGGCTAACGTTGCCGGACGAGTCCGAGTTAGCCGACATATACATCAGGTTATCCAGGCCATTCATCGCCTGCTCTATGACCTGGGTGACCGCATCTTCGGCCGTTTGCGCCGAGGCACCGCGGTAGCTGGCACTAATGCTAATGGCCGGTGGCGCGATACGCGGGTACTGCTCTACCGGCAACTGCTTAATGGCCAATAAGCCGGCCAGCATAATCACCAGCGCAATCACCCAGGCAAAAATGGGCCTGCTGATAAAAAAATTCGCCATGACTGCTCCCGTTACTCTATGGCCATCTGGCTGGCCGCTGGCGCTGCAGCCACGGCCCGCACCTGAGCACCCGGCCGTACTTTTTGCAGGCCGGCCACTATCACTTTATCGCCCACCGCTAACCCCGACAGCACCTGCCAGTGCTGGCCGCGGCTGTTACCGGTGACAATTTGGCGCTGCTCTACTTCGTTATTGCTATTTACCAGCAACACCGTCGCGTCACCTTTGGGTGTGCGGCTTACCGCCGCCTGCGGCACCAGCAAGGCCTGGTTATCCACACCATGCTGCAAACGGGCGCGGACAAACATGCCCGGCAGTAACTCACCCTGGGTATTAGGAAATACCGCCCGCAGTGTCACCATGCCGGTGCTGGGGTCGACGTTGACCTCAGAAAACTGCAGGCTGCCCTGCTGGGCATAGCGGCTGCCATCGTCCAGCAGCAAATCGACTACCACCTCAGTGCTATCGGCGTTATGCTGGCGTTTTAGCTGCAACAGCTCGGTCGCTGACTGGGTTAAATCGACATAAATCGGGTCCAGCTGGCGAATAACCGCCAGTGCCTGCGCCTGGTTCGCCGTTAGTAGCGCCCCCTCGGTAACCAGAGAGCGGCCAATCTGGCCACTGATCGGCGCATGAATAGCCGTGTAATCTAAATTAATTTGCGCCGTTTGCAGCGCCGCCTCACTGCTGGCCACGGCAGCTTCGGCCTGCATTAGGGCGGCACTGGCGTCATCATAATCCTGCTGGCTTACCGCCTTGCTGCCCAGTAAGCCTTTAAAGCGCTCGGCTTTAAGCTTAGCGTTGTGCGCCAGCGCCTTACTGCTGGCTAAGTTAGCCTTAGCCTGCGCCAGGGCGGCCTGATAAGGCGCCGCATCAATTTGGTATAACAGCTGGCCGGCTTGTACAACCTGGCCTTCAGTAAATAAACGCTTAAGCAAAATCCCGCTTACCTGCGGTCTTATCTCAGCCTGGCGGTAATCGGTGGTGCGGCCGGGCAGTTCAGTGGTTAGCGCCAACTCGCTGTGTGCCAGCGTTACCACTTCAACCTCGGGTGTGGGCGCGCCCTGCGCTGCGCCTGCCTGTTGTGGTTCACTGCAGGCCGTTAATAACCCGGCAGCCGCTAACATTACCGCTGCCCATGCAGCCTTCGTTTTACTGTTAAACCCCATAGCCTCTCCTGTTATCGCTACCCCTTAGCGCACCGTGCTGTGTAGCACAAGGGGCAACTGGGGCAGATTAGGCTGCGCAATATACATACAAGGCTGTATGTAATCAAGCTAAAAGCCACTTTGCCAAGACCAACGGCAAAAAAAAGCTGACCAATAACCATCAGGGCAGTATAGACTGAGAAAACCAGTAAGGCTGTTAACTCACCACAGGTAGCGCATGAGCATACAATTACGTAAAAGCGACAGCGGTATTTACCGCCAAACCCTTCGCATTCAGCAACACACTATTTTTGCCGATGTGGCCCAAGACCTGGGCGGTGATAACAGCGCGCCCGACCCACACGACTACTACGACGCCGCCCTGGCCGCCTGCAAAGCCATTACGGTAATGATGTACGCTAAACGCAAGCAACTGCCGCTGGATTACATCGACATTGACATAACCCGCGACAGCAGCCAGGAAGCGCAAGGCACTTATGTGTTAAAGGTGCAGTTAAAACTGCTGGGAAATTTAACCGACGAGCAAAAAGCGCAACTGGCCGCCGTTGCCGATAAATGCCCGATCCATAGACTGATGACGGCGGTGAAGACTGAGGTGCAGACCAGCTTTAGTTAATAGGCCAACGTCGGTTAGTTTTCAGGCAAGCTTTTACTGACAGTAACATATCTTGGCTTTTAATAAAGAAAGTGCAAACCGAGTAAAAGATAGCTGCTTTTCTCTGAATAGCGGTAAAGCTCCTCAAGATATCCATGGTGATAAGTAATTGTTACAGGTAAAGTAACACTGAAAACGTTCAGATTATAGTAATAACTTAGATCAAAAGTATTGCGCTTAAATGTATCAGCACCAAGTAACTGCCCGGTTCTGTAATTGAATCTTAGCTCATGCTTTGGACCACTCTGCTGAGGTGACCAGTAAAAAGAAAAAGTTAATTCACTACCCTGATAATCTTCAATTTTAGGGGAGGTCTCACCCATAACCCAGAACACGTTATCTTCAGCTTCACCGATAATATTTCTCAATTTAAACTGCATATTGTACTGATATGGGCACAAACGACAGTTAATTCCAGCTACGCTATACAAGCCACCAAACGCTATAAAATCAGAACTCCGACTAACACTTTCGGTAGCGAGCTCTAATGACCGAGTTCGGCTGATACCTTCAGATTCAGCATATTTTTCATAATATTGTACTGCCAGTGCTGACAGCGCATCATTGTCATCTACAGATTGACCATTTGATTCATGCTCCAGCGAAAAGCGCCATTCCCGCCAGCCATAATTAATCTTTGGGTTGGGCACATATACAAAATGAAGCCCGGGGTTAAAGCGTCGCCCCTCAACAGGTCCTGATGCCCTTGTCCCGTAAAAAAAATCGAACTCACCGGTGAAGGCAAAAAAAGCCGCCCAGTCAAAAGTTTTATTCCGTTCCGACTCATAAGGTGTCGTTAACAAATATCGTGCACTTATAGTGACATCCAAATGGCCATCCAACTTATCGCCCCGCCAATAATCAGCATAAACAACATTATTTTCATGTTGTTCAAATCGCCTGAATACTCTCTGCGTACGCCCAGTATCTTCCTTATGCTCCTTATCAACTGTCTCATCATCAAGAGGAAAAACAAGCGCTTTCTGCGGCGCAGCTAATATGGCGTGAGGCAAAAGCAAAAAAAGCACAATAAATAGCTTCATAAATTAAGCAAAATCAAAAATAAAGTATTTAATTAATAGCACATGAAAAAAGACAACATAAATTAATTTAGGGAATAAAAATGAAAAAACTATTGATATACACCTTGCTTATTAGCGCCTCACCGTACGCATTTAGCCAAACACCTTTATCAAGCCGACTATATCTTGATAGCCAGGATAACGTAATTAGGTACGAAGCCAATATACACAGTTATGGCCTCAAAGGAAAAAGCTCGGCCTCAGAGCTTTTGAGTACATTAGGGATAACTACAGCATGCACCAAAGACAAGTGCGCACAAGCCAGTGATAAAATTCCTCAGGGTTTTGGCAACCTGTCTTTGACATCCTTCAGTGGCGGAGCCGAAGCTCAAATTAACCTGATTCGATACAACCTGCATTATAGTGCACACGGTTACTTGCCCTTATATCTAATTGTTAACGCTAGTACTGATGCAAGCTTCAACTTAGACACACTGAATAATTCACTACTCGGAACTGATACTGGCTTGGTCAACTTTAAGATCGCAGATGATACTTATACTTTTAACCAAGATGATGGTCACGGCATATGTGACTTCAAAGGTAGTGGTAGTAGCGCAAATAACCTGCATGGTGGTTGCTATATCAATTTACAGGCAGGAGTTAAGTTATTAAATTATCAGAATGAACTTGAGGTCGATAAACGTATGGCCGCATTTTATTCAAGCGCTCAGTTCGCTTTTGAATTTCCAATTACAGAGTCAACTGAAATTAAGAAGGCAGGAAGGCTTGTAGGAACTTTAGGATTATCTGGGTATTATGCTAATACAGCGAAAGCCAGCTCACTGTTTCCTGAACTTGTTGAAAACGAAGACAAGCTGGATAAAGCATACGCATCCTTCGATGCGGGTTTTAATTTAGTCATAGATGAACAATTTTCAATTACTGCTAAATTTTCCCACCCATTAAACAACAAAGAGCTTTTGGACTCTGTGACGTCAGTTTCATTTACATGGGCGCCGAAATAAGGCTGAATAAATAATCCACTTGGTTAGGCTGTTCTGATCAATACAGCCTAAGCAACACCAGTAGTAGCTCCAGCCAATCTTGGCCAGCCGCTGCCGGTTATAAGCCGCCGCAATGTCACTTGACTACTCTGGGGTGTTTCGCTTATGTGCTTTATCAATAGCAATATCTTCAGCAATCGTTTTTTCCGGCATAACATCCGCCCAACTGCGCGGGCCGGCAATTAAGCCACTGCCAACATCGGCCAGCTCTTCTGGGATTTCGGTGGTAAATAATTCATCAGACCATTTTTGCGCCCTGGCCAACAGCCAGGCTTCAAACTCTGGTGTACCGGGTTCTGGTTTGTGCTCAGTCATTACTGATAACGCTGTTTATATTGTGCAATTAATAACTCAATTTTCGCTATCACTTCATCATTGGAAGGTTTTGCCCCGGCTGCTTGCTGCTCGTCAAACCAATCCAGTAGATCTCCCCTGACTAAATAAGATAACGGGTGGCAGTACTCTTCATTTGATACCCATACGTCATTCGCATGTAAAGCTGCTCCTGTTAACTCTGCGCAATAACTAAAGCCATGCTGCTGCAAATAGCCGGGCAGAACAAAGCCAAATGCTACTCGTGCAAGCAAGGCTAAACCAAGCAACCACAGTGATAACTTTACGCCGAACTTGAAATGCTTCTCTTGTAGGGTTGAAAAATGCCGTGCTAACAAAGCATAAGTAATCATTAAAAATATTGGTAACGCGAAAAGTCCCGGCAAACCATACATTGAGATCCGAAAGTAAAACTGGCGCTGTTCGATATACATAATTTGCTCTATGGAGTCGAAAGCCATCCAGCAGTAACCTGCAGTCATAGCCAACATCACGAAAGACAAAAATACTGCCAGGCCTTTTTTACGCTCAAAATCCTCAGTCTGCTGCGGCACTACTTCACTACTTTAAGGTGTTTTCGCTTATGCGCCTTATCAATAGCAATATCTTCAGCGATGGTTTTTTCCGGCATGATGTCTTTCCAACTGCCCGGGCCAGCCATTATGCCACTATCAACGTGCGCTAAATCTTCCGGTATTTCGACAGTAAAAATTCTGTCAGCTCGCTTTTTGGCCCTGTCTAACAACCATTGTTCAAATTCCGGCGTGCCGGGTTCTGGTCTGCTCTCCGTCATTACTGATACCGCTGTTTATGCTCTGCAATAAATAATTCAATCTGCGCGGCTACTTCATCGGTAGAAGGTTTGGCTCCAGCAGCTTGCTGTTCATCAAACCACTCCAGCACTTCAACGTTAACTAAATAGGATAATTCATGGCAGTATTGCGGCTGACGCACCCACACCTGCGAAGCAAAAGGCGATGGATTCTCAAGCTTGCTGCATTGGGTAAAACCATTCGCAGCGACATAATTGGGTAACCAAAAACCCAACACGATGCGAATCATAAAAGCCAAGGCCAGCAATACCAGCGACACCCTCACCCACAATGCAAAATGCTGCGCTGGCAAGTTGCCGAAATGCCGCCGCAGCATAATGTAGATTGACATCAATAAAATGGGCGTGGCAATTAACCCCGGGATAACCATCATGGAGACTCTTAAGTAAAACGCTTGCTTATCTAAATTGACAAGTTGTTGTAAAAACTCAGTAGCAAAAAAGACGTAGCCTGCTGTCATCGCCAGCATCACAAATGACAATAATACTGCAAGCCCTTTTTTACGTTCAAAGTCTGCGCTCTGCTGTGGCATTACTGTAGACTCCATTTCGGAACAGCAAATAACTCATGTAAAAATGTTAATGTATCTTCGTTCCATTGAGTTTTCAGCCTTTTTGACTTCATTTCCGCTCTCATAATGTCACTTTCAATTTGATTCTGAGCATCTGATAGCATCTGTGAAATATGACGCCCAAGTTGTACATGCTCATCAATTAGCAAAAACAGAGTTGTTGCGAGTGCGCCAACGGCCAATACGATTAAAAGTGGTCCAACAATTAAAGTTGCGGAGCCGCCCGCAATTATGGACAAAAAACCCAGAGCAATCGCCGAGGCTGCCCCGGCATAAATAACATCTGCCGCTACACCGCCGACGAAGTCGTGCCAGGTTTTCTGATCATTCAGCAGCTGGTCAACCGCATGAAAGCCAACCGATAACACTAATGACAACACAAAACCGCCTTTAATCGCCTTCGCAGCATCCATTTTACCAATCCCCATAGACACCACTTTAGGATGGCTTGCCAAATAGCGGGTACCAGTTAGATGCTGTCTCAGTGCTGGATAGCCTTTAATAATTACATAAGTGCGGCCATGGTAAGTTTTAATCTGGTATTTCGTTAGTAAATTGCCGCTTTTACTTAAATCTTTCGCCAACACGGCCAGTGCAGCAGCATCTGCAGTTACCGGAATTGCGGACATGAACATTTTAACCCGCTCATTATACCGCTCCCATAACTGCCCTAGCGCTGGGTTTTGAAGCGCTAGTTGCTTCATCCAGGCATTTATTTCAGCCTGTTGCATACCTTGCTGGCGTTTAATATTTACCGCCAGCTCAAAAAATTCGGTTTCATTCATCACAAACAGTGTGTGTGAATTGGCTGCCAATGCCTTGGCTAAGGCTTCTTTTTGCTGGTTTTGCTGCGCTTGCATGCGAATTTGGTTTGTGCGCTGAATATCGTGAAGGGTTTTCATAGGGCTGCCTCATCCGTGAAAAGCAGAAAGATAACATAATTTACATTTTCAAAACAATTAAGCACTGCGACTGTGAAGCTTTTAAATAAAGACTAACAGCGGTAGTATCAGAAAGCTTTCGCATGGTTATGGCTAAGTAAATGACTGATAAAAAGCAAGAAACCGAAAACTGGCTTAGCAGTAAAGAAGCGAAAAAGGTGTTGAAGGTATCACTGAATTTCTGTTACATCTTGCGGTGCAATTATAGCTTTTAACCTTGCAAAGGTGCGCATAGTGTCATTGGCTGCTAAGTCGCCATAATCCGGGTTATTTGCTTTAAGCAGGTAAACACCATGCCCCTGCTTTTTCACTACCCTTAGCAAGTATTCAGCATCTCCGACATCGTCCAGGCGCTCAATGGCCATAACATTATTCGAGATTGAACCTGCATTTACAGGTGTAACCCACTCCAGTAACAACAAATCACCATCTGCTATAGGCTGCTTTCCACCGTTCATGGAGTTACCTTTTGCTGGCGCAATAAAATGTTGTATGGGGTTTAAATGGCCATAATGCTCTGGCAGTTTCAGCATTTTTACATCATCCGGCATACCCCTACCGAAATGACCACAGGCAATTTTAAGCGCTGGATAAAACGGCAAAACATTGGTCACGTTCTGTTGTTGACGATCCAATTCGCTCGAGACTTCCGCAGGAGCTGGCGTGCGCAAGGTATATTGCAGCAAGCGCAAATCAATTAGCTCATGGCTTAACTCTGTCAGTAAGGCAACATCATCTGGATTAACTTTAAAGTTGGCACTAAACCGCTCTTCGCTCAGCACAAACCAGGCTTTTGCCGCATGCTTATCTTGTTTGGCGTAAAAATGTATCGGGTTTTTACACCAATATTGATGCCATTTTACGCTAGCTTCCTTTTGGTGTTGCAGCTCCGCTGGTACGTCTTTTTCAACCAGATCTGGCCTGCGCTGGATAATTTGCCAACTCAGTGCTGACAACTCTTCAGTATTAACCGCAGCATTAAAACCATCTAACTGCAGAAAAGCTCGCAGCAAAACCATTTTGAAACACTTAGCCATAGCCGTAGTTTCAATGCCGTCGAGCAACCAATCACCATAACGTTGCACTAAACCGGCCAAGTCTTGATCCTGCGTGTGCTCTGCTACCAACTGAAACCAGCTGCCATGTTGCTTACGCACTTTAAGCAGATCATATCCGGCTAAAGCAAACTCGGCAGCGGTTGGGCGGCGACCAATTTCAGCTGTCAGCTGGGCAAAATCTTCTGCTGCTGTGTTTTTAACTTTGCGTACCAGTTGCTGCCAAAACTCAACAATTTGCGGCGCAAAATTTATGTAGCAGCCCGGTGCTATTATCGGTTTCTCTGTAATGTTACGACTGATATTTTTAATGCCGCTGGTATTAAATAATGCAGCGGGTTTGTTTAAAAACGATTGATGATTACCGATAAAATCAACAACCACCAGATGATGCTTATCCAGCCCATCTGCGCGGCGCAAGCCCCTACCTAATTGCTGCAAGAATAAGATTTTTGACTCGGTTGGTCTAAGCATTAACACCGTGTCTATTGAGGGTAAATCTGTTCCTTCATTGAATAAGTCGACAGAAAACAATACCTGAATGACTGCGTTATCCAATTGCTCAAGGGCTTCATTGCGACGCAAAGCACTCCCCTGATAAACCGCAGCCGCTTTCACCCCCTGCTGGGTAAAATAGCCTGCCATGTAATCGGCATGCTTGCGTGACACGCAAAACGCCAATGTCCGGTGTTGTTTGTGCTTATTCCAGTGTTCAAAAATATGCTTTGCCCGCTGGCGGGTGGCAAAAGCAGCATCCAGTGCTGTGGCATCAAATTTACCGCTACGCCAGGGAATTTCCTGATAATCGACAAACTGATCGTAAACACCAAAGTAATGAAACGGCACCAAAATGCCACTTTCAATACCATGCACCAGGTTACGCTCGAACACTAAGTTGTTATCACACAACGCCAGAATATCCGCCTGATCACTGCGCTCAGGGGTCGCGGTTAAGCCCAGTAAAAAGTTCGGTTTAAAGTGGTTTAACACCTGATGATAGCTGGGGCTGCCAGCATGATGAAATTCATCAATTACTATGTAATCAAAGTGATCTGTAGCGAATAACTGTAAATGCTCTTTTTTACTTAATGTTTGAATGGATGCAAAAACCATGTCTGCAGTTGCAGCTTTTTCGCCACTGAAATATAAACCGCTGCTCTTTAACGGGTTTAAGCGGGCAAAACTTTGCTGTGCCTGCAGCAGAATTTCCTCGCGGTGTGCAACAAAAAGTATTTTCTGTGCGTTAATTTGTCTTGCGTCGAAAGCCGCCAGCCAGGTTTTACCCATGCCGGTAGCCAATACAACTAATCCACGTTTATAACCTTGCTGACGACTAAGTTGTAGCGCTGCCAAGGCATCCTGTTGGGCCGGGTTAGGTGTGATGACGGCCTCTTGTTCAAGCTCTGCGCCAACCAACTGCAAACGTTGCTGTCGATTTTGCTGATAGCGCTTAAGATAGTCGGCCAGAACCTGCTCGGTCAGTGGGACGCTCTGTTTATGAGTAAAAATACTGACAAACTGGCGGCGAATATCAGTGAACTGACAATTAGCCTCGGCAGCGACAAAATCATGCCGCAAGGTCCATTCATGCGAAGTTAACAGGGCGGTGCGGCTGATGTTATTTGAACCGACATAAGCGCAACCTTGCTCTGTTGTCCCGTTTTGACATTTGACAAAAATATAAGCCTTCATATGAAAGGCAGTGTTGGCACCACAGCAAAACAACCTGATGGCTGCGCCGCGCTCTGAGAGTAATAACAGTTGGCGTAACGCTTCCGGCGCGGTAATTTGCAAATAATCCGACGTCAGAATTTTGATGCTGGCACCGGCTGCAAGCGCATCTGTAAGTGCCGGTAACAATAAATGTATGCCTGAGGTTTGAATAAAAGACACGCTTATTTCAATCTCAGAAGCATGATTAATGGCATAGATTAACTTTGGCAGCAAAGGATCAACCGCACCGCCAGTGGTGAGAATATTCCCCTGATACAAGGTTGTTGCCGTCAAACCCGTGCCTCCAGTAACGCATTAAGCCATTGCTCTTGTTTGCGGCCCGGCCTGGCATCAGCTGTGACCCAGTACTCTGCTATTTTTAGACGGGTATCTGATAAAACAACACCTAAGCGGTCAGCCGTCATTTGGGTAAAACAGCGGCCATCACGCTGCACTTCACCTGAACCTAACTTAAAAGAGCAATAAAGAACACCACGCGACTTTAGTAGTGAACCAAGGTGATTAAATGTTACAGCAAGCTCAGCTTCCGCGATGTGCAACAAAGATGCACAAGCCCAGATCCCATCGAAATGGATATCGGACTGATAAGACAGAAACGTACTAAGACGTACATCAAGCCCGGTTAACTCACGGGCTAAACGCACCATTTCCGTACTGGCATCAAATGCACAAACAGTAAAACCCTTGGCCAGAAAGAAACGGCTATCGCGTCCCGTGCCACACCCCGCATCTAAGATAACGCCATCGGGCGGCAGTTTTGGTAAAAAACGGGCATAAAGCGCTGACATGTCGACATTAGTCGTGTCTGCGGCAAATTGGCTGGCATTAAGGTTATAAAACTCGACTGACATCATTAGCGCCTTACTTAATTGGCGATTGTTGTACCAATAACCAGCAGCTGCATCAATAAAAATGTATATCTCTGCAAGTTATAAATCGGCATAGCTCCTATCCCATCTTTGATCCAGCGCACAACAGCACTATGCTTAGCCCTGTAAATTAGCACCAACTAATTAAACAAGGATAACCCAATGAGCAACCTGAAAACCGTTTCTGTAACCGCCAATATGGCCGAGGGCTTTGCCATAAATAGCGTAATTGATGGCCACACTGTGCAAATTGACCAGCCGGTGGCGGCTAAGGGCACGGGCACCGGGCCGACGCCGCTGCAAATGCTGTTACTTGCTATTGGCGGTTGCATTGGCACCATTGGCCGTATTGCAGCCTTTCAGCAAAAAATTACCCTGCGCGGTATGCAGGTAAAGGTAGAGGGCGATTACAACCCGGCCGGTTTGCTGGGCAAGCCGACTGATGACCGGGTGGGTTTTACGCAAATTCGCATTAGCGCAGTAATAGATGCCGATTTAACCGACGAGCAAAAAGCGCAGTTTTTAGACGAGGTATGCCAGCGCTGCCCGCTGCATGACAATTTAAGCCACACCAGCGAGGTAGTGCATAGTTTGGCATAAAGCTGATAGATATCAATTTGAGCAGCAAACTTGACAAAGTTTGCCATAACAGCACAATTAGCTTAATTGCAGTAACAGAGACAAGCTAATGGCAACCATGAACGTATCGCTACCCGATGGCATGAAGCATTGGGTGGAGCAACAAGCACAAACTGGCCGTTACAGCAACGCCAGTGATTATGTACGTGACCTGATACGACGCGATCAGGAGCGGACCGCCAAAGTCGCCCACCTACAACAGCTGGTTGATGAAGGCATTACTAGTGGCCGGGGGAAGCGCACTATGGCAGAACTTGAAGCCGCAGCGCTGGCCAAACTAGCGCAATAACGCATGGCTTATATTCTCAGCCATAAAGCTGAAGAAGATATTATCGCTATTTTTGTTGCCGGTGCAGAGCAGTTTGGCTTGCTGCAGGCGCAGCGTTACCACCAGCAATTAACCACTACTTTTGAGTTTTTGGCTGACAACCCACTAGCTGCGCCGGTACGAGAAGAACTTACCCCTTCTGTTCGTTTACACCCTGTCGGTTCACACCTGGTTATTTACCAACTTGAAGCTGACAACAGTATTTTTATTATTCGCGTGAGGCACGCGCATGAAGATTGGTTAAACAATAGCTAGCGGCTTAATTGCTAAAGCGCCTTCGACTAAGGCTTGTTAGCCTGCACCCGTTCAGACATAGTTTGCACCCGATTGGTCAACACCCTGGTGGTTAAGGCTAAACCGCCGGGGCGCAGCAGCCGTTCAATAATTGATAAACGTGGGTCGGTATTGCCTTTTTCAACTTCGCGCAGGGTTTTCTCTGACACCTTGCACAGCCTGGCGTAATCAGCCTGGGTTAGCTGATACAATCGGGTACGAATAGCGTAAATAGCCTGCCCTAGCGTTATTTCAGCGCGGTTTAACTTATCGCAAATATCTGCAATAACGTCGCTTTGATTAAGTTGGCTCATAACAACTGCATCCGTTTTAGTTTGGTTTCAAGCTGGGCAAAGCCAATCGCCGGGAAAAGACTTGCAACAGCATTAACACCCTCCAGAGCTATATACGGTAGTTTAACTCCGTTTAAATAGCATATAACAGTAGTTTGTTACCGTTAAATAGTCAAAAAGGCAAACTTAACGGCAGTTTATTACCGCAAGCAGTCATTAATGAGTACAAGTCGACATAGCTACCACGCGTATAATTTGGCTTAATCGTTAACCGCTAAGGGTTTAATCACAAAAGCTCTGGCGCCTAAATCGAGCGCCAGTGCGCGCAGTTCGCTTTGTTGTGCCACCGACGCATAGGCAAAACAGCTTACCTGCAGGCCAGCGTCGCCGGCGGTGTGAATAAACTGGCAGACTTCGCTAAAACCAAACCGGGTGGGCTTAACGGCCTGTTGATAAGCCGGTGGGTTGCTGGCTGGCAGGTACACTTCTAACCGCTCTACTTCCAGTTCAAGCAGCTGCTGACAAATTGCCGGGGCCTGCTGCGCGTCCACCAAACCATAGGTTAGCAACGTTATCGGCACGCCATGGCGTTTGGCCTTAAAGGCCGGTAGAAACGCAGCTAACACATCTAAATGCAGCAGTGGGTCGCCAATACCGGCGATAGCCAGGCCCTGTAATTCAAATTCTGTCGCCGCCTGCTGCTCATAACCTTGCTGATAAGCCAGCTCGGCGGCATCGAGTAACTGCTGTGGTGTGGGTGCGGGCGTTAATTGGCTGACTAAAGCACTGCGCCCAGAGCGCTGCAATAACGATTGCGCAGCGGGAAGATTACTGCCGCAGTGCAACGTAAGGCGCTGCGGGTCAAAGTAGTGTGTGAGTGGTGCTGTCATAATGCCTCCTGCGGTCCTCTCCTCATAATGCCGCAGTGTAGCCTGTGCGGCCAACTAAACCTGCAGCAATTCGCTGTGTCAAAACCTGGTGAGCACAGCCTGCATCGATAAAACCGATTAAACCAACCGCTAAAACTCGCTGTCGTAACCTGAGTTCGCCGTCTATAGTTTGATGCAACCCAAGCAGGTACAAGCTGTATCGCCTGTGCTAAATCAACGACCAAGGAGCACGCAATGGACAACAACACTGCCGGTAAATGCCCGGTAATGCACGGTGGCAACACCTCTGCTGCCAAAACGGAAAAAACCTGGTGGCCAAATAGCCTGAACCTCGACATTCTGCACCAGCACGACAGCAAAACTAACCCGTTGGGCCAGGATTTTAACTACGCGCAAGCCTTTAAAAAACTGGATTTAGCCGCCGTTAAACAAGATTTAAAAGCGCTGATGACCGACAGCCAAAGCTGGTGGCCGGCCGACTGGGGCCATTATGGTGGCTTGTTTATCCGTATGGCCTGGCACAGCGCCGGCACTTACCGTATTGCCGATGGCCGTGGTGGTGGCGGCACCGGTAACCAGCGGTTTGCGCCGCTAAACAGCTGGCCGGATAACGGCAACCTGGACAAAGCGCGCCGGCTGCTGTGGCCGATTAAGCAAAAATACGGCAATAGCCTGTCGTGGGCCGATTTAATGATTTTGGCCGGCAATATGGCCTATGAGTCTATGGGCTTGAAAACCTTTGGCTTTGCCGGTGGCCGTGCCGATATCTGGCATCCGGAAAAAGACATTTACTGGGGCTCGGAAAAACAGTGGCTGGCGCCCAGCGGCAGTGAAGGCAGCCGCTACAGTGGTGAGCGCGATTTAGAAAACCCGTTAGCTGCAGTGATGATGGGCTTAATTTATGTGAACCCCGAAGGCGTAGACGGCAAACCCGACCCGCTTAAAACCGCCCATGATGTGCGCATTACCTTTGCCCGTATGGCAATGAATGACGAAGAAACGGTGGCGCTAACGGCCGGCGGCCACACTGTGGGTAAAGCGCACGGTAACGGCAAAGCAGAAAACCTGGGGCCAGAGCCGGAAGCGGCTGATGTGCATGAGCAGGGCCTGGGCTGGAACAACCACAAAGGCCGTGGCATTGGCCGTGATGCGGTAACCAGCGGTATTGAAGGCGCCTGGACCACCCACCCGACTAAGTGGGATAACGGTTACTTTAAAATGCTGTTGGAACACGACTGGGAGCTGAAAAAAAGCCCGGCCGGCGCCTGGCAGTGGCAGCCGGTAAGCATTAAAGAGGAAGATAAACCGGTCGATGTCGAAGATCCGTCGCAGCGCACTGTGCCTATTATGACCGACGCCGACATGGCGATGAAGATGGACCCGGCGTACCGCAAAATTTCTGAGAAATTTTATCAGGATCCGACCTATTTCTCTGAAGTGTTCGCCCGCGCCTGGTTTAAATTAACCCACCGCGATTTAGGGCCGAAAAGCCGCTATTTGGGGCCAGATGTGCCAAAAGAAGACTTAATTTGGCAAGACCCTATTCCTAAAGGCAACTATGACTTAACAGCAGCCGATATCAGTGCGTTAAAAGATAAGTTACTGCAAAGCGGCTTAAGCCAGAGCGAGCTGATTGCCACTGCCTGGGACAGCGCCCGTACCTTTCGCGGCTCGGACTACCGCGGTGGCGCCAACGGCGCGCGCATTCGCTTAGCACCGCTTAACCAGTGGCAAGCCAACGAGCCAGCACGTTTAGCCAAGGTGCTAAAGGTGTTAGAAGGCATTAAAGCCAGCTTTAGTAAGCCGGTCAGTATGGCTGATTTAATTGTGCTGGGCGGCAGTGCAGCGGTTGAACAAGCCGCTAAAGCAGCAGGCGTTAATATTAGCGTGCCCTTTGCGCCCGGCCGCGGCGATGCCAGCGCCGAGCAAACCGATGCCGAGTCGTTTGCCGTCCTGGAGCCGCTGCACGATGCCTACCGTAACTTCCTGAAACAGGATTATGCGGTACAGCCAGAAGAGCTGATGCTGGATAAAACCCAGCTGCTGGGCCTAACCGCGCCAGAGATGACCGTGCTGATTGGCGGTATGCGCGTGCTGGATACCAATTACGGCGGCAGCAAACACGGTGTCTTTACCGATAAACCCGGTGTGCTAACGAATGACTTTTTCGTTAACTTAACCGACATGCGCTACAGCTGGCAGCCCGCCGGCAAAAACCTGTATAACATTGTCGAGCGTAACACCGGCAACACTAAATGGACGGCAACCCGGGTCGACTTAGTGTTTGGCTCCAACTCGATACTGCGCTCGTATGCCGAAGTGTATGCCCAGCACGATAACAAACAAAAGTTTGTGCAGGACTTTGTTAAGGCTTGGGTAAAAGTGATGAACGCCGACCGTTTTGATCTGGCTTAAGGCATAATAAGGTAACAAGCCCCGTCTGTTCAGGCGGGGCTTTTTTATAGCAATGATTTTATAGTAATGGCTTCAGCGCTTTGGCCAGCACCGGCGCCATGCTGATGGCATTACTGGGGTGGGCAATGCAGTCGGTGCTCCAGATGCGGTTGACCCCAGCGTGTTTTATCAGCGCTAAGGCGTCACCGGCAAATAAGGCATGGGTCACGGCGACATCGACCGAGGCGGCGCCAGCGCCGAGCAATAACTTAGCCGCTTCAGCCAGAGTATGGCCGGAGCTGGCGACATCGTCCATCAGCACCACATTTTTGCCGCCAACGCTGACATCAGGCAGCTGAATGTGCACCTGTTTATCGCCGCTGCGCACCTTAGTGCATACCGCATAATCACAACCTATTTGTGCGCCAGCCAGCGCTACCCACTGTTCAGACTCAGCATCTGGGCCTATTAACAGGGGCTGCTGACACTCTCGGGCGATAAGCTCGGCTAAACGGGGCGCACCGCTCAGCGCTATCGCCACACCGCTGACAATGGCTTCGCTTAAGTGATTAATGCGGTGCAGGTGCGGATCGACAGTCAGCACGCCATCAAATAATTCGGCTAAAAACCGGCCGATAATTTTTTGGCTGACAATTTCGCCCGGGTTAAACGCGATATCCTGGCGCATATAGGCCAGATAAGGTGCCACCAGCCAGATTTTATTAATGCTCAGCGCCCGGGCATGGCGGGCAATTAACAACAGCTCGATCAGTTTCTCGTTCGGATCATTAAGGCTGCGGTACAGCACCAGTTGCGTTGGCACAGTAGCGCTAAATGGCAGCGTTAGCTTTAACTCCTGATCGGGAAATCGGTGCTGCTGATACAGTGACAGCGGCAAGCCAGCCGCGTCGGCCAGGCGCCGGGCGCCCACTTGCTCGTCGGCACTGGCTAATAACATTACAGACATCGAAGGGCTCCCGTCAGTATTCAACAAACGCTAATATTCAACAAACAGTGGCTGCAGCGCCTCGGCCGGGCCTATGCTGTAACCGCTGCTGCGCTCACAGGCCTGGCGGGCAAACGCCAGCTCGGTCGGAAAAGCCGCGTACACCTTGTACAGCAGCTGGCCTTGCGTAACCTGCTCGCCCAGTTTTACCATTAAATCTACCCCCGAGCCTTTGGCGCGCGGCGCCCCGGCCGAGCGGGCAATGCGCGCCAGCTGCACGTTATCAATAGCGATAACGGTACCACTTGCTGCCGCGCAAATATCAAAACTGAGCTTAGACAGCGGCGGCGCGTCCGGATCGAAGTCTTTTTTGCCCTGGGCGGCAATAATATCCTGCATTTTGCTAAGCGCCCGGCCCGAGTCGAGAATATCCCGCGCGATGGCAAAGCCATCACCGCCGCGCACGTCGGGGGCAAACTCTAACATGCGGCCGGCCAAACGCAGCGCTTTTTGGCGTAAATCATCCGGTGCCTGCGCATGGTTTTGCAGCACCTGCATTACATCGCGCGCCTCCAGCGCCGGGCCTATGCCGCGGCCAATTGGCTGGCGGCCGTCGGTGATCACCACATCTATGGTAATGCCCATACGTTTGGCGACAAACTCAAATAACTTGCGCAGCTTTTGCGCCTCGGGCATCGAGCGTACCTTAGCAGTGGGGCCAAGCGGAATATCCAGCAGTAAATGGGTAGAGCCGGCGGCAACCTTTTTCGACAAAATCGACGCCACCATCTGCCCCGGCGAGTCTATCGATAACGGCCGCTCGACTGAGATCAGCACATCATCGGCCGGTGATAAATCGCTGCTGCCGCCCCAGGCCAGACAGCCACGGTGGCGGTGCACTATGTCGGTCAGTAGCGCAAACGGCATATCGACATTGGCCAACAGCTCCATAGTGTCGGCGGTGCCGGCCGGCGAGGTAATGGCGCGGGACGAGGTTTTCGGGCACAGCATGCCGTGCGCCGCCACTATCGGCACCACCAGCATCGAGGTACGGTTGCCGGGTATGCCGCCAATGCAGTGCTTGTCTACCACCGGGTGTTCGTGCCAGTCCAGATGGCGGCCGACTTTGCTCATGGCATCGCTTAAAAAGAACACCTCTTCGCGGTCGAGCTCGCCCTGATTACAGGCCACGACAAAAGCAGTCAGTTCTATTTTCGAATAGCGGTGGTTGGCAATGTCCTGCACGATACGCTGAAAGTCGTCGGCGTTTAGCCGCTCGCCGGCAATTTTGCGATGCAGCGCCGGAATAGAGCGTGCCGGCTCGGCCGGCGACACGGTAACGGCACTGCCATCGGCCACGCCCAGCATGGCAAAGGCTTCTTCTGATAACCCCAGCTGTTGGCAGCCAACGATGCTGGTGTCATCCACCACGTTTAAACTGGCTAAAATACGCTTGCCGTTGGCCTGCACCTCAATTTTTGCCAGCGCCTGAAAGCCTTCCGCGCGGTAAATGTCGCAGTCACGGTGTAAATAGGCAACGTTTTCGCGGTAGGTGTCTATGCCAACCCGCTTTAACGTCAATTGCATGGTTTTATTGCTGCTTTTGCTCATCACCGCCAGCCTTAATGGCGCAACATAGCTGTAATCTAACGGCCAATGCCAATACTGCCAAGCGATTTACCGCTTAATTGCGACGGCTTTGCGCTGGCGCAAAAAAACGCCGGGCAGGGCCGGCGTTATGTTGGGCTAAAACGGCTTAGCGGGCGCCGGGCTCGGCGAATTTGCTCATCCAGTCTTTAACCTGGTTATACCAATAGATGGAGTTGTTCGGCTTTAAGATCCAGTGGTTTTCATCCGGGAAGTAAATCATCCGCGACTCGATACCGCGCGTTTGCAGGGTACGGAACAGCTCAAAACCCTGGCCCACCGGTACGCGGTAATCCAGCTGACCGTGAATTACCAGCGTAGGCGTGTTGAACTTATCGGCATGGTAATGCGGCGAAATGCTGTTATAAATGTCCGGGTTCTGCCAGAAACCACCAAAACGGGTAGAATGCACGGCAAAATCCGCCGCCATTTGTGAGTACATGTTATACACCGCCGCATGAATAAGCAGCGCTTTATACGGGTGCTCGGTGCCCAGCAGCACTGAGGTTAAATAGCCGCCGTAACTGGCGCCACCGGCCACCATACGGCCGGTGTCTATCCAGCTTTGCTGTTCAAACCATTTGGTGGCGGCCTGAATATCGGCCAGCGGCTTGGTGCGCCAGTCGGGGTTAATTGCATCGGCAAAGTCCTGGCCAAAACCGCTGGAACCGTGAAAGTTTGGCCAGGCGGTAACATAACCCCAGGAGGCAAAGGTTTGCGCATTCCAGCGGTAGCTAAAGCTGTCGCCAATGGCGTTATGCGGGCCGCCATGAATTAGCATAAACAGCGGGTATTTTTTGCTCTTATCAAAGCCCGGCGGGTAATGCACCCACATTTGAATATCAGCACCGTCTGCCCCTTTATAGGTGACCGACTCATAGCTGCCCAGCTTGGCTTGGGCTAACACCTCGTCATTGAAGGTATCCAAGCGGCGGGTTTTGCCGTTTTTGCTGTCGACCAACACCAGGCGCGCCGGGTACATAAAGCTGTCGTTGGTGGCCACCAACTGGTTTTTCGCTGCCAGCGCTGGCTTACCAAAGCTGGTGGCTTGGCTAATAGCCCGCGGCTTGCCGCTTTTGGCATCTATGTAATACAACCGGCGCACGGCCGCATCGTCAATGCTGGCATAAAAGCCTTTACCATCTGCCGCCCAGACAAAGCTGTTAACTGAGCGGTCCCAGTTCGTGGTCAGCTCACGCTGTTTTTTCGCCGCCATGTCATACAGCTGCAAACGGGCGGTATCAGCATAAAAGCCGGGGATGCGTTGGCTGCCAAAGGCCAGGGTTTTGCCATCGGGGCTAAAGCTGGGGTTAAAATCTGCCGCCGGGTTGGCATTGGTAAGGTTATCGGCTTTATCGCTACCGATGCGGGCGATGAAAATATCAATATTCGGGTCTACCCGGTTGCTACTGCCATTGGCGCTAAAGGCAACATACTGCTCTTTGGCATCAATGTCGTAATCCTCACTGCCCTGCGTTTCGCGCGGTAGCTCCAGCCCCAGCGGCTGGGTGACCGGCTGCACGTCGCCACCGGTTGCCGCTATGCGAAACAGCTGCGCCTGGCGGTTTTCGTCTATCCAGTGGTCAAAGTATGCATAAGGCAGCGCATTCCATTGTTTGGCCGACATTTTATTGTCTTTCTCGGCTTTAATATGCGAGGCCATCTCATCCCAGCTTTTCTCCGGCCAGATGCGGCTGATAAAGTACAGATGCTGGCCCACCCATTTAATACCATAGACGCCGGTGGGCACCTCGGTTAAGCGCTGCGCTTCGCCCGGTTTATCCATAGGCAGCAGGTAAATCTGGCCGGCATCGTCTTTATCGCGCTGGCTAATAAAGGCCAGGGTATTACCATCGGGCGAAAACACCGGCTCGCTGGCACGCAGGCCTTCCGCCGTTAACGGCGTTTGCTGTTTACCATCGGCGCTAAACAGCCACAGCCGGGTATGGCCTTTGTCGGCTTTAACATCAAATTTTGTCACCGGCGCCACAATAAAGCGGCCATCATTTGAGGTAACCGGCTGGCCAATCCGCTCAAGCTGCCATAGCCGCTCAACACTGAGGCTGCTGTCGTCCTGCGCCAGCGCCGCAAAGGGCAGCCAGCACAGCACCAGCAAAAGGTGCAGTTTTTTCATCGGGATAACTCCGTTGTTATTGTTTAGGTACCGGCAAAATACTAGCACAGGCGACAGACAACGCAGCAGGCAAGCGTCAGGTGGCGGGGAATTTGCTGTGAATAAAAAACAGCTGTGAAGGTTGGGTTTATGGCGCCCTTCCATCAGATCCGAAGTATTTTAATTACTACTGGCTAAATGGCGCAGTTTAGACAAAACTGCGCCAAAAACGCCATGAAAAATGGCGCAGTTCAAAAAACTGCGCCATACTGGTGCCAAATTATCAACTGTCTCTGTGCCAATATGCCGACAAGCAAGGATCAATTACAAAGCAGTATCCAGTTAGCCGTAAATGGTTTAACACTTACTGAGTTGCTTAACCAGCATCCCGCACTGACTAGACGGACAGTGCAACGCTATATTGCTGACTTACTCAAAGAGGGACGCATTACTGCAAAGGGAAATGGTCGGGCAAGGCGCTATTATGTAGAAGTGCTGAGTCGTAACAACGAGCCCTGGGATAAAGATCGTTTCCCAGCGTTTGTTCCGCTATCAGCTGATAGTCTGGATATTCTGGCTTATATTGACCAACCGACAGAGGCTCGCGTCCCAGTGGGTTATCAACGCGAATTCCTCGATGCTTATCAACCGAACAAAAACAGCTATTTATCCGCATCATTGCGCCGGCAATTGCATCAGATCGGTAAAACAACAGCGCAAAAACAACCGGTCGGCACATACAGTAGGGCTATTCTGAACCGGTTATTGATCGATCTGTCGTGGGCATCCAGTCACCTTGAAGGCAACACCTATTCACGACTAGACACTCTGGAACTTATTGAGCATGGCAAAGCAGCCCCCGGAAAAGCAGCACTTGAAACACAGATGATTCTAAACCACAAAACAGCTATTGAGCTATTGGTAGAGAATATTGATACCGCCGAGCTGAACCGATTCACATTGATGAATTTGCACAGTGCTCTCGCTGAAAACTTGTTACCCAACCCTGCTGATGAAGGGCGGATCAGGCAGCACGCCGTGGATATTGGTAAAAGTAAATACCGTCCCATTTCGACACCACAATTACTTGAACAGCAATTTGAAGTAATGCTGAGTAAAGCGAACCAAATCACAGACCCGTTTGAGCAATCATTTTTTATGATGGTGCATCTGCCCTATCTGCAGCCATTTGCAGACATCAACAAACGTACATCCCGTCTGGCGGCTAATTTACCGCTGTTTCGCGCTAACTTGTGCCCACTCACGTTCCTGGATGTGCCTGAGCAAGCTTATAGCAGAGCCATCTTAGGGGTATACGAAATGACGAGAGTAGAATTGCTTCGCGACCTCTACGTGTGGGCATATGAACGCTCAGTACAAGAATACCTGGCGATAAGACAAGAACTGGCAGAACCTGATCCGCTCAGGCTTGCATGGCGCGACCTAATCAAAAAAACCATCCATCAAGTTGTCACTAACCCCAAGGTTGAAGCCCTTACAATCATCGACCAGCAAGCCGACTTAGAGGTACCGGAGTTACAGCGCCCGGCGGTAAAAGCGCTTATCGTTGAAGAATTGCGTCGTTTACATGAAGGCGTTCTGGCACGTTATGGACTTCGCCCTTCAGAGTTTGCATCGTGGAAAGCGGCTCAAGCCAACAAAGATTAGCTACTAAAAGAATAATCGGAGTGCATAAACAAAAAAACCACCCTACGGTGGTTATTTTGTTTGTGGCGCACCCGATAGGATTACTCGGGCTGTCCTGCCCTCGCCCTAACGGGCCAGCGGAGCTGTTCCAAATCGTTCCTGACGATTTGGTCGAACCTAACGGTTCGCCTCCTTCGGGGACTATAAACGCAAAAACCGCCGAAATGGCGGTTTTGACGTTTATGGCGCACCCGATAGGATTCGAACCTATAACCTCTGCCTCCGGAGCGTGATTTTAATGCAACCAGCATGAACACTGATGCACAAGCCAACACCAAGATAAACACATAACTTATTGATATAAAACAACTATAAAATTCACCACTGTTCTTCAGTGTTCATTCAGTTTCGTGGCCGCACAATGATTTTGCTATAAATATGCTATAAATAGGAAATCGCTATGGCGGTGAAGGCAAAAATCAGCCAGACAAGCATCAAGAATTTGAGGCCAGAAGACAAGCGCATTAATGATACCGAGATTGCCGGTTTTCATGCGCTGATCGCTGCCAGCGGCAAAATAACCTATTACCTATACTACCGGCATGATGGCAAACAGGCCAATATTAAGCTTGGTGTAGACGGCCAGATTACCCCCGCTATTGCCCGAGACCTTGCCAAGGAAAAAGCCGGTGAAGTAGCCAAAGGCACTGACGTTCAGGAAGTGAAAAAGCAGGTAAAGCAAGCCAAGAAAAAAGAAGCCTTATCTACCCTGAGCAAGTTTATCGAAACCAAGTTTGAACCTTGGCTATTTTCGCAAAACCCGAAAACCGCCAAAGCCCGCGCCGATGTATTAAAAACCAGTTTTGCTCACCTGATGGATTACCAGTTAAGTGACATAAAACCGCACCTGATAGAGCAATGGCGTATAGAGCGCAAAGCTAAAGGCAATAAAAACGCCAGTATCAATCGCCAAGTGACCAACCTGAAAAGTTGCCTCAGCCGTGCAGTTGAATGGGAAGTGATAGAAAAGCATGAACTGAACAAATTAAAGCCGCTGCCAGAAGATAATTCCAAAGTGCGGTATTTATCCAAAGATGAAGAAGCCCGACTTCGCAGCGCCATGCGTGAACGTGACGAGCGCATCAAGCAAGAACGCGACAACGGCAACCAGCACCGCACCGAACGCAATTATGAGTTACTGCCTAGCTTGCGCGATAACACCTTTGCTGATCATTTAGAACCCATCGTCTTACTGGCAATGAATACCGGCATGCGCCGAGGCGAAATACTAAGCCTGCGCTGGGACGATATCAGCTTTGAAACTAAAACCCTGACGGTACAGTTTGCCAATGCCAAATCCGGCAAAACCAGACACATACCACTTAATGGTGAAGCCTTTCGCACCCTGAAAAGCTGGCAAGCGGATACTGACAACAGCGGCATTGTATTTAAAGGTTCAACCGGCAAAGCCATGACCGACATTGGCAAAGCTTGGGACAAACTGCTGGCCGATGCCGGCATTACCAATTTCAGATTTCACGACCTGCGCCATCATTTTGCCAGCAAGCTGGTAATGGCCAGCGTCGATTTAAACACAGTGCGCGAATTGCTCGGGCATAGCGATTTAGCCATGACTTTGCGTTACGCCCACTTAGCACCAGAACATAAAGCCGCAGCGGTAAACCTGATCGGTTAATTTATAAGGACATAACGATGATAGAAAAAGAGTATTACCGGCTGGATGAGCTGGCGCCGCTTGGCGTGACTGAAGGCACAGTGCGCTATTTTGTCGAGCAAAATAAACTAACCCCAGTGTTCTTCAGACAAGCAACTGATTATTTATTGGGTGGCTATATTGATAACAAGTTTCACGGCTTTGCTGTAGCGAATTATCGTGGATTGGTGTCACTGCCCAAATACCGTTTATCTGAGCTTTTGAAAAAAGGTAAGACTCGGAGCAATACCCTTAATTTGATTCAAAGAAATAATATCGTCGTTAAATCTGCAGATTACCCTTTCACTATCACCTACCCAAACGACTATTTAGAGTCTTGGCTAAACTACAATCCGGTTAAATCAGATTGGCTCTCTGTTCCAGCAAAGTTCTACCCCACTGAGCAAGCGAGTGGCTGGTCAATTATGGCAGATCTCTTAAAATCACTTAGCGATAACGAGGAACAAAAAGCCGCATTTGATAAAACCTATTCAGTAGGTAAACCCACAAAAGTATTATCCTCTTATGGTGTTGAGTTCAGCTTGAAAGACCTCTGTGTGCAGCACCAAGATCTGGTTAGACTTGGCGTTATTTCTGTCTCAGACACACCTAAAATTCATGCATTAAACAATGCATCTGAAAGCACTGAAGAACTTCTGCGATTTAGTAACGATTTCGAAGAACTGGTAAGCAGAATACTAGTTGTCCACCCAACATTCTCGGCTAAAAAAATATTCAGATTACTTTGCGCAGAAAGCAAACTCGAAGAAGATACCAGAACGTTTGACACAGAAAACATTCTCCTTGACGAAGTTGATGGCAAACTAATTTGGAGAGACAAGTTTAAGCGCACAGCCAATAAAGAGAGAAGTATTAGCCTTCGTTATTTCAGCAACATGCTTAAAGGTATTAAAGAAAAGGTTAATTAACCTTTCTGATGGCTCTCCATGAGTTATTTTTTTCTGAGTCTTTTTTGGTGTAGAAATCTTTTATTTTGCTTTGGATTTGATGGTTCGTTGCTGTGATAGGTCAGTAAGTCTCTGATTAAATATTGCACTGCAGGTAAATTTAAACTTTTCCTACCATTATAAGCTCGTTCAAAGCGCAATAGGGATTGAACAAAAAATTTGAACATTAAAGATAAGGCAAATAAAGTCAGGCCAGTGAAAGCAACAAAAATAAGATAGTAAAAACCTAACTCCGTCCATGTTGGCTCTCTATAAAACTCGAAAACAGTTTCTAAACTTGCTTCATCCCTGACAGAGAGGACAATGACGGCTGAAGCTAGGAAAATTAACATTGTAATAATTCTTGGTCTTGCGTCTTTGTGATAGACCCATTCCGCTAGTGAAGAAACCGAAAATGAAAATGGCTTAGGATGCTTGCTAAACAAAGACAGCATCTCATCAAACTTCTTAGCCTCGCTTAAGAACTCATTCTGCTGACACTTTAGAATCGACTTTAACTTTGAGATTTTTACTTGTTCTACGGTTTCTAACATCGCCCCCTGCTTGCGGTTAAAGGCTTCTACAGTCGATTTGTTTTTATAATTTATCAGGGCTCGGTAAAACGCTAAAAATGACACTTCAGTTACTACGAGGCCAATGAGTTTTGTCAAAGTGGGGATGCTGGTCAAATTCAAGCTCACCAAACCGAAATACCCAATAAATAAAACGCAAGATATCAAAGTGCCAATCACTCGCCAGTTCATAGGACTAACATGTACGAACAAACCGGAAAACTCGGAATAGTATCGGTTAGCTTGCTCAAACCACTTCACCATGAAAACACCCTAAATCACCTAATTGGTTGAAAACGTTAAATTCACAGAATATTAATCCGGCAAAACAGGTACATACAACTTAAAAATCACAAAAAGCGTCACATTTTCACCAAATCAAACACAGCCCTTTCGGTGTACCAGATTATCTCCCCGTTCATCAACGCACAGGAGATCACACATGAACACACAGGGTAAAAAAGTCTTATCAGAAATCGAAACCGCCGAGTATATCGGCATGAGCCGGTCTTTTCTGCGTCAGTCACGCATGGAAGGCAACCGCGCCAGCCGCACCCCTGCCCCGCCTTTTGTCAAAATTGGCCGCTCGGTTCGCTACATTAAGGACGACCTCGACAAATGGCTTGATAGCCTTCAAAAACTGGAGCATTTAAGCCAGTGCGGAGGGACGCTCTAATGGAAAAGCTCTCTCCTAACGTGCAGCAGCTTTATAGCTGGTTGCAGCGCGGTAATGCCATTGAGCAATGCACCCACGCTGGCCGCAGTATTGGCCTAATCAGAACGGTTGGCAGTGAAGCGCCTGAAAGTATCAAGGCGGCGTTTAACACGCTGTATCAGTATGGCCTGCTAAAAGAAACCGAATTTTTTGAGTTTGGTATGCGCTGGTCACGCTTTACTGCGAAAACGGCAGCCGTAAGCGAGGTGCAACATGGCTGATTTTCAGTACAGCAAGCTAAGCCTTGTCATGCAGAACATGGATGCTAAAAATGCCAACTACTTTAACAGCCTGCACCGCGACGACAGACTGTTTTTACAACAGCGTATTGAGCATTTCCCCACTGCCATTCAAAACCTGCTGGTGCACCGCTACAAGTCACAACCTGATCAGGTGAAAGCCAATATTGATTTACGCCATACCACTGACACATTAAGCGCCCTGCTACCGGTATTTTTACGCAATAACTTTAACGCCAGTGAGGATGAATTACGGGATTTGGCACAAGTGTATGCGGATATGTGCCGCGATAAAATTCTAACCATACCGCGCCAGCCGCGAAACAGCGTTAAGGCGACAGGGCAGGATATTTCAAAAAGCTGTTTAAAAAATAGTGCCGACAATTCAGACACATTTTTAAAATTGGCCTTAACGCACTTTCAACCAGATTCTGAAATTTTTAAGGTCGGATTTTTAAAAACTTCAAAGCAGGTTTCTAAATCCGTTAACGCTACATTCCGCGCCAGCGCTGATAATTTTAAAAATATTCCGCAAAAAAATCCCGTTAACGCCTTAGTGCGAACTGATGCGAACGCAACCGACAACGCAGAGGCCGAAAATTCCGTTAACGCCTCGCTCCGCAATGAGGCGCAATTATTGGCCTATGAAAAATGCGCCAACTTCGTTAACGGATTAGGGCTAACAGCACCGACACCTGACAAAAGCAAAACCCTAAGCGGTTGCATTAAGCGTATGCAAGACAAACGCTGGTGGCTTAAAACACTGCGTAAAGTAATTATGCGTAAAACCGAAGAGTGCATGCTGCAGTTAAATAAGGTGCATAAACACGCCGGTATTTACTGTAGTGACATTACCGCCAGTAACCGCAGATTTCAGAAAGCGCGCCAGCTGAAAATGATGGAAGGCATCAGCTTGGTAAACGAGCATGATCAGCGCTATTCACTGCGCGAAATACACGACCTGAATCCATCGAACCCGATTAACCGGCGCAACGAACTGATGACCCGTATGCGCGGCTTTGAAGATATAGCCAAAGAGCTGGGGCATATTGGCGATTTTATCACCTTAACCTGTCCGTCAAAGTATCACGCTGCTTATGCTAAAAGTGGCGACCGTAACCCAAACTGGCAAGGCTTTACGCCGCAGCAAGGCCAGCAATATTTATGTGGTATTTGGGCAAAGATACGCGCCGAACTCGACCGGCAGGAAATACGCACCTATGGCCTGCGCGTAGCCGAACCGCAGCATGACGGTACACCACACTGGCACTTAATGCTGTTTGTCGAACCTGAGCATTTAAACGCATTCAGAGCGGTGATTAATCACTATGCATTTGAGGAGGACGGCGACGAAGCCGGAGCCAGAGAGAACCGCGTTAAGTTTGTTGCTATTGACCCAAACAAAGGCTCAGCTACCGGCTATGTCGCAAAGTACATTTGTAAGAATATCGACGGTGCAAACCTCAATGAAGGCGCTTATGGTGAAAACCCGATTGAAGCCGCTGAACGCGTGGAAGCCTGGGCAAGCTGCTGGGGCATACGGCAGTTTCAGCAAATTGGTGGTGTATCGGTAACGGTATGGCGCGAACTTCGCCGTCTGCGCAAGCTGGAACAGCAAGACATCACGTTAACAGCCATTCATCAGGCTGCAGATAGCAGCAACTGGAAAAGCTTTGTCACGCTTATGGGCGGAGTGTTCTGCAAACGCAAAGAGCAAACCATCAGGCCGCATTACGATATTGAGATAGACACTGAAACCGGCCAAATCAGTACAGACTATTACGACGGCTTTATAACCACTAAGCTAAAAGGCATTTGCTACTTAGGCCAAGCCATAATCACCCGCCTGCACCAGTGGCGGCTTGTAATCAGTCAAAGCGCTTTTCGCTCTCACTTGGAGTTCTGTAAATAACTGTACTTATGTTTTTTTTATTAGTCAGTTTTAGAATTAAAAAGATTAAAGTTACCCAAATAAACAATACAAAATAAACTGGCATAGAACTAAAGCCGTAAACCCAGCCAGACTCGACAGTTCCAACGACGGCGACTATTAAGAAAAACCAAATTGCACCTCTCATGAACAACAGCCTATTAGTTATTAACCGGAGTCTTTTATCAAAATCCGAACTAAATCCGTCGATTAGATCTGCAATTTCACTTTTCTCAGTCGTTGGCTCATTCGACAATCTCAACCGTCGATGAAACCGTAACAATGAATTGAGGGTTCTAAATTTAACCTGACCAATTAAATACAACTGACTCTCTATTTGAAATGATACGACAACCGTACCAAAAAGAACAACAATGCATAAGCCAAGAGAAAATGACCAATCAAAATTAGGGCTTCTAAGGACAAAAAGCCACAGGGCGAACAATGATGGCACTGATAAAGTTTTTACAACAACATCACTGACTAAATCATTCGCACTTTTTATAGCATTGTGAATATATTCACCAACTTCATTAGAAAACTTATTAAAAGAGAAACCTCGTATGTAAATCTCATAGTTAGCTCGATATCGCTCTAATATATCCGACCAATTTAAAGCCAAGTAATATATTGTCGAATCACCATCTTTTGCGAAGGTTAAAAACTCCCATATGGCAATTCGTAGCGTAGATAGTTTTTCTTCTTTATGAGGCGAAACGTCAGATGAAGTTAATTCACTCAGTAAGGTTAAATCTGGTGCACGCTCTAACTGAAGTAATTCCTCACTAAAATTCAACTCAATAGACTTTGGCGACAGGCTTCTATTATCTTCGTCACTTATAACCAGTATCGCTCTACTACTGCCGATGGGGGTGACATCATGGTAGTGGCAAATTTGTTTAATATTATTAATAAATAAACAGATATTTTCTAAATTCTCAATCAGAGGCTCATTCTTATACTGCTTATCAATCGGATAAAAATAATCAACATCAACAAGAAAAAACTGCTCAGGAAGCTTTCCTTTATTTAGTGTTTTTGCCCTACTGGCAAGATCGCCAATATTTAAATAGAACTGTCCGTCACTAATTCTCGACAGCTCTACTTTGACTAAAGATGCTTGTTCGCCAACTTTTTGTTTTAGCGCATGCGCGCAGTCTGAACTGCCATTAAACCTTTGCGTTCCAATGACAACCTCTGCCGAAAAACCAGAAGAGTGGCAACTCCAAAGCCCACATACTGCATTAACCAAATCCTTTGTTAAAGTTATACGTCTGGCTAAAAAAGTATGGTCTTGCTTTATTTCAGGCAAACCTAATAATCGGTATATGCTAATTGAATATGCCAGAGGTGACACTTAGTTTTCTCGCTCTCTAAGGACTTCCTCAATTTTCGTTCTAATTTTATCAGATAGATTTCTGATAGTTATGTACCCACCACCATCATCGGGACAAAACTGAATGTCAGCAGATGAATCAGTGCCGAAAACTCTTTTCTCAAAATTTAGAGACCAACTGCCGCTAGAATCTTTTAACAGTACTTTCTTTGCTTTCCTAAGCTCACCAGAGTGAGTATAAAAAGACTCAGGTACATTAAATGGAGGGTTGTTCGCAAAATGCACAAAGGTATCATTAAATTCTTCTGCTAACTCGACTGGAATTAAAGAATTAACAACATGATTTATATCATCAATTGAGCATATCTTGTCATCTCTTGATAAAACATCTTCAAGCAATTCTACAACGCGATCATGCGCATTATTTGCGAGATGTTCTAGTCTCTCATCACGCTCAAAAAACTGTTTAACCGCTTCGATAGCATTTTTAGTGGATGTTGCAGATTCAATGGCGTTAGTACAACCGAATGCCGAGATAAAATACCCTGAAGCACTTTTATTACTTTTTGGACTGATGAATGTTAGGTAAGCTCCATTAATAGGATCACCTAGTTCTTGAGACTCTCTTGCGTCCATGAAAGCTGATATATTAATTCTAATAGCTTGATGAATTTTAGATAAATCAACTTCTTGGATTACTGTAGGTTCAAGATTTACGAGACTTATCCCGTCTTTTTTCTTTACCATCGCAGCGAGTACATAACCGTGCCCACTTTGCTGGTAATATGCGAAGACGACATAACCTCCTGTAGCGAAATTCTGATCCCCAGATTTCTCAACTAAGTTCACCATCGCAGAATTTGTGAGAGTCAAAAAGGCATCGTCATTACCAATACTATCCACAAAATCTAAAAACTGAGACGGGAATGTGTAAGCACCATCAGTGTCGAATGTTCCTTTCGATGATGCATTTCCTTTAGTGCCATATAGCGATTGGATGCTTTTGACTAACTCGTAAGTCGGTTCGGAAGTAACATCTAAGAGAGTTTCTGCCTCAATGTAATGGGCCTCAACTGCTGGCGAATCATCTCTCGCGGGCTCTTTAACTAGTTCATGAATTACAGCGCAAATTAGCTCCATTACAAATCCCTTTTTGTCTCAATTTCAGTGTCAGATTACACATTTAGTCTAAAAAGAGAAGTATAAAATTTAGATGCTATGCAACTTAACTGCTATAAATGCGCTATAAAATTTTCTTTCAGGCATAAAAAAAGGTCTCGCTTTTCAGCTAAGACCTTGATTTATATGGCGCACCCGATAGGATTCGAACCTATGACCTCTGCCTCCGGAGGGCAGCGCTCTATCCAGCTGAGCTACGGGTGCGCAATCTGCAGTGATGCAGAAGCTGCGCATTATAGACAGCCTTGTGGTGTGTGTCTATTGCCTGACTGCGCGTTTTTTCAACACTCAGTTGCATTGTGCTTATTTACAAGCCAAATACCTTAGCGCTATTGTGTTTACCGGCCTTCCCTGCTGGACTCTGCGTGAACGGATGCGTAACAAAACCTTATTAACTTTTTGGCAATGGCTGTTGCTGCTGGCACTGCTGCTGGGTGCGGTGTGGGCCACCGAAACCCTGGTAACACATGAACAGCAGCACCAGCGCAGCCAGCTGTTACGCCATGAAATTGCCAGTGCCGGCCAGCTTAGAGCCTTGCTGGAGTCTGAGCTGAATATTCCGCTGTATCTGACCATTGGCCTGGCGGCGCATGTGCAGGCCAATAACGGCGATATTTCTCCCACTGAAATGCAGTTACTGCTGCCCGAGCTGGTGCACCAGGCGCGGCATATCCGCAATATTGGCATTGCACCTGGCAATACCCTGCGTTATGTGTACCCGCTGAGCGGCAACGAAAAAGCCATTGGCCTGTACTACCCCGACTTAACCGAACAATGGCCGGATATTGAAGCCATTATTGCCAGGCGCGAAGCGCGTCTGGTAGGCCCTATTGCACTGGTGCAGGGCGGCAGTGCCTTTATTTACCGGCTGCCGGTGTACCTGAACGCCGATGATTACTGGGGCATTATCAGCACTGTGGTCGATATTGGTTCAGTATGGGCCTTGCTGCAGCGACAAACTGCCGAGCAGGAAGTGCAAATTGCCATTCGCAGCTTGGGCGCCGCCGGCAAACCCAGCCCGGCATTTTATGGCGATGACAGCCTGTTTTATGACGACAGCCTGCTGCTGGGTATTAGCCTGCGCGGCGCACTATGGCAAATGGCGCTGCGCTCGGTGGCGGCCGTACCCGACCGTAGCGGCCTGATCCGCCTGCTAAGTTACAGTATCAGCGCGCTATTACTGGGCTTGCTGCTGTGGCTGTTTATGTCGCGCCAGCGTTTACGCCATAGCATGTATGCCCAGCAGCGCAGTAAACGTTACCTGCAAAGCATTATGGATAATGTTAACGACGCCATTATAACCACCACGCCCGATGGCGTGATTGAGCAGGTAAATTTGTCCTGCCTGCCGATGTTTCATTACACGGCCGGCGCCTTAATTGGCCAGCACTGGTCGATGCTGCTGGCCGAGCCGGAAAAGCTGGCCGAGCTGTATAGCGCCACCTCCAATGCCAAAAGCGAATTTGAGACCGAAGGCCGCCGACGCGATAACAGCCTGTTTCCTATCGCCGTGAACCGCAGCCATATTCAGCTGCAAAAACAAAGTAAGCAGTTACTGGTGCTGCGCAATTTAACCGAGCGGCAGCAAACCGAGCAATTAAAACAACAGTTTATCTCAACCGTTAGCCATGAACTGCGCACGCCCCTCACCTCGGTGTCGGCGGCACTGGGGCTGGCTGTCTCCGGCGCACTGGGTGATTTAACCGAGTCGCAGCAGCGAATGTTGAAACTGGCCCATACTAACTGCCAGCAACTGAACAGCCTGATTAACGATTTACTTGATGTAGAGAAAATTGCCAGCGGCACCATCAAGCTGGAGCTGACGGCGCTGGCGCTAACGCCGCTGCTGGCAGACTGCATTAGTGAAATGCAGTTATTGCAGCCGGGCATGTTACTGCAGCTGGACTGCCCGCCTGATTTAACACAGCTGGTGGTTAATGCCGATGCCGGCCACTTGCAGCAAGTGGTGCGCCATCTGCTTAGTAACGCCGTCAAGTTCTCGCCCAAAGGCGGCACGGTGCAGGTTAGTGTCAGCCTGGTGGGCGCTAATGTGCGGGTTACGGTAACCGATCAGGGCCAGGGCGTGGCCGAGCATTTTGTCCCCCGGCTGTTTAGCCGCTTTAGCCAGGCCGACAGTTCTGATCAGCGCTTACACAGCGGTACCGGCCTGGGGCTGGCCATTAGCCGCAGCCTAATCCAGCAGATGCATGGCAGTATGGGCTACTACCCGGCCGCGCTGCGTGGCAGCTGTTTTTACTTCGAACTGCCTTATCTGCCGGCACTGCAGCCGAAACGGTTGCCCTAAGCCGGTTTTTGTCTTAATTTGTTGGCAACTGGCTGCAAAGCGGGTGTATTAGTGCCAGCTTTTGGCATACTCGGCAGTGCAGCTGCGCCCAGGCGCATTAATTACAACAAAGGTCCTACATCTTCCAGGGAGATATCCATGCGTAAAACGCTTATTGCCAGCGCTATTGGCACCGTACTGGCACTCAGTGCCTGTTCTGATAATACTGCACCGCAGCAAACTGACACAGCACAAAGCCAGCAACAAGCGGCCCCGGCGGCCGATGTTACCTCAACCAACCCGTTAATGGTTAAAAGCATGCTGCAATACGAAGCCCCGAATTTTGCTGAAATAAAAGACGAGCACTTCCTGCCAGCCTTTGAAGAAGGCATGAAGCAGCACATGACTGAAGTGCTGGCCATTGCCAACAACCCTGAGCCGGCTACTTTTGACAATACCCTGGTGGCGCTGGAAAAAAGCGGCGAGCTGTTAACCCGCACCTCGCGCGTGTTCTACAACCTGGCCGGTTCAGACTCTAACGAAGCACGGCGTAAAATTCAGTCAGAAATGGCGCCAAAACTGGCGGCGCACTCTGACAACATTAACTTAAACCCACAGCTGTTTGCCCGTATTAAAAGCCTGTACAACCAGCGTAACGAGCTACAACTGGACAGCGAAGCGGTACGTTTAATTGAAGTATATTACGAGCGCTTTGTCCGCGCTGGCGCTGAGCTGACCGACGAGCAAAAAACCGCTATCCGTGCCTTAAACGAAGAACACTCTAAGCTGACGACCCAGTTCTCGCAGAACCTGTTGGCCGAAACCAAGAATATCGCCGTAATAGTTGACACCAAAGAAGAACTGGACGGCTTTTCTGATTCACAGATCACAGCTGCCGCTAATGCCGCCAAAGATGCCGGCCATGACGGTAAATACTTGATCAGTATCACCAACCCCACACGCCAGCCTGCCCTGACGCAGCTGAGTAACCGTGAGCTGCGTAAGCGGATCTGGGAAGCGTCAGCCAACCGGGCGCAAAGTGGCGACACCGATAACCGGCCACTGGTGGCCCGTTTAGCTCAGCTGCGTGCCGAGCGCGCCAAGCTGTTAGGTTATGACAACTGGGCCAGCTATGGCCTGGAAGCACAAATGGCGAAAACACCGCAAGCGGTGTTTGATATGCTAGGCAGCATGGTACCGGCGGTCGTCGCCAACACCAAAGTAGAAGCCGAAGCCATTCAGGCGATGATTAAGCAAAAAGGCGGCGACTTTGAGCTGCAGCCGTGGGACTGGGAATACTACGCTGAGTTTGTCCGCCAGGCGAAATACGATCTGGATGAAAACGAAGTGAAACAATACTTCGAATTTGACCGCGTATTAAAAGATGGCCTGTTCTACACCATGAACCGTCTGTACGGTATTACCTTTAAAGCGCGGCCGGATCTGCCAACCTACCACCCGGACGTTGACGCGTACGAGCTGTTTGACGCCGACGGCACCAGCCTGGCCATTTTCTACGCCGACTACTTTGCCCGCGAAGGCAAACGCGGTGGTGCCTGGATGAGCTCATTCGTCGGTCAGTCACACTTACTGGGGCAAAAACCGGTGGTGGTTAACGTGATGAACATTCCCAAAGCACCAGAGGGCGAGCCCACGCTGGTCAGCTATGACCACGTAACGACGATGTTCCACGAATTAGGCCACGGCCTGCACGGCATGTTCTCAGACGTGAAATACCCGACACTGGCCGGTACCTCGGTATCACGTGACTTTGTTGAGTTCCCGTCTACCTTCGAAGAAGACTGGGCCGCTAACCCGGAAGTGATTGCTAACTACGCCAAGCACTACAAAACCGGCGAGCCAATCCCGGCCGAGTTGCTGGAAAAGGTGATGAAGTCACGCAGCTTTAACCAGGGTTTTGATACGCTGGAATATATCTCCGCAGCGCTGCTGGATATGGAATGGCACTCACTGTCAGCCGACGAGCCGCTGCAGGATGTCAACGCCTTTGAAGCCGCGGCACTGAAAAAACACGGTGTGAATTTAGCGGCTGTGCCCCCGCGTTATAAGTCGACCTTCTTCTCACACTCGATGGGCGGTGGCTACTCAGCCGGTTACTATGCCTATATGTGGAGTGAAATTCTGGCAGCGGATGCGTTTGCCTATGTGCAAAGCCAGGGCGGCCTGAAGCTGGAAAACGGCCAGAACTACCGGAAAAACATTCTGTCTGTCGGTAACTCGCGGCCGCCAATGGAGTCTTACAAAGCCTTCCGTGGCCAGGAGCCGACCACAGATGCACTGTTAATCCGCCGCGGTTTAAAAACCAAAGTAGATTAATGATGCAACTTGACGAACCGATTTGCTTACGTCAACACGCCGTGAACCCATCCCTGGGGGCTCGATTCGGCCGTCCAGGCCTGCAACGGTTGACTTAAAGCAAGTCGCTTCTCACTTAAGCTCAGACAAAAAAGCCCGGCTGATAACGCCGGGCTTTCTATTTACACCAACCGCACTTAACTGCCGGCCACCTGCATCTGGCTTACCAGCACCGAGCCGGTTAATACGCCGCCACGCCGGTCAATATCGTTCCCCACCGCCGCAATTTGCATAAAGATGTCTTTTAGATTACCGGCAATAGTTACCTCAGACACCGGGAACTGGATTTCACCATGCTCGACCCAAAAACCGGCGGCGCCGCGCGAGTAATCGCCGGTGACGGTATTGACGCCCTGGCCCATAAGTTCGGTCACCAGCAGGCCCTTACCCATAGTGCGGCACAGCTGGCGTAAATCTTCATCGCCGTGGCTGACCAGCCAGTTATGAATACCGCCGGCATGGCCGGTGCTGGCCATACCCAGCTTACGGGCCGAGTAACTGGTGGTCAGGTAGGTGGTCAGTACGCCCTGCTCAATCACGGTTAAGTCACGGGTTTTTACCCCTTCGCCATCAAAGGGGCTGGACGCCAGCGCATTGCGTAAGTGCGGTTGCTCAACAATGGTCAGCCCCGGCGCCATTACCTGCAGGCCGACTTTATCCAGCAAAAAGCTGGACTTACGGTAAATGCTGCCGCCACTGATGGCCGACACCAGGTGGCCAAACAGGCTGCTGGCAATATCAGCGCGAAAGATCACCGGCACTTTTTGCGTGGCAATTTGCCGGCCATTCAGCCGGGCGACGGTTTCCTGCGCGGCTTCGCGGCCAATTTGCGCCGGGTCGAGCAAGTCGTTGTAGCGGCGCGCCACGCTAAAGCTGTAGTCGCGCTGCATATCTTCGCCTTCTTCACCTATCACCACACAGCTAAAGCTGTGACGGGAGCTGGGATACCCTACCAGCTGGCCGTGGCTGTTACCGTAGACTTTCAGGCCAGTGTGAGACGAGAACGACGCGCCCTCGGAGTTGGTAATACGGCTATCGGCAGCAAAGGCGGCCTCTTCGGCGCGGGCACACAGGCGGATTGCTTCTTCGGTGCCAATACTGTCCGGGTGATATAAATCCAGATCCGGCGGTGATAACTCCAGCCAGCTGGCCTCGGCAATGCCGGTATGCGGATCTTCTGAGGTATACCGGGCAATGTCGGCCGCGGCTTCTACCGTGCGCTTCAGTGCCTGCGGGCTTAAATCAGCCGTAGAAGCCGAGCCTTTACGCTGACCAAAGTACAAACTGATGCCCAGGCCACCGTCCTGGTTAAACTCGACGGTTTCTACCTCGCCGTGGCGGGTTTCCACACTTAAGCCTTTGGTGCGGCTCATCGACGCTTCGGCGCTGCTGGCGCCTAATTGTTTGGCATGTGCCAGCACCTCGGCGACGGCCTGTTTTACTTCGTCAATTTCCTGCCAGATTGTCGGTTGTGTTTGCTGCATAATCTCGGTTCAGCCAAATTATTTGCCACAAGCTTACCATAGTCTGACAAAGCTGGCTGCTGCTGCGCAGCGCGATCATGTATACTTAGCGGCATTACTACTAAGAGTGACCTTAACATGACCGATTTTATTCACGGTGACACCTGGGACGAAGAAGAAGGCAAGAGTAAGTCGCAGGTAAAACGGGAAATGCACGAGCTGCAAAAGCTGGGTGAAGAGCTGGTGGCGCTAAGCGCTGCCGCCCGCGCCAAGGTGCCGCTGGACGATGAGCTAAAAGACGCGCTGCAACTGGCCGACAAGCTGGGCAATAAACGCGAAGCGCTGCGCCGCCATATTCAGTTTATTGGCCGCTTAATGCGTAGCCGCGATTTAGAGCCGATAGAACAAGCGCTGGCGATATTGCGTAACACTAACCAGGCGGCGACAAGGCAGTTTCATAAAGTGGAGCACTGGCGTGACAAGCTGTTAAGCGACAATGACGCCTTAACCGAGTTTATTGCTGCCTACCCGGACGTAGACGTACAGCAGCTGCGCCAGCTTATTCGTAATGCGAAAAAAGAGCAGGAAAAGCAGCAGCCACCAAAGTACTACCGCGAGCTGTTTCAGCTGATTAAACCGCTGATTATCACTGAATAAGCGCGATTGCTGGTCGGTGTACAACGCCGTTGTACTCGCCACAGCGGAACTCGGGGCAATCCTGCCCCTCATCTGGCGGGCCAGCTACGCTGACGAAATTCGTTCCGGACGAATTTCTTACCCGCCTTCGCTTAGCACGAAAAGGGTCTGTGGCTGCGCCAACGGCATTGACAACCTTAGTGCCAGCCGATAACTATTAACACACTTTAGTTAGCCAGCCATGCGTATCGGCAGCTTTGCCCCACTGAATATCATTCAGAGCCTGGCGCAGCGCATTGGTGGTGGCGCCGCCCTGCCCTGTGCCCACCTGATACTCTTTACCGCCATGAATTAACGTACCCACCGGCGTTAATACCGCCGCCGTGCCGGATAAAGCGGCTTCGGCGCCCGGTTTTACCGCCCGCTCTAACAGCTCATCTACCGTGAGTTCACGCTCGGACACCTTCATGCCCCGGTCGCGCGCCAGCGTCAGGATAGAATCACGGGTAACACCGTGTAAAAAGCTGCTGTCCAGCGCCTTGGTAATAATTTCATTGCCGTCGATCAGCAAAAAGTTTGCCGCACCGGTTTCCTGTACATCGCCGTTAGGGCAAAACAGCACCTGATCAGCCTGCACCGCAGCGCGGGCTTTCATAATCGGCTGCAGCGCGCTGGCGTAGTTGCCGCCACTTTTTACCATACCCATATGGGCAGCGCAGCGGGCGTTATCTTCCAGTAATAACCGTAGCGGCTTGGCGCCACCGGCAAAGTAATCACCTACCGGTGATAACAGCACATACAGCATTGACTCTAAACTGGGGGCGGCTGCCTTGCCAATCGACGCTTCAGTACCAATATGCGTTGGCCGGATGTACATAGAACCCGGCGGGTTAGGCACGTCAGCGGCATAATGCTTAACAATATCGATGATCATCTGGCTTAGCATAGCGCCGTTAATTTTTGGCAGTGACAGCAGCTCACTACTTTGCGCCAGGCGGGCGACGTTTTTGTCCATCCGGAAAATATAAATGCCGCCATCCGCGTGGCGAAACGCCTTTAACCCTTCAAAACAGGTACTGGAATAATGCAGCACATGGGCGCCGGGATGCAGACTAATGCTGTCTACCGGCACCATTTCGGGGCGGCTCCACTGTGACTGGGTATAACGGGAAATCACCATCTCTGGGACAAATACGGTTCCAAACGCTGCCATTTTTGCTCTCTTCCTGCTGTTTTGTTATTGCCCACCGCCGCGGCGGTGGTTGGTTATTAATGTGCGGTGCCGCCGACGGTCATCGCGTCCAGTTTCAAGGTTGGCTGGCCCACGCCCACCGGCACACTCTGGCCTTGCTTGCCGCAAACACCGACGCCGGCGTCCAGCGCCAAATCATTGCCCACCATCGACACCTGCTGCATGGCTTCCGGCCCCATACCAATTAAAGTGGCACCTTTAATTGGCGCGGTAATTTTACCGTTTTCAATTAAATAGGCTTCCGAGGCGGAAAACACAAACTTACCTGAGGTGATATCCACCTGGCCGCCGCCGAAATTCGGCGCATAAATGCCTTTTTTCACGCTGGCGATAATCTCAGCCGGATCGCTGTCACCGGCCAGCATGTAAGTGTTGGTCATGCGCGGCATCGGTAAATGGGCGAAAGACTCGCGCCGGCCATTGCCGGTGGGCGCCACGCCCATCAGCATGGCGTTATGTTTATCCTGAATATAGCCCTTTAAGATGCCGTTTTCGATCAGCACATTGTGCTGGCTGGGTACGCCCTCATCGTCGACGTTTAACGAGCCACGCCGGTGTGCCAGGGTGCCGTCATCAACAATAGTACACAGCTTGGACGCCACTTGCTGGCCAATACGGCCACTAAAGGTCGATGACCCTTTACGGTTAAAATCGCCCTCCAGGCCGTGGCCGACCGCTTCGTGTAACAAGACGCCGGGCCAGCCACTGCCCAGCACCACCGGCATAGTGCCGGCCGGTGCGTCGATAGCGGTTAAATTCACCTGGGCCTGGCGTACCGCTTCACGCGCATAGTGCTGCCAGCGCGGCGCATCGTCCAGCAGTTCAGTAAAGTAGCTATAGCTGGTGCGGCCGCCACCGCCGGCACTGCCGCGCTCACGCCGGTCGCCCTGTTGCAGCAGGACCGAGCAGTTAAGCCGTACCAGCGGCCGGATATCGGTAGCGTAGGTGCCGTCACTGGCGGCGACCAGAATTTCTTCATAGACGCCGGATAAACTGACCATCACCTGCTCGGCGCGGTTATCCAGCGTGCGGATATAGGCTTCTATCTGATGCAGCAGCGCCACTTTTTCGGTGTTGCTTAAGCTTTGCAGCGGCTCGCACGGCAGGTAAATATTGCTGTTGCCGCTTTTACTGAAGGCTTTTACCCGGCCGTGCTGGCCCTGAGCGGCAATGCCGCGGGCGGCTGTGGCCGCTTGTTTTAGCGCCGCGCTACTGATGGTATCGGCATAGGCAAAACCGGTTTTCTCGCCACTGATGGCGCGCACACCGACACCGCGCTCAATATTAAAAGAGCCGTCTTTCACCAGGCCATCTTCCAGCACCCAGGATTCGTGCACGCTAGACTGAAAGTACAGATCGGCAAAGTCCAGCTGATGGTCGAATAAATAGCCCAGCGTGGCCTGCAAATCGTTATCGGTCAGGTCGGAGGCGGTGATCAGGTTCTGCTCTGCTGCAGTCATGGTTTGAGCTCACTGTAAAAACGGTTATGGTGCGCCAGCGGCATCTTCTGCTGCAGCCGGGCGCATTCGGTTACATCTATTTGCGCCGATACCCACCCTTCGGCGTTGCCGGCATCTGCCAGTACGCGGCCCCAGGGGTCGACGATCAGGCTATGGCCATACGTCTCGCGGCCATTGGCGTGCACTCCGGTCTGGTTTGGCGCCAGCACAAAGCACTGGTTTTCTATGGCACGGGCTTTGAGCAGGGTGTGCCAGTGCGCTTCGCCGGTCACCCGGGTAAAGGCCGACGGCACCGTTAACACTTGCATGCCCCGGCTTGCCAGCGCCTGCATCAGGCCGGGAAAGCGCACATCATAGCATATCGATAAGCCGAGCTTCAGCTGAGGCAGCTGCACCAGGCTGATTTTTTCACCGGCATAAGTGCTGGCCGACTCACGGTAACTGCCGGTGCTGTCGCTTAGTTCGACGTCGAATAAATGCAGCTTCTGATAATCGGCCAACAGGCCGCCATCGGGGCCGAATAACAGGCTGCTGGCGCTAAAGCGCTTGGGATCCGGGCTGCTGGTAGGCAAAGAGCCGGCCAGTAAATAGACGCCAAACTGTTGCGCTAACGCGGCGCAGCGCTGCTGAATAAGCCCCTGGCCCAGCGGTGCCTGATATTGCAGCTGTAAACCTTCACCACCGCCAAATACCGCAAAGCACTCGGGCAGCGCCACCAGATGTGGCAAGCCATCGCGAAATTGCTGCTGTAGTTGCTGCAAATAACGCGCTACCGCCGCCAGATTCTGCTCTGGCGCGGGGGTGCTACACAGCTGAATTGCACTAAGGCGCCAGTTAGCCATTGGGTGGTTTAGGCTTGTTAGCGGGCTGACGGGCGGCCGGCAGCTCAATCACAGCTTCGGGCTGGGCTACGCGCACCGGTACCGGTACTTCGGTGCTATGGCGGTTCACTTCAGTTACCACCGGCTTGTCAAAACTGCCGGTGACGGTAAAGTTAATTTTCGAGATCACCTCAGCGCTTTGAAACACTTCATCCAGCGCCAGCGCAGCCAGGCCGGTGGCCGGGTTGACCATCCAGGCAATAATCACCGGCAAACTGGAGGTAACCTTGGGCGAAAAGGCCATCTGATAATCTAACTCTTTACTGACCAGATCGGCATAACCCTGAATTTGCAAATTACCCGGCACGCCATCGATAACGGCATTACTGGTTTGCGCCACACCCTGGCTGATCTCCAGCTTGCCGCTCATGCTGTTGTAAAAAAAGCCTTTGGCAAACACATCGCGAAAATCCAGCCGCAGCTTACGCAATAAGGAGTCGAGACTGAAAATAGAAAATAACCGCGAGCCCTGATCGCTGACTTCCGTTAGCGCCCCCTCTCCCAGCGTATAGTTTACCTGGCCGGATAAATCGGCCAGCTGGTATTGGTTTGGTGCACCAGGCCAGCTCAGTGCAAACTGAATGTCAGCGCTGCTACCCGACACCGCCGAAGTTAACTGAAACTCATCCAGCATGGTGCCCAGATTATTGCTTTGCAGCTGGCCGTTAAACTGACTGACGCCGGCAGCGCCATCGTCCTGCCAGTAACCACTGGCGCTTAGCTGATGTCGTTTATAACGGGCATTGAATTCCGTAAGTTGCCAGCGATCGTTACTGCTTTGGCTACGCGCACTGACCTGACCAAAGCGGTAAGCTCCCAGGCTACAATCGGCACAGTTCACCCTAATCGGCGGCAGCTGCAATAACCAGCGCTGGGCGGTTAAGGCCAGTTTTTCGGTAACGGCGGCCGCTTCTGCGCTGGCATCGGCTGACTCGGCCAAGGGCAGGCGCAGGTAATCCAGCTGGGCGTTAATGCCTTGCTGTTGCCAGTCTTTACTAAATTGCCAGCGGCTGGCCAGCTCAGTGGCGTTCAGTTGCAGCTGCCAGTCTTGCTCGCCCTGGCTGGCATCAAATACCGCATTATTTAACGTAATACCCGGTGCCAACTGCAACACCGCTATTTTGCCACGCACCGACGCCAGCGGTGGAAATAGGTCTTCGCCGCTGCCCTGCGCCGCCTGCAGCTGCGCCTGGATCAGATCAAACCAGGCGAGAAAATCCAGCTCGGGCAAATTCAGGCTAATGCTGAAATCTTCTTTGCTCTGGCTGGCCGGCGCTTTGCCCAGACTCAGCTGTGCCTGCCGTAACTGCGGCGCCTGATGCAGTAAGATGGCATTAAACTGCAGCGCCTGGCCCAACTCCAGGTTAATGGCCGATTGCGTCTCATCGCCGGTCAGGGTTAATTGCAGCGGCTGCTGGCTGGCGGCACTTTTATAATAAGGCGCCGGTAATAATAGTGCGGTAGCATCAAGATCGGACTGCAGCTGCGCCTGGTAGCGCATGCCCTCATCGGCCAGTGTCAGCGCCAGCTCGGCCTGCCAGTCGGTGGTACCGGCAATTAAGGTAGCCGCCGGCGCATACAGCGCCTCCAGCAATGTCTGGCTATTGTGGCGGCCCGCCAGCGCCAGTGCCAACTGATAGCCGTCGGCTGAATTATCGCCGTTAACATCGACACTTATGGGTAAGCCGCGCCAGGTTAGTGTCAACTCACGGGCATCGATTTTCTCGTTGGTAAACTCCAGCTTGCCGCTTAACTGGGTAAACTCGACGGCCGGTGCCTGCAGTGCCAGGCTGGCATTGGTAAACACCGCTTCGCCACTGGCCACCACCTCGTTTTGCCGCAAGCCAATCAGTAAATCGACGTCGGCGGCCACAGTGCCATTAACCCCGAGGTGCGCTAAGGTTTTGCCTAAATTATCTGCCAGTGGCGATTGCAGCATTAACGCCGTAACGCTGCGGGCTTCTACCGGCTGCGCAATATGAATATTCAGATACTGCGCATCAAACAAATCGGTGATGTCGGCCTGCACACTGTTGCTCAGGCTGATACTGTCCAGCATACCGCTGTGGGCGTTAATTTGCATGGCGGCGTTTTCAAACCATAAACTGGCGTCAAGAGCGCTCAGCATCGGCCAGTCGGGGGCAAACGCGAACTGGCCCTCCGTTAGCGCTGCGCTAACCTGAAATACGCCCTGCTGCTCACGGTAAGGGAAATCGGCCGGCGCACCATGCCACAGCAAGGTGGCGCTGTTAAGCTTACCGCCGACGATGGCATCGGTCAGATATTCGCGGGTGTCCTCTGGCATATAACGCTGTGGGTAATAGCGATAGGCATTAGCGGCATTCACATCAGTAACACGGGCTAATATCTGCAAGCGCTGATCCAGCTGCAGCCGGGCATTCAGTGTCAGATCCTCATTAGTCAGCTGCAATTTAGGCATCAGCAGTTGCAGGCTGCCATCCTGTTGCCGGCGCAGATAAGCGGTGGCCGCCAACTGCTGATATGGCATAGGCGCCGCAAACAGGCCATCCCACTGTAATTCACCCTGCTCGCCGCTCAGGCTGAGTTTAGACACGGTGTTGCTAAGCAGAAACTCACCACTGACCCCACTGACGCCGGGAATATCGCCCTGCGCCTTGCTGCTGACAGCAACCAGCTTACCGGCCAGTTGCCATTGCCCGGCACCGATGCGCCACTGCAGTTGCTGTAACTGCCCCGACGGCTGATAGGCCAACACCTGTTGTAACGGCGCGATATCTTCTGCCAGCAACTCGGCCAGTGGTATTAGCGCCTGCATATCGAAGTTGGTTAGTCCGCCTAACCAATAGCCCTGACGGTATGCCAGTTGCAGCTGTAAATCTTGCCATTGCTGGCTATTGGCCGTTAATGTCAGCGCGCTGGACGACAGGGTCCAACCATCGGCCTCCGGCTGCCAGAGTAACTGGCCGCGCCCCAGGCTTAACTGCTTTTGCTCGCCTTGCTGCTGCCAGCTAAGGCTATTGTCGGCCAGCTCGACCTGCATGCGCCGCAGTAAGCCATTATCAATACGGCCCCAGGCCTGAAAATTAACACTGGCCTGCTGCAGTTTCTGGCTCGGCGGCAGCACACTGGCAAACCAGGGCAGAATATCCAGCTTGTCGCTTTGCAAATACAACTGACCAAAGGCGTCGGCCAGGGTGTCGCCGTACAGATCCAGCACCACTGACACCGTATTGGCGGTAACACCAGCCAGCGACAACTCACCACTGCCCTGATGGCGGTTCCCTTTGTTGCGCCAGTCCAGCTGGTTAATATTAATCACCACGTCGTCCTGCTGTGGCTGCTGCACAATCAGCTGGCTGTCCGTTAATGAAAAATAGGCCAGTTGGCGAAACAGCAACTGCTCCAGCGCCGCTAACACCGGCGCGGTGTCCAGCTCAGCGTCCGTCGGGCCGGCCAGAATACGGTTGCTGTCTAAATAATAGCGTAAGCCGTGCAGCTCAAAATGCTGCGCCGTTAATTGACGGTTTAACAGGCTGCGCCAAAAATCCAGCCGTACCCGGGCTTCGGCAATATCGAGCTGTAACTGCTGCTCTGCTGAAGAGAGCTCGACCTGACGCAGTAACAAGGCTGGGCCAAATTTTTGCCAGCCAGCGCTCAGCTCACCGATACGAACCGTAGCATCGTAGCGCTCACTAATTAAGCGTTCTAATTCATGTTTGTAGTTGTCAGCATAAGGCAGGCTATAACGCAGCACAGAGATCAGCACAGCCAAAAGCACCAGCAACAGCGCCAACGCCAGCCAGACCTTGTGTAAGCAGTAAAAACACCACCGCGTTGCTTTGTGCACTACATCATCACCACGTCAAATTGCTCCTGAGTGTACAAGGGTTCGGTATGAATACTGATTTGTTTACCAATAAACACCTGTAGTTCCGCCAGGCTATGAAACTCATCATTGGTCAGCGCATCTTTTACCGCTGGCGACACATACACGACAAACTTGTCGGCCGCATAAGCCCGGTTTACCCGTACAATTTCGCGCAGCACTTCAAAGCACACCGTTTCGACCGTTTTTAAACTGCCGCGCCCCTCACATACTGGACACTCAGAGCAGAGAATATGTTCCAGACTTTCGCGTGTTCTTTTCCGGGTCATCTCGACCAGCCCCAGTGCCGAGAAGCCGTGAATGTTGGTTTTGGCTCTGTCACGCGCCAGCGCCAGCTCTAAACTGTGAAACACCCGCTTTTTATGCTCACTGCTTTGCATGTCGATAAAATCGATAATAATAATACCGCCCAGATTGCGCAGCCGAAGCTGGCGGGCAATAGCCTGGGTAGCTTCGGTATTGGTATTAAAGATGGTTTCTTCCAGATTACGATGGCCGACAAAGGCGCCGGTGTTAACATCAATAGTGGTCATCGCTTCGGTCTGGTCGATGATCAGGTAGCCGCCGCTTTTTAGCGGCACTTTACGCTCCAGCGCACGCTGAATTTCGTTTTCCACGTCAAACATGTCGAAAATGGGCCGCTCGCCGGGGTAATACTCCAGCAGCGGGGATAAATGCGGAATAAACTCTTCGCAAAAAGCCGTCAGCTGCTGATAGGTGAGCTTGGAATCTATCCGCACCCGCTCCAGCTCCGTGCCGACAAAGTCACGCAAAATACGGTAGGCCAGCGTCAGATCTTCATACACCACGCCTTCTTTGCGGGTTTTTTGCTTGCGTTTTACTACTTTGGCCCAGAGCTTTTTCAGGAATTTCGCATCTTGCGCCAGCTCCTCTTCTTTGGCGCCCTCGGCCGCCGTGCGGACAATAAAGCCGCCGCTGTCGTCCAGGTACTGGCTGACAATGTCTTTTAAGCGCTGGCGTTCGCTGTCACTTTCCAGCCGCTGCGACACCCCTACATGCGGCGAGCCGGGCATAAAGACCAGATAACGCGATGGCAGCGTAATGTCGGTAGTTAAGCGCGCGCCCTTGGTGCCCAGCGGATCTTTAACCACCTGCACCAGCAGATACTGGCCTTCGCGTACCAGCACACGGATATCCTTACTTACCGGCGGCTTACCCTCCAGCTCGGTCAGGCTGTCATGCTGTACTATGTCAGAGGCATGTAAAAACGCCGCTTTGTCCAGGCCAATATCGACAAAGGCCGCCTGCATGCCCGGCAACACCCGGCTGACTTTACCAACATAAATATTGCCCACCAGCCCCAATTTGGCCTGGCGCTCGATGTGCAGCTCCTGCAGTACACCGTTTTCAATCAGGGCCACCCGGGTTTCACTGGGGGTGACGTTGAGCAGTAATTCTGCGCTCATGCTTGCTCCTGCCAGTTTTGCAGTAACTGTTCGGTTTCACACAAGGGTAGCCCAACCACGCTGCTATAGCTGCCATTAATGCGCTGCACAAAGCGGCCACCCAGGCCCTGAATACCATAACCGCCGGCTTTATCCTGCGGCTCACCGCTTTGCCAGTAGCGGCTGATATCTTCAGTGCTTAACGGCCGAAAGCACACTTCGGTGCTAACCAATACGCTTAGGCTACGCCGCTGATCCAACAAGGCAACGGCCGTCATCACCTGATGGCAGCGCCCGGACAGCAGCTGCATAGTGCGGCTAAACTCAGCAAAATCGGCTGGCTTACCGAGGATCTGATTATCAAGTACCACTATGGTGTCAGCTCCCAGTACCGGCATTGGCTGAGCTAACCGGCTTAAGCCGGCACGGGCTTTTTGCTCGGCCAGGCGCTGCACGTAATGCGCCGGCGCTTCAGCGTGTTGCACACTTTCATCTATATCGGCTTTCACCAGACTGAAGGACACGCCCAGTTGCGTCAGCAATTCGCGCCGGCGTGGTGAGGATGAAGCAAGGGCAATAACAGGGTAGCTCATTACAAAGTGATCATTGGATTTTTAATTGTCGCCGGTAGCGGCGCAACAACCAGAATAACCAGGGCCAGACCAGCATACCGGTAAGCACCGGCCACAAATATTGCGGCCGGAAATACACACCGGTAAGAAAGTGACTGAGCCAGAATAACAACAGTTGATACAGCGCCAGCAACATGCCCAGCAGCAGCGACTGCTGCACCACAGAAAAATTGCGCATCTTTAAATGATGCTGCGCGACAGCAAAGATCACCACGGCAAACGCCAGCGCATTGACCCCAAGCACAGTGCCCACCAGCACATCGACAATAAAGCCGGTAAAAAAGGCCGTCATGACACTGACCCGCTGCGGCAGCGCCATGGTCCAGTACATCAGTACCAGCAGCGCCCAGTCGGGCCGTGCCAGTTTGACCATTTGCGGCATTGGCATCACTGTCAGCAGCAGGGCAACAAAAATAGATAAATAAATAAAACCCAAGCGCTGCGGTTTACGCATCTGGCACCTCTGGCGGGGCTTGCGTGGTTTCCTCCGGCACCGATGGCAGCGCGGAAATTAACAGCACATGGCGCACCCGATCCAGCCGGGCATAAGGCTCGGCATACACCAGCATAAAGGGCTGGCTGGCATCCTGACTGATGCGTACCACCCTGGCTACCGGATACCCTTCCGGAAAACGGCCATCCAGCCCGGAGCTTAATAACCGGTCACCCTCGCGGATATCGGTGCTGTGTGGCAGGTGCATCACCCGCAGTAAATCCCACTGGCCTAAGCCTTCTACGATGGCCCGCACGCCGGTGCGCTCTGCCCGCACCGCCAGCGCGTGGGTATTATCCGAGATCAGCAGCGCCCGGCTGCTGGTGGGGCCAACGCTGACCACCTGGCCCACCACGCCTAATTCGTCAATCACCGGCTGGTGTTCGCTGACACCATCTTTACTGCCTTTATTCAGCACCACCTGATGGCTAAACGGATGGCTGTACACCGCCAGCACCTCCGCCACCTGCCGCTGTGCCGGCAAGGCTGCGGAAGAGCCCAGCAGGGCGCGCAGCTTATCGTTTTCCTGCTGTAAAAAACCCAGCAACTGCAGCTTACCGCTTTGCTGCAGCAGGGTTTCTTTTAAGCGGGCATTTTCTTCCAGCACGGCCTGTTGCGACATAAATTGCTCAGAGGCGCCGGAAAACAGCGCCTCAGGTAAGCTGGCCACATAAAATAACGGACTCACGGCAGCAGTAAGGTAGCTGCGTAATTGGGTAGAGCTGTCGGTGTAGCGGTCGAGAAACATTAAGCCAGCACTTAACACTACGGCTAACAACAACCGCAGTGGCAAAGATGGGCCCCGGCTATAAATTTCATTCATACAGTTACTGGCATCGGCGCCATGGTCAGTTAGTCATAACTGAACACATCACCGCCATGCATATCGATCATTTCCAGTGCTTTACCACCACCGCGGGCAACACAGGTTAGCGGGTCATCAGCCACCACCACCGGAATGCCGGTTTCTTCCATCAGCAGCCGGTCTAAATCACGCAGCAAGGCGCCACCACCGGTTAATACCATACCGCGCTCAGAGATATCTGACGCCAGCTCTGGCGGCGACTGCTCCAGCGCTACCATCACTGCGCTGACAATACCAGCCAGCGGCTCTTGCAGCGCTTCTAAAATTTCATTGCTGGTCATGGTAAAGCTGCGTGGTACACCTTCGGCCAGGTTGCGGCCGCGCACTTCAATTTCCAGCACATCATCGCTGGGGTACGCTGAGCCAATCTCAGTTTTAATCCGCTCTGCTGTGGCTTCACCAATTAAGATGCCGTAATTACGACGGATATAGTTAACGATGGCGTCATCAAACTTATCGCCGCCAATACGCACAGAGGATGAGTACACCACGCCGTTTAGCGAGATGATAGCCACTTCGGTAGTACCGCCACCAATGTCGACTACCATAGAGCCGGTCGCTTCCGACACCGGTAAACCGGCACCAATGGCTGCGGCCATCGGCTCATCGATTAAATAAACTTCACGGGCTCCGGCGCCCTGGGCAGACTCACGAATAGCACGGCGCTCTACCTGGGTAGAACCGCACGGCACGCACACCAGCACGCGCGGGCTGGGGCGTAAAAAGCTGTTACTGTGCGCCTGGCGGATAAAATGCTGCAGCATTTTTTCGGTGACGTAGAAGTCGGCAATCACGCCGTCTTTCATCGGCCGGATGGCTTTAATATTACCCGGTGTGCGGCCCAGCATACGCTTCGCCGCATGGCCTACCGCGGCCACGCTTTTCGGCCCACCGGCCCGCTCTTGCCGTATGGCAACTACGGACGGCTCGTTCAGCACTATGCCCTGATCTTTAACGTAAATCAGGGTATTGGCTGTACCTAAATCAATGGATAAGTCGTTGGAGAAGAGGCCGCGCAATTTATTAAACATGAAAGAACCGGATCCTTATAAACCTGGGCAAGGCAACACGCCCAGCACTGCTCACATCAGTATAACAGTGGTGGTAAACATAGCTGGGGTTATTCTAAGTAACTCCCCGGCAGGTGAATAGCTTTATCTTACATTTTTATGCAATTAAACCAAGCCCCGGCCAAATTTATCTGCGTCGGGTCAGGCGCGCGCAGCATACAGCAGCCAGCTGAATGCTCACTGAAACAGTTCACGCCAGGAAATTTGCCGCGGATTACCGCGAAAACGGCCAAACATCAGCTCAGCTTGCGGGTTTTCATCAAACCCAGCGGCCGTACCCGACCAGTTATATTGCAGCCAGGGCGATGCCTGATATTCAATACGCCAAACTCCCGGTACCAGGCTGGGCTGCGCCCACAATGCTCCGGCCGGCAGTACGCCTTGCTGTAATGGCGCCCCGGCGCCAGCGAAGCTTAGCGCCGGGCTGGTAAGGCTACTCAACTGCCCCGCAGTGAGCACGCTGCAACTGTCTTGCTGATTAACGATAAAACGGCTGCCGTCCCAGTATTCGCTGCGCAGCACCAACGGCAGTGGCTCCTCTTCCGGCCCGGCACCGTTTTGCAGCAGCAAGCGGCCAAAACGCATATTAACTTCGCCATTAAGCGCAACAGCATCAGCACCAAGCGTAAATAGTGGGAAATTTCGATTATCCCGCTCTGATCCGGTCAATACCTGCAAACCGAACTGCAAGTTTGTATAAGGCCCATCAGGCGTGGCGGTACGGTTAAAGGCGGCGTTAGTCTGTGTGACGCTATACACGCCTTGCAGCCACTGCCCCGTGTTTACCTCAAGACGGCCGGCGTCTAACCGCTGTGTATTATTCTGCGCTACCAACAAGAATTGGGCGGTGTCAGCATAGGCTCCGGTGTGGTAATTTTCCAGCGTATTACCCGCCAGCCCTTGGGCTGACACCTGATAACTTAAACTGAGTTTGTCTTCCGACATATAACTGAAATGTTGGCTAGTATCTGCAGATGCGCGACAACCATTCTGCACATCAGATGCGGTAAGCTCGAAGTGCTGTGGATAAAACCGGCCGATGACATCACTCAGTGGTTTGCTTGAAACATCAGCCACCCCCAGATAAGTATCGTTGTTTAGCTTAGCCTGTAGCCTGATACTACCTGCCTCATGCCAACTTACATCTGTAACAGTTTGCTGCCCATTCAGCGCAGGCTGGCTAATATCAGTTACCCCAGGATTAAATAAGCCATCGCGGCCCGCCGCTGGGTATTCCAACGCGCCATATACCGGTTGCACTAACTGACGCACAGCTTCGCGGCCAAAACTTGGCGTCGGCATACCTTGCGCATTGCGCGCTTCAATAACAATATTAAAGGGCTCACCAGCTGCGACAAAGCCTACGCCCGTATTGGTTGTGCCGGGGTTGGCAGAGCCGTCTTGCCGCTTGGCTTGCACCACAGCTAAAGTGTGCGGACGCACAACAAAAGTATTGCTGCTGCCACTGAGCAAAGCGCCTGTAGCCATTGTTTTTTGTGCATCAATTCTAAGACTGCCGACATCGTTGTAATTAGCGAGAGCTAGCTCTGCCGCACCACCGCTAAAGTTCAGGCTATAGCTGGCAAAGGTATTTTTTGACAGCTGGCGAGACTGATTGGCTGCATCCCTAAACTGAAACTGCATTTGAGCATCAGCGCTACAACTGGCAGGGTCGACGCACCTAAGCCTTAGCTCAACCGTTTGCGTACCAGTCAGCACCGACTGACACGCGCCAGTATTATTATCTTTTCGCACTGCTTGCAGCCTGACGCCGGTGTTAAAATTCACACCGCTAATCTGAGACTCTATAGGGTCAAATAACCAGCCCGTATCTACAAATGCCAGGTTACAACTGACATTACCGGTATCAACTCGGCATTGCGTTGGGAAAAGTGCTGCAGGGCTTATCGTTCCGCCAAGCATCAATGACGCCGGTACCGGTTGGCTAACTGCAAAGGTCGTGCTGCCACCACTAAAACTAGTGGAGCCGATGTTGGTACCATTTGCATTGATGGTTGCCGTTACAAAACCAGGATAAAGCACACTACAGTCATTGTTTGAGCAGGCTTTTAGTGTGATATTCTCTGCGGCACAGGTTAACCCCTGGCCATCATGTTCGATGCGTAAGTGGTTAATAAACACACAATCATGACTGGCAGCCATATCATTTAAAACATCAGCGTTACTGATTTCGAAATTGTAAACACGCACTTCGTCAATACGACCATCTGAAGAGTTCAGCGTACCAAGCCCGCTTTGCACAAAGTTACTCGCATTATCACCAAGGACAAGGGTGCCCAGACTCGCTGGCAAGCTGCCATTTGTCGTACCCTGTTGACTGGACTGCAAATTGCCGTCGACATAGACGCGTAAAATCGTTTGATTATTACCTGGTGCCAGACGCCAGGTCACGGCGATATGTCGCCATATGCCACTGTTAGTATTGTTAGGTGAGGTTTCGGCGGCGATAGTAGTACCATTGCTGTCAGTTACAGCAAACCGCAAACGGCCATTACTTCGTTTGGTCAGGTAAAACCAACGATTATTCTGGCTGGTGGCATCAAATAGCTGGTTATCACTGTTATTCCAACGCACATTGCTGTTATACCAGAAGCTAATACTGCCACTGCTGCCAATCGCGGCGTCGACATCAATATTAGTATTGATACCACTACTTACCACCGTCGTGTTCAGTGGTATATTTGCCGCCCGACAAACCCAGCCATCGGCGGTGGATTGGGTATTACCCATAGCATTGCCGTTGTAACCATTTCCGGACCAGTCAATCACTTCGTTAGGCTGATAACTCCACTGCCCTTCTTCAAACCAGTATTCGGCCAGCCGCTGCGGCTCACCACTGGGTTTAAACCAACGAATTGCAGTACCCGCATAACTAAAAGAGCTGTCAAAAGAGTACAAGGTATAATCGGTGTTATCGACTTCCACACCAATGGTGGCACTGACACCACTGGCATTACCGGCACCGTATTGGTATACGAATTCACCGTTTTCATACAACACTATCTGAAATGTGTACTGCCCGCCAAAGTTGTAATGCGGTACGTTCTCCCATGACACAACGAAGCGCCGGTTCGTACCACTGCCTTTAGTTTGGTACCGGACAGTGCCACCTAATCTGGGGTTAATATCGTCCCAGTATATTGCCAATAACCGATCAGCCTGACTGCCTGCAATACAACCACTGCAAGAGGGCGGCGCAACGGTGACCGGTAGATTGGTATTAGTAAATTGCCTGTGAAACTGCGTGTCGGCACCAAATTGCAATACGCCGTTAGCATGGATCCGTACCTGAGTGTAATTCACCCCGGCGAAGTTAAAAGTAAAGCCAAGATTTACTACTTGCTTATCATCATCGCGCGGATATGCCGTTTGCGTTTGATCCCATACCACATTGATATCAGTAGTTTCCCAGTTGTAAGCTGTCGTTCTGAAAGCATAGGTAGCCGCCTCAGCGACAGATAGCTGCAGAACAATTATTAGCAGTGTCACGACATACATAAAACTGCGCATCAGCGTACCTCTATCTGCACAGTGCGGCGGGTTTCAAAGTCAGCGGCGACACAGCGCGCACTGCTGCTAAGCCGATACAAAGGCGCGGCGCCCGGCGTGGGATCAGTATAGCGGCTGCAGCTGATAGTCGCGCTGCAACCGGCAAGCCCGTCGCCGCTAAAGTTATACTCCGGTGTTAACGCCGCGCAGCTGGTGGTGGCGCCATTTAGCGGAAATAACTGCGGCAGGCTAAGCTCCAGCGCACTTTGCGCAGCAAACAGCGTACGGGTGCCCTGCACTTCATACACGACACTCTGGCTGCCACTGGTTAACAGCCGTGCCAGGCTGAGCGCCAGCGCCAGCACCACCACAATAATAAACACCGCAATAACCAGCGCACTGCCGCGCTGCTTGTTCAGTTCAGGGTACATTAGCCAGATGCACCTCATAGTTAAAAAACATATCCGGGTTGTTGGCACTGCCAAATTGCAACAGCACATTCACCACGGCATTGCGGTTAAGCACGGCATCGGATACGCGAAACACATTGGCGCTGCGCAAACCCTCGGCCATTAACACGCCGTTGCGCTGCAGGCTAAAGCGGCCAGGCCCCGTGTTTACCAAACAATAACGTACCACATCGCCACTGATATAAAAGCGCTGCTCCGGCGACTGCCGGCGAAACCTGAAACTGGCAAAATTCAGCCTAAAACGGGCCTGACTGGCATCTTCAGTACTAATGCTGTTTATCAGCACACTGCTGCCGGGGTTGGCTGAGCCATAGACATCATTGTTACTGGTTGGGTACACCACTAAGCGTGGCCGGTTTGCGCCACTATAGCTGGCCGGGCTAACGGCAAGCAGATCCGGGCTTATCACAGTGATGCTGGTTTGCGCCTGTTCAAACGGTAAGCTGAGATACACACCGCTGTATAGCACCGGCAAAAACTCCAGGCAATTACTGGTGGCCGAAAACGCCACACTGTTGGGCAGGGCGTTGCGAAGCTCCCGCACCAAACGCTCGGCAACAAAGCGGCTTTGGCCTAATACCTGCTCCCGCTCTGCGGCCTCTGAGTACATGCGGGCACCTATGCCCAGGTAGCTGCTCACCCCCAGCGCCAGCACCGACAACACCACCAGGGTGATCACCAGCTCGACCAGCGTAAAACCCAGCCGGCGCATTACCAGTTACCCTTTAATGCAGCAAACTCGATCACGTCACCCGTTGGTGTGGTGACGCGCAATTGGATACGCTTACTCAGCGCATCCTGATAGCTGACCTCAATTTGTACCCGGTAAGCGCGGTACACATCCTGCAGCCGTGCGTCAGTACCAAAAATATTGCTGATATCATTACCGCTCACATCCAGGCCATGAAAATCGTCAACATCATCAAACTGAGGCCGGCTTTCCAGCGGCCCACCGGGGCAACTGGCACTGCCATCGGCGCAGTCCGGGCCAAAGGCTGCCGCGCTGCTGCAGGCTGGTGCGCCAGTTTCATTGCAGCGCAGCACACTGCCGCTGCGGTTACTGTTTTCATCAAAGGCTTTGCCGAGTATTTCATTCATTAAGCTGTGGCCAAGCTCAGCGGCCCTTACCTGATGCCAGGGATCGGCCGATTTAATGTATAAAGGCCCGAGCACTGAGGTAATCAGCGTCAGGCTAATGGCCAGTACCACTATGCCGGCAATCAGCTCTATTAAGGTTACGCCGCGCTGCCAACTTAACATGGGTGAATATAGCCTTCGCTTTCAATGCAGACGCGCAGCAAGCTAGCACCTTGTACATTCAGTGTACAACTGCCGGCGCTGCAGCTGGGCCGGCCCATGCTATCAAAGCCGATGGTACCAGCGGGGGCCAGGCTTACGGCCTCATTGGCGGTAATACACAGTGCGCGGCCGGCATCGACATCCGCACAGCTGGCGCCGTCTAACAGTGCGCTATTAGCAGTAATATTGACCGCCGGCGTGCTGCAGTCGGTGCACTGCATCGCCTGAATTTGCGCCCGGCGCAGCAGGTTAAGTAGTTGGTCTTGGTAAAGGTATTCAGAGGTACCGGCAGTGGTAAAAAAACGGGGCGCGAGGGAAACTGCCAAAACAGCGATTACCACAATGATGACAATCAGCTCAATCAGTGTAAAACCGCGTACCACAACCGCACTTTTTATCATTGTGCTCACGCCCGGGATTAAACTATAACGCTGCCGTATGGCAGCGTTATGGGTTTCGCTTAGGTATTACAGCCACTAGTCGTTATTGCAATTACCGGCGGAGTATCTGCATTGGTAGCATTGGTGTATTGAATATGGCAGTTTTTCCCGGTAATACCGGCAACATCGGCAGTTGTTTGGCCAATCACCGAGCTTTGCGCCAAATAAATGCTGGTACCATCGATTAAATACACCCAATCAGTCGTTGCAGCAGTATTGGCAACTATGGCAGAGGCATTTAACGATGACGCATTAACAATACCAGTCAGCGTTGCATTGGGGTAGCCGTAAACTACTGTAATGCTCCCCGCAGTTAAAGTCTCCGGGCCAGCCCCTAACTTACCTTCAATGGCCGCCTTGGCATAAACGGTTTGGGTGGCTCCCTGAATAGCACCTTTTAAGCCGTTAATCACACTTACACGCGCATCACCAGCAAAATTAAAGAATCGGGGTGCTGCCGTTACCGCCAAAATACCCAAAATAACAATAACGATAATTAACTCGATTAAAGTAAAACCTTGATTACGCTTCATTACTACACCTATTTTATATTTTAAGGATTACGGAAAGTCTGAACCTGGCCAGTGGCTGGGTTATATTGCACTAAATTACCCTGGGTTGTCGTATTATCAATACCGCCATCCGCAACACCGGTAATAGACTGAGTTTGATAATAGCGACAAACCTCTTCATCATCATCAGCTCGCACAAACAAACTGACATTAGATCTTGCAGCAACGGTGTCGGTTGTTGTTGTACTGGGTGCAGATTGTAATATTTGTGTCAGCAGTGTCGCACAGGCGGCACTATTCAGAGTTGCAGCACCAATAGGATAACCATTGGCGTTTACCAACACATCAACACCATCATAATCGACCTCGTTTGCTGGCCGGCCATTAATTTCCCATTGCGCGCGCACTAAGCCTACCGCGCCCGCTAAACCACCGGCAAAGCCCTGAATAGACGCTTCTTCGGCCTGTTCAGTGACATTTAAAAAGCGTGGTAGTGCTGTTGCTGCCAGTAAACCTAAAATGATCACCACTATAATTAATTCAATTAAGGTAAAACCTGTTTGCCGTTTCATACTTGTGTCTCCCAACTTGTTATTATCATTAGTATATCCGCTATCTTGCTAATTACACCTTTCAACTTATTTAATTGGTTTAGCCAGAGCCACCTTTGTAGGCATTTAGCATATCCCACATTGGCGTAAAAATACCCAGCGCCAGTATTAACACCATTACTGCCACTATCGCAATTAATATAGGTTCTATCTTAGCGGTCAGGCTTTTTAAATCAAAGGCTACTTCACGCTCATAAAAACCCGCCACTTCCGAGAGCATATCGTCCATGGCACCGGTTTCTTCACCCACGGCCAGCATTTGCAGCACCAGCGGGGTAAACATCTGGCTTTGCTGGCTGACTTTAAGCAGGCTTTCACCACGCTCGATATTGCGCCGCATATCGCGTATTTTCTCGCCCAGGTATTCGTTGTCTACCGCATCGGCCACTAAGGTTAACGCGCTGGTCATCGGCACGCCGGCTTTTAACATCATGCCAAAACTGCGGGCAAAACGGCCCAGCGTAGCGCGGTAGATAACCGAGCCAATAATCGGAAAGCGGATTTTCCAGCGGCCCCACACCGGCCGGCCGGCCTCGGTATTAATGTAATGCCGCAGGCCAAACACGCTGGCAATTAACAGTATGATCATCGCCGGCCAATAGGCGATAAAAAAGGCTGAGCTGGCCAGTAGCGCCTGGGTAGACCAGGGCAACTCGGCATTAAAGCGGGCGAACATATTGGCAAACTGCGGTATTACCGCCAGGTTTAAGATAAACATGGCGACCACTAAGGTAGCCAGCACAAAAATGGGGTAACGGGTGGCCTGTTTAATTTGCTTGCGGGTTTCCAGCTCCTGCTCGAAGTAGTAGGTTAATTGCAAAAAGGCTTCATCTAACCGGCCGGTGTTTTCACCCACGTGCACTATGCTCACCATCAGCCGGCTAAATACGCCGGGGTGCGCGGCCATGGCCTGCGATAAATTACGGCCATTTTGTAATTGCTCTACCAGCTCGGTCAGGATCTGCTGTAGCCGCTTTGAGCTGGTGCTAAGGGCCAGGCCCTCGATAGCGCGGATAATCGGAATACCGGCCTTCATCAGCGAATACATCTGGCGTGACAGCATAATCAGGTCAGTTAGCGATACGTTACGCTGCCAAAGCTCCGGCATGCTCAGGTTTACCGTCGTTTTGGCTGGCTGCAGTGCAATCGTCAGCGGAATCATATTACGCCGGCGCAACAGATCGGCAGCGGCACTTTCACTATTGGCCTCAATGTCGCCGGCGATGGCTTTACCACTGGCATCGCGGGCGGTGTACTGAAACTGCGCCATAGTTATGCGCCCTCATCCTCAGTCACCGCAAACGGCGAGCTGGGGTCGGTATCGAGATACTCGGACACCCTGATCACTTCATCCAGGCTGGTGACGCCCTGCTGGGCATACTGTAGCGCCATAGTGCCCAGGCTGGTAAAACCCTCGCTGCGATGCGCCAATTGGGCAAAGCCCGCAGTGTCATCACGCCTAAGGGCATCGGCCAGCGGCTTGGTGATAATCAGCAGCTCAAATACCCCTAAACGGCCTTTATAACCGCTGTGATTACAGGACTGACAGCCCGGCGCATGCCAGTACTGCGCGTCCAGCCTGGCTTTATGGTGGCGCAACCAGCTGCTTTCCAATTCATCCGGCTGATAGGGTTGTTTGCAGTAATCACACAGCCGCCGAACCAGCCGCTGCGCAATAATGGCGCGCAGCGCCGACGCCACCAGATAAGGTGCGGCGCCCATATCAATTAGCCGCAGTGTACTGGTAACCGCATCATTGGTATGCAGTGTTGATAACACCAGATGGCCGGTTAAGGCACCACGCAGGCCCATTTCGGCAGTTTCCTGGTCGCGCATCTCACCCACCATAATAATGTCAGGGTCTTGCCGTAAGGTGGTGCGCAGTACGTTGGCAAAGGTCAGGCCAATTTTATGGTTTACCTGTACCTGGTTTACCCGCGGTAGCCGGTACTCTACCGGATCTTCAACGGTAATAATTTTACTGCCGGCCTGGTTTAGCTCACTAAGCAAGCCGTAAAGGGTGGTGGTTTTACCCGAGCCCGTCGGGCCGGTAACCAAAATCATGCCATGCGGGCTTTTAATAATACGCCGAAGTTTGGCCAGCAGCGGCGCTGGCATACCGGTTTCCTCCAGCTGCAGTAAACCGGCTGACTGGTCGAGTAAGCGCATCACCACCGACTCACCATGCTGCACCGGCATGGTCGAGAGCCGCACATCGATGCGGTGTGCTTTCACGTTGATCTGAAAGCGGCCGTCCTGCGGCAGGCGTTTTTCTGAGATATCCAGATTAGCCATCAGCTTTAAACGCAGCACTAAAGCCGGGGCAATACTGACCTGATTAAGAATATTTTCCTGCAATACGCCGTCTACCCGCTGGCGGATGCGCAGCACTTTTTCATCCGGTTCAATATGAATGTCAGAGGCTTTTACCTGTACCGCGTCTTCAAAAATCGACTGCAGCAACTTAACGATGGTGTTATCAGCGTCGGTTTGCTCGTCAGTGGCGCTGAACTCCAGCTCGTTGTCGCCACCATGCTCTTCTTTTAATTGGCTGGCGAAGCTCTCAATATCTTTAGTACGCCGGTATAGGGTATCAAAGGCCTCAATCAGCTGGCTTTCCCGCACGACGGCCAGCTCAATCTGCCGCGGTGCCAAAAGCGCCGCCAGCTGATCCATCGCCGCCAGATCGGCCGGGTCGCTCATGGCCAGCAACACCTTGCTGCCATGATCTTCCAGCACCAGGGCGCGAAAACGCCGCGCTTGTACTTCCGGCAGTAACTGCACGGCTTTTGGCTCGATAGGTTTTTGCGCAATATCCAAAAACGGTACATTAAGCTGCTGGGCTAAAAACTGCAGCAACTGTTGCTCTGACAAAAACTTCAGCTCAGTCAGCGTGGCGCCCAGCTTACGGCCAGTCTGTTGCTGCTGCGCCAGCGCTTGTTGTAATTGCTGCTCGGTAATGATGTGCTCATGTACCAGCAGGTCGCCCAAACGCATTTTTAAACGGGGTCTTTGCATAGCCTTACTCAGTCGCTGTTAAGCGTTGTTGGATGTACTGGCGGCTGGCAGAGGACAAGCTGTCGCCCCACTGTAACGCCTGCTGATAATGTAGCCGCGCCTGCGCGGTGTTGCCAAGCGCATCATGGGCTATGGCAGCCCCCAGCCACCAACGGGCTTGCTGTGGCTGCGCTACGATAAGCTGACTAAACCAGTGCAGTGCCGCTGCAGGCTGCGCCAATTGCTGCAGCGCTGTTGCCTTCAGGCCATAATATTCGGTGTTGGCTGGCAATAAAAACTGTTCTGGTAACAGCCTATCTACCTGTTGCCATTGCCCCAGTGCTGCCGCCTGCTGCGCCAGCAACAGCTGCACGCTGGCATCTACCACACCATTTTGCTGCGCTTGCTGCAATACAGTAGTGGCCTGGCTGGCTTGCCCCATCAGGCTTAGCAGGCGGGCCTGCGCCAAATAGGCGGTCGCCTCGGTATGATTAAGCTGCTGCAACTGCTGCCAGTAAGCTAACGCCTGGGTTAACTTACCGCTTTGCTCGGCGGCGATAGCTTGCTGGGTTAACTGTTGCTGGCGCTGGGCTGTACTTAAGGGGGCACGCTCTACCGCCAGTGCCGGCTGCACAGGGCGCTTGGGCACTGCCGACTGCCCGGCAGGTATAACAGCTTGTTCGGTTTCGGTGCGTTCAGTCGGGGTTGCCGCTGCAATAACAGCAGTGTCTTCACTGCTCGCTGCAGCGGGCTCCGGCTTTTGCTCAGTAACCTGCTCCACTTTCTGTGGCATGGGCAAGGTAGTGGCCGCGATATCTGCTTGTTCGTTGGTATTTTCTGGCAATATGACTGCCGCTTGCTGTGGTGCGCTGTCAGCCACAGCTTCCGGGCTAGTGGTAGCAGTTAACAGTGATTCTGCCGGACGGGTTAAAATAGCATAGACAGCAAAACACAACAGCGCTGCACTTAACAGCAATAATAGGTTTAACCATAGCGGCCTGGCGCTGTCAGCATCAGCGTAAGCAATAGTGCCGCTGACTTTACCGGAAGTGGGTACCTGGCCGCGCTGCTCTAAATCACGCAACATTTTATTAAGCACACTCATGCGCGGCTCCACAGCGGCCAGGCCGCCAGTGCCGCGCTGGTAAGGCTGGCCGTACCGGCTACCAGTGCATACCACCAAAACGGCCGCGGTTTGGGTTGCACCGCTTCGGTGTCCAGCGCGGCCAGGCGCACATGCTGCCAGTTTGCCAGCGGCCGGCCTTCACCATAGGCCAGCAGCAAGGCTTTATGTGCCAGGATATTGACCAGCCGCGGAATGCCCCGGCTGTAGCGACACAACAAGCGCAGCGCCGCCTGGCTAAATAATGGCTGCGTTGCGCCAGCCTGCGCCAGCCGCTGGTTAACATAAGCGCCCACCTGTAACGGCCGCATTAGCGGTAAGGTTGCCGAGAAACTGATACGCTGACGTAACTGGCGAAAACGATAGCTGGCCAGCCTGGCGTCCAGCTCCGGCTGGGCAAATAACACCACCTGCAGCAGCTTACGCTGGCGGGTCTCCAGATTGGTGAGCAGCCTTAAGGCTTCCAACGTATCATCCGGCAGGGCCTGGGCTTCATCGATTAACACGATAGGCCTTTTCCCCTGGGCGGCCAGCAACAGCAGTTGTCGCTGCAACAGCTGCAGCAGCTGTGGTGGCTCAATATTGGCAGAAAACTTCAGCCCCAGTTCCAGTGCCAGTGCCCAGCGCAATTCAATTGGCGTCAACAGCGGGTCTGGGATATACGCCAGTTGCCAGTCACGCTGCTCTTGTTGCAACAGGGTGCGGCACAGCAGGGTTTTACCGCTGCCTACCTCACCGCAAATTTTGATAAAACCCTCACCACTGTTCAGTGCAGTATTGAGCAGCACCAGCATATCCTGATGCTGCTGCAACGGCACATAAAACGCCGTATCTGGCGTTAAGCCAAACGGCATCTGCTGTAGCTGAAAGTGCTGCTGATACATTGTTATTGTGGATACCAATCGCTAATGTAATCCTGCGACTGTCGGATCTGCTGCTGCCAGACACCGTCGCCAACCACAGTAGGTTTTAGCAGGATCACCAGCTCTTTTTTCTTTTCAACTTTGTTGATGCTGGTAAACAATTTACCCAACAGCGGGATCGCCCCCAGCACCGGTGTGCGCGACTCGCTGTCACTGGTCACCGTTTGCATTAAGCCGCCAATTACAACAATTTCACCGCTACGGGCCCGGATAATGGTATCAGACTCACGGATATTACTTTGTGCCAGCGGCAGGGTAATTCTGTCGGTGGCAGACAGCTCAATACGTTTTAACTGCTCCGCTGTCTCTGTAACCGATGGATGCACATGTAAAATAACATTACCGTCCGCATCAATTTGCGGTGTGACATCCAGCGCTATCCCAGAAAAGAACGGCTGCAACGTCACGTTTGGCGTGGTGGTAGAACCGGTACCTGCCAACGTAGTGCTACTGGCCACATTAGTAACAAAGTATTCATCCTGCCCCACTTTAATCACTGCTTTCTGATTATTCATCGCCGTAACACGGGGGTTGGACAGCACCTGCGTATTGCCCTGTGTTTCCAGCAAATTAATCAAGCCGGCAAAATCGGCATTTTCAAACTGGATACTGGTGATGCCGCCAAGATTATTACTAATCAGATTACCAAAGGTGCCGCCGGTAGTGCTCATATTCAAACCGGTTGAGCGGATACGGGAGATTAGGCTGCCCCATTCAACCCCTTGCTGATACTCGTCATTTAACGTCACTTCGATAATTCTGGCTTCTAATATTACCTGGCGCTGCAAGTGCTGCTCGGACTGACCTAAATAGGCTTTTACCGCAGCAATTTCATCCGGCATACCGCGCACCGTGACCAAACCGGCTTGTGGCGTTACCACCACCATGCGCTGCGGCCCGTCACCTAATACACTCGCCACGGCCTTTTCCAGCTCTTTCCAGAAATCGGTTTTACTCTCACTTTGAATAGTGCTGCCGTTAAACTGTTGCTGGCCATATTGCGATTGGCTTTGGTTGCTAAAATTGCCTTGACCAAAATTCCCCTGTGAGGAGCTGTTGTTGCGGTTATTCTGGCCATTCTGATTATTCTGGTTATCTTGTGACACCCCACCGGAATTCACCGCGATAGAAGAAAAACCCTGCCGCTGCAGCATCAGGTAGTTCACCGCTATGCTTTCGGTGCGTAGCCCAGCCGGATACACCTTATACACCAGCCCTTGCTGGCGGATATCAAAGCCGTATAACTGCTGCACTATCGCCATTGTTTCCGGCAGGGTGACCTGCTTAAGCTGCAGGCTGATGCTGCCGCTAATCTGTGGGTGCAGCACCACACTGTAGGGCGTATCGGCCACCAGTGAGGAGAAAAAATCATTCAGGCTGGCGTCGGTCGCTGCCACGTTAAAACGTGGCAGCGCCGGCTGCGGCAAGCTGTAAGCTGTGCTGAGTAAGTCTTCGGTCACAGCCGCGGGTACTGCAGGCGGCGCTTTGGCAAGCGGGGTTTGCGCTGCCTGCTGCAATACTTGCTTTGCCTCAGCCGGGACTTTGCCCGGTTGCAATGCCTGGCAGCCGGCCAGCAGTAAGCCGCCAATACTTAACCCAAGCGTAGTGATGAGATTAGTTTTCATAGTTTTTTATCACTGTGTTGTGTAACGACAATGTCTGCTGCTCGCCATTACGCTGCAGTACCACTTGTTTGTCTTTAATCGCCAGCAGTTGATATTGCTGGTAGTAATCTCCGCGGCGAAGTAACTGGCCATTAATTACAGCCACCGGCCCCGCAGTGGTGTGTTTAATCAGCTGCAACTTCAGCGGTACAGCCGCCTCCGCGCGGGCCGACGACAGGTTGCTGTTCCAGCCGGGCGCCGGGCGTGTCGGATCGGCCGGCACTGGCTGGCTAAACAGTAAAGCAGCCAGGCTACAGGCGAATAAAATCTTCATGTTCACTCACCGTTATCAGTTCCAGGGTCATATCAGCCGACGGGTAATCCGTGACGTGATAGCGCAAGCCGGCCCAGTTCACCAGCCAGGGTAATTGTTCAATATCGTTGAGCACCTTAAGCAAAGCCGCATAATTGCTGTTAATCACCAACGTCAGCTGATGCTGGTACAACAGTGGCGTGTCTGCCTCGGTTTGTCCTGCCAGTAATACGGCTTTGGGGGCAGCGGTTGTCAGCTGCTTTAACTGCACACCACTGCTGCTTTGCAACAGATTGTGCAGCAGCGCTACCATTTGTTCGGCAGCAATAAAATGGCTGGTACTTTGTGTTATCTGTGCCGTCAGCTCACGCTGCTGCTGCTCCAGCTGTGTAATGCGCTGGCGGTACTCCGCATCGGCATCGGTGCCCAGCTCAGAGCGCAAAGTAGTGGCCAGCTGCTGCGCCTCCTGATGCTGTTTCTCCACACTGGCCAACCGGTCGCGATAGCTGTTGCCGGCCTGCCACAACGGCTCCAATACATAAACAAATGTCAGCCATAGTGTTAGCAATAAGGTACTGGCCCAAATCATCAGCTGCTCACGCCGCTGCAGCGTATTAAAACGCTCGTCCAGTTGCTGCCATAACGTCATGGTGTAGCCCCTTGTTCAGCCACCAGCTCAAAGCTGACCGCGCTGTTGTCATCAAGCTGTTGCATTTGCACCTGGCGAAAGCGCTGGCCACGGAAATAGCTCAGCTCGCGCAGTTGCTCCAGCCACTGCGGCACACTGCGCGGCTGCAGTGTAATGCCGGTAAAGCTGCTGTGCTGCTGGGCCAGGCTAAAATGTGTCAGCCACAGCTCGGGTCTGTCTATCTGCTGCAAGTGTTGTAACACCGGGCTGTATAACTGACTGGCCTGTTGCTGTTGTTGTGACAGATAACTTAACAGTTGCTGCTTTTGCTGCACACTTTGCTCAAGAAGCTGCAGCTGCTTTTGTAAGGCGGCCGATGCCTGACGCTGCGTCAGGGCTTGCTGAAACAGGGCAACTTGCTGCAGCTGCTGATCCAGCTGCTGTTGCTGCTGATTTAGCAAAGTACTACGTTGCTGATTGTGTTGCTGCAATAACCAGGCGGCTAACAGTAACACGCCCGCCAGCACTGTCCAGCTAAGCAGCAAACGGCGCAGCGCCAGCGGCTGGCGTATCGGGCGGAGCCGGTGCTGATATAAATTTACCTGCTGCTTCATTGTTGGCTCTCCTGCGCAATACCAGTCAGAGCCGTCACCGCAGGCCAACAGTGCAGCAATTTTTCGCTACTGAGCGTATTAGCAATTGCAGGCAGCGGCAAAGGTTGCACCCGGCTGAAACCGCTTTGCCGGAACAGCTCGCACATGCTGTCTGCTTCAGACATCAGTAAGAAGATATCGCGCACTGGCGGCTGCTTCAGTTGGCTTTCAAAATAATCCATCGAGCGCTGTAGCTCCAGCTGCAGCCGGTCAAGGGTGCCATCAGCCAGTTCACCAGCACTGGCCAGATGCAGGCGGCTAAAACCGCGGGTACGGCGGGAGAAATACAACTCGCCATTACGGACAATTTGGATCAGCACTTCCTGCTCAGGTTGGTGGATCACCAGCATCGTCGCCTGAGTACCGGCGGTGACCAAGCGCCCGGCTAACCATTCTTCCGGCATAATGGCAGTAAGATTAATACCTGCTTCATGTATGGGTTTTAACAACTGCTGTAAGCCGGCGGCACTGGCTGCGACGGCATTAATCTTCGCGGCACTATTGCCGCTGCCGGGTAAATCGATATAGTCAGCGATGATATCCTCTGGCGCTATACTGACTAAGTCTTTTATCTGCCAGGGCAGCGCCTGCAGCATCTCCGCATCAGTCAGGGCCGGTTTATCCAACTGCACCACCTGATAAAACTCTGGCGCTAAAATAAGCTGTAATTGTGTCTGTTTACTTACCCCGGTTAACAACCGACTTAACTCATTGGCAAGCTGGCCTTGCTGATAACTATATTGCTGGCAATGGCTGATACGCCCTGTGCTGAGCTCTGCCAATGCCAGGGTACTGCTGCCAAGGTGCAACGCCAGCTGAGACGGTGGATCAGTGGATAGATGAAAGCGTTGTAGTATTTTTTTCAGCATATTGCTGCCATGTACATCCTGTGTAGCCTTATACTAACGACTAATTAAGCAGCTGTCATGCCTCTACCATGTTGTATTCATCAGAAATTCAGCTTCTGTCTGTTCAGCCACACTGGCAAGCTGTTACACACCCGGTGCTGGCGGCCAACGCCGTGCAGCTGTGGTTATGCGGGCTACAAAGCACTGTAGCAGGGGTGTCTGGCAACAAAATTCTCAAGTTAAACTATCCATTGCAAAGCGCCCTGCAGCAAGGCTATGCCGGCATTGTCACCTTTGGCGGCGCCTTTTCTAACCATTTGTGCGCCGTCGCGGCCAGCTGTCAGCAGTTAGGGCTGCGTAGCATAGCCTATGTCAGAACTGAGCAACTGGATTTAAACAACCCGACACTGGCGTTTTGTCACGCCCGCGGTATGCAACTTATTGCCACCGACCGTCAGCACTACCGGCTGCGGCATCAGCCAGACTATCTACTGCAGCTGCAGCAGCGCCATCCGGGTTTTCTGCTGGTGCCGGAAGGCGGCAGCAGTGCAGACGGCGCCCGTGGCGTGACACAGCTGGCATTAGAGCAGACGCCGGCAGGTAAAGCGGACTTACTAATAACTGCCACCGCCAGTGGCGGCACCCTGGCCGGTCTTATCAATCGCCGCCAGAGCGCGGTGCTGGGTATCGCCGTGGTAAAAGATGCTTCATTGTCCGCCAAGGTACAGCAGCTGTTAACCGCCCCGCAAACCCCGCCCTGGCAGCTTAATACCGACTTTTGTGGGGCTGGCTACGCCCGTTTCAGCCCGGCACTGTTACAATTTTGCCGTGAGCTGGCAAGCCAGGGCATTTACACCGAGCCGGTTTATACCGGTAAGGCGCTGGCCGGGGTAATAGAGCTGGTGCGGGCAGGCCGCATTGTAGCGGGCAGCAGGCTGAGTTTTTTTCATACCGGCGGTTTGCAAGGGTTGGATGGGCTGTTATACCGGAGGTTAATTACTGCAGCTGACCATGCGTTATTATCTGGTTCAGCGGCTGGCTAAAGTAAAAACCCTGACCACCGGCAATGCCCAGTTTTTGCAGTGTCAGCCACTCTTGCTCTAACTCAACACCAGTGGCAAGCACGCGCACGCCTTTATTGGCATAACCGGCAATTAAGCCGCGTACAAACAGCTGCTGCTCCAGATGCTGGTCGATGTTACGTACCACTGACGGGTGCAGCTTCACTGATTCCAGTGGCAACTCATCGACATAACCGGCGTTATCAAGCAATAAGCCAACCTGATCGACTATAAGGCTAAAGCCGGCTTTATGCAGCTTCAGCAGAACGGCCTTCGCCGCCTTGTAATGTTTAAGCACCTGATGTTCAGTCACTTCTAACGCCAGCTGCGCCGGATCGATCTGACCAGATAACAGCATCTGCTCCAGCCATTGCCACCACTGAGTATCTAATAGCGATGAGACACTGATATTGATACTGCACCGGCTGTAGTGCCGCGAGTCTACTGCGCATAACTTGGCTGCTTTTAATAGCACATGCTGATCAATTAAACCCACCAGGCCGCAGTTATGCGCCATCGGCAAAAACACAGCGGCGGGGACTTTAGCGCCGTCACTACTGTGTAAACGGATCAGCACCTCATGCTGCAAAATATCTTTATCCTGCCACGACATTACCGGCTGAAAACTCAATACAAAACGCTGTTCCTGCAAAGCTTTACTCAGCTCTGAGCGCCACCAGACAGAGCCTCTGGCGACCGCTTTGTCTTGCTGATTTACTACACCATAAGCTGAGTTTTGCCCCTGCAGTTGGGCTGTCTTCAGCGCCATATCGGCCTCAGACAATAATTGATAGGATGCCTGACCGCGCTGATAAGCGGCATAACCAATATGCAGTACATCCTGATCCTGACAGTCAGCAAAACAGCTGGCCCGGCTCAATAGCACCGCCATGCGGTCGCCGAGCTTAGCCATGTCATCCGCTGCTAAACCAGCGACCAGCAGCACTAAGTCATTATCTGATAGCCGCGCTAATACCGTATCTGTGTATGCCGCAGCTATACCATGTAAAATGTCGATACAACCACGTAAACGCTGTAGCTGGCGGATGCTGGCCGCCTCCGATGGTGATTGATGCACCTGCACCAGATACAAAGCACCATACGCAGACTCGGCCTGATCGTTAAGGTAATGCTGTAACTTACTTTCGAAAAATACCCGATTACCGACTTCAAGCTCATGATCGATTAAGCCTTGCACCCTTACCAGATGTCGCACTTCCTGATCACGTTTTAGTAAATGCGAGATCCGCTGAGAAATCTCAGTCAATTGCCGTACTTCGGTTTTTTCAGGCGCGGCATTAAGCTCAAGTTGTTTGTATATTGCGGTAATTAACTGTTGCTGCTTTGCAGCAGCCTGCTGCAAGTTACGCAGCTTGTGCGAATAAAATAACCATAACAGGCTACAAGGCCACAATACGAGGCTTGCAACCAGGGTAAAAGAAGAAAAAGCACTGGGCTTAAGCAAATAGAATGACGCGGATGTCAGTAACAACAGCGTTACGGCTATAACCAATAATGAAGGCGCACTAAATTGGCCGGAACTTCGAATCACCACAGTCAACTCCTTTTGTACTGTGTTCAGTGTTGATCTAAGACGGTTATTTGTCGAGTTTTTATGCAGCAGATAATAAAAAACCCCGCTCGATTGAGCGGGGTTCTGAATAGGAGCCTGGCGGTGAACTACTCTCGCATAGCGAATGCTACACTAC
>NZ_BAFK01000004.1 GCF_000296695.1 Rheinheimera nanhaiensis E407-8
ATTACACCCGAGGCCATAAGTAGCCACCCGCTGCCAATGCAACAGCATAGCGATGGCAGTTGGCAAGTGCGGCATAAAGTTGACCACAGCACTGATACGGTATTACGCCTGCGCGGTTATACCGAAAACCGGCAGGGACAACGGTATTACTTTTATACTAACCCGCTGCGTTTTACCCGCTGACAGCCCGAAATCAAAAATCATCCTGATAATAACGGCCGGCATTAAACTGCATAACAACAGCAAAAATCTGCTGTTGTACTTCTGCTGACAGTTGTTTTCGCCATTTATAGGCGGATGTCAGTGGATCTTTAGTCGTACTGTAGTAAGCGCTGTCTTCGCCACCCTGCGTAGAACTGTGTAAATAGGCCAGACACTGCTCGTCCGCCGGCAGCTGACAAAATGCCAGGCAGGTGTTAAACACCTCTAGCGGTCGTTTGCATAAGTCTTCGTACACCAACACCATATTGTGTTGTGTGGTGCTATTTTGTGCCAGCGCAAAATCGTTAATCAGGCCCCAACGCACCGCCAGCCGCTGCTCTTTACTCATCGCCTTTATGTCATCCAGCGTAAAGCGCTGCTCACCGCTTTGCTGCAACAGCTTGTCAAATAAGTCCCAGTCTTGCCAAATAGGAATACTGCCGTCGAATAAACCGCCATCCTGCCCTTTCAGGGTAGAGGCAATATGACCGCAGGGGTGGCGCAAAATGTGAATACTGTAGGCATCGGTTAACTGGCGGATAGCCGCCATGCGGCCTAAAGACTCGATAGATTTCCATACCAGCACTGGTGCAGCCGCCGCTTGCAAGCGTACGGGCTTAACCAGCCCCCTGCTCCCCAGCCGTCCGGCCAGCTTGGTGGCGTAGGACGATGCCAGAAACAGCGCCCAGCTGACGGGGTTTAAATAGGCTTTACTAAAAAACGGCCGGGAGGCGATAACTTTTTCCGTTTTATTGTTTAACCAGCGCGGTAACTGCTCTGCCAGCTCAGACACCGCAGTGTCATCGCAGCCTAGTAACAATGGAATACGCATATTGGCATCGACGCTGTCAGGCTCATGCAGGTAGTAGGTCTGGCGCTGGGCATCAAATAATTTTCCCAGCCAGGTAGTACCGGAGCGCGGCATGCCAAATAACAAGATCAGTTTTTGTTGATTCATTTAGTATCCTTAAACACCGGCCCTGCCTGCAACAGAGCGCCCAATAACCTGTTAAAATTGGAAGTAGATAAACGGCGCTTCAGCCGAAGCAAAAACAATTAAGCCGTACAGTAGCACCAATAGCGCAGGTGCTTTAACGAGCAATGGCCAGTTATACAGCCGCAATTGCCACTGCTCTAAATAGCGTGGCGCTATGCCATGCAACAACACGGCCAATAACAGTGCAGTCGCCCCCACCGCAGTCAGCTGAAACGGTACAGCGGTGTTTTGCCAGATAGCCAGCAGGTAACCGCCTGCCTGCTGTAAATCCTCTGCGCGAAACATAACCCGTAGTAAACATACCAACATAAAGGTGCGGCCAACGGCCAGCGCCCAACGCCACCCTGTTTGCTGCACTAACCAGCCTTTTTCCCGCAACCAGCGCTCCAGCGCCACCAGCAAACCGTGACACAGTCCATACAGCACAAAATTCCAGCCGGCACCGTGCCAGACTCCAATAGCGACAAAGGTAATGAGCAAATTAACATAGACATTACCCTTTTTACTGCCCCCCAGGCCGTAGTACAGGTAATCCCGGAAAAACGATGACATCGAAATATGCCAGCGCTGCCAGAAGTTGGAGATCGTATCGGCCAGATAAGGCCGGTTAAAATTGACCGGCAGCTGATACCCCAACAAGCGGGCACAGCCACGGGCAATGTCGGTATAGGCAGAAAAGTCCAGATATACCTGAAAACTGTAACCAATAAGCCCGAGAATTAACAACCACGATGACTGCTGCTGATAATTGGCAAAGGCCGGGTCGACCAGATGCAGTGCCAACACATCAGCCAGCAGCACCTTTTTTATCAGGCCACGGATAATCAGCAACACACCATCGCGCTGTTCGACTGCCGTAGCACGCTGCATTTGGGTTAGCTGTGGTAAAAAATAACTGGCACGGACTATGGGCCCTGCCACCAGTTGCGGGAAAAACGACACAAACAAGGCAAAGTCTGCCAGGGCGTTAACCGGCTCTAATTCGCGCCGGTAAATGTCGATGGTGTACGACAGCGCCTGGAAGGTGTAAAACGAGATGCCAACCGGCAGTAAAATTTGCAGTATATTAATGTGCGATGCCATGCCCAACAAGGCTGCAATCGATGACAGATTATCGAGGAAAAAATTAAAGTATTTAAACAGGCCCAGTACGCCAAGACTGAACACTAAAGATAGGCTTAACCACAGTTTTGGCTGAGCGGAAAACCTGATCTGGCGGCCACAGTAAAAATTCACCACTGTCATCAGCAGCAACAAGCCACCAAAGCGCCAGTCCCAGCTCATATAGAACCAGTAACTGGCCAACAGCAGAATGGCCTTTTTCTGCCGGTTGCTGTCAATCACGCTAAGCAGCGCCAGTATAGCCAGCAAAAATACGTAGAAATGCAGTGAGGTAAAACTCATTTTGCCATCTCCGGTAAACCACGCAGCGCTTCGGCCAGGGCATCCGCCATCGCTTGCTCACCTTTGGCAGTAAAATGTACGCTGTCGGTAAAATGCTGCCGGCCACCCGGCACCAAATGCGACAACGGCAGATAGTGCACGCCCTGTTGCTTAACGGCTACCTGGGCCAAAGTGTGATTGTACTGCCTAAACACCTCGGAAAATTGCTGTACATCCAGGCAAGGCGTGTAATACAAGGCTGAACTGGCCAGTGCCTGTTGCAAGGATAAAGGCTGCTCTGGCCGAAAGGAGGTTAAGTTTTCGGCCAGTAGAATATGTTGTACCCCACGCTGTTTTGCCAGCTGAATAATCGCCTGCAGTGTTGTCTGATACTGCGCCAATAAGCTGGCAAGATCAGGCATCGGTTGATATTTGTAGGGCACGTAGCGCAGATCTGTAGTGTTTTTCAGCAGTAAGTCGACACTTAGCAACCATTTTGGTGCGCTAAGCTGGGGCAGTGCATAACTTTTACCGCTCTGCTGTTTGCGGCATAAGCGGCCAATATCGTTACTCAGGCCAGAATAAACTATTAAGATATCTTCATGCAGGCCGCTTAGCTGCTGCCGATAAAGCTGATACTGGCTGTCCAGATCATTACCGGGGATGCCGGCATTGATCACCTCAAGCTGTCCGTTCAGACGCTGCTGCAATAATGCCGGAAAGGTTTCGGCATTGGTTCTGGCATAGGCGCCATAAGTGCTGGAGGCGCCCAGTACGATAAGCCGGCTGCTGCCTGGCATTTTTTGCCCCAGCTCTGGCGAGCGCAAACCAAGGCGATTGCTTTGCACGCTGATACTGCTGCCGTCAAAACGTTGGTTGGCGCTGAGTATTTTAAAACCATCACGCGCCTCAAACATACTGACGCTGTTGTCGGTAGCCGCCACTGCGCTAAAAATACTGTTGCCAAATTTAACCTCGGCACGCCATTGCAAGGCGACTTCTGCCAGCACAAACAACAGCAATACAACAATTAAGGTATTACAAAGCTGACTGTCCATAGTCAAAACCCGCTTTGGAGTGATTAAGTTACACTAAAATTTCCACCACCGCCGGATGACCAAGAAAATCCTGCGGGCTGGCGGTGGGGCCATAAGCGCCAGACTGATATACCACTACCCAGTCGCCTACCCCGGCCTTGGGCAATTCAACCCGGTCGGCCAGGATATCCAGCGGCGTGCACAAAGGCCCGACGATAGTGACCTGCTCGGTTGTGTCGCTGCTTAACTTATTGCCGATAGCCACCGGATAGTTCTTGCGGATCACCTGACCAAAATTGCCCGAGTTAGCCAAATGATGGTGCAAGCCGCCGTTACACACTAAATAGGTGGTGCCACGCGAGACTTTTTTATCCACCACTTTGCAGGCATACACACCGGCTTCAGCCACCAGAAAACGGCCCAGCTCAATCACCAGTTCAATATCGCTAAGTGCGTCATCATACTGCTGAAGCAAGTGCTTTAACGAAGCGGACACCTCAGTTAAATCCAGCCGCTTCTCGCCAGCAAAATACGGAATACCAAAACCACCGCCCAGGTTAATTAAATCAGGCTTATAAGGGCTGGCCGCTACCAGTTTGGCCGCCAGTGCAAAGGTAAGCTGATGGGCTTCTATCAGCGCCTCGGGTTTTAGGTTTTGCGATCCACAAAAAATATGAAAACCGCGCAAGTTAACCGGCATATCGGCTATTTTTGCCAGTAACAGCAGCACCTGCTCTTCATCAATACCAAAGGGCTTGGCGCCGCCGGCCATTTTCATGCCCGAGGCTTTTAATTCAAAGGCCGGGTTAACCCTAAGCGCGACCTGCGGCCTACGTTTAAGCTGTTGCCCCAGTTGGCACAAACGCTGTAATTCGCCCTCGGATTCCACATTTAACGTCACGCCAGCGCAGATAGCCGCAGTTAGCTCTGCATCGGTTTTGCCCGGGCCGGCAAAGCTGATGTCGTGCGCTGCCATGCCGGCTTGCAGCGCCAGCAGCATTTCTTTTTGTGACGCGACATCAAAGCCATCTACTAACGGCTTTAAATGCTGCAGCACCGGCCAATAGGGGTTAGCTTTAATAGCGTAATGCAATTTTATCCTGGCCGGCACCGCCGCGCGAAAACGCGCTACCTGCTGGTTAATCACTGCCCTGTCGTAGGCGTAAAACACGTCTTTACCCAGTAGCGTGCTAAGCTCGCTTAACGTATAGCCGCCAATCAGCATTGCGTTGCTGTGTTGCTTAAACTGTGACATCTGCTCATGCGCTGGTGCGCTGCTCTGGCTCATCCTACTGCCCCGTCAAAATAATTCTGGTATTGCTCAGCTAACAGTTTGCGGTCAATTTTGCCATTGGCGTTTTTCGGCAGCGCCGGTTTGGCAATTAACGCCTTGGGCTGCATAAAATTCGGTAGGCTGCGCTTTAGCTGATTCAGCCAGCTAGCTGTGTCTGCTTGCTCACCCTCTTTACAGGCAAATAGCACTAAAATGGCCTGCCCCAGTTCGGCATGCGGCACACCGATAGCCGCGACATCCTGCAGTAGCGGGCTTAGCTGATACACCGCTTCTTCTACCTCGGTCGGGCTAATACGATAGCCAGAGCTTTTAATCATCTCGTCACGCCGGCCAATAAAATATAAATAGCCATCTTCATCGTAGCGTACGGTATCACCCGACCATACCGCCAGTTGCGGCAACTGTATGCCCCTGGGCGCCACCGGATCGGGTTTAAAGCGCTCGGCGGTTTTCTCCGGCGCATTCCAGTAGCCCAGGCTGACCAAAGGCCCCCTGTGCACTAACTCACCGGGTTCATTGGGGCCGCACAGGCTGCCATCTTCGCGCACCACGACAATCTCGGCGTTGGGGATGGCTTTGCCCATCGAACCTGGCCTGTTATCCAGCTCTGACGGTGGCAAATAAGTCGAGCGGAAGGCCTCAGTTAGGCCATACATTAAATAAGGTTGCGCCTGGCTGAAGATCTGCCGCAGCTGCGCCAGCAAAGGCAGAGGCATAGCGCCGCCAGAATTAGTCAGGTAGCGCACGGTATCACTGCTGCCAGGGGCCCAATTCGCCTTAGCCAACTGCGCCCAAAGCGGTGGCACTGCAGCGATACCGGTGACTTTATGCTGCTGCACAGTGCGCACCACGTCCTGCACCAGAAAAAAATCTAACAGCACCACCGCCGCGCCGCTAAGAAAGGCGGTTGTTAATTGGCTTAAGCCATAGTCAAAACTGAGCGGCAACAGCGCCAGCAACACATCATCACAGCTGTTGCTAAGATAACTGGCTACGCTTTGTGCGCCTACCAGCATATTGCGGTGCGACAACACTACGCCTTTGGGTTTGCCGGTGCTGCCCGAGGTGTACAGTATGGCGGCCATATCGGCATCGGTACTGTGGGCATAAGGTTTAACTGGCGCATCGTGCGTTAACAGCAAGGGTTTTACCTGAATATGCGCCATGCTCATCACCACGCCAGGCTCTGCATCGGTCAGTATAACGGTGTGTAAATCGCTGCACAGGTGTAACTCGGCTTCCAGCGCGGCCAGGCGTTCTTTGCTGGTTACCAGCAGCCGCACATTACAGTCTTGCAGAATATGCGCGACCTGCGCCGCCTTTAACCCCGGATTAACCGGTACCGCCACAGCACCGGCTAAAGAGGCGCCAAACAGGGTGTAAACGGTTTCGAATTGTTTTGGCAGATAAACGGCTACCCGGTCAAAGCGCTGTATATCACACTGTTGCAGCAGTGCAGCGGTGGCATTTATGGCTTGCGCTAATTCAGCATAAGTTAACGCCTGCTGTTTAAAGTACAGTGCTGTACGGCTTGGATAACGCGCAGCCGATTGGGTGATGAGATGGTGGATATTTTTGGTCATGGCGTCCTTCAGACCTTTCACTTTTAATCCCTTTGTGTGCAATAATAAAACAGTTTTGCAAAAAAACCGACTGGAATTTTGCGTTCTGTTGCACAAGTTACACAAGGTTTAGCTTACAGGGACGCCACACTGGACTATTGTTTTAAGGAAAGCCTAATGTCACAGCACCATCTCCTCGCCGATATTCTGCGTAACGTATTACAAATAGATAAAGATTTTACCGACAGCACGCCACTATTGGGCGCAATTGCTGAGTTTGACTCGATGGCGGTGATTGCGGTGATTACCCAATTGGAAGACCAACTGGGTATTGAAATTAATGACGACGAAATTTCTGCCGAAGTGTTTGAAAGCTTTGGCCAGTTACGTCAATTTGTTGAACAAAAACAGGCGGCCTAACAGCGTTGTTTAGCCCCGTTTTCAGTGTTTTAAGGACGCGCTATGCATAGTTTTTCCCGTGTTTCTGTAATTGGCCTTGGTTATATCGGTTTACCTACTGCCGCTGTTATTGCATCGCGCGGGGTAGAAGTACTGGGCGTTGATGTGTCAGAGCATGCTGTTAACACCATTAATCAGGGCAAGATCCACATCGTTGAGCCGGATCTGGACATGCTGGTACAGGCCGCAGTAACTACCGGTAAATTAAAAGCCTCACTGACGCCTGAAAGTGCAGAGGCTTTTCTTATCGCCGTACCTACGCCTTTTACTGACAACAAAAGCCCGGACTTAAGCTATATCCGCGCGGCACTGGAAAACATTGCGCCAGTCATCGCAAAGGGTAACCTGATTGTGCTGGAATCCACCTCTCCGGTGGGCACCACCGACAAAATTTCCGCCTGGCTTGGCGAGCTGCGGCCCGACTTAGTGATGCCACATCAGGACCCGGACAAAGCCGATGTGTATATTGCCCATTGCCCGGAGCGCGTGCTGCCAGGCCGCGTGTTACAGGAACTGGTAAGTAATGATCGTATTATTGGCGGCATTACTGAGCGCTGCGCGCAAAAAGCGGTGTCGCTGTATAACCTGTTTGTCCGCGGCGAATGCTTGCTGACTAATGCCCGCACTGCCGAGATGGCTAAACTGACGGAAAACTCGTTTCGCGACGTCAACATTGCTTTTGCCAATGAACTGTCAATGATTTGCGACCATTTAAAAATCAATGTCTGGGAGCTTATTAAACTGGCTAACCGCCACCCAAGGGTAAATATTTTGTCACCTGGCCCTGGTGTAGGCGGCCACTGTATCGCGGTAGATCCCTGGTTTATTGTCGACTCAGCGCCAGAACAAGCACAGATTATCCGCAAAGCTCGCGAAATCAACGACAGTAAGCCACACTATGTGATCAACAAAATTAAACAAGCCGCTGATCAGTTTAAAAAGCCGGTTATTGCTTGCCTGGGTCTGGCCTTTAAAGCCGACATTGATGATCTGCGTGAGAGCCCGGCGCTGGATATTGCAATGTCATTACTGCATGACAATGTTGGCGATATTTTATTGGTGGAGCCCAATATTAAGCAGCTACCGAAAAAATATGCCGAACATAACGCCAAGCTGACTACCCTGCCCCAGGCACTGGAGCGGGCAAATGTGCTGGTGGTGCTGGTCGATCATAAACAGTTTAAAACACTACACCCTGTTGATGTCGCAACCAAAGTGGTTATCGACACCAGAGGGATTTTTGGTTAACTAAGGTTTACTTGCTACAGGGAGTGTACGATGAAAAAGACAACCATACTGGCCAGCGCAGTGATGCTGGCCTTGCTCAGCGGTTGCGGCGGTAAAGACGCCACCGAGCATTATCAGGATGCGCAAGACTATATAGCCCAGAACAAATTTAACGCTGCGGTTATTGAGCTTAAATCTGCCATTCAACAAATGCCTGAACAGGCGCAATATCGCCAAACCTTAGGTTTACTTTATCTGCAAACCTCAGATCCTGTGTCTGCCAGCAAAGAATTAAGCCGGGCATTAGCCTTAGGCGCCGAAGCAGAAACATTAGCAATACCATTGATGCAGGCGCTTTATCTGTCTGAAGACTATCAGGCGGTGCTGGCCGGTTTGGGTGAAAAAGTTACCCTCAGCGACCACACTAATAATTATATTAAACTTTACCAGGCACTGGCGGAAACAGAGCTCAGCGGTATCAATGCTGCCATTCCGATGTTCGATACACTGTTATTAACCGACCAAGCTGATCTTAAACTGTTTGCCGAAGCCGCGTTATCCGTTAATGCTAAACATTACGACAACGCACAATCCCGGCTGGCTCAAATAGCAACGGATAGCCCGGTGTACTACCAGGCATTGCTGATGAATGCACATTTAGACTTGCTATTACAACAACCCGATAAGGCGTTGGAAAAGCTAACTAGTTACCTCAGCTACATGCCCACTGCATTAAAGGTGAAGTTACTCACTGCGCAAATTTTGGTGCAACAGAATGCCTTCGATGACGCTGATACTCACCTGGTACAAGTGCTAAAAGCAGTGCCTGAGCATGGGCTGACAAATTATCTTAAGGCTGTGGTCGAATATCAGCGGCAAAATTACCAACCGGCAAAAGAGCATATTGATAAAGCGCTACAAGGTGGGCAAACCACATTTCAAAGCCGTGTATTGGCCGGGCTTATCAGCTACCAACTCGGTCTTGAAGCGCAGGCGCTTAATCATTTTTCCAGCGTAAAAAAACAGCTGCCCGCGATACCAGAGGTGAACAAGTTATATGTTGCACTGCAACTTAAAGCAGGCGAAACCACTGATGCAGCTTCAAGTTTGGCGCAAGGCACTCTGACAGCAGATGATTTAAAACTGGTCGCGCACACTGCATTTCAGCTGTTACGGGAGGGTGACCAATCTGCCGCCATCGACATGCTTGGCCGCTACCAAAATGCTGTCGGCGGTGAGGACCCAGAAGCACTGCGTTTAATGGGTAATGTGCGCTTAGGCATTGCCGGACAAGAACAAGCTGGCCTTAAGGATCTGGAACACGCTTTACAACTAGACCCCAAACAGCACCATACCAGAATGGTGCTGGCCAGTAGTTACATCAGACAGAAACAGTTTGATAAAGTGCTGCAATTGGCAGATGAATGGTTGGCTGATGAGCAGACCAAAGCTGCAGGATACAACCTGAAAGCCATCGCCTACTTACTAAAAAATGATGCAGATAACGCAGGCAAAATGCTTGATGCAGCAGATCAGGCAGAGCCTGGTAATACCCAGACACTGTTTATGCGCTCTGCCCAGGCCAGAATGCTCGGACAACTGCAAAGGGCCGATGAATTGTTACTGGAAACATTGGCGCAAAAACCTGACTTTTTACCGGCATTGGTGACTTATCAGGAATCTCAAAACCGGCAGGGGAAACCAGAACAAGGCTTAGCCGTAGTAGAAAAAGCACAGAGCGCACATCCGGATAACAACGAAATCCGCATGTTGTTAGCGGCCATGTATCAGCGACAACAAACTTTCGACAAAATCATAACCTTACTCGCGCCAATTGCTAAGCAACATCAGGAATTAACGCAAAACCTGTATACGCTGTTAACCAATGCTTTTATTCAAACCGGTAACCGCGCTGAAGCACTTACCCTCTCTGAGCGCTGGTACAAACAATTCCCGAAAAATCAGTTGGCCGGGCTGATGTACGCCAATATGCTGGCTTATCACAAACAATATCCTCAGGCGGCAAAGGTTATTGATGAAGCCTTGGCGTTAAACCCCGACCAACCGGCCATGCTAAAGACAAAAATGGCAGTCGCTATTGAGCAAGGCAGCTATCCGACAGCTATCGCTGCATATGAAAAAATGCCGCAAGAGATGAAAGAAAGCGCAGAGGTGTTGTTTCATTATGGCAGGGTGCAATTGCTTAATGGACAAATCACACCGGGAATCAATAGCCTGACACAATCTTATGCAAAAGTGGCGGACCCCATTACCGCTATCGCGCTGGCCGAAGCCTATGCTAAAGATGTGTCATACCGCAAGGCGGTTAATTTTGTTGAGCAACATTTTGCCAAGCACGGTGACAGCCATGCCGGGCTGAAGTTTTATTACGCCAACTTATTACTAAAAGAGGACGCAGCCAAAGCCAGTGAGGTGTATGCCGATATTATTAGCCAGCATGCAGATAATTTTGTCGCGCAGAATAATTACGCCTGGGCATTGCTGGAGGCTGGTAACGCGCAAGCCGCTTTGCAACACGCGGAGCTGGCGTTTAAACTTAACAGCAAACATCCGGATGTGCTTGATACCTATGGCAAAGTGCTATTTGCTTTAAAGCAATATGACAAAGCTAATACACAGTTTAAACAGTCACTGACACTACGGCCTGATAACGCTGAAGTACAACTTAACTACATTAAATCTTTGCTGGCTTCCGGTGATAAGGTGGCCGCAAAGGAGATACTGGCAAAAGTGCGTACCGATGATGCCGTGTTAAAAAACCAGCTATCTGAACTGCAACAACAGCTAAATTAGCGCCCATTACGTCCTATGCAAGAAAGGCCATGTCAGATTACTTTACACATGGCCTTTTCTTTCACTATAGAAACATCCAAAAATTAATAAATAACATTTTAAATCAATAACATATAGCGAGCTTCGCACCATGGCATATATCCTGCTTACTTAAGACAAGGTAATGACTACCTAACCCGATTAACTCGTAGGGAGCAGAAAATGAGAAACATTTACAAAGCACTACTGACAGGGATTGCATTAAGCTGTTCTGCAGCCCCCGCATTAGCCGGCAGCGTCTCTGTTGGCGGCGTAACCTGGGATCCTGATTTTTCACAGGCTTTCCCACCCTTAGATGACTTTACTGCGCAAACTAAGTTTGCCCAATGGTATGTTGGCGCCGCCACGCCTACTGCAGGTCTTGGTGTGGGTAATATCGGCGTTGTACCTAACCCGGCTGATGCTATTGCTGTTGGCGCTGCAGGTGTGGGCGATGTATTAGTGGGATACGGTATTATTGACGTTATAAATGGTACTGGTGAAGTCGATTTTTGTACTAATTACCCATGTCGTTTAACCTATACTTTTGGCGGGTTTGCCATCACTGGCTTATCTGCGTCATTAAACCCACAACCACGTCCTCTGTTCAGCGGCGGCTGGGTTAACTTTTATCTGGATGATACAGCGCCATTCGTTGGTAATCCTAACCTTACTAACCCAAGCGAAGCAGCCACAGGTAACCTGTGGTTATCCGCAAATGCTGAGTCCTTCCTAAATGATTTAGGAGAGGCAACAACGTTAAACTTCCTTGAAGGCGGTATTTTTACCGGTTCTGCGGAAGCGTTTTTGAGCGTAATTGGCGGTGCAGCCTTTGGTAATTTTGATACTGACGTGTTCACCGCCCCAGGTGGCGCAGTAGCTGATTTCCTTTACTCTGGTAATGCGTCATTTACGAATGCCAGTGGCCAGTTAGACCCAACAGCTATGTACTCTACCAACGGTAACGGCCAGTTGCGTGGCGACTCTATCCCTGAACCAGGTATTTTGTTCCTGTTCGGTGCAGGTTTAGTCGGCCTTGGTGTAATGCGTAAAAAAGCTGCTTAATAAGCAAGGCTTCATAAAAGGCTCTGTATCACAGGGCCTTTTTTATTGCTGTATCTTAGCTAACTTAGGCGGCTGTAAACGTTTAGAGCTACGTTATTTAGTTGAGAAATAGCCGGGATCATAGCGGCCCGGACTAATAAGATGATGCGGGTCGATGGCATTTTTTAACTTATTGACCATTTGCCAGTATGGCGAGTTGGCATCAAGTAAGTCTCGTTGCTGTTGTAAATTTAACCGATAAGGCACCCAGCCAGATTTAAGCCCCCGGGCAACTAACTCTTGTAAGCACTGCTGCGCCAAACGGGTTGCCTCTTCATCCTGGCGGTTAAACACTATAGGTACGGTGCTATCTACCGTATCGTACTTTAAGCTGGTAAAGGTTATCATCGGCTCAATACCATAACGCGGACAGACGTCCCGCACCATGCTGATAAACTGGCGCATACTCTGTGCTTGCATTGGGATAAGAGGGGCATACCAGAGCAACCCACAGCCATCACGCGCAGGATGTAAGGCTGTGCCTGTTGCGGCCTTTGGATTGCGCCAATAAGCCAGTGGCAATGCTACCTGATTGGGTTTGCCCTGCATAATCTCTATACCCAAATCGAGCGACGCTAGCATTGCCCTCACCCCGGCAAGTTGATTTTTCGGCAATATATTCAACACTGTGCGCGCAACACGCAGTAGTGCACCGCCAGAGAACAGCGTGCGCTTAGCCCTGCCATTAACAAAACGACGCACTTCCGTGCGTGCTGCTTTAACTACCGAGTGCTGCCCATATAGCGTACCGACCAACATCCAGCCTGGGGTGTCATATTGCTTTGCTAATTGGCTAACTTGTTGCGCCGACATCGCTATATGCTGTGCTTTACCATTAGGATTTTCAGCCATCATTGATAATAGCCGGCGTTGATCCATTAAGTTTACGGAGCCAACAACACCGTCCAAACGCTGCAAAATGGCAAAGGCGATCTGCTGCGCCAGTTCAAAATCACTGTCATTGGCAAATTGAATATAAAAAGAATCAAAAGCTTCAGGCCGGCGTTTTAGCCTGAGACTGATCTCGGTAACGATGGCAAAGCCAGATTGGCTAAACAGCCCATCGATATAAGGGCCGATACCATATTTATAGGTTTTATCAATAAAATCGTCACCGGAGCTATCCAGCTCAGAAATCGGCGACTGATAAAAGCTGCCATCGGCCAGATAACCCTTAATGCTGTTTACTGCGGCAAAATGGTCAGTAAAAGGTGTAATACCATAACCGCGTTCCAACGCATTCGCCAAAATACTGCAACTGGGGCCAGCGCCAGTGACCGGTACCATAAAATCCAGCTGACGTCGTTGTAGCTCATCATAAAGCATTTGCTGGGTGACGCCGGGCTGCAGCGTTACAATACCCAGCTCAGCGCTGGTTATGCTGATCTGGGTCAGCGCTGACAAATCGAGCAGGATAGCGTTTTCAGCGTTAGGCGCGGCAGAGCCATAGCCCCAGTTTTGTCCTGTACTGATGGGATGAAACTTTAGCGCAGCAGAGCCCTCTGCCGCTGCCCTGGCAGCAACATTCAGCACTTGCTGAATATCCTCCACAACGCCAATTTTAATTACGCTATCAATAGTGTTGGCAAAACCCTCACAGTTATAACGGTAAGGTGCCAGTGATGCGTCATCGGTCAACACCCTGCTGCTGGGGCTAAGTGAGGCCGCAAGCTGAAGCAAAACAGCGTTTTGCATAAGTTAGTTAACCAATACCACATTACCACCGGGCAACTGTGCTGAGGTAGTAGAGCTTAGCGTCTTACTATCAAACAAGGACTTTTCTATCGCCTGAAGTAACTTCAGGTAGCCTGGGCTTAAGGTACGGCGCAGCTCTCGCGAGTCAACATAATAAGGGGCTCTTTTGCCGTGAAATTCGATGGTATCGCCCAGTTGCCGGAACATAATACCCACAAAGGATAAACTGCGGGCCAAACGCGGCTCCATCATAACAAACACATGAAACCTTTTGGTTTTTAATGACATGGCCGCAGCCGATAAGTACAAACAGACGGCAATATAGGGAAAGCAGCGCAGCTCTGTCTCGGAATACTGCTTTTCGTTGATGGCACCGGTGGCTGCTCCGGCAAATTTGTCCACCTCACGTTTTCTAAAGGCTGCAGGTACCGCTAATCTTGAGATCTCACAAATCTCGTGCCGGGCAAAATCCTTCGGGTGCAGCCGCTCATCGGTCAGTGCATGCGAGCAATATTGCTCAATAGGCAACAGCTCAGTGCCAAGCGCAGACGTGATCAGCCTTACCGTACCGGCCATTGCGCCAGAGCTTAAATGCCGGACAAAACAGTGTATGGCTCTGGTATCAAAGTCATCACATTCTTCATGTGTTTCTTTTACGTCTTCAAAGTGCAGCTCTTCGCAGTACACATTGTGTCGTAATTTATACACTTCATGCTTTAACAGCTCGGTGTCAGCCAACTGAGGCTTCAGGTATTGGGAAAAATGCTCTGAAATTGTTTTGGCATCATTACTGGCTAAAGATGCCATCGCTTTTTTAACAACACCCCCAATAATGGGTTTATCAGCCAGTGCTTTTAATCGTTTCATGGAAAGCCCTCTGTTCCTTCAGACCATCAACTGTGTATGGCTCTACATAGCTTAGACGCTGGCAGATTAGTTGCCAGATATGACCATGCTTATTTTTGCCGCTTAGTCTGCCACGCTGTCATACTTCGCTGCCAATTGCTTAAGGCGATCCCCAGTCACCCTGTTGATACGCCAGTCATGTAGCAGCACGGCACCTTGAGACTGATAAAAATCGATAGCGCTTTGATTCCAATCCAGCACCGACCATTCCAGCCGGCCACAATCACGATCTAGCGCCAGTTTGGCCAGATAACGTAGCAAGGTTTTACCAATGCCGTGGCCACGAAACCGGGGCAATACAAATAAGTCTTCCAGATAAATACCTGGCTTGGCCAGGAAGGTTGAGTAGTTGTGAAAAAACAGGGCAAAACCGGCCGGCTGCTGCTGGTAATCAGCAATCACCACCTCGGCATAACGTTTATCGCCAAACAGCGTATCCTGCAGTTTCTGCCCGGTGGCCACCACCTGATCGGCCAGCTTTTCATACTCGGCCAGGCCGTTAATAAATGCCAGTATGGTGGGAATATCCTGCGGTGTTGCCAAACGTAGGCGGATCTCAGCGCTCATAGTTAATCCTCATAAAAAACGCCGGTGCAAGTACCGGCGTTTTTATCATTCAGCACACTAAGTTACAAGAGTTTTACGCGGCGTCAGCGTTCGGCGTCTGGGCTTCCAAAGCGCCGGGCTTAAAGCTGTCAACGCTGATGGCGCTAAAGCGCAATGTGTTCATCCGGTTTAGCTGCTGTGCTTCAGCCTCGCTCAGTACACCAACCTCCAGTGCCTGAGCAATGGTTTTGTCCAGTGGCTGTTTACGGGCCACTTTACCTTCGCGCTGCGCCTGGTAAATCTTTTTCATAAGCGGCTGTGCTTCATACATAGTGACAAAAGCGTTTTCCATCAGACCGGTGGCGTCATTTTCATCCGCGCCTATGTAACACAGGTGGGTTAACCGGTCGCGCACAACACCGGGCTTAGACAAGGCTTCACAGATCTGAATAGCGGTAGCATCATCCGGCATCTTGTAGCCGATGCCAAACGGGAACACCAGGGTTTTTAGCACGCGCGCCACTACCCGGTTCGGGAAGTTAGCGAAGAAACCAGCAAAAGCGCGGCCAATTTCAAATAGCGCACGCTGCACACTGTAGTGAACAAACGGCAGATCGCACTGCTGACGGCCGTTGTCTTCATAAAACTTCAGTACGGCCGAGGCGATATACAGCTGGCTTAACACATCACCTAAACGGGCAGACAGCATTTCACGGCGCTTCAACTCGCCGCCTAATATCAGCATCGAAAAATCGGCGCTTAAGGCTAAAGCTCGGCTCATACGGCTTAACTGCTTGTAATAACGCGCCGTTTCACCCGATACCGGCGCACTGTTAAAGGCAGCAGCGGTTAAGCCCTGCCACAGGGCGCCAAAGGTATTACCGATAGCAAAGCCAATATGTTTCAGCAGCAAACTGTCGAATTGCTTTAAGCCCTGCTCTGCATCCGGATTCGCCGCTGCTTCCAGCTCTGCCAGTACATAAGGGTGGCAACGGGTAGCACCCTGACCGAAAATCATCAGGTTGCGGGTTAAAATATTGGCGCCCTCTACCGTAATCGAAATAGGTATGCCCATATAACCATGTGCCAGATAATTCTTCGGCCCTACCTGAATGGCACGGCCAGCGTGAATATCAAAGGCATCGTTCATCAGGGTGCGCGACATTTCGGTCATATGGTATTTAGCAATAGCGGTAACCACGCTGGGGCTTAACTTCATGTCGATAGCACCGGCGGTCATTACCCGCATCGCTTCTAAACTGTAGGTTAAGCCGCCGATACGGGCTAACGACTCTTGCACGCCCTCAAATTTACCAATAGACATACCAAATTGCTGGCGCACATAACCATAAGCACCGGTCATACGGGCTGCCAAATGGCCAGTGGCGGTGGCAAGCGCTGGTAAGCTGATACCGCGGCCGGCTGATAAACATTCTACCAGCATCCGCCAGCCACGACCGGCATAGTCCGGGCCGCCGATGATCCAATCCAGCGGAATAAACACATCTTTGCCGTAGGTGGTCCCGTTCATAAAGGCCATATTCATCGGGAAGTGACGATCGCCAATTTGCACGCCTTTGTGGCTGGTTGGAATAAGCGCACAGGTAATGCCCAGCTCTTCTTTATCGCCAAGCAGCTTCTCAGGGTCGTACAGTTTAAACGCCAGCCCCAATACGGTCGCCACCGGCGCCAGTGTAATGTAGCGCTTATCCCAATTTAGCCGGATACCGGTAACTTCTTTACCGTCAAACTCGCCTTTACACACCACGCCGGTATCAGGAATACCGCCGGCATCTGAGCCAGCCTCCGGCCCGGTCAGGGCAAAACAGGGCACATCGGTGCCATTGGCTAAACTGGGCAGCCAAAAATCTTTTTGCTGCTGCGTACCATAGTGCATAAGAAGCTCACCCGGGCCTAACGAGTTGGGCACCATTACGGTAACAGCAGCGGTTAAGCTGCGGGTAGCAATGCGCGAAACGATAGTCGAGTTGGCAATAGCAGAAAATTCACGGCCACCGTAGGCTTTAGGGATGATCATGGCGAAGAAGCCTTCGCGCTTTAAATAATCCCACACGGCAACCGGCAGGTCGCGCTGCTCCTGCACTATCTTGTAGTCATCCAGCATACCAAGCAGGGTTTCTACCTGGTTGTCCATAAAGGCCTGCTCATCAGCGCTTAATTCCGGCTTAGGGAAGCTGTGTAGCTGTTGCCAGTCAGGTTTGCCTTTAAACAGTTCACCGTCCCACCACACATCGCCGGCTTCCATGGCTTCGCGCTCAGTATCAGACAGTGGCGGTAAGATCTTCTTAAATACGGTAAATACCGGCTTGGTAATCAGGTTACGGCGGATGTCGGCAACGCCAAACACCACAGCCAGAGTAACGACCAATATTAACAGGATCAACATATTACCTTCCTTCACTCGCCATCAGCGGCGCGGTTTGACTAAGTTGTGTTTGACTAAGTTGTGTTTGACTAAGTTGTGTAACTTGAGGTACCGGTGCAGCTATGGCAGCGGCTAAATACGGCAACAGACGTAGGATCACGCCTTCAATATCGACTTTTTCGTTAAAATCGGCTTCGGCAATTTCCGCCAGCGCTTCACTCGATGCCATAGTAAACACAACGGTACCCAGCGAAAAATGCAGCCGCCAAAACAGCTCACCGGCGGGTAAATCCGGGCAGGCCTGCTGTACCAGCAACACTAATTTATCCAGCACCCGACCATAATGATGATTGAAAAACCAGCGCAAATGCCCTTGTACATCAGTATAACCGCGGCCAAGTAACTGTAAAAATATCCGCGTGCCGTGCTGGTGTACTTTATTCAGCTCCAGCAAGGGTCGCACAAACACCGACAACACCTGGTTTAGGCTGTTAGGCTGCTGCGACGCCAACAACCGGGTGAATTCCTGATCCAGCCTTGGCATTAAGACCACCAGATAGCGCTGTAACACCGCCTGGATCAGCTCTTTTTTCGAGCCAAAATGGTAGTTTACCGACGCCAGGTTCACTTCTGCCTGACTGGTGATTTGCCTAAGCGAGGTGCCATTAAAACCGGTTTCAGCAAACAGGCTTTGCGCAGCATCCAGTATTTTATGTTGCGTACTGAGTTTGTTCGACATAAGCCAACCAATATTTAAACAGATGTTTGAAATGTACGTTTGAATACCTAAACTGTCAAGCGACAAATGCGCCACTGGTCCAACCTCAGTGGCCAAAATTACGGCAATTTGGGGACATTTTCGCCAATTGTTAAAAACCACTTGACAGCATGAGGCAGATCCGCGAGTTTAAGCGCTAAGTGTTCCCCATTTCTTCAGAGACAGGAGGCGTAATTATGCAAAAATGTGCAGTTAATCATTACGGCTACTACGTCTCGCCCTACTACTTGTCCGAGTGGTTCAACAATTAGTTCTCCCTCTGCGTCTGGCAGAGGGTAAGCTGACAATCCATTTCTAACGCTTGATGCTGGCCATATTACCTGGCCCGGTATGGCATTGGAGATCCCTCTGCTAAGACGCATTTTTACTGCTTTTTAATCAGATCGCCTTTAAAGGCGGCGTTTATTATCCAGAGGAATGTGTATGTACATTAAAGCAAAAATGAAGCTATCTACCCTAAGTATGGCCATGCTGATGGCAACGTCCGGTTATGCCGTGCAGGCCGCCGAATCAGCTGAAGCCGAACAGGAGAAAATTGAAAAAATTCAGGTGACCGGTTCACGCTTAAAAGGCGTGGATATGGAAGGCGCCAACCCGGTACAAATTTTCAGCCGGGAAGACATGGCAAACCGCGGTTATGACAGCGTAGGCTCATTCCTGCGCGATCTGCCGCAAGCCTCCAGCGCCGGTACCTTTACCGAAAATGGCGGTGTAGGTGGTGCCGATGGCGCACCGGCCGGCTCTTCCGGTGTCAGTTTACGCGGCCTGGGCAGCAGCTCTACGCTGGTGCTGGTAAACGGCCGGCGGGTGGCGGTCGACTCCTTTACCAACGGTTTTGACTCTTTTGTTAACGTTAACGCCATTCCGATGTCGGCACTGGAACGGATAGAAGTGTTGACCGATGGCGCCTCCTCAGTTTATGGCTCTGATGCCATTGCCGGGGTAATTAACTTTATCCTGCGTAAAGATGTTGAAGGCCATGAATTTTCCGCCTCCTACGGTGACGATACCAAGAGCAGCGACTTTGGCCGTACCAACCTGACCTATGTCGGCGGTTTTAGTACCGCTAACAGCAATACCACTGTCGTGATTGACTACTTTGACCGCGAGGCCTTGTTTAACAGCGACCGGCCGATTGAGGTTACACTGAAATCCAGTACCCGCGTGACTATCGATGGCGCCGATTATGCCGAGCCCTGGTGTGGTGATGATGTCAGTAACGGCGGTACCCGCTGTCGTTATGACTATGTGATAGAACGTGCTATTCAGCCCGATACCAAAGCCGTTGGCGCTACCCTGCACCACAACTACCGTTTAAGTAACGGCAGCGAGTTCTTCGCCGAAGCCATGTATCAGAATAATACCGGCTCGGCCTATGACGCCGCCGCCGCTTTTGATGTTGACGTTGCCGGCGACTCTGCGCTGGTCCCGCAATGGGCGCGCGACATTGATGCGTTAGACGGTGAAGTGAACGACATTCGTGTGCGCTCCCGCTTCCCGGAAACCCGCATCCAGGACTACGACACAACCAGCTACCGTGTATTAGCCGGTCTACGCGGTGAAATCGCCGACTGGTCGTGGGAGACCGCCGCCACTTATGGTAAGACTGAAAACGAAATTACCCATGTGCAAGGCTACATGGGTAGAGACAAAGTTATCGCCGGCATTGCAGACGGTAGTTTTGACCCTTTTAACCTCGGCCGTGACAACAGTGAAGCGCAGCGCGCTGCCGTACGTGAACTGGCACCACGCCTTGGTGAGTCTGAAGTGTTATCGCTCGACTTTAACTTTGCCGGTGATTTACCGCTGGAGCTGTCAGCCGGTAATATCAGTGCCGTCTTTGGTGGTGAGTTCAGAAGTGAAGATATCTTTGACCGGCCAGCGCAAATTGCCAAAGAAGGCGGAGTATTTGCGCTAGGCGCCAGCGATGCGGCAGCAGATCGTACGCAATACGCCGCTTATGCGGAATTTAATGTGCCGCTGGCAGATAACCTGGATTTAATTGCCGCCCTGCGCTATGACCATTACAGCGATTTTGGTGGCGATGTTAACCCTAAATTGTCACTGCGCTACCGCGCTACCGATGATTTAATTATGCGGGCGTCATGGAGCACCGGCTTTAGAGCACCTTCGCTGTCTCAGCTTGGCGCAGGTGAATCACTAGGCACTGCCTACATTAATTGTGGTGCTGACCAACCCTTTGATGCCCTGTGTGGCGATTTTGGCGCCTCTTTTGGTGAGCTGGAGCTGGACCAGGAGACCATTGGTAACCGCGGCCTGGATGCAGAAAACTCAGAAGCCATTAACCTGGGGTTCTCCTGGAACCTGACAGAAAACCTGCAACTGACCGCCGATTATTGGCGCTATGAGCATACCGACATTGTTGACGTGGATGCCAATACCACCCTTAAAGCCTGTATCGCGGGCAGTGCACCGGTAACAGGCAGCATCGCTGCACTTAACGGCGAGTTTGGTTGTGTGCTGGACGGCGGTGGCGATCTGGTGTTTTTACGCACCGGCTTCTTTAACGTCGGTAGCCAAAAAACCGATGGTGTCGATATTAAACTGACTTATCGTCTGGAAACCGAGCAGCTGGGGACCTTTAAACTGTTTGCCGCCGGCACCAAAACCTTCAGTTATGAGCGGCAAATTAATGCTGAGACACCAGCGGAAGATTTACTGGGCCGTTTAAGCGGTGCTAATGAAATTGCCCGGCCAGACTTAGTTGCTGATGCTGGCGTAGACTGGCAGTTAAATAACTGGACTGCCAGTTTATCTGCCCATTACATCAGTGAGTTAGGTGACGGCGACTTTAAATTTGGCGGCAACGAAACCGTGGATGCCTGGACAGTGTTCAGCGGTAGCCTGGGGTACGATCTGACCGACAATCAGTCGTTACTGTTAAGCGTGCGTAACCTGACTGACAAAAAGCCACCTTACGCCTCTTCACCCACTAATGGTTATGCCAGCTCGGTACATGACTGGATAGGCCGCTTGTGGACAGTGCGTTACACAGTTCGCTTCTGATCTGAGGCAAACAGCAAAGGCCAGAGCTATCTGGCCTTTTTTTGTTTTATATCACTGGTATTGTGCCGTCAGGGCTTTACACTAATAGTTGTTGTTAAACTGTCTGGCGCGGAGCACCGCTTGTCTGTCTTAAAACTTAAACCTGATGAACTCAAGCTCGGTTATGCCGTTAAGTTACCGGGCAGCTGGATGAAACACCCGTTTTTATCCGGCGAAATTCTGATTGAAAACCCACAGCAACTGCAGATCATCCGTGCGTTGCAGTTGGATTATGTGTTTTTTTATCCCGATAAAAGTAAAAAAATGCTGCAGCCGGCCGATCTCAGCGAAGAAGATCAGGCCAGCTTTAATATGGCAGCCAGTGAAGCCCAGCTTAAAATGCAGCAGGAAAAAATGCTGCGTATCGAACAAGCCAAAGCCAACCGGCGCGACATTCAAAAAACAGAAAAAGCCTTTGCCCAATCGCTGATCCAGGTAAGAGCCCTGATGAGCAAAATTCAGGGCCGTCCACTGAACGCCATTGCTGACGCCAGCAGCTTAATTAGCGCCATGGCCGATGTACTGTTAGGGGCAGACTCGTTAATTTTGCACTTGATTTCAGCGGCTAACAAAGAGCAGGAAGGGCTGTATTACCATGCGCTTAACGTTGCTACTTTATCGATGATGCTGGCGAAAAACCTGAAACTAAGCGCGAATGACATTAAAGCCGTGGGTATGGGCGCGCTGTTTCACGATATTGGCAAGCTAAAAATCCCATCACAGATATTACGTAAAACCACACTACTTACTGCGCCGGAGCAAAACCTGCTTAAGCTGCATACCAAATACGGTGTTGAGCTGGTTGGCCTGACCGACACCTTTCCACTGCAGGCCTGGCCTATTATTGAGCAACATTACGAGCTGATTGACGGCAGCGGTTATCCCAAAGGCTTAACCGAGCCACAAATAGACAAACTGGCCCGTATTGTATGTGTGGTAAATTGTTTTGATAATCTGTGTCACCCGCTGGATATCAGCAAAGCGCGCTCGCCGCACCATGCGTTATCCTACATGTACCGCAGTATGAAAGGTAAGCTACCCGAGCTTGAAATGCGGGTCATGATTAAAATGATGGGCGTGTACCCGCCTGGCACCATAGTGCAGTTATCGGACCAGCGTATTGGCATAGTAATGTCGGTAAACAGCGACAACCTGCTGTGCCCCAATGTGATGGTGTACGACGCCGATGTGCCAAGATTAGAAGCCCCGGTGCTGACCTTAGATCAGGATACGCTAAGCATAGTTAAGGTGTTAAAAATTCAGTCGCTACCACAGCAAGTGGCAGAGTATTTAAATCCCAGAGCCCAGGTTAGCTATCATTTGCAGGGCAAACCCTAAACGCTTAACCGTTAAAGCAGCAAGGCTGATCAGACAAAAGCCGGCACACTATGCCGGCTTTTCTGTTGCCAACTTACTTTAAATGCCGGTCAAAAAACTGCGTAATGCTTTTATGTAAGTGCGTTTGTACCGGCTGACCAAACATCGAGTGTTTGCTACCCGGGTAATTGATCATGTCAAACAACAGGCCTTTGTCCTGCAACTGTTTGTAAAGCTTAGTGCTGTGGGTAAACAGCACATTGTCATCAGCCATACCATGATAAATCAGCAAATCGCCTTTTAAGCCGTCAATATAAGGAAATACAGCGCTGTCGGTATAGCCCTGCGCATTGTCAGCCGGGTGGCCCAGATAGCGCTCAGTGTAGTGGGTGTCATACAAAGCCCAGTCGGTGACCGGAGCTCCTGATACGCCGGCAGCAAAATAATCACTGGCTTTAAACATGGCCATAATCGCCATATAGCCGCCATAACTGTGGCCATAAATGGCAATGTTATCGGCTGCAACATAAGGCAGGCTGCGCAAATATTCTACGCCGCGGATTTGATCCTGTAACTCCACGTCTCCGAGCTTTTTATAGATCGGATCTTCAAAGGCTTTACCGCGGTTATAGGAGCCGCGGTTATCCAGCTGAAACACCAGATAGCCCTGCTGCACCAGATAATGCAAATACAAGTCGCGCGGGCTAAAGCTGTTGGTAACCCGCTGCGCATGCGGGCCACCATAAACGCTGACAATTACCGGGTATTTTTTGCCCGGCTCTAATGCCGCAGGCTCGAATATGCGGTAATGCAGCGTCTGGCCATCTTCAGCGGTTAAGGTGCCAAAACGGGGCGCCTTAAGCGCACTATAATACGGCGTTAACGGATGCTGGTTATCCAGCGCATTTTGCTCCAGCCAGGTAAGTAGCTTACCGTCGATAGCTCGCAGCGCCACTTTGTTGGGTGTGCTGACATTGGAAAAGTTATCAATAAAACTGCTGCCATCTTTTGCCAGCACCAGCGCATGATCAAAACCTGGCTCGGTTAAACGCTGTATTTCGCCATCTTTTAAACTGACCTGATACAAATGCCGCTCCAGCGGTGTGTCTTTACGGCCGGTAAAAAACACCAGGCCTTTGGCTTCATTGACCGCTTCGAGCTCATCAACCACCCAAGCACCCGCGGTCAGCTGACGCAACAGTTTACCGTTAAAATCATAGTAATACAGGTGCTTATAGCCGCTGCGCTCAGACGCCCAGATAAAGCCCTGATCATTGTTTAAAAAATGCAGATCGTCATGCAGGTTTAACCAGGTGTTACTGGTTTCTGTCAGTAACACCCGTTGTTGGTTCGCGCTCAGGTCGACCAGTCTAAGCTCCAGTTCTTGCTGGTTACGGCTTTGCCACTGATAGCTTAAATACTGTGCATTTTTACTCCACTGAACACGGGGCAGATAAACATCGTCATTATCGCCCAGCGGGATCCATTGCACTTTAGCATTGGCCAGGTTAACCACACCCAGCTGAATTTTCGCATTGGCCGTGCCGGTATAGGGATAGCGCTGGTTAAACAGCTTAATCTCGTCGGCGTAAATCTCGTTGCGCACCACCTCAGCAACGCCGCTTTCATCGGTGCGGGTAAAGGCAATTTTGCTGTCATCAGGCGCCCACCAGTAACCGGTCATCCGGCCCATTTCTTCCTGAGCGACAAACTCGGCCATACCGTTCTTAATCTCGCCTGCGCCATCGAACGTCAGCTGGGTTTCTTTGCCGGTGGCAATCTCCAGTACAAACAGGTTTTGCGCCCGGATAAAGGCGACATAACGCCCGGTAGGTGAAATGCTGGCGTCTGTTTCAAACTCACTGGTATTGGTCAGCTTTTTCGCTTTTTTGCCGGCCAGTTCGTAGTAATACAAATCACCGTTTAACGGAAATAACAAAGCGTCGCTGTTTTTCGACCAGCTGTAACTGATAATACCCGAAGCAAATAAGCGCAGACGCTCGCGGCGGGCCTTTTCTTCATCTGACAACACCTCTGCACCACTGACCAGGCTGTCGGCGTCCACCAATAAGCTGTGCTTGCCGTCTTTAATGTGGTATTGCCACAAGTCTAACCGGTTGGCATCTGCCGCTTTGCCTTTTAAATAAGTGACACGGCTACCGTCTGGTGCCATTGTCAACGAACGTGGCGTGGTGCCACTCAGCGCCGGATCAGCAAATAAGCGCTCCAGCTCCAACTGTTTCGCATTTGCCATGCATCCTCCTGCCAACAATAAACTTACTGCCACCACAAAACCTGATAATTTAATTAGCATTATTGCTCCTGCAACTTTGCGCTACTCACCCCGGCTGTTTGTATAATGCTTCGCACTAAACTGCAAGTAAAAGCCGATTGCGGTATGCTTAGCTGCGCTAAACAGAGGATTTGCTTATGACACCGACTGAAGTTAACCACCCGCTGGTGAAACATAAAATTGGCCTGCTGCGCGCAGCAGACATCAGCACCAAGCAATTTCGCCAGCTGGCAGCCGAGCTTGGCAGTTTATTAACCTACGAAGCCACCCGCGATCTGGCCACAGAGCAGGCCACCATTGAAAGCTGGAGCGGCCCTGTGGCTATCGAACAAATTCAGGGCAAAAAAGTCACTATAGTGCCGATACTGCGGGCAGGCCTTGGCATGCTCGATGGTGTACTGGAGCTTTTGCCAAGTGCCCGCATCAGTGTGGTGGGTATTTACCGCGATGAGCAGACCCTTAAGCCAGTGCCCTATTTTCACAAGCTGGCGGCAGATCTGGATCAGCGGCTGGCCCTGGTGGTCGACCCCATGCTGGCAACCGGTGGCTCACTGATTGCCAGCATAAACTTGCTAAAACAGCACGGCGCAACGCGGATCAAAGCCTTAGTGCTGGTGGCCGCGCCAGAGGGCATTGCTGCACTACAACAAGCCCACCCGGATGTTGAGCTGTACACCGCCGCTATTGACCGCTGCCTGAACGAGCAGGGCTATATATTGCCAGGTTTAGGTGATGCCGGTGATAAGCTGTTCGGCACCAAGTAACCGTCTTAGCCTGTAATGCGACAAATAAGGAGCATCTTTTGCAGTTAGTTCCCTGGTCTTATCATACGCCGATGGGGTTTACCCTGCGTGGTTATCGTACCCAAGCGCGCGGCAAGCCGGTGCTGCATATGCTGCATGGCAATGGCTTTTGCAGCCGCATGTACCAGCCGATGCTGCGCCTACTGTATGAAGACTTTGATTTGTTCTTATCTGACGCCCAGGGCCATGGCGACAGCGACCATGGCGGTGCCTTTGTCGGCTGGAATAAAAGTGCTGAACTGGCGGCGCAAGCCTGGTTGGCGCACAAAGCGCATTATGCCGCTATGCCGGTGTATGGCCTGGGCCACAGCTTTGGCGGCGTATTAACCGCGCTTATTCATACCACGGCGCCAAGCCCGTTTGCCGCAGCCATTTTGCTCGACCCGGTACTGTTTACCCCCACCATGCTCACCTTGATGAGTACGCTAAAAGGCGTGCGGCTGTATGACAAAAACCCACTGGCAAAAGCAGCACTGCGCCGCCGGCAACACTGGCCGGATCGCGACAGCGCCCTGGCATATTTAACTAACCGTGGCATGTTTGCCAACTGGCATCCTGATGCGCTGGCGGCTTATATTGACCATGCGTTAAAACCCACAGAGCAGGGGCTAAGTTTAAAGTGCCAGCCCGAGCGTGAAGCCGACATTTTTTCATCCTACCCGGATAAGCTCTGGCAGCAATTAAGCCACCACTGCCCGCCAGTGCAGGTGATCTATGGTGATAAAAGTTATGACTTTATCTCCAAGGCACTGGCTAAGTGGCAAAAGCGAAATCCGGCCGTTCAGGTGTCTGTTGTCAGTGGCGGCCATTGCTTTATGCAGGAGCAACCCGAGCTTGCCGCACAGCAAGTACGCCAGGCCATAAAAAATGCTACGTCTGACGCTTAAATAGCTGTTAATGCCGCCACTGAATTCCGCTATAATAGCGAAAATTTTAACCCGGGATCCCAGATGAAAAAGCGTTTACTTGTTACCGCCTTGCTGTTGTCAGCTTGCAGTCAGTTACCTACTGAGCGCAGTGCAAAGGTAGAAACCCTGGTTATCCCAAGCCAGGTAGAGCAGCCCGCAGAGCCTGAAGAAGTGGTGATTGAAAACTCTGACACCACCGAAGCTGTTGCCACCGATTTTGAGCATATTTTTGTTGATGCCGATATGAGCTTTACCGGCACCCTGCCCTGTGCAGATTGCCCGGGCATCAGTTACCACGTTAATTTATATCGCGATGGCCGCTTTGAAGCCCGTCAGGAATACCTGGACCGTAACCAGGTTAACCTGGTTAAAGGCATTTGGTTGCTGGAAAAACGCAGCCTGCATTTGGTCAACCAGCAGCAGCCGTTACCCGGTTTTCATTTTTTAACCAACAACACGCTGGCGATGCTGGATTTAAGCGGTAAGCCGATTAGCCATAACCAAAAATACCAGTTAAGCCGTGAAGCTGAGTTTAAAAAGCTCGATACGCGCCAGGCCATGCTGGGGTTATATAAACTGAGTGATAATCAGGCCAGTTTTACCAGCTGTCGCAGTGGCGATGTATTAACAGTAGCCAATACCCAGCACCATTTGCCGGTTATGCGCCAGTATCAGCAGGATGAACGTTTTCGTGGTCAGGCCGTAGTCGCCACCTTAATTGGCCGCCGTGGTCAGGATGATCAGGCCACAACCTTGTTTATTGATAAGTTTGAGCAGTTCTGGCCAGGTGCTATTTGCCCCGATCAGCAACAGCCTGGCAAAATGCAGGGCATCGTCTGGCGCGCAGAGAAACTGACCAACCGCTACGTGCCACAGCAGCTGAATGTGCGGGTTATTTTTGATCAGAACGAGCGGCTTTATGGTTTTGCCGGCTGTAACAGCTTTAACGGCCAGTACAAGCAGCGTGCTAACCAGTTAACCGTACAACCGCTGGTCAGTACCCGTAAATTCTGCGCCGATAGCAGCGAGCTGGAGCAGCAGTTTACCCAGTCATTACAATCGGCAGATCGGGCCGAAGTAAACGGCGACAAGCTACAACTGTTTAAAAACAATCAGCTTATTCTGCAATTTAAGCCTGCGGTTAACTAACCGCAGCGCGCTCTGGCACCCTACCGTTTGTTAGCGATAAAGCTTAACGCATAAAAAAAGCCACCCTTGGGTGGCTTTCTTATAAGCAGCTTAGATTAAGCAGCTAAGGCTTGTTTCGCTTTAGCAACTAAAGCAGTAAAGGCTGCTTTGTCAAATACGGCGATGTCAGCTAAAATCTTACGGTCGATTTCTACTGAGGCTTTTTTCAGGCCATCAATGAAACGGCTGTATGATAAACCGTTCATACGTGACGCTGCGTTGATACGCGCGATCCACAGTTGACGGAACTGACGCTTACGCTGACGACGGTCACGGTAAGCATATTGGCCGGCTTTAATTACAGCCTGGAAAGCAACACGATAAACACGACTGCGGGCACCGTAGTAACCTTTAGCCTGGTTTAACACCTTCTTATGACGCGCGCGCGCCGTTACACCACGTTTAACTCTTGGCATGTCAGACTCCTAATTAATTATGCGTACGGCATGCAACGGACTAAGCCGGCGATGTCTACTTTAGCGACTAAGGTTTTTGGACCTAACTGACGCTTACGCTTAGAGGTCTTCTTCGTCAGGATGTGGCGAAGGTGTGATTGCTTACGTTTAAAGCTACCAGAAGCGGTCTTTTTGAAACGCTTCATAGCACCTTTATTGTTTTTCATCTTTGGCATAGTTAAAAACTCGCATTGTTAAATTACAACGAATAATAAGGCGTCAACCCTGCCCTTTGCAGCGCAGGGTTACACTTGAAAGCACTTATTACTTCTTATTTGGGGCCAGCATCATGATCATCTGGCGACCTTCCACCCGTGAAGGGAAAGATTCGCACACGGCAATGTCCGCTAAATCTTCTTTAATCCGATTTAACATATCAATACCGATGTCAAGATGCGCCATTTCACGACCGCGATAGCGCAACGTTACTTTAGCTTTGTCACCCTCTTCAATGAAGCGACGCAGGTTGCGTAGTTTTACCTGGTAATCGCCTTCATCAGTTCCAGGCCGGAATTTTATTTCCTTAATCTGGATCTGTTTTTGCTTCTTCTTTTGCTCTTTCAGAGCTTTACTCTTTTCGAACAGGAACTTACCGTAGTCCATCAACTTACACACTGGCGGTTCGGCAGTCGGGCTAATCTCTACTAAATCAGCGCCGCTTTCCTCAGCCAAACGATTGGCTTCAGCAATACTTACTACTCCCAGCTGCTCACCTTCGACACCAATTAACCGCACTTCCGGCAGGTTAATTTCTTCGTTTATCCTGTTAGGACGGTTTGCAGGTAATGTCTTCTTTCCTACTTTAATAGTATGTTCCTCCGAAAATTATTCTTATCGCTTAACGGCTCAGACGCGGTTTTTAATTTCAGTGGTCAGCTTCTCTACAAAAGCCGCTACCGACATTTTACCCAAGTCTTCACCCTTGCGCGTTCTCAGTGCAATATCACCGGCTTCCATTTCTTTATCACCAACGACAACAAGGTAAGGAATGCGCTTAAGCGTGTGCTCGCGAATTTTAAAGCCTATCTTCTCATTTCTCAAGTCACTTATGACGCGAATGCCATGAGATTTGAAAGTTTTTACCAATTCCTGCACATATCCGGCCTGATTATCGGTAATATTCATCACCACGACCTGAGTAGGCGCTAACCAGGCGGGGAAGAAGCCGGCGTATTCTTCGATTAAAATACCGATAAAACGCTCGATTGAGCCCAAAATGGCGCGGTGGATCATCACCGGCGTTTGCTTATCACCACTTTCGGCGACAAAGCTGGCACCTAAACGGCCGGGTAAGGCAAAGTCTAATTGCACCGTGCCGCACTGCCAGGCACGGCCTAAACAGTCATGCAGGGTAAATTCAATTTTCGGGCCGTAAAAGGCGCCCTCACCCGGTTGCAGCTCATAAGCAATATCGTTGGCTTTTAACGCTTCCATCAGGCCCTGCTCGGCGCGGTCCCACATGTCGTCAGAGCCGATACGCTGTGCCGGCCGGGTCGACAGTTTTACCGCCACGTTTTTAAAACCGAAGGTGCTGTAAGTATCAAATACCATCTGAATACATTTGGTTACCTCGGCCTGCACCTGATCTTCAGTACAGAAAATATGCGCATCGTCCTGGGTAAAGCCGCGCACGCGCATTAAGCCATGTAAGCCACCGGATGGCTCGTTACGGTGACAGCAGCCAAACTCGGCCATCCGCAGTGGTAAATCGCGGTAAGACTTCAAACCCTGGTTAAAAATCTGCACATGGCCCGGGCAGTTCATTGGTTTAATCGCATATTCGCGGTGCTCTGACTGGGTAGTAAACATGTTGTCGGCGTACTTTTCCCAGTGGCCGGACTTTTCCCACAGCACGCGGTCCATCATTAATGGGCCTTTAACTTCATCGTATTCGTACTGGCCCAGTTTTTCGCGCACAAAGCTTTCCAGCTCGCGGAAAATCGTCCAGCCGTCGTTGTGCCAGAACACCATGCCCGGTGCTTCTTCCTGCCAGTGAAACAGGCCCAGCGCCTTACCAATTTTCCGGTGGTCGCGCTTCTCGGCTTCTTCTAATTGCAGTAAATAGGCTGCCAGCTGCTTTTTATCGGCCCAGGCAGTGCCGTAAATACGCTGCAGCATTTTGTTTTTCGAGTCGCCACGCCAATAGGCACCGGCCACTTTCATTATTTTAAAGTGCTGGCAAAAACGCATATTCGGCACATGCGGGCCACGGCACATATCGATATATTCTTCGTGGTGATAAAGGCCTGGCTTATCATCACGGCTAACGTTTTGTTCTAAAATTTCCAGCTTGTAGCTCTCGCCACGTGCTTTAAAAGTATCGACGGCTTCCTGCCAGCTGACTTTTTTCTTGATAACGTCGTATTCGGTTTTTGCCAGCTCCAGCATGCGAGCTTCCAGTTTGGCTAAATCATCGCTGCTGATGGGCTGGTCTAAATCAACGTCATAGTAAAAGCCATTATCAATTACCGGGCCGATGGCCATTTTTACATTGGGCCACAGCTGCTTAATGGCATGGCCTAATAAGTGCGCGCAAGAGTGGCGGATAATTTCCAGGCCTTCCGCATCTTTGCTGGTAATAATGCTTAAGGTGGCATCGGTGTCGATAGGGTCACAGGCATCGACCAACTGACCATTCACCTTACCGGCAATGGTGGCTTTAGCTAAACCGGGGCCGATGTCTTTGGCGACATCCATCACAGAAACAGCATGATCAAAAACGCGCTGGCTGCCATCGGGCAGAGTAATAACTGGCATGATAAGTCCTTATACAGTGGTGGCCCGTACCAAGGGTCACATGATTAACTACATAAATCTTTTATTCGTGCGCCTTGCGTGACAGTTGACACCCCTTACTAAGGGCTGTTTGGTACACAACGTGGTACACGTTTTTTGCTGATTATTTGCTGGTAACAGCAAATAATGTACGCGATATCATACAGACAAATGTGTCCTATATATAGTGCAATAGCATATTTACGCTGCCGGAAAGATAGCAAAAGCAGATGTCGAAACAGCGGTATCAGCTGATATCTTAACAGTCATATTGCCGCAGGCATTAGCTGCGCAGTTACAGTGAAAAATTGGCAATATCGGCCATACTAAGGTGTCACGGGCAAAGGAGGCACCTTATGTGGCAGGCAATTGCTGAGCATATCAACAGTGAGTTAGACACTGACTTTCAGATTGAGCATAAAACCCAGCTCAGTGGCGGTAGCATTAACCTGGCCTGGCATATCAAAGGCATGGGACAGCAATTTTTTGTCAAAATAAATCAGCGCGAACAAGCCGAACAGTTTGACAGTGAAGCGCTCAGCCTCAGTGCACTTAGGCAAGCGCATTGTATCCGGGTGCCTAAGGTTATTTGCGCCGGCCAAACGCTGGATAAGTCTTTTCTGGTGCTGGAATACTTGCCGTTCGCCGGTGAAACCTTAACCGGCTGGCGCAATCTGGCACAGCAACTGGCTTTGCTGCACCGCCAGCATGAGCAGGCCATGTACGGCTTTGACTGGGATAACATGCTGGGCAGCACCGTGCAGCCGAACAAGTGGCAAGCGAACTGGAGCAGTTTTTTCTCAGAGCAGCGGATTGGCTGGTTACTGCAACTGCTGCTGGAGCAAGGCTTCGGCTTTGGCAAAATTGACTATCTGGTCGAACAATGCCGGCAGCGGCTGACACATTATCAGCCGCCGCCCAGCTTGCTGCATGGCGATTTATGGCGCGGTAATGTTGGCTTTGTTATCGACAGCCCGGCGGTATTCGATCCGGCCTGCTACTACGGCGACCGCGAGGCAGATATTGCCTTTAGCACCTTGTTTGGCCGCTTTCCCGACAGCTTCTATCAGGCCTATGATGAGTTTTATCCGCTGGATAAGGCTTATTCTGAGCGCAAAGATCTTTATAATCTGTATCATGTGTTAAACCATGCTTATTTGTTTCGCGGCGCTTATCTGGTGCAGGCACAAGAGCTGATAAAACAACTGTTTTATTAGCCTGGCCACACCACAGCGCCCTGCAGTTAACAATACCGGATGACTTATGTCTTGTACTTCTCCTGTGGCTTTTATTACCGGCAGCGCTAAACGCCTGGGCCGCGCCATGATTGAAACCCTGCACCAGCAGGGCTATCGGGTGATTATTCATTGCAACCAGTCGCGTGATGAAGCCGATACGCTGGCAAACCAGTTAAACCAACAACGCAGCCAAAGTGCCGTGGTGTTACAAGCCAATTTACTGGATGAGGCCGGCTGGCCGGCGCTCTTTGCAGCAGTAAAGACCAGCTTTAACCGGCTGGATGTACTGGTAAATAATGCCTCCGGCTTTTACCCAACACCGCTTCACAGTGCCACGGACGCACAGTGGCAGGATTTATTCGGCTCTAATGTCAAAGCACCCTACTTTTTAAGCCAGGCCTTAGCGCCCGAGCTGGCTAAGCAGCAGGGGGTTATCGTTAATATGGTTGATATCCACGCCGAAAAACCGCTGCCACAGCACAGCATCTATTGTATGGCGAAAGCGGCGCTACTGATGATGACCAAAGCGCTGGCACAGGAGCTGGCGCCACAGGTGCGGGTAAACGCTATCGCCCCCGGTGCCATACTCTGGCCACCGCCGCAGTCGGTTAGCCTGCAAGAGCAGGATAAGGCAGCTATACTTGCGCAAATACCGCTACAGCAGCTGGGCACACCGCAGGATATTGCACAGGCTCTGCTGTTTTTACTGCAATCGCCCTACATTAACGGCCATATTCTTACTGTTGATGGCGGGCGCAGTATCAGCGGTAGCGCCAAAGCCTGAGCCTTTTACTGTCTTACAGGGAGAGCACCATGAGTATGCTGAGTAAAACCATCGACTGCCCGTTTTGTGGCCACCGGGTGCACCTAACCGTAGAGGTGACCGATGAAGATCAGGAGTACATAGAAGATTGCAGCAATTGCTGCAACCCTATGCATATTCGCGTGCATAAAGACGAGCTGCATCACAGCGTACAGCTGTTTATCGATGCGGATGATGAGCAGTATTACTAAACGGCTTACTGCGACGAAAAGCGTTCTGCTATAATACGCTCGACCGTTAGCACTATGGTTTGGGTTTGTTGATCAAGCTCGATATTCAATCTGTCGCCCACCTGTTTTTGCCCCAACGTGGTAATGGCCAGCGTTTCCGGAATTAAATACAGGCTAAAGCCATCAGGGTAAGTTTCACCCACGGTTAAGCTGCAGCCTTCTACCGCAATAAAACCTTTGCTTAAAATAAAGCGCATATATTCTGGCGCAAGCTTAAGACGCATCGCGCAGTTATCCGCCGTTTTATTAAGCTCAGTAATCACAGCCGTGGTTTGAATATGGCCGGACACAATATGGCCGCCTAGCTCACTGCCAAAACTGAGCGAGCGCTCAAAGTTAACCTCTGCACCTTGTGTTAGCTGACCTAAATTGGTTTTGCTTAAGGTTTCGGCTATTACATCAAAACACACCCAGCCGGCCTCGCTGTCAAAGTCAGTTACCGTTAAACACACCCCGTTTATGGCAATGCTGGCACCACGTTCTAATTGCTTAAGATTGTGCGGCGGTGCTGTTAGGGTTAACTGGCGAAACTGCGCTTTGTCGCGTATTACTGTCAACTGCGCTTTGGTCTGTACTATTCCGGTAAACATAAGCCCCCATCTGTGCTACATTGCGCGCCATTGCACGCTGTTGATACGACACTCGCTATGTTACCGTTTTCCCGCTTCGAAGCCAGAACCATCTTAAAACTCAGTGGCCCCATCGTACTGGCGCAGCTTACGCAAACCTTAATGTATTTTGTCGACACTGTGATGGCTGGCCGTTACAGCGCGGTCGATATGGCCGCTATTGCCGTCGCCTCTGGTTTATGGTTTCCGGTGGTGATGACCATGCAGGGCCTGCTGTTGGCATTAACGCCGATAGTGGCGCAGTATTTTGGCAGTAAGCAGGTAAAACCGGTAACCCACTTTACCCTGCAGGCGATGTACTTAGCACTGGCATTGGCGGCGGCCCTGTTTGTCCTGATGTTATATGTGCAGGTGCCCATCGATCTGTTAAACATGGATCCGCAGCTTAGGCAAATCTCGCTGGATTATTTGTATTACGTCAGCTTTGGCCTGTTCCCGGCTGCCGGCTATATGGTGCTGCGCAGTATGTTTGAAGGTATCGGCAATACCAAAGCCAGCATGTGGATCAGCTTTGTCGGCATTTTGGTAAATATCCCCGCCAACTATGTGTTTATCTACGGCAAACTCGGTATGCCGGCGCTGGGCGGTGCCGGTTGTGGTATCGCCACCGCGCTGGTGTTCCTGGCCATGTTTATCGCTATGCTGCTGTATGGCTGGTTTAGCCGCAGCACCGCACGCTATCGTACCCAGCCGGATAGCTACCGCATTCACCTGAAAGACATCTGGCAAATTATCTGCATTGGTACGCCGATTGCGTTTTCTATCTTCTTTGAAGTTACCCTGTTTGCCTGTATTCCGCTGGCTATCGTACATTTAGGCCCCATTATGGTGGCCGGCCACCAAATTGCACAAAACTACAGTGGCATCGTATTTATGCTGCCATTAAGCCTGGGTATGGCCGCTACTATCCGCGTCGGCCATTTAGTCGGCCAGCAAAGCATACTGGAGCTGAAAAAAGCCGTATCAACCGCTATAGTGCTGGCGGTATTGATGTCGCTGGTGATTGCCAGCCTGACGTTTTTGCTGCGCAGCAACATCGCCTCGCTTTACTCGCCCGATGCGCCGGTGGTGGCGCTGGCCAGCTCTTTGCTTATTCTGGCCTGTTTTTATCAGGTGTCAGATGCCATTCAGGTGGTGTCGGCCTGTGCGCTGCGCGGTATGAAAGTGACCAAACCGGTGTTTTTCGTTACCTTTATTGCGTACTGGCCAATCGGTTTTGGTTTAGGCGCCGTATTGGGTTTAACGAACTGGCTGGTTGAGCCTATGGGCGCGCACGGCTTCTGGGTCGGCATTATTGCCGGCTTAAGTGTCGCCGCTATTTTGCTGGCCATTATTTTAAAACGCACTTTGCACAGGTTTGAGCGCGAGGCAACATAAAGCGATGAAATACTGGCTACTACCACTGTGTTTGCTGATAAGCCTGACGGGTTGCTCGAAAGACAGTGGCGAAAAAGCCGTTGAAAGTTATCAGCAGCGCCTGGCTCGGGTGTTGGATAAACCGCTACCGCAAACGCCAGTACCAGCAGCACCTTTGCTCACCGAGCCGCGCGATCTTAAGCAGCCACTGCCCGATCTGCGGCTGGATCTCACCGACACCTTTGCTACCCGCCACTGTGGGCTGGACACCTTAATCGGCGAGCGCAACTCAAGCCTGGGACGGGTGTACAGCGCCAGCAAACAGCTAAGTTATGAGCTGCGGTTTTTACATCAATTAGCAATTTGCCTGCAAAAGCAGTGGGACAATACTGAACTGCAACGTCAGTTACAACAGGTGTACGACACTAAACAGCAAAGCGCAACCTTAGCTTTTAATAATATGCTGCTCACCGACGACACCCTACGTAAACAATTAATGGGCGTACGCGACAGCTTGCCCTACAACGACAAACCAGGCTTAAGTGAAAGCTGGCAAGCGCTAACAGCATTAACCCAGCTGCAGCAGTTTATTCAGCAGCAAAACTGGCAAGCGGCGAGCAGTATCGATATAGAGCAACAATTACAATTGCTCTATCAGGCTAACCTGCCAGGGCGTTTGCAATACAGCCTGCGTCAAAGCAGCCATCAGCTATCTGAACTTAACCAGATGTTAGCCGCTGTTACCCCGCAAAGCCTTTGCCAACCCAGAGCTGATAAACAGCAACTGGAAATACTAGCCAACATTTTTAGTAAATTTTTTATAGCGCAGGTACAACAATACACAGTAAATCTGCAGCAATATCAGCAGCAGTTGTGGCCGCTGCTGCAACAGCTATACGCCGAAACACCGTTAAATGAGGCGTTAACAGCGCGCTTTGACGGCAATTACCAGAATATGCGCCGCGAGCTGGCTATACATGTTAAATGGTGGCAGGACGTTAACAGCCAATGCCCAATGCAGTTAACCACACAGGGTTAATCACTGTTAGCGGTTTAAAACCTCTGGTGGCTTTGCTTAAAGCGGTGAAAAATACAGCAAACTGCCAGCACACAAGTAAAAACACTTGCCAAGGCTGCAGCTGCGCAATAACATAGCCGCCGTTGTTCGCTGTACGCAGCGACCAAAGTGTGCGTCCTTAGCTCAGCTGGTTAGAGCACCACCTTGACATGGTGGGGGTCGGTGGTTCGAGTCCACTAGGACGCACCAACAAATTCCTTTAAAAACAGCACCTTAATGGTGCTGTTTTTGTTTCTATTACCAAACTCAGATGTTTATGTGTTAAGTGGTTTAACTAAAGACAACTGATACACATCATGCCGCCGGTCTTTCATCGTATTCACACTGCCGTGAGTATGCAGCTCTTTTAGCGCATCTAAGTCGACATCTACCACCAATAACATCTCAGAGTTTGGCGTGGCCTCGGCCTTAATGCCGGTGGTCGGAAATGCGAAGTCTGACGGCGTAAACAGTGCAGATTGGGCGTACTGAATATCCATATTATTTACCCGGGCTAAGTTGCCCACAGCACCCGCGATGGCAACATAGCACTCGTTTTCAATGGCACGGGCCATGGCGCAATGCCGTACACGGGTGTAACCGTTTTGGGTGTCGGTTAAAAAAGGTACGAACAGGATATTCATGCCCTGATCAGCAAGTAAACGGGCGTATTCCGGAAACTCCACATCGTAGCAAATCATAATGCCAATTTTGCCGCAGTCGGTGTCAAATACCCGAACCTTATTACCGCCCGTCATAGCCCAGTTACGTTTCTCTGCCGGGGTAACATGTACCTTGTCGTACTGCTCCCAACTGCCATCCCGCCGGCACAAAAAGCCGCTGTTATACAATTTGCCGTCTATCAGGTACGGCATACTGCCGGTGATAATATTGATGTTATAAGCAATGGCAAACTCGATAAATTTGTCACGGATAGTTTCGGTATATTTTGCCAGCTGGCGGATGCTCTCGGTCACGCTTAAGTGGTTGTAATGCTCCATTAATGGCGCAGCAAATAGCTCCGGAAACAGAATAAAATCGCTTTTGTAATCCGACACCGCATCAACAAAAAACTCCATTTGCTCAAACAGTTGGTTAATGTCTTTCATATTACGCATTTGCCACTGCACCAGGCCTAAGCGCACTTCCGCTTTAGGCGCATTAATCAATTTTACCGACTTGGTGTAGTAAATATTGGCCCATTCCAGCAAGGTGGCATATTCCTGCGACTGGGTATCGCCGCGCAGGTAGCCTTTGAGCAACTTACGCACATGAAAACCATTGGCCAGCTGAAAGCTCAGTACCGGATCATGTATTTCGCGCACTTTTACTTTATCAATAAATTGCTTGGCGCTGAGTTTGTCGGCGTACTGGTTGTAGTTAGGCATCCGGCCGCCGGCCATAATGGCGCGCAAATTCAGGTTCTCGCATAGCTCTTTGCGGGCATCATACAAGCGGCGCGCCAGGCGCAAGCCGCGATAATCGGGGTGAATAAACACTTCTATGCCGTACAGCACATCGCCGTTCGGATCATGGTTTTTAAACGAAAAGCCGGTAACAATTTGATCATACGTATGATCGTCACTGAATTTGCTGTAATCAATGATAAGCGAAAAGGCGCAGCCGACCACTTTGCCATCGACACAAACGCACAGTTGGCCTTCAGGGAATTTAGTCAGTAAGGTATTGACCACCGGCTCGGTCCAGGCCAGTAATGGCGCATCCTGATACACCTGCTCAGACGCTTTGCGTAGCGCCGTCATATCTTCGCGCGTTAAATGCCGTACTTCAACATGATTGGCTTCCATAAGCTCTCCTGTGGTGACAAGACAGCTTTAAGGGTAACACAGCTGGCGGGGGATGCCGAAAAACCGGCCTGCCCAACTACCCACTAAGGGGTAAAACGCTCGCCCCTTAATGGCAATAACAATACCGGCACAAAGCTTTTAAGCTTAACGACACAACACCGAGCAAGGCGTTCTAAAGCTGAAAAGCAATGAAGCCTTTGCCGTGGCACTAACGCCACCGGGTAAGGTTGGAAACGGCATTACCTCCCCACTTGGAAAGGTGAATTATGTTAACTGACGCCTATGCGCGCCGCTTTAGCTATTTGCGGCTGTCTGTCACCGAAAGCTGCAATTTCCGCTGCAGCTATTGCCTGCCGGACGGCAATGACTGTAACAGCCGTAGCGGCGAGCTTAACCTGACAGAAATTCGCCGCTTAGTCACCGCCTTTGCCAAACTGGGCACCCGCAAGGTACGCATTACCGGCGGCGAGCCATCGCTGCGTAAAGACTTAACCGACATTATCGCTACCTGCAAAGCCGTGCCCGGCATTGAAAAAGTGGCGCTAACCACCAACGGCTACCGGCTAAAACGCGATGCGCTGGCCTGGCAAGAGGCCGGGCTGGATGCAGTAAACGTCAGCGTCGATAGCTTAGATGCAGACACCTTTCATCTGGTGACCGGTCAGGACAAACTGGCTGACATCTTAGACGGCATCGCGCATGCTAAAACCATTGGTATTAAACAGGTAAAAATTAATACCGTGCTGTTAAAGCAGCACAATGCGCTGGCGCTGCCAGATTTCCTTACCTTTATTCAACAGCAGGATATCGCGCTGCGCTTTATTGAATTGATGCGCACCGGCGATAACGCCGATTTTTACCAGCGCCAGCATTTAAGTGGTGAGCGCATTCAGCAGCAGCTGCTGGCGCAAGGCTGGCAGCTAAATGCCAAGGCCAAAACCGACGGCCCGGCGCTGGAGTACTCGCACCCATCTTATCAGGGCCAGATTGGCCTGATTATGCCGTACAGCAAAGACTTTTGCGCCGACTGTAACCGGCTTAGGGTATCAAGCTTGGGTCAGCTGTATTTGTGCCTGTTTACCGACAGCCATCAGGACATGCGCAGCCTGCTGCAAAGCGATGACAGCGCACCGCTAATGCGTTTTTTACAGCAAGCGGTGCAAGGCAAAGCCTTTAGCCACCAGTTGGCAGAGGATTACAGCGGCAGCACCCGGCATTTAGCCCAGATTGGTGGATAACAGGCGGATAATATGAGCATAACAATGCCGTTTAGTGCGCTGATTTTAGCCGGTGGCCAGTCCAGCCGCATGGGCCAGGATAAAGCCCTGCTGCAACTTAATGGCCAAAGCTTACTGGCGCATATGCAGCAAGTGGCGCTGGACAGTGGCGCCGTTGAAGTGCTGGTAAGCCGCAATCTGCCCGGTTTTATTGCCGATAACACGCCGCAACAAGGGCCTTTAGCCGGTATTTTGGCAGCGCTGCAACACTGTAGCAGTTCACAGTTACTGGTACTGCCGATTGATACCCCGCTATTAACGGTAACCAGTGTGCAACGCCTGCTGCAACACGCCAATGGCGCGGCCTGCTATTTTAGCGATAACCCGCTACCTTGCGTATTACCGGTAACCCCGGCCCTTAGCCCCCTGATAAGCGCGCAACTGCGCACTGGCCAGCGTTCGGTTCACGCCCTGCTTAAGCTACTTAAGGCTAAAAGCCTGGCGGCGCCAAATACAGAATTACTCAATACCAATACACCAGCCGACTGGCGGCACTGTTTAACTCTGCTTAATAGCGGCGGCAGCACGGGCAGCAGCAACAAGAAACAGCAGGAGGATCTATGCCAAAGCCAGATTTAAGCCGCTTTTATCCGCTGAATATCGCTGTGCTAACAGTGTCGGATAGCCGCAACACTAATAACGACAGCAGTGGCGATCTATTATGTCAGCTGTTGCAAAGCGCCGACCATCAATTAGTTGCGCGCTCATTATTGCCCAATAACAAATACCAGTTGCGCGCTGCGCTAAGCCAGTGGATCGCAAGCGATAATATTCAGGTAGTGCTGATTAACGGCGGCACTGGCTTTCATCACACTAATTGCACCGTTGAAGCGCTAACGCCATTGCTCGATACGCCGGTACCCGGCTTTGGTGAGCTGTTCCGTCAACTGTCGTTTAACCAGTTGGGCTCAGCCGCCATGCAATCCGGTGCCCTGGCGGGCCTGGCCAATGGCACCCTGCTGTTTGCTATGCCCGGCTCAGGCGGTGCCTGTACGCTTGCGATGCAGCAGCTGATTTTACCGCAATTAGATAGCAAAACCGGGCCCTGCAACTTTGTTGCACATGTAAAAGGTAACTTTGTTGCCCATGTAAAAAACAGTCCAAGCCAAAGCTGTGGAGCTTAAGATGACAGCAACCCTTACCCATTTAGAGCTAACGCATTTAGATCAGAGCGGCGCGGCGGCAATGGTCGATGTCAGTACCAAGCCAAACACCACCCGACTGGCCCGCGCCGGTGCCCTGGTGCAAACCACACCCGACGTTATCGACTTAATTGCCGGGGCGCTGCTAAAAAAAGGCGATGTGCTGGCCACAGCGCGTATTGCCGGCATTATGGCGGCGAAAAAAACCAGCGAGCTGATCCCGCTGTGTCATCCATTAATGCTCAGCAAAGTATCAGTCGATTTTCAGCTACTGCCAGCGCAAGGTCAGATAAAAATCGAGAGCTGCTGCCTGCTTAGCGGCAGCACCGGCGTCGAGATGGAAGCGTTAACGGCTGCCAGTGTAGCCGCGCTGACCATTTACGATATGTGTAAAGCGGTAGATAAAGCGATGATCATCAGCGATATCCGCCTGCTGGAGAAAACCGGCGGTAAGTCGGGGCATTATGTTGCGGAGGCTATATGATTAAAATTCTGTTTTTCGCTGCGCTGCGCGAGCGGCTTGATTGCGAACAATACCTGCTGAGTTGCGATGGCAACATGTTGCAGGTGACAGATATCCTGCAGCAACTGCAAAGCCGTTGTCATAGTTGGCAACAGGAACTTAGCCGCAGCGATTTGCTCTGCGCGCTAAACCAGCAGCTGGTGCCACTAACGGCCAGTGTAAAGGACGGCGATGAGCTGGCATTTTTCCCGCCGGTAACCGGCGGCTAAAAGGTAATGACGGATATGAGCATCTTTGTTGCCGTACAAAGCGATGACTTTTGTGTCGCCAGTGAATATAACGAACTGCGCCGCCAGTCAGGTTGCGGCGCTATCGTCACCTTTAGCGGCCTGGTACGCGAGCTTAGCGACAACCAACTGCACAGCATGACGCTGGAGCACTACCCCGGCATGACCGAGCAAGCCCTCACAGCTATTGCTGAGCAAGCACAACAGCGCTGGCAGCTGGGCGCAGTGCACCTTATTCACCGCGTTGGCACCTTGAAACCGCATGAGCAAATAGTGTTTGTCGGCATTGCCAGCCCGCACCGCGCCGCCGCCTTTGCCGCCTGCGAGTTTATAATGGATTACCTGAAAAACCGCGCGCCGCTGTGGAAAAAAGAACACACCAGCAACGGCGATTACTGGGTAGAGGCCAAAACCAGTGACCAACACGCGCTAACGCGCTGGGACTAGCCAATGCGTCAGTTACTGCTAATACTGAGCTTTATCTGCAGCTTAACCGCCGATGCCGGCGACAAGCTCACCATAGCGGCGGCCTCTGATCTGCGCTATGCCATGGCTGACATCGTCAGCCTGTTTCAGCAGCAAACTCAGCTTGATGTCAGGGTAATTTATGGTGCCAGCGGTAAGCTCAGCACGCAAATCCGCCATGGCGCGCCCTATGATATGTTTTTCTCTGCCGATATCAGCTTTGCCCAGCAGCTATACCAGGATGGCCTGGCAGCCACTGCGCCACAGTCCTATGCGCTCGGGCATCTAGTGCTGTGGAGCCCGCAGCAGAATATGGCCGGCATTACGCTAAACCAGCTGTCTGACCTGAGTTTTAACCGCCTGGCCATCGCCCAACCGGCGCATGCGCCTTATGGCCAGCGCGCTAAACAAGCGCTGCAGGCCGCCGGCGTTTGGCAGGCGCTGGAGGCAAAAATCGTCTATGGCGAAAATATCGCCCAAACTGCACAACTGGCACAAAGCGGTGGTGCTGATATCGCCATTATTGCGCTGTCACTGGCCCGCTTTCCGGAGCTTGCCAGTCAGGGCTACCAACCTATTCCCACTGAGCGACACCAACCGCTGCAGCAGGCCTATGTGATCACCCGCCGTGGCGCCGATAACACGGCCGCACGGCAGTTCGCAGCGTTTATCGCCACGCCAGCAGTGCTGGATATTATGCAGCGTTTTGGTTTTGAAAAGCCGGGCTTTGAACAAGGGCGTTTTGAACAGCCTGACATTAAGAAACCGGGCTTGGCACAGCCGGAGGCGCAATGATGCCAGAGCTGTTCGCCGCACTCAGCCCGCAAGACTGGCAAGCCATCCGGCTCACGTTAAAGCTGTGCCTGTATACCACCGCCATTTTACTGCTGCTGGCTACGCCGCTGGCCTGGTGGTTAGCGCTGCGGCAAAGCAAATTACGCACAGCCATTCAGGCCATAGTCGCCCTGCCGCTGGTATTGCCGCCAACAGTATTGGGCTTTTATTTACTGCTACTACTTGGCCCACACGGCGCCATTGGCAGCACGCTGGAACGCTTAGGTTTATCGCATCTGGCTTTTAGCTTTAGCGGCATTTTAATCGGCTCGGTAATTTACTCACTGCCCTTTGCCGTGCAGCCACTGTTGGAAAGCTTTCGTCGCATGGGGCCCGGGCCGCTGGAAGTGGCCGCAACCTTGGGTGCCGGCAAGCTGGATCAGCTGTTTAGCGTGGTACTGCCACTGTGTCGCGGCGGCTTTATCGTTGCGGCTACCCTGACCTTTGCCCATACGCTGGGCGAGTTTGGCGTGATTTTAATGCTCGGCGGCAGTATCCCCGGTGAAACCCAGGTGCTGTCGGTGCTGATTTACGACCACACCGAAGCAATGAACTACGCTCAGGCACATCAACTGTCGCTCGGCTTGTTAATCAGCGCCTTTGTAGTGCTGTTTATTGTTTATGGTTTAAACCGGCGTTTTGAGCGTGAGGCCGTGCTGTAATGAACAATATAATAAGTAACCTGAAGAGCACCGTGATAAGCAGCTTAACCAGCGCCATGCAGCAGGGCTGGCAGCACTTCACCCCTGAACGTCAGGCCAGCCAGCCGCCAGCAGCACAGAGCCTGCAGTTACAACTAACGGTTAAGCGCGGCGCTTTTACGCTTGAGCTTAATCACAGCTTGTCATTACACGGTGTTACCGCGCTGTTTGGCCGCTCTGGCTGTGGTAAAACCACCCTGCTGCGCGCCATCGCCGGGCTGGATCGCCACGCTGGCGCACAGATCCGCTGCAATGATGTCATCTGGCAGCAAGGCAACCGCTTTATGCCGGTGTATCAGCGCCGTATCGGTATGGTGTTTCAGCACAGCAGCTTATTGCCGCATTTAACGGCGTTGCAAAACCTGCTGTACGGCTTTAAGCGCCGGGTTAAACATAGTACGGTGCAGCTGGAACCGGCGCAGGTAATTAGCTTACTAGAGCTGGAAAGCTTATTGCCGCTTCAGCCAGAGCAGCTGTCCGGCGGCCAACGCCAGCGTATTGCGCTGGGCCGCGCCTTACTTAGCCAACCAGAATTATTGTTATTAGATGAACCTTTGGCATCACTGGATCAGCAAAGTCGCAATGAGATTTTGCCGTTTTTACAGCGTGTCGCGCATCACACCGGCATCCCTATGCTGCTGGTTAGCCATCAGTTAGATGATGTGGTGAAACTGGCCGATCAGCTGGTATTGATGCAGGATGGCCGCATTATCAGCCAGGGCTCGCTGCCACAGCAATTGCTGCAACCAGAGCTTGCCGCCAGCGGCGCTATGTCGCTGCTGTATGCGCAAAGCCAGGGCTGTAACAACCATCTTTTACAGCTGAGTATAGGCAAGCAACAGCTGCAACTACCGGCACCGCTGAGCAACACCGGCACACAAACAGCCTACCGCTTACGCATTCAGGCCCGCGATGTGGCACTTAGCCTAAAGCCGCTTAACGACAGCTCAGTCAGTAATCAGTTAAAAGTCAGCATCAGCGGTTTTAACAACGCCCCCCACCCAGCCGAAACCCTGGTGCAATTAGAACTGGTAGGCCAGCCGCTGCAGGCCCTGCTAACCAAACAATCAGCAGAGCGCCTGGGCTTGCAGGTAGGCCAGCAGGTGTATGCGCAGATTAAAGCAGTGGCATTGGATTAATTACTAGGCTCAAGATAAATACAATCTATCGGGCACACGGCAATGCAGGTCGGCTTATCATAGTAGCCGACGCATTCGGTACACAGCGTGGGGTCTACTTCGTAGTGTTTGGCGCCCAGGCTAATGGCGTCGTTCGGGCACTCCGGCACGCACATATCGCAGTTAATACAGCTAACTTCTATCACTGCCGGCATGGTTAGCTTACCGTGGCAGTGGCATCAATGGCTAACTCAGCGCTCGCCTGTGCGGCTGGCGACAGCTGCTTTAGTAACATGGCATAGCCTAACCCGGTACGCAGCGGCAGCTGTACTTTAAGCTGATAGCAGGCACCGGGCGCCAGTAGCAAAGCGTTATCCTGCTTATCGCGCAGTGCGCTTAAGCTAAAGCTGTGGTTACCCTTTGGCGTCATTAACACCAGCGTATCGCCAATGCCGAACTGGTTTTTTACCTCCACTAAGGCAAAGCCTTCGCTATCCTGTTCGCCGATAAACTCACCCACTAATAACTGCTCGCCCACACTGTGGCTGGTGTCGTAGTTTTGTGTGTCCTGCGGTTTATGCCGGCGTAAAAAGCCTTCGGTAAAGCCGCGGTTAGCCATACCGTTAAGCTCACCAAGTAAGACAGGGTTAAAGGCTTTACCGGCCACGGCATCGTCGATAGCCTGGCGATACACCTGAGCCGTGCGCGCCACATAATACGGCGATTTGGTGCGGCCTTCTATTTTTAGCGAATGCACGCCCATCGCCGTTAACGCCGGCACATGTTCAATGGCACGCAAATCTTTAGAGTTAAGAATATAGGTGCCGTGCATATCTTCATCTATCGCCATCAGCTCGCCGGGGCGGCCTTGCTCTTCCAGTAATGCCGGTGTACTGATTGGCGTAAACTGCCCTACTTCATCTTCACGCGCCGCATGCACCTGATACGGCCAGCGACAGCTGTTAGTGCAAGCGCCCTGGTTTGGGTCGCGCTTGTTAATGTAACCAGACAACAAGCAGCGGCCGGAATACGCCATACACAGCGCACCATGCACAAACACTTCTATTTCCATATCCGGTACTTCACGCCGGATTTCGCCAATTTCTTCCACCGACAACTCTCGCGATAAAATGACCCGCTCTACGCCCTGCGCCTGCCAGAATTTGACTGCGGCCCAGTTCACGGTATTCGCTTGTACCGACAGGTGTAATGGCATGGCCGGAAAATGCTGCTTCAACAAATACACCACACCGGGATCCGACACGATAAGCGCGTCAGGTTTAAGCGCCACCACCGGCGCCATATCGGCGATAAAGCTTTTTAGCTTGCTATTATGCGGCGCAATATTGACCACCACATACAGCTTTTTTCCCAGTGCATGCGCTTCGTTAATGCCTGTTTCCAGCGTGGCTAAATCAAACTCGTTATTGCGCACCCTAAGGCTGTAACGCGGCTGACCGGCGTAGACGGCATCGGCACCATAAGCAAACGCCAGACGCAGCGCTTTTAAACTGCCGGCAGGTGAGAGTAATTCAGGTGTAAACATAACAAGGCCTCTGGCGCAACATCGCAAATGCAAAAAGGCGGCTAGTCTAACGCCGGCATGAGAACCGGCTTTGATCTGCCGCAAACTGCAGACAATTAACAGTTGGCCTGCGCCGCCTGAGCGGCTTTAAAACCACTGGCAAAGTTATTTAGCCGTGCCGTGCGGCTGCCAGCCGGTAGCATGACTTCGATCAGACTAAAGCCTTTATTGTTGTCCAGTGCCCGCTGCAATACCTGCTCAAAGTCATCCAGGTTACTCACCTGCACGCCATGCCCGCCCATGCTGCAGGCCAGCTCAGCGTAGTGCCAGTTAGTTAAATTGGTGCAACTAAGGCCGGGGGCAAAGGCTTCTATCATGTCCCAGCGCTGGTTATTAAACACGATAATCACTGGCGCAAAGCCATAGCGGGCGCAGTGACCAAGCTCGAGCCCGGTCATTAAAAAAGCGCCATCGCCCACCAGCACCACCGGGCGTAAACCGGTTACGGCCTGCACACCAAAAGCAGCCGGTACGGCATAGCCCATAGAGGCATAAAACGCCGGTGCCAGCATTAAGCTGGGGTTGGCATGCAAGGATGCAAACAGGCAGTCGCCGATATCGGAAATCAGCGGCATTGTGTCGTTGCGCCGGGTTAACACTCTATCTAAACATTGCACCAGACTGCTGGCGTTAAGCTGCTGCTCGGGTGCAGCCGTTGTGGCCTCTGGCAGCAACTGCGGCTGAAATGGCAGCAGGGCTTGAGCCGCTAACGCCGCCAATAACGGCTTTAACGGCAACTGATGATAGGTAGCCGGCCCAAGTCTGAGCTGGTTTTGCTCGATGCACACCACTTTATCTGCCACAAACAGCTCGCTGTGGGCAGCAAAGTTACTATCGGTTTTTATCACGCCAATTTGCAAAATCAAGTCGGCATCACGCAGCAGCTGTGCCGGACGAAGGTCGGTTTTATCGAGGAAAATACCGCCATACAGCCGGTGTTGCTGGTTAAAGCTGGCCCGGCCCATTAAGGTGCTGACAAAAGGTATATTAAGCTGGTCGGCTAAGGCTTCAAGCTCGGCCACCGCGTCAAAGCGGCGCACATCGACGCCGGCTAAAATTACCGGCCGCTGCGCTTGCTTAAGCCGCGCGGTGACATCGGCGACTGCCAGCGCCAGTTCATCCTGTGCTATCGGCTCTGGCTGATAAGGCCCTGCCAGTTCAGTGTGACAGGCTACCGCATCACGCGGTATTTCCAGTAGTACCGGCCGGCTTTGCTGTTTCGCTGTGCTAAGCGCTGCGCGGATATCCTCGCCACAGCGCGCCGGGTTATCTAAGCGAAACTGCGCAGCAGTGATTTCGCGGTAAATATCGCGCTGCGAGTCGACGGTTTTTGCCTGATGATGAATTTGCAGGCCGCGGTCAATCTCGCTTTGGCTTGGAAAACCGGCAATCACCAGCAGCGGCACATGCTCAACATAGGCCTGGGCTACCGCATTAACGGCGTTTAATGCGCCGGCACCGTAGGTTAGTATCACCACCGCCGGGTTGTTGCTAATACGCGCGGCTGCATCGGCAGCAAACACCGCCGAGGGTTCATGGCTTAAATAATACAGCGGCACACGGTTACGTTGCTGCAACTGCTCAAACAACGGCAGCACAAAATCACCGGGAATACCAAATAGCTGTTTAACGCCAAATACGTCCAGCTCATGCAATAAGGCATCGACTAATAACATACACTGCTCCAGGTAAACTTAACGCTTAGCAGTGTGCTGATTGAGGGGCTTAGCAGTGTTGATGCAGATCAAAACTGCGCCGGCTTCAACCGGCGCAAAGGTGGTAGGCTGTCAACGCAGTAAATTAGAAAACGGCAGTATCGACACCGTTTCACCGGCCGGCAGGCTGCTGCTGTCGCGCTCTAACACGATATAGCAGTTAGCGTTGGCGATGGAGCTAAGCATACCCGAGCTTTGGCTGCCCAGGGTTTTCACTTTCAGGCCGGTTTCCCCCTGCCAATACCAGCCGCGCTGAAAATCCATCCGGCCGGGTTGTTTTTTTAGCGGCACCTCGCATTCAGCGCTTAACAGCTTCACGTTAGCCGTAACAGTTTCACCACTGAGTTTACGCAGTACCGGCTGCACCAGTTGCTCCAGTGTTACCACCGCCGCTACCGGGTTACCAGGCAGGCCAAAAAACCAGCAGCTATTCAGCTTGCCAAAGGCAAACGGCTTGCCGGGCTTAATTGCCACCTGCCAAAAGTTAATCTGGCCCAGCTTGTGCAGAATTTGTCGGGTGTAATCAGCCTCGCCCACCGACACGCCGGCACTGGTAATCAGCACATCGGCCTGTGTCATCGCCTGCGTAAAGACCTGCTCTATCGCTTTGGGATCATCAGGTAGCAAGCCCAAATCAATTACTTCTACGCCCAAGCGGTATAACATTGCCGCGATAACATAACGGTTACTATCATAAATATGGCCATCCGGCAGGCTTTGGCCTGGTGGTACCAGCTCGTCACCGCTGGAGCATATTGCTACCTTTAGCTGGCGCCTTACCTTAACGTTTGCAATACCGATTGATGCCAATAAACCAACGTCGGCCGGGCGCAGTTTGTGGCCGGCGGCAAACACTGCAGCACCTTTGGCGATGTCTTCACCAGCACGGCGTACATGTTCACCCGGCGACGGTACCAACTGACATACTAGCTGTTGCTGTAAGTCGGTTTGCGTAAGCTCAACCTGCTCCTGCATCACAACGCTATCCAGCCCTGCCGGCATTACCGCGCCGGTGGTAATACGCACACAGCTGCCGGCCGGTACCCGGTCGGTAAAGGCATGGCCTGCCAGTGCGACACCGGCCACTGTCAGCGGCTGACCTGGGGCTACCTCAGCCGCCCTTAGCGCATAACCATCCATAGCAGCATTGTCATAGCCTGGCACATTAATGCCGGAGACCACCGGCTGCGCCAGCACCCGATCCAGTGCAGCAGATATCGGTACACTAATAGTCTGCGTCAGCGGCGCGACTTCGCTAAGCATCTGTAGTACTGCCTGTTCGGCGCTTAGCATGGGTTTAGATACGCGGTTGTCTTGCATCTGGCGGCGCTCCTTTACACCTTGTTACCTTGCTGATTGACCATCCACACCGCCGCCTCTACCCTTGAGCGCAGGCCAAGCTTTTTCAGCAGGTGTTTAACATGCACTTTAACCGTGCCGTCAGAGATATTCAGCTCGCGGGCAATCAGTTTATTGCTTAAGCCTTTGGCGATAAAACTTAAAATTTCATATTCGCGGTTGGTCAGGCTGTTAAGCTCGGCCGGCGTTTTTACCGCCGGACGGCGCAGTGCCGTCGCCAGCACCTGAGTTACCGCTTCGCTTAACACCATTTTACCGGTTAACGCGCGTTTAATATGCTCCAGCAATAGCTCCGGGTCGCTGTCTTTTAACAGGTAACCATCAGCGCCATTGCTAATGGCATTCACCACATCTTCATCAGCATCCGATACGGTCAGCATTACAATGCGCGAGGTCACCCCTTCATCGCGCAGCCGCTTTAAGGTGGCTATGCCATCCATACCCTGCATATTCAAATCCAGAATAATCAGATCCGGGTCCAGCTCGACAGCCAGCGGTATCGCATCCATGCCACTGCTGGCCTCGGCGATGACTTCCAGCTCATCTTCCAGCGCCAATAGCTGTTTTAAGCCTTTGCGTAATAACGGGTGATCATCCACCAGCATAATGCTGGATTTTTGCTCTGACATGCCTTGCTCCAAATCTGATGTATCGCTGTATGGCTATTAGCTTATAACAAGGCAGCGCTAACTTTGATATAAATCAGTTAAATATCAAAACAGCTAAGCGTGGCCTGCAGGCTACCAGGGTGCAGTCAACTCCAAGGTTAAAGCATAAACATTTGTTTTGATTCAACATTAAAACCTAAAAACTCAACACTTACCACTTTATAGGTACCCCTAACTATCCCCGCGCTGTTGCCGGCTAACTCCGAAGATACATTGTGACAACGCACTGTGCCCTGCATAGTTTGGCTAGCTTAAATTGCTGTTCCTAACAGGAGTGAACTATGTCAGATCTTAAACAATGGCAACCAGAAGACGACAACTTCTGGCAAAGCACCGGCAAAGCCATTGCCAACCGCAACTTGTGGATCTCAATTCCCAGCTTGCTGTGCGGCTTTGGTGTCTGGATGCTATGGAGTATTGTTACGGTACAAATGCTTAATGTCGGCTACCCGTTTAGCACCGCCGAGTTGTTTACCCTTACCGCCATTGCCGGCTTAACCGGCGCTACTTTACGTATACCATCGAGCTTTTTTGTCCGGCTGTGTGGCGGCCGTTATACGCTGTTTCTCACCACCAGCTTATTAATGATACCGGCGGTGGGCACCGGCCTGGCACTGCAAAGTATCGACACCCCGCTGTGGGTATTTCAGCTGATGGCGCTGTTATCCGGTATTGGCGGCGGTAACTTTGCCTCGTCGATGTCGAATATCAGTTTTTTCTTCCCGAAAAAGCAGCAGGGCTTGGCGCTGGGGTTAAATGCCGGCCTGGGCAACTTTGGCGTTACCACAGTACAAATACTGGTACCGATTTTTATGTCATACGGTGTCTTTACGCTGCTTGGCGGTGGTGAGCCTATGGTGCTGGCCAAAGCCAGCGGTACTGTTACCGGCACTATTGCGGCCGGTACTGACACCTGGATCCAAAACGCCGGTTTTGCCTGGTTAATTACCTTAGTGCCGCTGGCATTTTTGCTCTGGTTTGGCACCAATAATATTCACACCGAAGAAGTCACGCCTAAACTGCCCTCTGCCATTAAAGCTTTTAGCATAATTCTGGCGATGTTAGGCATAGGTTTTATTACTTCTATCGCTGGCTTATGGCTGATTTTACCTGAATCGGCCAACGGTTCTGGTTTTGGTATTCCAAAAGAGATAGTGCTGATAGCGGTATTATTTGCCACAGTGTTTTTATTAAAACTGCTGCCCGGCGCTATTCGCACCAGTCTGGATAGGCAGTACAAAATTTTTAATAACAAACACACCTGGGTGATGAGCGTATTGTATGTGATGACGTTCGGCTCCTTTATCGGTTTTTCTGCCGCCTTTCCGCTGTCAATTCAGGTTATTTTTGGTTACAGCCATATTATGGTGGACGGTGTAATGACGCACAGCACGCCAAATCCAAATGGCCCAAGTGCTCTAACTTACGCCTGGATAGCACCTTTCGTTGGTGCCCTAATTCGCCCGGTCGGCGGCTGGATTGCTGATAAACTCGGCGGCGCTTTCGTTACCCAACTGTGCTCAGTGGTGATGGTGTTGTGTGCCTTAGGCGCGGCCTACTACATGCAATTGGCCTATCAAAGTGCGACGCCAGAGCAGTACTTTGTGCCATTTTTCCTGATCTTTTTAGGCTTATTTGCTGCCAGTGGCATTGGTAATGGCTCTACCTTCCGCACCATTGCCGTGGTATTCCCGAAGGAACAAGCCGGCCCTGTGCTGGGCTGGACGTCTGCCGTCGCCGCTTATGGTGCCTTTTACATTCCCCAGGTACTGGGTGAACAAATAAAAGCTGCCACACCGGAATACGCGATGGTTGGTTTTGCTATCTTCTATGGCCTGTGCCTGTTGATAAACTGGTTCTTTTACCTGCGTAAAAACGGCGAGTTTTATAATCCGTAATTACTTGCGGCGTAAATTTCTGGGGCGTAAATATACGCCCCTACTACAACGGCGTGTCATCACGCCATTTGCTGCTGTAACAAATACTCCGGCGCAAAGCTAAAATACACCCCGGTGCCGCCCTCCTGACGCGCTTTAATTTGTATGCTACCGCCCAAGTGTTTACTGCGCTCCTGCATTATGGCCAGACCATAATGGTTGAGTTTTTCCGCCGCTTGCGGTATGCCTACGCCGTTATCTTCTACCGCCAGGCTGATGCCTTCACTGCTATGTTGCAGGCTGATTTTCAGCTCGCTGCCCTGACTGTGGTGCACCGCATTCTGGCTGGCTTCGCGGATAATTTGCAGCAGGTGGATTTCTTCGTGTGGTGCCAAAGGCACATTGGTCAGCTGATAATCCAGTTGGATCTGCAAGTCAGACTGCTCTGTCAGTTGTTTTACCGTAGTTTGCAGCGCACTGAGTAAGCCAGCTCCGTCGACTTTTAACCTGAAGGTAGTCAGGAGTTCACGTAGCTGACGATAGGCCGCATCCAGGCCTTGTTTTAGCTCGGCCGATACATCGGCAATAGTGGCTTTATCGTCTTTCTGGGTGGCTTTATTTAGCCGGGTTACCTGAATTTTTAAATAGGATAACGCCTGGGCTAAGGAATCGTGCAGCTCACGGGCGATGACCGTGCGCTCCTGCATCAGTGCCAGCCGGCGTACCTGCTGCTCTTCTGATTTTAAGCTCAGTGCCAGCGCCAGTTGATCGGCGACCGAAGCCAGCAATTGTTGCTGCCAGCGCGCCAGTTGTTGGCCTTCTGGCAGCCGTGCCACCAGTACGCCGTACTTTTTGCGCTCGCGCTGCAGCAAGTAGTTATACTGCTGTGTGCTGCAGCCAATATTCTCGCTTTGGCTTAAACAGTCGCCACAATTTTGCTCGACACAAGGGGCAATACCTGAGCCCCCCGGCACCAGCTGCATATAGGGTTTATCACCCTCTTCGGTAAACAGACATAGTTCCAGCTCATCAAGCTTCACCACCGGCTTAAGTTCAGTGATGATCTGGTTAAAATCGACATACTCCGGCACATGTTCGCTAATGCGCTGTGCCGTGTTATACAAAAAGCGTAAGGTGGTATTGCTATGCTGCAGTGCTTCGGTTTGCTGCTCTACCCGCTGCTCTAAGTTGCCGTACATATAGGCAATAGAGTCATTCATTTTATTAAAGCTGTGCGCCAGGGTGCCCAGCTCGTCGTTATTCTCGACACTGAGGCGATGGGTAAAATCACCCATCGCGACCCGCTTTGCGCCTTGTGTCAGTGCTTCCAGCGGCTGTTGCACCATCACTTTTAACCAGTAGATCACTATCGCCGACAGCAATACCGTCGCCAACAGCGCCACCAGTTGCAGGGTGCGAAAACTGCGTACCTTTTGCTCGGCATCCTGCTGAATATAAGACACCAGTTGCTCCAGCAACTGAATTTGCTCTGCCAGCGCCTGCTCTATCTGCGCTGGCTGGCCAGACAACTGTGCCAGCTGCGGTTCCAGCTGCTGCCAGTGCTGCTTTGCGGCTTCGAACTGTGCCACGATACGCACATTGTGCATAAAACGGGTAAATACCGGATGCTGCCAGCTCTGGTTAAACTGCACTTTGGCCTGCTGCAACTTTTGTTCGTCCTGCTGCTGCGTTAACCAGGCCATACGGTAGCTTTGCATCCTTAAGGATCCGGCGACATTCACCGCATGGGCGTCACTGTCAGTTTTATCCGATAACCAATACGACGCCAGCATAGTGCCGACAGCCAGCGTAACAATACAGGCCAGGGCGATATTAATTCTTGTCACAATAGAAAACTGTCGCATAACCACTCCGCTAATTTACTGCTTAAGCATAACCGCTAAACCTCAGCCCTGCAGCACTAACGAAAACAGCGCGGCACAATTGAGCTACCCCCATTTTTCCAGCGGGGTAGCCACACTAACCAGGCTTTGCCTACCAGGGGTAGAAGGTGGCCTATTGTCGGCGATCGCGCGCCTACCCACACTACCACTTTGTGGGTATTTTCGTTTTTTATCAGCTATTTAGCGCTCTGGCTAGCATGATCTAAATCAAGCATCATCCGCCTGTTGTTTCTATAGTGTGCATACCAGAAAAGCAATATGTCTGTTCATGCAGGACAAGACCAGGAGTAAACCATGAGTCACCTACTCGACAAACTGCGGTTTTTTAAAACCCGCAAAGCCCCGTTCGCCGACGGCCACGGTGTTACCACTAACGAGGACAGAACCTGGGAGCAAGGTTACCGCCAGCGCTGGCAGCACGATAAAATTGTGCGCTCTACCCATGGCGTAAACTGCACCGGCTCGTGCAGCTGGAAAATTTATGTTAAAGACGGTCTGGTAACCTGGGAAACCCAGCAAACCGACTACCCACGTACCCGGCCAGATTTACCGAACCATGAACCGCGCGGCTGCCCGCGTGGCGCCAGCTATTCCTGGTATATCTACAGCGCCAACCGCTTAAAGTACCCCAAGGTACGCCAGCAACTGATGAAACTGTGGCGCGAAGCTAAAGCCGCGCATAAAGATCCGGTAAAAGCCTGGGAGTCTATTGTCACTAACCCGGAAAAAGCCAAAAGCTATAAAGAGCGCCGTGGCTTGGGCGGTTTTGTCCGCGCCAGCTGGGATGAAGTGAACGAGCTGATTGCCGCCTCTAACGTGTACACCACTAAAACCTATGGCCCGGACCGGGTAACCGGCTTCTCGCCTATTCCGGCGATGTCGATGGTGTCTTACGCCGCCGGTGCGCGCTATTTGTCGTTAATTGGCGGTAACTGTTTAAGCTTCTACGACTGGTACTGCGACTTACCGCCGGCGTCACCGCAGGTATGGGGTGAGCAAACCGACGTGCCGGAATCAGCCGACTGGTATAACTCAAATTACATTATTGTTTGGGGCTCTAACGTGCCGCAAACCCGTACGCCCGATGCACACTTCTTAACCGAAGTACGTTATAAAGGCACCAAAACCTGCGTTATTACTTCAGATTATTCAGAAGCGTCTAAATTTGGTGATACCTGGTTAGCCCCGCGTCAGGGTACTGATGCCGCGCTGGCGATGGCATTTGGCCATGTCATTTTAAAAGAATTCCATGTGGATAACCCAAGTGCGTATTTTACCGACTATGTAAAACGCACCACTGATATGCCGATGCTGGTGATGCTGGAGCAAGGTGACAAGCATCTGACGCAGGGCCGCTTTTTACGCGCCGCCGACTTGGTGAACAACCTGGGCGAAGACAATAACCCGGACTGGAAAACCATTGCCATTAATAAAGATGGCCGCTTAACCAGCCCGAATGGTGCCATTGGTTATCGCTGGGGCCAGGCCGGTAAATGGAACCTGGAGCAAAAAGATAAAGACGGCGACATCGACTTACAGTTATCGCTAAAAGATAACCGCGACGAGCTGGTCGAGGTAGCCTTCCCGTATTTTGGCGGCGCACCGCACGAGTACAAATACTTCCAGCACACCGCGCATGACGAAGTGCAACTTCGTAAAATCCCGGCTAAAAGAGTCGAGCTGGCCGATGGCAGCACCGCCTTGGTAGCCACCGTATTTGACCTAATGCTGGCGCACTATGGCGTGGATAATGGCATTGGTGATGACAGCCGGGCTAAATCTTATCTGGATAACGTGCCTTATACCCCGGGTTGGCAGCAGAGCATTACCGGCGTTAACCCGGACGATGTGATTAGGGTAGCACGCGAATTTGCCCGTAACGCTGATAAAACCCGTGGCCGTTCAATGGTTATCGTCGGTGCGGCGTTAAACCACTGGTACCACATGGACATGAACTACCGCGGTTTAATTAACATGCTGATGATGTGTGGCTGTATCGGCCAAAGCGGCGGCGGCTGGGCACACTATGTCGGCCAGGAAAAACTGCGGCCACAAACCGGCTGGACGCCACTGGCGTTTGCGCTGGACTGGCAGCGGCCACCGCGTCATATGAACGGTACCTCGTTCTTCTATAACCATTCCAGCCAGTGGCGTTATGAAAAGCTGGATATGACCGAAGTGGTATCCCCACTGGCGAACAAAGAAAAGTGGAGCGGCAGCATTATCGACTTTAACAGCCGTGCCGAGCGCATGGGCTGGTTACCGTCAGCGCCGCAACTGGGCGTTAACCCGCTGGGCCTGGCGGCGAAAGCCAAAGCTGCCGGGGTTGAGCTAAAAGACTATGTGGTACAGCAGCTAAAAGATCGCGACATTAAGTTTGCCTGCGAGCAGCCCGACAGCCCGCAAAACTTCCCGCGCAATATGTTTATCTGGCGCTCTAACCTGCTGGGTTCCAGCGGTAAAGGCCACGAATACATGCTGAAGCACTTTTTAGGCACCAAACATGGCTTGCTGGGCAAAGACTTAGGCGAGTTCGGTGGTAAAAAGCCGCAGGATATCGAGTGGACTGACAACGGCGCTGAAGGCAAGGTCGACTTATGGGTGACGCTGGATTTCCGTATGTCCACCACCTGTCTGTACTCCGACATCGTGCTGCCTACCGCCACCTGGTATGAAAAAGACGATATGAATACCTCGGATATGCATCCGTTTATTCACCCGTTAACGGCCGCCATTGACCCGGTGTGGGAAGCGCGCAGCGACTGGGAAATCTTTAAAGGCATTGCCAAAGCATTCTCTAAAGCCGCCGTTGGCCACTTAGGCGTTGAAACCGATGTGGTCACCACGCCAATGCACCACGACACACCGGGAGAATTAGCCCAGCCTTATGGCGTGAAAGCCTGGTGGAAAGGCGAATGTGATGCGATACCGGGCGTGACCATGCCGCACATTAATATTGTCGAGCGTGACTACCCTAATACCTATGCCCGCTTTACCTCAATTGGCCCCTTATTGGAGAAAATCGGTAACGGTGGCAAAGGCATCAGCTGGGATACCAAAGAGGAAGTGAAATTCCTCAAACAGCTAAACCGGGTACACACCGACGAAGGTGCTAACAAAGGTATGGCGAAAATTGACAGCGCCATCGACGCCTGCGAGATGATTTTATCCTTAGCGCCAGAAACCAATGGCCATGTCGCGGTTAAAGCCTGGGAAGCGCTGGGCAAAATTACCGGCCGTGACCACACCCATTTAGCGCTGCCCAAAGAAGAGGAGAAAATCCGCTTTAACGATATCGTCGCCCAGCCGCGTAAGATCATCAGCTCGCCAACCTGGTCAGGCCTGGAAGATGAGCATGTATCCTACAACGCCGGTTACACCAACGTACACGAGCTGATCCCATGGCGCACCATTACCGGCCGCCAGCAGTTTTATCAGGATCACGAGTGGATGCGCGATTTTGGTGAGCAGCTGTGTAGCTACAAACCGCCAATTAACTTAAAAACCGTGCAGCCGGTGCTGAACAAAAAACCGAACGGCAACAAAGAAGTGGTACTGAACTGGATCACGCCGCACCAGAAATGGGGTATCCACAGTACTTACTCCGACAACCTGTTAATGCTAACGCTGTCGCGCGGCGGCCCTATCGTCTGGTTAAGTGAAACCGACGCTGCCGCAGCCGGTATTGAAGATAACGACTGGATTGAAATCTTCAACGTTAACGGCGCCATCGCCGCCCGTGCTGTGGTATCGCAGCGGGTGCCGGAAGGTATGAGCATGATGTACCACGCTCAGGAGCGCATTGTAAACGTACCGGGCAGCGAGCTTACCGGCACCCGTGGTGGTATTCATAACTCGGTTACCCGCGCCGTAATGAAGCCGACCCACATGATTGGTGGCTATGCGCAGCAGGCCTACGGCTTTAACTATTACGGCACTGTCGGCTGTAACCGCGATGAGTTTGTTGTGGTGCGTAAGATGAGCAAAGTCGACTGGCTGGATACTAAATAAGGTTGGAGTAAGTAACATGAAAGTAAGAGCCCAAATTGGCATGGTGCTGAATTTAGACAAGTGCATAGGTTGCCACACTTGCTCCATCACTTGTAAAAATGTCTGGACCTCGCGCGAAGGCGTCGAGTACGCCTGGTTTAACAACGTAGAAACCAAGCCCGGTATTGGTTTTCCAAAAGAGTGGGAAAACCAGCAAAAATGGAACGGCGGCTGGGTACGCAACAAAAGCGGCAAGCTGGAGCTGAAAATCGGTGGTAAGCGCCGCATTCTGGCGAATATTTTCGCCAACCCGGACTTGCCGGAAATTGACGACTACTATGAGCCATTCGATTTTGATTACCAGCATTTACACAATGTTGGCGACACCAAACACCAGCCGGTGGCACGGCCGCGTTCGCTTATTAGCGGCCAGCGCATGGAGAAAATCGAATGGGGCCCGAACTGGGAAGAAATTCTCGGTACCGAATTTGCCAAACGCAAAGTCGACCAGAACTTTAACGAAGTGGTACAAAAGGACATCTACGGTCAGTTTGAAAAGACTTTTATGATGTACCTGCCACGTTTATGTGAGCACTGCTTAAACCCGGCCTGCGTGGCAGCCTGCCCCAGCGGTGCCATTTATAAGCGCGAGGAAGATGGCATAGTGCTGATTGATCAGGACAAATGCCGCGGCTGGCGCATGTGTGTATCGGCCTGCCCGTACAAAAAAATCTATTACAACTGGAAAACCGGTAAATCAGAAAAATGTACCTTCTGCTTCCCGCGCATTGAAGCCGGCCAGCCGACAGTCTGTTCAGAAACCTGTGTTGGCCGTATCCGCTACTTAGGCGTACTGCTATACGATGCCGATAAAATTGAAGTCGCGGCCAATACACCGAACGAGAAAGACCTGTATCAGGCGCAGCTGGATATCTTCCTTGATCCGAACGATCCGGTGGTTATTGCCGCGGCCCGCGCCGAAGGTATCAGCGACAACTGGATTAAAGCGGCCCAGCGCTCACCGGTGTATATGATGGCGATGGAGTGGAAAGTGGCGCTGCCACTGCACCCTGAGTACCGCACCCTGCCGATGGTATGGTACGTACCACCACTGTCACCTATTCAAAGCGCGGTGCAGGCCGGCCATGTTGGCATGAACGGCGAAATTCCGGATCTGAAATCGCTGCGCATTCCGCTGCGTTATCTGGCCAATATGCTCACCGCCGGTGATGAAGCGCCGGTAGTACGCGCACTGGAGCGGATGATTGCCATGCGCGCCTTTAAACGCGCGCAGCAGGTAGACGGTGTCGAAGATGCCGAGGTGTTAAAGCAAGTGGGCTTAACACCGGTGCAGGTAGAAGAAATGTACCGCTATATGGCGCTGGCGAACTATGAAGACCGCTTTGTAATTCCAACCAGCCACCGTGCCTATGCCGAAAATGCCTACGACTTAAAATCAAGCTGTGGTTTTAGTTTTGGCAATGGCTGTGGCGATGGCAATAACGGCGTAAACCTGTTTGGCACTAAAGCCAAAGGCGTACGTCAGGTTATCCCGGTTGAGATTAAGGACTAAAGCCATGCAAATCTTACAATTGTTATCTCTGCTGCTGGATTACCCGAAGCAGCCGCTGCTAGACGCTAAGGCTGACTTGCTGACGATAGTGGCCGATGCTGCTATCGCGGCAGAGCTTAAGCAGCAGTTAAATGCCTTTATTACAGCGCGCTGCAGTGGCGAGCTGATGGACTGGCAATCAGAGTACGACGGCCTGTTTGAACGCGGCCGCTCATTATCTTTGCTGATTTTTGAGCATATTCATGGCGAATCGCGTGACCGCGGCCAGGCGATGGTTAACCTGATGGCACAATACCGCGAAGCCGGGCTGGATATCGGCGTAAAAGAGCTGCCGGATTATCTGCCGCTTTACCTGGAGTTTTTATCCACCCAAGGCGAGCAAAACGCGCAAATTGGCTTGGAAGAAATTGCGCCGGTGTTGGCGGTACTGCTGTGCCGCCTGCAGCAGCGCGACTCTGACTACGCCAGTATTTTGGCTACCCTGCTGGCGCTGTCTGAAGCTGACGTCGATTTAGCCGACATCAAGCAGCAGCTGGCCGGCGAGCAGCGCGACGATACGCCCAAGGCATTGGACAAGGTATGGGAAGAAGAAATGGTCAGCTTTATCGGTAACGAGCAAGCCAATTCAGCCTGCGGCAGCGGCAATAAACCGGCAGATGGCCAGCGCCGTGATCAGTTTATTCCGCTAAGCACTGAGCTGCTCGGTAGTGAAGAAGCTGGGCAACAACTTTATAAAGCAGCCGCGGCTAAGCGCGCTTAAAGGAGCATTAACATGGCACACTTAAATCTGTTTGCCTTTGGCATTTACCCCTACATTGCCATCGCCATTATGGTAATTGGCAGTTGGATCCGCTACGACAGAGAGCAATATACCTGGAAAACCAGCTCCAGCCAGCTGCTGGAAAGCAAACAACTGCGCAAAGGCAGTATCGCTTTTCACATTGGTATTTTGGGCATCTTTTTAGGCCATTTCTTTGGCTTACTGATGCCAAAAGAAATCTGGTATCTGTTTGGCATTACCACCCAGATGAAGCAAATAATCGCTATCGTCGCCGGTGGCATCTTTGGTTTGATCTGCTTTTACGGCCTTACCGTGCTGATTAAACGCCGGCTGTTTAACCCGCGTATTCGCGCTACCAGCAACCCGATGGACATTGCCATTTTGTTTTTACTTTATGCGCAGTTAATTCTGGGCTTACTGAGTATTACCGTATCAATGGGCCATTTAGATGGCGCCGAGATGCTAAAACTAATGGCCTGGGCGCAAAACACCGTCACCTTTAACAGCGTGGCCGCAGCAGAAGCCATTAGCGGCGTGCACTGGATTTTTAAACTGCACGTGTTTTTGGGTATGACGCTGTTTGTAGTGTTCCCGTTTAGCCGCTTAGTGCACATGCTAAGTGTGCCGGTGCAGTACGTACGCCGTCAGCACCAGATAGTACGCCAACGTTTTGTGCGCTAGACGACGTGAATAACGGACGGTTTAAGGCCCTGACGGTTGCAACACTCGCTGTGCTCGCCACAGCAACTCGCTGCGCTCAGACACTCTGTGGCTGCGCTAACGAGGTTCCAACCTGGGCCAGAATGGATCGATTGACCAGCCAGACTGCGAGCCGATATTGCTAAACAAAGCGTCTTTGGCATGGATGCCAAAGAGGAGCCTCCAGGGAGGGATTTACGGCGTCTTTGTGTGCAATACCGGCTGAAAGCAGTCTGGCGATATGCTAAACGGTACCGATTACAGAGGTTTAATATGATACAAGTCAACCAAGCCAGTATCAGCGAAGCGGCGATAATGGCCGAAATGCAGTACCACCCGGCCAGCGATAAACGCGCGGCTATGCTAAAAGCCGCCGAATCACTGATTATTGGCGAGCTGCTGCGCCAGCGCGCCAAAGCGCTGGGCCTTAGCGTAAAAAGCGAGGCCAATACCGCCAGCGATGATAATTTTCTTGATGCACTGATTAACACCGAGGTGGCCATTCCCACTGCCAGCCAGGAAGAGTGCGAGCAATATTACCGCTTAAACCCGCAGCGCTTTCATAGCTCGCCGCTGCTGGAAGTCAGCCATATACTGCTGGCGGCAGCACCAGAAGATGACAAAGCCCGGGTAGAAGCCAAAACCCTGGCCGAGCAGTTAATCACTAAGCTACAACAAGGCGAACCGCTGGCACAACTGGCACAGCACTACTCGGCTTGTCCGTCAAAAGAAACCGGCGGCAGTTTAGGCCAAATCAGCCGCGGCCAAACCGTTCCGGAGTTTGAGCGGCAAATATTTAATACCGAACCGGGGCTAATGCCACAGCCAGTAGAAAGCCGTTATGGTTATCACATAGTGTATATTGCGCGCAAAGTGCCTGGCCAGTTACTGCCCTTTAGCGCCGTCGAGCAAAAAATTGCCGACTATTTAAATGAAAAAGTCCGCCGTAAAGCGGTAGCACAGTATATTCATACGCTAATTGTTGACGCTGAAATAGAGGGCTACGACTTTAACCTTTCAGCCTCACCGCTGATGCAGTAGAGCGCAGGTTTGCGCCCTGTTGTCACACTGCAGCGCCACTAAGTCGAATTCTCTCATAGCTCCACGTTGGCCAATGTTGTTTTGGCTCCTCTGCACCGCCCCTGGGTTTCAGTGGGCGGTTTTTTCATTGTCCATACTGGTTTTTTGCCAAAGCAACTTACCCCCGATGGGGTAACAAGCTCAGCTTTGATGCGCTCTGGCGCGACTATGGCAATTTCAGGTCCGTTAAAACATGATCCAGATCAAACTTTTGCCGACAGCTAACGCTAAGCTAAAACACAATATCTAGTGCATCAAAATAAAATAAACACTATATAGAGGGTTAAATGCTTAGATTCACCGATGAACAAATCGCCTTTCAGGAGGTGCCAAATGAGGTGTCACTGGCCTTTACCATTGCTGGCTGTACGCTGGGCTGCAAAGGCTGCCATAGCAGCTATAGCTGGCAGGCTAACCAGGGTACAGCACTGACACCGGTTTACCTGCAACATCGCTTAGACAGCTATAAAAACCTGATCAGCTGCGTGTTGTTTTTAGGCGGTGAGTGGCAGCCTGAAGCCTTGATATCACTGCTTAAGTTAAGCCGCTATGCCGGGCTTAACACCTGTTTATATACCGGCTTGGACGATGTCAGCAGTGAGCTGAAACAGCAGCTAACCTACCTTAAAACCGGCCGCTGGCTGTCTGAACGCGGCGGCCTGGATAGCCCGCACACTAACCAGATTTTTACCGATTTACGCAGTAATACACGCCTGAACCATTTATTTGTAAAACCATAAAAAGGGATCTGCCATGCAAGCGCTCAATTTTCACCAACTACAACAAAAACTCAGCTTTATCGACAACTATCTGCAGGCCACGAATGCCGCCGATGGCTCAAAGTTAGATGCCAATGCTAACGTGACACAAAAAAACATTGCCACGCTGGAAGCCGAGCTAATGAAAGATCAGTTTATTCAGGTAAATAGGGCGTTAGTTAGCAATAAAATCAGTGAGTTATTTGGTGCTGAACTGGCAGCGGAATACCTGCGGCAAATTAGCGATCACGAAATTTATGTACACGATGAAACCAGCTTAAAGCCATATTGTGTGTCGGTAACTATGTATCCGTTTTTACGCGATGGCTTAACCAAACTGGGCGGCGAGTCACAAGCGCCGAAGCATTTAGAATCCTTCTGTGGCTGTTTTGTTAACTTCGTGTTTGCCGTGTCCAGCCAGTTTGCCGGCGCCGTGGCCACAGTGGAGTTTTTAACCTACTTTGATTACTTTGCCCGCAAAGACTATGGCGATAACTACCTGCAAACGCATCGCAAACAAATCGAAAACCACCTGCAGCATGTAGTGTATGCGCTAAACCAGCCAGCGGCAGCACGGGGCTACCAAAGCGTATTCTGGAATATTTCAGTGTACGACCAACACTACTTCGACAGCATGTTTGGTAACTTCGTGTTTCCGGACTTTGTTAAGCCAGAGTGGCAATCGGTGTCAGCGCTGCAGCAGTTTTTCTTAAGCTGGTTTAATAAAGAGCGGGATAAAACCGTGCTGACCTTCCCGGTGGTTACCGTTGCCATGTTAACCGAAAACGGCAAATGCAAAGATGCCGCCTTTGCCAATGACATTGCGGCTGAGATGGCAGCAGGGAATTCATTCTTTATTTACCAGTCTGAAAATGCCGACTCGTTAGCCAGCTGCTGTCGGCTGCGCAGTGAAATCAGCGACAATACGTTTTCTTACTCCTTAGGTGCAGGCGGTGTCGCCACCGGCTCTATTAATGTGATTACCATTAATATGAACCGTTTAGTGCAGGATGGCCGCGACCTGGCTGTGGAAGTGGCGAAAATCCATAAATATCAGGTGGCCTACCGCAAATTGATGGAGCAGTACAAAGCGGCCGGCCTGCTCACGGTATACGACGCGGGCTTTATCAGCCTGGACAAGCAATTTTTAACCATTGGCATTAATGGCATGGTAGAAGCGGCAGAATCGCAGGGGTTAACCGCCGGCAATAACCCGGCCTATATCCGTTTTGTGCAACAGCAGCTCAAAGTGATCTTCGACGCCAATAAAGCGGCCAAAGCCGAATATGGCTATATGTTTAACACCGAGTTTGTACCGGCGGAAAACCTGGGGGTAAAAAACGCCAAGTGGGATCGCGAAGATGGCTATATAGTAGCGCGCGACTGCTATAACTCGTATTTTTATGTGGTAGAAGATGAGCACAGTAATACGCTGGACAAATTCCAGCTGCATGGACGGCAACTGCTGGATTATCTCGATGGCGGCTCGGCGCTGCATTTAAATCTGGAGGAAAAACTCGACCAGCCGGGCTACGTTAACCTGCTGCATATCGCCGCCCAAACCGGCTGTAACTACTTTTGTGTAAACGTGAAAATTACTATCTGCAACCAGTGTGAAGCCATCGACAAACGCACGCTGTGCGCCTGTGCTAAATGCGGCAGTAAAGATATTGATTACGGTACCCGGGTTATTGGTTATTTAAAACGGGTATCTGCTTTTAGCAGTGGCCGTCGCCGGGAGCATAGCCTGCGGCATTATCAGCGCGAGCAAACCCCCCAGCAACAACGCCGCGCTTAAAGCGGATTAAATCCGCAGCGCAAAAACCGGGGCGCCTGTAACTATGAGAATGGGCGCCCCTACAAACCCGAGGCAGACATCAAACAAACAACAACGGTTTAAACCGGGCCAGGTAAAAAATACCCGCCAAATGCGCCAGCGCGATAACAGCACACACCGCACGCACCGGCAGGCTTAGGCGCTGTTTTAAGGCGCCAATACCAAACACAATATAACCCAGCAACAATAGAATTTTAAACCCCAGCCATTGGTGCACAAAGGGCTGCCAAGGCCCGATAGCCAATAATGTGAATGCCAGCGTAAGCAACAAGGTGTCGTTAATATGCGGCAAATATCGCACCGGGCTTAAGCGCCAACCGGGTTTACCGGCCATATCCAACAATAACCGCAGCATAAACAAGCCGGCACTCAAATAAGCACAAAACATATGTAATTGTTTTAACGGTAAATAGTATTCCATTTGGCAGCTCTCATCGTCATCTTTGCGCGCCACCATAAAACAACTTCCCCGCCATGCCTATATCGCTGAAGAGGTAGAAAAAACTGTTAGCATCAACTGATCCGGGTACTTTCTACCCTGACGGTAAATTACACCCAGTCCAGCGCAAGTTAAAACCACCCAACCTTTAAGTAAATCACAATAAAATCAATTAAAAACAATTAATTAAAAAATGGCGTAGTTCTTGTAATGCCCATACAGGCGACAACGCCGGTTATATAAAATAGGAGTGACCTATGACACTTGGGTGCAACAACAATAATGTAAGGGGGCTGTATGGCCGGATATCGTAAACTCTGGTGGCTGTTAATTGCCATTTTGGCCATCACCTTTGGCGTGCTGGGCTATTTTGGCGCTGAGGTGTACCGCTCGGCGCCGCCTATTCCGGCTAAGGTGGTTAATCAGCAAGGGCAAGTGCTGATGACCAATGAAACTATCTTAAACGGCCAGACCGCCTGGCAATCGGTTGGTGGTATGCAGCTGGGCTCTATCTGGGGCCATGGCGCCTATCAGGCACCGGACTGGACGGCCGACTGGCTGCACCGCGAGTTAATAGCCTGGCTGGAACTTGCCGCGCAAGATGAATTTGGCCAAAGCTACAACGAGCTTAATGCCACGCAACAAAATACGCTGCAGTTTGCGTTAAAGCAGGCCTACCGCAGCAACAGCTACGACAAAGCCACTGACACCTTGCTGCTAAGCGACAGGCGGGTACAGGCCATAACGCAAACGGCTGAACACTATATTGCCTTGTTTGGTGATGATATTGCACTTAGCCAAACCCGCGCCAACTATGCAATGAAAAACAATACCCTGCCCTCACTTAAACGCCGGCAGGAAATGACGCAGTTTTTCTTTTGGACGGCCTGGGCAGCCAGCACTGAGCGTTATCCGGACAGTGCAACCTACACCAATAATTGGCCACATGAGCCGTTAATTGACAACCGGCCAACCGCCGAGAACCTGATTTGGTCACTGGTGAGTATTATTTTACTGATCGCCGGTGTCGGTGGCCTGATCTGGGGCTGGGCCTTCCTACGCAAACACGATGACGAAGAGCCTGCAGCGCCAAAACAAGACCCTATCGCCCGCTTAACACTGACCCCGTCACAAAAAGCACTGGGTAAATATATTCTGGTGGTGGTGGCACTGTTTACGCTACAGGTGTTTTTAGGTGGTTTTACCGCCCACTACACCGTAGAAGGCGATGGTTTTTATGGCTTAAACACCACTGAATGGCTGCCGTACAGCCTGGCGCGTACCTGGCATATTCAAGCCGCGATGTTCTGGATTGCCACCGGCTTTTTAGCGGCAGGCTTATTCTTAGCACCCATTATTAACGGCGGTAAAGATCCCAAGTACCAAAAACTGGGCGTCGATGTACTGTTTTGGGCCTTAGTGGTGCTGGTAGCGGGCTCTTTTGCCGGTAACTACTTTGCCATTATGCAAATTATGCCAGAGCAATACAGTTTCTGGTTTGGCCATCAGGGCTATGAGTACATTGATATTGGCCGCTTCTGGCAAATTATTAAATACGTTGGCGTACTGTTCTGGTTAGTGCTGATGCTGCGCGCTGTGGTACCGGCCTTTAAAGCCCCTGGCGATAAAAACCTGCTGGCGCTATTTGCCGCCTCGGTGATTTGCGTCGGCTTATTTTACGGTGCCGGCCTGTTTTATGGCGAGCGCACACATTTATCAGTAATGGAATACTGGCGCTGGTGGGTGGTTCACCTGTGGGTAGAGGGCTTCTTTGAAGTGTTCGCTACCGTATCGCTGGCGTTTATCTTCCACAGCATGGGGCTGGTATCGCGCAGTGTCGCCACCAGTGCCAGCTTAGCGTCAGCGTCACTGTTTATGTTAGGCGGTATACCGGGCACCTTCCACCACTTGTACTTCTCGGGCACCACTACGCCGGTGATGGCAGTTGGTGCCACTTTTAGTGCACTGGAAGTGGTACCACTGGTAGTACTGGGTTATGAAGCCTGGGAAAACTGGCGCCTGAAAAATAAAGCGCCGTGGATGGGCGATATTAAATGGCCACTGATGTTTTTCGTCGCCGTGGCGTTCTGGAACATGCTCGGCGCCGGCGTGTTTGGTTTTATGATTAACCCGCCGATAGCACTGTATTATCTGCAGGGCTTAAACACTACGCCAACCCATGCCCATGCTGCGCTATTTGGTGTCTATGGCTTCCTGGCGCTGGGTTTCTGTTTGCTGATACTGCGTTATATCCGGCCACAACTGGTGTTTGATGAAAAGCTGATGAAAACGGCGTTTTGGTGGATGAACGGCGGCCTGGTGCTAATGCTGTTTAGCAGCCTGTTGCCGATTGGCTTTATTCAGTTTTACGCCAGCGCCACCGAAGGCTTATGGTATGCCCGCAGTGAAGCCTTTATGCAAAGCGACATTTTGCATACGCTACGCTGGGTGCGCACCTTTGGCGACGTGATCTTTATCATCGGTGCCTTAGCAGTGAGCTGGCAAGTGGTAAAAGGCGTGTTTGACAGCAAAGCTGCCGTGCAGCCATTGCAACAGCTAAACTAATACCCAAACTATCATACAAGGCTTCTGCTTAGTTAAAGCGAAGCCTTTTTGGTACCTTAACCTGTCAAACAATACGCCTTTTGTTCAGGAGCAACACAACAAATGATTGTCAGCGCAAGAATTGTCCACATAAGAACCGGCGGCTTGCAACCACTCGGCACAGAGGGGGTTATCAGCGGCATCCATAAAACGCCGGTAAAGCAAGCCTGGCTGGGCATTAACGGCTTAGAAGGTGACTTACAGGCGGACCGGCTACATCATGGCGGTGCAGAAAAGGCCTTACATCATTACCCCGCCAGCCATTATGCCTACTGGCAGCAAATACTTGGTAAGCTGCCCGATTTTGGCGACAGCGCCGCCTTTGGCGAAAACCTGACGACAGATGCGTTAACCGAACAGGATGTTTGTGTTGGCGATATCTGGCAATTGGATCAGGCTATTGTAGAGGTATCGCAGGCAAGGCAACCGTGCTGGAAATTAAACTTACGTTTTGCCAAACAAAACATGGCAAGGTTAGTTCAGGACAGCCGCCGTACCGGCTGGTATTACCGGGTATTGACGCCTGGAATGGTGGCAACCGGTTACATTATGACACTGCTTGAACGCCCTTATCCTAACTGGCCGCTATCACGTTTGTTAGACACTCTTTATGGCTCCACCTGGTGCACAGAAGTGTTACAAGAAATCGCCATGCTTAGCCCGCTTAGCGAATCATGGCGAAGTTTAGCAAAACAGCGCTTAAAAACAGGTCAGGTAGAAGACTGGCGCAAACGACTAGGCGAGCCATAAATTAACTTACTCGTGCCTGGCAAAACCCGCTTACTTAATGTGTAATAGGCAAAAACGCGTCATCATTAAAATACTCGGAATAGCGCTGCAACGCCCGTAACAACTTAACAGCGCCCTGGCGTTGGGTTGTCAATTCACTTGCAGCCATCGCTTGCTGGCTTTGCATCATTGCCGCAAGTACCAAATGAAACTGCGCATCTGCCTCGGGTGTTAACTTGCAATTGGCAACGATGTGGTTAACTTCCTGCTGCAACATCTGAGAAAACTGTTGATATTGTGACGCGGTAAAACGTTTGTGATGAATATCATCCAGATGCGTTAGCAGCTGTGCCCTCAGCCGAAGCATCGCCTCACTTAACACTGTATCTACCGGCCATTTAGCGCCATCATTCAGCGCCAGCATCGTAAGCACCTCATCATCGCCATGGTGATGATGAGGTGCTTGATCAGCCTGTAAGGGCGCGGCATGCAGTAAGCCGGTTAACAGCCATATCGATAGTATTTTCATGCATTATTCTCCCTTTGATATGGAATTATTCCGTTAACGCACCGTCCTGTCTACCTTGTTACTGCTGTGAGCAACAAAGCATATTAGGCACTACGATGTACCTACTTTGTATAATAGCCAGACAATGGGTCATACAGTACAGTTGGCGCTCTTGCCGTAACCAGAGGTTGGTATTATGCCGACTAAACCTGATCTGACTACCGCAATGCAGCAACTGCTGGTTGAGGTTAAAGCCACCCTACCGTTATATGAGCCCGCCACCTTTGTCTGTGGCATAACTAACACCGACTGTCAGGGTTGCCCAAAAAAACTGCTGGAGATGGTTGACGCTGAAGTATCGTTTTGGGAGCACGCCATCAAAAATGGCCGTACACCCAAATTTGATGAGCTAAGACGTTTCGGTAAATTGTGTTTAAGTGTTAAACGCAGCCTTATCCGCAATAAAATTTTAGCTGCCGACTAGGTATTAACGTCATTCAGCCGCAGACATCCGGGTGTCTTTTTTTCTGCTAACTGCTTATACTTGCCCTCCTTTGGTGCAAATTCCGGATTTAACCTTGCAACGCCGAGCAAAAAACCTGTTAAGTGCCGTACTGGCACAACTGGGCCTGATTAAACGCGACAGCCAGCGCTTATCGGCCATACCGCTTACCGAGCGGCTAAAGGTAGCGCTGGCGGCCTTTATCGCACTTTTTATTGTCACCTACACCAGTTTGCAACTGGCCGATACTGCCAGCACCATAGTGCTGCTGGCCTCGATGGGTGCATCGTCGGTATTGTTATTTGGTTTGCCTAACAGCCCGTTGGCCCGGCCCTGGTCTTTTGTTGGCGGCCATCTTATCTCGGCTACCGTCGGCCTTATTTGCTCGCACCTGTTTACCGACTTAGCGCTGATGGCCGCAGTAACCATTGGCTGCGTGCTGTTTGTCATGTACATCTTTGAGTGTATGCACCCGCCGGGCGGCGCCACCGCGCTGGTGCCGGTGATTGCCTCTACCGACAGCGTATTGGGCTATGACTTTTTGCTCTACCCGGTAGCGCTGAATGTGCTGGTAATGCTTGCTGTTGCGCTGCTGCTGCAAAAATTCTGGCTAAAACGTGGTATGCAGCCAACGACACAAAAATTTGACCCGGTGCATTTGCATAAAGACGCCACACCGCTAAAACGGCTCGGCCTGCAGCCGGAAGATTTACTTAGTGCATTAAACAGCTTTGATACCGTAGTCGATATTAGCGAGCAGGATTTAGAACGTTTATATCATCAGGCGCAGCTTAATGCTTATCAGCGTAAAAGCGGTGAAATTCGTTGTAGCGATATTATGTCGACAGATCTCATCACCGTAACACCAGACACCGCCGTAGGCAGTGCCTGGCAGCTACTGCGTAAACATAAAATTAGTATGCTGCCGGTAACAGACAACCAGCAACAATTAATGGGTGTGGTATCAACGGTCGACTTTCTAAAGAACCTGCAAGTGCCGCATTACTGGGGTTTACTGCGCCATGTCAATCAGCTGCTGCTGAAAAACCGCCATAAAACCCAGCATAAACGTGAGGTCGCCGAAATTATGGTGACTAAGCTTACCGTTGCCCATGAGCGGGATCATATAGTGGCGCTTGTTCCTATGTTATCCGATCAGGGCCTGCACCATATACCTGTATTAAACGACCAGCAACAGCTGGTCGGAGTAATAACCCAGTCAGATCTTATCGCCGCGCTGTTTAATGCCAAACTAGCCTGACATTAGGCCAGCGTAAAACGCCCTACCAGCTGTTGCAGTTGCTCGGCAAGGCGCGCCAGTTCGCGGCTGGTGCTGGCGGTTTGCTCAGCACCGGCACTGGTTTGTACTGCTACATCACTAATATTAAGTATTTTTTGGTTTATCTCATCAGCTACTGCAGCTTGCTGCTCGGCCGCTGAGGCGATCTGCGTATTCTTATCATTAATGCCATTAATACCCTGTAGCACCTGCGCCAGAATATCACCAGTTTCAGCTACTTTGTCACGGCCTTCCTGCGCCTGGCTCAGGCTGATACGCATCGCATCGGTGGCCTGGGTTGCGCCTTGTTGCAAGCCTTCTATCATGCGCTGGATATCACCGGTCGACTGCGCCGTGCGCTGCGCCAGAGTACGCACCTCATCTGCGACTACGGCAAAACCGCGGCCTTGCTCACCTGCCCGGGCCGCTTCTATGGCCGCATTTAACGCCAGCAAATTCGTTTGCTCGGCAATACCACGAATTACATCCAGCACCGAGGTAATGGCATCACTGTCCTGTTTTACCTGGTCAATCACTTTGGCGGTGCTGTCAACCTGGCCCGATAAACGCTGAATAAGTGCTATGGTCTGCTCTAACCGGCTTTGCCCTTGTGCTGCACCGGCTTGCACGGTTTCCGACAACTCTGCCGCCTCTGCCGTGCTGGCGGCAACATCACGCACGGTAGCGCTCATTTCATGCATCGCAGTGGCCACCATTTCGGTGTCTTGCTGTTGCTGCTGTACGCCTTTACTGGTTTGCAACGTTACCGCCGATGATTGCTCGGCAGCGGTAGCAACCTGCGCAGTAGCGCCGCCAATTTCATGAATAACCCGCAGCAGCTCCTGCGCCATATTATTGGTGCTGTCGGCAATGCGGCCAAACTCATCTTTACTTTTATAGTGGCTGCGCGCGGTAAGGTCGCGCTTTGCCAGTGCAGTAATGGTGCTTTCAATACTGCGTACTGCAGCTGAAATACTGCGCATGGTAATAGCTGCAACAATTGTCAGCACGGCACTTATCAACACAATAGCCGCCGCTAATAACCATAATTGGCGCACAGACTGCTGCTGCAGTTGCTCAGCAGAGGCGACAATACCGGCTTTGAGTGCTGTTTCAAATTCAGCCATTTGCGCCAGACGGCTAGTAGCAAGGTCAAACCACTGGCCATCATCTACGTTAAGCGGCTCACCCAGTGCGGTGTTAAACGCCAGTTGCTGCAGGCGGGCCACTTCAGCAAAGCTGTTATGCTGGCTAAGGGTACGCCAGGCGCTTTGCTGCTGTGGGCTGACCATACGTAAAAAGTTTTCAGCAAAGGCGTTATAAGCGCCTAAATTATTGCTAAAGCGAGCCAGTAATTCACTGTTAAAACTGCCACGGCTAAACACTAAGCCTAAAATGGCGCGCTCACGCCCGGCGCGCTCTTTCATTTCTATAAACTGGTTGAGTATCGCCAGTTGCCGCGCCATATCCCGGTGCGTCAGCGCCGCTTCCAACTGATGGTTTTGCGCTATCATGGCAGTAATGAGTGCGGTATAACGCTCAGCCGAGCTGGCATTGTTGATGCTTTGCTGATCAACCTGATGGCGCAACGCATTAAGCTCGCCCAGCTGTTGCTGTAGCGCATTAAGCTCAGGCAATTGCACAGCTAAAAACGCCTGTAAACGCTGATCGCTTTGCTGGCGCAGTTGCGGCAAACGCTGGGCAAAGCGGCTACCATTGCTGGCCAGGTAAACACCACTGGCACCACGCTCAGCTTGTAGGGTGGCTACTAACGCATTGGTTGTGGCTGACGCTTCAATAGCCTGGCTAACATGCTCAGCCAGAGCAACCTGCTGCCAGCTGTCGCTAAAACGCCCCAGCGCCAGCCATAACGCCGCCAGCGCCGGCAACAACAGTAATAACATCAGTTTACGGCTAATCGACAAGTTGCGGATAAAGTGTGTCATAAGACGGCCTCGGGGTGAAAATTACCACCATTTTAGGTAAAAACCACCCAGCTGCTAAGCAGGCAAAGGTGACTACCTCTTCAGGGTTAGCCCCTACCCCACCAGAGCCGGTATTTTCACTACACAGGCTTTGTTACACTGGCGAAAACTGTTAGCAGGCGTGAATCATGAATATAGAATCTTACTCTGACTTAATCAAAGCGGCGGCCATGCAGGACGAGCCGCAGCGTTTGCTGTTTGTGTTTGCCAAAGCCGAGCTACCAAACGGTTATACTGACACGCAAAAACACAACTTCGAGCAAGGCCAGGGCGGCGCCTTAGCACCGGTGCTGTGTGTGGATAAACTGCCAGACGAGGTAAACGAATTTGCCAGCTTAGTGCAAGAGTCCACCACCACTGGCGTTGACTGGGATATCGCCTTTGTTTCAGCACTGGGCGGCCGCGGTGGTTTCCCACCAAACAGCGATGAAGCGACACAGCCACTTAAGATGATGATGGAGAAAATTCAGGGTGGCATGATTGCCGATTTTCTGACCTTTAATAAAGCCGGCGACTTAGTGGCGCTGTATTGACGACAGCCGGAAAACGTAGGGGCGCATCGTTGCGCCCTTTGACAATTAATGTTCTGCCATTTTGCTAAAAATCGGGGCGCCTGCTTGGTGTAAATAGGCGCGCCCCTACAGGCTTACACCACCTTTGAATACCGCTGCTGCCCCTGGCTTAAGTAGGCATCAAAACAGGCGCAGATGCTACGCACCCACAGCCGGCCGGCGTTGGTTACTTTAATGCGCTCGGCGTATACCTCAACCAAACCGTCTTCCATAAACGGCTGCAAGCGCTCTAATGCTTCGGCGAAGTATTGCCAGAAGCCGTTAAGGCGCCACTTATGACTGAAAGCTTCAACGTCCAGCTCGAAATGACAGATAAGCTGGCTGATTAACGCAGCGCGCAGTTTATCATCGCTATTTAAACTAAAGCCGCGCTCTACCGGCAGCTGGCCACTGTTAATAGCGGCATAATATGCCGGCAGCTCTTTACTGTTTTGCCATAATACGCCGCTTACCTGGCTGATGCTGGATACCCCCAGGCCAATTAACGCATCCTGGCCGGCGGTGGTATAACCCTGAAAATTACGCTGCAGCTTACCGGCTTGCTGCGCTTTGGCCAGGGCATCGTCGGGTCTGGCAAAGTGGTCCATGCCGATAAACTGATAACCGGCGGCGACAAAACGGTTAATGGCCAGCTGCATGAGTTCAAGCTTTAACGGCGCATCCGGCAGGCTGTCGTTATCAATTTTGCGCTGGGCAGCAAAACGCTCCGGAATATGTGCATAGCTAAATAACGAGATGCGATCGGGATTAAGGCGGATAATTTCATCTACGGTTTCGGCAAAACTGGCGCTCTGTTGAAAGGGTAAGCCGTAAATCAGATCGAGATTTATCGAGCTAAAGCCCAGCTCACGGCTTAACTGCACCTGATGGCGGATAAGGTCAGTATCCTGCAGCCGGTTAATGGCAATTTGCACTTTTTCGTCTAAATCCTGCACACCGTAGCTAACCCGGTTAAAACCTAAGCTGCGTAAATGCCGCAGTTTGTCGTCACTGCAGCTGCGCGGGTCTATTTCAATACTGATTTCGGCATCAGCATTAATTGTAAAGTGTTGCTGCAACAGCGCCATTAAACGGCTTAGCTGTACCTCGGTTAAAAAGGTGGGGGTACCGCCACCTAAATGCAGCTGATTAATGCTTTTGCCCTGCAGCAGTGGCTGATACAGCGCCATCTCCTGCGCTAAGGCATCGAGGTAAGTATCGGCTTTGTGTTGATGGCGGGTGATCACCTTATTACAGCCGCAGTAGTAACACAGCTTATGGCAAAACGGGATATGCAGGTACAAGCTGAGTTCGTTCGGGCTCTGGCTGATCGCCGTTTGAATGTGCGCACGGTCAAAGTTACTGTTCAGCGCCAGTGCCGTGGGGTACGAGGTATAACGCGGGCCGTTAATATTGTATTTACTGATTAACTTCTGATCCCACTGTATGGTGTGCATTCTAACCTCGTTTACTGATTTGGGCCGGCAGCTTGGCATTATAACGCCGGCCAGGGCGCATACTTTGATCTGCCGCAGGCCAAACTTAATTGACCAGCGCAGCAGCGTTGTCGCTGGCAATTAGCTGTTGCTGCGCCAGCCAGCTTAAACCAAGCTGACATAGCTTCGGCAGACGCTCTGGCCCTATGCTGTCGAGCAGGTTTTTGCAATATAAGCCAAGCTCGGTATCACCCAGCATTTGCAGGCGGCGGCGGAAAAACAACGTATCCGGATCGGCAGTATTGCTGATCATGGCGACAAAGTCGGCCAGCTCTGCCTTTAGCAGTAAATCCTGCCCTGCGCTGGCTAACTGCACCCGTAGCTTGTCACCGTTTAGGCTAATGGCAAACTGCAGAGCTATATCGCTTACCTGCACCACCAGTGTTTTGCCGCTTAAAAAATCCAGCTCACTGGCGTTTAGCTCCGGGCGGAAAAACTGGTTCAATGCCAACTGTAACACGCCGGCCTGAGCTGCCTTGGGCGCACAACGGGTAAGGCCGCGCAGCATTGTGGGTAGAGATGCTACCAACTTGGAGTTAACGCTTTTAATATCAAACATATACAAGCCTTGCGCTGAGTTATCACCCTATAATGAAACCACAGTACGCCGCCACACTCTATTCCCTGTCGGTGGTAGTAATAACGCTAAACGAATACGGAACACACCCTATGGAGCTGCTTTGTCCGGCTGGCAGTATGCCGGCACTGAAAGCCGCCATCGAGCATGGCGCCGATGCCGTTTACATCGGTTTAAAAGATGACACCAACGCCCGCCATTTTGCCGGCTTAAATTTTGACGAAGCTAAGCTCAAAGACGCGGCCCGTTATGTACACCAGCATGGCAAAAAGCTACACGTAGCCATCAATACCTTTGCCCACCCAAACAATTACCAACGCTGGCAGCAGGCGGTGGATATGGCCGCCGATGCCGGAGCTGATGTGCTGATCCTGGCTGATATTGCCGTGCTGGCTTATGCGGCTGAACGCTACCCCAAACTGGAGCGGCACTTATCAGTACAAGCCTCGGCCACCAATGCCGCAGCCATTGATTTTTACCGCCAGTTTAATATCAGCCGGGTGGTACTGCCGCGGGTATTATCGATGCAGCAGGTACGGGCGCTGGCCAGAAGCTGTGATATAGACCTTGAAGTATTCGCCTTTGGCAGCCTGTGCATTATGGCCGAAGGCCGCTGCTATTTAAGCTCTTATATGACCGGGCAGTCGCCCAACACCGCCGGGGCCTGCTCGCCGGCCGCCTTTGTGAACTGGCAGGATAACAACGGCACGCTGGAGTCGCGTTTAAACGGCGTGTTAATCGACCGCTTCGCACCAAACGAAACCGCCGGCTACCCCACCCTATGCAAAGGCCGCTTTACTGTAGGCAATGATACTTATCATGCGCTGGAAGAGCCCACCAGTTTAAACACGCTGGATTTACTGCCCGAGCTATACGCCGAGGGCATTAAGTCATTAAAAATAGAAGGCCGCCAGCGCAGCCCGGCCTATGTGGCACAAATTACCAAAGTCTGGCGCGCCGCTATTGATGCGGTAATGGCCACGCCAGAGCGTTTTAATGTGCAACCACAGTGGCAGCAAGTGCTGGCCGGCTTGTCTGAAGGCAGCCAAACCACACTTGGCGCCTATCATCGCAAATGGAAGTAATCACATGCAATTTTCACTAGGCCCGGTACTGTATTTTTGGCCCAAAGCACAGATGCTCGCGTTTTACCGCGAAGTCGCTGACAGCGACTTTGATATTGTTTACTTAGGCGAAACGGTTTGTAGCAAGAGGCGCGAGCTTAAATTTGATGACTATATGGCCATCGCCCACATGTTGCGCGAAGCCGGTAAACAGGTGTGTTTATCATCCATGACATTATATGAGTCACCCGGTGAGCTGCGTGAACTGCGTAAATATGTCGATAACGGCGAGTTTTTAGTTGAGGCCAATGACGTGGGCGCTATTAGCATGCTACAGCAGCAGGGCCTGCCTTTTGTCGCCGGTGCGGCAATTAACTGCTACAACCAGCATACGCTGCGCCGCTTAGTCAGCATGGGCTTAACGCGCTGGGTGATGCCGGTAGAATTATCCGGCCAATGGTTAACCGAAGTATTACATCAAAGCATTATTGCCGATATCCGCGACTGTTTTCGCACTGAAGTGTTCAGCTTTGGCCACCTGCCGCTGGCCTGGAGTGGCCGCTGCTTTACTGCCCGTTCGGAGAACCGCAGTAAAGATCAGTGTGAGCTGTGCTGCATTAACTACCCACAGGGGCGCGAGGTAACAAGCCAGGATGGCACTCAGGTATTTGTGTTAAACGGCATTCAAACCCAGTCTGGCCAGCGCTATAACCTGGTTAACCAGCTAAGCACTATGCAGGGCCAGGTGGATATAGTACGGTTAAGCCCACAGCTCAGCGGCACCTTTGACTGGCTGGCGAAATTTAAAGCCAATATTAACGGCACAGCGCCGCAGCCACTGCCGGCAACCGACAGTAACGGCTACTGGCTGAATCTGGCCGGAATGGCGACAGGTTAGTCAGTGACGGAACAAATGAGGCTGACGCAAAATTTAACTGAGAATCGACTTACCCTAAGCTAACCGTTGCAGGCCAGGATGCTGACAAATTCGTCAGGAACGAATTTGAACAGCGAAGCTGGTCCGCAAGGATAAACTTCACTGATGAAGTTTATAATCGAGCCCCCAGGGATGGGGTCACGGCGTGTTGGCGTGGGTAGGTCGGTTCGATTGATGCAACAGGACGCAGGATTTCTAATGACTACACAAAAGGCCATAATAGGCATCGTTACCATAAGCGACCGCGCCAGCGCCGGCGTATATGAAGATTTATCCGGTAAGGCGATCATCGATACGTTAAAAGACTACTTAACCAGTGACTGGCAGGCCGAATACCGGCTTATTCCGGATGAGCAGCCATTAATTGAGCAAACCTTACGCCAGCTGTGTGATGAACAAGGCTGCTGTTTAATTGTGACTACCGGCGGCACCGGCCCGGCCAAACGTGATGTGACACCCGAAGCTACCGAAGCGGTGTGCGACAGAATGATGCCCGGTTTTGGCGAGTTAATGCGGGCTGAATCGTTAAAATACGTGCCAACGGCGATACTGTCGCGCCAGACTGCCGGCCTGCGTGGCAGCAGTTTAATTATTAACCTGCCGGGTAAGCCCAAAGCCATTCGCCAGTGTTTAGATGCGGTGTTTCCGGCGGTGCCCTACTGCATTGATTTAATGCACGGGCCATATTTACAGTGCAATGAAACGGTGATTAAGGCGTTTCGGCCTAAAAGCTGAAGGATGTTTAACCCAGACGATGGAGCAGGAATCGGTTTGCTCTAAGTCAACCGTTGGAGGCCATGGATGGCCTGACAAATTCGTCAGGAACGAATTTGAACAGCTTCGCTGGCCCAAAGGGTGAACCTCATGGATGAGGTTCATAATCGAGCCCCCAGGGATGGGTTTACGGCGTGTTGACGTGAGCAAACCGGTTCATGCCAGCACTGCACTCAACGTTTGAGCAAAAACAACCACACCACCAGCAATAAGGTAATAAACCAAAAACCGGATAACAGCTGCCAGAACAGCAGCGGGTTGGTTTTATGCTGCTGCTTAACTTCCTCGTGTAAAAACGCCGGATTAGGCTGCTGTAAGTCGGTTAACAGCTGGTTTATGCTTTGATAGCGCTGTGATAAATCGAGGCTGACGCCCTTTTGCAGGGCACGGTCAAACCAGGTTGGGATCACCGGGTTATACTGGCTGGCACTACGATAACGCAGTTTGTCATAATCGGCTGCGGTGCGGCATTCTTCTACTGCATTGCCGTAAGGTAAGTGGCCGCCACTGAACAGCTCATAGGCAATAGTGGCCAGCGCATAAATGTCGCCCTGCACGCCGGAGTTGTGCCCAAGCAGATAATGCGGATCAGAATAGGCCGCTGTGCCCAGTGCCGCATCATGCTGCAATGGGCTGTAAATTTCGGCTAAGCCGGCGACATACACAGAGCCAAAATCGACAATTTTTAACTGACCGTTGCTTAAATACATAATATTGCCGGGCTTTAAGTCCTGATGAATAGCGCCCATACGGTGAAAGGCTTTTAAGCCTTCGGCAATTTGCTTAACCAGTTTAATCGCCAACGCCGGTTTTAGCGGTTTGGGCTGGCGCTCAAACCATTGCTCTAAACTCTGGCCGTCTAAATACTCCATCAGATAATATAAAAAGGTGCGTGGCCGGCTTTGCCGCACCACTTTTACTACGTAGTCAGATTCAATACGCAGGCCTATCCATTCTTCACGGATAAAGCGGTCGATATAGAGCGCATCATCATCATAATTCAGTGACGGGCACTTAAGCACCAGCTTAGCCCCGCTGTCTTCATCTCCCACTAAATACAGATGGCTGCGGCTGCTGGCAAACAGCTCTTGCAGTACTTTGTAACCATCCAGTTTCATGCCGGCGCTTAATGCCGGCGGAAACGGTAACCGGGTTAAATACTGGTTTAAATCATCCAGGCTTTGTTCAGGCAGTGCTGTTATCTCCAGCAAAATCAAGCTGATATTGTCGTCGCTGCCCTGCGCTAACGCCTGCTGCTTTAATTGCAAAGCGGTTTGCTCAAGATCATCAGCTGCCGATACAGCCTGTTGCAGCATATCCGGACTGACAAAATCTGACAAACCATCGGAGCAAAGCAAAAAGCGATCACCAGGCTTGACACTGATACTGCCCTGCTGCAGCTCAACCCGCGCATCCATGCCCAGCGCCCGGCCTAAAAACTGACGCTGCTCTGACAGTACTGTAGTGTGATCCTGACTCAGCTGCACCAGCACACCATCTCGCCAGTGGTAAAGCCGGCTATCGCCAATATGAAAAAAATGTGCGGTTTGTGATTTTAAAATCAGGCAGGTAAAGGTAGTGAGATAGCCTTTTTGTTCATGCACAAACTGATGGCTCAGCTCGTACAGCTCGTTGTTAATGGTCGCCAGTAGCTGCTCGGCGCTGTAGGCCACCGACCAGCTATCCGGCGTTTGGCAGTATTCGCGGCAAAAACGGCTGACCGCGCGCTGGCTGGCCTGCTGCCCGGCTTCGGCGGTACTGACACCATCGGCCAGGGCAAAACAGGCACCTTTGTAGGTAAGTAAGTGAGCATCAGTTGGCATATAAAGCGCTACCGCATCTTCGTTGGCCGGCTTAATACCGGCCTCACACACTGTGGCGTAGCGTAGCTGCAACGCAGACTCACTCACATCTTGCCTCCTTTGTATCGCCAGCCAGGCTAGCCGACATTAATGCGATGCACAGTACCGTCTTCACCCACTTCGGTAATATGGCCTTTAGGGTCATCCAAAAACATCACCGCTACCAGACCCACCAGTGCCGAAGCGGCGATAACATAGAAAAACATACTGTAGCTGACATAACTTAGCACTGTTAAGTACACCACAGCACCGACATTACCATAGGCGCCGGCCATACCGGCAATTTGTCCGGTCATACTGCGTTTTATCAGCGGCACTATAGCAAACACGGCGCCCTCACCTGCCTGCACGAAGAAGCTACAGGCCATAGTTGCCAGCACCGCCAGCGGGATCCACCAATGGCTGTCCATCAGCCCCATTAAGAAATAACCAGCCGCCAGTCCACCAATTAAAATCAGCATACTTTTGCGCCGGCCAAATTTATCCGAAAACCAGCCGCCCATCGGCCGCGATACCAGGTTCATAAAGGCAAAACCCGACGCTAACAAACCGGCTTTAACCGCACTTAAGCCTTCGAATGTTTCGAGGAAATACAGCGGCAGCATTGATACCACTGCCAGCTCTGAGCCAAAGGTAGCAAAATAGGCAATATTTAAGATCCCGACCTGCTTAAAGCTGTATTTATCAGCCTCCGGTACGCCGGCCCGCAAATGATCTGCGTTAATGTGCCAGGTTTGCTGGGTTTGCACGATAAACAGCAGCAATAACACGCCCCACAGCACATACATCATATCAGTACTGAACAGGTTTACGCCCGCCGGTGATAAACGCCACGCCAGCATGGCCAGCGCCAGATGCATCGGAATATTCATCAGCATAAGGCCCCATAGCGCCCCCCAGCTGGACACCAGCATAGCGCCGGTTTTTTTCGGTTTAAAATACACCGAGCCTTTGGGCGTATTGCGGGCAAATTTATAAAATACCAGCGCATATACCGCACTGATTACCCCAACAGTGCCAATTGCATAACGCCAGCCATCAGCACCACCAAAGGCCAGCGCCAGGGCAGGTAACGTCATGGCCGCGGCGGCTGAGCCAAAGTTACCCCAGCCACCGTAAATGCCTTCAGCCGTGCCCACCTGATGGTGCGGAAACCATTCACCCACCAGACGAATACCCACCACAAAGCCGGCACCGACAAAACCGAGCAAAAAGCGAAACAGTGCCAGCGCATCATAAGTTTGGGCAAAGGCAAAACCGATACACAGCAGTGCCGAGATAAACAGCAATAACGAATACATAATGCGTGGGCCATAGCGATCAACCAGCATACCCACCACAATACGCGCCGGTATTGTTATTGCCACGTTCAGAATAAGTAGCGCTTTAATTTGCGCATCCGTTAGCGCCAAAGCCTGTTTAATGTGGATAAGCAGCGGCGCATGGGCAAACCAGATCACAAAGGTTAGGAAAAAGGCAAACCAGGTCAGGTGCAGCATTTTTATTTTTTGTTCGGCAAAATTAAGCAGGTTTAACCCACTGCCGCTATGCGTTGCTAAAGCAGGACCAGCCATAACATCCTCCACAGGATTAACAGATTAACTGCGCCCAGTGTAGAGAGGCTTAGGGCGAAAATCATTGATATAAAACAAAGCCGCCAGGCAAGATTTTCACGTAAAAACAAACAGATACCAACTTAGCGGTATATCACCTCAGGGCCGCAGATAGCGGTAACACAAGCACTGATACCCCTTTGTAGGTAAACGGCGGCGCGAAGCGCTACTGGCTGGCGCGTCAGAGGTACGCCTACGTTGCTGCCTGCAGCGATAGCTTTAGCGTTACACTAATGCCAACCCCTAATTAGCGGATGTTTTTGCTATGGTGCAGCCTGCTCCAACAACGCTGGCACAAGCGACTCTACCCGGTGCAACCCGGGCATTACTGATGGCAACATTAGCCTTTGCCGCCTGTTTTTCTGTCTGGACCCTATACGCCGTAATGGGCATAGCACTGCAACAACAGCTTAATCTTAGCGCCACCGAATACGGTTTTCTGCTGGCCGCACCTATCATTAGCGGTGCCGTGCTGCGCATTCCGCTTGGTATTCTGGCTGACAGATCCAGTGCCCGCCGGTTATGGCTGTATCAGATGCTGGCCGTGATACCAGCCTTACTGCTACTGCCACAGGTAGACAGCTACGCGGGTTATTTATGGCTGGGGCTCTGGTTTGGTATTAGCGGCGTGTCTTTTACGTTGGGCGTGCGCTATGTCAGCCAGTGGTTTGCTTCCAGCCGTCAGGGCCGCGCTTTAGGGTTGTTTGGCGTCGGCAATGCCGGGGTGGCCATTACCTTCGTGTTGGTGCCGCTGACGGTGCACTACGCCGGCTGGACATGGGTTGGGCCTGTTTATGCCGCCGGCATGTTGTTCATCAGCCTGCTATTCGCCTTACTGGCACCGAAAGAGCCGCTGCAATTAACGCCCCCCCCCTGCGCGCTTAGTCTGCGTCAGCTATGCAGTGATGCCCGCATCTGGCGTTTTTCGCTGTACTATTACTTTGTGTTTGGCAGTTTTTTAGCGCTACTGCTGTGGCTGCCGCAATATTATATGCAAGCCTACGACATGGACGCACAACAAGCCATGGCGTTTACGCTGTTTTTTGTCGCCACATCCAGCATGGTTCGGGCACTGGGCGGCTGGTTCGCCGATCGCTACGGCGGCCGCGCTGTGAACTGGAGCGTGTTCTGGGTCTGTATTGTTTGCCTGTTTTTTTTAAGTTACCCGCCAACTACCTTAATTATTCACGGCCTGGAAAAAGACGTACAGCTGGAAATTGGCATTAATGTCTGGTGGTTTACCTTACTGATTTTTATTATTGGCGTAGCACAAGGCTTTGGCCGTGCCAGCGTGTACAAAGTTATTCACGATTACTACCCGCAACATATGGGCAGTGCCGGCGGTTTTGTCGCCGCCATAGGCGCGCTCGGCGGTTGCACCCTGCCAATACTGTTTGGTGTAGCACAGGACGTACTGGGTATAGTCACCGGCTGTTTTATGATTTTATACGGCGTGTTGGCACTGTGTATGATCACCATGTTTTTTGCCAACCAGGCGGCACAATATCAACAACGGCTGGCACAGGCGCAGCGTAACAATTTTCTACTTGATGACGAACCTGTTCTAAACACTAAGGATACGCCATGCAAATAACCGATCTGGCCACCGAGCAAAAGCTATTCCCCCTGCTACGCCAGGCGTTTCGGCCGATGTTTTTGTTCGGCGCGGCTTTTAGTGCTATCGCCATGCTGCTGTGGGGCCTGACCCTGGCAGGCCATATTCAGCTAAAGCCATTTGCTAATGTGCTATTTTGGCACAGCCATGAAATGCTGTTTGGTTTTGTTGCTGCCATCGTGATCGGTTTTTTACTGACTGCAGTGCAAAACTGGACCGGCCTGAGGGCACCACATGGCAAAAGCCTGCTGTTTATCAGCCTGCTATGGCTGGCCGGTCGCTTGCTGTTATTGTTCGGTGAAGGCTTGCCGCTGTATCTGGTGGCTGCGGTCGATTTAAGCTTTCTGCCGGTATGCGCTTATCTGCTTGCCGTACCACTGATTAAAACCGGCCAACAGCGTAACCTGTTTTTTATTCCACTACTGCTGTTACTTACTGCCTGTAACCTGCTGATGTATATCGGCATAGCAACATCGCGCTATGAATGGGTGCAAATGGGTAGCCAAAATGCAGTGTGGCTTATTACCTTACTGATGGCGATAGTCGGCGGCCGGGTACTGCCGATGTTTACTGCTAACGGCACCCAAACGAAAAAAGTCGATGCTATTGTTTGGTTAGATCGCGCCGCGCTGGGCTCACTCTGGCTGATTTTTCTGCTGCATTTCTTTGCCCTCAAGCAATACCTGCCGCCGCTGGCGATAAGCGGCTTATTTGGCCTGAGCGCCGTTCTAACCGGCCTGCGCTGCCTGCGCTGGAAAATCTGGCTCACAGTAAAAGTGCCGCTACTGTGGTCACTGCATTTAGCCTACTGGTGCATTCCGCTGGGGTTAGCGTTATACAGTGCGCGTTATGCCGGGGTAAATATCAGCAACAGCATAGCGCTGCATGCGCTAACCGCCGGCGCTATGGGCAGTATGATTTTAAGCATGATGGCGCGGGTATCACTGGGCCACAGCGGACGCTTGCTAAAACCGCATGCGGTAATGTCGCTGGCGTTTTTGCTGGTACTGGCGGCGGCCATCAGCCGCACTGTGCTTATTTGGCTATGGCCGGCGCAAACCATGCAATGGCTGTGGCTGGGTGTCGGCGGCTGGGTGCTGGCCTATGTGCTTTACGTGCTGGTATATTTTCCGGTGCTTACCACCCCAAGGCCAGATGGCCGGCCGGGCTAAATCCGCTTACCTCTGAAGGGGTAAGCCTGCGGCGGCTTTGATTTATATCAAGCCGCCAGCTACTGCGGCTCTTACACTTAGCCAATACGCAAGTGTAAGCGGAGCCCATTTTATGAATACCGACTATCAAGACAAGCCATTGGTTTATGCCTGCTCCGGCTGCTCCAATGTTGCCCAGCTGGCCAATGATTTAGCCGTGGTGCTCGACCGCCAGGGCTCGGCGCAAATGTCCTGTATTGCCGGCGTTGGTGGTAAAGTAAAGCAGCTGGTAAAGGTAGCGCAATCCGGCCGGCCCATACTGGCGGTAGATGGCTGCCCGCTTAACTGCGTAAAACAAACCCTGGCCACGGTAAACGTAGTGCCCACCTGGCATATAGAGCTAACCACACTCGGCTATAAAAAACGCGACCACGAAAACTGCGATCTGGCTGATGCTTATAAACTGCTGCAAATGGTACACAGCGATATACTGATTCCTATTGCAGGTTAGCGGCACATCGCACAGCTTTTGAACGGCGTAATAATACGCCAACTGTGACCTTTGACATTATCGTCACAGACAGCTATTTAATTCACAACCTATTTACTTGCTAACTAAACGCATTTAGCATGGCGATGTTTAAACAGCTCTTCCATGCGATTTATCATACAGTTAGCACGCTTATTTGGTTGGAATAGTTATGAAATCTAAGTCGTATATTGTCGATAGGGCGCTGCACTGGGTATCAGCGTTATTGTTGCTTTTTATGCTGCTGAATTTATCGTCTCAGCTACATAATGTGGACTGGGATATTAAAGGCCAGTTGGAGCACAGGCAGGATGCTGTTGAACTACATGCTTTTTTAGGCATTATGCTGTTAGTTTTTACCGTTTCGCGTATTATTTTTCCGTACCTTACCAAAACCAGGATTGAACGCGTCAGTCCTACATCCAAAAAACATGCGATATTTATCAAAGTCACTCACTTAAGCCTTTACGCCTGTATTTTTCTTTTAGCGGCAACAGGATTGGCGTTAATTAACAACTATCAAATTCCCCTTACCGTTTTGGGCATTGAGCTTGCTCCAGATAAAGACGCTTTTTATCAGGTTTTTCCGCGAATTCATGATATCCATATGGTTCTTAAACAGTTAATTTGGTGGCTGATAGCCATTCATTTCTTTGGCATTATGTACGCCAAAAGATAACACGGCCTGCTCAAACCTGGATAATATCGCCCCAATCAACAGGTTGAGCACACTTTTGCTAGCAGGTGTCTGTTGTTCCATTCGTAAAACGACAAAAAAGCAACAAACAAAGCTTCCAGACTGATAAAGGTTAAACCTACCACACTTGCTGTTTGTGCATATATCAACACAATGGCAATACAAACAGGAAACCAGGCTGCGTTTGCAACTGCCAGCAAAGCAACCGATGCGGATGTTCTTTGCTTTGAAAACGCAAGCCATAACGCATACACACCGTAGCAAACATTTGCCGTCGCCAGCAGCAGAATAATTGAGATGGGCAGCTTATACAGGTCGCCAAACCAATTTGGAAACAGCAATAACAAAATGCCTACTGTGAAGCCAGCACTGCCATCCAAATGTAAAATGTTGAATTTTTCTATTCGTTTCATCTGCAGCGAAAATTCTGCCGGCTAATGCGAACACTGATCGGTGCAGTCAGTTTTACCTGATACAGCAAGTCGTAGTCTTGTTCTGTCAGTGGCGCCATGGCAATACCGCTTAACAACTCAACTAATTGCGGCACCGTATTACTGTGTCCTACCACTAAAGCTGGTTGGCTAAGCGCCTTTAACTGCTGAACTAACACCTCTGGCTGGCGTGGATCATACGGCGTTATATCAAGCTGCTGCTGTTTAGCTACAGCAGCCGCCGTTTGCTGTGTGCGCTGGTAAGGTGTTACGTATACAGCGGCTAATTTAACCCCAGCCAGGCTGTCGGCCAGTGCGTCGGCTCGCTGCTTGCCACAAACAGACAGCGCCGGGTCCTGCCCTTGAGGCTGCTTTTCTGCATGACGTACTAAATACACCGTATCAGCCGCAGCCATACAAGATAGCAGTAAAACTAATAGCAGACTGATGTTAAGCCGCATAGTTGTTGTCCTTTTCCAGAGGCAGTTGCATATAACAGGCTTGCTCGCCCTGGTAGCTCGCCAACGCCAATTTGGCTTCTGCCATTACATTATGTACTACCGTGAAACCCTGCCGCTGCCAGTATGGCACTGAGCCCTGCACTGCCACCAGCGCCAGTTTGCTCAAGCCCAGGCTTAGCGCATACTGCTTCGCGTTTTGCAGCAATTGACCGGCTAAGCCAAGCCCCCGCGCTTTAGGGCTAACGGCCATATCATGCAGGTACAGCAGCTCAGGCTTAGCCGCAGGTGTAAACGCTGCTGCTAACGGTGTGATATAGCCATCCTGCGCGGGGTAGCTGAACAAGTAGGCCAGGAGCTCGCCATCGCTGTTCTGTGCCAGCCAACAGCTGTTAGCCGCGACTGCCAGGCGCTGCGATAAAAGCTCTGGGCTTTCATACAGTGCATCGCTGTAACAGCTGTCTTGCAAACGTACGATAGCGTCTAGATCCGCTGCTGTGATTAAACGTAGGGTAATCATTAATACTTTTTTACCAGATAATTGCGCGCCGTTAGTTTGACTGGCCGCCACAGACACTGCAAGCGGGATCTTTGGCCAGCGTAAACTGACGCCACTGGCTGGTTAAACCATCAAACAGCTGCAGCTTGCCATACAGCGGCGTACCAACACCCGCGAGGATCTTTACTGCTTCCAGCGCCTGCATGACACCAACTACACCCACTACCGGGCTTAAAATGCCGGCTTCCATACAGGTTAATTGCTGCTCGCCAAACAATTGGCTTAAACAGTGATAACAAGCGCCGTCGCCCTGCATACTGAAACTGGCCAGCTGGCCTTCAAAGCGGATAGCGGCACCTGATACCAGCGGCACTTTGGCGTTAACGCAGGCGGCGTTTATCGCATTGCGGCTGCTTAGGTTGTCTGTACAATCCAGTACCAGTGAAAACTGCGGTACCAGCTGCGCTAAGTCATCGGCAGTTAAGCGCTGCTGCAAAGCATTAATGACAATGTCTGAGTTTAACGCCTGTAGACTCTCTGTAGCTTGCTGTACTTTACTCTGGCCGATATCCTCTTCGCGGTACAGAATTTGTCGTTGTAAATTGCTGTGGTCGATAGTATCGCTATCTACCAGGGTGATACTACCAACACCGCTGGCCACCAAGTAAGGTGCAGCGGCGCAGCCGAGCCCTCCCATACCTACCAGTAACACTTTGCTGGCAAGCAACGCCTCCTGCCCCCTAAAGTCCAGTGCCGGCAGCATTAGCTGCCGGCTGTAACGCATAGCTTGCTGCTGATTCAACGGAAGCGGGCTCCGCGGCGTCGGGCTAAACGGCTTAGTCATGCTTGTTATCCTGTGTTATTTGTTCAGGCCTGCGCCACAGCCAGCATGCAACCAGTAGCAACAACAGCGGTAACAACAGCTTGAGTAATACCGGAGCAGCTGAAAATTGAATGAGTACGGCACTCAGGGTCATCATGCCGCTGGCGAGATATTTAGCGCGCCGCGGCACTACACCATGTGCGCGCCAGGCTAATACCGGCGGGCCCAACCGCGAATGTGCCAGCAACCACTGCTCTAATGCCGGCCAGCCTTTACCGGCCGACCAGGCGCTAAGCAGAATAAACGGAACCGTTGGCAAACCCGGTAAAGGAATACCGATGCCCCCCAGAATTAAACTGATTACTGCTAACAGCCGCCAAAGCATCTGCTTAGTAATATGCCACATTATTTCAGCCCCAGCCGCTGTGCCAATTTGTGCAGGTTGCTTGGATCCAACTCCAACTGTCGCGCCGCCTGTGACCAGCTGCCCTCATGCTGCGTTAACGCTTGTTGGATCATCTGCCGTTGCAGTTGGTTAATGGCCTGCTTAAGTGTAATAGCCGCATTATGCTGCACTGGGTTATTCAACGCCGTGTGATGCTCTGCTACCGTCACGCTGTCAATATCCAGCAGCTCAGCGCCCAGTGTTACAATATCGCTGCGTGCTGCACCATGGCTTAATGCTTTAATTGCCGCCCGGCTTATTACATGCTCCAGTTCGCGCACATTACCGGGCCAGTCATAGGTTAACAGCGCCAGCTCAGCGGCCGGCGCTAAACGCAAAGCTCTGAGCCCAAGCCGGCTGCGGTTAAGCTCTAAAAAATGACCGGCCAACAACGGAATATCGTCACGCCGCTCGCGCAACGGCGGGATGGGTAAAGGATATACTGACAGACGGTGATATAAATCGGCACGAAACTCACCACTTTTTACCTGTTGCTTCAAATCACGGTTAGTGGCGGCCACTAAGCGAACATTCACCAGTCGCGTTTTATCAGATCCCAGCCGTTGAATTTCACCGTTTTGTAATACACGCAACAGTTTAGCCTGCACCAATAGCGGCAGTTCACCTACTTCATCCAGAAACAAGGTGCCACCATCAGCCGCTTCAAACCGCCCCGCCCGGTCACTGTGCGCCCCGGAAAAAGCGCCCTTGTTATGGCCAAACAATTCACTTTCCGCCAGGCTTTCCGGCAACGCTGCACAATTCAGGTAAATCATCGGTTTGCTGGCCCGGGCTGAGCTGCGGTGCAAATGCCGGGCAAACAGTTCTTTACCAACCCCGGTTTCTCCAAGCAGCAATACCGGCAAGTCAGAATTTGCCACTACGGTAAGCTCCTGCAGAATTTGCTGCAGTACTTTACTCTGGCCAATCAGTTCATAGCGCAGCTTAGCGGCCGGTTCAAATTGTTGCTCATCAGCCTGATGATTCAGCCGCAACGCCCGGTTAGCTTGCTCCAACTCAGTGGTTCGCACTGCCGCTTCCACCAGTAAGCTGTAACGCTGCAGTTCAAATACAGCTGCCTGAGAAAAACTACCGGCTTCTAACGCATCCAGAGTTAACACACCCCAACACCGGCCTTCAATGTAAAGGGCTATGCCCATACAATCATGTACAGGTAGCGCCTGGCCCGGCTGCTCTGCCAATAAACCATCGTAGGGGTCCGGCAGGCCACAATCTGGTTCAAACCGCACCGGATTACGACTGGCTAAAATAGCGGCCAACCGTGGATGCTGGCTAATCACAAACCGGCGCCCAAGCGCTTCGCGCACTAAACCATGTAAAGCCACCGGCTTTAATATATCGTGCTCAATTTTAAGCAGCCCTACAGCACCACAGCCAAAATGATTACGTAAAGTGCTGACTAAACGCTGTAACCGCACAGCTGCCGGTAGATCTGTCACCAAATCTGCAATTAAACTTTCTTCCAACATGGTAATTATGACCCTTGGGTTATTTTAACCCTGATTTAGCTGGGTTCAATTTACCATAGCTGCAAATAAAGCCATATAAATCAAAGGTGGTAGTTTTGGCCTGACTCTTGCCTTTTATAACCAGACGGGAGCTTTACCCGGCATGTTAATTACTTAGTCAGGAGTACCTATGTCATTACTGGATCAATCTTTAGGCGAGATCGCCACCTCTGTAGCCGGTGCTACCGCCGTATTTCATCAATACAAACTGGATTTTTGTTGTGGCGGCCAACTTAGCCTGCGTGAAGCCCTTGCCAAACGGCAGTTGCCAACAGACGAAATTGTAAAAGCACTACAAACATTGCAGCAGCAACCCACTGAACATATTGATTGGCGTACAGCGCCGGTGAAACAGCTTATCGAACATATTTTAACCCGATTTCATCAGCGGCATCGCCAGCAGTTGCCGGAACTGTGCCGCTTAGCGCGCAGAGTTGAACATGTTCATGCTATGGACCCGCAGTGCCCGACAGGTCTGGCCGATCATCTGGGTGATATGTATCAGGAGCTCGAAAGCCATATGATGAAAGAAGAGCAAATTCTGTTTCCGATGCTGTCAGGCGGTATTTATCCGGCCGGGCCCATAAGTGTGATGGAAGAAGAACACCTGCAACATGGCGATGCGCTGGACAAACTTGACCAACTGACTAATAACATTACCTTGCCGGCAGAGGCTTGCAACACTTGGACCGCGCTATATGTTGGCTTAAAAGAACTGAAAGAAGATCTGATGCAGCATATTTTGCTGGAGAACCATATTTTGTTTGTGCAACCAAACACGCCAACCAAAAATGACGACCAACAAATATGCTGTGGCAGTTGCCAATAACAACAGGAGCAAATTAACTAAAGCGCCAGGCAAGGAGGCATTGGCGCAAATAGCTACGAAATAATCTGGATGACATTGTTGCGTTAAAAACACTGAAAATTCGGAAACCTATGAACTGTAGCAACTGTCAGCAAATTGGAATCCCCTTCTCGCTAGCGACATGCTATTTATAAGCCAGCCCATCAGACATTTATAATAGCTTTTGTTACAAAACAAATACTTAAAAAACAACTCTGCTGAAATCCTTATCGCTCAATCTAAAAATACCTGTATACCATTGTGGTGCGGTACGGTTTCCTTTTTAGAAGATCGTACATAGCGTACCTTACAAAATCAGCAGTGCACACTGTTACACAAATAGTGCGCAATATACTGATATATAAGAAATAATAGTGCGCACTATAAAAAATAAATTAAATGATGGTCAAAATAGAAACTTTTACATTGTGACCATTTGGTGGCCAAATAATTTAAAACACACTTCTAAAGCATTAAAAATCTGACTGGAAAAAATATTTTGTGGTGTTAGAATCCATATACAGTAAGGCTTTCAGACGACTTAGCTGTGCATAATGTGTTTTGCACGCTGTAGAAAAACCACCTTGACATGGTGGGGGTCGGTGGTTCGAGTCCACTAGGACGCACCAATAAATTCAAACAAAAACGCCCCTCTTTCAGGGGCGTTTTTGTTTGAATGTGTTCAGTCAGTTCCCAACGATAAACGGATTGCTCAACCTTTTAACGCAGCTGGCTCTGCGATATATGCACTATTTAAATGGCGGCTTGGTTAAGTAATAACCCGGGAGTAGGCCTTCTGAATTTGGCATATAGCTGGCGCTTTTAACGTCAATTGCACGATAATATTGTTGGTATTCATTATTCGCACAGCGTCATCTGCTCCAATTTATAACTTGAGTCGAAACTTTTAAAGTGATGAACAATGCTCTCAACTCCGGGCTTTAAGCCAAAGTCTTGCCGTACATTCAGGTAAAAATCGACTTCACGGGTATTTGGTTGATCGAAAAAGACAATTTTGCGCAATTTACCTTCTGCAATTAAGTGTTGCACGTCAGGATAGGGTAACCAGGCAAAGCCGATCCCTTCGCAGACTAACTCAATTGCGGAGCTTAATTTATCAACTGTCCAGCAATGATTATTGACAGATACATCTGCTGAGTTGATTGCGGCTTCGCGATCAACCTTAATCTCAATATGCTGATGCAACGCATTTGTTGAGATGACATTAGTGTTATCAAAAGCTGAGTTTTTCGTGCCAACCACCGCCACATAACATACGCTTACAACGCTTTTAACAGAGTATCCGGACGCCGCCGAATTCAGTACTGATAAAACCACATCTGAATGATAGTCATCGTCGAAAGATGCTGTCGATACCTGGGTGATCTCAAGCTGCTTCAGCGAGAGCTCGCTGCTGCTTGATTGCAACACACTTCTTAGAATCCCTATCGGGAATAATTCATCAATCGCAATCTTTATGTTTAAGTCTTGCAGCCCCGTAAGTCCGGAAACGTAGCTTTCAAGGTTATTAGCATCTGATAATAGCTTCTCTACAAAAGAGAGTATTTTCTTACCATGCGACGTTAATAGCGTTTTTCGGCCTTCCACCTTCAGTAAACTTACATTTAGCATCTCCTCCAGCTTAGATACTGAGTGATGTACTGAAGATGTACTCTTAAAAAGCTTTTCACCAGCCTGAGCAAAGCCGCCATATTTTACGACCGCCAGGAACATCTGCCATTGTTTGAGCGTTACTTTGTTCATAGCTTTACTCCTTAACCAGCTGATAAGACCTCAAGCGCCGATGATCTGGTACTTACCTCTGTGATTATCATTTTAACCAGTACGACCAAAAATGAGACCTATACATAAGCATAGTTTCGGCGCTGGGTCCGATGTTTTAGTATTTCTTTAAATGAGGAGCAAACCAATGAGTAAACTGACGACTGCAGTGGCGCGACTTAGAGGCTGGTATGAAAACTAATCTCAGTACGCTGGTATACAGTGCCATTGGGCTACTCTCGGCTCTGCTGCTAATCAGCGGCTGGGCAATCGGTTATGCAGCTGGTTTGCATTACATCAATGCCGCTAGTGTTAGCGTGGCTACCGTGCAAAGTGGTGACTTTACCCAACGTATCACCGGCTATGGCAGCCTGCAGTCGCAAAATCAGCGTTTGCTTACCGCCAGCAGTATGGCCACCGTCGATGAAATTAAGCTACGCCCCGGTGCCGTGGTCGAACCTGATAGCATAATTCTTACCTTAAAAAATCCGGCTCTTGAAGTGGCGGCACAACAAGCGCTGGCTAATTTACATAATAAACGCAGCAATAGCCGCCGTTTGGCACTGGAGCAACAACGCGAGATTCTGGAACAAAACTCACGACTGGCTGAGCTAAGATCCGATTCTGAGCTGGCGACATTGCAAGTGGAAGCCGAGGCGCCGCTTGCTGCTGCAGGCATTATTTCAGGAATGGACGCCAGGCGCAGCCTTGCCAGAGCTAACCAGCTAGCCGAGCGTTATCAATTAGAGCAACAGAAACTAGCAACCTTGCAACAGGTGCATCAGCAATATTTATTAATCCAGCAAGAAGATGTGCAACAAGCTGAAGCCGAACTTAATAATGCCACCTACCAGCTACAGCAGTTAGTTGTTAAAGCTGGTCTGCAAGGTGTTCTGCAGCGATTACCGGTAAGTCTTGGACAAAGCGTTAACATTGGTGATGAATTAGCGCTGGTGGGCAGTTTATCCCCCTTGGTGGCGGAAGTGAAAGTGCCCCAAATGCAGGTGCGTATGCTGCAAGTGGGGGCTATCGCTGAAGTGGATACCCGCCACGGCATTGTTACGGGGCAGGTGGTGCGTATTGATCCTGTGGTGGCCGATGGTGCGGTACAGGTAGATATTTTATTGCCAGAGCAATTAAGCAGCGATATCCGCCCCATGCAGATGGTAGATGCGCGCATTCATGGGCAAAACCGCGGCCAAATAAACTTTGTCGACCGCCCGGCAGGAGTCGCCGAAGACTCGCGGGTCGAGCTGTTTAAATTAGATGCAAACCAAATAGCGAACCGGGTCCCGGTTCAATTTGGCAAAGCCTCTGGCCAACAAATTGAAATAGTGTCGGGTCTGGCGCCGGGTGATCGCATTATCATCAACGATTTGCAGCTTGATAGCAGCGTGAAGCTACTTAAACTGACTCAGTAAGGAAGTGACGATGAGCACTGATGTATTAAAAGTCAAACAACTCAAAAAAGCGTTTCAGTCGGGTCAGCAGCAGCAAGCAGTTCTTAATGGTGTAAGTTTTAGCGTGCATGAAGGCGAATATGTCGCCATTTGCGGCCCTTCCGGTTGTGGTAAATCCACCTTGTTAAATATTTTAGGGCTGCTGGACACCCCTGACAGCGGCGAATATTACATCGATAATTTGTTGGTGTCCGATATGAATGCTGAGCAGCGGGCGCAAATGCGTAGCCGCCGGATTGGTTTTGTATTTCAGGCCTTTAATTTGATTGATGAATATACCGTATTGGATAACGTGGCGTTACCATTAAAATACCGCGGGGACAGCATCAGGCAACGCCAGGCCAGAGCGCTGGAATGTTTGGAGAAAGTCGGCTTAGCCGATAAGGCCGCATTATTTCCCAATCAGTTATCCGGTGGTCAACAGCAGCGGGTGTCGATAGCACGTGCTCTTGCAGCTGATTCCGGCATTATGCTGGTGGATGAGCCCACCGGCAACCTCGACTCGAAAAATGGTGATGCAGTGATGGCGCTGCTGGCCGATTTACATCAACAGGGCACCACCATCATTCTGGTTACCCACGACCCGCGCTATGCCAATATGGCACACCGGCAAATTAATTTGTTGGATGGTCAGGTTGTTAGCAGTACATCTGCCGTGCAACCACTGGAGCAAGAGACATGAGCTGGCACATGATCTGGCGTGGTTTTCAGCAAGCCCGGCAATATTATTTAACTGTAATAATAAGCCTGATATTTACCCTGACCTTGCTATTTAGTGTGCTGAGTCTGGTCAACATTACCTTTTTTGCCCCGCTACCCTATAAAAATGATCAAGCGCTTTATCACATAGGTGCGGAGCTGAATTACCAAGGTGCAGTGCACCAATCCAGCAATGTACAAACCCTGTTTGATTTGCAGCAAAAAAGCCAGCTTATTGAGCAGATGGCGGTGTATTTTAGCTTTCAAACCGAATATAAACTGTTGGATCAACCGACACGTCCCAAAGTACCCGTGCTGTTTGGCGCGCATGATATTTTTGATGTGATGGGGGTGGAACCCTTGTTAGGTCGGCTGTTTAACGAACAGGAACTGTTGGGCAATAAGCAACCCTCGGTGGTGTTAAGTCAGTCTGTCTGGCAGGAACATTATCAAGGCCGCTCTGATATTGTGGGTCAAACGATTCAGCTTAATCAACGTCAGTTTACTGTGATAGGCGTATTAAAGCAGGTATTGGAAATACCGAATTTTAATGATGCATATAAAGCAATTTGGCTGCCGCTGGATATGGATGAACTTGTAGATATCCGCACCTTTAACGGTTATTCCTCCGGTTTTGCTGCTTTGGGTCGGCTAAAGCCGGGAGTAAGCCAACAAGAGGCCGATGCCGAGGCTTATCAGCTTATCAAGCAGGCATCAGCAGAGCGCTCCCCTGAGTTGAAAAGCCTATTTGAGTACTATGGCAAGTTTGTACCGTTACGCCAGCAAATTCAGGGAGACTCCGGCCGTTTGGTGCTCATGCTGCTAACCGGTGTTTCCTTGCTTACTCTGATTGCGCTGGTCAATTTGTCCAGTATGCAACTGGCTCGGGCCGTAAAACGTTTGCAACCCTTAGCGGTGTGTTACGCTTTTGGTGCCAGCAAAAAACAAATGTTTTATCAGGTGTTTCGCCATAATATTGCTTTACTTGCGGGTTCCGGCCTGCTGGCGCTGCTGCTGACATGGCTTGGTTTTGGCGTGATAGCAGAAGTGGCGGCCGAACAACTACCTCGCATCAGTGCATTGCGGATAGATGGCCTGATGTTACTTCTTACCGCACTGGTGCTACTGGTTATTGCGTTGTTATTTAGTTGGATCGAACTTAGTGGTGTACGCGAGCAGCAGTTGATGGCCAGCCTGCAGAGCAGCGGTAAAGGTGCTGGCAAACAACTACGCCAGGGTGTGGCACATAGCTTAATCGGCGTACAGTTATTATTGTCCTTGTTGGTATTGCTGGCCACCGCCCATGTGTTTGTGGCGGCCTGGACCGAAGCAAACCGGCCAACTGGCATAGATAGCACCGACCTGTGGTCAATCACCATTAACTACAGCGATTTAGATAATCGCGAGCAGCAGCAAAACAATCATCGGATCTTGCTGCAAAACCTTGCCGCTTTGCCCGGAGTACAACAAGTAACTGCTGTATCTGAACCTCGCGCAATCAAAACCCGCAACCAGAGTGCGGTAAGTAATGCCCAAGGTGATCTTATTACTTCAGCCCGGCTCATTGCAGTATTGCCGGGTTATTTTCAGTTTTATGGGCTGGAGCTGACAGGCCAGGACTTTAACGCTGAACACGTTGATTTAGAACATTATCCGGTGATTATCAATCAGCGCCTTGCTGATCGGATAGCCCGCTTAAGTGGCCAACCCGCGCTGGGTCAAACTATCGCAGTAAACGATGGCAGCACCCAGCGCCAGATTATCGGCATAGTGGCCAATACCAACTTTCCCGGTAACCCGGGCTTTGAAGTAGATGAAGTGTTTTACCCCCGGGACAATATCGAACGGCGCGACTATAGTTATCTGTTAAAACTCAGTTCCGGCAGCTCGCTAAATGATACCGCACTGTTAGACATGCTGCGTAAACAGGAGCCACGGTTGGATCTGTCAGAGCTGACGACAGTACAGGCGGCTTTTGATCACTTTACGCTGTCAAACCGGCTGGCTGCGGCTTTAGCTGCAACGCTTGCTTTGATGAGCTTACTAACGGTGCTGGCAGGTATTGCCGGCATAGTCAGTTATTTAGTGCAGGCACGGCGCTATCAGCTCGGCGTAGAAATGGCGATGGGTGCCAGTTTAAAGCAATTGCTTAAAGATAATCTGAGCAAGCTGGCGCAGCCTATTGCCGCAGCGTTATTGCTGGGTTTTTGCTGCTTTTTCTTTATCGCTGGTGTAAGCCGTACCCAGCCGGAGCTAATGTTTCAGGCTAATTGGGCTCTGGTGGCCAGCATACTGGGCATACTGACTTTTGCCGCCCTGCTCTGCAGCTTTATACCACTGCGTCGGGTGCTGCTGACTGATCCGGTAAAAGCCTTACGAAACGAGTAATATGCAGGCCTGTAATGATTAAAAATGTGCTAATACCGACTCTTCTATTGATTGCTTGTAAGGCCCAGGCAGAAAACACAGTCTATGCGGTTATAGACCTTCCTCCTTTTGGTTGTCAGCCCACAGAGGAGATGGGTTGCATTAACACAGAGTATACCCAAGTCGTCGCTGACGTCATTGATGATGGCAGCGGCACTATTCAAGCCTTTCCCTATCCAAGAGCGTTAAGCATGTTTGAGAGCGGTCAATCCCCGATTCTCGTTGCGTTAGCGAATAAGCGACTGATAGAACGGGCATATATCACCATTGAGTTGTATTGTGGTGAGTTTTACTTAGTCAGTATGAAAAGAGCAGCGCCACAGGGACGTAAAACCATCTCTTACCTCAGAGGGGCTGATGCCCAAAAAGAGATTGCAGCTTTTGTCAATGCTACACCCTATGAAGTAAATGATTATCGCCAGATTGATGTGATGCTAACAGCAAACAGATTAGATTACGTGATCATCCCGCGTTATATGTATGAGCACGAGGCCGGGAGTGTGTTCAGGAATGCGGAAGTTCTGTCAAAGCATAGGCTGCCGATTGTGCTTTATGTAAGCAAGCAGGCATCGCCGCATCTCGAGAGGATTAAGGCAGCGCTATCACAAGCCTCGTTATCTGGCGCTGAGCAATATCGCTACCTTTTTCCTTAATGCATCAAACTTGCGCCGCCTCAAGCTCGCAATAATGTTCTTTGCGTAACAGCCACACCAGGATGCCAATAGGCAGCAGTAACGCCCAGAAACTCAAGGCCACGTAGCAAAAACCAGCCACTATAGCACCGGTAGCAAAGGCTGCTATAGTCCATAAAGATTTAGACATTCTGACTTTAGTGGCTGTATCACCTTTTCCTAACATCAGCTCCATCGCATCCAGCACGATTTGCGTAACATTACCTGTCATCATCGATGTCGGTGCCAGATGCGGTAACAACAAACGGGTGTAAGCACTGTGCGCGCCCATCGCGGCTGCGCCAAACATGCCGCAAATGATGGCTGCAGTGGTTGGCTCATTACCTATAGGAGAGGCAAGTAAACCCGTTACCATAAAAGCGACCAGTAGCACCAGCTGCAATAAAACGGTCAGTTGGATTTGTAAATTTTGCCGGTGTTTACTGTCAAGCCAAATAGTTAACACGCGAATAGCTGCTATGCCCAGAATAAAGGCCGGAAAAGCTAAAAACTTAATCAGCACAGCTGAACTGGAGTCACTGACTAAATTGGCGCCGATCAGTATAAAATTACCTGTGACCAGGGCCGTCATCAAACCAAATAACGCAACAAACCCTACAGTGTTAACATAGCCCGCCAGAAACCCCAGGCTGATGGCCTGGAAGCGATGTTTAGATTCTATACTCATAATGTGCTTCCTTTTTAACTGCTGTTAAAAGCCGGGGTAGTTAGTGTTATTTGTTCAGCTGCTGTCCTTAGAACGCAAAACAGCTGCAACCTAACACACCCCAAAACGAGTTATGATCCGACACCGGCATATTTGAACGACGCGCCACATCATGTGAATGGCCGTGTACACCACAAGAGCCGGCACACTGGTGTGGCAAACAGTTCAACTGCGGATGCACTCTGGCGTGCCCGGGATACATTGTCACAGGCGACCATTCAGGGATCACCGGAATAGGCGTTGGGCCATGAGTGGAGAAATCGTCAGCGGCGTAAACGACTTTGCCATCAACTACCGTCAGCACCGACTCAATGCCTTTAATTTCTTCTTCCGGCACGGTAAAAAAGTCAGCCGATAACACCACTAAATCAGCCAGTTGCCCTGCTTTAATTCTGCCTTTTTTATCTGTTTCACCAGAAAACCACGCACTGCCTGCGGTCCAGAGTTCCAGGGCGGTATCGCGCGGCAAACAGTCTTTGTCCAGATACAACGGCATGCCGCCGACTGTTTTACCCGACACTAACCAATACAATGCTGTCCACGGATTATGGCTGGCAACCCGCGTTGCGTCTGTGCCACCGCCAACAGGCACCCCCATTTCTAGCATTTTTGCTACCGGTGGCGTGTTTTGCGCAGCTTGCTGGCCATAACGCCTGACAAAGTATTCGCCCTGAAAAGCCATACGGTGCTGAATGGCGATACCGCCACCTAACGCACGCACCCGCTCGATATTTTTCTCTGTGATGGTTTCGGCATGATCGAACAACCAACGCAAGCCGTTAAATGGGGTGTCTTTATTTACTTTTTCAAATACATCCAGCATACGGCTGATCGATTCGTTGTAGGTAGCATGTAAACGGAAGGGCCAGCGGTTTTCCACCAGATGCCGCACCACTTCCTCCAGTTGCTGCTCCATGTCATCAGCTAAGTCCGGTCTGGGTTCAACAAAGTCCTCAAAGTCAGCGGCTGAAAACACTAACATTTCACCGGCACCATTGTGGCGGTAAAAATCATCGCCCTGACCAGGCGTTACCAGCTGAGTCCATCTTTGGAAATCTTCCAGCTCCGCGCCTTTATTTTGGGTAAACAGGTTATAGGCGATACGTACTGTCAGCTGCCTATCTTTTGCCAGCCGTTCCACCACCTGATAATCATCCGGATAGTTCTGAAAGCCGCCGCCGGCGTCAATTACGCTGGTAACACCCAGACGATTAAGTTCACGCATAAACTGCCTGGTCGAGTTAATTTGATGCGACAGTGGCAATGTCGGGCCCTTAGCCAAAGTGGCATACAGGATCAGGGCATTCGGGCGCGCAATTAACATACCGGTTGGGTTGCCTTTTGCATCGCGCTGAATTTCACCACCAGGTGGGTTGGGCGTGTCTTTGGTATAGCCCACGGCTTTTAACGCAGCACGGTTTAATAACGCCCGGTCATAGAGGTGCAGCAAAAATACCGGTGTCTCCGGCGCAGCCTTATTAATTTCATCCAGCGTTGGCATGCGCTTTTCTGCAAACTGAAACTCCGTCCAGCCCCCGACTACCCGTACCCACTGCGGCTGAGGTGTACGATCAGCTTGATTACGTAGCATGGTAAGTGCGTCTGCAACTGACGGCACGCCTTCCCAACGTAACTCCAGATTATAATTTAAGCCACCGCGTATCAGGTGTATATGCGAATCATTTAAACCCGGAATTACAGTATGATTTTTCAGGTCAATTACCCGGCTTTGTTCATTCTGATGACGCAGTACATCAGCCGTTGCCCCCACTTCCACAAATTTGCCGTTGCGGATAAGCACGGCGCTGGCTTTTGGCTGTGCTTTATCCATGGTGTGGAAGTGACCATTGATCAGAATAAGGTCCTGATTTGTAGACGTGTCCATTAGTAAGACTCCGGTATTGTTAGTGTCGTGCACATTGCTACACAAGTGGCGATTAAGATTTTCTGATGTTAGAAGTTTGGTAAAGAATCCTCCATTTGCATAGCTATACAAACGGATAATGGTGAAAAGCATAAAGCGCTTCTAGTATATGAACAGTTCTGACAATTTATGCAGACTAACAAGGTGGCGTCTTGACAGCGGTTGCCAAAATAACGCTTGGTGCTTTTACAACAATCCATTGCACAATCACGTCTTCGTGTCTTAGTAATTTGCGAACTTGTGTTTGGCACAGTGGCTTTATCAATCAGGTCCATTAACGGTATTAAGCCGGACCGGAACTGGCCTATAAGGAGTTTAATCGTGGCAAATCCAAAACTTGAAGTTTTAACCCCACAAAACAGTCAATTTATTATTATCGACCACCAGCCACAAATGGCTTTTGGTGTGCAGTCGATTGACCGACAAGTTCTGAAAAACAACACTGTAGGCCTGGCTAAAGCAGCCAAAATTTTTAACATTCCTACCACCATTACTACGGTAGAAACGCAGGGGTTCTCTGGCTATACCTATCCGGAATTATTAGACGTATTTCCCGGTAAGCCAATATTAGAGCGGACTTCGATGAACTCCTGGGACGATCAAAAAGTGCGTGACGCTTTAGCCAAGAATGGTAAAAAGAAAGTCGTTGTCGCGGGCTTATGGACCGAGGTCTGTAATACCACTTTTGCGTTGTGCGCCATGCTTGAAGGCGGCTATGAAATTTATATGGTTGCAGACGCCTCAGGTGGTACCAGCAAAGATGCTCACGATTATGCAATGCAGCGCATGATTCAGGCCGGAGTAGTGCCGATGACCTGGCAGCAGGTGCTATTAGAATGGCAACGTGATTGGGCTCATAAAGATAGTTACGATGCTGTTATGGCTTTGGTGAAAGAGCATTCCGGCGCTTACGGTATGGGGGTGGATTACGCCTATACCATGGTGCATAAAGCGCCACAACGCGCTACCGGGACTCATGAAACGCTGCCTCCTGTAGCTGCCACTAAATAATTTGCCGCTTGCCTGATAATCCCGTCTTTGCTGCACAGTAAAGGCGGGATCATCTGCCGACAAAACATTGTGCCTGTGGTTACAAATTGGATAGAACCGCATAGCCTTAGGTATTTAAGCATTTATTTCAATGGAGCCTTATATGAAATTATATCTGCTGTCGCTCGGTGTCGGTTTACTGGTTGGTATTATTTATGCCTTATTGCACGTGCGTTCGCCTGCCCCGCCGGCTATCGCGTTACTGGGTTTGCTCGGCATGTTAATTGGTGAGCAAATTGTACCCGCGGTTAAAAAATTGATAATAGGGCAGCCGTTAACTATGCTATGGTTCAAAACCGAGTGTGTTCCTAAAATTACCGGCACGCCGGCAACTTTAGTTTCTAAAGCAGAAACAGAAAAAGATGCTAATCCCAAAGACGATGTCTAACACCTGATGTGTTGATTAAGTGAGCGCTGAACAACTGCAATAATCGATTCAAGGCTACGGACTCCAGAGGATCTTTACTTGCTTAGCAGTATAGGAGTCATATGCAGCAACTTGATAACAAAAGAGATTTGATTGCAATTGTTGATGATGATCTGTCTGTCCGTGCCGGGTTAAACAACTTGTTGAGCTCAGTCGGCTATGAAACTATCTTATTTGAATCAGCCGAAGAGGTATTGCAAAGCAACACTTTATCTCACTTAAGTTTTATGGTGCTTGATGTGAAACTAAAGGGTATTAGTGGTATTGAGTTGTTTGAGCAGTTACGTGCTATCGAAGTGAATATTCCTACTGCGTTTATCTCAGGCAATGCGAATCTGAATACCCAACTGCGGATCGCCCGTGCCGGAGCTGCTTTATTTCTATCAAAACCGGTGGACGTGGAGCTTTTGCTCAGAACGATAGACAATACTCTGAAAGCCTGAATTTTACTTTAGTGCACCGGGTACAAAGCCAGACTGCCCCCGAACCGCCCGGCGATAATCGGACGGGCTCAGCTGCTGATGTTTAAAGAACACCCGAGCCAGTACCTGACTGGACGAATAGCCTACGTTAAAGGCGATCTCCGTGAGTGTCAGGTTCGTTAAAGCAAGAAGCTCGCAGGCTTTCTCCATCCGTAATTGCGTGAAGTAGATGCGTGGTGGTACACCAAAGCTTTGCTTGAACATCCGGGCGAAATGATAAGGTGACAGCTGTGCTTCAGCCGCCAGCTCGTCCAGGCTAATGTCTTGCGACAGCCGCGCACGCATAAACTCCTGACAGTGCCGTTTTGCCCAAGGCGCAAGGCCGCCCTTTGCCGGAGTAAACTGTGCCCCGCCGATCCGACACAGTTCGGCAAGTATCTCGCAACCGGCAGCTTGAGCCAACAAACGCGAAGGGGCCCCTTCTTCTTCAGACAACGCCCACAATTTCCGTAAAGCTGCCCGAATAGCGGGTGAATCAAACACCCGACCATAAAGAAAGGAATTGTCGAAGGAGAACCTCCCCTCTGTCGCTTCGTCCAGCACCCCTTTCCATTTATCCATCGAGAACGCCAGGCTACGAAGCTGATGGCTTTGCTCCATAACCGCTGCAGTGGCAAAATTCGGAGCAGCCAGAGTAAGTCCGCCTTTTTCGCTTCTCAGATCGAAGCGCCCCCCGCCCAAATTGCCAACAACCCGGCTCCCCCCGAGTAAGTCCTCATACAAGACAATCTCCGGCAAAGCCGGCCGGGACATATCCCCGGCAGGTCGCACAACTTCAAGCAAATCCAGGATCCCGCCGGGCGATTTGCTCGTCCGCACGTAGGCTGCCTGTTCCCCCATGCAGTACCACTGGTTAAATGACAAGGCGGTAGGTTCGTTCATTGCGGTGTATCCTGTAAAATGGCCGTGACATTTTCGTCGTCATGCGTATCTACCAACTCAGTGTCAATCCATTGCTCATCAAACTCCTTGACCAGATACACTGTAGGCGGAAAACAAAAAACAGTATTAGCTACCAAAGCACCGCATTCAGCGAACAGCACGACGATACGCAGTCGGGCTCATGTGCTGATATTTAAAGAACACCCTGGCAAGTACCTGGCTGGACGAGTAGCCAATTTGAATGGCTATATCCGTAATTGGAAGATCCGTCAGCGCAAGAAGTTCGCAGGCTTTCTCCATACGCAATTGCGTCAGATAAACGCGGGGCGGTACACCAACACTTTGCTTAAACATACGGGCAAAGTGATAGGGTGACAACTGTGCCTCTGCGGCCAACTCGTCCAGGCTGATGTCTTCCGATAGCCGTGCGTGCATTAACTCCTGACAACACTGTATTGTCGAAGGAGCAAGGCCGCCCCTCGGCGAAATTAATGGTGCTCCACTTAACCGGCACAGTTCGGCCAGTATCTCACAACCTGCGGCTCGCGCCAGCAAACGTGACGGCCTGCCCTCTTCTTCTGCCAAAGCCCAAAGATTCCGCAGCGTTGATTGGATGGCCGGCGAGTGAAATGATCCCCGGTACAGTTGTAAGTCATCTACCGAGCCACCGCCAGCTTCGTCAAGTACATCCTGCCAGTGAGCCACGGGGAAAGATAAGCTATGCAGCTTATGATAGGTGCTGGCGATGACAGTATTGGCAAAATTCGGTGCAGCAAGATAGAGCGCGCCCTTGTCACTTAACTGTTTGAAAGGACCACCTCCGGCGTTGCCCCGAACACAGCCGCCACCTATCTGATCCTGATATAAAACAAGTTCTGGTACCGCCGGGCGAGACATGTCACCGGCTGGCCGGGCGATCTCGATCAAATCGAGGATACCTCCCGGTGCTTTTCGCGCGCGTACATATGATGCGTTTGGGCCCTCACAGTACCATTGTGTGAATGACAAATCGGTAGCTTTGCTCATTGCAGTGAACTCAGTGAAACAATCAGCCCATTATTTGCGTAAAACATTCCTGTTATCAATCAGCAATTTAAACGCTAGTTAGAAAAAAATAATTATTAAAGTATAGCCGACATGGATGCAAAAACGAATTTGCCTTCCATCTGAATTAATGATTATTCCGCAATATCGGCAACGTGACCGCAATTACTGCAACGCACTATTTTCCGCCTCCGGCTATAGTAATGGAGTGGAAAAACAACCGCATCTCCAGCTCTGAATAGAGCCTGTGTACAGCGTGAACCAGGTTTAAAAGTGCCGCCAAACATACTCGTCGTGCCGTAAACGCACTTTTCAGTCGGACTTAAGGGTAATTTATCCCGGACTTATCTGTGCGAGCCTATCAACCCCGGGTAAGTAACCAAGGCAGAGGGAAGAAAACATGAATAACCCCAAAGGCAAGAATACAATCGTAACGGGCTGTTCTCCCGGCATCGGTGCCGCAATACCCTGTTTACAGCAGGCCATACTGTGCTATCACGACTGGCCGACAGAATACACAGCCCTGCAACCTGGAGGGTGCCTTGCCGCAGGCATTGCATTAGGGTCCTATGAACTGTAAAAAACTACGCATTTCTGACGATACCACCAGCCAGCACTTAACTATTCTGCTTCACGCATCCAAAGCTATCTGCGAAGCAACAGATTATGCCGCGTTATTACAAACACTGTTAACCATTATTATTGAACAGGCCGGCGCACAGCGGGTATTCCTGCTTAAATCACAAGACGATAGCGTGATACTGGAAGCAAGAGCACAAACCACCTCTGAAGGTCTGATGATTGAGTCTGTGCAGTGTGAAGCTAATTGGGATGATTTACCCAGGCCCCTGATTAATACTGTTATCCAAACACACAAACTGCTGTATGCCAACGTTGGCCAGCAAAGCAGACCTGATGATCCCGCCCCTTATTTTCAGCGCGTCTCCGGTGTCATTGCCCTTTGTCTACCGGCAATTACACAGGATCGGTTAGTGGCAATTTTTTATATTGAGCTAAGAGAAAATGACAAGCTGTTTAGTAATGAATACCTGAATGTACTGGCTATTCTGGCAGCTCACGCTGCAGCGGCGATAGAAGCTACCCGCTTACAGATTGGTATCGATGAAGTGAACCAGCAGCGGCTGAAGTTGGAGCGGGCATTAAGGCTTGCCGATACATCCTTGGCTTTAGGTGAGCAAATCAGCAGAACCGGTAGCTGGCGCTGGGAGCTGCAGACCAACACCTTAGTTTGCTCAGAAGAGTTTTGCCACATCTTTGATTTAGCCCCTGAACACCGCACTATTTCATTTGCTGATTTTGCGGCATGTATTCACCCGGATGACAAAAAATCGGTGTTAGACCGCATTCATTACGCCGTGCAAATGGAAACAGCCATCAATGTGGAATACCGTATTCTAAAAGCCGACGGTAGCGTTTTGTATTTGACCGGACAAGGTTGCCCGGTCTTTGGCGCTGGCAAACTCGTTGATTATGTTGGCACAGTGAATGATGTGACGGCAAAGCATGCTTCGGAGAATGCCTTACGTGCCGCCCAGGACGATTTAGCCCGGATGTGCCGTATTACCACCATGGGGCAATTAACCTCGTCTATTGCCCACGAAATTAATCAACCTCTAATGTCTATTGCCGCCAATGCCGGCGCAGGTTTGCGCTGGCTGCACCGTCCGGTTCCGGACTTACAACAAGTCAGCAACAGTTTACAGGCGATTGCAGCCGATGGACAAAGAGCAGGACAAATTGTGCAAAGCCTGCGGACTTTGACTAAAAATACCAAAGCATCGCTGAGTGTGCTGGATATACATGATGCACTGAAATGTATTCTGGCCATAGCGCGCTGCGAAATTGAAAGGCGCCAGGTATTATTAGAACTGCATCTGGATGCGCAATTGTCACATATTCGTGGTGATATAGTGCAATTACAGCAGGTGATGTTGAATCTGCTAATGAATGCCATAGAGGCAATGAGTGAAGTCAGCAACAGACAAAGAGTATTAACCATCTCCACTTTTACAAAAGATGAGCAGGATATTTTTATCAAAGTCGAAGATACCGGGCCAGGTATTAGTGATGAGATAAAAGACCGTTTATTTGAAGCCTTCTATACTACTAAGAAAGATGGCATGGGCATGGGGCTGGCAATTTGCCATTCTATTGTCGAGATGCATGGCGGCACATTATCTGCAGCGCTACGTCAGCCTGTAGGTAGCGTGTTTACATTTTCTATCCCCTTAGCCAAAAACTAAAGCTAAGCACCAAGCGGAGGAAACAAATGAGTGGCTTGGTTATGGTAGTGGAAGATGAAGCTCCGGTGCGAGCAGCGCTGGTAAGGCTGCTGCAGTCAGCTGATTATAAAGTGCGGGATTTTGCATCTGGTAGAGACTTTCTTTGTAGCGACATGCCACAAGCTCCGGCTTGTTTGCTACTGGATATGCAGATGCCCGATATTACGGGTATGGACATTCTCGAGCAATTAACTGATAAGGACGCCCGGATGCCGGTGATTTTTATCACGGGTCATGGCTCTATTCCGTTGAGTGTGCAGGCGATGAAGTTGGGGGCCAGAGAGTTTTTGACCAAACCGGTTAACCCGGACGAGTTATTAGCCGCCGTGAATGAAGCTTTAGCATCTGATCAAGCAAATCTGCAGCTGCGGCTTGAACAAAACGAGCTGACAACCCGCTATAACTCGCTGACACCACGTGAGCAACAGGTACTGGAGTTCATTATTGGCGGTTTGTTGATCAAACAAATTGCGGCTGAACTGGAAGTGAGTGAAATTACCATAAAAGTGCATAAAAGGCAGATAATGGACAAAATGCGAACCAAATCAATTACCGATCTGGTGCGTATTACTGAACGCTTGCATATTGCTCAGGCCAGAGGTCGCTGAAATATCTGGCTATTTAGCCGTTAGTATCGTGTTTCAAACTGCGCTCTATGCGCTGATCGGGGATTAACCAAAGCATGGCAACAGCAATATAAATAGCTAAAGCCAGCCACTGAGAAACAAAAGATAACAGTATACCCAGCAGATAACACAGCATAGATAAACGGCCTTTCCAATCTTTTCCTACCGCGTATTTCAGCTTAGATTGCTCGCCCTGCGACACTATAATTCGGTATTCCAGTATCCAGTAAGCTACAGAGGCCATCAGCAAGACAAAACCATACAAAGCAACCGGTTGAGCTGAGAAACGGCTTTCCCCCATCCATGCGGTGGTGAAGGGAATTAAAGACAACCAGAATAGCAAATGCAGATTGGCCCACAGCATAGACCCCGTCACTTTGTCACAGACATACAACATATAATGATGGTTGTTCCAGTAAATGCCCAGGTAGATAAAACTCATCACATAACTGAATATCACCGGCGCCAAAGGCCACAATGCCTCTAAGCTGTGGCCGGCCGGACTGCGCATTTCCAGCACCATAATAGTGATAACAATGGCAAGCACACCATCAAACAGGGCTTCCAGTCTGTTTTTACCCATAACCCCCACCTATATCTGCCATGATAAATCTCAAATTCATGCTGAAAAACCTAATTGCTACGGCTATCACTTTACTTCAACAGAGCATCAAATGAACCTATACCTAGGCATAGTATTTTCAGATTTGATTGATGTTATTCTGCTTATACTCAGCGTGGTTGCCGATGATTTCTTTTTGGCAATTGCTCTGAGCGCAGAAATTACACTGCGTTACCAGCTATGGGGAACTATTGTTAGGAGCAGCTATTTAGTACAGACGACTTTATCAAAATTAGTTCATAAGGCTTATCAAGATGAAAACAATTTATTTAATATTGGTTCTTCTGTCCACTTTTGTTGTCCATGCTTATGCGCAACAAAAGCCCTATATGGATTATGTGCTCAGCTGGGACGGAGACACCTCAATACTGGAGGTCGAACTGACGTATTCTGCATCGCAAAAAGACAGTACTGTATTTGTATTCGGAGACCCTAGTTTTGGCGGGCAGAATGATATATTTAACGTCATCAAAAATATCCGTGTTAGCGAGCCTGAAGTGGTCAGGATTGACTCTGCGACCAGACAGATCACCGTCTATCACAACGGGGCTAAAGTACCCCAGCTCCGTTATGAAATAGACGGTTCGTTTAACGAGTCTCAACCAACGGTAGCATCTCAAACGGAACTGTTCAGGCCAGTTATCAGCAAAGGATTCTTAACCCTGGTAAATAAGCAATTTACCCTGGAAATAACCGATGAAAGTAATCCGTTGGTATCCTTCATATGGCGTGATCATCCGGAAAACTTCAACTATTTCAATTCCGTTGTTCCGTCTCAAACTGATCCATCGCAAAAACTTTCAGCCTATTACAACCAGGTTTCTGAAATGGTGTATTTTGTTATGGGGAGCAATATTGATGTTAGGGAATACAATGTTATGGGAATTCCCTATTATAGTGTGACTACGAAAGAAGATAAGTATGGCAATGACTTGCAGGGCAGTCTCAGCCCTTTTTTCGAACGCTATTTCCCGAGCATCCACAGATTTTGGAACGATACTGATTTTCCGTTCTATTTTTTAGCCGCATCGGCACTGCAAAATAATCAAAAAGAAATAGGAGCAGGTGGCTTTGGGATCAGAAACGGCTTTGTAATGAAGCTGGGAAGAGCATTTGGTACCTGGGAAAAGTATGTAACAGCACACGAAACCGCCCACACCTGGGTAGGGATAAAAATGATGTTGGGTAAGGCGAGTTTTGATCATCAATGGTTTGGTGAAGGGTTTAACGACTACACCACGCTCATTAATTTGGCAAACAGCAAAATTTACGGGCAAGAGGAGTTTCTGCATTACCTGAACGAAGAGACGCTAAAAAAGCATTACGAGAGCGAGGTTAAAGGGGCACCTAATGATGCCATTGCCGCAAATTATTGGACCGACTATGCCAATTATGGAAAACTTCCCTACAGACGGGGTCTTATCTACGCTTTTTATCTGGATAACCAAATCAGGTTGGCGTCAAATGGAAAATTCACCCTGAGGAATATGCTGCTTGACCTCTACCGGTATAGAAAGGCCAAAAGTAAGGATGAGGCTTTAACTGTTGATGATTTTATAAGCGCAGGCGCTACTTATATCGACAAAGCGGCGCTATCACAACAAGTAAAACAGTTTATGATAGAAGGGATCCCTATTGATTTTAACAGTGTAAAGCTGATAGACGCATTCAATGTTGAAATCAACGATAGCATACCAAAGCTAAACTTGAGTGAAGGAGCCGACCTGGCAACAATATATCAATGGTAATAAGACTTAGCGCTGCCAGCTTTGACACTTCAGACAGCCGTCTTTGAGACTTTAAATTTTTCTGATTTAACGGCGTCAGGCCGGTACTAATTGGTACCAGGCCTGAAACTCTGACGCAGTTACTCCTTGCTCTTGGGTCGCGGTTTAAACAAAGGCAGAGGTTCCGGCGCCGCTAAATTGCCGCGGACAAATAAGCGCCCCCGCTCTAGGCCGCCGATCAGCTCTAACTCCAGCCGCTCTGCATCACGCTGACGCACTTCGTTAATGGCATCCCTTGCCTGTTCTTCTTCGAAACCCAACCCTGTCAGCACAGCCTTACTAAATACTAATGCCGATTCGAATGTCTCGCGGAGCTGAAACGCTACCCCCGCTTTGATTAACCGCAATGAATGGCCGCGATCATATGAACGGACATACAGTTTGGTCATCGGAAAAGCTGATTGGCATAGCTCGACAATTCGGTTTGCTGTCTCAGGGTTATCAACACACACCACTATTACTTCGGCAGTTTCTGCACCCGATGCCCGTAATACATCCAGACGCGTACCATCGCCATAATGCACCTTAAAACCGAAGTTGGCCGCAGATCGGATCATATCTACGTTGCTTTCAATCACAGAGAGTTCGACACGTTGCGCGAGTAACGCCTGACTGGCCACTTGGGCGAACCGGCCAAAGCCAATACAAAGCACCTGACCGCGCAGACCATCAGCCTTATCGATACCGCTAAGATCGGTGATAAGCGCTCCCCTGCGCATTTTCGCCTGAACAAGCAACACAATGGGCGTAAGCGCCATAGAAATAATGACAATCGCGCTCATGATGGCTGATGCACGCCCGTCAAATATACCCGCTGCCGTCGCGGCAGCATAGAGGACAAAAGCAAACTCGCCGCCTTGTGCAAACAACGCCGTCCTTTGCATAGCAGTAGCATGTGTTGTGCGTGTCAAACGGGCGACAGCATAAATGCCAAGCCCCTTTACCAGCATAAAGACGATGACACCGCCCAACACCATGCGCCACTCACCGGCAACAATCTGCAGGTTTAGCGACATGCCAACACTCAGAAAGAATAAGCCTAGCAGGATGCCGCGAAACGGCTCGATATCCGCCTCTAACTGATGGCGGAAGTTAGACTCAGCAAGTAACACGCCTGCGACAAAAGCGCCCATTGCCATCGACAGTCCCACGCTTTGCATAAACACGGCCGAGCCTAAGACGACCAGCAATGCAGCAGCGGTGAGTACTTCCCGTGCACCGGTGCGGGCGATGATCCTGAAAAACGGATCAAGCAACCAGTGTCCGGCTATCAGTAACGCCGCCAACCCTATAACGGCGATAGCGGCAGATTGCCAAAAGGGCGCGGTGTTGGCGTCTGCCGGGTTGGCTAATGCGCCCCATAGCGCAACCAAGGCCAATAAAGGTACTATTGCCAGGTCTTCCAACAGCAGGATGGAAATAGAACGCTGCCCTTCAGCAGAGGTTGTTTCGCCTTGCTCTTGCAGCAGTTGCATAATGACTGCGGTAGATGACAGCACAAAACCCATAGCCCCAACCACTGCAACGGGAAATGATACCCCCGCCGCCGTCGCGACCAGCGTCAGCAAGATACCGCAGGTGGCGACCTGCGCTACGCCAAGCCCGAATATCTGCCGGCGCAAGGTCCACAATTTGGCCGGGCGCATCTCCAGACCAATGATAAACAAAAACATGACAACGCCTAACTCAGCAGTGTGCAATAGTGTTTCGGGGCTGCTAATCAACCCCAAACCGAAAGGACCTACCGCAAGACCTGCAGCCAGATAGCCCAGCACAGAGCCCAGCCCCAAACGTCGGAACAGGGGTACAGCAACAGTGGCTGCCGCTAATAAAACAACCGCCTGAACCAGGCTAAAACCAGAAGTATCCACCCGCAGCCTCCTTAGGCAACCATTTAGGCGTTAAGTACATTCATAAAGCCGGGGGTGATGGCTTGCGCAATGCGGGACTTTGCTGTTGTTATTGCGATCTCGCGTGCTTCAGGCCCGTGACCTATCTTTTCGGCATGCACAAAGCTGATATCGGTTAGACCGATAAACCCCAATAGCGTCCTCAGATAGGGCTCCTGGAAATCCATCGCTTTAGCAGGACCTTCAGAATAGAGCCCGCCCCGCGATTCGATAACGATTACGCGCTTGTTTTGCAGCAGCCCCTGCACAGAACCGTCTTTATAGGCAAAAGTAACCCGCGGCCGCAGTACATGATCAAACCAGGCTCGCAGCGACGTTGGTATACTGAAGTTGTACATCGGCGCGCCGATCACGATAACATCTGCAGTCTTTAATTCAGCGATCAGCTCGTCCGAAAGCGCTTGTGCGGCTAATTCAGCTGGTGTTTCAGCAACGGCCCTGATGCCGGCAACTGTAGCCGATGTCAGGTGTGGAATAGCGGCATCACCCAGATCACGATAGGTAATCTCTGCGTTAGGCTCTGTTGCCTGCAAACGCTGAACGGTTTCTGCGACCAGTAACCGTGACACTGATGCATCGCCTGAAAGGCTGCTGTTTATAACCAGGATTTTACTCATGAGTGTTGCTCCTTTGGGTTAAACATTGAAATTACGATGAGGTTTATGAGCCGCTACGAAGTAGCCGGTTGGATAATTGAAAAGGTTAAAGCCCGGGAGTAAACGTCCGGGCTTTATTATTTCAGCGCTTATTTAGGTACTGGCGTATTGAGCAACTGCTGCTCCCATAGGAACGCAATACCGCTGCCACCGGCATGGTACTTTATTACTTCGATAAGCTCAGCAATATGCTCGGTGCGGGCCCAGTCACGCTGCCATTCTGACGCCAGTGCCAACCAGGTCATCATATTGGCACCAGCAGCAATCATGCGCTGAATAGCCACTTCATGCGCTTCAACAGTAACACCGCCCGATGCATCAGTAATCACTGTCACATCCCAGCCCTCACCAAGCGCCTGAATAACCGGCATCGCAACGCATATCTCGGTCCAAAGACCGGCAATAATCAGCTGTTTGCGCCCCGTTGCTTTAACGGCGTCAACCACCTTCTTATCTTCCCAGGTGTTGATAAACGTGCGGTCGATAACCTCCTGCCCCGGAAACACATCAGTGATATGAGGAAAGATATGGCCACCTTGAGCCTGAACGACACTCGTTAAAATAGTTGGGACACCAAAAGCTTTGGCGGTCTTTGCCAGTGCTGTCGAGTTACTAACCACGGCCTGTGGATCGTGGCTGTTCAGATTGGCAAGCTGATAGGGTTGATGGTCGATAAGAACAAGAACAGAGTCTTCAGGACGAAGCAGTGAATTAAGGCCGTTACGTAATTTCATGATGATACCCCTGATAGGTTAGAAAAGTTTGAATTGCCTGGACGCGAGCGTCGATAACGCCCTTTCGCTCGACAAGGGGAGTTTGTCATTCCAAACTTTGATGCGATAGTATCCAAACATATAGTATCCAAACATATAGTATCGACTTAGCACACTCAGTGTCGCGCCAGGAGGCGGTAAGTTGGACATCGAAGAGCTGCGAACTTTTATAGCAATTGCTGATGCCGGAGGGGTTTCGCCTGCTGCACGCCGGCTGGGCGTTGCCAAATTTATTGTTAGCCGGCGACACTACACCTGAGCAGTTTCTTACGCATCAGGCGCTGATGCAGGGCACAGAAAACTGACAATTTATCGATGGCGACAAGGTCATCTCAGTTCGTCTACAAGGGCGCTCTAAAGCCAACATTCATCAGCTTCTTTCAACCGTTGTGAACGCGAACTGCCTGACGATAATCAGTGGGGCTTATCTGCTTATATTTTTTGAATACTCTGGCGAGTACCTGGCTGGATGAGTAACCAACTTCACCCGCAATGTCAATTATCGAAAGGTCTGTTTGCTCAAGAAGCTCGCAGGCCCTCTCCATCCTTAGTTGGGTCAGATAGGCTCGTGGTGATACACCAACACTCTGTTTGAACATACGCAGAAAGTGAAAAGGTGACAACTGTGCCTCGGCAGCTAACTCGTCCAGGCTGATATCTTCCGACAGCCGAGCGCGCATACACTCCTGAACACGCCGTTTTGCCAACGGAGCAAGGCCCCCTTTTGTCTGCGTGAATGGTGTCTCGCTCAACCGGCACAACCCGGCAAGGATCTCGTAACCTGCTGCCCGGGCCAACAAACGCGACACCACTCCATCCTCTTGGTCGCATAAAGCCCAAAGTTTCATGAGTGATGATTGAATGATTGGCGAATGAAAAGCCCCCCGGTAAATCTGCAGGTTATCAAACGAAACTTTGCCTCCGGTGGCTTCGTCCAGCTGCTTCTGCCACTGCGCAATGGGCAGCGAGAGACAGCGAAGTTGATGGTTTCTGTCAACTGAGAGCGTATTAGCAAAGTTCGGTGCTGAAAGATAAAGGCTGTTCTTCCTGCTAACAATATCGAAATGTCCCCCACCCGAGTTGCCGCGAACACGGCTGCCACCAAGCAAGTCCTGCGTCAGAACAAGGTCTGGTAGGGCCGGGCGAGACATATCGCAGCCCGGCCGGGTAACCTCAAGCAAATCCAACACACCTCCGGGAGATTTCTTTGCCCTCAGATAGGGAGCCTCTTTGCTCTCAGAGTACCAGCGGGCGAAAGACGGATGCTCAGGTACAATCATTGTTGTGGTTCCCGTTCAATAGCTGTCACATTCACCTTATTATTCTTTCCCGCCAGCCAAGCTTAGTAAGAAATAAAGCAGCCGGTCAGGCCATGTTATAAATGAACTTGGGTACCCGGTGCCAGGCTAAGCACCGGGCTTTATGTTACAGCGATCTCAGAAAAGCCAGCAGGGCCTCGCGCTCTTCGGTGGCTAAATTAACAAAACGGTTTTTAATCACTTCAGCCTCACCGCCGTGCCATAAAATGGCTTCGGTTAACGTACGGGCGCGGCTGTCGTGCAAATAACCTACCGGCGTGCCGGCGGCGACGTATTTGGTATAACCAATACCCCACAGTGCCGGTGTACGCCACATGCTGCCTGTTGCCAGACCTTCGGCAAAGTTATCGGCCAGCTCTTCACCCATATCATGCAGCAGCAGGTCAGTGTAAGGCCGGATAGTTTGGTTACGTACTTCGTCAAAAGCTGAGCGGGCGCTGGTTTGTACTTCGCTGACATGGCAGGCATTACAGCGGATGGCTTTAAATACCTGCTCACCCTGCGCTATTTTAGCCGGTTCAACATCCAGATAGGCCATAGGTGACACGCCCTGTGGAAAACCACTAACCAAGCTGCGCTGTGCCGGTACGGCTAACAGCTGCAGATAGTTTGTCATTAACTCAAGCGCTGCATCCGGCAAGCCGGGTTCCGCGCCGCTGGCCGCATCACAGTGTGCGGCACCGGCCAGGCAATCGCGGTTCGGGTAAACAGATGAGGTCACCGACATATCCAGCAAGGCGGCATTGGCGACCTGGTGGCGCAGGCTGACTTTACTGGCCTTCCAACCATAGCGGCCTAACCGTACGTCGCCGGTTTCCGGATCATAGGCATAGTTAGCCGTGCCCAGAACCCCATCGGCATCAGGTGTGCTGCGCACCCGCGCTAAAATGGTGTCATCGGCAATCGCCTCAAGCAGCCCCATGCCGATTAATGGCTGAGCTGAGCGCACGGAGTAAACATCAGGTACCGGCCCTTCAAAAGCGATTTCAGGTTTACGCAGTTCAACCACAGTGCCATCAGCCAGTTGCACGTTCTTCGTGGTAAAACCGGCAACCACTGCCGCATTACCCCAGTTTTGCACTTCTCCTGTACTCGTTGAACGTGCATTCATTTGGATTGCCTGGCCGTAAATAGGGTGCGGCAGGTAGTTACCATTATTGTCAGTACCATGAGCGCCGACGCGTATTGCCATGGTATCCAGCCGTTGGTTTACTACTGTGGGGGCGACACTGCGGCCATTGCTGATGTGGCAGCCAAGGCAGGAAGACTGGCTAAAATGCTGCCCTTGCAGGTAGCGGCCCTCGTCATTGCGGTCGTTACCGGCTTCGTTATGCTGGCCGGTCCATAAATTGGTATGTAACCAGCGGCGGCCTTCCATAAAGCGCTGGATATTTTGCATGCCGATATTGTTGTGTGGCTGCTGGAAAATAAAAGTGGCATTGTCGGCGTAATCGTAAGACACCGAGCCGAGGCCGCCCTGCAAAGTGCTGTCTGGCAGTGGCTCATTCATTAACCGCGGCTGCACACCGTACCAGGGACGCAGGCCCTGCCCCATGACATAGGTGAGCTCGTTGGTGTAATAACGAAAGCCGCCGTTGTCGCCAATGGCATCCATCACTTCACGGGTCGAGAAAAACGAACCGGTAAACTCAATCACATCGCCTTTTTTCAGTGCTCTTGCCGCCACGTTATTACCGTTTGGCACCAGCACGCCATCGGCATTGGCAGACAGCGCTCTGTGGCCGGGATAAGTATCAAACACCACGCTGCAGCCGTCATTCGCGCCGATAATGCCGTTATAACCGCTGTTGGGGTTTAGCAATACACCATTGGCTGGTTTTGGTACTACCGGACAGGGGGCGCCGTCAGTCAGATAAGTGGAGTCATCCAGTAAATCGCCGGGGCTCATCCAGCCAAAACCGGTCACATTGGGCTCATCAAAACGCCGGACAAAAGAGTGGCCGCCGCCTTTTTGTGCCTGCTGATAATACTGATTAACGATAATTTTCGGTGCGCTAACGCCTGCAACATTACTGTTATCAATAAATTCCACGCCCCAGGTGCGGTTTTTAAAGTAATTGGCAACAAAGTTTAAATGTGCGCCTGGCCCTTTATCGACAGGGTTACCCTGAGCATCTACAGTTTCGTTTGGCCCGAAACCAATTTCGTTCCAATCTTCGCCGCGCTCGCGGGCATGACGCGATCGGCCCACCATACCAAACCGGGTAACCAGAGTACCGTCTGGCAGAGCAAAGCGCAGTGTTTCAACTGGCTCGGCCGGAGCTGGCAATGGCTGGCGGCCATTGCCACTTAGCGGATAAGGCACATAGGAGGTATCCAGCACTGGCATAGAAGTGTCGCTACCCGGTGTTTTAAACTCAACCTCAAACAAAGAGTAACCATACTGAGTATGACGCTTGATACCTTGCAGGCGAATATAGCGGGCATAGATATCCAGATTAAAGAATTCTTCCGTGCCGCCCTGAGCGCCGGTGATATAACGCAGCTGATACCAGTTTTCCGCATCGTCAGAAATATAAATGGCATATTCTTCAGCGTAGGCGTTTTCCCAGTACAGCTTGATATAACCAATCGCGGTTTTACTACCAAAGTCAAACTGTATCCAGGCATTGTCGGCGTCGGCATCATTACCCCAGTCGCTTGCCCAGCGGCTGGTTAAATCACCGTCAATAGCCTTATCTGCCGTGTGGTTGGCATTTTCATCACCGGATGAGCTTGCGATCATACTGCCAATCGATTGAGCCTGATTGCTTTTATTGTACGTTGCAGCCAGCCTTAACTCAGCTGGTGGTGGCGGTAACGATGGACCATCCGGTCTGGGCAGTGGTTTAACGTTCGCATCAGGTGCTGGTTCAAATGCCGGTTCCGGTAGTGCTTCTGCCGGAGGTGGTATCCCCACTGGCGGTGGTGTTACAACGGGTGGCGTTGCAACCGGCGGCGTACCATCTGCACTCTCGCTGCTACCACCACAGGCCGACACAGCGAGTGCCAGTATGGAGACCAGCAACCAAGCCAACACGTTGCTGCTATTGGCAGCAACTTTTACATAGAAGCGAATGCTCATAACAATTACCCTAAAGTAGACACATATTATGTTAAGTAACAACGTGCAGCCCAACTATGAAGCAACAGCATAAAGTTTTATGTAATTAATTGTTTAGCCGGTGTTTTATCCACAGCGATTAAGCCCGGGCCGGATCACATTTATTAGTTAAGTGAGCTACCCGGGCAGGCTTATTTCTCGGGATTCAAATCAATGCTGTCAGGATCTGAATGACATAAAGCCTTTTTGCTTGTTGAGCTACGCTATTACTGTGCCTAAGCTTAATATTCTTTATTTGCTCCCGGTAAGGGGATAAATTCGTCTTCGTCACCGGGTACAATTGGGAATTTACCTTCGACCCAATCACGCTTTGCCTGCTCGATGCGCTCTTTGCGACTGGATATGAAGTTCCACTCCATATAGCGTTTTGATATTTTCTCGCCACCGATCAGTACTATGGTTGTTGGTTGTAGCGCAGTAACTGTAACGCCATCTGCATCAGATAAAATAATCATCTGCTTTTCAGAATATTGACGTTCTCTAATTTTCAGCTCGCCATTTGCAATATATAAACCCCGCTCAGACTCATTTGGTAGTTCAAGTGTCTGGCCCGGCAGCAGTTGTGCTTCCAAATACAGCGTTCTGTAGAACTCTTTTACCGGGGAGACCACCCCATAAGCGCGACCGATAAGAACCCTGACAGGCACGCCATTTACCGCGACAGAAGGTATCTTGTCAGCTGGGTAATGATGAAACTCCGGCTCCATTTCTTCTGAAGCTTCGGGCAAGGCCATCCACAGTTGAAAACCATACAGTCCGCGCGATTGCTGTATTCTGTCCGGTGCCTCCCGCTCCGAGTGCACAATACCTTTGCCTGCAACCATCAGGTTTATAGCCCCGGGGGTTATTTTTTTAAAAGTCCCCAAAGAGTCTTTATGTAACACTTCCCCGTCAAACAAATAAGTAACAGTAGCTAAATTTACATGTGGGTGAGGACGAACATTAATACCTGAACCCGGCGGGAGCATTGCCGGCCCCATTTCGTCGAAGAATACCCAAGGCCCGACGCTACGCCTTTCCATAACAGGTAAACACCGATTGACAGTAAAACCACCTAAATCTTTAAGCTTGGGTTGTACAACAAGCTCAATGGCAGCACACTCCTCCACCGCCTGACATCGTGTTTCAAGTTCTAGTTGTTCAATACTCACAGCGTTTACCTCTTATGTATGGTGGCAATTCAATGGCAACCTGCTCACAGGTTAGTTTCCTTAAGCGGCTATTTTGGTGCAATGGCTTTAACGCTGATTTCAATCAGTTGCTCTGGTTAGCTTGTCAAAAAAGTTGACACGGTCTGGAATAATGCTGCCAGCAAGCCATGGGAAGCACAGGTAGTAAATCTACTAAACCTGGAAGCGAAATAAACCTATACATAGGCATAGGTTTATTGCATCGAATGGAAAATGCCCGGCTGGAAACTTGCGTACTGTGATTACTCAATAACGGGAAAACCGGACAACTATCCTGAGCAATCCGGTGGTTAAAGAGGTCGTCTTGTTCTAACCTTCTTCAGTTGAAATCTGGCAAAAGTTCTTCGGCCAACCGTTTCAATGTGGCTTCGACGTCCGTGGTGTTAAAACGAAGATTCAATCCTACATGGTTTATGCCAATCTGCTGCAGCTGTCTCAAATAGGAACGCAGGGCATTAACACCCGAGCTAAAGCCCAGATGTATCGGCCGCGGTGCGGCATTAGGGTTTTCCTGCAAATCAATATACAGCGATTGCATGGCCGGCTTATCCACAATACCGGCTTCGTCCATGCGCTTGCGCCAGTCAGTGATAATGGCCGCCTGGGCGTCGATGCGTCGCGGATATGTTATCCAACCATCGCCATTGCGTGCGAGCCAGTCGGGGCTCTGCCGGCTGGAGCCCGTGATCAAAAGTGGCAAAGTTCCCGCTGCCGGCTTGGGGAGAAGGTCGATACCACGGCCCGGGCTCCCGAACGCATTAGTAAAGCCCTGAGTGTTGCTCCAGGATTCACGGATATACTCAATGCTGGCACGAAAGCTTTCCCCGCGGCTTTCAAACGGACGGTTAAATGCAGGGTATTCTTCCGGGCGATCACCGGAAGCAACCCCTAACAATATGCGCCCGCCAGACAGCACATCAGCACTGGCGGCCGCCTTGGCCACATGGGCCGGGTGTCGTAGCGGCAAAACAATGCTTGATACGCCAAGCGCTATCCGGCTGGTGTTGCCCGCTAAATATCCCAGGTAGACAAAAGGATCGAATAACTGCCCTGCGTCGCCGAATGTCGGAACATTGAACGGCACATCACGCAGCCATACCGCGCTAAACCCCAACTCTTCTACCAATTGCACCCGCTGTAAATGCTGCTGCATGGTCGGAACTGCAGTATACGCATGATTTTCAATCGGAACGAAAATACCCAGGCTAAGGCGCCCTGGCTTAAATGTTTCGTTATAGGCTTTGTTAATTGCCTGAAAACTCATACTTTCCTCCAATTATCATCAGGTCTTCAGTATTAAAAGCCCGATAAAACGACCTTACCTATAGTTTTACCCGCTTCCAGCAGCTGATGCCCTTTTCTGATACTCTCGGCACTCATCGGCCCAAGTATTTCGCTCAGAGTCGGCTTTATCTCGCCCGCATCGACAAGTTCGCTGACTCTTTTTAATAAAGCGTGTTGCTTAGCCATGTCTTCAGTCTGGAACATCGACCTTGTAAACATGAACTCCCAATGAAAACTCAGTGACTTCAGTTTCATTTTGGATATGTCCAACGCACCCGGGTCATCAATCATGGCGATTTGTCCCCTGGCTGGCATCAGCTCGACTAAAGGCGCAAAATGTAAATCGGAGCGTGTCAGGGCAGCCACATACTTGGGGGTTTTACCCAGCAGTGAAAGTTGCTCTTTCATTGATTGGCTGTGATCGATAACATCATCGGCACCCAGGTCTAAACTCCATTGTTGTGTTTCAGGTCTTGAAGCGGTGGCAATAACATGCAGCCTGGTCAGTTTCTTTGCCAGCTGAATAAGCGCAGAGCCAACACCGCCTGCCCCGCCAACCACCAGCAACGTCTCACCTTCGCCGCCCCCCTCGGGTATTCTGAAGCTGTCAAACAATAACTCCCAAGCCGTTATACTGGTTAAAGGCAGAGAAGCTGCTTCTTCAAACGAAAGGCTCCTTGGTTTAGGCCCCACTATCCTTTCATCTACCAGATGAAACTCAGCATTTGTGCCCGGCCGGCTAATATCGCCGGCATAGAACACCTCATCGCCGGGTTGAAATAACGTAACTTCAGCACCGACTGCTTCGACCACGCCGGCGGCATCATAACCAAGAATACGATGACCAGACTCAGGCACACCGTTACGACGCACCTTGGTATCTACCGGATTGATTGATACGGCTTTGACTGCAACCAACAGATCACGTGGACCTTGTGTGGGTTTTGGCACATCAAAAGCAACCAGCGCATCCGGATTGTCAGCCGGAAGATATTCTGAGAAACCTACAGCTTTCATTTTTCACCTCCGGTTGATGTTAGTGCTGCGTTAAAGTGAAACACCTCCACCTCGCCTGTTATAAAAGGCATCAGTGCATTAATAAACATCTGATGTGCTTTACTGGGCTCGAAAAGCTCCACATGGTCTGCATAGCTGCGCCATTTCACCAGCAAACTGATGCGGGACGGATCTTCAATCTCCCGGCTAATGATGTGCGATTGATAACCTTCAGCTTGTTCAACATAGGTTTTCACGTCGGCAAAAGTATTAAAGAAAGCTTTGTGTTGCTCAGGCGCAACGTGAAAACGGGCAATTTCGATAACCATTTATTTTTCCTCCGGGCGTAAGACGCCGTTAAACGGTGACACCGATGGTATACAGCACAACTTCACGGAAACTCTCTGGTCCGGGATCTGAAGTCATTGCCTGCCAACCAATCTATATATTTGCATATAGATATTTATCGATGCATTTAGTCCAAAAAAAGAGCTGTATCACAACTCTTTACCAAGGAGCTCAATCAGTTTTTTGATATTCGCTTCATTTCGCTTGTAGTAGGTCCATCCCCCCATCCGTTTGGAGGTAACCAGGCCTGCGCGTTGCAGCGAAGCCAAATACGTCGATGTCGTCGACTGGCTTAATCCAACGCCCTCCTGGATGCTTCCAACACAGACACCATCAAGAGTGACATCACCTTCATCCTGCGGCGGAAAATGCTTCTCCGGCTCCCGCAGGTTCTGCAGTATTGCTAATCGTGTGGGATTACCTAACGCTTTAAATACTTCTACTATGTTCATGCTCATGATTATATCGCTATATCTATAAATGTCAATATGGATTTATCGTCTGCCAAACTATTTGCATTACCCATATAAACACATGTTTATAGGTTATGCATCATCTTCAGCCTGCAGCAAACTCACGAATTATGCTGTTAATGGTGTTTTTGCCCCCCGGTACCATCCGTGTATTGTCCTTAAAGAACAGCGGGTTGTCCACACCAGCAAAGCCAGCATCTGCAGAACGCTTAAATACAAAGACAGTTTTTGCCCGATACGCTTCAATCACCGGCATAGCGTAAACTGGGCTACCTGCCTAGACACCGAGCCGGATTAACTCCACAGGAGCCATTAAGCGGTTACATCGATGGCAATCTTGCCGCGTAAACCATTGGATTTCTGCTCCAGCCTGGCATGCGCCTGGCCAATTTCCGCCAGCGGATAGGTAGCGCCAACCACCGGCTTGAGCAGCCCTCTGTCGACCAAACGCGCTAAGTCATCCAGCTTGCCCCGGTTCTGACGGGTGAAGACAAAGTGATAACTGGCATTGCGACCCCAGGCTTCAATCAGGTTCTGCGGCGTGGCAATGTCAACGATGCTGACAACCCGACCCAGTTGCGCCAGCACTAACGGGCTTTTTTGCAGCGTATCGCCACCGATGGTATCCAGTACCACATCCACACCTTTACCATCTGTTGCTTCAAGCACCGCTGCAACGTAATCGGTTTGCTTGTAGTCGATGGCGACATCTGCGCCCAAGCCTTTTACAAACCCGGCGTTTTGTGAAGACACTGTCGTGATCACCCGCGCCCCCGCCGCTTTCGCTATCTGAATGGCAATATGCCCCACACCGCCGGCACCGCCATGCACTAAAATGGTTTCTCCCACCTGCAAATTAACCCGCGTAATCAGGGCTTCCCACACCGTGCCACCCACCAGGCTCAGCGCCGCAGCTTCCAGGTGTGTCAGTGAACGCGGTTTAAGCCCTACGATGGCTTCATTGGCGACATGATATTCGGCGTAACTGCCATCGCCGTTGAAGATTTCCGGGGTGTACCACACTTCATCACCGGGCTTAAATGCCGTTACACCAGGGCCGACTGCTTCTACTACGCCTGACACGTCGTGTCCGGTAATCGCCGGCAGTGGCACGTACTCTTTGTAGTCACCACGCCGCACCTGATAGTCCAACGGGTTAACAGAGGTCGCATGCACCTTGACTAAAACCTGGCCCTCACCTGCTACTGGTTTGGCCAGCGCAACTTCACGGAAACTCTCAGGTCCACCGAAGGAATCTAAAATCATTGCTCGCATATTTTTCACCCACTTACAAATTTATATATCGACATATATCGATATATGTAGTTTTAAAAAAAGAGTTGCCTCACAACTCCCAACGTTTTCCTGCATGCCAGTGACATAAAGCTGCCAATATCTGCGCACACCGTCAAAATCTATATATCGATAAATTTCGATATGCGCATATATTATCGTCATATCGAGAAATGTCAATATAGATCTGCAATTTTTTTATACGTCCTTCCTCAGGCTAACCGGTGCTAGGTTTTAACATGCCTTTGCCTGGATCGCTCCAGCATCAATCAAACCAGCTATTTAACCTTAAGGAGCAGATTTAATTGTTATAGCCAGAGTAAACATTAGTAAAAACCCAAAAAGCCTTTCATTGTGTTGTCCTTAACGCAAACGCACGCGGTCTAATTGTCACGATTTCCCCAAAAAACATAGCCAACACCGAGCACAGCTCGGTGAATTTCAACCTGACGTTTCATTTACCGAAAAACTGAACTTGGCTAAGGCTTTATTTGCTGCAAAAACTAAGGGCGCAATAATGCGCCCTTACGATGAGTTGGTGCGGCGGTTATGCCGCTGGCTTGACGCTGAATTGCAAGCCAAGTGCTTTGGCGACTTTTAGTACTGTGCTTAATTGCGGGTTGCCGTCTGCAGACAAGGCTTTGTATAAGCTCTCACGACCAAGGCCGGTATCACGCGCTAAGGTTGCCATGCCTTTGGCGCGAGCAATATCCCCCAATGCTTTGGCGACAAAGCTGGCATCACCATCGCATTCTGCTATTGAGGCTTCAAGATAGGCCGCCATCTCCTCTGGTGTACGCAGGTGCTCTGCTACATCGTAATCTTGCAGTTTAATGCTCATATTACACCTCAAGCTTGTTTACTAATTGGTACGCTAATTCGATATCGGCACGCTGGCTTGCTTTATCACCGCCGCATAGCAGAATAATCAACACGTTCTGCCGCTGCGTGTAGTACACCCTGTACCCTGGCCCGACATCAATTTTCAGCTCAGACACACCCAACTTTAAATTGCGACAGACACCAGGATTACCAGACGCCAGACGCTGGGTTTGCCACTGCGCCGGGGTAATAATGTCAATCATACAGGCTTACTTCACCGCATAGAACAGCTGTAACACTAACTGCCAAACTGAAAAAAGATCCCCACGGCCAGCTCGGCCCAGCAGTACAAAAAGGCCAGTGCCACAGCTAATGCCAGCCACAGCCGCTGCGCCGGTGCTACTTTACGGGCAATGACCACAAAGGCGCTGCTGCTTAAAAACAACAGCAGCCCCATCATGATAAAGTCGCTACTGCTCCAGTTAATCTCGCCGGTTAGCTGCATGGCGATAAAGGGAATAAGTAATAAAGCGGCAGCAGCTACTGCCAGATAAATAAAAATATGCCGCCGATAAAGCAGTGATGTTGTTTTGGGAGATAAGGTTTGCGCCATAAAGCACCATGCCTTTGTGGTAAAGATGTGCACTAAGTTTAACCTGCAGCTACATGAATACAAGCTGAGTAGCAGTTGCGCGCCAGGCCGGTTACAGGGTAGCTTAACAACCAATGATCAATACTTGTTAGGCCGCTATGTTTGAAGCATTAACCCAAATTGGCTTACCGCTGGCACTTATTCTGATTATGACCGGTGTTGGCATGAGCCTGCGCCCGGCGAATTTTCAGCAAGTGCTGCGCCAGCCCAAGGCATTTTTTGTCGGTGCTACGGCACAGCTGCTGTTACTGCCCCTGCTGGCTGTTGGCGTAATTTGGTTATTCGGGCTTAGCGGCGAGCTGGCGGTGGGGTTGTTTATTCTGGCGCTGTGCCCGGGTGGCACCACATCTAATTTGTACAGTTATCTGGCCAAAGCCGATGTGGGCTTGTCGGTGTCATTAACGGCTTTGGTCGGCTTTGTCTCGCCCTTTACCCTGCCCCTGCTGGCCGCCTGGGCTATGCAGTATTACCTGGGTGCTGACAGTGCTTTACAGCTGCCACTGATAAAAACCTGGCTTACCTTGCTGATTGTCGGGGTAGTGCCGGTGTTTGTCGGTATGCTGATTAAAGCCCGCTTTACCGCTTTTGCTGAACGGGCGCAGCCGCTGATTAGCCGTTTTTCCGTGTTGGTGTTGCTGCTGTTAATTGTCAGCATAGCGCTGGATTTAGGTGATGCACTATGGCACTACCTGCTACTGAGCGGCCCGGCTGCGCTGGCACTGAATATCCTGTCTATGGCGGCGGGCTATCTGCTTGGCCGCGCACTTTTGCACAATGAGCAGCAATCCCGCACCATTTGCCTGGAGGTCGGCCTGCAAAACGGGACCCTGGCGCTGCTTATCACCACCGGCATTTTACAAAGTGCAGAAATGTCGATCGCCCCCAGCGTCTATAGCCTGTTAATGTTTGCCAGCGCCAGCCTGTTTACCTGGTGGGTGTTAAAGCGCAAGCAGACTTAACTGTGCAATTGCCAACAAATACCCAGCGTATTCAGGTTGTTGTAACAAAATAGCAGATAATGCCGGTTATCTTGCCGGTAACCATGTAGAATGCGCGCTTTATAACACACTCAGTGTTGGCGCGTTGGCGCCTATTGGCAGGACTACAGATGAAAAAAACCTTTTTGTCAACCCACCCCAAACATAAAGCCGAGCGCTGGGTTGAACTGATAAAGCATGAAATTAAAAAGTATTTAAACCGCGAGCGGCGCAAAGCCCTGCCAGAGGGCGCGGACTACTGGAGCTTTGATTGCCGCGTGGGCGAAGACGAAACGCAGGCGGTAACGGTGTTTACCTCTGAAATTAATAAGCATATTGATGCCGCAGCCGCAAAGCAGCTGGACGCGGTGTATGTTGAAATTCTGGCCCGCGCCTTTCAGCACCAGCCAAGGCCGGATGCTGACAGCGCCGAGTAATTTCGCCTGCGCTGTTTTGCCGGCACCGTTACCGTTTTATGGCGCAGCTCCGCAGCAGATTTTTGCGTAGCTCTGCTACTAAGGACACTTTATGCAATTTTCATCATTAGATTTAGCCGCTGATCTAAAGCGCGCGTTGGATGCCTGCGGCTACAGCGAGATGACAGCGGTACAACAGCAGGCCATACCACCGGCGCGGCGCGGTAAAGATTTACAGGTTACCGCGCAAACCGGCACTGGCAAAACCGCCGCCTTTGCTATTCCGCTGCTGCAGCGCATGCTGGACAAACCTAAAGCCACCGTAGCCAGCCGGCCACGCGCTTTAGTACTTACGCCAACCCGCGAGCTGGCCGAGCAAATTGCCGCTGCCTTTACCCGCTATGCACAGTTTTTACCGCTTAGCAGCACCGCCTTATATGGCGGCGTAAAAATGGGCTTGCAGGCCAATAAGCTTAACGCTGGCGTAGATATTGTCATAAGCACACCGGGCCGCTTGCTGGAGCATATGGCGCTGGGTAATGTGATTTTATCGGATGTCGAATTTGTGGTGCTGGATGAAGCCGACCGCATGCTGGATATGGGCTTTGTGACCGATGTGCTGAAAATTGTCGGCTCAACAGCAAACTCTCGCCAAACCATGCTGTTTTCTGCCACCACCTCGCCGGCAGTAAATGAGCTGTCGCATAAGCTTTTGAAAAACCACCAGCAAATTCGGGTAACCAAAGTAAACAGTACGGCTGATACGGTGCAGCATGTGGTATATCCGGTAGAAGAGAGCCGCAAAATCGAGTTATTCGAGCAGCTGTTAGCCGAGCATAACTGGTTTCAGGTCTTAGTATTTACCAGCACCAAACAGCAGGCGGATCAATTGCTTGCTGGCTTACAGCAACGCAGCATCGATGCTGCAGTGTGCCATGGCGATAAAAGCCAGGGCGCCAGACGCCGGGCTATTGCCGATTTTAAAGCCGCCAGGTTACAGGTGCTGATTGCCACTGAAGTGGCGGCACGCGGGCTGGATATTCAGGGGCTGGATTATGTGGTTAACTTTAACCTGCCCTACCTGCCGGAAGACTATGTACACCGTATTGGCCGCACCGGCCGCGCCGGCGCCAGCGGCAATGCGCTGTCTTTTGTTAGCCGCGAAGAAGAGCAAAGCTTAAAGCGGATTGAGAAGCTTATCGGCACTACTATTAAACGTGTGGTAAAACCGGGCTTTGAAGTGAGTAACCGTGAGTCGCTGCTAAAAAGTTTGTCGCGTAAGGTGTTAAGCGGCCGGGCCAATAAAGCCAGCGCCACACAAATTGAGCTTAAAACCAGCAGCAAAAGCACGGCGAAAACCAACCCCCGGCGCAGCAAATAAGCCGGGGAATTAGCGGTTTTTGCAACAGCAGGCCGCCTGTTAATCTGTCGCGGCATCGATACCCTGTTGCAGTATTGCCCGCGATAATTCACCAAAATGGGCACTACTGAGGGTGCCATCGGCACGAAAAAACAGTGTTGCCGGCACACCCTGAGCACCATAAAAGCGGGCAACGTCGCCGCGCGTATCCAGTAACACCTGGCCAAAACTTAACTGATGCTGGCGCAGATACTTCGCCACTGTATCGCGGTTTTCTTGCAGGTTTACCATCATTACGCTGATGTCCGCGTTTTGCTGCGCGGTGTTGAGCAACAACGGCATTTCCCTATGGCATGGCGGACACCAACTGGCCCATAAATTAAGCACCACCGGTTTACCCTGCGCCATATCCGGCAGCGCCACGCTATAGCCAGATAAGGTTTCCAATCTAATATCCGCCAGTACTTGCTGTTGCTGCTGACTATACAGCCAGGCCGAGCCCAGGCCAAAGCACACCAGGCAGCTTAAAAACCCACCAACTAATGCACGCTTAAACTCGGGGTAGCGTTTAAGCTGTACAATCAGCAGTACTAATGCCGCCATTACAGTGGCAGCGATGTCTATTCCCCTGTCACGAAAATCCAGCATTTGCCACACACTGTCGTAGCTGTCAGCGAAACGCAGTACAAACACCAGCCGGCCAAATAATAGCGCGGCAAACAGCACCAGCAGCAGCGGATCGGTAACGCTACTTGCGGCAGAACGGGTCAGCAGTTTTGCTGCCAGCAGCCCACAAACTACACTGGCAAGTAATACCAGCACTATAGTGGGTAAAGACACAGGGCCTATTGAGATACTGAGCATTGTACGCGTCGTGGTTCCTGTTGAATTAACACTAACGTCGAGTATATAGCTTATTGCACTGCATTAGCGCTAAACCGCATAATGGCGTAGCACTTAAACAGCCAAGCCCTTATGCGGCGGTTATATTATTTCAGCTCCAGGACAGTTATGAGCAAAGCCAACAGCGGCGCAGCAGCCTATCAGCAGCAAGAACAAGGCTACCGCGATAAAGCACTGAAAATGTATCCCTGGGTGTGCGGCCGTTGTGCCCGCGAGTTTGTGCATTCTAATTTGCGCGAACTCACCGTGCATCATATCGACCACAACCACAGTAACAACCCAAGTGATGGCAGCAACTGGGAGTTACTCTGTATTTATTGTCATGATAACGAGCACAATAAATTTCACGAGTTTGTGCTGTATGGTGGCACTACTGAGCCAAAAGTGGCGCCAGCAACGCATAATCCTTTTGCCGATTTAAAAGCCTTGTTGAATAAACCAAAGTAATAACCGTTAGCGCCCGGCAATCTGCAGTAAACGCTCAGCATGTCGCTGCAGCGCCTGTTTCAGCTCTGGCGGTTCAATAATACTAAAATCAAACGGCAGTTGGCTTAACCACGCTAGTTAAACGGGCGCAGTAATGCGCCGCTACGGCAGCAGCAGAGTCTCGTTAATGGCGATAAAGCGGCTGGCGGCGTTAATCAGTGCCTGAGCAGTTAAGTTTTCAACGCCAAATACCACTACTTCTGTTTGGTATTTAGTGATGAGTGTTTCTGCCAGCAGGCCAAAATCGCCATCGCCGGAGGCCAGTACCAGCACATCGCTGTGCTGGCCGTATTCAATGGCATCCAGCGTTATACCAACATCCCAGTCGCCTTTGGCACTGCCGTCAGCACGCTGGATAAACGGTTTTAATTTTACCTCAAAGCCGATGGCACGCAGAATATTCTGGAACTGGCGCTGCTTTTCATCGCCACGGTCAATAGCATAGGCAATGGCTTTAACGACCGTACGCCCGGCCGTTACCTGACGCCAAAAGGCGTTGTAGTCAAAATTGCGGCCAAAGGCCTCGCGGCTGGTGTAATAGATATTTTGCACATCAACCAAAATGGTAACACTGGGCATAACAGCTTCCGCTAATAAAACAGCCAAGCTAACCGCCAAACCTCTGGGGTGCAAGCGTTTTATATTTTTACCAGCGCGGTGGTGAGACGGGTTAAAAACTAATACCTTGCTTTTGCCGGGCAAATTGTTCCAGCCGCATGATTAACTCTTCCGGAAAGGTGCCCTGATACAACGCCCGCATGCTGCCATCAAGATAACTTTGCTCCAGCGCCTGTTGCCATTGTGCGATATAGTCGTCGGCATGCTCTGCTGAAAATGCCAGGTACAGTTGTACCTCATCAATATCAGCGATGCGAACCAGCTCTGTGCCCTGCTCAGACAGTTTTTGCGCCAAAGGCGCGGTAAAAAACTCATTCCATACAATCAGATCCGCCCTCTGCTGCAGAAACATATCGCGGCATTGGCTTTTTTGCACCGTCAGTGTCATGCGTGCGCTATCGCTAAAACCATACCGGCGCCATTGTCGCCAGGGAGAAAACGTAAAGTATTGGCAGCAGGCCAGGCAGATATTTCATAAAAACAAGTTGTTGGATTAAAGTATTGGCTTTCAGTATTGACAGAATTTTGCATAAAAACCAGTAATCTGCGTGATTCAGCTCACTACCGTTGCCTACTGCGGCGCCAACAGTGCAGCAAGCTGCGCGTCTAACAACCGTCGTAAGTCCTCTGCTGCCAGTTCAATTTCCAGCCCGCGCTTACCGGCGCTGATATAAATGCTGGCAAACTGCTGCGCTGAATTGTCAATAATGGTAGGCAACAGCTTTTTTTGCCCCAGCGGGCTTACGCCACCCAGCACATAACCTGTACTGCGCATCACATCAGCAGCATTGGCCATCTCCGCCTTTTTCGCCCCCAGTGCTCTGGCCAGCAACTTCATACTTAGCTGCTGACTTACCGGTAATACCGCAACAGCCAACTGCTTAGTATCTAATTGCACTACCAGGGTTTTAAATACCTGCGCCGGGTTTACCCCCAGTTTTTCCGCTGCTTCCAGGCCATAAGAGACGGATGCCGGATTATGTTGATAATGATGTACGGTATAAGCGATACCCTGCTGTTTGGCTAACTCGATAGCGGGTGTCATAGATGCTGTTCCTCGTTAAGATCATTCGATTTTATTTGTAATAACTTCGAATACTTCGCACTATTTATTCTATTGCACAGTACGGTTGCTCAGCGTAGCCTGCACATAGTAATTCGCTAACAGGCACAACACAATGAGCTCATCTTTGGCACCGGTATTCTATCTGCCGCATGGCGGCGGCCCTTTACCCTTACTAGCCGACCCACATCATCTGGCCCTGACGCAATTTTTAACCGAGCTTGGCGATACACTGGCAACACCGGCCGCGATACTGGTGATCAGTGCGCATTGGGAAAATGCCCAACCGGCGCTTACGGCTACTAAAAGCCCGGCATTATTGTTTGATTACTCTGGTTTCCCGCCAGAAAGCTATCAGTATCGCTACCCTGCGCCCGGTGCCCCTGCTTTGGCAAATGAAATTGCCGCAGCGTTGCAACAGCATGGCTTTGCTGCGCAACTGGACAATAATCGTGGCTGGGATCACGGTGTTTTTGTGCCGCTGATGCTGCTTAGGCCACAAGCCGATGTACCGGTATTGCAACTTTCGTTGCTGAAAAGCTTAGATCCGATGCAGCATATCGCCCTGGGTGAAGCCATCGCCTTTTTACGGCAAAAAAATGTGCTGATTATCGGCTCTGGTATGAGCTTTCATAATATGCGGGCGTTTTTTCAGCCTGATTTAGTCAGCCTGCCACAGGTTGCAGCTTTTAATCAGTATTTAATCGACAGCTTAAACTCCGTGCTCAGTTACGATGAACAAGCCACACGTTTAAGTGCCTGGCTTGATGCTCCCTATGCCCGGCTAATGCACCCTCGGGAAGAGCATTTATTACCATTGCATGTCTGTTTTGGCGCAGCCAAAGGCAGCCGCGCCAAACTGCTGTTTCAGCATGAGGTAATTCAACGCGAAGTACTGGCTTTTGGCTGGTTTGATTAAACCCGGCAGTAGTTTAAATGCACAAAAGCAGCGCCATCAGTTGGCCCGGCAACCAAAGGGGCTATCCGGCCCGAAAAAATTCGTTCAACAAAGGACCGGCCTTGCTCAAGCTGATATTGCTGCTGGTCAATGAGCGGATAATACAAATAAGCCCGCCCCTTTTTTTCAAAGCCCCTATACTCACCAAACGGTTAAGCAGTGTTTTTACGGTTTTTTCAGGCCAGTCTTTTTCGTTATCTAACACGGTAACGACATCATTGGCTGACAAAGGTTGTTGTTGCCACAACACCTGCATCGCAACACGCAAAGTTGGCTTCCTGCATAAATTTATGCCGGTATTGGCTGGGGGTGAGTTCGGTGTAAGTTAAAAACAGCTTTCTAAACGAGCTCATATCTTCATACCCTACCTGCAATACAATCTGTTCAATCGGCTGATTAGTGGTTTCCAGCAAGCGTTTGGCCTGCTCTACCCGTAAGCGCTGCAAATAATTAAGCGGTGTATCATTTAAAGCCGCCTTAAATCGGCGCAGCAAGGTGCGTTTGGTTAAATGAAACTGCTCCGCCAGTGGCTCCAGCGCAAAAGGTTCTGACAGCGTTTTCGCCAGATGTTTTTGTACCTGCTGGATCAGCACGTCGTTATGTTGCTGGCCAATGGATAAGTCCATGTAGGGAATTTGCGAGCTGCGATTTGGGTCGGTTAGCATAACTTTTGCAATCTGGCGGGCAAACTGCTCACCCACTAACAATTCTGTTAACGCCAGGCACAAGTTAACAAAAGACGTTGTCGCCCCTGCTGTCAGTATATTGCCATCTTGCACCAGCAATTTATTTAGCTGCAAGTGCACTTCAGGATACAGGTTTTGAAACACGTCTTTAAAGAACCAACTTGAGGTAGCATTCTTGTGCGCCAGTAGGCCACTGGCAGCCAGTATAAAGGTGCCGGTGCAATTAGCCGCGATAAGTTTACCGTTCGCCACCGCTTGCCTTAAGCCAGAAAAATACGCTTTAGATGGCTCTGCAATCGCCGTCAGTTGTGCCCGGTTATAAGCATAAGCCGGCGCCACAACAACCGCATCAGCTTGCAGCCAGTCGTTTGCTGCTACGTTAAAGGTAACGCCTTGTTTTAAAGTAAGTGGGCCGCCATCCGGTGACACCAGATAACAATGAAATAATGGTGCAGCGTCATGCTGTTGGTACCGCCACAGCACATTGCAGTACTCAAAAAAGTCCAGTAAGCCAAATATATCGCTACTGATGCTACTGTTGGTGGCCAATACCGCAATCTGCTTCATTTGTGCTTTCCTGTTATCTATCGCGATAACCTGTCACTTTTCACCCTTATTTTATCAATAGTGACACTGCAAACACCTTTTAGCAAGGACTAGACTGACATTGTCGTATCGAATCACCCCATGCAGGAGGCAGTATGAATACCCTTAACGCTAAATGGCTGGCCATCGCCGCCTGGCTTATCAGCTGGCTGTTACTTTTTTGGATTAACTTTGCCGCAGAGCTGTCACTGATGATGCACTTTTTTGCCATCCCGCTGTTACTGCTAAGCACAGCAGTGGGCGCGGCTCATTTTTATGAAGTGCGCGATGACGACAACAGCAATGACTGAGGCCCCGCCAGCCGTTACAATATTGCCATAGGTATCAAACGGAATAACAGGTTATGGGCAGTTGGCAGATAGCAGGCATGTTGATTGCTTCGGTGTGGCTGGTACTGTATTACCCGCAGGAACTGTTGCCCAAACTGCGTGCCGAGCCAGGTTATCAGCATTTTGTCTTCGCCTCCATCGTGGCGCTAAGTTTGTTCTGGAGTGTGCAGGCCGGTATTAAAGATGGTCTTAACCTGCATTTTTTGCTAATGACCACGCTGGTGCTGTGTCATGGCTGGCGTATTGCCTGCTGGATTGCACTGGCTCCCCTGATACTGTTGATTGGCTTTGGCAAACTGCCGTGGCAGGACGGCGGCCTGTATATGCTGTGTAGTGTTATGCTACCGGCACTGTTTAGCTATACGCTGTTTTTAGCCAGCTACCGTTACTTAAACCGGCATTTGTTTGTCTATATTTTTGTCGCAGGTTTTTTTGCCGCGGCGTTAACCATAGTGCTGCAAATTAGCCTGACGGCGCTGTGGTTTGGCCTGGAAGGCCGCTACAGTTGGCAGGAAATTATCGACAATTACTGGCTGCTGGCGCTGTTACTCTGGTTCCCGGAGGCGCTGTTAAATGGCAGTGCCATTACGCTGATGGCGATTTACCGGCCGCATTGGCTGCGCACCTTTTACGACCGGGAATATTTATCACCCGAGCGTTAAGCATAAAAAAAGCGAAGCCGCAGCTTCGCTTTTTCATAACGCCTGCTTTAGAACATCCAGGTTTTTTCGTCCTGTACCGGCTGCTCTAAGCCCAGCTGTTTTAAGCCTTTTACGCTGCGGATAATCAGCCAGACAATCCAGAACAGGATCACTAGCCAGCCGATAAGCACGACCGATAACACACTACCGATCAGGATGTACACTAAACCCATCCAGAAAGTACGGATCTGGAAGCGATAATGGCTTTGCAGCCAGTCCGGGCCGTCGTCTTTGTTCACATAGGCGACGATTACACCAATAATGCCGGTGATACCAAACACCAACCCCACCAAATACAAAATATACACCAGTTTAGCGGTAGATGAATTCACCGCCGGTGCTGCATTAATGTCATTCATGACACTCTCTCCTTTACGGCCACTATTGTTATTGTAAGAAAACTGCCCTAAGACCGAACCGGCGCTACATTGACAGCCTCGCTTTGCAACATAGCGCTAAACGCGTAGCCGGGCAATGGTATTTCCTGCTTAAACAGCTATTTACCCTAATGCGAGTAACTGATCGGAGCAGATAATATAAAGCCCCAGTAGCATAAACACCGCACAAGCCGCTTTACGCGCCAGTGCCAGCGGCATTTTTTGCATTAGCCAGCTACCGGCGTATACCACAGGCACATTGGCCGCTAACATGCCCAGCGTGGTGCCCCAGATAACCCACCACACAGCGTCATTAAAGCTGGCGGCTAACAGCACAGTGGCAATTTGGGTTTTATCGCCAATTTCGGCCAGGAAAAACAACATACAACTGGCGGCAAAAGCGCCAAAGCGCAGCACGCCGGTATCTTCACTGTCATCTTTATCAGGAATAAGTAACCACAGCGCCACAGCGATAAAGCTGCCACCCAGCAGCCAGTTGTGCCAGTTAGCCGGAATAAACTGTGCTACCCAAACACCCAGCCAGGCCGATGCCGCATGGTTGAGTAAGGTGGCGACCAAAATGCCAGCGACAATAGCGCCTTTGGCGCGAAAACGGGCCGCCAGAAATAACGATAATAATTGGGTTTTATCACCAATTTCGGCAATAGCGACAGCAGTAAAGGACGACAGTAAGGCTTCCATGAAATAACCTGAGCGGGAGTTCACATAAGACACAACAATGGCTCCCGCTATGGGCCACTGCAGTGTCTTAAGTCTCATCAATTCAGCGGGCGCTGAACGCTGTGGCCATGTGCATTGCAGCACAAGTATGTTGACCACACCGCTGCGGTAAAACACCGCAGCAGATTACTCCCTTAAGGACGGGCGCATTCTAATCAGTTAGCCACCTGCTGTAAAGCACCGATCATGGTTAACGCATGACGCGGTTTAAACTCAAGCCCACACCTTATCGGCCCAGCGCCGGGCACTGGCGCGCCAGTTGCGCCAGCCGGCAATCAGGTTTACCAGGCCCAGGTAAGTCAGCGGTACCAGTACCAAACTGGTCAGGGTCGAAAACAGCAAGCCGCCGATAATGGCAATCGCCATAGGCGCATAGCTTGGGCCATCGCCGCCAATCTGGGTACCGCCCAGCGCCAGTGGCAATAGCCCCAGCACTGTGGTGGCCACTGTCATTAAAATAGGCCTCAAGCGTGACTCACTGGCATTGATAATCAGCTCACGCAGGGGTGTGTCGGGCATGGCCTGACGGTCCTGATTAATGCGGTCGACCAGCACTATACCGTTGTTCACCACTATGCCCATTAATACCAACATACCGATCATACCCATAATGCCCATGCTGGTGCCGGTAAACAGGAAGGTCCAAAACACGCCGACCAGTGAAAACAGCAAAGAGCCAATCACTGCGGTTGGCAGCAGTAAAGATTCAAACAGCGCCGCCATCACGATATAAATCATCGCCACGGCCAGCAACATATTCACCAGCATCACCTGCTGCGACTCGTCCTGGCGCTGGAAACTGCCCTGAAACGACCAGCGATAGCCCGGCGGCAGTGCCAGCTGATCCATTACCTGTTTGATGTCCTCACGGGCTTTGTCCATTTGGTAATCTTTGGCCAGATTCATCCGAATGGCGATGCCGGTTTGCCGGTCAAAGCGGCGGATCTGATCTAGCCTGGGCGCAAAGCTTAAGCTGGCCAGTTGTGCCAGGCTAATGACCACACCGTCTTTGGTTAGAATGGGCAAGGCCGCCAGCTCAGTTTGTGACTGACTGATACGCTCATCATACAGCACCCGCATTAACAGCTCGCCCTGTTCCAGGCTGCGATAAGTACGCAGGTTAGTGCCGCGAAGCGCCAGTGCCACCGCACCGGCAACCTGTTGGGCGCTTAAGCCATGACGCTGCAGCTGTTCGCCGTCCAGCCGTATTTGCAGCTCTTGCTGGCCACGGGCAATTTCTGAGCTGACATCTTCAAGGCCTTTAATACCCGCCAGCATCGGCTCAATGTCTTCTGCCAGCTTTAACAGCACCTCGGTTGAGCTACCCAGTAAATGCACTTGCATACCGCCATTATTGCCCCAGCCAAAAGACGGTTTCGAGCGCACCAGTGCCGGCCAGTCTTTGCGAATGGCGTCTTTTAGCGCCGCCAGTGGCTGGCTAAGCTGCGGCTTTAAAATAATGATCGACATGGCATAACCGGCGCGGTAATAGCTGTACACCGATTCAATATCAAACTTATCTTTATTAGCATATAAATACGCTTCCATGCTGCTCACTTCAGCTTCTACTTCACTGAGCGCATAGTTGCCCTGCACATTGTAATTCACAAAGAGCCGGTCGCTGTCTTCGTTGTCATGATCACCGCCCGACACCTTGCCAATAGGGATAACAATGCTGGCCAGCAGCAGCACAGCAACCAGGGCTGACCAGCGCGGGTGGTACATCACCATACTTAAGGCTTTACGATAGCCGCGCTCCGCTTTGCCAGCTTGTGCCGTTTGCTTAGGTTGCATATTCAGTTTGGTGGTTAACAGCGGGATAAGCGTAAGCGACATCAGCAAACTGACCGCCAGACATAAACAAATGGCTATCGCCACATGCTCTAAAAAGATAGTCAGCTCCATTTTTTGCCCGACAATATTGGGCAAAAATACAATAGCCGTAGTGGCAGTGCCGGCCACCACCGCCAGGCTCACCCGGCGCACACCGCGGGCAGTAGCGGCTTTCACATCGCCGCCCAGCGCACGCTCACGGAAGATACTCTCGGTAACCACTACGGCGTTATCCACCAGCATACCTATGGCCAACATCAGGCCCATCATGCTTAAAATATTCAGGCTGTAGCCTAAAAAGTACATTACGCCCAGCGCAATACAAATAGAGACCGGCACCGCCAGCACCACCACTATGGTGGTACCGATATGGCGCAAAAACAGATACAACACCGCAAAAGACAGCAAGGCACCGATGCCACCGGCACTGAGCAGATCAGATAGCGAAGTGGTTACGCCGTCGGCCATATCGTCCATGATGTATAAACTGATGCCGTTAAAAGCCGGATCCTTATCGGCGGCTTCTACCACCGCCAGCGCGGCTTTGGCCACCTCAACCAGGTTGGCGCCAGACTCCTTAAACACATTCATGCCCACCGCATAGGTTTGGTCCAGATGACGGCCATCTTCGCGCTGGGGCAGCTCCAGCTGTACTGTGGCCACTTCGCGTAAGCTTAACCCCGGCCGCAGTGGCAAGGCGGCAATTTGCTCCAGTTGCTGATACTCACCCACCGGCTTTACCAGGATACTGGTTTCGCTGTTGCGTAGCTCACCGGCGGTCATGGCAAAATTATTCGCTTTAAGCGCCTGTACAATAGTTTGCGCATCGATATTCAGCGCGCGCATTTTGTCGGGGTTTAGCCGGATAATCACCTGACGTTTTTCTACGCCATACAGCTCAACCTTTGACACACCGGCCACCCGCTCCAGCGGCCTTTTGATTTGCCGCTCCAGCAAATCATAGGCCATGGCTAAGTCGCGCTCACTGGAAATGCGCAGCTGAAAAATCGGCATATCGTTAGTATTAAACTGAAACACCAGCACCCGCTCAACGTCATCCGGCAGTAAATGGCGGATACTGTCCAGCCGCTCACGCACCTCAATGCTTTTGCTGTTGATGTTTTCTTCCCAGTTAAACTCCAGTGAAATCTCGCTGTTGTTTTCATTGGACCAGGAGCGCATTTCTTTCACGCCCGTCACTGTCGCTAATGCTTCCTCTAGCGGCCGCGTGATTAAGCGCTCTATCTCTGTCGGTGTTGCATTGCTGTAAGGCACATTGATAAAAATTTGTGGTATATCGATACCCGGAAATTTTTCCAGTGGCAGCATGCGGCTGGCAATAATGCCAAACACCAGCAGCGACAAAAACAGCATGCAAATGGTAACCGGCCGGTTTAGTGCAACACGGGTTAACCACAGGGGTTGCTGGCTCATACACTCACCTCCGCGGTTTGTGTAGCCGTGGCGTCAATACTGGCAGTGCGCGGCTTGTCGCGGCTAACCAGCGCATACAGCACCGGAATAAACAACAGCGTGAGCAAAGTAGCCAGTGCCAAACCAAAAATGACCGTTATCGCCATTGGCGCGCGGATTTCACTGCCATCACCGCTGCCCAGCGCCATCGGCAGCAGGCCTAAAATGGTGGTTAACGTCGTCATTAATACCGGGCGTAAACGGCTGGCACCGGCCTCAACAATGGCTTGCTTCAGCGCCAGCCCTTCATCACGCAGCTGATTAATGCGGTCAATCAGTACGATGGCGTTATTTACCACTATACCCGCCAGCATAATCAGGCCGATAAAGACGATAACTGATAAGCGGGTGTCGGTTAGCCACAGGCCTAAAATAGCGCCGGCGCCGGCCAGCGGCACGGTAAATAAAATCAGCAGTGGCTGCAGCAGGTTTTCAAACTGCGACGCCATCACTAAGTAAACCAAAAATACCGCCAGCAGCAGCGCTATGGTCAGTGAGGTGTAAGCCCGCTGCATTTCTTCACTTTGCCCCACCACCGCAGCCGATACGCCATATGGCAGCTGTTGCGCGGCTAAAATGCGCTCTGCTGCAGCAGTGGCTTGCTCTAAGTCACCATAGGCCAGGTTAGCGCTGACTACCGCCACCCGCTGCTGGCCAATACGGGTAATTTCACTGGGGCCGGTTTCGCGTTTTATTTCGGCTACCGCCGATAACGGCAGCGGTTTGTCGCTACCGGGGTTAATAATAAGCTGCGCCAGTTGCTGCTCAGACTGCCGATACTGCTCAGCTAAACGCACGCGGATATCGACTTTACGATCGTTTACCGAATACTGGCCGGCCAGCTCGCCACCGACATAGGCTGCAACCCGCTTAGCAACATCATGCGAGGTCAGGCCCAGCTGGGATAACAAGCCATGATTAAAATACAACGTAATTTCCGGCTGACCGGGGCGCAGGCTGGTTTTCACATCACTGAAGCGATCTTCGGCTTCCAGTGCCAAGAGCAGGCTATCGGCGGCAGTTTTCAGCTGTGCCAGCTCATACCCTGACAGCTCAATTTCCAGCGGGGTGCTAAAGCTAAACAGCTGCGGCCGGTCTATTTTTACGCTGATATCCGGCTGCTGCGCCAGATAGTCACGTAGCACGTTAATCACCTGTTGTTCCTGCTCTGCACTACTGTCACTTTGTAACACCACATTCAGCCGGCCCCAGTGGCTGCCGCCGATGCTGGGATCGACCGTCATCTGGGCGCCGGTGCCGGCCTGGGCATAACTGCGTTTTACGCCAGCCTGCTCGCCGGCCAGTGCTGCAAGTTGGGTTAATACCTTATCGGTTTGCTCAATGGCGCTGCCTACCGGTAGCTGTATTTCGACAAAAAACTCGCCCTGGCTGATGGCCGGGATCACATCCGCACCCAGCCGTGGCAACAAACTAAAACACAGCGCAGCAATGGTTAGTGTCAGGGTTAGGGTCAGGGCTTTTAGCTTAAGGGCGCCATTTAGCGTGCGCCGATACAGGGCTTCCAGCCTGACCAACAGCCATTGCACCGCCAGCAACAACGGCTTAAACAATAGTGCCAGACCGCGGCTAACCACACGAAACAATAGTGTCAGCACGCTGAGCACCAGCAGTGCCAAACCGCGCAGTGCCTTGCCCAGCATACGCAGTGGCCAGGTGGGCCAGTAATACCAGCGCCGTACCGGTGCCTCAGTAGGCGTTGGTAAAGCTGGGGCATCAGAAGCTGTCTGGCTGCGCTCACGGGCGGCCATGGTCGGAATAAGCGTTAGCGCCACCACTAACGAAGCCAGCAGTGCAAAGGTTACCGTTAACGCCTGATCGCGAAACAGCTGGCCGGCAATGCCTTCAACAAACACCAGCGGAAAAAATACCGCTACAGTGGTTAAGGTAGAAGCCGTAATCGCCATCGACACTTCGCGGGTGCCGATTTTCGCCGCTTCAAAGGCTGGTTTGCCCTGCTCTTTATGCCGGGCGATGTTTTCCAGCACCACGATAGCGTTATCGACCAGTAACCCCACTGCCAGTGCGATACCGCCTAAGCTCATCATATTTAGCGTAATGCCCTGACCGTACATCAGGTTAAAGGTGGCAATCACCGATACCGGAATAGAAATAGAGATAATCAGCGTGGCCCAGGCGTTACGCAAAAACAGATACAGTACCAGCATCGCCAGCACACCACCGACCACAGCTGCTGATTTCACATCATCAATAGCTTGTTTGATAAACTCGGACTGATCGTACACTAAGGTTAAGCGATAACCGGCCGGCAGCGCTTTTTCAAGCTGTGGCAGCTGTGCCAGCAGGGTTTGCGCCACCTGCACCGTATTGGCATCACCCTCTTTATAAATGGCCACTTCAATGGCTTCTTTACCATCAACATAGGTAATGCTCTGGCGGTCGACAAAGCTGTCACGCACTTCGGCCACATCTTTTAAGCGAATTTGGCTGCCGTTTACCTCGGCCAGGTATAAATTTTCAATCTGGTTTAAATCGGCAAATTGGTTAATGGTACGCACCAGATAATCGTAACTGGGGGTTTCTAAACGGCCTCCGGCCTGATTCAGGTTTTCCTGCCGCAGACGGTTACTTATCTGGCTGATGTCCAGCTGCAGCTGGCTGAGTTTTTGTGGGTCGACCAGAATTTGAATTTCCTGGCTTAAGCCACCGTCAGGCCGCACGGCCGCCACGCCGGTTAAGGATTCCAATGCACGGCGTAAATCTTCTTCAGCAAAGGTGCGCAGGCTAACCAGTTGTGCCGGGCTTAACGCTTCACCGCTATTTTCACGGCTCAGTGCCAGCCGCACTATGGGGTCGTGGTTGGGGTTAAAGCGCAGCAACAACGGCTTTTCAATTTCCAACGGTAGTAACAGCACATCGAGCTTTTCGCGCACCTCCAGCGCCGCTAAATCCATGTCGGTGCCCCAGTCAAACTCCATTACCACATCAGAGCGGCCAGAGCGCGATACCGACATCACCTTGCGTACGCCTTTAACAATGCCGACGGCTTCTTCAATAGGTTTGCTGACTAGCTGCTCGACTTCTGCCGGCGCAGCACCAATAAATTCAGTGCGCACGGTGAGTGATGGGTAAGATAAATCGGGCAGTAGGTTTACCGCCAGGCGGCCTGCGGCGACCAGGCCAAACAGCAAAATGCCAAGAGTAAACATCCAGATGGTAACGGGGCGGGCTACCGCGGTATCGACCAGCTTCATAGCGTCATATCCTGTGAACGTTGTTATTTTTGTCGTGTTAGCTGCGAGAAGTGTTCCGACAGACACCGGTTTACCCACGCCAACACGCCGTGAACCCTTCCCTGGGGGCGATTATGAACTTCATCCATGAAGTTCACCCCACGGGCCAGCTTCGCTGTTCAAATTCGCTCCTGACGAATTTGTCAGCATCCTGGCCTGCAACGGTTGGCTTAGGGTAAGCCGGTGTCTATCTCGATTCAGTTATCAAAATTCGCGTGTGGTAACCACATTAACCAGCGCATCGTCTTTCAGCGCCGACTGGCCGGCAATCACCACTCTGTCACCCAGCGCCAAGCCTGACAGCACTTCAACCGTATTGTCGGCCTGATAGCCCAGCTGCACTGGTTTGCGGCTCACTTTCTGCTCAGTATCTATCACAAACACGGTCTGGCTGTTATCGGTACTCATTAATGCCCGTTTTGGCAGCAGTAACGCATCGGGTTTTACATCAAACTGCAGCTGCACCTGGGCAAACATACCGGGTTTTAACTGTTGGCTGTCGTTGGCCACATTCAGCACAGCACGCACTGTGCCAGACTGTGCGTCCACTACCGGCGCTATACGCACCAAAGTGGCAGTTACCGGTGTCATACCGGCAAACTGCAGCAGAGCAGTCTGGCCAAGGCGGGCCTGTGCCAGCTGCTGCTCAGGCAGATGCACTACGGCTTCCAACTGCTGGTTTGACACCAGATGAAATAAAGATTGTACTGCGTGCTGATTAACCAGCTGGCCCACTTTGGCATAGCGGCGTGACACCACACCGTCTATTGGCGCCCGAATTTGGGTTTCTTTTACCGCAAGCTCGGCTAAGTTCACGCTGGCCAGTAAGGCATCATGTTGCCACTGCAGCTTTTCAAACACGTCGGCACTGATTAGTTTGCGCTGGTACATCTCTTCCATGCGCTTTAACTCGCTGTTCAGCCGGCTTAATTCGGCTTTTTCTTTTTGCAGGCTGTATTGCTGACGCTCGTTATCCAGCACCGCCAGCAACTGGCCGGCCACTACTTTATCGCCCTCTTCCACCAGGATTTGCTGCACGATACCGGTGGCTTTACTGATCACTTCAGCTTCGGCACGGGCTTCTAAGGTGGCAGTGGTACGATAACTGCTGCTGATCTCACCCTGTCGGATTAATACGGCTTCTACCGGTATGGCCACCACGGCTTCAGCTTTGGTGGCGGCGGTGGAACTGTTGGCCTGGTTACAACCACTGACCAACAGACTGGCGATAATAGCAGCGGCGGCGGTCAGTTTAATGCTGTGTGAGGTTTTCATCATTCATCCTTTGGAAAACAAAAAACAGTGCAAGTTAACAGGCTTAATGCAGAGGCTATGCCAGCTGATAAAAACATTAATTCCTGAATATTTTCAACAACATAAAATATGTTAAGCATTTTCAAGCCATCCAAGCCAGGTTAAATTTGGTCAAATTCACTAATTAATAGTGATAAAACACACTAGCGCACGACAAATCCACAGCCTTTTACGCTCTAGAGTATGTACTCTAAGGTATGACCTCTTTATACTGGCGGCTTTTACATTCAACAGGGTATGTATATGTTTAGAAAAACCGCCGTGTCTTTAGCTATTATCGCCAGCCTTGCCAGTGTGTCGGCGCACGCTGAAGGCTATAAACTCTTCGAGCAATCGGTTAGCAGTATGGGCAATGCCTACGCCGGCCGTGGCGCCCAAATTACCGATGCCAGCCTGGTGCACTCTAACCCGGCGGCATTAACCCAATTAGACGGTGCCCAGCTGTCGGCCGGTTTAAACCTGATCAGCGCCAAAACCAATTACCGTAATGCCAGTGCACAAAGTGCTAATGGCCAGTCTGTTATTGGTCGTACAGAAGGCGCAAATAGTTTGAATGAGCTGGTACCTTTTGTGTTTTACACCGACAAAGTGTCTGAGCAGCTAAGTTGGGGCATCGGTTTTTATGTACCTTTTGGTTTGTCGTCAGACTATGACGATGATTTTGTCGGCCGTTATTTTGCCGATGAAACGGCAGTGCAGGTGCTAAGCCTGCAACCGACACTGGCGTATAAGCTAAATGACAGCTGGTCAGTGGGTCTGGGTATTTCGTTAAACCGCGCTGAGGGCACCTTATCCAAATTTAAAGATCACAGTGGTTTATGTGAAGCTGGCCCCATGTTAGGCGCGATTTTTAATGACGCCATCTGCCAAAGCCACTATGAGGTAGAAGGCGATGATCTTGCCTTGGGTTATACCCTGGGTATTCATGGCGAGCCGATTGCAGGCACCCGCTTAGCCTTTACCTGGCACTCGGCGGTCAATTACACCTTAACAGGCGACTCAGTTATTACTAATACGCCGGTGACCAGCGCTAATGGTCTGCCTTACCTGGTACCGGTACCGGGCATGCCGCAGTTACCGCTGCTCGATACCCGCACCGGTAAACTGGCCAGTAATGATATGCTGATTGAAAAAAGCCAGCTGGATTTAACCACGCCAGCCACTGCCGCTTTTAGCCTGGATCAACAGCTGACTGAAGCCTTGTCGCTGCAGTTTAGCGCGGCCTGGACACAGTGGAGCAAGTTTGCAAGCATTGATATTGTCAGCAATGATGCCAACCCCAGCATTTCACTGAGTACCCAGCTCGGGCCAAACCTGAATAGTGAAGGCTATATTGGCTATATTCCTGAGTACTGGCATAACAGCTGGTCAGTCGCGCTGGGTGCTACCTATGTTTATCAGCCGGATCTGACGCTGAAAACCGGTATTGCCTATGATGAAAACCCCATTAGCCAAAGCCATAAAACCGCGCGTATTCCCACCGATGACCGGGTGTGGTTAACCGTGGGTGCCACCTGGCAGTTCAGCGAGCAGCTCAGCCTGGATTTTGCCTATGGCTACCTGTTTACCGGCGATGTCAGCGTAGATGAGCGGGAATACAATGTGCAGGACGAACCGTTGTACAACAGTGGTTTTCAGGGCCAGTACAGCAATAAAGGCCAGTTGTTAGCGGTACAAGCCAACTATCGTTTTTAAATTTGGCAACGACACCGACATGTTAAGCATCGGCTTACTCTAAACCAACCGTTGAAGGCATGGATGCCTGAATCGAGCCTACAGGGATGTATTAACGGCGTGTTGGTGTGAGTAAGCCGGTGCTTTAACCGGCTTAAACCCGATAAACTATTACCCGCAAGCTTTTAATGCACCAAAGTCAGTTTATAACCTGACGGTGCTGCGTCATCCTGCTCGGCCAGCAGCATATAACGCTGCCCTGGTGTTAGTTGCAGGCTGTCGGTTTTATCCAGCAAAGTAGTGCTGCCATTTTCTGCCACGTGTACCAGCGCAATAGCGTAGTAATTTTTCGGCAGGTTAATGCTCTGCTGCTTTTTAAATGCCAGATTCTTCACGCTGTAGCGGGCATCAGCAATAGTTTCGTTTTCCCGCACAAAGTAAAACTGCAGTTTGTCAAAATCGCTGGCCAGGTTGGCCACAATCACATCATGCGCCTGCACTTGTGGAGCGGCCGGCTCGTTAATGGCTAAGGCTTCTACCTGCTGCTCGGCATCGGCATACAGCAGTACCGCCTTACTGTCACCGGCACTGATGCTGAGCAGCGCACTGTTTAGCAGCAGCTGATTGTCGCCATCACGTACTGACAAACTAAAATCGCCTTTGTTAAGCGGTAAATAGTCGCTAAGCTCACCGGCGGGTAACGCCGCAACCGCGTTGTTGTCCAGCGCCACGCTCACCTGCTCTGTCAGGCTATTGTATAAACGAAACTGCGCCGGTGCATCGGCATGGTTGTAAGCGGTAACACTGGATGAGTGCAACACCAAATCCAGCGACAACTGCCCTGCTACCGGGCCATGTTTGTCACGTACAATCAGTACATAGTGGCTGGCATAGGCAAAATTGACACTGCGGGCGACAAACAGCGGTGTGGTGCTGCCACTGCTGGTCAGATACAGATTAAACTTACCAATGTCTTTCGCCTCAGCCAACGAGCTGATTTCATGCAGCGCCAGGCTGTCCAGCAACTGCGCATCGGCAAAGCCTTTGTTTTCCGGGCTTAGGTAAACATCCAGTGCAGTTTGCTCGTCAGATAAATTCACCAGATGCAGCTTAAACTGCTTATCCAGGGTTTCTTCGCGCTTAAAGCTCAGGCTTAAATAATCGTACTGCTGCCCCTGCTCGGTCAGGATCAGCAGGGTTTTGTCGCCTTCTGCCAACGGCAATGTTTCTGTTAACAGCTCATCGGCCGAGCTGACATCGGTTAATGTCAACTCGTAGCTGTTTACATCAAGCGACTGCACACTGGTGGCATCGCCAAAGGTGGCACTGCCCACAGCAATATCGCCGGCTTTGAGCGAGGTGTTACCACTGCCGGCAGCCCCGTTGTAAAACTGCAAATAGGCTTGCGCGCTGCTGTCATCACTGCTGCTGCCACCACATGCTGTTAATACCGCTACGGCACAGGCCAGCAGCGCCATGTTAAACCCTGATTTCATTAAATGCTTCCTAAAGCTGGTTAATCCGCCGCTCAGGGTAAGGCAGGCACGCCAGACTGGCTACGGCAAATAACCAATACAAACAGTTGGTTACCCTTAGTTACAAACACCATAGCTTTTATACAACTGTGTGCTTGGCCAAAATGCGTTATTTAGCCGGGCGCCATACAGACTGATTCAGTTAAGCCAAGGATTCTGCTACACTCTGCGCGCCTAATTTAACGCCTCAGAAGACATGACTATGACTCTTGCAACTCAGGTTCTGGCGGTCAACGACGACTTGCCTATTCGCACCCATTTGCCGGTCCACTCCGGTAAGGTGCGCAGCGTGTACTGGTTAACCAGCGAAGACAGCGCCCGGCTGATCCGGCAGAAAAACTACCCGGTTGCCGCCGATACGCCGCTGGCCATCATGGTAATAAGTGATCGCATTTCTGCCTTTGATTGCATCTGGCATGGTGAAAACGGCTTAAATGGCGTACCGGGCAAAGGCGCGGCGTTAAATGCCATTTCTAACCACTGGTTTTCACTGTTTAAACAGCACGGCCTGGCCGACAGCCATATTTTAGATATTCCGCACCCGCTGGTGTGGATAGTACAAAAAGCCCGGCCGGTAAAAATTGAAGCGATTGCCCGTCAGTATATTACCGGCTCAATGTGGCGCGCCTACAGCAAAGGCGAGCGCGAGTTTTGCGGCATCACCTTGCCTGAAGGGCTTAAAAAAGATCAAAAGCTACCGGATATTTTAATCACCCCTTCCACCAAAGGCATTTTAACCGGCCTGGACGGTGTACCCGAGGCTGATGATGTTAATATTTCCCGCGCCGATATTGAGCGCCACAGTGCTGCCTTTGGTTTTGAACAAGCATCTGACATCGACTTATACGAAACGCTGTTAAAGCAAGGCTTTGGCGTAATTAGCGATGCCCTGGCTAAACTGGACCAGATCTTTGTTGATACCAAATTTGAGTTTGGTTACGTAAAAGATGCCACTGGCCAAAGCAAATTGATTTATATGGATGAAGTGGGCACGCCTGACAGCTCCCGCATTTGGGATGGTGCAAGCTGGCGCAGTGGCAAGATTGTCGAGCAGTCAAAAGAAGGTTTCAGGCAGTGGCTGCTAACTAACTTCCCTGAGCCAGATATTCTGCTAAATAAAGACCGTATGCCAGAGCGTGCCGCCCTGGCGCGCGACAATGCGCTGCCAACTGAAGTGATGATGGATATCTCACGCACCTATTTAGGCATTGCCGAAAAAGTGATTGGGAAAAAGATTGAATTGTCGGCCAACCCGAAAGCCGAGATTATTGCCGTGCTCGATAAAGAGTACGGTTTAATTAACCGCTGATAAATTTAACGTGACCGGTTTGCCCTAAATCAACCGTTGGAGGCCATGGATGGCCGGAATCGAGCCTCAGGGATGATTTATGGCGTGTTGATGTGGGCAAACCGCGTCATGTTGTGACTCCGTTGTTACAACGTTTTAGTCATAAAGTATTTCGCTCCGCCGGCAAAGGGGTAATCCTGCTGTACCCACTGCACCTGATAACCATGACGCTGATAAAAAGGTTTAGCCTGAAACTCCAGCGTATCTAACAGCACAAACTTGCACCCGCGCCTTTTGGCTATTTGCTCAGCCTCATTAAGCATGGCACTGCCTAAGCCTTTGCCGCGCTCAAGATCGGCCAGCCAAAACGACTCTAAATAAAACCAGTTACCAAAGGTACGCCCGGCCAGCATAGCAATCAGCTCACCGCGGCTATTTAGCTTTTTTAAGCCCAGTCCCTGCCGTTTGCTGGCATCCCAGTGTTTGGCATTAAACTCTGCAATTTTCTGTTTGGCCTGCTCAGCAAAGTGACTACTGTTATCAGCAATAAAATCTGTCATCTAAACCCACCCTTTATTAGCTGGTGCGCCAGTGTAATCAGCTGTTAGCTCACAGCACAAGCGCCTGATGGACTAACAGCACAAAAAACAAAGGCCGCCAAGGCGACCTTTATCGTTATGCATCCGCGCAGGGTTTTATAGCTTTTCCAGCTTAATATCACCACTTACTGTGGTTAGCTCAACACTGCCATCGCCACTGCCCAGGGTAAATTGCAGGCTACGGGAGGGGCCGTATTTAGCCTTGCTGGCTTTATCGCTACTGAGCTTATTATCAATACTGCCGCCGGCCGACGCTTTAAGCTCAAAACGGGCGCTGATGCTGCTATCCAGTTTCAGCTCAATGTCACCACTAACGCTGCTGCCACTGATGCGTGGTGCAGCACTGTCGCGCAGCGCCGCGTCAATCTCGCCGTTTACCGTACTTAGCTTCAGCTGTGTGGTACCGCTTAGTTTAAGGTCGGCATCACCGTTTACCGTGCTAACGCTTACCTCTTCAGCGCTGCTGCTGGCTTTAATCTCGCCGTTGACCACTTCATAACTTATCCGACCGCGGGAGTCGGTATCTTCAATTTCGCCGTTTACTGAGCTGAGTTCTATGCGGCCACTGGCGCCACTGAGTTTAATTTCGCCATTAACGCTGCTTAATTGAACGCTGTTACGCAAATCGGTGGCGGTAATTTCACCATTTACCGTGCCAATTTGGCTACTGCCGTGAATACCGCTAACGCTGACATTACCATTAACGCCTTTAAACTCAACACTGGAGCCCACCGGCACCTCAAAGCTGAGCTGGGCGGCATTGCCTTTGTCATTCCAGCGGTAGTTAACCTGGCGTGGCATGGTCATTTCAAAGCGGGTAAAACCATCTTTGCTGTCAAACTCATAGCCGGTGGCTTTTTCATCCAGTTTGCCAGTTACACTAAAGGTATTAGTATCAACAGCTTTAATGGTTATCTCACCACTCATCACCTCAAGGTAAATTTTTTCATTGGCTGATACGCTAACGCGCTCGTTTACCACGGTGCGCGGATCGGCAAGCGCCAGCTGACTTACGCCAAGCAGCATGACGCCAAACAGGCCACTGCCCCATACGTTACGTACTGATAGATTATTTGCAATTTGCATAGCCTTCTCCTAACTAAGCGTTATAGGTTGTTGCAGCGTGGCTTGCTGAATATAGCTAAGCTGCTGTTGATACAAATGTTGCAGCTTCGCGAGTAGCTGCGGTTCATCCGGATAAAATTGCAGGGCCTGGCGTACCTGAGCGATGGCCTGATCCCAAATCTGTAATTGCTGCTGCCAGTTGTCAAAGCCTTCAGCCACTGCCACCACCTGGCTTAGCTGCTGCGCTTTTTGTTGCTCATACACCTGCAGCAACATCAGCTCAGCATTGGGCATGGCAGCGCTACGCTCGTTTGCTGGCGGCAGCAGCACCAGCTGCCAGCTGATTAAACCAACCAGTAACAGCGCTGCGGCGCTGGCCCAATAAGCGAGCGCCAGCTTAGCCTTTTGCTGCTGTGGCAAGCGGCTGACAATGTCTGGCCATAAGTCGCGCTCTGGCGCGATACTGTTAGTTAAGCCGCGGATAGCGTTATCTAATTGCTGTTCATTCATCAGCTAACCACTCCTGTAATAATTGTCTGGCCCGAAAATACTGCGCTTTAGAAGTGCCTTCTGCTATTCCCAGCAAAGCGGCAATTTCCTGATGCTGATAGCCTTCCAGCGCAAACAGCACAAACACGGCTCTGGCCTGCGCCGGTAAACGTTGTATCGCTTGCTCCAGCGGTGCCAGCTCACTGGCGCAACCCACACTGGGTTCGGTAAGCGTTATCTCATCGCTGCTGTCGGTAAGACGCAGATATTTATCCTGCCGCCAGCTATCAATAGCGGTGCGGGTCGCTATGCTGTGCAGCCAGGTGGCAAAACTGCTGTCTCCACGAAACTGTGGCAGCTGCTGCCATACCTTGATAAACACTTCCTGGCTGGTGTCTTCCGCTTTTTGTTTATTGGCCAGCAGTCGCCAGCAAATAGCATATACCCGGCCGATAAACTTCTGATACAAAATATAAAATGCCTGTTTATCACCCTGTTGTGCCGCCGTTATGGCCTGCAACAGCTCCGTTGTCATAACTGCCCTTACTGGCCGGTGTTTTGCGTTATTGTAGGGTTAGTCGTAAGGCTGCTGCCAAGGGTTTAAATAAAGATAATTTTTTTGCGCAAGAAAAGCGGGAGCCAGGCTCCCGTCACTAAAGTGGTGAAATAATCCAGGAAGGAAGGTGTAACAGGCGCCAGTATCTTTGCTTTTCGTGGCAGTTGTATGACAATAAAGGCATTAACGCCAAAAATATCCAGCGATTGCACAGAAAAAAGCCGGACACTAGTCCGGCCAAAATACCACCAACAAGTTAAGTACAATCAAGCACTAGGAGGAACAGATCTGCGCTTGCAGACCTGACTTAGTGTGCCAGCCAAGTGTGACAACCAGATGATTTTTCTGCGTCATATCGGTTACCATAATGCTCTTTTCTGACTGAAGCGGCAGTATGAGCGCAAAGCTACAACACCGATTGGCGAAATACATTGCGATCTGTGGTCACTGCTCGCGCCGGGCCGCAGAGCGGCTTATCACGCAAGGCCGGGTCAGCGTGAATGGTGCTGTGGGCAAACATACCGATACAGTCAGTAGCGACGATGTCGTGATAATTGACCAGTTGGCGCTGGCACAAGCCAGCACTTTGCTATATCTGGTTTATCACAAACCTGTGGGGGTCGATTGCAATAACAGACCCGAGGATCCGTCCAGTCTGTATCATTTGCTGCGCACCTTACCGCAACGCGTATTCGCCGTTGGCCGGCTAGATAAAGACTCGTCGGGTTTATTGCTGCTAACCAATGACGGCGCCTTGTGTCAGCAGCTCATGCACCCAAGCTTTTATCATGAAAAAGCCTATCAGGTGCAAACGGATCAGCCCATTACGGCAATGCAGCTTGAACAATTAGCCTCAGGCGTCAGCTGGCGTCTTGGCACTACACAATACCAGTCAAGGCCCTGCAAGGTAGTACCGCTTACTGAAACCTCGTTTGATATCACCCTCACGCAAGGCCTGCACCGGCAAATTCGCTATATGTGCAAAACGGTTGGCTTAAAAGTTATCAAATTACAGCGTTATCGCATCCATAACCTGCTGCTTGGCGATTTAGCTGAGGGTGAACTGCGCAGGCTCTCAGATGACGAATTAACAGCGCTGCTTGCGCCTGGCGATAACATAAAGCCATAAACTTAGCATCAGTGTCACGCCATACATTAATAAAGCGCCCACGACCACACCCTGCCATTGCAGCCACTGCCAAAACGGTTGCAAATAGAGACTGCCGGCGCTGGCGCCAATATAATAAAACACCAGATACAGTGCGCTGGCACTGGCTTTAGCTTTCTCTGCACATTGCGTTACCCAGCTACTGGCCAGAGAATGGGTCAGAAAAAAGCCAAAAGCATTAATAAAAAAACCACTGACAATAAGCCCCAGCTGACTGCCTGATGTGAAACAGGTGCCCAGCATCAGAATGGCCACGCCCACTGCCATGCCAAGCGGTACAGGTAGGTGCTGCGCAACCTTACCCGATAACGCCGAGCCGATAGTGCCGGTAAAATAGCTGACAAACAACAGGCCAATCCAGAAACTGGACAGCTGATAAGGCGCCTCTGACAGCACAAAAGCAATGTAAGTATATTGATTAAGAAAAATAAAAAAATTAAGCCCGCCAATCAGATAGGTTAGCAGCAATAAAGGTTGGCGCAGATGAAGCAGATTATTTTTTACCGCATCCGCCAGGCGAAAAGGTTTGCCACTAAACCGTGCCGCAGCGGGTAAATCACGCCAGATCAGGTAACAGCTGAGCGCGCCTAACAGCACCATTGGCCAGAATACCCATTGCCAGTGGCCAATATCGGCCAAGGCGCCTGCCATCAAGCGGCCACTGATGCCCCCCAACGAGTTAGCACTGATGTAATACCCCACCGCCGCAACCAGTGCCGGTTTACTGTATTCTTCGCCCATGTAGGCGATGGCAATTGCCGGCAGGCCGCCTAAGAAAAACCCTTGCAGCGAGCGAAACAGGATCAGTGAGCCAAAGCTTTCAACCTGAGTCAGCGCCAACGTTGACAGCGTCATACCGCAAAGCGTTATCAGTAATAGTTTTTTCCGGCCCCAGGCGTCTGACAAGGCAGCATAAATCAGTAAAGATACCCCCAGACACAGGGTGCCTGCAGCATAAGCCCAGTTGGCTTGCAACGGCGTGAGGGAAAATTGCCGGCTAAGCTCTGGCAACAACGGCTGCAGTAAATGTAAATTGGCAAACACCACCACCGCAGCCAGACATAAGGCAAAGGTGGCGCGATAAAATGCCGCACTTTTATACTCTATCACCGTACTGCCGTCCTGATTTTTGGTGGCAAGATTATAAACGAAGCCCGATTGATTTAAGGCTTTAATCGGAATAAAAAAGCGGCCTAACAGCCGCTTTTAACAAACACCTGATGCGCGATCAAAATTTCAGGCTGTAACGCACACCAAACTCGCTGGCATCGTTACTCATAATACGCAGAATATAATCGCCGGTATTTAACCGTGCATTGTCATAACGCTTATCAAAAATATTCTGGCCATACAGCGCCACCGTCCAGTCGGCGTCAGCCGGTACGTAGCTAATATCCATATTAACCAGTTCGCGGCTATCAATCAGCGTTAAGCGGCCCGGGTCTGAGCTGGGCTCACCGTACATCTCGCCGCGATAGGAGTAATCGATACGTGTGGTAATGCTGCTGCCATTATCCATCACATACTCATAAGATGGGCTGATAGACGCCGTTAGCTCCGGCGTTAATGGCGCCACCGGTGTTACCCCATCCTGCTCATCCACATCAACATCGATATAACCTAAGCTGGTATGCAATTTAAAGCCATCGGTAACGTAAACCGTACTTTCCCATTCAATACCGCGAGAGCGCTGTTTTACCACCAGGTTAGTGGTGTTAAAACCGCCTGCAGCCGTGGTGCTTACCTGATAGGGTAAATCATCATATTCGGTATTAAACAAGGCGATACTCATGCTGATATCACTGGTTATCTGGCCTTTTAAACCTACTTCGTAGTTAACAGCCGTGATGTTGTCCGATGCAACAAAACACTCAGGGTTGCCGAATAAGCAGTACGGCCGTGCCGGGAACTGCCCTGACTGATAACCACTTTGAATACTACCATACAGGTTCATGCCGTTTTCCAGCCGATAGTTTGCCGATAAATCAAAGCTCACCTGGCTCCAGTCATCCTCTGCCGCAAAAGGACCAATACCCACGTTTGCCACGGCAGATTTTTTATCTTTGTTATAACGCACACCACCGGCGATACGCAGATCGTCGGTCAGGTTATAGCCAACATTAACAAACACCGCGCGACTTGTGGCGTCCTGATCCAGTTGTAACAGGTTTGCACCACCATTAAAGCGGGAATCCTCGCCCTGGCGGTTGCGGCCTTCTTCATTAAACCAATACACACCAGAGACGAAATCAAAGTCACCAAAGTAACCGTTTAACTGCAGCTCGGCAGAGGTTTGGTCGGCGTCACCGCGCTCCGGATAATGGTCCAGCGCATAAATAGTGCCGTCATCATCCAGACCGGCTTTGTACTCGGACGAGCGGCGGCTGATAATGGCACGGGTAGAAAAGTTATCACTAAAATTCCAATCCGCGGTTAGCGAGATACCGTCAGCCTGGTTGCTTACTTCGGTGACTTCTTTGGTACCCGTTGCGTTGTCGTACGGGTTAGCTGCAACATCGGTATTGCGCAGTGGGCCAGATGGCAGTGGCGCGCCAAACCGCTCACCGGTGTAATAAGCTCCCGTTGGTACTTCGTCAATTAGCGTGGTATAGGGGCGCAAACCACCTTTACCATCATTGGCATCGGCCGTCAGTACCAGGCTGAAATCTTTGTTTGGTGCAAATTTTACCGACAAACGGCCATAAGTATCTTCAGTTTCACCGACGTCATATTTGGCATCGGGCACATTGATAAACTTACCCAAACCGTCACGTTTGTTATAACCGGCGTTGACGTTAAATGACAGCTCGTCTGTCAGGCCTGCATTAACAAACACATCGCCTTTAACGCGGCCACGGCTACCGCCTTGTAGGGTTACCTTTCTTAACGTGGTTTGATCCGGCTGCTTGGTGATAATATTAATGGCACCGCCAATAGAGTTGCGGCCGTAAAGCGTACCTTGTGGGCCGCGCAGCACCTCAATCCGCTCGATATTGTTCAGGTTCCAGTTTTGCCCGACCTGACGGCCAAGGTATACGCCATCTACATACACACTGACGCCCGGATCTGTGGTGATCAGGTGATCCTGCAAGCCGATACCGCGAATAAAAGGGTTCGCCGATGAGGTATGGCCTGCCGAAAACCCGGTAACGTTCAGGTTAGGCACAAATTTACCCACGTCGGTTAAATCGGTTATGCCCTGCTCGGCCAACGCATCGCCACTAAAGGCGCTGATAGCCACCGGCACTTCATAAATCACCTGCGCACGTTTGGTTGCGGTAACGGTAATTTTTTCTATTTTACTTGTCTCTTCGGCGCTGTCGGTAGCTTGTTGCGCCAGCACAGAGCCGGACAGCACCGTACTCAGTGCCAGAGTGAGTAAACTCAGTGGCGTAGTCAGCTTTTGTACTGCAGTATTGTTTTTGCTGTTCAATGTCGTCTCTCCACAAAACATTTCACCGGGCGGCTTCCCAGCACGGAATTAGTATATCTGATTATTTTCAACCACTAAGCACCTAAGGCTGTATTTTCATTCATTTAAATCAGTATCTATGCACGGCTAAAAAAATATTTGCACCAAAATCTAAAGTTTTAACATCTGCTGCCGATAACTGGTCACCGGCTATACTAATGCCGGTAAAGCCCGCGTAAATCAGGAGCAGCATCATGGCGATTTCTTCCGGTAATACCTCCAGTAGTAGTACAGCGGTTAGTCAGCTAGCCAAAAGTAATAATGCTGCGGTGAAAACCGACGATAACCGCAGCGTTAAAGAGCAGGCCAGGCAGGCGCAAAACAGCGCCATTTTAAAAGCCAATGAGCAGGTGTCGCTGCGCAGTAATAACGACTCGTTAAGCCTGCTGTATAAAACCGCACTGGAAGGCATTAATGCCGAGCTTGAGCCTGTGATGGGTGAAAACGCCGCGCAAAAGATTTACGACAGCGGCATAGATACCTCGCCAGAGGCTACGGCAGAGCGCATTGTGGCTTTTGCCACAGGCTTTTATGGCCGCTATAAAGAGCTAAACCCGGACAACAGCGAAGAAGAAAACCTGACGGAGTTTCTGAAAATTATCGGTGGCGGTATCGATAAAGGTTTTGCCGATGCCAAAGACATTCTTAAAGGCTTAAAAGTGTATGAGGGCGAAGTAGAAAGCGGGGTTGATAAAACCTACAGCCTGGTGATGCAGGGGCTGAACAGCTTCCGTGAAAAGATGCTCGAGCTTGCTGGTAATCATCAAGCCGCTGACACCACAGGCAGTGTAGCCAATAACAGCACGGTTTAAACCGTGCTGTGCTCTTTGGGCTTGTCGGCCGTTTCGCCGTTATTCAGCCGGGTAACCAGCAGCTGGTCAATCTTGTAGCTGTCGATATCTACCACCTCAAACTTATAGCCACCGTGCAGCACAAAGTCAGTGCGTTTCGGAATTTTGCGCAGGCTGTACATCATAAAGCCGGCTATGGTTTCGTAGTTTTCCGGGCTGGGAAAACTGTCGATATCCAGCACCCGCATCACATCCTGCAGCGGCGTTAACCCCTCTACCAGCCAGGAGTTGGCATCGCGCGCCACAATTTGCTCTTCTTCAGAGCTGACCAGCTCGCCCATCACAATACTCATTACGTCTTTGAGCGTAATAATGCCGACCACCAGCGCGTACTCGTTCATAATGATGGCAAAATCGACACCGGCCGACTTAAAATGCTCCAGCACTTCATATAATGACAAGGTATCGGGGATGATCAGCGGCGAGCGCACTATGCCTTCTTTTTTCAGTGAAATCGGTTGGTCGTGCAGTACCTGCATCAGAATATCGCGGGTATCGACATAGCCCACGACTTTGTCCAGCACACCATCCACTACCAGAAACTTGGCATGCGGGTGTTCGGCCAGCTTGGTTTTGATATTGTCCTGTGTTTCATCCAGGGTGAAAAAGATCAGGCTTTCGCGCGCTGTCATCGCTGAAGTGACTGTACGCGATTCCATATCAAACACATTTTCCAGCAGCTGATGCTCGTGCTCTTGCAGCACCCCCGCTTGGGCACCGGCTTCCATCATGGCAATGATATCATCCGGCGTAATGTCATCTTTTCGCATAGTAGGCACGTTAAACAGGCTGAAAAACCAGTTAGCCAGGCCATTAAACAACCAGACAAAGGGCTTTAACAGCGTGATTAACAGCAGCATAGGGTTTACCACCTTAGTGGCAATTTTCTCCGGTGCGATCATCGCCAGCCGTTTGGGCATTAAGTCGGCAAACAGGATAAACAACGAGGTAACAAAAAACACTGATAGGGCAAAACCGGCACTACCCACCCAGCTGCCGCTAAACATCAGAGCCAGTAAAGCGCTGAAATAAGGGGTAAAGGCCGACTCGCCCAAAATACCCCCTAAAATAGCCACCGCATTTAAGCCAATTTGCACTATGGTAAAAAAGTTGCCCGGATGCTCTTGTAGCGCCAGCACCTTTTCAGCGTTAGCATTGCCTTCACTGGCCATTAGCCGCAAGCGCATTTTGCGCGATGCCGCCAGGGCAATTTCAGACACCGAAAAAAACGCGCTGCCCGCCACTAATAACAGCATTAGCAACATATATTCCAGCGTGGTCATACTTACTCCCGTAATACTGCGCCGCTAAAACGGCTGATATCAGCTGCCAGTATAGCGCTGTTAGATGACGAAACCTGCTAAGGTGCTGAAAATATTCAACGAAAAAATACCGACTGGCCAGAGCAATAACCCAAAGCCACACTATACTTCAGACGATATTCCCACCCTGCCCCGGAGGCACTATGAAAACCTTGCTCGTTCCCGTTATGGCGTTATTGCTAAGCGCACCGGCGCTGGCTGATGATCAGTTATTCAGCAGTATCTGTGGTTATGTAAAAGAGGACAACCGTAATCAGCTGCGTAAAACCCTAACCGATAACAAGCTGAACGTACGTAAAATTTACGACAGCCTGAAATGTGACAACGACAATCTGCTGCAATTTGCCATTCGCAGTGATGCCTATGAGTCCGGCACTTTTATTATCAAGCAAATGCCGGCCAAAACCCTGGCCGAGTTTGATTATGACAGCTGGGCCAACAGCAACGGCTTTAGCGCTTCGCCCTTGGTAAACGAAATACGCGCCCGTATTGGCCAGTAACACCGCTTTTTATCATCTGCTTTGAGGCTGCAACCGTCTGCTGTTGCAGCCATATCAACGTTTTGTTTGATACATATCAAGCAAGTCCACCGCAACAACTGTACACTAATTAACCAACACACCACTTTAGGCTGACCCAGACCATGAGTACAGTACTGAGTGTTATTCTGGCCGGCGGCGCCGGCAAGCGGCTGCAACCGTTAACGCTGCGACAAGCCAAGCCAGCACTGAATTTTGTTTATCGTCGCCGTATTATTGATTTTGTGCTGAGTAACCTGTGGCATTCGGGCTTTCATCAGTTGCTGGTATTGACGCAATACCAACCCTACCGGTTACATAAACATCTGCAGCAGCATTGGCTAGCCCGTTTTAAACCACATGGTGATTTAGTCTTACACCAGGCCCCGGCGCAGCTGATTACCGGCACAGCAGGTGCGGTAGCGCGTGAACTGAGCCTGATCCGCGATTACCAGCCGCAGCATGTCGCCATCTTAAGTGCCGATCATATCTATAAAATGGACTACCGCCAGATGTTACAATTTCATCTGCAGCAGCAAGCCGATGTCACGGTAGCGGCTATTGCGGTTCCGATAGATAACGCCAGTCAGTTTGGCGTGTTTGTTGTCGATGACAAGCAACGAATTACAGGTTTTATTGAAAAGCCTAAAGGCGCAGTGCCACAGATGCCAGGCCGTCCCGGCTTTGCGCTGGTGTCGATGGGTAATTATTTATTTCGCACCACAGTATTAGAGCAGGCATTACATCAGGCCCAACCCGGCATTGAGTTGGATTTTGGCCACCATATCCTGCCGCAACTGATAAGCGAAGACCGCTGCTCGGTATACGACTTCAGCCAAAACCAGCTACCCGGCACGCAAAGCCTGCCGCATTACTGGCGCGATGTTGGCACGCTGAACAGTTATTTTGCCAGCCGCTTAGACATTCTAAGCCACCCTGATTGGCTACAAGGTAGCGGCCAAAGCTGGCCTATTTTGGGGCGGCGCAGCTGCACTGAGCGCCTCTCGCAAGCCGGCTCGGCCCTGTTAACCAAGCACAGCAAAAGCTGGCTTAGCGCTATTCGCCCATTGGCGCCATCGCAGTATCAGCATGCTTTGTATTGCTGATCAGACAACAGCAAAAGCCAACGCCAGGCTGCGGCCACTTAACAGCAAACTCACCAGCAACACGGCCACGCCAAGAACATTTTGCCAAAATGTGTTTTTGTACTGGCCCAGCACAGGGTGGTTCATCGCCAGCAATAAGCACAGGCAAATCAACGGCAGTAATATGCCATTAGCCACCTGAGCAAACCAAATTACCTGTATTGGCCGGATCCCTAACGAGGCCAACAGCACCCCACATAGAATGATCAATAACCAGGTCACCCGGAACAGCGGCTGAGTAAGATCAAGCGGCTTGCCTAAAATACCGGCCAGGGCATAAGCCGCCGCCAGTGGTGCGGTAATGGCCGATGATAAACCTGCAGCCAGCAGCCCCAGTGCTAAACACCAGGTGGAGGCACTGCCAAATAGCGGCGTTAAACTGTGCGCCAGCTGGCTGACATTGTCCAGTTGCTGGCCACTGCCAAAAAAGGCTGCAGCAGCGGTGGATACTATCGCAATGGAAATCAACCCACCCAGCGGTATCGCCAGCGCAATATCAGCGCGTGAAGCACTAAGTGCCGTTGTGGTATCAAGCCGCGCTTTCGGCCACTTTTGTGCCGCGCTGGCAGCATGCAAAAATAACGAATACGGCACTACAGTGGTGCCAATCAACGCAATTACGGTTAGTGTCGCCCCGGCAGGCAGCTTCAGCAAAAACATGCCATTTAGCAAGGCCATTACATCTGGCTTAGTCAGCACCATAGTGCCAATAAACGCCAGGCTCATCAGTAGCACCAGCACAATTAAACAGCGCTCTATCCACTGATAACGGCCAAACCACAGCACTGTGGCGGCGACAGCCCCCAGCAACAGTACCCACAGATTAAGGCCGCTGGCCGCCTGCCAGTGGCGGATAACACTGATATGGCCAAACAGTGCATCGGCGCCCAGTGCCGCCCCGCTGATATTACCGCCCTGATAAGCGCTATTGCCAATGACAATAGCCGCAATAACTAACGGCAACAGCGGCCAGCGCAGCAGCGGTTGTGTTACCAGGGTTCGCAGGTTTTCTCCCAGCCCCTGGCCGGTGACAATACCTAAGCGCGCCGCCATTTCCTGCAAAATCATGGTCGCAAATACCGAAAATACCAGCGCCCACAACAACGCATAGCCAAAGTTGGCACCAGCCAGCGAAGCAGTGATCACCGTACCTGGGCCAATAAAGGCGGCGGTTACCAGCGCTGCCGGGCCAAAACGGGAGGTTTTTGTTGTCATCAATAGAGGTTAACAAGCAGACATGGCGCTACCTTAGCACAAGGCAGCGCCATCAGGGCAAGTGGCTTTTACAATAAGCCCTCTTTGGTATCCAGATGCTCACGCCGGTGCTGCTGGGCAATTTCCTCGGCTAACTGCTGCTTAGTGCGCGTTTCGCGCAGGCGTCGCTCGGTCAACCAGAAGAAAAACAGCGGCACCACAAACACAGCTAAAAAGGTGGCCGCCATCATACCGCCCATTACACCGGTACCGACGCTGTGGCGCGCACCGGCGCCGGCTCCGCTACTCAGTGCCAGTGGTACTACGCCTAAAATAAACGCCAGTGAGGTCATAATAATAGGCCGAAACCTTAAGCGTGCTGCTTCCAGCGCCGCCGTACCTGTCGTCCAGCCCTGCTGGGTTTTCATCAGCGCATATTCGACAATTAAGATGGCATTTTTCGCCGCTAAGCCTAATAAGGTCACCAAACCAATCTGGAAGTACACATCATTGGTTAAGCCGGCAATCCACACTGCCACCAGCGCACCGAAGATACCAAACGGCATCGCCAGCAGCACCGACAGCGGCAGCGACCATTTTTCATACAAGGCCGCCAGAATTAAAAATACCATTACCACCGCCATGCCCAGCGCCAAACCGGTAGTGCCACCACTGCGTTTTTCCTGAAAGGCGCTGCCGGTCCAGTCATAGCTGATATCCGGTGGCAACACCGTATTGGCCAGCCGTTCTATTTCCGCAATGGCCTGGCCTGAGCTGTAACCCGGCGCGGCATTACCCAGCAGTTTTACCGCTGGCAGGTTGTTGTAACGTTCCATATTATCCGGGCCCGAGCTGTACTGGATATTGGCAATGGCCGACAGCGGCACCATCTCGCCGGTGCTGCTTTTCACATAGATATGCTTAATGTCATCCGGCTGCATGCGATAGCCGGCATCGGCCGACATCAGCACCTGCCAGGCCCGGCCGTACTTATTAAAGTCATTGACATAATAAGTACCCAAGGTACCCGCCAGCGTATTAAAAGCATCGCTTACCGGTACGCCCAGCGCTTTGGCGCGCTCTCTATCTAAATCGACTTTTAACTGCGGTGTATTGGGCCGCCACAGCGTTTGTACGCCGGCTAAAATCGGGCTTTGCGCCGCGGCGCCCTGCATTATGCCCATGGCTTCGGCCAGTTTCTCCGGCCCGCCATCACCGCGGTTTTGCAGATAAAACTCAAAGCCACCGGTATTACCCAACCCAAAAATTGGCGGTGGGTTAAACGCCAGCACCAGGGCTTCATTAATATGGCCGGTTTTCATAAACAGCTCGTTCACTAAATCGCTGGCGCTGATATCACGCTCGTCCCAATCCTGCTGGGTCACAAAGATAGTGGCGGCGCTGTTTTTATAACCGCCGCCGATAAAATCAAAACCGGCAAAGCTGACAATATCTTTATTGGCCGGGTTAGAGCGGATAGCGGCGATCACTTCATCGGTAACGCGCTGGGTACGCTCTAAAGAGGCGCCATCAGGTAAAAAGATCGCCGCTATATAAAAGCCCTGATCTTCATCCGGCACCAGGGAGCCGGGTGTCGCACGCCACAGGCCGGCGGTAATAACAATCATGCCGCCTACCAGCAGCAGCGCCAGCAAACCACGGCGCAGGAAAAAGCCCACTGTTGCGACATATTTACCGGTAATACGCTGGAAAAATGCATTAAACCAGAGGAAAAACTTCGCTGTTTGCTTATGCTCATGGCGTAATATCGCCACGCACAGCGCCGGCGTCATTACCAGGGCTACTACGCCGGACAAGCTGACCGAAATGGAGATAGTGACAGCAAACTGACGGAACAGCTCGCCGGTTAAACCGCCTAAAAAGGCGATAGGTACAAACACCGCACACAGCACCATCACAATAGCCACCACCGGGCCGGACACTTCCTGCATGGCTTTTATTGCCGCATCGCGCGCCGATAAATGCTCTTCGTGCATAATGCGCTCGACGTTTTCCAGCACCACTATCGCATCATCCACCACTATGCCGATAGATAACACCATACCAAACAGCGTGAGCGTGTTAATGGAATAGCCCAGCATATACAGGCCGGCAAAGGTACCCAGCAACGAAATGGGCACAGCAAGAATAGGAATTAAGGTAGCACGCCAGTTTTGTAAAAACAGATACACCACTAAAAACACCAGCAGCATAGCTTCGGCCAGGGTTTTTACTACCTCGCGAATAGACACTTCAACAAAGCGCGTGGTGTCATAAGGCGTGGCCTGATCCAGCCCTGATGGAAAGCGCTGTTTAAGCTCGGCCACAGTAGCGTTTACTTCTGCTGCTACATCCAGCGCATTGGCGCCTGGCTGCAGAAAAATACCCACCAGGGTGGCCGATTTGCCGTTGTACTGGCCCGAGAAGTCATAATCACGTGAGCCCAGCTCCACCCTGGCAATGTCTTTTAGCCGCAAACTGCTGCCATCGGCATTGGCGCGGATAATGACATTTTCAAACTCTTCAACGGTAGAAAACCGGCCCTGCGCCGTCACGGTATACACCAGCTCCTGCGCGTCGGCCGCCGTGGGTGTGGCGCCTATTTTACCGGCAGCGAACTGGGCGTTTTGCTCACGCAGTGCGCCAGCAATTTCCGGTACTGTCACCTGTAGCTGGCTCATCTGATCCGGTTTTAACCAGATGCGCATCGCGTAGTCTTTGGCGCCGAAAATTTGCACATTAGTGGTGCCGGGAATACGTTTTAGCCTATCCAGTACGTTTAAGGTAACGTAGTTAGAGGTCCATAAGTCGTCCCGGCTACCATCGGGCGAGTAAAACGCCAATACCTGTAAGAAACTTGACGAGCCTTTCTCTACCGTAATGCCCTGCCGGCGCACTTCTTCTGGTAAACGTGCTTCGACCTTGCTGACACGGTTGTTGACGTTTACCGCCGCCTGGTCGACGTCGGTGCCAATTTCAAAAGTAATAAAGATGGTGGTCATGCCCGAACTGGTCGAGGTAGATGACATATACATCATGCCCTCGACGCCGGTAATGGCGTTTTCCAAAGGTGCGGCCACCGTTTGCTCCAGCACCTCGGCCGAAGCCCCCGGGTACATCGCCATTACCTGCACCACAGGCGGGGCAATTTCCGGGTACTGCGCTACCGGCAGGCTACGCATGGCGGCTAAACCCGCCAGACAGATAAAAATACCTATGACAAAGGCAAAAATGGGCCGGTCAATAAAATAACGCGAAAACATAGTCTGCTCCCTGCCTGTTAGCCCTGCGCCGGATTAGCTTGTGCCAGCTGCACTGGCATCCCAGGGAAGAAAATACGCGCCATACCCTCGACTATCACGGTATCACCGGCTTTTAACCCAGATTTAATTACCCAGCCGTTGCCGCCGTTCAGTTTTACCCAGTCGCCCACTTCTACCGGTGCCGGCATGGCAACTTTACCGCCCTGCTCGCCGTCGGCTAACAGATAGACAAATTTGCCGGTACCACCGTCGAGCACCGCATTTTGCGGCACGACGATAGCGTTGTGGCGTACCGCGCCTTCAAGCTCAATACGGACAAACTGCCCGGGCCTTAGCAACAGCTCGGGGTTGCTAATTTCCGCTTTCATTTCGCTGGTGCCGGTTTGGCTATTAATGCGTACATCAGCAAAATCGACCACACCGGTCTGGTTATATTCAGAGCCATCGGCCAGCAGCAGTTTTACCTGCCACTGCGCAGGCAGCGTTACTGCACCGCTTTGCGCTTCAGCACGCAGTTTTAACTGCTCGCGCTCGGCGATGGAAAAGCGCACGTACATAGGGTCAAGCTGGGTGACATAGGTCAGCAGCATGTCCGGGCCTGAAACCAGCGTGCCTTCCGACACCAACTCCCGGCTGACCACGCCGGCTATCGGCGAGCGCACCTGAGTGTAATTTAGCTGCAGTTGTGCCTGTTGTAATACCGCTTCAGCCGTTTTTACATCGGCTTTGGCCACATCCAGCGCCGATAAAGCATCATCTAACGCTTGCTGCGATACCGCGCCGTCTTTACGCAGTTGCTGCAGCCGGTTTAACGTGCGCTCGGCCTGGGTCTGACGTGCTCTGGCTGCGCTCAGCTCGGCCTGATTACGGTTTACCGTAGCCTGAAATGGCGCCGCATCTAGGCTAAACAGGCTTTGCTCTGCGCTGACTTTAGCGCCTTCATTAAAGTGGCGTTTCTCTAAAATACCGCCTACCCGGGCACGAATTTCCACCTCGCGCGAGCCAGCCAGCAGCGCCGGGCTTTGCAGCAGTAACGGCACGCTCTGCGGTTTTACCGTTATGACATCGACAACAGCAGGTGGCATACCTCCACCTTGCTCAGCAGCATTGGGCGCATCTGAGCAGCCGGATAACAGCACAAGGGGAAACAACACTATTGCACCGATGGCAACACGAAAAGAAGCAGACCTGGTTATCATAAAAGTACCTGTAAGCGATCCGTCTGATGCTGCAACTTCGGCAGCGGCAGGTGCGGTAGTTTAGCTGAAAACACAATTGATATGATGAAACCGCAGTAAAATAGCATATTTCTTACCGATCGGTAATGAAATATATATGAAGATTTGTAAAAAAGATTTGACCATAAAGCCAGGCCACTGTAACTGATGGCCTGGCCGTGGTTGCTTTATGGCAGCGGATCGGCACCTTCGGTTTCTACCGGTGGGCTTAGCATATCTTCGCGGCTTAAGCCCAACAACTCAGCGATGGCGCTGGCGACATAAATAGACGAGTAAGTACCCACGGCGATACCAAACAGCAGCGCGGTGGCAAAACCGTGGATTAGCGCACCGCCTAAATAAAACAGCACTACCAGCACTAATACTGTAGTCAGCGACGTGATCACTGTGCGGTTTAAGGTGGACGTGATCGCCTCGTTAATGGTTTCGGCTACGGTAGCATCGCGCAATTTGCGAAAGCTTTCGCGGATGCGGTCAAACACTACTATGGTGTCGTTGATAGAGTAACCAATCAGCGCCAGGATGGCGGCCAGCACCGTTAAGTCAAACTCCAGCCCCAGCACCGAGAATAATCCCAGGGTTAAAATTACATCATGCAGCAGTGAGACAACAGCGCCGACCGATAAGCGCCATTCAAAGCGTAGCGCGACGTAAATTAAGATGCCGACTAACGCCACCAACATGGCCAGGCCGCCATCTTGTTTTAGCTCGGCGCCGACACTGGGGCCGACAAACTCAATCCGGCGCACATTAACCGTGCCGGCATCACTGGCATTAAGCGCGGCGACGACCGCATCGCCAATTTGCGCTTGCACTAAATCGGCCCGCAGCGGTATGCGAATAAGCACGTCACGGCTGCTGCCAAACAGTTGCACCACGGCATCGTCAAAGCCGGCAGCACTGAGCGTTTGCCTGACCTTGGGTAAGTCGGCGGCCTGGGCAAAACCGACCTCAATTACGGTGCCGCCGGTAAAATCCAGCCCCCAGTTAATGCCATTAATCGCGAAAGATGCGATAGCGCCACATACCAATAGCACAGACAAGATTACCGCCGGCCATTTTAGGCGCATAAAATTCAGAGGTTTAGCAAAATTAAATATTTGCATCTTGTGCTCCTTACACTGGCAGTGACTGCAAACGGCGGCCACCCCAAATTAAATTCACTAATAAGCGGGTGCCAACTACGGCGGTAAAGATAGAGGTTAAAATGCCAATCGCCAGCGTGACGGCAAAACCTTTTACCGGTCCTGTGCCAACACCAAACAGCACCAGTGCCACCAGCAAGGTGGTAATGTTGGAATCGGCAATGGTGGCAAAAGCCCTGTCGTACCCCAGGTGAATGGCCTGCTGCACCGAGCGGCCTTCACTGAGCTCTTCACGGATGCGCTCAAATATCAGCACATTGGCATCGACCGCCATGCCTACCGTTAACACTATGCCGGCCATCCCGGGTAAGGTCAGCGTTGCGCCGGGCACCATCGACAGCACACCGATAATCAGCACTAAATTGGCCATCAGCGCTATATTGGCTACCATGCCAAAGGCTTTGTAATACACCAGCATAAACAGCATTACCGCTGCCAGCCCCCACTGAATGGCACTGACACCCAGGGCGATATTCTCCTGCCCCAGGCTTGGGCCTATGGTGCGCTCTTCAATAATTTGCACCGGCGCTATTAAGGCACCAGCCCGCAGCAAGGTCGCCAGGTTTTGCGCCTCAGCCGGGCTGGCAATACCGGTAATGTCAAAGGACATGCCCAGCCGCTGCTGAATAGTGGCGTCGTTAATCACTTCCTGCTGTTTCAGCAGTACCGGCGTGCCGTCTGCGGTTAGCGCTTCACCAGGTTTGTACTCAATAAACACCGACGCCATACGCCGGCCTACCGCATCTTTAGTGGCGGCAGAGAGCTTAGTGCCGCCCTGGGCGTCCAGTTTAATGCTCACTTTGGGCTGACCATATTGGTCGTAACCGGCGCTGGCACCGTTAATATGATCGCCGGTCAGCATAATGCGTTTTTCCAGCAGTAGCGGCTGGCCATCGCGGCTGTAATACAATTCGGCATTGGGCGGCAAGCGGCCGGCTAAAGCTGCAGCAATATCGGCTTCAGTATCAACCAGACGAAACTCTAACGAGGCAGTGGCACCGAGGATTTCCTTGGCCAGTGCGGTATCCTGCACGCCCGGCAGCTGCACTATTATGCGATCCGCTCCCTGGCGCTGCACCAGGGGCTCGGCCACGCCAATCTCGTTAACCCGGTTGCGGATAATGGTCAGGTTTTGTTGCAGGGCTTCTTCACGTACTTGTTTTTGTCGTACTTCGGTTAATTTAAGCGTGAAGCTTAAACCATCAGCACTTTGTTGTAACTCTGGCAACTGCTGAGTAATCAGTTTTGCGCTCGCCGCGGCATCGTTATTATCACGCAAGCTCAGCCTAAGCTGCTGGTTAGCCGTATCAACGCTGACACTTTGGTAACGGATCTGGTTTTCCCGTAATAAGGCGCGCAGCTGCTGAGCGCTGTCATTCAGCTGTTTATCCAGCACCGCCTGCATATCAACCGCCAGCAAAAAGTGCACACCACCGCGCAGGTCCAGCCCCAATTTCATCGGGCCGGCGCCAATCGCAGCAAGCCAGGCTGGCGTGGTCGGCGCCAGATTAAGCGCGGTAATGTAATTATTGCCAAGCACCGAGCTTGCCAGCTCACGCCCGGCCAATTGCTCATCAGCAGAGTTAAACCGCACCACCAGTTGGCCGTTATTTAGCTCCAGTGCCTGAGGTTTAAGGCCGGCGCGGTCAAATTCGTTGGCCAGTTGTTTCACCAGGCCTGGGGTTAACTCGCCGCCACGACTGGCACTGATATTCAGCGCCGGTTGCTCGGGGTATAAATTGGGTAGCGCATAAACCAGCGCCAGTAATAGCAGGCCCAGCACTACCAGGTAGCGCCAAAGCGGGTTTTTATTCAACATAGTTATTCCTTTAATGCACAGCCGCATGCTCAGAGGCAGCATAACGGCACTAATACAATCTGCTTATGCAGGTACAGACAGCTAAAGCTGAATCGCGCAGCAAACATAACTGCCGGTAACTAAACCAGTGTTTATCAGTGCATTAAGAAAGTGGTGGTGCGCGGGGTTGCTGTGGCCTGACCACAACAGAACAGGTACCGAACAGCTGAGCGCCACCCGCCAGGTAGCACGGGCGATATGACGGCAGCGTAGTTGCGCTTTTGGGCAGCGCCGGTGGCGTGTCATCGTTATCTGTGTGGCTATTTTCGCCGGGAATGTGGGCTAGTTGCTGATGGCTGAGGTTAAGGGCATACAGCTGGCTGTCGGCAAGCGGCGATAAGCGAACATCTTGCACGGCAAAGGCTTGCGGTGTGCAAAGTATTGCTAAGTAAAATAATATCGCGACGCGACTAATCCAGCGCATAGCTGTTTATCACCCAAATTCACTATCGGTAGTGGCTGCGCTAACTAAGGCACAGCTATCAGCATAATGGGCCTTTAGCGGCCTTTGCACAAGGCCGCTAAGAAAAAATACTGCTACAGCGTAAGAAAATTTAAGCCGTGGCCTGACGGGCTTGCTGCTCCAGCTCAGCTTTTAACGCCGGATCCAGCTTTAATTGCCGCGCCAGCTCAGTTAAGTAACTACGCTCCATAAAATTCTCTTCATCTACCACCAGTACACTGGCCAGATACATTTCAGCGGCCATTTCCGGTGTGCTGGCGCTTGTGGCAATATCAGCCGGATCCAGCGGTTTTCGAAGCTCTGCATCAAACCACTGCTGCAAGCTGCCATCGCTGGTCAAACGGGCAATTTCGTTATCGATAAGCTCGCGTTCTCTGTCATCAATATGGCCATCGGCTTTAGCGGCAGCAATAATTGCACGCAAAATAGCATGACTATGCTGCTCAGCCTGTGGCGCCGGTAAGCGGTCGATAGTTTGTGGTTCACCCCTTGCTGCTGCGCTTTGTTGCTGCTGGTAGTTGCTATAGGCTTTATAGGCCACCACGCCAAGCGCAGCTAAACCGCCATAGGTTAATATTTTGCCGCCCATTTTGCGGCCTTTTTTACTGCCCAGCAGCAGCCCCAGCGCACCACCGCCCAAAGCTGCTCCGGCTTTGCCCGACAACAAACCACCGAAACCACTGCTGCCAGAGGCTGATGTTTTGCTGTTAGCTGATAGTAATTCAGAGCCCTGCTTAAATAACTGATCTAATAATCCTTTGGTATTCATCAATCTGTCTCATCTTTCCTAAGTTGTTTGTCTGACCATAGCGGTAGCAAATAATTCCGGCCAGACATTAACTGTTACAAGCTGATGTTTTGCCATCAGCACGCACTGTGCTTTACTTGTTGTCTATTCAGAACCAGAACAACAAGGAATGCTTATGTTTAAACCACGTTACCTCGCGCTGTTTTGTGCGCTGACCAGCGGCTTTACCTTTGCCAGCGACGGCACTCGCCTGCTGCGCCAGCCGGATATCTCGGCTGCTCATCTTACTTTTGTTTATGGTGGCGATATCTGGCTGAGTGATAAAACCGGCCAGAACCCACGCCAGCTGACCAGCCATCCGGCCAGTGAATTTGCACCTAAGTTTTCGCCCGATGGCAACTGGATAGCCTTCTCTGCCAGTTACGATAACAACACTGACGTGTACATTATGCCTGTTAGCGGCGGCACGCCAACGCGACTGACTTATCACCCGGGGGTGGACACCGTAAATGGCTGGAGCCCGGATGGTAAAAGAGTGCTGTTTGCCTCGAACCGCGAAATTGCCAATAGCCGCAGTAATCAGCTGTACCAAATCAGTATTGACAGCGGTTACCCGGAAAAACTGATGCAGGCCGTTGCCTTTGAAGGCGACTTACACCCCGATGGCAAAAAACTGGCCTACCGGCCGAATAATATGGCTTACAGCGGCGCCAGTGGCTGGCGGTTGCATCGCGGTGGCAGCACGCCGCCGGTGTGGATCATCGATCTGGAAAAACAGCAGCTGGAAAAAATCCCCCACCCTAATGCCAATGAATTTAATCCGTTCTGGCTTAATGACACCGTGTACTTTTTATCTGACCGCGACAACAAGGCAGTAAACCTGTTTCGCTATCGGAACCAGCAGGTCGAGCAGCTTAGCCAAAGCCAAGACTGGGATTTACGCAGCGCGGCCGGCCACGGTAACAGCATAGTGTATGAAGCCGGCGGCTATTTATACCTGTACGATGTTGCCAGTGGCCAAACTACTCCGGTTAACGTCAATATCAACTCCACTTCAGTGCAAAAACGACCACAGTGGAAAGACGCCAGTAAAACGCTGACCAGTGCGCGGCTATCCAGCACCGGTCAGCGGCTGGTGGTATCGGCCCGCGGCGATATCTTTACCGTACCGGTGACTGATGGCAGTACCCGTAGCCTGACGCAAAGCAGCGGCGTGCGCGAATTTGACGGCCTGTGGAGCCCGGATGGCAGCAAGGTGGCGTACATTTCCGATGCCGGCAATAAACACCAGCTGGTGTTGCAAAGCCAGGATGGTTTAAGCGCGCCGCAGGTGTTTGCGCTGTCAGACAACGGTTATTTTAACCTGCTAAGCTTCTCACCCGATGGCAAACGCATCGTGTATCAGGATAACCACCTGAATTTATATGCCTTTGATCTACAGAAAAAGCGCAGCCAAAAACTCGATAGCTCACAGCGGCGCGAAGACTTTATTGTGTCATTCTCGCCCGACAGCCGTTATCTGGCCTATACCGTGGCCGGTGCCAACTACTTTAGCCAGATCAAACTGTTCGATTTTAACAGCAACAGCAGCACACAAATTACCGATGGCTTAAGCCATGCCAGCGATCCGGCCTTCAGCCAGGATTACTTATTCTTTACTGCCTCGGTCAATACCGGGCCGTCACAAGTCGGGCTGGATTTATCTACCCGTGAGCGGCCGGTACGCAGCGCTATCTATGCTTACGTCCTGGCCGCTGACGGCAAGTCGCCGCTGTTGCCCAAAGCCGGTGATGAACCGGTTAAAGTCGACGACAAAGCAGGCAAAAAAGATGACAGCAAAGACAGTGCTAAAACCGAAGTTAAACCGGTCAAACTTGACCTTAACGGCCTGCAAAATCGTATTGTCGCGCTGCCGGTGGCCGAACGTAATTACGCCAGCTTAAGTGTCGCCAGTGACGGGGCGCTGTTTTATTTAGAACGCAGCCAGCCAGGTAGCAGTAATGAGCCACCAGCGCAGCAAAGCCCGAATAATGGCACGCTTCATCGTTATGATTTTAAAGAGCAAAAAGCCGAACAAGTGGCACAGGCCATCAGCAGTTATCAGCTAAGCAACGATGGTAATAAACTGTTGCTGCTAAGCCTGCCAAATAAGCTGGAGGTCGGCGATGCCAAGGCCAAGCCCGACGCTAAAGCCGTTGACCTGGCCGACGTACGTAGCTTTGTTAACCCCAGCGAAGAGTGGCAGCAGATTTTTAACGACGCCTGGCGTATGCAAAAAGAATACTTTTATGATGCCAAGATGCACGGCATTAACTGGCAGGCCATTTATGACAAATACCAACCAATGCTTAAACATGTGCAGCGCCGCGAAGATTTAAACGAGGTGCTGGTAGAGATGATTGCCGAGCTGCAAGTCGGCCATAACCGCATTGGCGGTGGCGATATTCACCAGGAAAGCCCGAGTAAAGTGGGTTTGCTGGGCGCTGATTTTGTCATTAAAAACGGTAAGTATCAGTTTAGCACTGTCTATCAGGGCGATCGCTGGAGCCCGTTTTTAAAAGCGCCGCTAAATGTGCCCGGTGCCAGTGCCAAAGCCGGTGATTACCTGCTGGCCATTAACGGCCGCGAGCTTAACGCCACGGACAACATTCACGCCTTGCTGGACAACACCCAGGACCGGCAAGTGGTGCTGACACTGGCCGACGATGCCAAAGGCAAAAACCGCCGCAACATTACGGTAGAGCCGATTGCCAACGACAGTCAGCTGCGGCTATGGCACTGGGTAGAGCATAACCGTAAGTTAGTGACAGAAAAAACCGACGGCAAAGTGGCCTATGTCTATCTGCCCAATACCGCTGATGGTGGCTTTTACTTCTTTAACCGTATGTTCTTTGCCCAGGTAGATAAACCGGCACTGATTATTGATGAGCGCAAAAACGGCGGCGGCCAGGCGGCGAACTACATTACCGAAATTCTTGGCCGGCCGTTTTTATCCGGCTGGAAAGATCGTGACGGCCTGGTATTTACCACGCCGGGCGGTGGCATTTATGGCCCGAAAACCATGCTGATTGATCAGGACGCCGGCTCTGGTGGTGATTTCCTGCCCTGGGCCTTTAAACACCTGGGCCTGGGTAAAACTATTGGTACGCGCACCTGGGGTGGCTTAATTGGTATCTCGGCCAACCCGCCAATGATCGACGGTGGTTTTCATGTGGTGCCATTTTTCCGTTTTTACACGCCTGATGGGCAGTGGCGGGTCGAAAACGAAGGGGTAGCGCCGGATATCGAGGTAGAACTGGATCCGATAGCGGTGAACAAAGGCATAGATGTACAGTTAGAACGTGCCATTACACACACGCTAGACGAGCTCAAGGCTAACCCGCCGAAAGATCACAGCCAGGCGCCAGCGATGCCCACTCAGCTTGGTCTCTAAGCCAGCCAGAACACAAAAGCCGCTTAACACTAGCGGCTTTTTTATTGCTCCCGACATAATAAAAACCACAAAAGCGTACAAGCGTTAGCTTAAAAACAAAGCAATCACTTCACCCATAAGAATTTAAAGCCATATATTTCATAATATTACTACACTCAACAGTGACTAAGCATAACTAAAACTGGCCAAACCAGATATTTTAGTGTACAACTGTGCGCTGAAATAACACTAAACGAATTATTGTGACGACTGTGACTGCTTCTCCCTCTCTACCACGCCGCCTGTGGCGCCATTTTTGTTTAATGCTGGGTAATCAGCCTGCACTTAGCCTCTATCTGCAACCTTTACTTCGCGCTGTTTGGCCAGGTTTTATGCCCGGCCAATTTCGTGGCCAACTGGCAGAAAAAAGCTGGCAAACGGCTGATATGGTAAAACTGACCTTACGAGTGTCACGCCGCTGGCCGGGCTTTATACCGGGCCAGCATGTGCTGCTGACGCTTGAGCATAATGGCAAAAACCTCCCCCGCCCCTTTAGCATTTGCTCGCCGCTTAGCCTGTGGCATAGCCAACGCCAGATTGAGCTGTGCTGCAAGGTACAGCATAACGGCGCCGTTACACCGCTGTTGGCCCAGCTGACAGCGGGCAGCAGGGTAAACATCAGCGCTGCTCAGGGTGCCTTTAGCTGGCAGCAACCTGCCAGGCCGGCACTGTTTGTCGCCGCGGGCTCCGGTATTACGCCTATTGCCTCGATGCTACTTAGCCAGCGCCATTGGCTTACGCCCGTCAGCCTTTACTACAGGGTGCGCGGCAAAGAGCAGGCCGCGTTACTGGCACCGCTGCAACAACTGGCCGCGCAACAACCTTTGTTCAGCCTGCAGCTGTCCGACAGCCGGTTTGAACATAGCGACGCCTTTACCCGGCAAGTTTGCACGGAAGGCCAGAATAAGCAGCTGTACCTATGCGGTCCCCAAGCCTTGATGCAGCAGTTAAACGCCGCCCTAGTGCAGTCCGGTGTAGCGAAACACAACATTTTTCAGGAGCAATTTGGCCCGGCGCTGCTGGCACAAAGCACTGACAGTATCAGCGGGCAATATCAGGTGGCGCTGCAAAGCAGCACCAGCCAGCAGGTATTTAGTGCCCAAGCAAACCAAAGCCTGCTGCAAAGCGCTGAGCAACAGGGCTTAAACCCGCGTTTTGGTTGTCGTATTGGTGTGTGTTTTCAATGCGTGTGCGACAAAATCAGCGGCCAGGTGCGTGATATCCGTAGCGGTGCCTTAAGCGGCCATGGCAGCGAGCAAATTCAGTTATGTATCAGCCAGCCGGTCACGGATCTGGTGTTAAAACAATAACAGGGCAAAAGATGGTATTAAGCAACGAGCAATATCAGGCGCTGGCACAAGAGCTGGACGGTTTAAAACAGCAGGTGCAGGCACAATTAGGCGAGGCCGACGCCCGTTATATCCGCCGGGTCTTGCTGGTGCAGCGCATCAGCGCCATTAGCGGTCGTATTTTACTGGTGCTGGGCTTTATCACGCCCTGGCTGTGGGGGCTGGGTGTGCTGCTGTTGGCACTGGGCAAAATTCTCGACAATATGGAAATTGGCCACAATGTGCTGCATGGCCAGTACGACTGGATGAACGATCCCCTTTTACACTCACGCCGCTATGAGTGGGATATTGCCTGCGAAGCCGGCTCCTGGCAGCGCACCCATAATGTCGAGCATCACAGCTATACCAATATCATAGGCTTGGATCGCGACTTTGGTTATGGCTTACTGCGCCTGAGCAACGATTTTCGCTGGCGGCTGCGTAATTTATGGCAAAGCGGCACTTACCTGCTATTGAGCATGTTGTTTCAGTGGGGCGTGTCGTACCACGAGCTGGCCGGCCAGCGGGTGTTTTTCGGTAAAAAAAAGGCTAACCGCCAAACGCAGGTGTCTGACAGCGAGCTAAAAAAAGCCTTTTTCGGCAAGGGCGTGCGGCAACTGGTGAAAGACTATCTGTTTTTCCCCTTAATCGCCGGGCCCATGTGGCTGTGGGTGCTGTGCGGTAATTTACTGGCCAATTTAATCCGCAATGTGTGGACATCAACGGTGATCTTTTGCGGCCACTTTACCAAACAAGTGTATGCCTTTAAGCCGGAAGACTGTGAAAACGAAAGCCGCGGCCACTGGTATTACCGTCAGATGTTGGGCTCGTCTAATTTTACCGGCCCCACCTGGCTGCATATTTTAACCGGCCATTTAAGCTGCCAGATAGAGCACCACCTGTTTCCGGATATCCCTGCCCGGCACTACCCGAATATGGCAAAACAGGTGCAGGCGATAGCGGCGAAATACGGCACCCCGTATAACACCGGCAGCTTTTTGCGCCAGTACAGTACCGTGTTTTGGCGCATTATGCGCTATTCACTACCCGGTGGTAAAAGTGCGGTAAAAGCCTTGTAGAAAAATCATCGTAGCGAGAAACGGTTTACCCTAAGCAGACCGTTGAAAGCATGGATGCTTGAGACGAGCCTACATGGATGTATTTACGGCGTGTCTGTGTGGGTGAACCGTTTCGTGCAAATACTTCATTTGACAGGTGCTGTACGCTTATCAGTTCTGTCCAGTGCGCGGATAATATCGCGCCAGCTTAAAATACCCTGCGGCCGGTTTTGGCTGTCTACCACAGGGATACACGACACGCCTTCGTGATTAAATAACTGAATCGCATCCATCACTTTAGCCTCTGGCGGCAAGGTTACCGGCTTGCGTAGCATCACCTGGTGTACCTTTTTATTTAAGGTAGCTAAATCACGCGCCGTTTCTGCTGCAGTGCCAATATGTGGGCTTAACGCTTTAAATAAATCCCGGTCAGACAGCACGCCAATTAATATCCCCTTTTCCACCACCAACACATGATGAAACTTTACATTGTCAAAAATTTGCTTCACCACGGCCAAAGTATCGTCTGGCGAGACACTCACCGGTTTGGCACTCATTAAACGGGCAACATTCAGCATGAGTTACTCTTGGCTAAGCCACTGTAATAATTCGTTGTTCCTGGCAAGACTATAGCGCTTTTACACTACTTTACCAGCACATCACCTTCTGTGCTGCCACAATAAGTAGAGCCCGCTTAACATAATGATGGCCGCCCCTATCAGGGTCGATAGCTGCGGGTACAACTGCCACAGCAGAATATCAAAACCTATGCCCCACAATAGCGCGGTGTACTCGAAAGGCGCGATCAGCGCCGAGGGCGCCACTTTAAATGCCTGGGTAATGGCAATTTGGCCGGCAAAACCGGTTATGCCAATTAAGACAAAACTAAACCACAGCTCACTTTTTAGTGGTTGCCAGTCTGGCAGGGCCAACAGGCCAGCACCGAGTGCTAATAGCGTCATCAGCCAAAACACCATATTGCCGGTGCCTTCAGTGCGGCCCAAAATACGCACTGTAATAGCCGACACCGCATAGCACAATGCGGCCAAAAGTGCCATTAAAGCGCCAAAACTTATCAGCTTGTCGCCGTCCGGTTTTAGCATAAACAGCACGCTCACCAGGCCTATGCCAATAGCCACCCAGTGCCTTGGTGCAACATATTCTTTTAGCCAAAACGCCGACATCGCCGTGATGAGCAGCGGCGCGGTAAAAAAGATGGTGTAGGCTTCGGCCAGTGCCAGGCTTTGCAGGCTATAAACAAAAGCCCACAACATAGTAACGCCCAGCACAGCGCGCAGCAGGTGCAGGCTCCAGCGGGTGTTAAGCAGGGTTTTATAGCGGCCACTGCCAATAAGCCACAGCACCACCAAGGGCCAGGCCAGGGCTCCGCGCAAACAGGCAATTTGCATGGCACTGTAATGCGGCGTGAGTGATTTCATGGCAGCGTCCATGGCGGCAAACAGCGCCACGGCCAGCACCATACACAAAATACCGTGTAAGGGTTTATCAGTATTGGAAGAGGAAGAAACGGCCATACCACAGCACCACAACAAAAGGTGCGCTATTGTATATCCTCCTGTCCTTTGCTGCGCAGAAAAAACGCCACTATCGCTGAGGTTAACACACCCATAATGGCGGCACCGATCATGCTTTGCAGCATATAGTTGCCTAGGCTGAAATACTCAGCGGCTTGTTCAACGCTCATCATGCCCTGAGTAATGGCATAGGCTTGCACATTATTAAAATACTCAGGGGTAATAATGGTGTGGGTTAGCCATTGTACTGCCGGGCTTAGCACCACAACCACCAGTGTTATCAGCACTCCGCTTTGCATGCCCTGCTTCCAGCTCATTTGCCCGCCGTAATCGCGGTGCTTTTTTTGTTTAAGTGCCAGCACATAAAGCAGTATCGCCGGTATGGCGAACAAGTTGGTGTAAGTCGCGTGCTGGGCAATATAACGGCCGTGCAGGCCAACTAACTGCTCGCCCCACATCCATAGCAGCATAACCGCAGTAAAAATAAGGCCCCAACGGATTTCGGTTTGGTATCTGTGCATAAAGACCTGTACTTATTCAATGACTAACCGCATCACTATAGCCGCTTTATCTGGCTTTGCCACAGCCGCCTATACTTAATGTGAAACTAACACCGGAGCCACCATGCGCGATGACATTTTAGCCACTGCCTTAACACTGGCCGACCACAGCAGTTGGGAGCAGCTAGGTTTACAGCAGATAGCTGCGGCACTGGGCATTAGCCTGGCTGATATTTACCCGCACTATCGCAGCAAAGATGAGTTAGTCGATGCCTGGTTTGACCGGGCTGACAAAGCCATGTTAAGCGCGCTGATAACACCAGAGTTGCCGCCAGCCAGCCGTATCGAGCAGGCGCTTAGCTGTTGGCTAAGCGAACTGTCACCCTATCATAAAGTCACCGGCCAGATGTTGTTGTATAAGCTGGAGCCTGGCCACATTCATTTGCAGGTAGCCGGCGTGTTGCGCATTAGCCGCACTGTGCAGTGGCTACGCGAAGCAGCGCGGTTACAAGCCCGCGGCATCGCCCGTATCGGCCAGGAAATAGCGCTTAGCAGCGTATTCGTGGCGGTGTTTATTTACTGGTTAAATGACAACTCACAGGCGCAGCAGCGCAGCCTGGCGTTACTGAAACATAAACTGCAGCTGGGCAATAGGTTTGGGCTATGGCATTAAGCCTGAGCATTTTGCTGTTGCCACCACTGCATAAGTTCAGTGGCATTGCCCTGCATCAGCACCGGCAAGCCGCGTTTTTGCAACTGATACTGATACATAGGGTCGTAATAGTCGCTAAGCAGCCGAGCTATCCACAGCCGGTGTAGTTGAATATCGCCGCTGTGCTGCTGTGCAGTTAATGCCCGTTCCAGCATAGCAGAGAGCTCAGTGTACAGCGCGCCGCCCAGGCGTTTGGCAATACGTGCCATCCCCTGGCGCAACATAGTGCTAAACACGGCAAAGCCCTGTTCGCCCTCCGCGGCCACTGCCTCCATATGCAAGCCGATAATATAATCCTGCAGTATCACCTCTATGCGCGCTGTTAATGGCTCGTCCAGCAGCAATAGCGGGCTGTGCTGCATCGCCTGATACAAAGTATGCGGAATATTGCGCTGGCCAATTAATAAACTTTCATCTTCTAACAACAGAAATGGCGGCTTGTCGCTTTGCACCTGCAATAGCCTGGCCGCCAGAGCGTTTTCAAAACTGATTTGGCTGGGCTGAGCCGCTAATTTACGGCCAAAGGCCGAACCACGATGATTGGCCAGTGCTTCTAAATCTACTGCCTGCAACTGTTTAAGTAAGCGGGTTTTACCGCTGCCGGTGGGGCCAGCCAATAATAACAGTGGCTGTTTTGCCGCCTGCGCTATCACATTAATCGCCGCCTGGCGCAGTGCTTTAAAGCCGCCTTGTACTCTGGGATAAATCACGCCGGCGTCAGCCAGCCACAGCTGAGCAATTTGCGAGCGCAGGCCGCCACGGGCACAGTACAACATGCCGTTTGGGTGAGCTTTGGCAAATTCTGCCCAGGCTTGCACCCGCGCCGCTTTAACCTGCCCCTGCACCAGCTGATGGCCCAGCGTGATGGCAGCCTGCTGGCCCTGTTGTTTATAACAGGTGCCCACGGCGGCGCGCTCTGTGTCGGTCATCAGAGGTAAATTAATGCTGCCACACAGCGCACCACGGCTAAACTCCTGCGGTGCGCGCAGGTCAATTAGCGGCAGTTGCTGCTGTAAAATAGCGTGATAATTCGCCGTAAGCGGTAAATTTGGCGTCATCTGCCGGGTTTAACGCACACGAATACGATGGCCACGACTGCGGGCTTTTAGCTCGCCAATCGGCTGCAGCGCTAAATCGTAGGCTACCGCCAGATGAATAAAAGCCGCCTCAGCCTGCGGGCTAACCGCCACCAGCAAGCCACCACTGGTTTGCGGATCGCACAGCAGCGCCTGCTGTTCACTGCTCAATGGTGATACTTTGCCGCCATAGCTGGCAAAGTTGCGGCCACTGCCACCGGGAATGCAACCTTTGGCAATATAGTCCGGCACAAACGGCAGTACCGGTACCGCGTGGCTATCAAGCTCAGCATTCAGGCCGCTGCCTTCGCACATTTCCAGTAAATGACCCAACAAGCCAAAGCCAGTCACATCGGTCATCGCATTTATACCGTCAATTTTTGCCATATCGGCACCGATGCGGTTTAACTGCACCATAGTGTCACGCGCCAGCAGCGCATGCTCTGGCAGCAGTTTTTTCTGCTTTTGCGCGGTCGTTAAAATACCCACCCCCAGCGGTTTGGTTAAATACAACCTATCGCCGACTTTGGCGGTATCGTTACGTTTTAGCTGATCTATCGCCACCCGGCCATTTACAGCCAGGCCAAATATCGGCTCGGGCGCATCAATACTGTGGCCACCGGCCAGCATAATGCCGGCCTCTTTGCAGGTATGACGGGCGCCTTCCAGCACCTGCTGCGCCAGCTCTGGCGGCAATTTACTCACTGGCCAGCCTAAGATGGCGATCGCCAGCATAGGCGTACCGCCCATCGCATAGATATCGCTGATCGCATTGGTGGCCGCCACCCGGCCAAAATCAAAGGCGTCATCGCAAATGGGCATAAAAAAGTCAGTGGTGCTTAACAGCGCAGTGCCATCGCCCAAGTTATAGGCGGCAGCGTCGTCTTTACTGGCGTTACCCACCAGCACGTTGTCGTCGTGCATTGTCAGGCCGGAGGCTAAAATTTTATCCAGCACCTGAGGCGAAATTTTACAGCCGCAGCCAGCGCCGTGGCTGTACTCGGTAAGCTTAATAGTGGAAAAATCAGACATAGTCAGTATCGGCTTAGACACAATAGCGCCAACATACCCAAAGCCTTTTGCAATAACAAGGCATCTTTTACTTGCCGGCTATTACCGCTACACTCGGGCGGTATTTTTGAAAAGGAAACGCTATGTCTGTCCGTTTTTTGCTCTGCGCCACCACCCTGCTGGCCACTACTGCGGCTATCGCCGACGATAACTATACCTACGCCAACTATGCTGATGTGAAGGTGCAGCACCTGCATCTGGATCTTGCAGTTAATTTCGCTGATAAAGCCCTGACCGGCTTCGCCGATTTGCAGCTAAGCTGGCAAAACCAGCAAACTAACACTGTATATCTGGATAGCCGCGATTTAATCATCGATAGAGTGTACGCCAAGCGTGCCGATGGCCAATGGCAAAAAGTGGCGTTTGAGCTTAGCGCGCGCGATGCGGTGCTGGGCAGTAAGCTGACAATAACGCCCGGCTTTCAGGCGCAAACCCTGCGTATTTACTATAGCTCTACCGACAAGGCCTCGGGCCTGCAGTGGTTAACGCCAGAGCAAACCGCCGGCAAAACCACGCCCTTTATGTTTAGCCAAAACCAGGCCATTCATGCCCGCAGCTGGATCCCCATTCAGGACACGCCCGCAGTGCGTATGACCTACAGCGCCCGTATTCAAACCCCCGACAATGTACTGGCGGTGATGAGCGCACCAAACGATCCGGCCAGTGCCCGTGATGGTGATTATCAGTTTTTTATGCCACAGGCCATACCAGCGTATTTAATTGCTATTGCCGCCGGTGATTTGCAATTTAAAGCCATGAGTGAGCAAACCGGGGTTTATGCCGAGCCCTATATTTTGCAAGCCTCGGCGGAGGAATTTGCCAGCACTCAGGCCATGATCGACGCCACCGAACAGCTGTATGGCGATTACCGCTGGGGCCGCTATGATTTGCTGATCTTACCGCCCAGTTTCCCCTTTGGTGGTATGGAAAACCCGGTACTGAGCTTTATTACCCCCACCGTCGTGGCCGGGGATGGCAGCCTGGTGAATTTAATTGCCCATGAACTGGCGCACTCCTGGTCAGGTAACCTGGTAACCAATGCCACCTGGCGCGACCTGTGGCTAAATGAAGGTTTTACCTCTTATGTTGAAAACCGCATTATGGAGCAGGTGTTCGGTACTGACCGCGCGGTGATGGAGCAGGCACTGTCGGTACAGGGTTTAAAAGACGAACTGGCGCATATGCCGGCTAATGACAGCATACTGCATATCGATTTACAGGGCCGCGACCCTGACGATGCGTTTAGTGGCGTGCCTTACACCAAGGGCCAGCTGTTTTTAATGTTTCTGGAGCAAAAGTTTGGCCGCGACAAGTTCGACCCTTTTGTTAAACAATACTTTGACGACCATGCCTTTCAAAGCCTGGATACCGCCCGCTTTGTGGTATACCTTGAGCAACAACTGCTGACCAAGTACCCCGGCATAGTGTCACTGGACGAGGTAAAGCGCTGGATTTATCAGCCTGGCTTACCTGAGGATACGCCAGAGCCACAATCTGATGCTTTTAATCAGGTGCAGCAGCAAGCCAATGGCTGGTTAGCCGGCGCAGCGGCCTTAAGCAGCTTGCCCACTGATAACTGGACGGTGCACCAGTGGCTGTATTTTATTAATAACCTGCCGCTTAGCATTACCCCCGAGCAACTGGCCGAGCTGGATGCCACCTTTAACCTGACATTATCAAGCAACAGTGAAATTGCCCATGCCTGGTATTTACTGGCACTGAAAACCGGCTATCAGGACATTGCCGCCCCACTGGAGCAGTATCTGATTAACATAGGCCGGCGTAAGCTGATTATTCCGCTGTATAAACAGCTGGCCAGCACGCCGGAGGGCCTAGCCTTTGCCCGTGCCGTGTATGAAAAAGCCCGGCCGGGCTATCACCCACTGGCGCAAGGTACTGTGGACGAGCTATTAAAGTAGCTTTGTAGCATTAAACCGTGCTGATCTAAAACCTGTTGTTAGCGTAATGGCTGGCAACAGGTTTTATTATGAGTAGCCCATGCAAAAACTGTTTTATGACGGCAGCTGCCGGCTCTGCCGGCGCGAAATTAAAGGGCTGGTGAAAAAAGCTTCTGCCTACTGGGCAGCGAAACGCAGCCACTGTAGCAACGGCGATTGCGCGGTATAAGCATGCGCCGGCGTACTGTACTGGTGGGAATATTAACCGAACAAGAGCGGATGTCACTGCTTTTGCAGGCAGCCGAAGTGGAGACCACAGCATGAGACTGATCAAGCTGCTGGGTTACGCCGGCCTGATCCCGTTTGTGGTGTTGCCGCTACTGTATGCCACACCGATGTGGCTCAGCCAGGCGACAATATTGGCGCTTTATCAGCTATACAGTGCGCTGATTTTAGGCTTTATGGCCGGAGTATTCTGGCCGGTGCTACACAGCAACACGGCAAGCCAGGCCAAAACCGAGCGGTTGGCGCTGGCAGCGGTGGCTTTCCCGGTACTAAGCTTTGTGGCGCTATTTAGTGCACCTGAGTATTTTTTGCCGGCGCAAGCCTGCTTGTTTGTGCTGCTGCGTTTAACCGAATACCGGCTGGGCCTGAACCGGCAATACGCCGGCCCTTATCGCAGCTTACGAAATCAGCTGACGTTGGTTGTGCTGGCCAGCCATGTATTGTTGTATTTTTTGGCCAGTGTCTGATGTGTTAACAGCGGTTAAGTGCGTATCCCTGCTGACTATCTAGCAGCCAAAGTTAACTTAACGGGCTGTGCTCGTCTATCCAGCGGGCCGTTTCGGCAGCGGCTGCCGGTTTGGCAAACAAATACCCCTGATAACAATAGCAACCACTTTGACGCAACAGCTCGTACTGCGCCTGGGTTTCTACCCCTTCTGCTATCAGTTTCATGCCAAAAGTGTTGGCAATACCAATGATGGCCTCTACGATTACCCAGTCGCGCGGTTTGCCAGAGCTGGCGCTACGGACAAAGTACTGGTCGATCTTTACTTCATCAAACGGCAAGCGTGATAAATAAGACAGCGACGAATAACCGGTGCCAAAGTCATCCATGGAAAACCTGACACCCAACTGTTTTATTTGCTGCATGCGGCTGACCGCATCGTCAAGATCAGCCAGGATCAGGCTTTCGGTTAACTCTAACATGAGTTGCTCTGGCTTAAACTGATACTGGCTTAAGCACTGCTGTACCTGTGCAATAAACTCCGGTTGATAAAACTGCCGTGCACTGATATTGACCGACATGATCAGCTCGCGCAGCTTCGGTTCACTCTGCCAGCGCTGCAATTGAGCACAAGCTTGCTGCAACACCCAATGGCCGATGCTGTCAATCTGGCCGGTTTCTTCGGCCAGCGCAATAAAGCGGGCCGGTGACACATAGCCCAGCTCTGGGTGTTGCCAGCGCAGCAGCGCTTCTACCCCTACCACTTTGCCACTATCAGTTAACTGGGGCTGGTAGTGTAATTCGAACTGCCCGGCCGCCAGCGCCGCCGCTAAAGCAAGCTCCAGCTGATAGCGCTGCTGAATTTCTGCTGTCATAGCCGGGTTAAAACACACCTGGCTGTTACTGCCCAGCGCTTTAGCATGTGACAGCGCAATAGCGGCTTGTTTTAATAACTCATCTGACGAAGCGCCGGGCTGCGCCAGGCAGTATCCGATGGATACCGTACAATGATACTGATGCTGCTGAATATCAAATGGCTGCTGCATTAACTGGCGCAGTGCGCTGCATTGTTGCTCAGCCTTGGGCTCCAACTCACCGGACAACGCGCCAGGTAGCAGCATAACAAACTCGTCACTGCTTAAACGGCCACAGTAAGCATTTGCCGGCGCTGCCACGCGTAGCCGCTTTGCCATTTGGATCAGCAACTGATCTCCGGCCTGATGGCCCTGGGTATCGTTTAAGCGTTTAAACTGGTCAATATCCAACAGGATTACCGCCACAGCGCTGTGCTCAGTTGCCTCGTCACACAGTTGTTGCAGCTGCTGCTGAATTTTGCCACGGTTAAAAAGGCCGGTCAGGCTGTCAAAGTAAGCCAGTTGCTGAATTTGCTGCTCGGTAGCTTTGCGCGCCGTTACATCAGTAATAAAGCCACTCCAGCTTACGCCGCCCGGGTCACGCTGCGGCTGGGCATTACCCAGCATCCAGCGTACCCTGCCGCTACTATCTTGCACGCGGTACTCGTGATACCACAGGCTGAGTTGCTCTGCCGAGCGATAAACCGATTGCAACATCGCATCCCGATCATCCGGATGAATCGCCTTCAGTGCCGGTAAGGCATCCTGCTTTGCCTGTTCAGGCGAGATACCATAAATATCGCGGATCGCCTCGCTGGCATAAGGAAAGCTAAAATGGCCATCGTTCGCCAGCCTGAACTCGTACACTAATCCTGGCACGCGGGACGCTATGCCCTGCAGCCGCAGCGCCAGCTGCTGCGTTTGCAACATGGCCTGATAACGGCTTTGCTCGGCATCCAGCACCCGGCGGCGCATTAACACTGTAATGGTCGCCAGCAGCAAGATGGTCACAGCCACCACCACCGCCAGGGTACCCAGCGTTTGCTTACTCATTACCCTGCCGCCCAAACCATACACCTGCTCGGCGGGCAAAAATACGGTAGCGTGCATGGCAACATAGTGCATGCTGGCGATCGCCATCCCCATCACCACCGAGCTGATAAACTCCAGCAACAGTTGGTTAGCCAACCAGCGGTTTAACAGCGGCCGCACCGACAGCGCCAGCGTTGCCAACAATACCGCTACTACCACCGACAGCACAAACAGCAACGGCTGATACAGCCGCTCTGCCTGCATCACCATCGCCGCCATACCGATATAATGCATACAACCAATACCGGCGCCCATCAGCACACCACCACGCACTATGGCCAGCGGCCGCTGCACACCGGCGGCCACCACTTTAAGCGTGACAAAGGCTGCAGCAATGGCCGGCAGTACCGACAGCAACGTCAGGCTTAGCTGATAACTCACCTCGACCGGTAGCTGAAGCGACATCATGCCGGTAAAGTGCATGGCCCAGACCCCCAGCCCCATCGCAACCGAGCCACTGCTTAGCCATAAACGGTATGACAAACTACTGACGGCCTGTTGCATTAAATGGCGGTGACTAAAACTGGTGTAGGCGGCCAGAATGGCAATCAGCAACGACAGCAGCACCAGCGTACCAGTGTGCTGCCCCTGATACGCCTGCGATAAGTCCGTACTGTTGGTGGTAAAAGCAAGTAACGACATACAGCCACTTAATGATGAATTGACATAAGTATCAGCTTAGCCCAGCCACATCTGCAGCGAAATATGGCCAGGCGGCGCTGGTGTGCGGCCAAGGCTAAAATGGCGCCGGGTATTGCTGGAGAAACTGCGTTAAATCGTCCAGCACCTGTGCTGACAAAGGCTGGGCAAAGGCGGCGATATTTTGTTCAAGTTGCGCCATACTGGTGGCCCCAATAATGGTTGAGGTAACCCCCTCGACCTGATTAACCCAGGCTAATGCCAGCTGCACCGGCGCCATGTTGTGCGCGGCAGCCAGCGCAACAAAGGCCGCTATCGCCTGGTTCGACTGCGGCGTATCACGAAACAAGCCATTGCGCTGCAGCATACTCCAGCGCGAGCCGGCCGGCCGTGCACCACCAAGGTATTTACCACTTAGCGCGCCGCCGGCCAGCGGCGACCACGGCAGATAGGCAATATTTTCATGTACACATTGCTCAATTAAGTAGGGCCAGTCTTTGCTGTGCAGCAGACTAAACTCATTCTGAATCGACACCATGCGCGGTACGTTGTGTTGCTTGCTAAGCTGCAGGTACTGGCTGATACCCCAGGGCGTTTCATTGGATACGCCACAAAAACGGATCTTACCGGCTTTAACGCAGTTATCCAGCGCCTGCAACAGCTCAAGCATTTGCTCAGTTTGTTCAGCGCGGCTCACGTCACTAAAACCAATGCGGCCGACCCGGTGCTTACCAAAATGCGGCGAAACCCGGTTGGGCCAGTGCAGCTGATATAAATCGATATAGTCGGTTTGCAGACGCTGCAACGAAGCGTCTACTGCCTGCACTAAGGTAGCGGCTGTCATAGGCCCGCCACCACGGATATAAGACAGCCCACTGCCGGCCATTTTGCTGGCGATAATCAGCTTGCTGCGCCTGCCCGGATTGCGTTTGAGCCAATCACCAATAATAGCTTCGGTGGCGCCATAGGTTTCGCTACTGGGCGGCACTGCATACATCTCAGCGGTGTCGATAAAATTCACGCCCTGCGCCAGCGCATAATCCAGCTGTGCATCGGCATCCGCCTGATTATTTTGACAGCCCCAGGTCATAGTGCCCAAACACACGCGCGATACCGCCAAACCACTGTGGCCTAAAACAGAAAACTGCATGCTTAACCCTGTCAGACAGTAAATAATGGATGTTATACGTTAAACAGCCTGCTCAGACTATAGCAAGCAATAAAAAGCCGCGCGGCCGCCTTTTTTGTCACCACTGGATAACCACTGGCAAATAGGCTGGCGTTCAGATGATAGTTTGTAAGATAATCGCACCATCACCACTATCAGAGAGATAACAATGCGCGTATTAGTGAAGTTGGCACTGCTGGCTCTTTTTCCCCTGCTGGCTGCCTGCTCGGATACTCCGGGAGAACGTAAACTGGAGCAATTACTGCAACAGCAATTTGAACAGCAACACCCAGGCCTGGTCGAGATTGAACAACTGGAAAAACTCAATGGTTGGACCGACAGCGACACCCGCTACACGGCAGAAGTGAGCTATCAGATCAGTTTTAATAAATCGTTCAAAGCCTACATGGACGAGCAAACGCAAAAACCGGGTAATCCGTTGGAAAAGATGGCCAGCGGCATGGCGGTTGGTTTACTAAAACTGCAATACGGTGATTTTAATGCCGGCGATGTGTATCAGGTAAAGCAGCAAAATCTGCAGCTGCGCCAGACCGAAAAAGGTTGGGCGTTAGCCGATTAACGCTCAGTGGCGGCAAAAAACAACGGCGGCCGATGGCCGCCGTTGTTTTTTTGCTTATCAGTTGTCACTCAATGTCCACTCGTTTTAGCCAAGGCGTTAAAAAGCAACTTCCAGCTCTACCCTACGGTTAGCTGAGCGCCCTTCTTTGGTGCGGTTATCGGCAATAGGCTCAGCCGGGCCTCGGCCCTCGGCAACCAGCTGTGCGTCAGTTAAGCCCTGCTGTAATAAAAAGGTTCTAACCTGCTCGGCACGTTGTAATGACAACTTATTGTTGTAAGCCAACTGGCCTGAGCTATCGCTATGACCTACTACCGCCACCTGAGAAAATGGGCTGTTTTTTAACAGTTGCGCAATAGCAGTCAGTTGCTGCTGCAAGTTGTCGCTTAAGCTGGCACCATCATGCGAAAACGCACTGATACCAGGAAAGCTCAGCTTTAACCGGCCGTCTGCTAATTCAGCGCTTTGCACGGCTGATAACGGCTGCAAGCGTGCCGCAAACACGGTTTGTGGCTTAGCGGCTTCAGCACTGACCGGTGCAGTTACTGTGTTACTGCTACTAGCCGCTGTGCTGGCACAGCCCGAGGTTAAAACGGCTGCAACAACGGCAGCCAATAGAGATAAAGTGCGCAAAGTAAAACTCCGATGTTAGTGTTAAATAATGGCGCACACTCTAATGGTTTTAATAAAACAAATAAATACTTTAAATTTACATTTTAAAAAAATAAAACCTCTTTATTTTTTTATTAAAAAACAACATTAACAAAGCCACCCCTTAGCGGCTGATAAGCCTAACCCGGCGGGGTTTTAGCGCCGGTATGATTGAACTTTCGCAGCAGATGCACTATGGTACGCCCATGCAACTACTTCATTTCTATTCAGCTGGCACGGCTGCGCTGTGCCGCACGCATAATATCGCTATCGCCTTCCATTCTTAGGCCGGTTTTGCCCTGCGCGAAACCGGCATAACAGCTTTTTCTTATCGTCATTTTTTCGGCATTGATATGAGCTTTTATAAGGCGCAGCTAACATGTATTTCTGCTATCCGAAAGTATCCAACAGCCCCCTGGCAAGCATTATTGCCGCACTGGCCTGCCAGCCGTTTTTACCTGTAGCCCCACTGGCATTAAACCGTGTGGTCCAGTTTATTGCCGATGACAACGGCCAAAGCCGGCTAAATAACGACAGCAGCTGTGTGCGTATCGGCAGCTCGGTAGAGCTGAAAAACCTCGACACCAACGAGCAGGGCTGGCTACAGCTGGTTTATCCGCTGCAGGCCAGCTACCAACAGGGCCGGATTTCCGTGCTATCACCGCTGGGCCGGGCTTTATTAGGCCAGACCACTGAAGCAGATATCCAGCTGACGGTGCTCAGGCACAGGCTTCGGCTGCGGGTGCTCAGTGTTATTAATGTTCAACAACGTATGAAGAGGAAAACCTGATGAAAACTCCTGATATAACGCTCTCTACTACCGATTTTGAGCGGCTGGACAAATTACTTGCCGGTTTAACTGAAGGTACCCTTGGTTATGACAGCTTAAGCCAGGAGCTGGAGCGCGCCATTTTGGTTGAGCCTGCAAAGCTGCCAGCAGATGTCGTTAGCATGAACTCGACAGTACGTTTTCGCCTGGCCAACGGCAAACAGAGCACGCTAACCCTTGTCTATCCAAAAGATGCAAACGGCAGTGGTGATAAAATTTCCATCCTGGCACCGGTGGGCAGCGCCTTACTGGGGCTTAAGTGCGGCGATACCATTAACTGGCCATTGCCCGGCGGTGATATGTCGACCATCACCGTCGAAGAGGTGTTGTATCAACCTGAACGTGAGGGCGCTTTTCATCGTTAACCCCGCCGCCGCGATGCCCGGCTGTCAATCCCTACAGCCGGACATCGCCGCAAAGCCACTAAAAAGAATCAAAATTTTCGATTAACCTTATCGGTTTAATTCACATACAGCTATTAAAATCTTGCTATACACTTTTCTTGCTGTGACGTTTAGCAGTATTGACCTAAGCTTGTTGTGCCGCAACGGGCAAAGGCGTGCTGCGACTGTTAATAACAAAAACACATTAACCAGGTAAACGATAAGGAAGCAGACAATGAAAAGACCGATGTTTAAAGCTAAGGCTGTGGCCACCATGGTAAGCATGCTCTTACTGTCTGGCAGCGCCTTTGCTGATAATCCACAAATGACCAAACCGGCCGGCGCCAAAGGCCAGGGCAGCACGCAAATCGGTGTCGCCCGCAATAACCAGTTCTGGTGGCCGGATCAACTGGATTTATCACCTCTGCGCGACCATGACGCGCGCTCTAATCCCTACGGTGCCAACTTTAATTATGCTGAGGCCTTTAGCAAACTGAATTTGGCGGCGGTTAAAAAAGACATTGATACGCTGTTAACGCAATCGCAAGACTGGTGGCCGGCCGACTTTGGCAACTATGGCCCGTTCTTTATCCGTATGACCTGGCACAGCGCCGGTACTTACCGCACGCTGGATGGCCGTGGCGGTGCAGACGGTGGCCAGCAGCGCTTTGACCCGCTAAACAGCTGGCCGGATAACGGTAATCTGGATAAAGCCCGCCGCTTATTGTGGCCCATTAAACAAAAATACGGTGAAGCCTTATCCTGGGCTGATTTAATGGTGCTGGCCGGTAACGTGGCGCTGGAAAACATGGGTTTTCAAACCTATGGCTTTGCCGGTGGCCGTGCCGATGACTGGGAACCCGATGTGGTGTACTGGGGGCCGGAAGTTGAGATGCTGGCCAGTGACCGCGAAGATGCTGACGGCAAACTGCAGCGCCCGCTGGGTGCGACCCACATGGGTCTGATTTATGTTAACCCGGAGGGGCCGAAAGGCGTGCCGGATCCGGTCGGTTCAGCCAAGAACATCCGTGTCGCCTTTGGCCGTATGGCGATGAACGACGAGGAAACCGTGGCGCTGATCGCTGGCGGCCACACCTTCGGTAAAATGCACGGCGCGCACAAACCAGCAGACTGCATGGGCGCAGAGCCAGGTGCAGCATCTATAGAAGAGCAAGGACTGGGCTGGAAAAATAAATGCGGCAAAGGCCATTCTGAAGATACCATTACCAGTGGTTTAGAAGGTGCCTGGACACAGGCCCCGACCCGTTGGACCACGCTGTACTTAAGCAACCTGCTGAACTTTGACTGGAAACAAACGCGCAGCCCGGCCGGCGCGATTCAGTGGATCCCCACGGACGAGTCGCTGCATACCGTGGTACCTGACGCGCATGTTAAAGGTAAATTGAACCCGCCGGTGATGACCACCGCAGATCTGGCGCTGAAGTTTGACCCTGAGTATCGCAAAATTGCCGAGCGCTTTCTGGCAAACCCGGAAGAATACCGCTTAGCCTTTGCTAAAGCCTGGTACAAGCTGACGCACCGCGATATGGGGCCACCACGTAACTTTATCGGTGCCGAGGTACCCAAAGAGGTGCTAATTTGGCAAGACCCGATTGATGAGAAAACCCAGTCGACCATCAATAACAGCGATGTTAAATCACTTAAAGCCAGTATTATGAAAACCGGCCTGACAGTGCCAGAGCTGGTGCGGGTGGCCTGGGCTTCAGCGGCCAGTTACCGTGACTCAGACATGCGTGGCGGTGCCAACGGTGCCCGTATTGCGCTGGCGCCACAAAAAGACTGGGCGGTAAACAATCCGGCGGAAACCGCCAAAGTACTGGCTGCCCTTGGCAAAGTACAGAGTGATTTCAACAAAGGCCGTCGTAAAGTGTCACTGGCAGATCTGATTGTACTAGGTGGTGCCGCTGCGATTGAAAAAGCTGCTAAAGACGCAGGCTACAATGTTACTGTGCCCTTTACACCAGGTCGTGGTGATGCGACGCAGGAGATGACCGATGTGGAGTCATTTGACTTACTGGAGCTGACCGCAGATGGGTTCAGAAACTACTTTGACGCGAAAAACAGCTACCGTTCGCCAACCGAAATGCTGATCGATAAAGCCGACCAGCTGGATTTATCGGTGCCGGAAATGACGGTGTTAGTCGGCGGTATGCGTGCGCTGGATGCAAACTTCCAGGGCGCTAAGCATGGGGTATTTACCAGCAAGCCTGGCACCTTAAACAACGATTTCTTCGTTAACCTGCTGGACATGTCCACCGTGTGGAAAAAAGCAGCTGACGAAGGTGTTTACGAAGGCTTTGATCGCAAAACCGGCGCGAAAAAGTGGTCAGCAACCTCAGTCGATCTGATCTTTGGTTCTAACTCTGAACTAAGAGCCATTGCTGAGGTGTACGCTTATGACACATCGAAACAGAAGTTTGTCGATGATTTCGTCAAAGCCTGGGTTAAGGTGATGAACCTGGATCGTTAATTGATTCGCTAAATTAACGCGTAGAAAAAGCGCTGCCCTAACCGGCAGCGCTTTTATTTTGCTTATAAACTCAGCGGCGAGCCGGCTAATTAGCCGCTGTTAACTCACGGCGTAACTTGGGCGCACTGGTATCGGGGTGTAACCAGATATCAAAAAACGCCGCGCCAAAAGCCGTGTCTTCTAAAACGCCGGTCTCTGTGCCATTAAAATAAAACTGTACCCGGCCATCTTCCAGTAACAGCGCTGCCAGCTTGTCGCCTTTTTTCACGTCCTGCCACAGGTTTTGTAACTGTGCTGCCCACTGTTGCTGCTGCTCGGCGCTGCTGTGGCCGAGCTTTTTCCACTCATCAACGGTGGCATCAATAAATTGCTGCCGGCTAATGTCGCGTTTATAGGTGAGTTCTAGCAGCACCGGGCTACTTTGCTGATAATCGGCAAACTTGCCGTTGGCAGTCGCCAGACGCGCATCATACAACTGCCAGAATAAATAGCGGTACGAGCCCTCTCCTACCGTTTTCAGCTCAGGCATCGCCTTGGTATTAAATGCCAGTACGGCGGCAAGTAACATGCTAGCTGGCTTTAACATAAAACCTCCTGCTTTGGCCCAGCGCTATGGCAAGCAGCGCCCAGGCAATGACCAACACTATGACGGCATACAGCGGCGAGGGAAATTGCAGCACGCCGCCACTTAATGCTGCCCCGCCCCAATACGATAAAGGCCCACCACTGCCACCCAAGAGGGCAGCCAGCCAGGGTTTGGTGAGAAGCTTAGCCATAAACTCTACTGCCGCCAGAGCAAATACGCCCCACAACAACACAAACCACAGCGGTAAACTCGGGCTTGCGCTAAAGCTCAGCACACCGGCGGCAACCAGTGCACTATCAAGCGCCAGCCCGACCAGCATAATCAGCAGCACCGCCACCCGCTCCCGGCGGTTTAAACGCCAAAAACCGTATAGCCAGTACAGCAATACCGGCACCATGGCCAGGCTTTGCCAAAACACTAGCGCAAACCAGCACAGCTCAAAGCCAATCAGCGCCCGCCAGTTAAAGTTTTGGCCGCCACTCATTGCTGTTTCATCCGCTGCGCCATTTTACTTCTCAGGTTATATGGCAGTAACGACAGTAGCTTTAAGGTGACACTTAACCGGCGCGGGAAGCGGATCCGGCTCTGCCCGGCCTGTAATGCCCGGTAAATGCGCTCGGCCGCCTGTTCCACCGGTACTAAAAATGGCATGGCAAAATCATTTTTTTGCGTCAATGGTGTATCAACAAAACCCGGTTCAATCAGGTGCACACTGATACCGCTGTCAGCTAAGTCTACCCGCAAACTATCGGCAAAATAACTGACCGCCGCTTTACTGGCGCCATAGGCCTCGGCGCGGGTAAAAGGAAAAAAGTGCGCCATTGAACTAACAATCGCCAGCTGTGGGCTAAGCGAGGCTTTGAGCAGAGGCATAAAAAATTTCGTTGCCGCCACCACGGCCTGAAAGTTAATGGCGAAGGTACGCTCAAAAGCGGCCAGATCCAGATTGGTCGCCTCGACATATTCGCAGGTGCCGGCATTTAACAGCAGCAAGTCCAGCACCACGCCAGCCTGTTGCAGCCGGGTAGCGGTATCCTGTATGGCGGCGGTGTCGGTCAGATCAAGCGGCAGCGCAATAATACCGGCACTTTTGGCCAAATCATCAAGCTTGTCTTTTGACCGGGCTGCGGCGTATACGATCCAGCCGTTAGCGGCATAATGTTGCGCCAGTTGGCGGCCGATGCCGGAGCTGGCACCGGTAATTAAACAGGTAGAAGTCATAACAGTTCCAGAATGTGGCTTTGCTGTTAAGACTACGGTAGCGCAACTAAGTTGGATTTACTTAAGCGTAAAGATCGACCCCCAACAGCGCCTGCACTTCGCTGCGCCGCTGCTCGTTGGCCTGGCTTTGGTAGGCATCTATGGCTTGCTGGCTGCGTTTGTCGCTGCTGGCGGAGAAACTGCTTTGCTGACGACGCTCATCATCCAGCCGGTTAATCACATCAGCACTGGCTTTTACGCCACGGCCTTGTGGCAGTTCGGTGCGTTGTTCATCACGCTGTAGCTGGACACGGCGTGGCTCAGCACCGTTAAATACGGTACTGATACTTTGTGTCGCATTGCTGGCAGCATTAATATTCAGCGTCATAGTACAAAACCCAGACAGACATAGCGCTAATTATAGCCAGCGCCGCCAACAAACCAAGCATTTTTACATTTCAGATAGCCAAACTAATTGACGATGCAGCAAGGCGGCAAGTTAACTCGTCCCCATGAGCATAGTTATCTATGTGATTGGGGCGAGTTAATGCAGCCAACACCGCTGCAGCTTCAAGTAGGACGGCTATCTCGGCCAGGCAGTTTTTGCCAGGTTACCTCATCGCGCACATACACCGGCTCGGCCAGCTCAGCAGCAACAAACTGCCCGGCCGCCAATGCCGGCAACGCCAGCGTCAGCATATCCTGCGCCGATGGGTATAAAATATCGGCAGCAATAATGGCCTGCTGTTTTGCCCGTAACACATCAGCATAAGTTTGCCAGCCGGTGCCTACAGCATAGACGTCGCCGTTCAGGTTAAAGGCGCTGAGCGTTTCCGGCTTTGCCGCTAACTCTTCAGTTTCAGCCTGCATCAGGCCATTTTGCAACGCAAAGCGGCCGATATACACCTCAGCCATGCGCGCATCAATTGCTGCTATTACCTGAGTGGCGCCGTGTAACTTGTGGGCTGCCTGTGCCATTGCCGCCAGAGTTGAGATACCATACACCGGTAAGTCAGCACCAAAAGCCAAACCCTGGGTTACCCCTACGCCAATACGCACACCGGTAAAACTGCCGGGGCCGCGGCCAAACACTATACCATCGAGTTGATTCAGGCTAAGCCCGGCCTGGTTTAACAGCTGCTGCACCATCGGCAAAATACGTTTGCTGTGCTGCTGTGGGCACACTTCATCCAGCGTCAACAGCTCGCTGCCGTATTGCAGCGCAACCGAGCAGGCTTCGGTAGAAGTATCAAGGGCCAGTAATTTTATCTTGGCTGTGCTCAACTTAATTATCCTGTTTTATTTGCTGTAAAAACTGTACCGCCTGCTCCAGCGAGCGGGTGCGGCGCATTGGCGGCAGGCTGGTTAAAAATACTTCGCCATAGGGCTTAGTGACCAGGCGATTATCGCAGATCACCATGACACCACGATCGGTCACATCACGAATAAGGCGGCCAACACCCTGTTTTAAGGTGATTACCGCCTGTGGCAGTTGCACCGCCGCGAACGGATCTTCTCCGCGCAGCGCGCAATCTTCACTGCGCGCCTGTAACAATGGCTCGTCAGGCGAGGCAAACGGCAGTTTATCAATAATCACGCAGCTTAGCGTATCACCACGTACATCTACGCCTTCCCAAAAACTGCCGGTGCCCAAAAGCACGGCATTATCCAGTTTAACAAACTGTTCTAATAACAAACGTTTACCGCTGCTACCCTGCACCAGTACCGGCTGGCGCACTAAGTCTGGCAGTTGCTGTGCCACTAACTGCAACATACGATGGCTGGTAAATAAGAAGAAACAACGGCCGTTATTGGCTTCAATCAGCCGCACCGCAATGTGTAATAACTGCTTTGCCATGCCTTGTTCATGCGGTTCGCTTAAATAGCGCGGCACACACAACAGCGCCTGCTCGGCATAGTTAAACGGGCTTTCCAATAGCAGGGTTTTGGCATTATTCAGCCCCATTTGCGCGGTGTAGTGGCTAAAGCCGTTATTTACCGACAAGGTAGCCGAGGTAAACACCCAGCTGCGTTCATTCTCAGCCACAATGGCACTGAATTTATCAGCGATACTCAGCGGCGTTAGATGCAAACTGACATGCAGCCGGCTGGTTTCAAACCATAAACTGACGCCCGTTTGCTGCATATCGGTCAGCTTTTGCAGCCGTGCTTTGCCAAGCGCCAGCCGCTCAAAGGCATTATCAATCAGATCAGAGCGCCCCAGGCTGCTTTTCATCACCAGATACAGCATATCAATAGCTTCAACCACCCGGTTTAGCGCCTGCTGCATCTCTGGCTTTTGATATTGCTCGCGCCAGTTACCGCGCGCGGGCTCGCTGCTAAACTGCAAGCGCCAGTCTTTTATCAGCTGCGCGACTTTATCGGCCGTTTTAGCCAGCTGCGGATGGTCACGCAGCTCGGTTTTACAAGCCACATCAATATCGCGGCACAGCTCCAGCAAGATACGGCTGGAGATATTCTCGCCAAAATAATCACTGGCAATATCGGGCAGCTGATGGGCTTCGTCGAAAATAATCACATCCATTTGCGGCAATAATTCGCCAAAGCCGGTGTCTTTTAGCGCTAAATCGGCAAAGAATAAATGGTGATTCACCACCACCAAATCCGCTGCCTGGGCTTTTTTGCGCGCTTTTAATAAATGGCAGTCTTCGTATACCGGGCAATCTTTGCCCAGGCAGTTGTCGGTGGTACTGGTAACATAAGGCAGGGCTTTGGAGTCTTCGCTGATATAGCTTAGCTCACCAATATCACCGCTTTGGGTTTCGGCCGCCCATTTTTTGATCAGGCTTAAATCCTGGATCAACTGGTCGTCCTGCAGCGGCACATGGTTGTAGTGCTGCTCTAAGCGAAAAATACACAAATAATTGCTGCGGCCTTTTAGCAGCGCCAATTGCAACGGGCTGGCTAAAGCTTTAACTACCTTGGGTAAGTCACGAAAATACAGCTGCTCCTGCAGGTTTTTGGTACCGGTGGATAACACCACTTTTTTCCCGCTAAGCAGCGCCGGTACTAAATAAGCATAGGTTTTGCCGGTACCGGTACCGGCCTCCACCACCAGACTGCCTGGCGTGTCTATTACCTCAGCCACTGCCTGCGCCATTTGCAGCTGCGCCTCGCGGGCGTTAAAGCCAGCGATATGCGCAGATAAGGCGCCGCCTGGCGCAAAAGCACTGGCAACTTGCTTACGCATAATGACTCAGAGTGTGGCAGAAGGTGAACAGCACAACGCAAACCAATAGAAAAATAAGGCGGCTATTATGCCTGATTAGCCGGCAAATTCAGACAAAAATATCCAGGTGGCCGTCTTTATCAACGTGTTGCTCATCTTCCGGCGTGGTATAGGGCGCTTCGGGATAGTCTTGTTGGCGGCGATCGCCTCTACGCGCCGGTCTGGTCAGGATCAGATACTTCTGTTCATGCGGCTTGATGGGCGTCAGACGCGCATCCTTAAACACCGGTACCACCTGCTTCGGATCAGGCTCGACCGGTGTACCGGGTACACGCTGTACAAAGGGCATAAAAGCGTCCATTCGCTTCTCCTTAACGCCATTTCCCCGTTATCGGCAATGCCGGGCCAAACTTAAATCAACACGCATTGACTATACAACCTGAGCATTTTTTCAGCACAAAGTTCAGTATCCGGCATACTAAGCACAGCTATTATTTTTTCGCCAGACAGGAGAAAAACCACATTTACTATAATAATCAAAGCATTAACAAAAGCATCTGTATAGCCAGTAAACAAAAACCGGCTTGCACTTAACAGCAGATACAGGTAACTTGTATAGCAACTTAACCAGCAAAACCCAAAGTATGAATACTGTAACTGTACTGCATCATCATAGCGACTAGCCGTCCGATTACTTCGGAGGGCTAATTTCTGGCGCTCCGGTGGTACAGCAATATAACAACCCCGAGCCCAGGCCCGGGGTTTTTGTTTATTCGTATTACACTTTTTAATTATCGTCACGGAGACCAGTATGAGTCCGGCAACTGAATCTAAACGTTTACGCATCGCTATGCAGAAATCCGGCCGTTTATCGGTCGACTCCCAAGCTCTGCTGACCAGCTGCGGCTTAAAAATCAACCTGCGCGAACAGCGGCTGATCGCCCATGTCGAAAATATGGATATTGATATCCTGCGCGTACGGGATGACGATATCCCCGGCCTGGTGATGGACGGCGTTTGTGATTTAGGCATCGTCGGTGAAAACGTGCTGGAAGAAGAATCACTACAGCGCAAACTGGACAACGACAGCTTTGATTACACCGTATTAAAACGGCTCGATTTTGGCGGCTGCCGCTTATCTATTGCCGTACCGCAGGAAGAAAACTACACAGGTAGTGCCTCCCTGGAAGGTAAAACCATCGCCACCACTTACCCGCGCTTGCTCGGCCGCTATTTAAAGCAGCAAGGCGTAAATGCCCGCATTGTCAATTTAAAAGGCTCGGTAGAAGTTGCGCCGCGCGCAGGTTTAGCCGATGCCATCTGCGATTTAGTCTCTACCGGCGCCACACTGGAAGCCAATGGCTTAAAAGAAGTGGAAGTGATTTACCGCAGCAAGGCAGTGCTTATTCAGCGCAAAGACTTAAGCGACGAGCGCCAGCTAAAGCTGATTAACAAGCTGATGCCGCGCATCAACGGCGTCATGCAGGCCAATGAAAGTAAATACATTATGCTGCACGCGCCGCGCGCCCGCCTTGCTGAAGTGATTGCGCTGCTACCAGGTGCAGAGAACCCGACCATGCTGCCGCTGGCCGGCAACGATGAGATGGTGGCCATTCACGTGGTGAGCAGTGAAACGCTGTTTTGGGAAACCATGGAGCAGTTAAAAGCGCTGGGCGCCAGCTCGATTTTAGTGCTGCCAATTGAAAAGATGATGGAGTAGCCATGACCAGCGTAATTAATTGGGCTTCCTTATCTGCCGCACAGCAGCAGGCGGCGCTGGCACGGCCAGCGCTGGCTGACTCCGCATCGCTAAGCTCTCAGGTAGCTGAGATTATCCGCAGCGTGCGCGCGAACGGCGATGCGGCGCTGCGTGCTTACAGCCGGCAATTTGATGGCCTGGATAGCAACCCGCTAGTGTTAAGTGCTGCAGTGAAACAGGCACAGCTGGCAAAACTGTTGCCAGAGCGTAAAGCGGCTATTGAACTGGCCTATGACAACATTCGTAAATTTCACGCTGCCCAGTTACCGTGTGATATCGAAGTAGAAACCAGTATCGGCGTAAGCTGTCAGCTGAAAAGCCGCGCTATTGCCGCTGTGGGTTTGTATATCCCCGGCGGCAGTGCGCCGCTGCCCTCTACCGTGCTGATGCTGGGCGTACCGGCGCAGTTAGCCGGTTGCGAGCGCATAGTGCTGGTAACACCGCCCGGAAAACCCCAAGCCTGCGATATCGCGCCGGAAATTCTGTATGCGGCTGAGCTATGTGGCATTAACGAGATTTATACCATCGGTGGTGCCCAGGCGATTGCCGCGCTGGCCTATGGTACTGACAGCATCGCCAAAGTGGATAAAATCTTCGGCCCGGGCAACCGTTATGTCACCGAAGCCAAACAGCAGGTGAGCCAGGATGCCCAAGGTGCACAAATTGATATGCCGGCCGGGCCGTCGGAAGTGTTGGTGCTGGCCGATAGCAGCGCTAATGCCGCCTTTGTTGCCGCCGATTTATTATCACAAGCCGAGCACGGCCCCGACTCGCAGGTGATCTTAGTCAGCGACAGCAGCAATTTGATTGACGCTGTACAGGCCGAAGTTAATCGCCAACTGGCGCTATTACCGCGTAAAGACATTGCCGCCGCCGCGCTTAGCCACAGCCGCTATATTCTAACCGCCGATTTAGCCCAGGCAGTGGCGGTAACCAATGCCTATGCGCCGGAGCACTTAATTGTGCAAACCGCTTGTGATGATGAACTGGTAGAGCAATTTAACAGCGCCGCCAGTATCTTTGTCGGCAAATGGACGCCGGAGTCTGCCGGTGACTATGCCAGCGGCACCAACCATGTACTGCCGACCTACGGATACAGCAAGACGGTGTCGAGCTTATCGCTGGCCGATTTTTACCGCCGCTTTACGGTGCAAAAGCTAAGCGCTCAGGGTATGCGTAATATTGGCCCGGCAATTGTCACCCTGGCGCAAGCCGAAAGCCTGGACGCGCACGCCAATGCGGTGCGCTTACGGTTGGCTGAACTAAATTCGATTAAGGGTTAAGCAGAAAATGGCAAACACTACCCCTACTGGCGTGAATAACCTGGCCAGACAAATGGTAAAAGATATCGTGCCCTACGCCTCAGCGCGCAGCAGCATGAGTGGCGGCGCTGTTTGGCTGAATGCCAATGAAAACGCCTTAGCGCCAAGCTATCAGCTGGACGGTTGCTTCAACCGCTACCCGTCCTGTCAGCCCAAAGCGGTGATCAACGCTTATGCCGATTATGCCGGTGTGGCGCCGGAGCAGGTGCTGGTTAGCCGCGGTGCCGATGAAGGCATAGAGCTTCTGATCCGCAGCTTCTGCGAGCCGAAACAGGACAGCATTACCATTTGCCCGCCAACGTACGGCATGTATGCGATAAGCGCCGAGAGCAACCAGACAACGGTAAATAAAGTGCTGCTGGTGAATAACGAGCAGTTGGATTTAGATGGCATCTTTGCCACTTCGCCGAAACTGGTGTTTATCTGCAGCCCGAATAACCCAACCGGCGATCTGATCCCACGCGAGCAAATTATTGCCGTACTTGAGCATTTTGCCGGTAAAGCGCTGGTGGTAGTCGATGAAGCCTATATTGAGTTTGCACCAGAAGCGACCCTCGCCAATGAATTGGCTAATTATCCGCATTTAGTGATTTTACGCACTTTATCGAAAGCCTTTGGCCTGGCCGGATTACGTTGTGGCTTTACCCTGGCCTCGGTGGAGGTGATTAACGCGCTGAAAAAGATGATCGCGCCCTACCCGATTGCCGAGCCGGTCGCACAAATTGCGGCAATGGCATTATCAAGCGCTGGTATTGCACAAATGCAACAAAGCGTTGCCAGCATTAATGCATTGCGTGATGAGTTTATCGCCTTTGCTAAGGCCCAAAGCGGCATTAACAAAGTGTGGCCCAGCAATGCCAACTATGTGTTGTTGCAGGTAAACAACGCCGCCGATTGCGTAAGTACGCTAATCCAAAGCGATATTTTAATTCGCAATCAATCCGGTCAGTTGGGCCTGAGTGAAGTGGTGCGGGTATCGATTGGTAATGCCGATGAAATGCAGCGCCTGACACAGGCAATGCAGCAGTATTTTTCTAACACTGATAGCAAAGAGAGAGTAAGCGCATGAGTGGCCAGCCTATTTTATTTATCGATCGCGACGGCACCATGGTAGAAGAGCCGCCAATTGACAAACAGCTGGATAGCCTGGAAAAGCTGGCCTATGAGCCGGGTTTAGTGCCTGCACTATTAAAGTTGCAAGCCGCTGGCTATCGTCTGGTGATGGTCACTAATCAGGATGGCCTGGGCACCGACAGCTTCCCGCGTGATACTTTTGATGCGCCGCACCACAAAATGATGCAACTGTTAACCTCGCAAGGTATTCACTTTGATGATGTGCTGATTTGCCCACACTTTGAACGCGACAACTGCAGCTGCCGCAAGCCCAAACTGGGGCTGGTAAAAGACTACCTGCAACAGGGCAAAATCGACTTTACCAACTCTTACGTGATTGGCGACCGCTTAACAGATGTGCAGCTGGCCGAAAACATGGGCCTGCCGGCATTTCAATATCACCGCGACAGCTTAGGCTGGGCGCAAATTACCAAGCAGTTACTCAGCCGCGGCCGCAAAGCCTCAGTGCGGCGCACTACGCGGGAAACCGATATTGAAATTTCGGTTGATCTGGACAGCAGCGGCAATAACTTTTTTGGTACCGGTGTTGGCTTTTTCGACCATATGCTGGAGCAAATTGCGACCCACGGCGGCTTTTCGCTGCAGGTAAAGGTGGTGGGTGATCTACACATCGACGATCACCACAGCGTCGAAGATACCGCGCTGGCATTGGGCCAGGCCTTAAAACAAGCACTGGGCAATAAACGCGGTATCAACCGTTTTGGTTTTGTGCTGCCAATGGATGAATGCCGCGCCGAGTGCGTGCTGGATTTATCCGGCCGGCCGCTGTTTGTGTTTAATGGCGAGCTGGGCGAAGGTGCTGTTGGCGGCCTTAATCTGGAAATGGTGCCGCACTTTTTCCGCTCACTAAGCGATGCCATGCTGATGACGCTGCACTTAAGCATTACGCCAGGCAATAAACACCATATGGTAGAAGGCCTGTTTAAAGCCTTTGGCCGCGCGCTGCGCCAGGCCATTACCGTATCAGGCGAAGCGCTGCCAAGCTCGAAAGGGGTGCTGTGATGAAGCTGGTGATAGTGGATACCGGCTGCGCCAATATCAGCTCGGTATATTTCGCCTTCAAACGTTTGGGTGTTGAAGCCAGTATCAGCCGCGATGCCAAAGCAATAAAATCAGCAGACAAAGTGCTGCTGCCCGGTGTGGGTACCGCACACAATGCAATGGCACAGTTACAGCAAGCCGAGCTTATTGGCACCCTGCAACAGCTGCAGCAGCCGCTGCTGGGTATTTGCCTGGGTATGCAGCTGCTTACTGCGCACAGTATGGAAGGTGATGTGGCCTGTTTAAACCTTATTCCATCAGAAGTGCTGCCCATGCAAAGCGCTGGCCTGCGCTTACCGCATATGGGCTGGAACACCTTACATCGCATCAGCAGCCACCCGTTGCTGCGTGGCTTTTCTGACACCGACTATGTGTATTTTGTGCACAGTTTTGCTGTCGCACCGGATCAGTACAGCCTGGCGCAGTGTCATTACGGCAACGACTTCGCTGCGGTAATTGGCAAAGACAATGTCGCCGGTGCCCAGTTTCACCCCGAGCGTTCGGGTAAAACCGGCGCGCGGTTATTACAGAATTTTCTGGAGTGGCAGTTATGATTATCCCCGCCATTGATTTAATTGACGGCACTGTGGTGCGGCTGTATCAGGGCCGCTACGACAACAGCACGCAGTATGATTTCAGCCCGCTTGGCCTGCGTAATCAATACGCCCAGGCCGGTGCCGACTGGCTGCATATTGTTGATCTCTCCGGTGCCAAAGACGCCACTAAACGCCAGCTGACACTGCTCACTGAGCTGATGACAGCCTCACCTTTGCATATTCAGGTCGGCGGAGGTGTTCGCAGCGAGCAGGATCTGATTGATTTACTTGATGCCGGTGCCGGTCGGGTGGTGATTGGCAGCCTGGCCATACGCCAACGCGAGCTGGTGCAGGGCTGGGTGCGCAAATACGGCGGCGAGCAGATCGTGCTGGCGCTGGATGTGGCAATAAACGATAAAGGCGAGAAAACCCTGCCCTCACATGGCTGGATTGAGCAATCTGACATTACGCTGGAGCAGGTGCTGGATGGTTATATCGCTGCCGGTGCTAAGCATGTGCTATGTACCGACATCAGTAAAGACGGCACCTTAAGCGGCTCCAACGTAACACTTTACAAAGAGCTGGCCAGTAAGTACCCGCAAATTCATTGGCAGGCCTCAGGCGGCATTGGCAAGCTGGATGATATCCGCGCCTTAATTGGCAGCGGCGTAGCCGGTGTTATTTTAGGCCGCTCGCTGCTGGAAGGTAAATTTAGCCTTGAGGAGGCCATTGCATGCTGGCAAAACGGTTAATTCCCTGCCTCGATGTGCGCGATGGCAAAGTCGTTAAAGGCGTACAGTTTCGTAACCATGAAGTTATCGGCGATATAGTACCGCTGGCGCAGCGTTACGCGCAGGCCGGCGCTGACGAGCTGGTGTTTTATGATATCACTGCGTCGAGCGATGGCCGCGTAGTGGATAAAAGCTGGGTGCGGCGTATTGCTGAAGTGATCGATATTCCGTTTTGCGTCGCCGGCGGCATTAAAAGCGTGGCCGATGCCGGCAAAATTCTGGAAATGGGCGCCGATAAAATCTCGGTTAATAGCCCGGCGCTGGCACGGCCTGAATTAATAAATGAGCTGAATCACAGCTTTGGCCAGCAGTGTGTGGTAATCGGCATTGACAGCTTTTTTGATGTTGCCTCCGGTCAGTATCAGGTATACCAGTTTACCGGTGATGAGAGCCGCACCCAGAAAACCCGCTGGCTAACCCGCGATTGGGTAAGCGAGGTGCTAAGCCGTGGTGCCGGTGAGATTGTGCTTAATTGTATGAATCAGGACGGTGTGCGTCAGGGCTATGATATTGCCCAGTTAAAAAGCATCCGCGATATCTGCACTGTGCCGCTGATTGCCAGTGGCGGCGCCGGTACTATGCAGCACTTTACTGAGGTATTTGACAAAGCTGACGTTGATGGTGCTTTGGCGGCCAGTGTGTTTCACAAAGGTATTATTGAAATAGCTGAGTTAAAAGCCAAATTGATCGCTGAGGGCATCAGCATCCGGCCGTAAAACGACAAATCTCCCCCTGCCCCCTCTTTACCAAAGAGGGGGGAACGCATCCATCATATTAATGGGTGGTTTGGAGGGAGTAGCTTTTAGCCTCCCCCTTTGAAAAAGGGGGAATGAGGGGGATTCAGAACTAACATGAACAAAGAGCAAATTAACGCCCTTAGCTGGCCCGATAACCAGTTGCTGCCAGCCATAGTACAACATCCCATCTCCGGCAAGGTGCTGATGCAGGGCTATATGAACCCAGAGGCACTTGCGCACACGCTGCAAAGCGGCAACGTCACCTTTTACAGCCGCAGCAAACAACGGCTGTGGACCAAAGGTGAAAGCTCGGGCCATACCCTACAACTGGTCAGCGTCGACAGCGACTGCGATGCCGACAGTCTTTTAGTACTGGCACTGCCACAAGGCCCCACCTGCCATGTTGGTACTGAAACCTGCTGGCATGATAACAGCGCCAACAGCCCGCAACTGGCGTTTTTATATGACTTAGAGCAAGTGATTAAAAGCCGTGAAGGAGCAGATCCGGCCAGCAGCTATACCGCCAGCTTATTTGCCAAAGGCGTAAAACGCATCGCACAAAAGGTCGGTGAAGAAGGCGTCGAATCGGCCTTAGCGGCGATGGCCGGTGACCGGGAAGAGTTGGCTAACGAAGCGGCTGATCTGATTTTTCACCTGCTGGTATTACTGCGCAGCCAAAAGTTAGAACTAAATGATGTCATTAAAGTGCTGCAGCAGCGACATAAGTAAACTGGCAGCTTCGCAGTACAGCCGCGCACATAATTCAATTGCAGCAGAAGTGGCGCAGCAACAGCTGGCTAACTACACTTAAGCCGTCATGACAGCGAAACCGCCGCATCTGCACCGCGAGGCAAACCTGATCCAAATGCTGGACCCACTGTCCACCGATTGGAATCAGGCCTTGCCAACACCCGATAGTACGGTAACCAGTAAGCTGGTTGCTGCGCTGGATTTTTCCCGTTTAAACGCCTTGTTTGAAAACTTTCTGCAGGTAATGAATGTCCCTATAGCGCTGATTGACCTGCACGGTAAAGTATTAGCCTCATCGCGCTGGCAGCGCGCCTGCGTTCAGTTTCATCGTCAGGCAGAGCCGACTTTGCAACGCTGCCTGGAAAGTGACCGTGATCTGGCGCTACAACTGGAGCAAGGTAAAAACTATTCTATTTACCGCTGTCGCAATGGTTTAACCGACTGCGCCACACCCATTATTCTTGATGGCGAACATATCGCTAACCTGTTTATTGGCCAGTTTTTGCTGCAAGAACCCGACCCGGAATATTTCAGCGCCCAGGCCCAGGAGGCAGGTTTTAATAAAGAAGAGTATCTGGCTGCGTTGGCGGAAGTACCCATTGTCGCTGAAGCCAAATTACCCGCCATGCTAAATATGCTGGCATCACTGGCGCTGCAAATTACAGAGCTTAGCCTGGCCAACACCCGCTACCAGCACAATCTGGCGCAAACCGAACGTCAGGTTGCCCTGCGCACCCAGGAACTGACACTGCAAAATCAGATCTTAAGCCAGATAAGCGAAGGCGCCGAGCTTAAAACTGTGCTGCACAACTTAGTTACGCAAGTAGAGCTGTTGCACCCGGATATGCTGTGCTCCATTTTATTACTGGACGAAGATGGTAAAACCCTGCGCCACGGCGCCGCCCCTTCACTGCCTGATGCTTACAATCAGGCAATAGATGGTGTGCAAATTGGTGCCGGGGTGGGCTCTTGCGGCACCGCCGCCTTTAGCGGTGAAACGGTAATTGTCAGTGACATCGAAAGCCATCCGTACTGGCAGCCCTATCTGGCACTGGCTGAGATTGCTAAGGTTAAATCATGTTGGTCGCAGCCGGTGAAAAATGCCCAGGGCAAGGTGCTGGGTACCTTTGCTATTTATCAGCGCTGTACTGCCAAGCCCTCCGCTGAGCTGTTAGAAAAAATAAAAACCTATGGCAATCTGGCCGAGCTCGCTATCAGCCGCAGTTTAAGTAGCGCACAAATTCGCCGGCTGGCGTTTTACGACAGCTTAACCGGCCTGGCCAACCGGCGTTTGCTGCAAGAACATCTGACACAGGCAATGGCATTAAGCCAGCGCAGCCAGAAATATTGTGGCCTGATGTTTATTGATTTAGATAACTTTAAACCGGTAAATGACATTTATGGCCACCGTATTGGCGATGGTTTGTTAACTGAAGTTGCCTACCGCTTGCAAACTGCTGTACGCCAGGCCGATACCGTAGCCCGCTTTGGCGGCGATGAGTTTATTGTCTTGCTGCGGGAAATCGACACCGAGCTGGCACGCAGCCGCCAGCATATGCAGCGGGTGGCACAAAAAATCAGCCAAACCCTGTCGCGACCGTACCCGCTTGACGACCAATTAATGCACCAATGCGCCTGCAGCATCGGCCTGGTATTGTTTAAAGGCGATACCGACTGCGACGAACTGCTACGTCAGGCCGACACAGCCATGTATCAGGCCAAACGTCAGGGACTAAACCAGCCTTGCTGGTTTAAGGCCGGTTAAAGCAAACCGCACCGAACCTATTAATCGCTCTGGCCATCGCATTAAAATGTAACAGCCTTTTTCACACTATTGACAAGCCCCGCCCCGCCGCGGACTATAGCCGCGGTCTTACGTTTAACACTTCTGTTAACACTAACAATAAAAGAGTCGCTATGAAAAAATCCTTACTTGTACTGGCGTTAGCCAGTAGCTTCGCCCTGGCAGATGAAGGCATGTGGATGCCGCAACAACTGCCACAAATTGCCACCGAACTAAAAGCTGCCGGCTTAGCGCTAGACCCGGCCGACTTAACCAAACTCACTGAGTTTCCTGCCGCGGCCATTGTTAGCTTAGGTGGCTGCTCAGCGTCTTTTGTGTCGCCCAACGGCCTGGTTGCCACTAACCACCACTGTGTGTATGGCAGCATTGCGCATAACTCAACGCCAGAGAACGATTTATTAGCCAATGGCTTTTTAGCCAAAACCTTAAGCGAAGAAGTACCCGCTGCGCCGGGCAGCCGTATTTTTGTTACCAAAGCGGTCGATAATGTCAGCGATAAAGTCATTGACGCTGCCACGGCCAAATTAAGCGGCAAAAAGCGTATTGATGCTATTGAAGCTAACCAAAAAGCCATCGTCGCCGAGTGTGAACAAGACGAAGGCCACCGCTGCACCGTAGCCGCCTATTACGGCAGCCTGGAGTTTTACTTAATTAAACAGCTGGAAATTAAAGATGTGCGTTTAGTGCACGCGCCAGCAGAAGGCGTAGGTAAATTTGGCGGTGACACCGACAACTGGATGTGGCCACGCCACACCGGTGATTACAGCTTCTACCGGGCTTATGTGAGCCCAGAGGGCAAGTCAGCCGATTACAGCACCGACAACGTGCCTTATAAGCCAGACTTTCATTTAACCCTGGCTAAAGATGGCGTGAAAGAAGGTGATTTTGTGATGGCAATGGGTTACCCCGGCCGCACGAACCGTCACCGTTTACCCAGTGAAGTCAGCGAAACCTTTGAATGGGCTTACCCGAACACGGTAGCGCACTTTAAAAACACGCTGGACATTATCGCCAAACAAACCGCCAACGATAAAGACGCTGAGCTAAAATACGCCAGCCGCGTCGCCGGCTTAAATAACTACATGAAAAACCGTCAGGGCATGCTCGACAGCTTTGCCGACAGCGACTTTTTAAGCCGCAAACAAGCCGAGCATGCTGAGCTGACCAAGTGGGTGAACAGCAGCCGTGCCAACAAAAAAGCCTATGCCGATGATTTAACAGCCATTGAAAAACTGCTGAAGCAAAGCCAGGAAAAAGATCGCAAAGACTATTTACTGGATAACGCCAAATCCCGTCTGTTAACCGTTGCAGGCGCCCTGTATCGTTTAGCAGAAGAAAGCACTAAGCCAGATGCAGCGCGTAAAGCCGGCTTCCAAAACCGTGACCTGCCGCGGTACAAAGCCTTTGTTGCCGGTATGGAGCGCAACTTTGCCGTTAGCGTAGAAAAAGCGCTGGATCTTTATAACTTAAGCCGCTATGCCGCCCAGCCGAAAAAAATGCGCGACAGTGAGTTTGATAAGGTAATGGGTATTAAAGATGGCATGTCTGAAGCTGCGCTAAAAGCATTAATCGACGGCTGGTATGCCAACACAGGCTTAACCGCACTGGATAAACGCAATGCCCTGCTGGAGATGACGCCAGAGCAAATCGCCGCGCTGGACGACAGCTTTGTTAAAGCCGCCGTTGCACTACATAAGTGGAACTTAAAACAAGAAGCGGCCGAAGAAGAGCTGGCCGGTAAAATTCAGCAGGCCTATGCCAGCTATATGCGCGCCAAAATCGCCTTTATGCAGTCGAAAGGTCAGGCCGTTTACCCGGATGCCAACAGCACACTGCGGGTCACTTACGGTAACGTAAAAGGCCGTGGCCACGGCAATGAAGACGGCAACGCCTGGGCGCCGTTTACTACGCTGCGCGGCATTACCGCTAAAGCCACCGGCGAGGGTGAATTTAACGCACCACAAAGCCAGCTAGACGCCATTAACGCCAAGCAATATGGCCCTTACAAGGTAGAAAGCTTAAACTCAGTGCCGGTAAACTTTTTGGCTACGCTGGATATTACCGGTGGTAACTCAGGTTCAGCGGTTTTAAACAGCAAAGCTGAACTGGTTGGCCTGGCGTTTGACGGCACGCTGGACTCTATTATTTCAGACTGGGACTATAATCCGGACAATACCCGCTCGATTCAGGTTGATCACCGTTTTATGCTGTGGCAAATGCAGCTGGATGGTGCCGACAATCTGTTAAAAGAAATGGGTGTTAAATAACCCTCTGAAAAAGGGCCGCAAGGCCCTTTTTTAATCATATCTTCGAGTCGAACCGACTTGTCCACACAGACACGCCGTAAATACGTCCCTGTAGGCTCGATTCGGCCATCCTGGCCTGCAACGGTCTGTTTAGAACAAGTCGATTCTCACTATGTCTGAGTCATATTACTAGTTTGCTTTTTCCAATAACTCTGCCGCCAGCCGGACAAAGTCTGACGAGGTTAAAATGCCCTTCAGCTTGTTGTTTTCATCTACCACCGGCATACAGCCGTGGCGGTTTTTCACAAAAAAGCCGGCTACCTCTTTTAGTGATTGATCTGGCGTTACCGCAGCAAAATCGGTTGCCATCATATCGGCTACCAGCTGCTGCTTTTCTTTGCGCTCCAGTGCTGTCGCACCATATTGCGCCATTAAGCCCATCACTTTGGCAATCATAATTTTTTGCGTCAGCATACCGACTAGCTCACCATTTTGTTCAATCACCGGTATATGACGCACATTTTTCTGCCGCATTAAATCATGCGCGTCTTTCAGGCTGGCATCGCGGGTAACACATAAGGGATCGGCGGTCATCAGCTGGGCAACGGTGGTAATGGTCATAAGTGGCTCCTGTAGTACTGCGAGTTTGATGTACTAGATATAGCGAAAAAGCAGGCAAACTGCAGCGAACTGGATCAAGTTTCTGCTGTTTGTTTTGTCGCGCCCGTGAGCGAACTGCCCAGCGATGCCACTATTACCAGCAAAATTGCCAGCCACTGCCACAGCGTTAACAGCTCCGCCAGAATTAAAAAACCCGCTAAAGCCGCGACGGCCGGCTCCATACTCATAAACACGCTGAAGTTTTGTGATGTCATATTGCGAAGCGCCACCATCTCCAGTGAATAAGGTATCGCACTGGATAAAATACCAACTAAAAAGCCCAGCGGCAGTACCTCCCAGCTTAGCAGCGCCACACCCTGGGTAATAAAGCCTGTCGGCACCAGTACCGCAGCTGCCACTGTCATACCTAATGCTACGGTAATACCGCCCGAGCCTTGTGTATTGGTTTTTTTACCAAATAAAATATAACCGGCCCAGCAGGCACCGGCAGCCAGCGCCAGCATGACGCCAACCGGATCTAACGCTTCGGCACCGCGCATATCGGGTAGTAGTAGTAAAATACCGGCAATGGCGCAGGCTACCCAGATAAGGTCGCGTTTACGCCGCGATGAAAACAGCGCCACCGCCAAAGGCCCGGTAAATTCCAGCGCTACGCCAATCCCCAGTGGAATGCGCGCAATGGCCAGATAAAACAGAATATTCATACCGCCCAGACACAGGCCATATACCACTATCGCCCGCCAGTCGCGGCCTTGGGGCAGCGCCCGCCAGGGCCTAAATACCAGCCACAGCACCAGCGCCGAAAAACCCAGCCGCAGCGCTGTGGTGCCGTCTGGGCCTATCAGCGGAAACAACTGCTTTGCGATAGACGCACCGGATTGAATAGTGACCATCGCCAGCAACACGCTACAGATGGCGACAACCAGGCTGCGGTTAACAGATAAAGACATAAAGCGATCCGAATGGAAATAGCAGAAGCGACAGTCGTATTGTAGATCGCAGACCACGAAAAAATAAGCCGCAACGCACTCAGTTGCGTCATCTTTGCGTTATTTCAGGGCAAATAGCTATCATCCTTTAAAAGCTGAAACACAAAAAACGCGTAATATTCAGAAAAATATCATTTTACAGCAAAGATTTAGCCTTAATTTAACCGGCATAGTGACAGGCTGGCGTTACTGGCACAACACCTGCTTAGCAGTAGCTACAGTATTGTGCTCAATGCCCTTTTCGTCCCCTGACACAGGAGCCTTACTATGAGTGGCTTACAACACCGCAGCCATCCACTGCGCGATATCCTGGATAAAGAGCTGCAGCAACGTACCTTTCCTGCGCTGACAGCCCCATGCCGGCTGTGCCAGTTTATGCTCACCGTGACACCGGCCTCGCGCAGCAGCGAGCTGAGTTTTATGCAGCAATTAGCCAGCGCACAGGGCAGCCATTTTAGTGAAACCGCACAGGATGTTAACCTGCCGCTGTTTGGCGGCACCCTGCGCTTTGAAAAACACGGCGAGTTTTCCAGTTACATTTTTATCCAGCCGGCACATGACAAACAATTGTTTGACGACCCACTGGATTTCTTACCCGCCAAAGACTGGCTTGGCCAGATTCCCGGCCAGATCTTCCGCGTGGTACAACTGAGCATTATCACACCGGCGCAGCTGACTAAGCTGGGCAATATTGACCGGCTGTTTAACCAGGATAACTGCATTAGCAGCCGTCTGGCGGGTCAGCAGGCGCGTATCTGGACCGACTTTCAAAAGCATGCTGAGGGTGCTGGCCGCATGTTGTTGCTGGATCAAGGCTTAACCCCGGCCGCGTTAGGCCGCCTGGTGCAGCAACTATTTGACCTTGGTAACTACCGCAAATTGTCGCTGTTGGGCTGGCCGGTAGCACGTCAGGCGCTGGCCAAATTGAATCTGCTGGAGCAGCAGTTATCCGATATTACTCAGCGCATTGAACATAAAAACAATGCTGACGAGCGCCTGCTAAATGAGATCACCACCATGGCGGCGCAAACTGAACATTTAATTGCCGATAACAGCTCACGCTTACAAGCCACCGCCGCTTATTATCAGCTGACGCTGGACAGGCTAAAAAGCCTGAACGAAACCCCTATCGACGGTATGTTATCGCTGCAGGATTTTACCGAGCGGCGCTTAACGCCGGCGTTTCGCACCAGTGAGTCAGTGGTGTTTCGGCAAAATGCGCTGTCGGGCCGCTTAGGCCGTTCCACCGAGCTGTTACGTACCCGCATTAACTTAACCTTAGAACAACAAAACCAACAGCTACTGGCATCAATGGATAAAAGGGCCAAACTGCAACTGCATATGCAACAAATGGTTGAAGGCTTATCGCTGGTTGCCATCAGTTACTACGCACTGCAACTGACCGATAAAGCCCTTAACGCGCTAAGTTTCTGGTTCGCCACTTTTGATTTGGCACTGTGGCAAAGCCTGAGTGTGCCTGCGGTACTGCTCAGTGTCGGGCTGTTGTTTGTTTGGCTTAACCGCCAACTGCATCGCGCAATACCGGAGCAAGCTATGTCAGATGCGGCAAAAGATCAGCAAGCGGCAAATCGTGAGAAAATGCACTGAACGCTTGAGAATTAACCAGACTAGTGCTTTACTTGCGATCCGCTGTTTTTTAAGTGGCGGGTGTTGTTCAGGAGAACCGGGATGTTACGTGTCGCTGTGTTATTAAGTTGCTTCAGTGTTGCCTGTCTGGCCAATTCGCCTGTGGCTGATACTGAAAAAACACAGCGAAAATTAAGCCCGGGGCAGTCGCTGACCGACAAAAGCCCCACTATCAAAGCACGGCCGGCACAAATTGCGGTGTATAAGTCAGTAAAACAGGATGGTACAGCGCTGTTTTCTGATCGGCAACCGTTAAACCGGCCCTATCAGGTAATGCGATTTGACTGTTTTGCCTGCGATCCGGTATCAACGGTGAACTGGCACACGGTGCCACTGTACACCAAGCCCTATAACCGCATTATTGCCAAAGCCGCTGATGAGCATCAGCTGGATCCGGCGCTTATCCGCGCCGTTATTCATGCAGAATCCTCGTTCCGGCCACAGGTAGTGTCGAAAAAAGGTGCTGTGGGGTTAATGCAGCTGATGCCACAAACAGCAAGCTATTTAGGTGTAGCCGACCCCAGCCACCCAGAGCAGAATATTATTGCCGGCAGCCGTTATCTGGCCAGTTTATTAAAACAACATAACAGCGATTTGCAGCTGGCACTGGCGGCCTATAATGCAGGCGCCAGTAATGTGAAGAAGTACAACGGTGTGCCCCCTTTTGCCGAAACCCAGGCCTATGTTGAGCGGGTGGCCATATTACACCGGCGTTACCAGCAAGCCGGTTAGCCGGGTGTATTAGCGGGCGCAGGCTTAGTTAGCGCTGCCCGCAAAATATCTTTCCAGGATACAATACCCAGCAGATGTTTTTGCTCATCCACTACCGGCAAACAACTGATGTTATGTTGCAGCAACAGCGCAGCCGCTTGCTTTACTGTGGTCTGCTCGGTAATGGTAATGACCGGCGACACCATGACCTGAAGCACCTTGCGCGAGCGGATAAATAAGCCGACAGCCGGATCGGTGGCAGCGTCCATCACCGGGCTTAACTCACGAAAATAATCTTTTACTGACACTATACCCACCAGGCGGTTACTGGCATCGGTAACCGGCACATGCTGAAAGCGTGCTTTAGCAAATACATCGCGCAGCGAGGCCAGGCTGGCATCAGCCGTCGTTGTGACCAACTTATTACGATGCGTCATAATATGGCTGATACTCATACCCACCTCGCGGCAACAGGTTAATTATCGTCTTTTTCAAACCCTTCAATGGTAACGCCCGAAAGGAAACCTGCCCCTTTGGTGTCGCCACTGCGCAGTTTGATCATCAGACGTAAATCGTTTGGCGAGTCGGCATGATGCAGCGCATCAGCGTAACTGATGCGACCGGCCTGATACAGATCGTATAGCGCCTGGTCAAAGGTTTGCATGCCCAGCTCACGCGACTTGGTCATCACCGCTTTAATTTCACCCATCTCGCCACGGGCAATTAAATCGGCAATCAACGGCGAGTTCAGCAGTACCTCAATGGCAGCAACCCGGCCTAAGCCATCGGCCGTGGGCACCAGTTGCTGTGCTACGATACCGCGCAGGTTTAACGATAAATCGAATAACAGCTTTTGGTGCATCTCTTTGGGCACCAGGTGCATAATGCGGTCTATCGCCTGGTTGGCGTTGTTAGCGTGCAAGGTAGCGATACACAAATGGCCGGTTTCAGCAAACGACAGCGCATATTCCATCGTGTCCTGGCTGCGGATCTCACCAATCAGTATTACATCCGGTGCCTGACGCAACGAGCTTTTCAGTGCCGCCTCAAAGGATTCCGTATCTATACCCACTTCGCGCTGGGTAATTAAACTTTTATGGTGCTCGTGCACAAATTCAATGGGGTCTTCAATGGTAAGAATATGGCCTTTGGCATTGCGGTTACGATAGCCCAGCAGCGCCGCCAGTGAGGTTGATTTACCGGTGCCGGTTCCCCCGACAAACAGCACCAGGCCTCGCTTGGACATGATCACTTCTTTCATGATCGGTGGCAGGCCCAGCTCATCCACGTTTGGAATTTTGGTAACAATACGGCGAACCACCATACCGGCACAATCGCGCTGCCAGAAGGCTGATACACGGAAACGGCCGCTGTCGTTGGCGATGGCAAAGTTACACTCTTTGCTGGTCATAAACTCTTGCTGCTGTTTATCATTCATCGCCGATAGCACCAGCTTCAGCGAGGTGGCATCGGTCAGCGGCGTTTCGTCAATTGGCAGCAACTCCCCGTTAATTTTTGCCGCCACCGGCATGCCGGCGGTGACAAACATATCGGAGGCCTTTTGTGCCACCATTTTTTCCAGAAAGTCTTCTAGTTGCATAGTGGTTTAGATCCTACCCATGGCGCCAAAGGTATTCTTATCCTGCGCTTTGGCGGCCGCATCTTTTTGCGTGACCAAACCGCGGTTTACCAGATTGACCAGACACTGATCCATGGTTTGCATGCCATGGGCGGCACCGGTTTGGATAACCGAATACATTTGGGCAATTTTATCTTCACGAATAAGGTTACGAATGGCTGGCAAACCCACCATGATCTCGTGCGCGGCAATACGGCCGCCGCCCACTTTTTTCAGCAGCGTTTGCGAGATAACCGCCCGTAACGACTCTGACAACATTGAGCGCACCATGTCTTTTTCTTCACCCGGGAACACGTCGATAATACGGTCGATAGTTTTAGGCGCCGAGGTGGTGTGCAGGGTGCCAAACACTAAATGGCCGGTTTCCGCAGCGGTCATCGCCAGCCGAATAGTTTCTAAATCCCGCAATTCACCCACCAGGATCACGTCCGGGTCTTCCCGCAGGGCGGAGCGCAACGCATTGCTAAAACTGTGCGTATCACGGTGCACTTCACGCTGGTTAATTAAGCTGGACTTATTGGTGTGGACAAATTCTATCGGATCCTCAATGGTGAGGATGTGGTCATGACGCATGGTGTTAATGTAATCAATCATCGCCGCCAGCGTGGTAGACTTACCCGAACCGGTCGGGCCTGTTACCAGCACTAAACCGCGTGGGTTTTCGGCGATGGTTTTAAAAATATCCGGCGCGCCTAAATCGTCCAGCGTTAATACTTCACTGGGGATGGTACGAAAAACCGCCGCCGCGCCGCGGTTTTGCACAAAGGCGTTAACACGAAAGCGGGCTAAATTAGGCACTTCAAAGGAAAAGTCTGACTCCAGGTTTTCTTCGTATTCTTTCCGCTGTTTGTCGGTCATAATTTCGTACACTAAGGCGTGCACTTCTTTATGCGACAGCGGCGGAATGTTTAACTTGCGCACATCACCGTCTACCCGGATCAGCGGCGGTACGCCGGCAGATAAGTGTAAATCCGATGCTTTATGCTGCACACTAAAGGCCAATAATTCGGTAATATCCATGACAATTTATACTCCACTTTGCCAATTGATATGAATAACATAGCAGAACAACTTAGCCTCGCCTATCAGAACCTGAATGAAAAATGCCAAGGCCTGGGCCTGACGCAGCCGGTCGCGCTGATTGCAGTGAGCAAAACCAAGCCAGCCGCTCAGGTCTTAGCCGCTTATCAGGCCGGCCAGCGCCAGTTTGGCGAAAATTACCCGCAAGAGTTGGCCGATAAAGCCACCGAGCTGGCCGACTGCCGGGACCTTCACTGGCATTTTATTGGCCCGCTACAATCGAATAAAACCAAGCTGGTCGCCCAACACGCCAGCTGGGTACACAGCATTGACCGGCTGAAAATCGCCCAGCGGTTAAATGATCAGCGCCCGGCCAGCCTTGGCAGATTAAAGGTGCTGCTGCAAATTAATATCAGCGCCGAGCTTACTAAAGGCGGCATTGCCGCGAAAGAGATGCTGGCGCTGGCCGCACAGGTCAACAACCTGCCAATGCTGCAATTAAAAGGTTTAATGGCAATACCGGCGCCGGGCGAAAGTGAGCAGGCTTTTGCTGCCATGCAGCAGCTGTCAGCTCAGCTACAACAGCACTACCCCGATGCCACTGAATTATCGATGGGCATGTCAGACGATTGGCCTTTGGCTCTGACTTATGGCGCAACTATGATACGATTAGGCACCGCTATTTTTGGCGCCCGACAGTAACAGCAAGCAAATGGGGAAAAAGTGAAACAGATGAATGACAATATGGTTGCGTTTATAGGTGCCGGTAATATGGCCCGCTGTGTGATTGCCGCTATGGTCAAGGCCGGTTACCCGGCTGATAACATTATTGCCGCCAATCGCAGTCAGCCCAAATTAACAGCCCTGGCAGCCGATTTTGCCATTCATACCACATTGGACAATATTGAAGCGGTAACAAAAGCCGATGTGATTGTGCTGGCGGTAAAACCGCAAATGATGCAAGACGTCTGCACCGCCCTTATCAACGCCGCGCCGGAAATTAGCGAAAAACTGTTTGTCACCCTGGCGGCCGGCATTACCGTGGCACGTTATCAACAGTGGCTGGGCCAGATACGGTTAGTGCGGGCCATGCCCAATACGCCGTCGCTGGTTGGCCTTGGTGTCACGGGTTTGTTTCCAAGCGGCTGCTCTAATTATGAAAAAGCCTTTGTTGATCATATGTTCAGCGGCACCGGCATGAACGTCTGGCTGCAGGACGAAGCGCAAATTGACCACATTATTGCGGTAAGCGGCAGCTCACCGGCCTACTTCTTTTTCTTTATGCAGGCCATGCAGCACGTGGCCGAGCAGCTGGGTTTTGATGCCGCCCAGGCCAAACAGATGGTGGCGCAAACGGCACTTGGCGCCGCCACTATGGCGCTTAACAGCGAGCATAGCTTTGCCGAGCTGCGCGCCCAGGTAACCTCTAAAGGTGGCACTACGCACGAAGCAGTAACCACTTTTGCCAATCAGGGCCTTGAAAAAATGGTTTCTGATGCCATGTATGCCGCGATAAAGCGGGCGCAGGAAATGGCGCAAACCTTATAATTTTTAGCCGGGAGAGCCTATGCAAGCTGTGCTGTTTCTGATTGATACCGCCTTTAGTTTGTACCTGATGGTCGTAATACTGCGCTTATGGCTGCAGTTAGTGCGAGCCGATTTTTACAACCCGTTCAGTCAGTTTGTGGTAAAAGCCACTAACCCTCTGGTATTGCCGCTGCGCCGGGCTATTCCCAGCATTGGCAGTTTAGACACTGCCACGCTGCTGTTGGCTTATGGCATCATGCTGGCCAAGCTTGTTGTGCTGCAGCTGTTGCAAAGCGGCCAGGTGCAGTGGGTGCCCAGCCTGATTTTCTCGGTTATTTTTCTGCTAAAAGAAATCTTTACCCTGCTGTTCTGGATTCTGGTGATCCGCGCTTTACTCAGCTGGTTTAGCCAGGGCAGAAGCCCGGTAGAATACGTGATGCATCAGCTGACCGAACCCGTGCTACGGCCGGTGCGGCGTATATTGCCACCAATGGGCGGGCTGGATTTATCAGTACTGGTAGTACTGGTTGGCCTGCAGTTTTTGAATATTTTATTTAGCAGCTGGTTTCCGGGGCTTTAAGTAGCACAAATCCTGCTGAACAGCGGCTAAAACACTATACTTAAGCCGTCTTAGTTAGAAAGCGCGTAACAGGCGCTTCTATTACATCTTGTGAGGTGAATTATGCGCGCTATTGTGATTACCTTGCTGCTGGGCTTTATGATTAGCTTTAGCAGCCTTGCCGAGCAAAAGAAGACACTGGGTAACTGGGACGTGCACTATATTGCCTTTCCCTCGCCGCTGTTAACCGCCGAAGTTGCCCAGCAATACCATCTGCAGCGCAGCAAATACAATGGCATTGTGAATATTTCGGTGCTAAATAGCGCCAGCCAGCAGGCAGAAAAAGTCGCCATCAGCGGCAGTGCGAAAGATTTACAAGGCCGGGTACGTCAGCTGGACTTTACCGAAGTGGTTGAAGGCGATGCAATCTATTATTTGGCTGAGCTGCCGTTTCACCACGAGCAGCGCTACAGCTTTAGCATTAACCTGCAGCAGGGCAATCAGCAGCAACAGCTTAGCTTTGTGCAAACTTTCTACGTAGATTAAAGCGGCATGATAAGTCAGAAAATCGTCCTGGCCACCGGCAATAAAGGCAAAGTAGCAGAGTTAAGCCAAATGTTAGCGCCCTTTAATTTTGAGGTGCAGCCACAAACCGAGCTTGGCGTGACCGACGCCGATGAAACCGGCCTGACCTTTATTGAAAACGCCATAATTAAAGCGCGCCATGCTGCTTTAGCTACCGGCTTACCGGCGATCGCCGATGATTCTGGCCTGGCCGTAGATGCACTGCAAGGCGCACCCGGCATTTATTCTGCCCGTTATGCCGGCGAAGGCGCGACCGACAGCGATAACATCAACAAGCTGCTCGATGCGCTGAATACTGTGCCCGAGCATCAGCGCGGCGCGCAGTTTCATTGTGTGCTGGTGTATTTGCGCCACGCAGAAGATCCTACGCCACTGGTGTGCCACGGTGTCTGGCCCGGCATTATTACTCTCTCGCCAGCCGGCAATGGCGGCTTTGGTTATGATCCGGTATTTTTTGTACCCTCAGAAGGCTGCACCAGCGCCGAGCTTAGCCGCGAGCGCAAGGCTCAGCTTAGCCACCGTGGTCAGGCACTGGCACAACTTATCGCCCTGCTCAGCCAGGTAAGTCACTCAGCCAGGCAGGTCAGTAACTAGTGGCGCTGCAACTGCCGCCACTGGCGCTGTACATTCATATTCCGTGGTGTATACAAAAATGCCCTTACTGCGACTTTAACTCCCACGCGGTAAAACAAGGTATTCCGGAGCAGGAATATATCGCTCATGTGCTGGCCGATTTAGATCAGGATCTGCCCTTAGTGAAAGGCCGCAGTATCAGCAGCATCTTTATCGGTGGCGGCACACCCAGTGTTTTTTCCGCCTCTGGCATTGCCCAGATCCTAACTGGCGTTAAGCAGCGTATACACTGCACAGACGATATGGAAGTGACCATGGAAGCCAACCCCGGCACGGTAGAAGCCGACCGGTTTGCCGGCTATGTGGCAGGCGGTGTGACGCGTTTTTCCATTGGTGTACAAAGCTTTCAGACGGCGCAATTAAAAGCGCTGGGGCGTATTCACGACAGTGCTGAAGCCATACGGGCCGCTAAACTGGCACAGCAGCTACCACTTAAAAGCTTTAACCTCGATTTAATGCATGGCCTGCCGCAGCAGGATATAGCTGGTGCGCTGGCCGATTTACAGCAAGCAATAGGCTTAAACCCACCGCATTTATCCTGGTATCAGCTCACCATAGAGCCCAACACGGCATTTGCCTCACGCCCGCCGGTGCTGCCGCCAGACGATACGCTGTGGGACATTCAGCAGCAAGGGCTGGCGCTGCTGCAGCAGCATGGCTACCAACAATATGAAATTTCAGCCTACGCCAGGGCTGGCCAGCAGTGCCGGCATAACCTGAACTACTGGCGCTATGGCGATTATTTGGGTATTGGCTGTGGCGCACACGGTAAAATTACCCTGCCCTCGCGTAACAGCATTTTACGCACGGTAAAGATTAAACACCCTAAAGGCTATATGGATATTAGCCGGGGCTATACTGACAGCCGCGAGCAGGTCGAGCCGGACGACAGACCCTTTGAGTTTTTTATGAACCGGTTTCGCCTGCTTGAACCCTGCCCCAAAGCCGACTTTAGCGCTTACACCGGCTTGCCGCTGAGCCATATTGATAAGGCCATAACCGAAGCCGCACAAAAAGGCTTGCTAACTGTCAGCGACAGCCACTGGCAAATTACCGATAAAGGCGCACGCTATTTAAACGATTTACTGACCCTGTTTATTTAACGAGGTGGGGTGTAGCGCCGCTTAACTGCGATAGTTGGACGGTTAGTCTGGCCACTCTGACGTAGAATAAGGTTAAACAAAACACAGGGAACTGACATGAAAGCATTTAATTTGCGCCGGCTGGCGCTGCCATTGGCGATAAGCGCAGCCTTACTAAACGGCTGCGGCCCGCAGCAAAGTACCGCGCCTGTACCAGAGCAGGTTCAGCAGCCACAGCAGAGCGAGAACGAAAAAGCCAATGCGCTGTTTGAACAAATTTTTATGGATAATGTGCGGCGCGATCCTGTGCTGCAAACCCGGCTGGGTATTAAAGATGATTACGATAAATGGCGCGATCTGTCTGACGCGCATTTTGACGCCGGCTTAGCGCTAACCCGCCAGCACCTGACGCTGCTTGAGGCCATTGACAGTAGCAAGTTAGACGACGCCACCCGCGTCAGTTACCTGTTAATGCAGCGTAATTTAGAGCAAGAGCTGGCTGATGCCAAATGGCGCCTGTACAGCTACCCGGTCAACCAGATGTTTGGTACCCACTCGCAGGTGCCGTCTTTACTGATTAACCAGCACAGCATCAGTGATGAGCACGATGCCAAAGCTTATATCGCCCGGTTAAATGCAGTACCTGCACTGTTTAGCCAACTGCAACAACAACTAGAGCAGCGCGCCAAAGCGGGTATTATCGCGCCTAAGTTTGTTTTTGCCCATGTGATTTCCGCCAGTGAAAATGTGATTAAAGGTGCGCCTTTTGATGCTGGCGAACCCAGCACCCTACTGGCCGATTTCAGTAAAAAAGTAACGGCACTGGCGCTTGATGATAACAGCAAAAAACTGCTGCAGGACGAGGCCACCGTGGCACTACTGACCAGTGTAAAACCGGCCTATACCAGCCTTATCAGCTACTTACGGCAGCTGGAGCAGCAAGCTGACACTGTTGATGGCGTTTGGCGTTTTAAAGACGGTGAGCAGTTTTATAACAATGCACTTAAACGCACCACCACTACAGATTTGACCGCAGAGCAAATTCACCAGCTTGGGCTGGACGAAGTAGCACGTATTCATAGCGAAATGCGCGCCATTATGCAGCAAACCGGCTTTGACGGTGACTTAAAAGCCTTTTTCCACTTTATGCAAAACGATCCGCAGTTTTATTACCCGGATACCGCTGAGGGCAAAGCAGCGTATTTAGCCGACGCGACGGCGGTAATAGACCATATGCGCACCCGGCTGGATGAGCTGTTTCTGGTCAAACCCAAAGCAGAGATGATTGTTAAAGCAGTAGAGCCGTTTCGGGAGCAAACAGCCGGTAAAGCGTTTTACCAGCAGCCGTCAATGGATGGCTCACGCCCGGGCATTTATTACGCTAATTTATACCGCATGAGCGATATGCCCAAATACGAGCTGGAAGCGCTGGCCTACCACGAGGGCATACCCGGCCATCATATGCAGCTGGCCATCGCGCAAGAGTTGACTGAAATGCCTAAGTTTCGCCGCTTTGGCGGCTACACGGCCTATATCGAAGGCTGGGGTTTATACACTGAATTGCTGCCAAAAGAAATTGGCCTGTATCAGGATCCCTACTCTGACTTTGGCCGCTTAGCCATGGAGCTGTGGCGCGCTTGCCGCCTGGTGGTTGACACCGGTATCCATGCGAAAAAATGGAGCCGCGAACAGGCTATTCAGTACCTGCTGGACAATACACCAAACACCGAAACCGCTATTGAAAAAGCCATAGAGCGTTATATCGTGATGCCCTCGCAAGCCACAGCCTATAAAGTGGGCATGATTAAAATTATTGAACTGCGCGAAAAAGCCAAAACCGCGCTGGGCGATAAGTTTGATATCCGTAAATTCCATGATGTGGTGCTAAAAAACGGCGCCGTACCGTTGGATGTACTGGAGCAACTGGTCGACGAGTATATTGCTGCAACAGCAGCCTAACTGGCAAGCTGATAGAAGCAGTCGGCCAATAGGCCGGCTGCCTCTTTGTCACTACACCGAAATTAACACACTGCATTTAGTTGAAGTAAATCCCACTTATTACCGTATAGGTCTTCAAACACCGCTACGGTGCCATAAGGCTCTTCGCGGGGTAATTCGTTAAACTGCACACCTTTAGCTACCATAGCCTGGTAGTCACGCCAGAAGTCATTAGTGTGTAAAAACAAAAATACCCGCCCACCGGCCTGATTACCAACTACTGCAGTTTGCTCAGGCTTGCGGGCTTTGGCCAACAGCAGGTTAGCGCCATTGCTCCCGGGTGGGCTTAACTGTACCCAGCGTTTGCCTGCACCTAAATCGGTATCTTGCAGTAATACAAAGCCCATTTTAGTTGTGTAGAACGCTATCGCCTCGTCATAGTCATGTACCAGCAGGGCAACACTGCCCAAGTGTTGTTTTATCGTATCGGCCATAGTACTTTCCCGTTATATCAGTTGACGCCAAGTCTAGGGGCTGGGGTTAATAACACAAGCGAAAAACAGCAGGCTAGGCGGCCTGCTGCTGGATATGTTGTTGTAGCTTTAGTGCAGCCTGCTGCAGCTGAATAAATACGGCACTGTCTTTTACCAGTTGCGCGTCCTGGTCAAACACCTGATAAAAGTTAGCAACCGACACGGCGCCCGTCAGCTGAGCGCCCATGTAGGGGGCGGCGTTGACAGCTGTTTGCAGCACACTCTGCGCCCCGCCCGGCCCGGGTGCGGCAGCAAGAAACAGCGCCGGCTTGTGCTGAAAAATATGCCGCTTTGAGCGTGAGGCCCAGTCGTACAAGTTTTTAAACGCTGCGGTGAAGTTACCGTTGTGTTCGGCAAAGGCCACAATCAGACCATCAGCAACGGCAATACGCTGTAAGAAAGCCGTTACCTGTTCCGGTACACCCAGCGCGTGTTCACGCTGTTCGCTGTAAACCGGCAAATCATAATCATCAAGCTTAAGTGTTTCCACTTTGGCCTGCGGCAGTAATCTGGCGGTGCTCAGGGCAAGCTGCTGATTAATAGACTGAGGGTTATTGCTGGCAGCAAAAGCAAGGATCTTCATAGTGCCTCCTGCTCGTTACGCAGAGCTTTGTCCTGATTCAAATTGCGCTGTTGCGGCAGATCGCTTAAATACTCGACAAATTCCACTTCAAAACCGGCCGGATCAATAAAATACACATTTTTGCGATAAGGCTCGGTTGCGCCCGGTTTGGCAATAGCATAACCGGCGCTTTGTAAGCGGTTGATAACCGCCGCCAGATTGTTGGTGACATAAGCAAAATGCGCCAGCCCCACACTGTGGCCTTCCAGCTTACGGTTTAGCCCCTCACCGTGGTCGCTTAGCGCCAGGTAGTGGTAGTCATCGCCAAAATGCAGCCATTTGCGTGGTTTACCATACCATTCGCCATGGCCTTCATCACGGATGCGCCAGTGTGGAAAGGCAGCGCGGTAAAAATGCAGCATGGCGTCCATGTCGGCCACTACCAGATTAACGTGTTCTAAATACATACAGGGTCTCCTTGCATTAAGTTAGCCAGCAGGGTAAAACCTAAACCTAAGTTAAGGTAAAGTACTTTTTGCATCTTAGTAAAATCGGAGCAATGCATGTCAGAAGCAACATGGAGTGTGGGGCGGGTAGCAAAACGCTGTGGCGTGAAAGTCAGCACCCTGCATTTTTACGAGCAAAAAGGCCTGATTAAAAGCTGGCGTAACGCGGGCAATCAGCGCCGCTATAAACCGGATGTTTTGCGCCGCATTGCAGTGATTAAAGCCGCGCAGCAGATGGGTATTAGTTTGGAAGAAGTAAAGCAGGCGTTGTTATCGCTGCCGGATAACCGCACGCCAACGGTAGAAGACTGGCGAGACTTATCAAAGAACTGGCAACACATGTTGAACGCCCGCATTGCCTATCTGCAGAGGCTAAGGGACTACCTGACCAGCTGCATTGGTTGCGGCTGCCTGAGTATGCACAGCTGCCCGTTGTATAACCCGGACGATACCCTGGCCCAGCAGGGCAGCGGTGCGGTGATCCTGCAGCAGGCGGCAAAGCAGTGCCTGGTTGCTACGCCTGACGCCAACGACGGCTAAGCCACTTTTCCAGTTCCAGGATAAGAAACACTCCTATCGCCACGGCCACACAAAGCAGACCGTGACTAAAGCTTAACGGCTGACTGTGAAACAGCTGCTGTAACAACGGCAGATAGGTAAAGGCTAACTGCAAGCCAAATACGATAGCCACAGCAATAAGCACCGCCTGAGTGCCTTTGACCCCCTGCCACGACAGCGAAGGCCCCTGCATATAGCGCACACTAAACAAATACCATACCTCCATGGCGACCAACGTATTGACGGCCATGGTGCGGGCGTATTCGACACTGAGCTGCTGTGCAATGGCCCAGTTAAACACGGCGAAAATGCCCGCGGTAAACAGCATAGAAACCAGCACAATACGCCACAGCACAAAACGCGAAACTAAGGCTTCATTTACCCGCCTTGGCGGGCGGCGCATCAGGTTAGACTCAGCCGGTTCAAACGCCAGCGCCAGCGCCAACCCAATGGAGCTGACCATATTTACCCATAGAATTTGCAACGGCATTATCGGCAGGGTTAAGGCAAACAGCAGCGCCAGCACAATGGCCAGTGACTCGCCACCGTTTACCGGCAGCAAAAAAGCAATGGCTTTTTTCAGGTTGTCATACACATTACGCCCGGCCGCCACGGCGCTGGCAATAGTGGCAAAGTTGTCATCCAGCAGTACCATTTCACTGGCATCACGTGCCGCTTCGGTACCGCCCTGCCCCATAGCAATGCCCACGTCGGCACGTTTGAGTGCCGGTGCGTCATTAACGCCATCGCCAGTCATGGCAACCACTTCTCCCTGCTGTTGCAATGCACTGACTAACCGCAGCTTATGCTCTGGCGTGGTGCGGGCAAATACGGCGGTATGTTGCACAGCCTGCCTAAGCTCGGTATCCGTTAACTTGTCCAGTTCATAGCCGCTTAACACTGTGGCGGCATCAGCAAGACCAAGCTGGCTGGCAATAGCCGCCGCCGTTGCAGCATGATCGCCGGTAATCATTTTTACCCGTACACCGGCTTGCTGACAGTCGGCAATAGCACTGATGGCTTCAGGCCGTGGCGGGTCAATCAGGCCAACCAGTCCTAACAGCAACACCCCCTGCTGCAGATCACGCTCATTTAACAGGGTTTGCTGATGGCTTAAGCATTTCACCGCCAGCGCCAGCACACGCTGGCCAGCGGCGGCTATCTGATTAACCTGCTGCTGCCAATAATGGCTGTCCAGCGCCACAGCGCCGTTAGCACTGTAGTAACCCTGACACTTGGCCAGTACGGCTTCGGGAGCGCCTTTGATAAACACATAAGCATGGCCCTGATGGTCGCTGTGCAGAGTTGCCATATATTTGTGCGCTGCATCAAAGGGGATCTCATCATGCCGCGGGTAGGCTTGCATTTGCTCGCGCTGCGCCAGGCCATGCTTTTGGGCTAACACCAAAAGGGCCGCTTCCATCGGATCGCCCTGGATCTGCCGTGCCTCTGCTGTTGCGCCTTGTGTTAAACGCGCGTCGTTACACAATAAAGCGCAGCGACACAGCCAGTCCAGCGTCTGGCGGTCTGCGGCGTTATCAACGCCATCAATATGCCCACTGGCCTGATAGCCTTTGCCACTAACCTTAAGCCGCGCAGCAGCTAACTGCACCGTCGTTACCATCATCTCGTTTAGTGTCAGGGTGCCGGTTTTATCAGAGCAAATCACCGACACCGCCCCTAAGGTCTCCACCGCCGGCAAGCGGCGAATAATGGCGTTACGCCTGGCCATACGGGTAACACCAATGGCCAGGGCTATGGTTAAAATAGTTGGTAAGCCTTCCGGAATGGCGGCCACTACCAGGCTAACCACCGCCATAAATAAATAACTCAGCGCATAATCTCTGAAGTAGCCCAGTACAAACACCAGCCCGGCGACCGACAACACCGCCAGGGTTAAATAACGGGCAAATTGCGCCATTTGCTGCAGCAAGGGGGTAGTCAACAGTTGCACCTTCGTCAGCAACTGGTTAATGCGGCCAAGCTCGGTATCGCTGCCGGTCGCCACCACTAATGCCAGCGCCCGTCCCTGGGTCACCAGGGTGCCGCTGTAGACCATATTGCGCCGGTCAGCCAGCGCGACCACACCGGTCAGGACATCGCTATGCTTACTTAGCGCTACCGACTCACCGGTTAATGCCGCTTCCTGCACCTGCAGGTTATACACCTGCAACAGACGCATATCAGCGGGCACTTTATCGCCGGCTTCCAGTATCACAATATCACCGGGCACCAGCTCGCTGGCGTCCAGCTGTCGCGTTTCCCCATCGCGAAGCACGCGGGCCCGGTTGCAAAGCAAGGCGCCAATTGCCGACAGCGCTTTTTCTGCCTGGCCTTCCTGCACAAAACCGATAATGCCATTTACCAGCACTACCGCCAGGATCACCGCCATATCCAGGTATTCTGACAAGAACAGCGCCAGCGCCGCCGCAACTAACAAGACGTAAATCAGCAGGTTGTTAAACTGGCGCAAAAAGCGGCGCCAGGCAGGCGCCGGCGGTTTTACCGGTAACAGGTTAGCGCCATAGCGCTGGCGCGCAGCCACTACCTGCGCATCGGTTAAGCCTGATGTTACGCCTACCTGATACTGCTGGCACAGCTCGTTTGCCGTTTGTTGATACGCTTCAGTTACCGACATAAAGGTTCCGGGTTGCTTAGGCTAACCTAACCATAGCAAGCGTAGCGGGCAATAGCGCTGCGCCAGATCAAAAAAATGGCCATCGGTCACTGGCGGCTTATTTGCCAGCGTCCGGGGTTTACGGGTATGCTGTAAACACAGGCAACTGCTGGAAAATGCTATGATTTCAATTCACTACTTTGAGCCAGAAAGCCAAAGCTGGCATAGCCGAAGCTTAAGCCAACTGCCGAAAACCATACCGGCCGATGCCAGAGTGTGGATAAATTTAACTGACGCCAGCACCGATGAGCAGCTTAATGTGCTACAGCGTTTTGCCATTATGCCCACCATAGTGGAAGACTTCAGCCGCCAGCGTCACCCACCCAAACTGGAAACACAAACCGACTTTACCTTGCTGATTTTACGCGGCTATGCCGATGCTGACTTTAGCGAATACACCCAGAGCGCTCAGGTTAACTTGTTGTATTCTAAACAAGTACTAATTAGCATTGTGCGCTGCCACAATGCGGCCTTGCTGGCACAGCTAACCCCACAAATGGTAGCCGGGCAAAGCCCGACCATCGCCGAATGGGTAAAGCAGCTGATCCTGGCGGTGTCGGCCAGTTATCTGGAAAAACTGATCAATTTTGAAGATGAGCAAAGTGAGCTTGAAGATGCCATGCTGCACCGCGGTAATGATGAGCAGATGGCACTGATTATGCGCTACCGCTCGGTGCTCCGGAAAATCAACCGCAATCTGGCTTACCAAAAAGATATTTTCTCTGATGCGCTGTATGAAGAACAAAACCCGCTACTAAAACAATTTAACAGCAGCGAAATTCGTGATTTTTACGAAAAATTTGAGCGGCTGCACAGCATGACTGATTTATACTACGATCAGTTAAGCGATCTGGTAGAAGGCTATTTGTCTACCACCTCGCATCAAATTAACGAACGTATGAAAGTATTGACTATCGTCAGTACCATTTTTATTCCACTGACATTTATTGCCGGTATTTATGGCATGAACTTCGTGTATATGCCTGAGCTGCAAATGCCTAATGCTTACTTTTTAGTGCTAATTGCCATGGCCTTAGGCGGTGTAGGCGGTTTAATTTGGTTTAAAATACGCGGCTGGTGGTAATACCGGCACAGGAGTGGTAGATGGCTGAAAACCAACCGCTGGATATTGAAGAGATAGTACGCGACAGCTTTGATGAGAACGAGGCTGAGCAGTTAACCGATAAACTGAGCCAGTTAGAGCCGGAAGAAATTGCCATCGCGCTGGAGGCAATGCCGGTAGAGCAACGGGTTGCCACCTGGCTAACCTTACACAGCGATGATCAAATTGCCGCCCTGACCTATATGCGGGTTGATGCGCGTGACAACGTTTTCAAGCAACTGGACGAAGCGCAGCTGCGCAGCCTGGTTGAGGAAATGGATGTTGACGATCTGATTGAGCTGCTGGATGAACTGCCACAGCGTATCTACGATTACGCTTGCTCCAGGCTCGACGCCAGCCAGCGGCGCTGGCTGGATACCGCTCTGGGGTATGATGAAGATCAATGTGGTCGTTATGCCGACCACGATATGCTTATTATCAACAAAAACGCCAAGGTGCGTGATGCCATCCGCTTATTTCGCCAACTGGCTGACGATGCCGAGTACCACGATGCGCTGTTTGTGGTAGACCGCACCGGCCGCTATGTCGGTTTGGTGCACGCTACCCAGCTACTGGGCCTGGGCAGCCATTTACCGATTGAGACAGTGATCGATAAAGACGCGCCGCTGGTTGAAGGTGAAATGGAGCTGGATCAGGGTTCAGACATTGTATCGCGCTCTGGCTATACCGCGCTGGCCGTTGTTGACGCTGAGGGCAAATTGCTGGGCCGGTTATCAATAGGTGAAGCACTGGAAAACGTGCGCAGAAGCCTGGAAAGCCAGTTTATGCATACCGCCGGTTTAGACGAAGAAGAAGACTTGTTCGCTCCGGTGGTTGACAGTGCCAAGCGTCGCGCTTTGTGGCTGGGCATTAACCTGTTAACCGCCTTCTTAGCCGCCTGGACCATAGGGCTATTTGAAGCCACCTTACAGCAGGTTGTCGCACTTGCGGTGCTGATGCCGATAGTTGCCAGCATGGGCGGTATCGCCGGCAGCCAAACCTTAACACTGATTATCCGCGGCCTGGCGCTGGAGCAAATTACGCCAAAAACCTATTTAACCCTGCTGCGCAAAGAGCTGGGCGTTGGTGCCATTAATGGCGTACTGTGGGCATTAGTCATCGCTGTGACCACCTATTTCTGGTTCGGTGATTGGGTAATAGGCGGCATTATTGGCATGGCCATTATTATTAATATCGTGGTGGCCGCCATTGCTGGTGTGTTAATTCCGATTTGGCTGGAAAAACTCGATATTGACCCGGCGCTGTCCGGCTCGGTCATATTAACCACGGTAACCGACGTAATTGGCTTTTTTGCTTTCCTCGGCTTAGGCTCATTATTTCTGTTGGCTTAAAAAGCAATAACTATATTTGCGCTGGCGGCAGCTTTTCTTGCTGCCAGCGCACGCGCCGGCTTTTACAATAGGCAAAAAAATACCGCTTATCGGAGAGCGCATGAAAATTGCGATTTTATCGCGCAATGCAGAACTGTATTCCACCAAACGCCTGGTTGAAGCGGCGCAAGAGCGCGGCCATCAGGTGCAGGTGATTGACCCTTTAACCTGCTACATTAACGTAAACCGGGTTAAATCTTCTATTCACCATAAAGGCGAAGCGCTGGAAGGCTTTGATGCAGTGATCCCCCGTATCGGCGCCTCTATTACCTTTTATGGCACCGCAGTGCTGCGCCAGTTTGAAATGATGGGCGTATACAGCTTAAATGAGTCTGTCGCCATCAGCCGAGCCCGCGACAAGCTACGTAGCTTGCAGTTGCTGGCACGCCAGGGCATTGGCTTACCTGTCACCGGTTTTGCTGATAAGCCTGGTGATATTCCGGATTTGATAGACATGGTAGGCGGTGCGCCGCTGGTAATAAAACTGCTGGAAGGCACCCAGGGTATAGGCGTAGTGCTGGCAGAAACCCGCACCGCCGCCGAGAGCGTGATTGAAGCCTTTATGGGCTTAAATGCCAATATTCTGGTGCAGGAGTATATCCGTGAAGCCAATGGCGCCGATATCCGCTGTTTTGTTATCGGCAATAAAGTAGTGGCGGCAATGAAGCGCCAGGCCAAAGCCGGTGAGTTTCGCTCTAACCTGCACCGCGGTGGCACCGCCTCGGCAGTACGGCTGAGTAAAGAAGAGCGCGACACGGCCGTGCGGGCCGCCAGAACCGTGGGGCTGAATGTGGCCGGGGTGGATTTACTGCGCTCTAACCATGGCCCGGTCGTCATGGAAGTAAACAGCTCGCCCGGTTTAGAGGGCATAGAAACCGCCACTGATAAAGACATTGCCGGCATGAGCATTGCTTTTTTAGAGCAGAAAGTCGCCGCCCATAAAACCCGGCGTAAACTTAATACCAAAGGAACCGGCTAATGCAAACTGGTAGCAGAGCAGCTTTTGTTTTAGGTAACAGCAGTATTCCGCCCGGCAGCCGCGCCGTGGTGGATATCCCTTTTGGTAAGCTGTACACCCACACTGAGCTGAATATCGGCGCCCATGTTATTCATGGTCGGCGGGACGGGCCTGTGCTGTTGGTTGCCGCTGCGCTACACGGTGATGAAATTAACGGTGTGGAGATTTGCCGTCGCTTACTGAAACTGCCGCGCCTAAACCAGCTAAAAGGCACGCTGATCGTGGTGCCTATTGTTAACACCTATGGCTTTGTGCAGCAGTCGCGCTATTTGCCAGATCGGCGCGATTTAAACCGCAGTTTCCCAGGCAGTGAAAAGGGCTCGCTGGGCAGCCGGATGGCGTTTCAGTTTACCGATAAAATTTTGAAAAAATGCACCCATGCCATCGACTTACACACCGGTGCCATTCACCGCTCTAACCTGCCGCAAGTGCGCGCCAGCGCCAAAGACAAAATGGCGCTGCGCATGGCTGAAGTGTTTAACGCCCCTATTATTATTAAAGCCGCCAGCCGCGAGGGCACCATGCGGGGTACTGCCAACAGCCTGGGTATTCCTATTCTGCTGTACGAAGCCGGTGAGGCACTGCGCTTTGACGAGCAATCGATCAATATTGGTGTGCGCGGCATTCTTAATGTAATGACCGATTTAGGCATGCTCAGGGCCGGGCGCAAAAAGCCGCTAACCAAATCACTGTTCTCGAAAAAAAGCAGCTGGGTGCGCGCCGAACATGATGGCATTGCCCGTTACTATGTTGGCCTGGGGCAAACCGTCAAGCCAGGCGACATTATGGCGCATATCTACTCACCCTATTCCGACTTTGAGGTAGCAGTGACCGCCAGTTTTGCCGGCATTGTTATCGGCCGCAATAACCTGCCGCTGGTCAATGAGGGCGAAGCGCTGTTTCATGTTGCAGAAGTCAGCTCACTGGCCGAAGCAGAAAAGACCCTAGATGCCATTAACGACGAGGTCGATAATGCGATGCCACCGGTGCTGGGCGAAGAGTATGGTGTAGTGTAGATGTTGCTTGGCCGGCGTTAATCTTTTTGCGTTACCACATCGTAGGCGGTTAATGCCGGCAAGCGTTGTTGCAATTGCTGCTCGATTTTATCCAGCTCCTGCATACGCTGGCAAAACAGCGCCGATTTTTCTTCCAGCTCTACCGCTTTGGCATCCAGCCCCAGGTTAATTTTGTCGACCAGCTCACCAACCGATTGCCATTCCTGATTGTCGCTGCGCTCAAAATTGCTATCCGAGTGGCGCAGCGCATCCCGCAGTGCGCCCCATACCGCCCCTACAGTGTGACGGGTCAGGTTATCCAATTGCGGTTTTAACTCACCGTGTAAAAAATAGTCCAGCTCGTTCAGGCTTTGCGGCGCCAGGTAAAAGTGCTCGTTAGTACGGACAAAACGCGACATCCACTGAAAAGTAGTTTCCCGCACCAGTTCGCGCCATTCTGCTTGCTGGGCTTTACTGCCAATGCCGGTAAACATCGCCTCAATACTGGATAAACCCAGCTCGACGCCATCTACCGCAATGCTGACAATCTCAGGCACAAATTTACGCAGCCCCTGACTGTATTGATACAACAAGGTAGTGTCATCGCTGTTAAGCTCAATCCATTCGCCACGGATAAACAACTGTTTGTCGGCATTAATTTGTACATGGGTGCGGTTGTTTTGCAAAATACGGATATGGTCAGGCGCAATTAAAATGCCGTGCGTAAAGGCCATATTGCACTCGGCCGCTTTAAGCGAGCTGCAAAATAGCAACAACACACTGACAATAACGCCTTTCATCACATTCACCTGCCAAACACTCTGGTGCTAAGTGTACCGCGCCGCGAGCTGCCAGACAGCACCTGATACCGCAAAGCAGTAGCGACTGGTCGAAAACATCAGAAGAAAGGCTCTATGGCCGGGCTGCCGTCAATCAGTAATATTTTTGATGGCCCATATTCGCGCCGGCTGCGGATCAGATCTTTACCAAAATGCACCTCAACCGCTGAGAACAACTGTTGGCGCACTACAATGAGGGTTGCATCCAGTTTTTCCCGCCGCTGTAGCTCCAACTGTTTCACATCGTCAATCAGTGCCATGGCTACGTCGCGGTGCTCTTCAAATTCTTTTTGCAGCTCTTGCTTACGCTGCTCTATCTGGGCATTGCCTTCGATTTTTTTTAGCTTTTCCAGCTGCTCACGAATATCCTGCATATCTTTTTTAGTTGCCGAAATACTGCTACGCAGCACGTCCTGCTTTTCGGCAATCGGATCTACCTGGCGGTTTAGCTGTATTAAAATGTTACTGCTCGAAGGTGCACCAAGATTACCGGTATAAATACCATAATCCAGATAATAATAACCGCCGATCACTTTACCGTTAGGGTTGTCTTCCGGCCCGGCATACACTTTAGCGGCGGCAACAGCACAATGCATAATTTGTTTATTAACGTACAAATTACCATTGCAGCTTAAGCGGGCATACTGGGCAATATTGCACTGAATATCCCCATTGGCCTTTAGCTCAGTACTGTATTCACTGTCTTTTTCTGCCGTGGCAATTTGATGGCCAATAATAGAGCCACCTATCGTAATGTCGCCGCCGGCTTCAATCAGGTTACCTTCGACAAAACCTTTAACGAAAACATTGCCCCCGGCAATCACTTTCATGCCTTCAGTGACGTCACCGTTTACCACCACTGAGCCTTTAAAAATAATGTGGCCGGTTGCCAAATCAACGTTTTTAACGGTAAACACTTCGTCAACGGTAGCGCCATTTTCAATTACCCGCGGTAAACCATCACGGGCAGCCAGCAGCAAATCAGCATCTGTTGGCGATAACTCAACACCTTCGGCCAGGTTCCATTCAATCACCTGTCCGGGTGTTGCCGGTATTGGCGAGCCGGTTACCGTCATACCATCAACCCCTGCCGTAGGCGGGTGACGGCGTATTAGCGTATCGCCGGCTCTCACCGCCGGGATCACACCAAAATCACGCAAATCGGCTTTTTCTTCTGAGTGCACTAAGGGTTTGTTGCGCCGGCTTTCCATCTCGGGGATCACTGCTTCAAAACGCGAGTTCTGGCCATGTTCAACCGGGCGTCCTTTGGCAATAATCAACTTAACTTTGCTACCGGGCTCGGCTTTGCTGGCGTGGCTAACCAGCTTAATGATGTGCTCTTTACTAAAGCCAAATACGATGCCAGCCTCTTGCGCACCTTTCACCAACGCATTGGCCGATACCGGCGCCCCGCCCCAGGCTGCAGTAATAATGGCCGATGCTGACATTTGATCATCAGCAATAGCAAAACTGAGCTCTGCATCGCGTTTTTCTGCAATGCGATACGTTAGCGGAACACCGTCGGGTTGCAATTTTTCTTTGATTTTTTGCTGGATTTGCTGATATTCAACCAGCAGATTGGTAATTTGTTCCTGAATAATCAGGCAGCGGCCAAAACCCGCAGCCTGTAACTGCATATTCACGTCTTGCGCACTGAGCGCGTCAAGTGTCACTGGCACCGTTATTTTTATACTGTTGTTGTGCTCGGTAAATTGCATAAGGCTTCACACTGTTAAATACTGCACGTAAGCTCAGCTAATGAAACAAATAACCGGCGCCAAGGCAAGCCCTGTTTGTCTGTTCAGGGCCATTTTGCCTGTAAAAATCAAATATAATTTTCCTGATGGATGCGAATAAACAAATCCGTACCTTTTTTACTGTAATCCACCTTGTATTCTTTATTGTTGATGGCCTGAATAAACAATAACGTTTTTACTTCGCCAAATACATCTGAGCTGGAAATGTCTACCACTTCCATATAACGGTCTTTTGCCTCTGCCCTGTTGGCAGGTACGCTTTCAGTGAATAACTTCACCCCATGGCGCGTTACGATAATATTTGGATCGTCGTCGTCATTTACTACCACCAAGTCCAGTTTTTTATTTTTATGGATCAGGGTATTACGTCCACTTACCAGAAAAGGTTTTTCGTAATTATTCATTTACTGCCCTACTTAACCTGTGATAATGCCAATATTATGATACAGACAGTCCAGAGTGTCTAGGTGACTGTATTTTGTATTAATTGTAGTCTGGCCTGATTAATTTGCCGGCATAACTCTGCCGCCTCGGTTTCCGTTAAACTTACCGGAACAAACACATCAAAACCGGTTTGCCGGTTAAGCTGCTGCATACGCCAGCCAAATGCCGCTTTTACGCCATTATACTGCTGCTTGCTGGTGGTGAAATAACTGCCCTCCGCCAGCAACTCACCGGCACATTGTCCAGTGCTACAGCCCTGTCGTATCGCGGCCAGATAAAGTTCACGCTGCTCCGTCATCAGCCGCACGGCCAAGCGCAGCGGCAGAGGTTGTAAAAAGCCGTCATAATCGGTCAGGCGAAAACCGATATACGCCAGCGACTGCTGGTTAAGCTGTGGCACACCACTGTACAAAAAGCTGTGCCAGGGCAGATGCCAGCTGCCATGACGATGCAGGTAACTCACGCCATTGGCATCATAGTGCAAAAAGTACTGCGGTTCTGCCAGTTTCGCCCAGCCAGCATAGATGCCAAGCCCTGCCATCAACAGCAGCACCGCCTGCCAGCCGGCCAGTTGCTTCATCCCGATAATACTGACTAGGGCTAGCAGCAATACCGCAGCACTTAGCAGCAACAAAGCGGCACCACCACGGCTGGCCGCCTGCGGAATCTGCACACTGCCGGTACTGTTTTGCCCCTCAGGGTTAGGTTCGCTTTGCATTGGTGCTCACTTTGAAGACTAACTATCATGGCCAGATTAAATTATCCGCCAACCGCATAAGCTGCAGCTGTTATTTTGACGCTAACAGTGCAGTATTTGTTCAATACGACTAATCTACACCTTGCTAAGGCGTTGTGCAAAGTCGCCGCTATGAAGCGACCAAAGCCCCGGGCACTGCGATAACAGGAAATCTAAACACGCGTTTCTTCCATACAATAAGGCTGACTTGTTTTTAGCTGTTACACGGGGTTACTGTGACAAAACTACATTCAAAACTGATCTGGGTGATCCTGATCGCACTGGCGTTATTTGTGGCTTACCTGTACTGGATGCCCGGCCAGAAAAACGATACCCGCCGCGGCCAGGCCAGTGTGGCAGTGAGCACTGCCAAAGTACAAACCCTGCCGATGATCCGCAGTATTAACTCCTTAGGTACCGGCATCTCAAACCACTCTATTACGCTGGTCGCGCCGACCAGCGACTTTATTACTCAATTAAACGTACGTGAGGGCAAAGCTGTGAAACAGGGTGAAGTGATCGCCCGCTTGCACGATGTGCAAGAGCGCGCCCGCGTGACCGAACTTGAAGGTGTACTTGACGAGCAGCGCCGCCAGCTGGACCGGCTAAAGAACCTGGCTACCACCCAGGCTACTGCGCAATCACTGCTCGATGAGCAACAAACCAAGGTAAATACGACTCTGGCCCAGCTTGATATTGCCAAGGCGCAACTGGCCGAGATGACCATTGCAGCCCCCTTCGATGGCTACCTGGGCCTGCGGCAGGTCAGCGAAGGAGCTTATGTAAACGCCGGCACTGTGATTACCACGCTGGACGATTTAAACATATTACGTGTCGCTTTTAGTGTGGCGGAACGTCATTTAGCCGACATTAAAGTTGGCATGCCGCTTAACGTTACTAATGCCGCCTACGGCCAGCTGAAATTCGCGGGCAGCGTCAGCGCTATTGATACCCGGCTGGATCCGGTAACCCGCTCTATTACTATTCACGGCGTGATCCCCAACAAAGACTTACGGTTGCGCCCGGGTATGTTACTGAATGTGCAGTTGGAGCTGGATAACCGCCAGGCGCTGCAAATTTCAGAAAAGGCCCTGGTGCCGCAGCAACAAAAGCAGTTTGTTTATAAAGTTGGCGCTGATGACACTGTACAACAGGTAGAAGTGACCATAGGCCAGCGTATTCCCGGTTGGGTTGAAGTAACCTCTGGCCTGCAAGAAGGTGATGAAGTGGTGGTGGAAGGCATTCAAAAACTGCGCTCTGGCCTGACCATTAACCGGGTAGGAGGTTAACCATGTGGTTATCTGATACCTCGGTAAAACGGCCGGTATTCGCCACTGTGGTTAACCTGCTGCTACTGGTGTTTGGTATTGTCTGTTTTAGCATGCTGCCGCTGCGCGAATATCCGGACATCGATACGCCCATTGTTAGCATTGGTACTAACTACCCTGGCGCATCGGCCGAAATTGTCGAATCTAAAATTACCCAGGTGCTGGAAGATCGCATCAGTGGTATTGAAGGCATTAAAAATATTACCTCCAGCAGCCGTAATGGCCGCTCGAATATTTCCATTGAATTTACCGTAGAACGTGATATCGACTCAGCTGCCAATGACGTGCGTGATAGGGTGTCGCGGGCACTAAACAACCTGCCGGATCAGGCCGATCCGCCGGAAGTCTCTAAAGCCAGCGATGATGAGGATGTCATTGCCTGGTTTGTGTTAAACAGCGAAACCATGAGCTCGCTGGAGCTTACCGACTACGCCGACCGTTACATCGTTGAGCGTTTTTCTGTGGTTGATGGTGTAGCCCGCCTGCAACTGGGCGGTTCACGCGATTACGCTATGCGCATTTGGCTGGACCGTGATGCGATGGCATCGCGCGGCGTCACCGTGCAGGACATTGAAAACGTGCTGCGGGCGGAAAACGTTGAACTGCCGGCCGGGAATATCAAGTCTGATGATCGTGACTTCACGGTACGGGTAGAACGCAGCTACAAAACGCAGGAAGATTTTCGCAAACTGGTAATAAAGCGCGGCAATAACAACTACCTGGTCCGGCTGGGTGAAGTGGCCGAGGTGTTGCTAACGGCTGAAAACGAAGAGAGCGAGTTTAGGGGCGATGGCAAAAACCTGCTGGGTATCGGTATTATCAAGCAGTCAAAAGCCAACACGCTGGAAGTGGTAA
>NZ_BAFK01000003.1 GCF_000296695.1 Rheinheimera nanhaiensis E407-8
AGCTGTTTCGAAATTAGTTGCAGCAAAGAGCGGGTAGCTAAAGCATTCAAGCTGCGCCAGCAGTTCGTTCACCACTTGTCGTTCGTGGTGCATGTTTAGCCGCTCCCGGCTGGTAAGCAGGCTGTCAACTTCATCCAGTAACAACATCTGGTTATTGCGATGCGCTTGCTGAAAGACCCGTGCGATTTGTTTCTCTGAGCCACCGACATATTTACTCAGCACATCCGAGCTTAATACCCGCTTTAGTTCACGCTTATGTTGCTCGGCCAAGTGATGCGCCAGCGCCGTTTTACCGGTGCCAGGTGGGCCACTAATCAATACCCGTATCGGCGCGTTATTCGCAACAGCATGGTTTATCTGCTTGAGCACCGCGCCGGACTGTTTGATGTTCAGCAGTGACATATCAAACGCCAGCTCTGCCTGATAGCGCATACTGTCATCCCACAAGTCACAGGCCGTCAGGCTGTTTTCTATCACATCCTCTATTACACCTTGCGCCATACTACGCTTAACACCAAGCGTTCTGGCAACATGGGATGCGTTGGCTAACAGTGCCGGTGTCAGGTTCGGGGTTTTACTCAGCTGAACATGAAACTCACTGCTGATGCCTAAGCCTTTAAACTCCGCACGGCTCATTTTCTCAAGCACTTCGTCTTTCGGTGCATTAACCGGCATCACCAATTTAAAGCGGCGAATATAGCTGTGCTCTAGCTGGTCAACGTGATTGGTTATCCAGATAGTCGGCACCGCGTTTTGCTCTAACAGTCGATGCACAGACTCCTTGGAGTAATGCGTATCAGCGCTGTAAAACAGGCTTTCACATTCATCGACCAGTAACATCATGCCACTGCCGCTCATTAAGCTTTGCAGCATGGTGATGTACTGAATACGTTGGGTGTCTGAGCTTTTCGCACCAAACTCGTTAGATAAAAAGCCTTCTTCCATTCGCACGTTACGCGCTTCATAAAGGGGTACTGACAGGCTTTGCGCCAGCACTTTCGCCAGTGCCGTTTTACCGCTACCGGCTTCGCCATAGAGTAGAATATTCACGCCAGTAAGCTGCTGGCTCATTGCTTCAGCCAGATAACCTTGCAACAGGGCGACATCGACATAACCAAAATCTTCAGCCTTTAATGGTGTTTCGATGCTTGGGCAAAGTAGATGGCGTAGTAACTGCGCTTTGTTATCAATCCGCTCAGTTGTCAACACATACAGTATGCTGGCCGGTATCGTGATGTCCTGCAGTTCATTCAAATACCGGTCTACCAGTATCACGCCGTTTTGCTGCAACACCGATAAGCTGTGCGAGACATCGTTAGTGCTTAATCCACCGTTGGCGACAACGTGCCGGTTCGAGTCCGGCCCTAGGCACCAAAATAAATAACATATTCTTTATTTTTCCCCTTCTGTAACCTCAAATTCTTTTTAGAATTTACACGCTTTCCCATATTAAATAATCGTGTCAAATAAAACCTGGTATTTGTAATAGGTAATTACTTCCAATCAGACATGAGCTAACAAGTATTTATAATTAATTCGTCGTTATAATGTGTTACCGATCCTGTGGAAATCCATAACAGATTTTAGAATTGACTTCCTAACCCGTATAACTTGAACATTCCGAATAAAAACTATACCTTAAGATAAATATTAAACACGGAGGTTTCGAAGGTGAAATATCTTTCATTTTTATTTCAATGCGTATTTTTCTTATCAGGCTGCGCAGTCTCAGTCCCCGGTCTAACTTCAGGTACGGAGATACCGTTGGAGTTAAAAGGCTATAAAACTGGACAAGAGTTTAAAGAGTGCCCAAACAAAGTTGTTCAAGAGAGATTTGGACGCGTTTTACTCTGTTCGATTGATATTGACTCTATTGGTGATGTTGAAGTTAAAAGTGCATCTATTACCGCATTAGATAACTACATAGTGATGGTTCGTTTTGAGCTTTCACAAACTACTGGTTTTTCCCAAAAGGGATTATTAAACGCACTGTCACAAAAGTTTGGACCTCCGGCTAGAGGGGGAAAACCCAAAACACATATATGGACAAATAAGTCGGATACTCTTTATCTTGAAGAGATACAAGGTAGGCTAACGCTACACAGCAGCAAACTTTCTGAAGCTCAGAGAGAGTTAAGCGATAAACGAGTTTCAGATCTTTGAACTTGTTAATTTAGCAATGTTTAACTTTTGCTTTCCCTCGATCCAATCGTGTAAAAGTCAAAATTCGAATACAAGACGTATTCGGCCAGCAGCATTCAAGAAAGTTCTGGATAACGGCATTACCATCCGTGGTGGCCTTGAAATGCAACCCGTCCTTCGGTCAGATACTTGCCGAGCTGCGGGGAGAGAAATTGCCAAGCAGTATGGAATTTAAAAAGGGATTGCACCCGACCGTCGATTCCTCTGGCGGCTAAATTCGGCGTTAATCAAACAAGGAAGCTCTGAGATGAGAGATAGACTTTGGTATTACCTACAAAACTCTAAGTTTAAAGCAGGCTATCTTTGTGAGCTTTCCAAAACAGCATCAACTTGCGGAAACATCTATTCATTTATTTTAGCTCTTGGTTCTGCTGGCAGTGTTGCCGCTTGGGCAATTTGGAATGAATTCCCTTATGTTTGGGCAAGCATTGTTGGCATTTCACAAATTTTGCATGTAGCAAAACCCCATATTCCATTTTTAAAAAATGACAAGGAATATATAGAGCTATGCTTTAAGTATGAGTTTCTATATTTGAAATATGAAAAGCTTTGGTGTAGATATGAAAAAGGTACTGAAGACGAGAATTTTTTAGAAACAGAGTTTTATGAATTGCGTGATATCGAAGTCAACTTCCTTAACAATGTCAGACACGTACATGTACCAAATTTCAAGAGACTAATCGAAAAGGTAAGTCAGGAAGTTGAAAAAGAACTTAGTCGGACTTTTTGCTAGAGGTAATATATGAGCAATGGAGATACAACACCAAATAGGCCAAATCGCCCGCCGGCTGACAGACCGACTCCAATACCGCGGCCTGACCGGCCAATACCTAATACAAATGTTCCAAATAATCCGAAACCGCCACCGGCTCCTCCACGGAGAGGGGGATAAATGTCTTAATAGGCTAGTCAGTAACAGCCACTGAGTAAACTGGAGCTCATCCTCTGCGCTCTAATTTGCCGAAAATGCGGGCGTTGTGTGCTAAATGGAGATACGTAAATGTTCAATAATCAAAAACATGGGTTTTGTTCTGAGTTTTACACTGTAAAGAAAACGATTGAAGTAGTTGTTCCAATTCAGGGAGCAGATGAGCGCATTCGCATTGATGCGCTCGAAGACGGGCAAACTGGGAAATTCTCAACCAAAGCATATATCGAAGAGAGTTTAACTATCCAGCCTACCTACCCGCAGAGCAATGGAGCTTTTAGTCGGAAACCGCAAGATTACAGAATCTGGGTGGATTATAATTTGCCGTGGACTAATCGTGACACCGTCGATGATGCATTGAACCAAGCCCTTGGATTCTTGAAGGAAAAGTGTTCACCTTAAATGAGGTGTACACATGACAAACACATTATGTCGCCCACAAAAAGCGTGGGCTGGGACGGCCGAAACGTTCCAGCCGCCCCATATGATGGGCATTATATTTTAAAGGAGAAAACATGAAATTTTCCGTTGTTAAAGTAACCCCCTTTGATGGAGCTGACTTTTTCTGGGCAACTGTCTCGATAAAGGAAGAAGAAAAGGATGAACTTGGGACATACAAATCGTGTGAGGTTCAAGTTTCGTTTAAAAAGCAGGATTTAAAGATGTCTGAAATTGAGCAACTTGCCATAAAGAAAGCAAAATCATTTATCGCTTCAGCACTGGAAACGTAAAGGCGCATTCTGCGGCTAGATAAAATCTATAGTGGTAGTGGAGTGGTGCTCTGGGGGCATTGAATTAAATGAATGATTGGTTAGGTCATATATGCTTGCTATATGAGCTAGCAAGCATATTCCATGAAAGCAAAATTACAGTTTATTGATTTGATTTATGGCTGAACGATAATCAATACCCAGCCACTGACAGAGTTCTAAAAGCTCCAGAATATCCAGCCCCCGAATACCCTGCTCAATCTTACCGAAATAACTATGCGGCTTGCCGCTGATATTACTGATGTCTCTCATAGTCAGGCCTTTGGCTTCGTGCTGTTCGCGCAACCAGTTGCCTAGTGCTAACTCGTTTAGGGCTGCCGTTTAAATCTGACTTGCTGCGTTTGGTGATGTACTTGGCAATTAGCTCACCTCTACTTCGAATACATTCATGTCCAGCCAATGAGTTAGAAAGCTCTTTTCCTAACTTGGATAGATTTGCATGGCCGTTTCGATCGGCAAGCTGCCGATAATGTATTAAAATTGACTCGCCAATGTTATTTGAAAGCGATCATCAAAATAATCGTTGTTGTCAAATGGCGCTAACCACTTTGCAGAGATTGAGAGCTGACCATTTATAGCGAACTTAAGCTCAAGCTCTCCGGATAATATTGACTTGTCGAATTTAACTGGGTTGCCGTCCACATCTGTGACTGGTGTAAAGAGTAGCGTTGGATCATCGATATTGGCGTGTGAGTAGACAAGTTTTGCTGAAGCAGAAACATATCCTTGTTCTGAACTAGTGGCGGCATCAAGTACAGGAAAAAGTACTGAGGCCCCTAACCTGAGTGTTTGGCCAAATGCTGTTTCAGTCTTTCCGTTCGTGTCTTCAAAGTTTTTAAGGCTGAAGGTTATGTCTCCGCCAAAAGAACAGTGTCCTACATCTGACTTTTCTAAGAATGCACAAGGTTCTGGTCCATTACTTTGATAAACCCAGAGCAATGGAAATTTAATAGCTATACCTGACTCAGGATCGAGCATGCTCAATTCATTTTTGTCTTGGTTTGAGCTATCCGAATCATCATTCGCGGTAGTGGTGACATAAAGCTGAAATGGTAATTTATAGTTTCCACCAAACCAAAGATTGTAATTAACGGCATTAAATTTAATAGTTTGAGCATCTCCGCTTTGTGATACGGCCAAGCTGCCAAAAAGACTATCTGTATCAGCAAAGGAAAAAAATCTGAATTGCCTGTTAACATTTTCCCCGCCATCAAAAAGCACTACCAGATCTTTGTTAGCGTCATCTTTTATCACAGTTGTTGATTTGTAGACGCTTGAGGCTGGATCTGAAGCGAGAGCGTTTAATGATATGCAGACGATAGCTGTAGCCGAAAATAGACGATTTTTCATTGTGGTTTCCTTGTGTCATTTTTCAGTCATTTATTGACAGAACTGATGCTTTCACTTCATTCAATACTGCAAATTAAATTTTACATCAGTAGTACGTTTAGCATTTTTAATTTACTAGACTGATTTTATATAGAGCACAAAAAATAAACATTCAAGAGGTTGCTGAAAACAAAAAAAACAATATTCCATTGACATTGTTAGTATTTTCTACTTCGTTTGAGGTAATTATTTCCAATTGGAGGTATGAGCTGGTGATAATAGTACCCGTTTTATGCTCAAATCCTGGTTAGAAATTATTAAAGCAGAACAGAATTAACCTGCTTAACTGCCTTTCGTTCTTTGCATCGGAGCAGTGCCGGGCGGGGTACGCTAGGGGGAATAACCAGAATAGAATTCGTATCATGTTTTAATCAAAACGATGACCTAATCGGTATTGCTAAAATTCTGCCAAACGCTTGTCGATCTTCGCCCTCACCATCCGACTAACTAATGTGAATTAATCACTGCTACCTTTACTGCAGCATCAACTGGCTGTGGCAGGGTATTGCCAACTTAAGGAGAAAAGCGATGAAATTTAACCCGGTAGTGCACTTTGAAATTTACGTAGAAAATATGCAGCGCGCCAAAGCGTTTTATCAGGCGTTGTTTGATATCAAGCTGGAACACATGCCGTCACCCACGCCTGAGGTTGAGATGGAGATGTGGTTCTTTCCAATGGATAAAGAAAACGGCATGAATTATTACGGTGCCGGTGGCAGCCTGGTCAAAATGACCGGTTTTACTCCTGGCGGTGGTGGCACGCTGGTGTATTTTGGCTGCGAGGATTGTGCAGTACAGGCTGAGCGTGCAGTAGCCAATGGCGGCAGTATACAGCAGGCGAAAATGTCGATTGGTGAGCATGGTTTTTGCTCTGTGGTGCGGGATTCTGAGGGCAATTTAATCGGCCTGCATTCGATGGCCTAATTTGGAAGGGGCACTGTTTTGTGGTGCCCCGGCTCGATTTGCTATACGTTTTTCTCTCTTGCGTGGCGTTAAACAGTTATCAGTTGGTCAAACTGCGTCTAAAAATGTGTTAGATATTTTTGCAGAAGTGGAGCAAAGCGTTAATGGCTGAGTATCAGCTTTCTCCGCTTGCTGAGGCTGATGTTCAGGAAATAAGAGCATTACTAACTTTGCTCCTTCACCGCATGACTACGCTTAATCTGCTTAATCATCGCCTGTGCCAGTGGCGTATTGGCGTGCTGCTTTGACGTAATCAGCATCAGCGGAATTTGATAAGAATACTTTGCCGGTAAAATGGCTTTAAACAGGCCTTTATCCACCCAGTAACTGGCGTAGTGCTCGGGCAGGTAACCGATAAACTTACCGGTTAAAATCAGGTGGGCTATACCTTCATCGTGGTAGGCAATGGCGCTGTTGGGGTAATGCAAACCATCGTTACGCCGCTCTTTATCGCGCAGGTAGTTACTGGTAATGACCTCGGCGCGGCTGAGTAATCGGCTGATATCCTGCTCAGTGCAGTCAAACAGCGGGTGGCCGGCGGCGCAGTACAGATAATTGGTTTCATAGTGCAGCGGGGTGTAATCCAGGCCGCGGATCTGATGGCGGCTTACGCCAATGCCCAATAAAGAGCGGCCATTGGCGACGGCGGTTTCTACTTCTCGCGCTTCACACACGTATAAATCAAACTGAATGTTATCGCTTTTGTCTTTTAGCGCGGCAATGGCCTGCGCCACTTTGCAGTGCGGATCGCTAACTAGCGTGTCGATAATAGCAATACTGACCCGGCCTGACAGCTGCTGTTTAGAGCCGGCAATAGTATTGGCAAAGGCTTCGCATTGCTGCAGTAATTCTAATGAGGCCTGATAAGTAATGCGGCCAGGCTCGGTGAGTTCAAAACCGCTGCGGCCCCGCTTACACAGCTTTACGCCTAAACGGATTTCTAAGTCAGATAAATGCGCGCTAATCGTAGAGCGGCCAATATTCAGCCGCGACTCGGCCGCCGACAAGCCGCCGCACTCGACAATAGTGACGAACACTCTAAGCAATCTAAGGTCGACATCTTGTACTTGCATGGGGGCAGCTCTTTAGTTCGATATAGTCGGAATAAGTTACGATTATTATGTATTTATAAAACTACCTGCGCAAGTTAGCATGGCTCTAATCAAGATCTGCAGAATTTAGGAGCACAACATGACATTTCGTTATGGTATAGACCGGATGGATGTAGATATCGTCAACGGTATCGCTGATGGCAGCATTAAGGCAGAGCTGTGCGCCGAAGCCATTACCAGAATTAATCAAAGCCGCAACAACGTTGAGGTAATGGCCGCGTCTGATAAGGCCATTTACGGCATTAACACCGGTTTTGGCCCGCTGTGCGATACGCAAATTTCGCCGGCCCAAACCGCGCTACTGCAAAAAAATCTGCTGATTACCCATGCCGTGGGGGTAGGCGAGCCGATTGCCAAAGCCATTTCAAAGTTAATGCTGATCACCAAGGTGCATGCGCTAAGCCAGGGCTATTCGGGGGTGCGGTTAGAAGTGGTTGAGCGCATGCTAAAGTTTATTGAGCTGGACCTGATTCCGGTGGTGCCGGAGCAGGGCTCAGTGGGCGCCTCTGGCGATTTGGCGCCGCTGTCGCACTTATTTTTACCGCTGATTGGTGAAGGCGAGTTCTGGTACGGCAATGGCAGTATCAGTGCAGCCGAAGCCTTAGCGCAACATGGTTTAGCGCCGCTGGAGCTGCAGGCCAAAGAGGGCCTTGGGTTAATTAACGGCACTCAGTTTATTTTATCGCATGCTATTACGGCGCTGACCAAGATGCGCTACCTGCTGGATTTAGCCGATGTGGCCGGTGCCATGAGTATTGAAGGTATGCAGGGCAGTGGCTCGCCGTTTCGTGCTGAGCTGCATCAGATCCGCGCTTTTGCCGGCAATGTTGAAGTGGCCGCCCGTATGCGGCGCTTGTTTAAAGATTCAGAAAATATGGCCTCGCATACCGGTTGCGCCCGGGTGCAGGACCCTTACTCGCTGCGCTGCATTCCGCAGGTACACGGCGCGTCGCGTAATGCTTACTACCATTTAAAAGAGCTGGCCGAAATTGAAATGAATTCGGTCACCGATAACCCTATCGTGATAAGCAGTGAAGAAGCCATTTCCGGCGGTGGCTTTCATGGTCAGCCACTGGCAATGGTGCTGGATTACGCCTCTATTGCGGCGGCGGAGCTGGGTAATATCTCTGACCGGCGCTGCTATCTATTATTGGAAGGTTTACACGGTTTGCCGCGTTTGCTAACCAAAGCCGGTGGTTTAAATTCCGGCATGATGATCCCGCAATATGTCACGGCGGCGCTGGTTACTGAAAACAAGTCCTTGTGCTTCCCGCCCTCGGCCGACAGTGTGCCAACTTCTATGGGGCAGGAAGATCATGTGTCGATGGGCAGTATCTCTGGCCGTCAGTTAAACCAGATCCTGGGCAATTTGGAAAAAATCCTCGCGATAGAGCTGATGTACGCGGCGCAAGCGATTGAGTTTCGCCGGCCGAATAAATGCTCAGATATCATTGAGCAAAATTTTGCGCTTATTCGCAGCAAAGTGGCGAAGCTGGAAGAAGATCGCTTATTAAAGCCAGATATCGATGCGATGATTGCGCTGGTAAAAAGCCAGGCCTTTAGCGTTAGCTTTGCGCTGAATTAAGAGGATAACAACATGACTTTTCAACAGCAGATTAAGCAAGGTATCCCAGCCGAGTTACCTGCGGCCAAGCCATACCCGGCGGATGCCAACCGGGCGCCGAAGCGCAAAGACATTTTAACTAAAGCCGAAAAACAACTGGCGCTGCGTAATGCGCTGCGCTATTTCCCCAAAGCCTGGCACAGCGAACTGGCGCCAGAGTTTGCCAAAGAGCTAAATGATTATGGCCGTATTTATATGTACCGCTTTAAGCCGGACTACGAGCTAAAAGCACGGCCAATTACTGAATACCCGGCTAACTGCCAACAGGCCGCAGCTATTATGCTGATGATCGACAACAACCTCGATCCGGCGGTGGCGCAGCACCCACAAGAGCTGATTACCTATGGTGGTAATGGCGCGGTATTTCAAAACTGGGCGCAGTACCGCTTAACCATGCAGTACTTAAGCGAGATGGAAAGTGATCAAACATTGCATATGTACTCTGGTCATCCAATGGGGTTATTCCCATCGTCGGTAGAAGCACCCAGGGTGGTGGTGACCAACGGTATGATGATCCCGAACTACTCGAAGCCGGATGACTGGGAGCGTTTTAATGCGTTAGGTGTAACCCAGTATGGCCAGATGACCGCCGGCTCTTACATGTATATTGGCCCGCAGGGCATAGTGCATGGCACCACGATCACGGTGATGAACGCCTTTCGTAAAGTGCTGCAAAAGGGCGAAAGTGCGAAGGGTAAAATCTTCCTCACCGCCGGTTTAGGCGGTATGAGCGGCGCTCAGCCTAAAGCCGGTAATATCGCCGGCTGTATTACTGTCTGTGCTGAGGTTAACCCAAAGGCGGCCACTAAACGCCATCAGCAGGGCTGGGTTGATGAGTTAATCGATAACATGGACGCGCTGATTGCCCGGGTAAAACAGGCGCAGGCGAGCGAAGAAGTGGTGTCGATAGCCTATATCGGTAATGTGGTTGATGTCTGGGAAAGCTTCTATCAAAGTGACATTTTCGTGCATCTGGGCTCAGATCAAACCTCGCTGCATAACCCCTGGTCGGGCGGTTATTACCCGGTCGGTATCAGCTACGATGAAGCGAATCGCTTAATTCGTGACGAGCCTGAGCTGTTTAAAGCCAAAGTGCAGGCGACATTAAAACGCCATGCTGATGCGGTGAATAAGCACACAGCAAAAGGCACTTACTTCTTTGACTACGGTAACGCCTTTTTACTGGAAGCCTCGCGCGCCGGCGGCGCAGTGATGGCCGACAATGGTATCGACTTTAAATACCCGTCTTATGTGCAGGATATATTAGGCCCAATGTGTTTTGACTACGGCTTTGGCCCGTTCCGTTGGGTGTGCACATCAGGCAAGCCGGAAGACTTGGATAAAACCGACGCTATAGCCGCCCAGGTGCTTGAGCGCATTATGGTAGAGGCGCCTGAGGAAATTCAGCAGCAAATGCAGGATAACATCACCTGGATCAAAGATGCCAAGCAGAACAAGCTGGTGGTAGGCTCGCAGGCGCGGATTTTATATGCTGATGCGCAAGGAAGGATGGAAATTGCCGCTGCCTTTAATGCCGCCATTGCCCGTGGCGAGATTGGCCCGGTAGTGCTGGGGCGCGATCATCACGATGTCAGCGGTACTGACTCACCATTTCGTGAAACCTCGAACATTTACGATGGCAGCCGTTTTACCGCTGATATGGCCATTCATAATGTGATTGGTGACAGCTTCCGCGGTGCCACCTGGGTGTCTATTCATAATGGTGGCGGCGTTGGCTGGGGCGAAGTGATCAACGGTGGCTTTGGCCTGCTGCTGGATGGCACTAGCGATGCCGAGCGGCGGTTAAAATCGATGTTGCTGTTCGATGTTAACAACGGTATCGCGCGGCGCAGCTGGGCCCGCAACGCCGAGGCCGATTTTGCCATTAAACGCGAAATGGCCAGAACACCGAAGTTAAAAGTCACGCTGGCCAATCGGGTTGATGATGAAATAATTGCCGGGCTGGCGTTGTAACTGCATTGCGGTGTGGATTATCAACTAAACTGATTAAAATTTTATCAGGATGATTGATGATGAAACGCCGCGACTTTCTTACTCATACTTCATTGTTAGTTGGCAGCAGCCTGCTGCCGGTATCTGCTCTGTTGCATGCCGGCACTGAGCCGGCGTCAGCAACAGCACTGGCAAAAGCCGACTGGCGGGCACTGCGACAGCAGTTTGCCTTAACATATGACTATATCCACCTTGCCACGTTTTTGCTGGCATCACATCCCAAACCGGTAGCCGATGCGATAGCGCGCCACCGTAAAGCCTTTGATGAAAATCCGGCCGATTACTGGCACGAGCACTTTATGACCATAGATCAGCAAATAGCTGCGGCGGCGGCTGATTATATGGGCGGCGAAGCCTGGCAAATTGCGCTGACCGACAGCACGACTATGGGCCTGGCACTGGTATATAGCGGGCTTAAGTTAAGGCCCGGCGATGAAATACTGCAAACGGTGTATGATCATTACTCAACGGATTTATCGTTACAGCTAAGGGCAGACAGAACAGGCGCTAAAGTGCGGCAGGTGGCGCTATACGATGAGCCGGCATTGGTGTCTGTTGATGAGGTGCTAGGCAAACTTAAAGCAGCTATTAAACCTGCCACTAAGGTTGTGGCGGTAACCTGGGTGCATTCCTGTAACGGCGTTAAGCTGCCAATCCGCGCTATGGCGCAGCTGTTGGCAGAGCAAAATAAACAGCGTGATGAAGCCGACCAGATCATTTTTTGTGTTGACGGTGTGCATGGCTTTGGCATTGAAAACGTTGATGTATCAACACTGGGCTGTGATTTCTTTATTGCCGGTGCCCACAAATGGCTGTTCGGCCCGCGCGGTACCGGGGTGATCTGGGGCAGTAAACGCGGCTGGGATCACTGCCATGCCGTTATTCCAAGCTTTAGCCGCTCATACGATGTTTGGCTCGGCGGCAGCACTCAGGAGCAAGTGCCGGTTGGCGAGCATATGACACCCGGAGGTTTTCACTCGTTTGAACATCGCTGGGCCTTGCCGGAAGCGTTCAAGCTGCATTTACAGCTGGGCAAAGCAGAGGTGCAAGCGCGTATTCATCAGTTAAATAGTCAAACCAAACAAGGCTTACAACAAATCAAAGGTGTTAAGCTACATACGCCGATGTCGGCGGAACTGTCATCCGGGATGGTGTGTTTCGACTATAAGCAAATGGCACCGGACGAGGTGGTAAAAGCGATGCACAGCAAAGGCATTATTATCAGCAGTACACCCTATCGCAAATCATACGCCCGCTTTGCGCCCAGTTTAATTAATAGCGAGCAGGAAATTGACCGCTCACTGGCAGCCTTGGTATCGGTATAACCCGCTTTACTCGACATAAAACTCTTTGCCAAGCGCCGCCTTTTCCGCGGCGCTTTTTGCTGCACAGCTGGTATACAGCTGCTCCAGGATCTGCATATCGGCCATATTTTGCCGTTTCAGTGCCACAGCCTGTTCGGCCAGCGGCAGTAAGTTCGGCGCCGGCTCCTCGCCTTTTAACTGAAACAGTACGGTCGCTGCAGCGGTACTGCCCGAATCGTTCATCGCATGTAGTACACTTTCACTGACATCGCCGCATACAGTGCGAGGCACCGGCCAGGGGTCATCAACGATATCTGCCTCCAGCTCAGCAGTGCTGAATGTTTTACACAGTGCCGCAACCTCATTACTAATTTGCTGCTCGGTTTTGCCCTGCTGCCAGCCCTGATAAGCCAGCGCAATCAGTTTAGCGCCGGCGCTATCTTGTAAACGACCGAGACGCTCTTTGGTCATATTCAGCGGATGGCCCAGCTGCAGCCAGATCTGGCTGCCATGCACTGCGCTGGGTACCTCAATACTGCATTGATCAAATTCGGCCAATACCGTTAACGGGCAGCACAGCAAGGGCAGCCAATACAGGTTACGCAGGGCAAAGCGGGGCATAGTAAACAATCCTTCAGCAATATCAGTGTATGCCAGTGTTAGCGATAACGTTGAAATTGGCAATATGCATTGTTAATTAGTTGTTTTGTTAAGATGCAACTGCCAGTACAAACGCCACTTTACTTAATATATGTTTTATATATAATTCGTATATTCATCGGCCCGGCAGCGGAGTAAACCTTGGGTATTGTGAAAATTGCAGATGAGCTGCATGAAGAAATTCGTAAAGCCAGCGGCGCTATGTCGCGCTCTATTAATGCCCAGGCCGAATTCTGGCTAAAAATGGGTATGCTGGCCGAGCTGTACCCAACACATAATTATCAGCAGTTGGTGCAGATGCTGCTGCAGCAAGCCGATGTGAAACTGGCCGGAGGTGGCGATGAGCGGCGTTCAGCTTAAAACTGCTGAAGAGCTGGCGCTGCAACGCGAGGCTGGCCGTTTACTGGCACAGGTGTTTGCTATGCTGGACGATAAAATAGTGGCCGGTATGTCGACCTTGCAGATTAACGAGCTGGCCGAGCATTATATTGTCGATGAATTGCAGGCGCGGCCAGCCAGTAAAGGTCAGTATGGTTTTGCCTATGTGCTCAATACCTCGGTTAACGACGTGGTATGTCACGGCGTGCCATCCGCTACCCAGCTGCTAAAAGAGGGCGATATTGTTAATGTCGATATCACATTGGAAAAACACGGCTTTATTGCCGATTCCAGCAAGATGTATGGCATAGGTGAGCTAAGCTTAGCGGCACGGCAATTGGTAGATGACTGTTACAGCGCACTGTGGTTGGGTATTAAGGCGGTAAAACCCGGTGCCCGGCTCGGTGATATTGGCTTTGCCATTGAGCAGTTTGCCCGCAGTAAAGGTTACAGTGTGGTGCGTGAATATTGCGGCCATGGTATTGGCCGGGACATGCACGAAGCGCCGCAGGTGCTGCATTATGGCGCCGCCGGCACCGGCATGCTGCTTAAACCCGGCATGGTATTTACCATAGAGCCGATGCTGAACCAGGGCAGTGCGAAAGTAAAAACCAAAAAAGATGGCTGGACAGTCGTCACCCGCGATAAAAAGTTGTCAGCGCAGTGGGAGCATACAGTGGCAGTCACCGAAACCGGCGTTGACGTACTGACCCTGCGACCGGAAGAACAAGCAATACTGATGCGCTGACTCGGCACCAATACTGCGCACGTCGCTTGGTTATCCATCAATAGTTACGGGAAAGAACGCTAATATCACGTTTAGGTGGGTTGCCGAACATGCGAGCATATTCACGACTGAATTGTGATGGGCTTTCGTAACCTACCTGGTATGCAGTACTGGCCGCGTCCTGACGCTCAGTGATCATAATTTTTCGTGCCTCAAGCAGCCTAAAACGTTTTTGGTACTGCAAAGGCGTCATGGCCGTCACTGATTTGAAGTGAGTATAAAATGAGGAAATACTCATCCCCACTTGAGTGGCAAGTTCTTCAATATTAATTCTATTTTTGAAGTCTGTTTTAAGAATTTTTAGCGCCGCTGAAATACGTTGCATATTGCTGCCAATGTGAGTCATTGCCGAAATTTGCGCTCCGTACTCACCGTTTATTAGCCGGTAATAGATCTCACGTTTGATGATAGGGGCCAAAACGCTGATATCCCGTTGCGTCTCTAGCAAGCGGACGAGTCTGAGCACGCTATCTGCAAGCAAGTCATCAACACGACCAATAAAAATACCGGCATAACTCGATTTAGCAGCGTCTTTGGCGCAATTGACCTGTATGGCTAACTCCGTTAATTCATGTATATCGAGTTCAAGCTGCAAGCATAAGTACGGCTTTTCCTCTGTGGCATCAAAAATCTGTCCTACTACCGGCAAATCTACAGATGCAACTAAGTACTCAGACGGCTGATACTGAAAAATTTCATTTTCCAGTAAGATCCGCTTTTTGCCCTGTACGATAATACACAAAGATGGGCAATAAACGCTGGGTAAGTTGTCATTAACAGCATTGAATTTTATGCAATTTAAGCCGGCGATAGCGGTAGGATGAACACCATTGCCTGCGGTGAATTTATCAATTAATTCAGCAATTTCATTGCATTGGCTATCTTTCAATTTTTGGTAACCCCGCCAATCTACTGAAGCTAATTATAAGCCTGGTTATATTGCCACTCTAGCATATTGTAGAAATAGGCAATTTTCTTGTAGCTCTCTGCATCCAAAGTACATGGTTAAATCCTTAATATTCAGATTGTCGATTGGACAAATCCTGAAATGAGGACAACAAAATGCAGAACGTGCAAAACAAAGTGGTACTGATCACAGGAGCTAGCAGTGGCATTGGCGAAGCAACAGCACGACTTTTAGCAAAGCATGGTGCTAAGGTGATGCTGGGTGCCCGAAGAACAGAACGTCTTGAATCCATAGTGCAGGATATCAGGCGGGCAGGTGGGCAAGCGGCCTACCAAAAGTTAGATGTTGTCGATGCCGACCAGGTTAAGGCCTTTGTACATTTTGCCCAAGATACTTTTGGCCAGGTTGACGTGTTATTCAATAATGCCGGCATCATGCCTTTATCACCGATGAATGCGCTAAAAACGGATGAATGGAATCGCATTATTGACATCAACATTAAAGGCGTACTGAACGGCATAGGCGCAGTGTTACCCATTATGGAGCAACAAGGGCGTGGGCAGATAATCAATACTGCATCGACCGGTGCTTATGCCGTCGGCCCCTCTTGTGGGGTGTATTGTGCCAGTAAATACGCAGTATGGGCGATTAGTGAAGGCTTACGTCAGGAATCTAACCGCATTCGTGTCACCGTGCTGTCTCCGGGGGTAACCACTACCGAGCTTGGACATGACATTACTGATAAAGCGGCGGCAGAACTTGTTGGCCAGCTTCGTACGATGTCATTGAACGTAGCGTCGGTCGCAAACGCTGTGCTATACGCAATTTCACAACCTGACGATGTGGAAACAAGCGAAATTGTTATTCGTTCCGCGTCAAGTTTTGGTCATGCCTTCTAGCCAAAATGACAGCTAATCACTAGCAGCGCGACGCTTGATTTGAATGCTTACGACGCCGTTATGGTGATTGATATATAACGGAACCTTTCAGCTGTTTACCAGAGGGCTTCAGTGCGAAGCCCGTTTCACTCGGTGCTGTTGGCATCAGGACAGCTTGGCAGTTTACCGGATAGCACCCGGGCAAAATTGCGCATTTCGCCCGGGGCTTACTCATGCTAGCCTGTAAGGTATTCAATACCTGTGATGAAAACTATTATGCGTGTCATGGTGTTACTACCTATTTTACTGACCAGCCTGGCCCTATCAGCCAATACACTGCCTGGGCAACCGGTATTCAGTGTTAAGCCTGCGATGCAGCAGGTGGTGGCGAGCGATGCTAAGCTGGAAGTGCTGGCAGAGGGCTTTAGCTGGTCTGAAGGGCCTATCGCTGAGCCGGATACCGGCGATATTCTGTTCTCCGATGTACCAGATAATAAAGTCTATCGCTGGAATGAAACCCAGGGGTTAACCGTCTATCTGCAACCGTCTGGCTATACCGGTTTGCACCCGCAAAATAACCGCGGGCAGGGCGCTAATGGGCTGATATTTAATCAGAAAAATCAGTTAGTGCTGGCGCAGCACGGCGATCGCCGCTTAGCGCTGTTTAATGGCTTCGACAATGGCGCGCCGCAGTATCAAACTCTGGTTACCGCCTTTAACGGCAAGTTGCTCAATAGCCCGAATGATGTGGTGCAGCATAGCAGCGGAGCCTATTACTTTACCGACCCGCCTTATGGCTTAACCGGTGGCGACAGCTCGGCCGAAAAGCAGCTTAGCGTCAATGGTGTATACCGGCTGGATGGCGCAGGCAAACTCAGTTTGCTGCTTGATAACTTAACCCGGCCTAACGGCCTGGCGTTTTCGCCGGACGAAAAATGGCTGTATGTAGCAAATTCCGACAAAAACGCCGCCCAGTGGTGGCGCTATGCGGTAAAGGCTGATGGCAGTTTGGGTAAGGGCGGGCTGTTTTTTGATGCCACTGCGCAGGCGCAGCAGCAAAACGGCTTACCCGATGGTTTAAAAGTGCTGCCATCCGGCATCTTGCTGGCCACCGGCCCCGGTGGCGTTTGGGTGTTATCGCCCGATGGAGAACATTTAGGTACGATACAAACGGGGGTATCGGCAGCCAATGTGGCGCTAAGTAGCGACAACAGCTGGCTGTATATTACTGCCAGCAATTATCTGCTGCGGATTAAATTGGCTGTCGCTGAGTAAGTAACGCGTTTAGCGCAGCGTAACAAATTCTTCGGCGCTGGTCGGGTGCAGCGCCACAGTGCTGTCAAAGTCTGCTTTAGTGGCACCCATTTTCATCGCTACCGCAAAGCCTTGCAGTACTTCGTCCATACCTTCGCCGATGCCGTGCAGACCCACCACTTTTTCGTTGGCGCCTGCGCACACCAGCTTAAAGCAGCTTAGCGCCCGATGCGGTGTGATGGCGTTGTACATAGCCGCAAAGTTGCTGCGGTATACTCTGACATTGCCCTCGCCGTACTGGGCGTTAGCCTCGGCCTCGGTTAAGCCGACAGTGCCAATGGGCGGGTGGCTGAACACTACGGTTGGAATAAGCGCGTAATCCATATGCGCATCAGGCAGTGCCGGGTTAAATAAGCGTTCAGCCAGCATGCGGCCGGCTTTTATCGCTACTGGCGTCAGCTGGGCCTCGCCGGTAATATCACCCACAGCATAAATGCCTTTCACATTGGTATTCTGGTACTTATCGGTGCGGATAAAGCCTTGCTTATCGGTTTGCACCCCGGCAGCGGCCAGGTTAATGGCGTCGGTTGCCGGTTCGCGGCCAATGGCCCAAATCAGGCAGTCGACGTTACTAAATACCGTGCCGTTGCTGCAGTAAACGGTCAGTGAGCCGGCAGTGGTTTTTTCTACCCGACTCACTTCGGTATGGGTATGCAGCTGCAGTTTATCCTGCGCCAGGCGCTCAAGCAGCATATCGGTAATGTCACTGTCGAAATTACGCAGTGGCCGATCTTTGCGCACCAGCAAGTGGGTATCTGTGCCCAGCGCATGTAGCACGCCGGCAATTTCTACGGCGATATAACCAGCGCCAACCACTAAGGCTTTTTTCGGTTGTTCGGTAAGGGCGAAAAAGCCGTCCGAGTCGATGCCATATTCACTGCCGGGAATATCCGGCCGCGTCGGCCGGCCGCCAACGGCGATGGTAATATGATCTGCCGTGATGCGCTCACCATTTACCTCTACCGTATTAGCGTCGACAAAGCGGGCAAAGCCTTCTATTAAGGTTACGCCATTGGCGGCAAAGCCGCGCTGGTAACTACCGTGAATACGCCCAATATAGGCTTCGCGGTTTTTCACCAGGGTGGCCCAATCAAACTGGTTTTGCGTGACATCAAAGCCGTAAGCCGGGCTGTATTTTAACGCCTCGGCAATATGGGCGCCGTACCACATCACCTTTTTCGGCACACAACCGACATTGACACAGGTACCGCCGACGGCCTTGGCTTCAATAACTGCGGCTTTGGCACCACGCTGGGCGGCGCGGTTAGCACTGGCAATACCGCCGCTACCGGCACCGATGGCAAGATAATTAAAATGACGAGACATAAACCCCTTCCACAACAACTGCCAAACTGCTTGGCCAGAATTAGCCTTAAGCTGGTTATAAGGGGTGATAGCGGCTTTTACAAGCCCGGCGCGCTGTACGGCAGAAAAAGCCGCTGTAGCGCCGGGCTGACAGCGTTATAGCTTTTTCAGATCAATGGCATTGGCCAGTGCCAGCATAGTGCTTTGCGCGGCGTTATCGCCCGATACCGTGACCATAGCGCCGGCTGGCGTAACAAACTGCAGCTCTAAGCGATCACCTTCCAGCTTTTGTACTGCCTGTAAGCCCTGAATTTTAACCAGCTTGCCGCCAGACATGGCAATCATTGACGGGTTGCTTAGCATCATCGAAAACGCCTGTAGCATCGGCGAGTCCATCATCAGCTGCATTTCAATACTCTGGTTATCATTGTAGTAGTTGCGGCTGGCGGTAATGCCGCCACCGAACATGGCTGAGGCGGCCACTTCGCTTTGCGCCTCTTCAGCCTGCCAGCCGGCAGGTGCTGGCGGGAATGCCTGCTTTACCTGCTCACCTTTTTCCTGCCGGATCAGGGTGCTGGCATAATCCAGCTGGGCAATAGCTTGCGATAATTCACCTGCCTTGTAATGTTTGCTGGCGGCACTGATGGCCTCATTGATCTCGGCTTCACTGGCGCACAGCGGCAGGCTGGCGACAAGTAAACCGCTAAACAGGTATTTTGCTAACATTTTCATTTCGAGTCATTCCTTTGATTAACAAGTCGTCAGCAGTATAGCCAAGGCTGAGTGGCCTGCCAATAGCGCTCGGCAGTGGTTGACAAACGCCGGCGTAGCCCCAACATTAACCGGTATTATGTTGTTGTTAACCTTTGAAGGTCTGCTATGTCTGCTACAGAAAATGTGCTGTTATCTTTTACCGGTTTACCACCGTTCTCGCAAATAACACCTCAGCAGGTAAAACCTGCGGTAGAGCAGGCGATTGCCCAGGCAAGAGCAGCAGTAGAGCGGGTAGTGGCTAGCCCCGAGGTTAGCTGGCACTGCTTGGTTGAACAGCTGGAGCAGGACGGCGAACGCTTAAGTAAGTTGTGGTCACCGGTGTCGCATATGAACTCGGTAGTCAACACGCCAGAGCTGCGAGAAGCCTATGAAAGCTGCCTGCCGCTGTTGTCGGAGTACAGCACCTGGCTGGGGCAACATGAAGGCTTGTATCAGAAGTACCAGCAGCTGGCGCAAAGTGCAGAATATAAAGATCTCACTGCAGCACAGCAAAAGGTGGTGCAAAATGCCCTGCGTGATTTTAAGTTATCCGGCATTGGCTTATCTGCCGAAAAAAAGCAGCGCTATGGCGACATTCAAAGCCGGCTGTCTGATTTAAGCTCACAGTTTGCCAACAATACCCTGGATGCCACTCAGGCCTGGTTTAAACACATCACCGATGAGGCCGATTTAGCCGGCTTGCCGCAGGATGCCAAACTGGCGGCTGCTGAAGAGGCAAAAAGCCGAGAGCTTGAAGGCTGGGTGTTTACACTGGAGTTTCCAAGCTATATCGCTGTAATGACTTACGCCGATAAGCGCGAACTACGGCAAGAAGTGTACAGCGCCTACTGCACGCGGGCGTCTGATCAGGGCCCGACCGCCGGCCAGTTTGACAACAGCGCCATTATTGAGGAAACCCTGGCGCTTAAGCATGAGCTGGCGCAGCTGCTGGATTTTAACAACGCCGCTGAAGAGTCGCTTGCTACCAAAATGGCCGAGTCCCCCGCGCAGGTGCTGGACTTTTTACATGACTTAGCCCGGCGCGCCAAACCGCAAGCCGAGCAGGATTTAGCCGAGCTTGCGGCCTTTGCTAACAGTGAATATGGCGCCGCCGAGCTCGCCGCCTGGGATGTGACTTACTACGCGGAAAAGCTTAAGCAGGCCAAATATTCGATATCAGACGAACAGCTGCGGCCCTATTTCCCCGAGCATAAAGTAGTCGCCGGCTTATTTACTGTGCTGAATAAACTGTTTGGCGTAACAGTAAAACTGCGTGACGGTGTTGATGTCTGGCATGCTGATGTGAAGTTTTACGATATTTTTGCCGCTGACGGCACCCTGCGTGGCAGTTTTTACCTGGACCTTTACGCCCGGGCGAAAAAGCGTGGCGGTGCCTGGATGGATGATTGTCAGGGCCGGCGTATTTTGCCAGGTGGTAGCGTGCAAACGCCGGTAGCCTACTTAACCTGTAACTTTAATAAGCCGGTGGGCGGTAAGCCTGCGCTGTTTACTCACGATGAAGTGGTCACCTTATTTCACGAATTTGGCCATGGTATTCACCATATGCTGACTCAGGTAGATGCGGCGGCGGTGGCTGGCATAAATGGTGTGCCCTGGGATGCGGTTGAACTACCCAGCCAGTTTTTAGAAAACTGGTGCTGGCAGAGCGAAGCGCTGGCAATCATTTCCGGCCACTATGAAACCGGTGAGGCGCTGCCGCAAGACTTACTGGCTAAAATGCTGGCGGCGAAAAACTTCCAGTCGGCAATGTTCTTAGTGCGTCAGCTTGAATTTGCGCTGTTTGATTTTCGTCTGCACGCCGAATATGACCCTTTACTGGGCGGCCGGGTGCAGCAAATGCTGGATGAAGTGCGCGCTGAAGTGTCGGTGATAATTCCACCGCGCTTTAACCGTTTTCAGCATGGCTTTAGCCATATTTTTGCCGGTGGCTATGCCGCCGGTTATTACAGCTACCTGTGGGCAGAAGTATTGTCGGCCGATGCCTTTGGTCGCTTTGAAGAAGAAGGTATTTTTAACGCCGACACCGGCCGTGATTTCCTGCGCTGGATTTTAGAGCGCGGCGGCAGCGCCGAGCCAATGGAGCTGTTTAAAGCCTTTCGTGGCCGTGAGCCGAGTAACGAAGCCTTGTTGCGGCACATGGGTATTGCTGGTTAACAATTCATTGCCAATTCAGCCGTGCTCTGCCAAGCTGATGCTGAATAACAGGAGGGGTTATGCAAGGTAAGACAGCGTTAGTGTTAGCCGCCAGCTTGCTGCTGGCGGCCTGCCAGCAAGGCCAGGCCAATACTGAAGGTGGCACACAGCGGGTGGCGCCAGAGCCTGTGGTGGAGCCTATCGATCCGGTTAAAGATCCGGTGGCGGCAGTTAAAGCGAGGAAACAACTGATGGCCGGTGAAGACAATATCAATGCGATGCGTGCTGAAATTATGGCGCTGATTGGCGAGGCTAAAGCGGACAACGTAGCCCAGTGCCGGGTAGTGGGCTTTGGCAGTAAGCCGTGCGGCGGGCCGTCCAGCTATATTGCCGTGTCGGTAAAAGACATAGACGAAAAGCAGATCATGGCGCTGATTGGCCAATATAATGCTGCCGTCAAAGCCGAAAACGAGCGGCTGGGGCTAATGTCAAATTGCGCGGTAGTGCCCAAGCCAGCGGTGGTGTTAAAAGACGGTGTCTGTACCTTGCAGGCGGGCGGTGAAAGCGCCGTTTATTAATAAGCCGCTGGGTAGTAATAAAGCGCCGGCTAACTAGCCTAAACCACAGGGCAGCAGGTAAACTGTTGCCCTGTTCTTTTTTCCGGGTGTGTCAGTGAGTACAGCAGAACCTTTTGAGCGAATTTACCAACGTGCCTGCGAGCGCAAAGGCGGCGCACGCGCCTTAGCCGCGCTGTTAACCCCGACTGTTAGCGATGAGCAAATCGCCCGCCTGCCGGATAATCTGCTGCTGGGCGAGCTGACCAAGAAGGTGTTTCAATCGGGCTTTGTCTGGCGTGTCGTGCGGCAAAAGTGGCCGGGTTTCTGTGAGGTGTTTTTCGATTTTGACATTGAAAAAATGCTGCTGATGAGCGATGAGATGCTCGAAGCCAAAGCGCGCGACGAGCGTATTATCCGTAACGCCGCTAAGGTATTTACCATTCGCCACAATGCCATGATGATTGACGATATTGCCCGTGCACATGGCAGCTTTGCCCGCTTTATTGCGCAGTGGCCCGCCAGCGATATTATTGGTTTATGGGCCTACTTAAAGCAGCATGGCGCCCGTTTAGGCGGCAATACCGGGCCTTATGCGCTGCGCGCGATTGGTAAGGACACCTTTATTTTAAGCAGCGATGTTGAGGCTTACCTAAGGGCCACCAAGGTGTTTGACGGCGGCCTGAACAGTAAGCGCAGCCTTGGCCAAATTCAGCAGCAGTTTAACCTGTGGCAGCACCAATCGGGCCGCAGCCTGACGCATATCAGCCAGATTATTGCGCTAAGCGTGGGCGAAAATGTTGTTGGGATGCAGCGTTAATGACGTTCTCACTGGTAAACCACGGGGCGGCGCAGGCATATGTGGTAGCGCTGTGCCAACAATTTGGCTTAACCCTGACTGAGCGCGCCAGTGGCTGGCATTTAACCTTTGCTGATGACGCTTTGGTGCTGCGCCATAGCGACTTGCCGAAGCAAGGCGATATTCTGGTGGATTTTGCCAGCGGCGCTGCCAGTTACCGCCGTTTACACGGTGGCGGTAAAAACGAAGCCATTGCCAAAGCCTGTGGCCTGAATAAAAAGCGCGACCTCAGTGTGCTGGATGTCACCGCCGGTTTAGGCCGCGATGCGTTTGTGTTAGCCAGTTTAGGTGCTAAGGTAACCTTGGTTGAACGTAACCCTGTGGTAGCCGCGCTGTTGCATGATGGCCTGCGCCGCGCTTTACAGCACAAAGAGCTAAACTGGCTAAATGAGCGTATGCAACTATGTTATGCCAGTGCGACTGATGCACTTGGTGCACAAGCGCCGGTTGATGTAGTGTATTTAGATCCGATGTTTCCACCGCGTGATAAAACTGCGCTGGTAAAAAAAGAAATGCGCGCTTTTCATGACGTCGTAGGCAGTGATACTGATGCCGATGCCTTACTGGCGCCGGCGCTGCAACTGGCGCAAAAACGGGTGGTAGTCAAACGGCCGGGCTATGCCGACTTTTTAGCCCAGCAAGCACCGACCTTGTCGGTTACGGGGAAAAACAACCGCTTTGACGTTTATGTGATTGCGGCAATTTAATGATATTTAATAAATAACCACACTCATGGGGAGAATAAAATGATTAAAGTTGGCGATAAACTACCTGAGGTTAGCTTTTCACAGCTGACTAAAGAAGGCGTAATGAATCCAACCACCAGCCAAATTTTTGCCAATAAAAAGGTGGTGCTGTTTGCGGTGCCGGGCGCCTTTACACCCACTTGCTCTGCGGCGCATTTGCCTGGTTACATTACCTTGGCCGATCAAATTAAAGCCAAAGGTGTCGATGCCATCGTGTGTACTGCAGTAAACGATGCCTTTGTCATGAATGCCTGGGCAAAAAGCCAGAATGCTGAAGAGATCCTGTTTTTAGCTGACGGTGGCGCGGCGTTCCATAAAGCCATTGGCCTGACCATGGAAACCGGCGATTTTGGCGGCACCCGCTCACAGCGCTATGCAATGATCGTCGAAAACGGTGTGGTAACACTGTTAAATGTTGAAGCGCCAAAAACCTTTGAAGTCAGCAAAGCGGAAGTCATTTTAGCGGCGCTGTAAGCTACAGTGTTGGCTGGCAATTACACGGCAGTTAGCGCGGTTTTAATAGAAGGCCAGACTTCATCGGCGCTGGCCTTGTCTTCTTCAGTTAAGCGCTGCCCTGAGAGCACTAGCACTTTGCGTCTAATACCTGCCGCTTTTGCTGCTTGCATATCGGCCTTTTTGTCGCCCAGCATCAGGCTCTGAACCGGATCTATCTGATACTTTTCTATCGCTTGCAGTAACATGCCCGGTGCCGGCTTACGGCAGTTGCACTCTGTTTGATAAGGTGGTTTAGCATTAACCGGATGATGCGGGCAAAAAAACACCTCATTAATATGGACACCTTTCAGGGCAAACTGCGCGTTCATCCAGCGCGTCAGGCTATGAAATTGCTGTTCGGTATAATAGCCGCGACCAATGCCTGATTGATTAGTGACGACAATCAGTAAATAACCTTGCTGCTGCAGGTGGCGACAGGCGTCGAACACGCCATCGATAAATTCAAACTGCTCTGCTGAGCTGACATAACCATGGTCGACATTGATTACACCATCACGGTCTAAAAAGGCGGCTTTACGTTTTTTCGCAAAAGCGGTCGTCATAATTGCTGCTCTGCTACGACTTTATCGAACATGGCGGTGACGGTCTCTACCGCAATTTTTTGCATAATATCGTTGCCTTTCACTCGTTTGCCCCATTTTAATTGATTTGCCGTTTTACCGTAGTGCTGCTGTAACGACTGGTGATATACCTCAACTACGTATTGGCGGAACAGGTAGGGACCTGTGCGATCGGGGTTACTGTGACCATATAAACCAATAACCGGTGTACCAACCGCTACAGCCATATGAGCCGGGCCGGTATCCGGAGCCAATATCAGGCTGGCGTGTTTTAGCAATGCCAGCAACTGTTTCAAGCTGGTTTTGCCTGTCAGATCCGTTATGGGGTGTTTTGCCTGTGCCAGTATTGCCTGGCTTAAATTGCGCTCCAATTCAGTCGGGCCGCCGCATAACACTACTGCAAACCCTTGCTCTGCGGCATAATCGGCAACGGCGGCATAGCGTTCTGGCAGCCAGTTACGTTCGGCTTTTGAAGCTGCCGGGCTAATGATGAATATCCTGTGCCTGCCGGTTGCCGCCAGCTGTTCTTGGGCCCATCGAGCGTCAGCCTCTGCAATAGGTAGCTGCCAGGACGGCGTTTGCCCTAGGGCTTCTACTGTTACACCAATAGCTTTGGCAAACTGGCGAAAACCATCCAGCACGTGGCTACGCGGTGCGGGTTTAATGCGGTCGCGCATAAAAAGCGCATGTAGCTCTTTGGCGGTATGCCAATCGAAACCAATTTTTCTAGCGGCGTTAATACACAACGATGCCAGGTTGGCGCGAAACGCCACCTGCATATGCAGTAATACATCGAAATAATCGTGTTTAAGTGCCTGTCTTAGCTGACGGTATGCTGCCTTGCCCTGCTTTTTATCAAACACAACAAAGCGCACTCCGGGCAGCCCGGCCAGTAGCGCTGCCTCTACTTTACCTATGACCCAGGTAATTTTTGCCGCGGGGTATTGCCGCTGAATGCCCTGTACTACAGAGACGGCATTACATACATCGCCAATTGCTGACAGGCGCAAAATACAAATTGAGTTAAGTTGTGCCGGGTTTTGCTTAGCCACTTATTGCTTTCCCTGCAAATCCTGAATTTTACTTATTACTTTGCTGGTAGAGCGGCCATCGACAAAGGTTAATACTCGCACTTCGCCACCATTGGCGAGCACAACATCTGCTCCTACTATGGTGTCTATACTGTAATCGCCGCCTTTAACCAATACATCCGGCAAAATGGTGCTGATGAGTTTTAACGGCGTATCGTGTTCTGCAGTGTCATCACCAAAAGGCACTACCCAATCAACGCTGGCTAAACTTGCCAACACGGTTGCGCGATCTTCCAAGCTATTAATAGGGCGTTGCTCGCCTTTTAACCGACGTACTGAAGCGTCTGAATTAAGTCCAACGACTAAACGGTCGCCGAGTGCCTTAGCTTGGGCCAGGTAACGCACATGGCCAGCGTGTAAGATATCAAAGCAGCCATTGGTAAATACAATACGCTCACCGTTTTGGCGGGCAAATTGAATGTGCTGCAGTACTTTGTCAAACGGCGTTTGGTAGAAGTCGCCCTGACGAAACAAATCTTTGTTAAGTTTCGCGGCCAGCTCTTCTGGTGATACCGTGGCTGCACCCACTTTACCTACCACTATACCCGCAGCCAAATTAGCCAACTGAGTCGCGTCTTGCAGCGACATGCCGGCGCCGAGCATGACAGCTAAAGTGGCGATAACGGTATCACCAGCGCCAGTTACATCACTCACTTCCAGTACCTGCGCTGGAAAATGATGATGTTCAGTGGCGCTGATTAAACTCATGCCCTGTTCGCTGCGCGTTAAAAGAATGGCTGCCAGGCTATTTTGCTGCATGAGCTGTCGTGCGGAGTTGAGCATCTCGTCAACCGAGCCTGCTTTGCCGCCGGCAAGTTTAAACTCTGCCAGATTAGGGGTAATTACATCGGCACCTGAATAAACACATAAGTCGGCTTGTTTGGGATCAACTAACACCGTTTTACCGGCGGCTTTTGCCAAAGCAATCATACCGGCAATATGTTGCAACGAGCCTTTGTTGTAATCGCTAAATACGATTACATCATAGTGGCTGAATACAGCGGCAAAGCGATCGGCCAGTAATTTCGCGTCAGCGCTGCTGAAAGTGTCTTCCTGATCCAATCGGACAATTTGCTGCTGGCGTGATACCACCCGCATTTTAGCAATAGTCGGTTTGTGCTGTTGCTGGATTAGCTCTGAATGGATTTGCTCACTGGCTAACAACTGTCGGAGAGACACACCAGCACTATCATTGCCAATAATACCCAATAGTGCCACTTTACCATCTAAGTGGGCAATATTACGTGCTACGTTAGCTGCGCCACCTGCTTTGTCCTCTATTTTACTAATCTTTACCACCGGTACCGGTGCTTCTGGGGAGATACGCTGCGAATCGCCGTTGTAGTAACGGTCCAACATGACGTCACCGACCACCAGTACAGAGGCTGAAGATAACTTTTGCAGCAAGCTCAGTTCAATCATCAATTATTTCCCACTATGGCCGCATCCAAGGCTTCACACAGCCAGTGGCCGATAAACATATGTACTTCTTGAATACGGGCGGTCTCGTCGTTCTTGACGATAATGGGCAGTTTGGCAATATCTTTTACCAGGCCACCGTCACGGCCGGTTAGTGCCACAGTGTAAGCACCAAGCTCATTGGCTGCCTGTAACGCCAGGTTAATATTCGGGCTTTTGCCAGAGGTCGTCAGGCCAATCACTACATCCTGTGGCCGCACCAGACCACGCACCTGACGTTCAAATACGCTGTCAAAATGGTAGTCATTAGCGTGGGCGGTGAGAATCGAGGTATCAGTAGTTAAGGCGATTGACGCCAGCGGGCCTCGTTCTGCTTTGTAACGCACCATAAACTCGGCAGCTAGATGTTGGCTGTCCGCGGCACTGCCGCCATTACCCATCCATACTACTTTGCCTCCTTGTGCAAGGCATTGTTTTACAGCCTCTAATAATTGCATGGCTTGCTCTTGGTGGGCTTCTACTGCAGCAAAAGCATTGCGGTGGCGTTGTAGGCTATCCAGAAAACTTTGCGTTAAATTGGGCATAATAAGCTCGAATCACTGATTAAGTGAGGTTATTCTAACGGATCTTAGCTATTGCAAAAGAAGTTTTTACACCAGATTGCGCTTAGGGTAGGCTACGCCGCCTTTCATTGTGGCACAAGGTTATCCCCGGATAAGGCCGGTGTGATTATAGAGGAGTTTTTATGGCGATTAGCGCCGTTTTGCCCCTGAAAGCCAGTGGCAGTTATGATGTCAACGACTTAAAGCGGGCACACATTCTTTTTACGTCGCTCAGCACTTTTTTGCCGGCGGGGTTGATTAGCGAATTGTTTGTTGTCGTGCCCGGGTATGAAGTGGAATTGGTCAAACATGAATATGCCTGTTGGCAAGGGTTAAATATAATCGTCATTTCTGAAGACGAGTTGCTGCCTGAGCTGAAAAAATACCCTAAGATGCGCGGCTGGCGCAAGCAACAATTGGTAAAAATAGCGATTGCAAATAAAGTGTCTAATAAGTTCTATCTGACACTGGATGCCGATGTGGTCTGCTTAAAACCGTTAACAGAATCATTGTTACTACCCGACGGTAAGGCGTTGTTGCAGTATGAGCCAAGGGCACAGCATCCGAAATGGTGGCGCTCGTCAGCCAGACTTTTAGGCGTCAATGCGAATATTGGACCGAAAGGGGTCGGTATGACAGTGACACCGGCATTAATGGCAAAAGCGATAAGCCAGCAGTTGATGCAGGATTTAACACAAAAAAACAGACAGTTAACTTGGGCTGACAGGTTGTGCTCATTACACAACCCTACAGACCCACGCAACTGGTGGCTGGGCCGTTACCTGCAGCTAAAGTGGACCGAATATTCGCTATATTATCTGTGTGCGCTAAAGCATCAGTTGTTAGAGCCGTTTCATGTGATTGCAGGCACCAGTACAGTGCCGCAGCTCATGTTGATACACGACTCTCACCCCTATGAGCAGTGGCAGGTGGCTGATAGCTTTGCAGCCGAGAATCCGGGGTTATTCTGCGTAGTGGGCAGTAAAACACGCTTACCACCAAAGCAGGTGTTCGAGCGATTGTCGGTATTTATTCAGCGACAACCTGATGCCGGAGTTCTGGCGCTGTTCGATTAAGGCGTCAATGAAGCAGCGTAGTGTGATACTTGGACAACATAACCATGAGAACGAGAAAAATTTCCTGTTTTGTGATTGCCTGTAATGAAGAAGATCGGATAGAGCGTTGTTTGCAATCGCTCTCTGGTTGGGTTGATCAGTTAATCGTCTTGGATTCAGGCAGCAAAGATAATACGGTCGCGATAGCGCAACGGTATGCGGATAAGGTTTATCAAACAGACTGGCCGGGTTTTGGTCCCCAACGTAATCGCGCTTTAACCTGGTGTGAACATGATTGGGTATTAAACATCGATGCTGATGAAGTCATGACAGATGCCCTTAAAGCAGAAATTGACGCTGTCTTGTCTGAACCGGAATTGCAGGAAAACTTATTTAAAATGCCTTGGCATACCTACTTTTTTGGTAAGTTGCTAAAACATGGCCGTTATTCCTCGCCGCAAGGTAAATTGTTTTTAAAGACGGGTGTAAGCTTTAAAAATCGCCAGGTGCATGAAACGCTGCTTATTCCAAATGAGAAAAGTCGTACGCTTAAGTCTGCAATTATTCACCATAGTTGGCGCAGTTATCATCATGCACAGGAAAAACACCTGAAATATGCCTGTTTACTGGCTGAAGAAAAGTATGCCAAAGGAAAAAGGAGTAGCGTGGCGTTTGCAGTGCTACGTTTTTTTACCGACTTCTTGCAGCAATATTTGTTGCATCTTGGTTTTTTAGACGGGTGGAGAGGCTTTTTGATGGCCATTATTTTGGGGCAATACGGTTTTAATAAATACGCTGCCCTGGTTACTTTACAGGCTGAGCATAAGGCAAAACAGCAATGACAAAGTCTGCAGAAAAATTACCTATAAGTGCCTTTCTGGTGACATGTAATGAAGCTGCGCACATAGCCGATGTTTTGGATGCTTTGCAGGACTTTGCCGAAATTATTCTGGTTGATTCGGGCAGTACAGATGGCACTCAGGAAATAGCCAGGGCAAAAGGTGCTAAAGTAGTTCATCAGGACTGGCTGGGATTTGCTAAGCAAAAAAACTTTGCCATGTCATTGTGCCAGTATGATTGGGTAATTAATGTTGATGGCGACGAAATACTCTCACCTGAGGTGATAACACATATTCGAAAAGTGTACGAACAGAGCGAAGACATTGCCATGCGCTTGTACTTTGAGGATGTTTTTTGGGGCGAGCCCATGTCGCCGTATTCAGGCAAACGTTCTATAGTGCGCGTGTTCCGGCGAAGTCAGGCGCAGTACCCGCTTGATCGAAAAGTTCATGAAAATCTGGTGCTGGCAAAAGGGGTATCGACTGTCAAAGTGCAGGGGCTGGTTACGCATTTTGGTTACGGAACCACAGAGTTACTGATGCAAAAAAAGAACAAGTACTCTTCGCTCAAAGCGCTTGAAAAGTTTGAAAAAAGTAAAAAACCATCTCTGATTAAACTCTGTTTTATTTTCCCTCTCACCTTTGTCAAATCCTATGTTCTGCAAAGAATGTTTCTGTCAGGTAAGCGGGGGCTTGTGCACGCACATATTGAAGCAATGTACGCTTTTCTAAAAGAGGCAAAATTGTTTGAATACCACCAACTTGCCAGTAAACAGCGCGTCGATTCTCTGCAGAAAGGGCGATTAAAATGAGAATTTTGCATGTGTTGCAAAGTAAATTGTCTTTGCCAGCCCGAGATTATGGTGGGACTGAGCGTATTGTTTGGGGCTTATTAACAGCTCAAGAGGCGGCCGGTCACGAGGTACGTTTGTTGTGGGGAGATGCTCCAGACTTACCAAAGAATGCCACTCGCTTTGATACGACAAAGTCTATGCGTGAGCAAATAGGCGACTGGCCTGATATAGTACATTTTCACCAACCGTTTGATAGTCAATTAGACGTACCTTATATTAGTACTGAACATGGTAACGCAGAATATGCCCGTAGTTATGGCCAAAACACTGTGTTTTTGAGCGCACGCCATGCTACCAATCACAACGCTGAATGTTTTGTATACAATGGTCTAGACTGGTCAGAGTATGGGCAACCTCATTTAGGTAAACCACAGAACTATTTCCATTTTCTGGGAAAGGCCAAATGGCCTATAAAAAACTTGAGTGGGGCGGTGGCTGTTTCTAAACAAGCTGGTGTCAAGCTGCATGTGTTAGGGGGGGCTCGATTTAGTCTCAGTAGTAGAGGTTTTTATTTTCATCCTGATCTACATTTACGTTTTAACGGTATGGTCGGTGGTCAACTTAAAAACCAGTTGGTGCGCAACTCTAGTGGGCTGTTGTTCCCGGTTCGTTGGCACGAGCCTTTTGGTCTCGCCGTTATTGAATCTTTATATTTGGGGGCTCCTGTTTTTGCAACCCCGTATGGTGCAATTCCAGAAATCATCACTCAGCCAGAACTTGGCTTTCTATCGTCAAGTTACAGTGAGCTTGCATTAGCTATGCAAGACGGCACCAAGTATGATCGCGAAGCGTGTCATCATTACGCTAAAACCCGATTTAATAACCTGACGATGGCTGCGGCATATCAGCAGTGCTACCTAAAAGTCATTAGTGGTGGTGTGTTGAATAGCAAGAAGCCATACGCGGAGCATAGCTGGCATGAGCTGTTACCTGTTACTAAGTGATGGGGCTGACGTACTTTGTTGTGTTATAGACACCCATGATTAAATTATTGTATTCAGCAGTGTTGCTGCTACTCACGCCTGTGTCGCTGTTATATTTCTTGCTGCGCTCACGTAAAGACCCGGCTTACCGTCAGCGCCTTAGTGAGCGGCTGGCATTGCAACGAGTGCCCAAACAGGCTGTGGGTGGCATAGTGGTGCATGCGGTGTCAGTGGGCGAAGTGGTGGCCGCTACGCCGCTGATCAAGGCCTTGCAGCAGCAATACCCAGAGCTGACCTTAACGGTCACCTGCACCACACCAACCGGTTCCAGCCGCATCATTAACAGCTTTGGCGCTAGTATGCATCACTGCTATTTGCCGCTGGATACACCTGGCGCAGTGCGCCGCTTTCTCAGTAAATTACAGCCGCAGGCGGTTATTTTGCTGGAAACCGAGCTGTGGCCGAATTTATTGCAGCAGTGCCGCCAGGCGCTGATCCCCACGGTGGTGGTCAATGCCCGTTTATCAGCCCGTTCGGCTAAAGGCTACCGCCGCTGGTACGGTTTTAGCCGGCTGGCGCTTGATAATATCAGCCTGCTGCTGGCGCAGGATCACGCCACGGCGCGGCGCTTTAAGGCATTAGGCTGTAAGGCCGATATTCAGGTGTGCGGTAATTTAAAATACGACATGCTGCTGCCAGCGCAGCACGCTGCGCTGGTGAGTCAGTTTCAGCCACCGCTTAGTGGCCGGCAGGTATGGGTAGCCGGCAGCACGCACGCCGGCGAAGATGAGCTGTTATTACAGGCTTATCAGCAGCTTAAACCGCAGTTTCCTCAGTTGTTACTTATTATAGTGCCGCGTCACCCGGAGCGCTTTAACACTGTGGCGCAGCTGATTAGCGAGGCGGGGCTTAGTTATCTGCGCCGCAGCGATAGCGGAACTGTTACTGCGCAACATGATGTGATGCTGGCCGACACTATGGGCGAACTTCTGGCCTGGTATCAACTGGCCGATGTGGTGTTTATCGGCGGCAGTTTAATAGAGCGCGGTGGCCATAATCCGCTGGAGGCAATGTACTTTGCTAAGCCAATTCAAAGCGGCCGCCATGTGTTTAATTTTGCCTATGCCTATCAGTGGCTGGCCGCTGAACAGGCACTAAGCTGGGTAGCGGATGTGCCCTCGCTGGTGCAAAGTACCGCCCAGCTGTTAACGGACTCTACGCTGGCTCAGCAGCAGGGTAGCAAGGCGCAGGCGTTGTATCAGCGCCACAGTGGTGCCAGTAAGCGCATGTGTCAGGCGATTGCCGCTTATCTGGGCGAGGGCATTGCCGACTTTGCGGTGGCAGCTAATGCTGAGGGCATTAGCTGGTATCAGCGCCAGGTGTTTACCGCGAGGACGCAGTTAAGTTTTGCACCACAGCACTGGCAGCAGCAACAGGCAATTATTGGCCAGTCGCAGGGGCGCAATACCGCCTGGTTTGTCCGGCATCTACAGCACAAATTTGTACTGCGGCATTATTATCGCGGCGGCCTGATTGGCAAACTGGTCACAGATAAATTCTGTTATCAAAGTGTACTGTACAGCAGAGCGATGCAGGAGTTTGCCCTACTGCGCCAGCTAAGACGCTATCAGCTGCCGGTACCGCGGCCGCTGGCAGCGCATTACTACGCAAACGGCCTGTGTTATCAAAGCGATATTATGGTTGAGCTGATCCCTGGTGCCCGCGACCTGGCCACTTTGCTGGGCGCCGCTGAAGCCCTTAGCGAAGCACAGTGGCAGCAACTGGGCCGCCTGCTAGGCCGTTTTCATCAGTATGGCGTCTATCACTCCGATCTGAACTGTCACAATATTCTGCTTGATAGCGAAGGCAGATTTTGGCTGATTGATTTTGATAAATGTGCGCTGCGCCATGCGGGCAGTTGGCAGCAGGACAATCTGGCGCGCCTGCTGCGATCGCTGCAAAAAGAGCGCGGCTTACAGCCGGGCTTTGGCTGGCAGCCCGAGCACTGGCAGTGGCTGTTGGCTGGCTATCAGCAGCAATTTGGCGGCTAAAAACGGCAATTTATCGCAGTTTTTGCGCTTTTATTCACGCTCTGTTCACCTTTTATCGTGTTTTCGTCCTTGGTGTCACCGCCGTTCTTTGATATAACATCAACTAACGGAGGGGCATCTATGCGGCTAAATAGAATAATAACAAGCTTAATGCTAACCAGCTTTGTGTTGGCAGCACAGCCACAGCAGCAAATCGACGCAGCCAAGGCGGCTTATCAGCAGGGCGATTACACTAAAGCGGCTGAGCTTTGGCAGGCGCTGGCGTTGGACGGCAATACTACTGCGCAGTTTGAATTGGCTAAATTGTATTCACTGGGGCACGGGGTAGAGCAGGATGCGCTGCAAGCAGCGTACTGGCTGGAGCAGGCCGCTTCGAACAGCACGGATTTCGCCGAATCGGCGCGGGCCAGGCAGGATATAGTGCAGGGTGTCGCCGATCTGCGTGAAGCGCAAGCCGCACAGCGCAGCGAACCCGAGATACAGGCACCGGTCGATACGCCTGCCACAGCAGTGGCAACAACTGCAGCCGCTATTACGACCACAACAGCCGTTAAAGCTGCTACCCCTGTTGCGCCGGCCGCCGCTTTGGCAATAAAAGCGCCAGAGCTGCCGGTGCTGGCGGTCGCAGAGGCCAGTTTTGACGTCGGTTTGCGTGCTTTTGGCCGGCAGAATTATGTGGATGCTTATAGCCACTGGTACCCGCTGGCACAGGCCGGTGTGGTCGATGCGCAATTTAATCTAGCGGCGCTTTATGCCAATGGTCATGGTGTGGCGGTGGATGACAGCGCGGCTACCGCCTGGTTTAATGCCGCGGCCGAGCAGGGGCTGGCGCAGGCGCAGTATCAGCTGGCGCTGGCGCATGCTAATGGTAAAGGCGTGGCACAGGATGATGCGCTGGCGGTGTACTGGTATCAAAAAGCGGCTGCGCAGCAACATGTGCTGGCGCAGTATAACCTGGGTTTTATGTATGCTAATGGCCGCGGTGTCACTCAGGATGAGGCCAGTGCGCTGCTCTGGTATGAGCGTGCAGCCAACCAGGGTGATGTTGACGCGCAGTATATTGTTGCCGGCCGTTATCAGACCGGTCGCGGTGCGCCGGTAGATATTAACAAAGCCATTGGCTGGTATCAGCGGGCGCTGGAGCAAGGCCATAGCCGGGCCGGTTTTCAGCTGGCGCAATTTTATTTAACCGGGCAGGGCGTCAGTAAAAATGAAAACCGGGCCTTTGACTTATATAACCGCGCCGCGGCACAAGGCGTGACAGAAGCGCAGCGAGAGCTGGGCATTAGTTATTCGCTTGGGCGTGGTGTGCGGGCGAATGACAGCAAAGCGGTCGAGTTTTTACAGCTTGCTTGTGACAAGCAAGACCTTGCAGCTTGCTATCATCTGGCACTGCATATACTGGAAGGGCGCGGTATTAAAGCCGATGCGGTCAGAGGCGCTCAATTACTGCAACGGGCGGCAAACGAGGGCAACAGCGAGGCGCAGTTTCGTTTAGGTGTAATGTTAAGCCAGGGCCAGGGCGTGGCCGTGGATGAAACAGCGGCTTTTGGCTGGTTATTAAAAGCGGCAGAGCAGGGCCATGCCGAGGCGCAATATCTTACCGGGCTGCGCTTGGCGAATGGCACCGGTACCGCGCAAAATGACGCTGAAGCAGTAAAGTGGTATCGGGCTGCGGCAGAACAGGGCGTGCTGTATGCGCAGTATAATCTGGGCTTTATGTATGGTGCTGGCCGCGGCGTAGCGCAGGATGATGAACAAGCCTTGTATTGGTACACCAAGGTGGCTGAACAAGGCGATGCCGATGCACAGTTTAATCTGGGTTTACGTTACGAGACCGGCCGTGGCGTGCGCCAGGATGATCAACAGGCCGTTGCCTGGTACCAAAAAGCGGCCGGGCAGAACCATCTGCGCGCGATAGCGCATTTGGGCTACATGTACGAGAAAGGCTATGGTGTTAGCCTGGATGAAAAACGGGCACTGGCGCTGTACCAGCAGTCATTACCGGCCAAGGTACCGCGTGCACTAACGGCTTTGGGGCTGTTTTATAAAAACGGCCGGCTGGTAAAAGCCGACGATAAACGCGCAGTAGAGTTGTTTGCGCAAGCCGCCGAACAGGGGTACGCTAATGCGCAGTACAACTTAGGCTGGATGTATGAATATGGCCGCGGTGTAGCGAAAGATTTGGTAAAAGCACGCGATCTGTATCAGCTGGCGGCTGAGCAAAGTGAGCCGTTAGCACAGGCACAGCTTAGCCGCTTACTAAACCCCTAAAGCCGATGTCGCATAAAAAAGGCCAGCAAAATGCTGGCCTTTTGCTCTGTACAAGCTGTTAAGGTTTGTATTCCGCTACCAGTGTTACACCACTAAAGGTGCTGTAGGCACGGATACTGATATGATAAGTCGCAGCCTGCGGATTGGTGAAGGCGCAACTTTCATTGTTACCGGTTTTGTAAGGCCGGCAGTCGTAGCTGCTGGTGGTAGGCTGAGCACCACGGCGTACATATAAATCGCCATCGCCGGTGCCACCAGACATGGTGACGTTCAGTGAGCCCATACCTGCAGGCACTGTCAGGGTGTAGTGCAGCCAGTTGCCGGTTGTTGCTGTCAGGTTGGTCAGGGTGCCGCCACCGCCGGTGCTACCGCCGCCAGTTGGCGCCGTGTAATCTGCTGTCAGTGAAATGCCTGAATAGGCACTGTAAGCATTTAACATGACATGGTAAGTACCGGCCTGTGGTGTGGCAAAGCTGCAGCTTTCAGTGTTACCGGTACGGTATGGCCGGCAGTCGTAACTTGAGCTGGTCGGCGCGCTGCCAAATTTCACATACATGTCAGCATCACCGCTACCACCTGCCATGTTAAAGGTCAGGTTAGTGGCGCCGGCTGGTACGGTAATAGTATAAAAGGTGTTGCTGCCAGTACTGCCCGACAGATTGGTTTTGGTCACGCCTTTTTCCAGCACATTGGTGCCTGGTGTGCCGCCACCGCCTGAACCCATGGCATTGAGTACAGCGGCATTGGCATCAACAATACCGGTACCACAGCCGCTACAGGCAGCCGGGAAGCTGCGGGCAGTGGATTTTAAGATCTGCTCAATCTCATCGGGTGTCGCTGAAGGTTTCACCTGTTTGATGAGCGCTGCGACGCCAGCCACATGTGGTGCAGCCATCGACGTACCCTGGCTGTAACCATAGCTGTCACTGCCTGGTGTAGTAGTGCCGGTGTTGTAAGTCGATAACACGCCATTAGGATCATTGGCTGAGTTCATCGCACCGCCTGGTGCGGCAACGTCAATTGAAGTGCCGTAGTTTGAATAGTAAGCACGGCCACCATTACGGCCAGTTGAGGCTACGTTGACTACGCCAGCACAGTTACCTGGGTTGTAGTTATTAGCATTGTCATTGTCATTACCGGCAGCAATCACCACCACAGCGCCGTTATTGCGGGCAATATTGATGGCATTTTGCGTAGTAGATGAACAAGCACCGCCGCCGCCGAGGCTCATGTTAATTACATCAGCCGGGTTAGCATTTGCCGGTACGCCTGATACCGTGCCGCCAGCAGCCCAGATAATGCCGTCGGCGATATCAGAGGTGTAACCGCCGCATTTACCCAGTACCCGCACCGGTACAATTTTGGCGTTGTAAGCCACACCAGCCACACCGTTATTGTTATTGGTAACTGCAGCAATGGTGCCTGCTACATGGGTACCGTGCCAGCTGGAGCCCTGGAATGATGGCGGGTAACCGTTGCCACATTCACCGGCATCGGTCCAATCGCCCGGGTCACGGGCATCGCTGTCGCGGCCATTACCATCGTTACCGACAAAGCTGTCAGAGATCATGTCATAGCCTGGCAGAATGTTGGCATTTAAATCGGCGTGTGGCCGGTAACCGGTATCCAGCACGGCAACCACTACGCCCTGGCCGGTGGCGTTATCCCAGGCGGCGGGTGCACGTAAACCGCCGGTGGCTTCGTAATAATGCCACTGGCTGCTGTACTGGGTGTCGTTTGGCGTGGCGGTGGCGCGTAGCATCACGTCTTCTTCTACGCGTTCAACTTCGTCATCCTGCGCTAATAGCTCCAGCATGCGCTGGGTCTCTTTTTTCGACAGCTTACGCTCAGCGCGGAATACGGCGTGCTTGTCTAAACCTAAACCGCGGACAAAACGCATGTTCTCACCGGCACGGCTGCTAAAACGCTGGGCTTTTTCTGCCATACGCTGCGCCTTAATTTGTTGGCCTACGCTTTGTGGCAGCGCGCTGCTAATGTCCGCACCAGCAGTTTCTTTATATTTAATGATAAAACGCGTTGCCGGGCCGTCAGCATGCTCAGCATTGTCATTTGCCATTACCTGGGTTGTAAAAACAGCTGCAGGCAGGCATAGCGCCGCCAATGCCGTTAAGCGAAAAGAGGAGTGTTTCATAGTGATTACTTACCTGGAGTTATGATTATTTATTGTTGTACACAGCCTGTCTGGATGGCTGCTGCACGATTTTTAACCTGTTGTGCAGACCTTGTAAACCCGCGGCAAAAATGCCGTTTTTCGTTAGCAGGAACTAATGTAAACCGCCGTTCCGGAAAAAGGGCTGTTTGCAGAAAAGGCGCTTTATCAAATTGTCATCTGCCCTTGATGGCGGTTGACATGTGTTACATTTGGCAACAAGTGTAATTTATTGTAAATAAGAATAAGATATTCCAAAAAGAAATATATGAAGTTTCTCCCAAGGTAAGGCTTAGGCGGCAACAGCATTGCATGCGCCTGCCCACTACAGGACAATAGCGCCTTTAACAGCAACAGGCAGGCGACAGGTAATGCAGCAGTGGGATGTAATAGTAATAGGTGCTGGCGCGGCCGGGCTAATGTGCGCCATTGAGGCCGGTAAGCGCGGCCGCAAGGTGCTGGTGCTGGATAACGGCAAGCGGGTAGGCCGTAAAATCTTAATGTCCGGCGGTGGCCGCTGTAACTTTACCAATATGTATGCCGGGCCGGAAAACTTCCTGTCGCAAAACAAGCACTTTTGTAAATCAGCGCTTAGCCGCTACACCCAATGGGATTTTATTGCCCTGGTGCAAAAGCACGGTATTGCTTACCACGAGAAAACCCTGGGCCAGCTGTTTTGTGACGATAGCGCCAAAGACATTGTCGATATGCTGCTGACCGAGGCCAGGGCCGCTAATGTGCAGATTGCGCTGCAGCAAAACATCACCGCGGTTAGCTTTGCTGATGGCCAGTACACGCTTACCACGCCAGAGCTAAGCCGGCAGTGCCACAGTTTAGTGGTGGCCAGTGGCGGCTTAAGTTTGCCTAATTTGGGCGCTACGGCCTTTGGTTTTCAGTTAGCCGAGCAGTTTGGCTTAAAGGTGCTGCCGCTGCGTGCTGCGCTGGTGCCATTAACCTGGCAACCAAATGATAAAGCCGTGTTTGAGGAGATCAGCGGTGTATCATTGCCGGTAACCGCCGAAGCTAATGGCACCGTTTTCCCGGAAGATATGTTGTTCACCCACCGTGGCTTGAGCGGGCCGGCGATACTGCAAATATCCAGCTACTGGCAGCCAGGTGATGAGGTGACAGTGAATATGTCGCCGCAAACAGATATTACTGAGTATCTGCAAACTCAGCAGCAGGCGCATCCTGATCAGGAGCTTAAAACCGCATTGGCGAAGTTACTGCCAAAACGTTTGGTAGAAAAGCTGATTGAGATTAACGCGTTACATAATCAACCATTAAAAGCACTGCACAGCAAAAGCATCAGCCAGATTGCTGCTACGTTGCACAGCTATATTTTTAAACCGAATGGCACCGAAGGCTACCGCACTGCTGAGGTAACCATCGGCGGTGTCGATACCGATTATCTATCGTCAAAAACCATGGAAGCGAAACACCAGCCGGGCTTATATTTTATCGGCGAAGTAGTTGACGTGACTGGTTGGCTCGGCGGCTATAACTTCCAGTGGGCCTGGGCCAGTGGTTGGGTAGCAGGGCAGTATTGTTGAATGACAAGACTTAATTGCAGCAAACAGATTATGAATTGTGCGAACAGATTTCGATAAGGCGAGAGTGTACCGAGTCCAGTGGACTTACCACAGCAGGGAGTCAGCGTTGGTTAATGATCCGCTCTATGTTAGATAACGTGTACAATTTCGCTATTTCGCCGGGATATGAAAGAGGTTGTGAGTGATCTTGCATTGCACCAAAAAGCTGTATACAAAGCTGCCAGCTAACACCACAGCACCTGCACCAACAAGCATTGGCTTACAGGCAAAGTGGTTAAACTGGCATGCTAACCTCATCACGATCCAACGCAGACAATGTGTTATCGCCGTGCATGACGCCACGCGTTACGCCGTGTTTATTCCCTGTTTAACCAAGCCAGACTTCGCCAAGCTACAATGGCATTTTGAAGATGTGTTTATAAACAGCTTGCTTAAAAGCGGTTTGCCACACGAGCTGGTCGAAACTGCCACGCAGCATTTGGCAGCGTTACAGTTCGACACTGAATGTAACCGCTCGGTGCAGGGAACAATGAACCAAATTTCACAAGACATTGATTACGGCCTTGGTTACACCAACACTGCCGTATCAGATATTAACCCATACCGTTACAGCGCCGAGTTAAGCCACAGGCCATGTACCATAAAAGGGCTAACAGACTACCAATGGCCAGATAAAGCCATGGCGGAATTACTATCTAACTTACAAAACAAAGGTTAACGCTCAAACCCACTCTAATCGATGTAACTGCTGCCATGCTGCTTCAACATGATTTGCTTGCATCAGCTGGCTTTTACGCAGGTTCCATGACTGAATTTTCTGCAGTGCTTGCTGTGCATCTGCCGCCCCTTCCTGTTTCGCTACCCAGTGCACACTGGCGAGTAGCTCCATGCCAAACGGTGACTGAAAGCCGTCAATCAGTTGTGCCACCCGCTCAACTCTGGTTTGTAGCTCTGGGTTGGCTTGCGCCAGAAAAGCCTTAGCTGCTGTTAGCGCAAGCGGATCTGGGGTAATAGCGGATTCAACCACGCCATCCCCGACGCCGTGAATATAATGGCCGTCCATACGATCCAATACATGGCGCAATTGGTCGGCGTAAGGGCCAAATTTATGTTTTTGGTAGCTGAGTTTTAAATCTTCGCCGGCTTCTTGCAGAAAGTACGCGAGTTTTTGTACTTCAAGTTTGGACAAGCCATAACTTAGCGCTTCGTAGCACTCTAACAACGTCAGAATAGCAGCTCTGCCGGCAGTCATTTTGGGGGCCGCGGTGTTTACTTCTAATTGTGCGGTGGCTGCAGTGTCAGACGGTTCGAATAAGCGTACTGTAACCTCAGGTAAACTCGCGAAATATTGCTCGATAACCGGGCGTACGTCACTCCAGCTAAGGCCGCCATTACCACAACCTAACGGTGGCATCGCAATAGAGCGAATATCCAAATTTTTGATTTGCTGTACTAAATCTTGTAGGCCAGCTGCAATATCTTTCAGGTTAGAAGTATTGCGCCAATGATCCTTGGTGGGAAAATTGATGATATAACGCGGTGTGGCTAAAGCACCCAGATCAAAAATAAACATTTTACCAAGACGGATTTCTCCTGCTTTACAGGCTGTAGCGTAGGCTCTGAAATTAGCCGGCCATTTTTTCTTAAACTGCAGCGCTATGCCTTTGCCCATCACGCCTACACAGTTTACTGTGTTGACTATGGCATCAACATCTTGCTGTTTAAGTAAATCACCTGTACTTGACGCTATGGTCACTGCTGTTCTCCGTTACATCCTGATATCACTGGCCGGTAAAGTACCAGTCTGGCATTACCGCTACCGGTAAGTTTAACCCAAATTGGCTTATTAAAGCCCGAACTTGTTCGGCTTTGGTGTCATTGATAACACCTAAACGGGTAAACCATGCCAAAGGTACTTGATGCTTTACTAAAAACTCGGCCTGTCGTTTCTCCAGCCGGTCGGTATATTTGGCTGGCTCTGGTTTGTCACTAAAATACTTACAAAAACCATCAAGTTGTGGTGGTTCGGTTAGCAATTGCCAGTCAATCACATCTTTTAGTTGATGCGGATCAGTGTAAGCCTGACTGTATACCTTAGTGGCATTGCGATCAAAAAACACAAAGTCTTGGGTATGCTGCACTACAACACGAACCAGCAGTTCGAAATGCACTATATCATCTTGCCTGTAGCTGCAGCCGGCTACCTTGCCGCCATGAATTGCCATTAGCATGGGTGAGCGCGGCGCGAAATAAAAAGGAACATAGTCATGGATCCTGCCACCCGGAGGGTCGATCACCGCTTTGGCAGACCTGATGCCCTGAGCACCGGCATGAGCAATACTCTGATAATTAATACCCGCTGCCTGTGACTGTTGTTTGCATAATAAAGCGCCTTGCTGAAATATCGCAGGTAAATTATCTATCGCTGTGATGTGGAATAAACGCACGGGTATAGGCATGGACATCGTTAATTTACTCAAGTTGTGCAGGTGTTTTAAAGTTAAGCGCTTTTTTCACAGAGTAACGTAATTAAAAGATATCGAAAACGCTATTCGCACGAAATCAGAATTAGCGGCATAATCCATCACCAAAGCGAAGTTATAGCAATTAAAGTAAACCACGTAATAATCAAACTCATGAAAAAACTCTCCAAAGTACAGCTTAAACAACAGGCGGCTGTGTTAGATGCAGTAACGATGCTGGAGCAACAGGCGTTGGCTGATGTGCCCGGCGTGGTGCAGGCCTGGTTTAGCCTGGAATATGAAGCCTTTCCCGGCTCGTTACTGGTGCGGCTGCAGTTTGCGGAGCAAGCTATGCTGGATGACGCCCAGCCGCAGCTGCTGGCCTGGCAAAAACGCCTTAGCGGCTTATTGCTAAAAAAGGGTGTGGTGTTAAAAGATATGCGTAAACATTTGGTGTTTACCCTAAACAGCCCTGATGATTAGCGCTGATAACAATAGGTTGCTTAAACCATGATGAAATACACTGTTGGCGCTTATGCTGCCTCACCAAACCAAAGTCACTGGGAGCCGGCGCTTGAAACTGCATTTTATGCTGCGCTGAAAACGCTACCTAACCTTAAAGGGCTGGAGCATCCGTTTTTAGGCCGCTTACACCCGCACGACGATAACTGGTTTTTAGCCAATATCGACCCACAGTGGGATTATGTGTTTACCTGCATCCCCGGCATTATGACTGCGCTGTCGCAAAACGAGCAGTTTGGTTTAGCCGCATTGGATGAAAGTGGCCGCCAGGTGGCGCTGGCTTTTATGCAGCAAGCCTGTGCCGCTATTGGCAAGCTTAATGCCTATTTAGGCCGAAAGGCGGTAAGCGCGATTCAAATTCAAACCGCGCCGGCGCGTCATAACGCCGCCTCGTCGGCTGCGGCGCTAAAGACGTCGCTGCAAACCATGCTGCAGTGGGACTGGCAGGGGGCGCGTATTCTGATCGAACATTGCGATGCCTATGTGCCCGGCCATGCACCATCAAAAGGCTTTTTAGCGCTGAGCGATGAGCTTGAAGTATTAACGGAATTAAACCGGCAGTTGCCGGCACAGCAGCCGCTTGGCATGGTGATTAACTGGGGCCGCTCGGTCTTTGAAACCCGCCATGTTGATGGGGCGCTTGAGCATATACAGCAGGCAAAAGCCGCCGGGCTGTTAGCTGGCCTGATGTTCTCTGGCGTGTCAGATAGGGACTCTGAATTTGGTGCTTGGCGTGACAGCCATCAGCCACCGCAGCAAAGTGCGTTAATGCCGCTGGGTGAACCAGGCAGTTGGTTGACCGAGCAGGCGATGCATGCGTGCCTGGCGGCATCTGATGCGGCAAGTTTAGCCGTGCTGGGGGCGAAAATTGGTATCCGGCCCGCCAGCGCCGGTATTGACCAGCGCCTGGCTACGATTAGCCAGACGCTGGCAATGCTGGATAGATTTTTCACTCCTAGTTAGACGGCGTGCGGTATTTCTCAAACCAGGCCAGCATGTATTCGACCTTTTCAATCATGCGGCTGGGTTTGTTTGATATGCCATGCGGTGTGTTCGGAATTCGTACCAGCGCGGTGTCGATACGGCGCAGCTTCAGCGCCTGATAAAACTGCTCTGACTCTGAAATGGGCGTACGCCTGTCGTCCTCACCGGTAATTAAAATGGTTGGGGTGGTGACATTAGCCACCAGGCTCAGCGGCGAGCGCTGCCAGTAATGCTCGACATGCTCCCAGGGCACGCCGGGGAACTGATGAAAGGTCTGGTAAGTGTAGGTATCGCCGGTCATCACTTTACTGAGCCAGTTAATAATAGGTTTTACTACCGCCGCTGCTTTAAAGCGGTCGGTTAAGCCTATGGCATAAGCACTGGCGATGCCGCCGGCCGAGCCGCCGCCGATAAAGAGGTTATTTTCGTCAATAAAGCCCAGCTTTAGCATGGCGTCAACGCCGCTGTTATGATCGGCAAAGTCTTCCGGAGAGCTGTATTTATTGTGTAGCAGCATGGCAAAGCGTTCGCCGTAAGAGGAGCTGCCGCGGTGGTTGTTGTAAAACACCACATAGCCTTCTTTGGCGTAGCGCTGCATTTCGACGCTCCAGTGCGGGCCATAAGCTAAATGCGGGCCGCCATGAATTTCCAGCAGCAGTGGGTATTTTTTCGTCGGGTCAAAATCAGGCGGCGTCAGGTACCAGCCCTGGATCTCTTCACCGTCAAAGGATGATTTGTACCTAATGTCATGCACCTGCGCCAGGGTTTTATGGCCGAGTAAATCCTCGTTCAGCGCCGTCAGCACCCTGCTTTTACCGCTTTGCAGCACAGCGACCTCACTGGGGCGCACGCTGGTGCCGTGGGTGTAGGCAATGACACCCTTGTCTGACACACTGTAGCTGCCGCTTAAATAGGGTTGTGGCTGGCTGACGCCACCTAAGCTGGCGGTGAGCTCAGTGAGCTTGCCGTTTAGGCTCAGGCTGGCCAGTTTGCGCTGGCCGCGGTCATCAAATTGCACCACCAGGCTGTTATTGTTTAACCAGTTGGGGTTATCAATACTGCGATCAAAGTCGGCGGCGACATCGCGGATCTGTTTATTACTCAGGTTCAGCACTTTTAGCTTACTGTTGCTGTAAGGCACCAGCGCATTGCTTTGCCACAAAAACGCCAGTTGTTTGCCATCGGGTGAAAACACCGCTGCCGACTCATCGCCCGGCAGGCTGGTTAGCTCGGTAAGCTCGCCACTTTGCAATGACAGTTGGTACAGGTTGGCATCGCGCGGCTGATATTCCCACTCCGGGTGTAAATTGGCGGCAAACACCAGCGCACGGCTATCCGGCGTAAAGGTGAGATCGCTGCCGTAATTAAAATCGCCCTGGGTTAACTGACGCGCGCTGCCGCCGGTGGCCGGTAGCACAAACACCTGACGAAACTGTGGTTTTAAAAAGCCCTGGCCATCGGCCTGATAGCGCACCCGATCGTACACAGTGGCACTTTCTGACCACTTAGCGCCGGCAGGCTTTTTCACCCGTTTCACTTTTTGCTGCATTTCGGCCGGGGACGCCGGCATATTCATGGTGAAGGCCAGCTGTTGGCCGTCGGGTGACCACACCAGATTGGCCGGGCTGTGTTGCAAGTTAGATAATTTAGCGCTGCGGTTTTGTGCCAACCAGTGCAGGTGAATTTGCCGCGAGCCACTGCTGTCACTGATAAACGTCAACTGGCGGCCATCGGGTGACCAGCGCGGCGAGCTGTAGTTAAACTGATCGGCAAACAGCGGGCTTTGCTGGCCGCTTTTCACATCCAGCAGCCACAGGCTTTGGCGGGTACTGTCAGTCATAATGTCGTTGCTGGCACGCACATAAACAATTTTGCTGCCATCGGGTGAAATTTGTACATCGCTGGCATATTCCAGCGCAAAAATATCTTCAGCTTCAAAGTAGCGGCTGGCAGCGGGCTCACTGGCAGCGGCTTGACTGGCTGCACGTTCACTGGCAAACAGGGGCGCGCCGGCCACGCCCAGGAGCAGGGCCGCGGCCAGTGCGGTATGACGAAAAAACAACATAAAGACCTCAGTTCAGGGTAGGTGATATGGCTAAACTACCCTGAACGGTGCTAAGGCTCAAACCCGGCAGCGGCAAACTGCCGGATTGGAGCGTTATACCACCGCAATGCGCTTAAGCGCTGATGCTGTCGAAGATATGTAAAAAGGTCGGAGCCTGGCTAATCTGCAGTGGCAGTTTTAACCGGCGGGCAATGTCCTGTGCGCTGATGACGCCGCGGATCTGGTGGTTATCGCGGTCGATAACCACACAATGTTGCTCACCGCTGGATTGCAGGGTGTTAACCACGTCGGCAATGGTGCAGTGCTTAAGTTGCTGGTAAGCCAGGGCTTTAATGCGTTCGCGTGGCCGCATCACATCGGCAACTGTTATATCATTGCGCGGGCTGCCAAAGGCGACCTGGCGCATTAAGGCCTGCTCAGACAGTTGCTCTATCGCCAGCAGCCCCACCAGTTCACCTTGATGGTCTACCACCAGTTTCAGCCGGCTGTGCTCTTGTTGCATCATCTGCAGTGCGGCACTGGCCTTGCTGCCGGCGCTGATGGTATTAGGTTCGGTGTGCTGAAAGTCGGTAACCACCTGCAGTGCCGGTGAGGTTAACCGGGTGCCGTCAAAGTCGGCTGGTTGAACTAAATGATCAATGGCTTCAACGGTATACAATGCTAATGTTTTCATATGCTAATCCTTAACCACCGGTACGCAGAGGCCATACCGGCTTAATATTAATAAACGAAACAGCGGTGCTGTAAGTAGATAAACAGGTTAAGCGATAGCAGGTGGTGCGCGTGGCTGAATGTGGCTATAGGGTGATGCCGCCGTGTTACGTGTTTCAGGAGCCACCACCATAGCAGCCAGGGCTGGCACAAATGGCGTGGCGCTGCGTTTCAGGCTATCTTGCGGCTCGTCACTGTTCTCGGTTTCAATATTGAACTGATGACAGTAACTGACGGGGGTAACGGCATAAAACTGGGTGTCGGCTAATGGCGATAGGCGGCTGTCGTGCACAGCAAAAGCCTGTGGCGTGCACCACAGATTTAAAAACAGCAGTAAGGCAAAACTACTTAGCCAGCGCATACACCCTCGTTGCTACCTATGCAGTGGTAGCGACATCACACGCTGTAATACTGAGCCGGTTAAATGCATTTCGCAAGCTTTGGCAGAAAAAATAACCGGCCATTGCGACCAACCGCCGGTTTCTATCGCCCAGCCGGCTTATAAATACTGTAATAGCTGTTTTAGCAGCCAGGCCAGCAGGCTAAGCAGGCCAATGCCGGCCAGATAATACAGCGCAAACCAGGCCAGGCGCGGTAACCTGGTGGACGTGTCTGCCATTAGTAGCCCTCCTCAAAGTCTTCTACCTTACCGCGAAAGATATGGTAGCCCCACAGCGTATAGGCCAGGATCAGCGGTAAAAAGATCACAATACCCGGCAACATAAACCGCAGGCTGCTGTCTGGTGCTGCAGCCTGGCCAAAACTGAGTTGGGGCGGCAGTAAATAAGGGAATAAGCCCACCACCAAACCGGCAAAGGCCAGTAAAAACAGCGCTGCGGCCAACCAGAATGGCCGGCTTTCATGGCGCGGATTAATGTTGGCTGTCGCCGCAAACTGCCGCTGCACCCGGCCGAGGTCACGAAACAATAACCGTGCGGCCAGCACCGCCAATAAGGGGAGCAACATTAACAGCAGGCTATGCCAGCCACCAAACCAGCGGCCACGCACCGCCGGCTGAGTGAATAAGGTCCACAGGCTTACCAGCAGCATCGCCAGCATGACAAACAGCAGCAAACGCTGGCCATAGCGCGCCGCCTTTTGCTGAATATCGCCCCGGCTTTTCATCGTCAGGTAAGTACAGCCCAGCAAGGCATAACCGGCCATCACCGCCAGGCCGGTAAACACACTAAAGGGGCTAAGCCAGGGCAGGCCGGCTAAACTCTGGCTGCTATATTCGATGCCTTGCACCACGGCGCCCAGCATCAGGCCCTGACAAAATGCCGCAACGCTGGAGCCCATGGCAAAGGCGCGGTTCCACCAGATTTTTGAGCGCAGTGATTTAAAGCGGTACTCAAAGGCAACGCCGCGGAAAATCAGCCCGATGAGCATCAGCATAATGGGCAGATACAGCAGCGACGCCAAACTGGCATAGGCCAGCGGGAAGGCGCCGAATAATATCACGCCGCCAAATACCAGCCAGGTTTCGTTACCATCCCACACATGCGAGATAGAGCGCATTAAGTGGTCGTGTTCGGCATCGCTGTTAAACCAGGGGTACAAAATGCCAATCCCCAGGTCAAAGCCATCGAGCAATACATACATTAAGATGGCAAACCCCAGCAGCAGAAAATAAAACAGCGGTAGGCTCAATTGCAGTTCCATCAGTGTTGCTCCTGTGTGGGTTTAAGCTGTTTGGCCAGTGCCACCGCATAACCGGACGCCTTAACGCCAATTAATTGTTGCTGCAGCTGGCCGATAGACGGTGGCCCTTTGCGGATAAGCTTGCGCATAAAGTACAGGTAAACGCCAAACAGCACGCTGTAAGCCAGCACAAACAGTGTCAGGGAGAACAGCACCCGCTCGGCCGGCAGTGGCGAGACTACATCAATAGTGCGTACCAGCCCCTGTACCAGCCAGGGCTGGCGGCCTACTTCTACCACATACCAGCCGGCCAGTACCGCAATAATGCCGCTGGGTGCCAGATAACTGCAGGCTGTCAAAAACCCATTGCTTTGATACAGCCGGCCGCGCCAGCGCAAATACGTGCCCACTACGGCAACCAGGATCATCATAAGGCCAATACCCACCATAATCCGAAACGAGTAGAACACCACTGCCACGTTAGGGCGATCTTCTGCGGGCACGGCTTTAAGGCCCATCAGCTCACCATTGGCGTCGTGGGTTAAGATCAGGCTGGCCAGCTTGGGAATGCCAATTTCAAACCGGTTTTGCTCGGCTTGCTGGTAAGGTATAGCAAACAGCAGCAGCGGCGCAGCGGCTTCGCGCTCTGGCCAAATACCCTCCATCGCGGCCAGTTTCACTGGCTGATGCTCTTTTACATTCAGCCCGTGCAAATCGCCAACAAAGGCTTGTAAGGGGGTCAGGATTAACGCCAGCCACAAGGTCATCGACAGCCCTTTGCGGGCCATGGCTTTATGTTCGCTGTGTTTAAGCTGCCAGGCGCTGGTTGCCAGTACGACAAAGGTGGCGGTAATAAAAGCCGCCAGCAACATATGGCTAAAACGATAGGGCATCGAAGGGTTAAAAATTACCTGCCACCAGCTGTCTACCTGAAATACACCGTCGACAATGATGTGCCCGGCTGGGGTGTGCATCCAGGAGTTAGCCGCGATAATCCAGAAAGCGGAAATCCAGGTGCCGATCGCGACGACCAGGGTAGCGAAGAAGTGCAGTTTTGGCCCAACCCGTTGCCAGCCAAACAGCATAATGCCTAAAAAGCCGGCTTCGAGAAAAAACGCCGTCAGCACTTCGTAGGCCATCAGCGGGCCCAGCACCGCCCCGGTAAGGCGGGAAAACTCCGAAAAATTAGTGCCAAATTCGTATGACAACACTATGCCCGACACCACGCCCATACCAAAGGTAATGGCAAAGGGCTTAATCCAGAATTTTGCCAGCTGCAGGTACACCGGGTTAGCGGTTTTTAGCCATAGCCCTTCCCAAATGGCAATCAGCGTGGCCAGGCCAATAGTGATCGACGGAAAGATAATGTGAAAACTGACCGTAAAGGCAAACTGTAAACGGGACAGTAGCGCGGTATCCAGTTCCATATTACCCCCGGCGCTGTTGCAGGTAACGCCAGGCAGCAGGCGCCAGCGCGACGGCAACTAATAAGGTTAAACTCAATATATCGCTGATTAAAATACTGCTGTTCATCTGATGACCCCGGTTGACAGGCGCTTCGCCTACTATAGCAAAGCAAAATACTTACCACTTTATAAGGTGAGTATTAACCTTTGATTTATATTGCTTTTTCTATTTAGCTTGCGTTGTGTGTAAACCGGGTTTACGATCTGCAGCCGTTCATGTTGTAAACGAGGTTTACAGTGTCGCTCAGTTTCGCCTTTGAGATCAGCATGTGGCTGACCAGTGCTTGCGCGGTATTGCTGGCCGGCTGGTTACTTTTGCAGGGCCAGCGCCAGGCGGCAATGCCAGCGTTGGCGGGCTTTGCCGCCATGATGGCGCTATGGTGTAGCGGCCACATTGCTATTTTGCACCAGCTGCCACAACTGGGCGTGGCACTGGTATTGGCCAACCCGTTAATGCCGATGTTTTTTCTGCATTTTGCGCTGCAATTTACCGCCCGGCACCAACCGCGCTGGCTGTTGCCGCTGTTATACAGCCTAACTTTGCTGGTGATGCTGGTCAGCTGGCTGGCCCCCGGCGGGGCCGTTAAGCAAACCGCTGGCTTTGACGGTTTCTTTGTCTTCACCGGCGTTGGCTGGTTTAACCTGCTGTATACGGTGGTACTGGGCATCGCCGCGCATGCGGTGCTTTGGCAAGGCTGGCGTCAGCACAGCGGTAATAAGCGCCGCTCTATCGTGGCGATGTTTCTGGCCGGTGGCTGGGGCTTGTTACTGGCTACCAGCTTTGTGTTTCCGTCGCTTGGCCTTAGCTGGTACCCCTATCCGATGTTGCTGCTGCCCAGTTACTTATTGCTGTTAGTCTACGGCGTGGTGCGCTATCAGGTGCTGGCGATTAATGCCTTTGCCAACAAGGCGCTGCTATGGCTGGCGATGTTGCTGTTAGTGCTGGCGCTGATGGCGCTGTTAAGTGCCTTGCTGGGGCAACTGGGGATGCAGGCTTTGGCGGCGGTGCCGGCCAGTCAGTTGTGGTTATATTCGGCGCTGGTATTGCTGTTGTCGGCGGCAGGCTACCGGCCGCTGGCTACCTTGGCGCGCCGGCTAATTTATCCGGGGCTGACACTGAGTGAAAGCTTGCTGGCGCAGTGGCGCTCACGCCTGCAGCAGTGTACTGACTGGCAGCAACTTAGCAGCCTGGCCAGCCAGCTGCTGTCCGAGCAGTTAAGGCAACAGGTGACAGTGACATTGCCGCTAGCAGGGCGCAGCAGCACTACGCTGAATATCTGTTGCCAGCGGGATAATAACGGCTGGCACTACGAGCTGCAGGGCTGGGATGACGTCACGCCCGGTTACCGGTTGCAGGGCGAAATTTTTGCCCAGTTGCTACTGGCCAGCTGTAACAGCTTAGAGCAGTCATTACAGCTGGCAACGGCTGAGCGCAAACGGCTGGATCAACAGCACCTGGTCGAGCTCGGGGCGTTATCGGCGGCTATGGCGCATGAGCTGCGTAACCCGCTGAATATTATTGCTATGGCATCTGCTTCAACGTCAGCTGAGGTGCGGGGCCATATTCAGCAGCAGCTAAAGCGCGCCGACCGGCTGATTGCCGATCTGTTAAGTTACTCCGGACAGTTACAGCTACATTGCACTGACGTTGCGGTTAAAGCGCTGGTATACAGTGTGATAAGCCAGCAAGACTGGCATGGTGTGGCCTGCCGTGTTGAGCTGCCGGACGATCTCAGTGTCTATGCCGACAGTTATCGCCTGCAGCAGGTGCTGATTAATTTGCTGGATAATGCCCTGGCGTTTTGCCGCAATCAGCCCGGTGCTGAAATTTGCCTGCAAAGCCGCCGCCAACAGCACAAAGTGTGGCTGTATGTGCACAACAATGGCCCGGCCATTGACGCTGCGCAGCAGGCCAGCCTGTTTCAGCCTTTTGTCAGTAAACGTGCCGGTGGCAGCGGCCTGGGCCTGGCCATAGTGCGGCGCATTATGCAGGCGCATGGCGGCGAGGTAAAACACCGCACTGATCTGGGCTGGCCGGTCAGCTTTGAGCTGGAATTTAACTCACCACAGGAAGCCAAACATGACTAATGGCCGTATTTTACTGGTCGATGATGAACCGGCCTTTCGCCAGTTGGCGCAAAGCTGGTTACAAAACAGTGGCTATCAGGTGCAGACTGCCGCCGATTTAGCGGCTGCCCGGGCACAGCTAACCGGCTTTGATGCTGATTTAATTTTGCTGGATTTATCACTGCCACCACAATTTGACCCCCAGCATACGCTGGCCGCGCTGGCCGACTTTAGCAGCCGGCCGGTGATTATTTTAACCGGCCATGCCGAGCGACAACTGGCGCTGGATGCCATCGCGCAGGGCGCCTGGGATTTTATTGCCAAACCGGTCGACCCGGACTTACTGGCGGTGGTGATCAAACGGGCGCTGAATAAGCATCAACTGGACACTGAGCTTAAACAGTTAAAAGCGTCCAGCCTCGATGGTTTAAACCGGTTGATTGGCGCTTCAGCGCCGATGGAAGCGATGCGTACGCTAATTCAGCGTATTGCACCGACCGATGTCCGGGTATTGGTCACGGGCCCGTCCGGTACCGGTAAAGAAGTGGTGTCCAAAGCACTGCATCAGCTTAGCCGCCGGGCAGACAAGCCGTTTATCTCAGTGCATTGTGGCGCCATCCCGGCCGATCTGCTGGAAAGCGAGTTGTTTGGTTATGTCAAAGGTGCTTTTACCGGTGCCGACAAAGACCGGCCGGGGCTGTTAAAGCTGGCCGATGGTGGCACCTTGTTTCTGGATGAAATAGGCGAAATGCCACTGCCGATGCAGGTAAAGCTGCTGCGGGTGTTACAGGAAGGCACTTTCTTTGCCGTTGGCGGGCGCGAGCAGCAAAGAATTGATGTGCGGCTGATTTCGGCTACCAATGCCAACTTGCCGCAGCTGGTAAAACAAGGCCAGTTCCGTGAAGATTTATACTACCGCATCAAAGGTATTACGCTGGAGACGGTGGCGCTCAGCGAGCGGCGCCAGGATATTCCGCTGTTGTTACAGCATTTTCTCGAGCTGCACAGCAAACAGCAGGGCCAGCGCTTGCAACTGGACAGCACAGCGCTGAGCTGGTTTTTGCAGCGTGACTGGCCGGGTAATATCCGCGAGCTGAAAAATACCCTGGAAAGCGTGGCTGCCGTAGCCCAGGATGGCGTGATCAGCATGGCTGATATCAGCCTGTTGCATCCACAAGACAGTGAGCAGCCGGCGGCGGCTGCGCTGCCCGCTAATGGCTTATTACTGGATGACGCTGTACAACGGCTTGAAATACGCTTGATTAAACAGGCACTTGCACAAACTGAAGGCAATAAGAGCCAGGCAGCACGGCTGCTGGGGCTGTCGCGGCAGGGCTTACTGAAGAAAATTGACCGCTACCGGCTTAGCGTCTAAGGTAGTGGCAAATAAACGGAGAACACAGATGAAAGCAGTAGGTTATCAGCAATCGTTACCGGCAACCGATGCAAACGCCTTAGTGGATATAGAGCTGCCAGAGCCGCAAGCAGCTGGTCACGATATTCTGGTAAAAGTAGCAGCCGTGTCGGTCAACCCGGTAGACACGAAAATACGTAAGCGGGTGAGCGCCGAGCCCGGCCAATACAAAGTACTGGGCTGGGATGCGGCCGGCGAAGTGGTGGCTGTGGGTGACGAAGTAAGCTTATTTAAACTGGGTGATAAGGTGTATTATGCCGGCTCGTTGACCCGCCCCGGCAGCAACAGCGAATCCCAGTTGGTTGACGAGCGTCTGGTCGCGCTGATGCCGGCAAACCTCAGTTTTGCCCAGGCAGCCGCTTTGCCATTAACGGCTATTACCGCCTGGGAGTTGCTGTTCGACCGGCTGGAAATACAGCAAGCCAGTTTAAAGCACCCGCACCCGGTACTGCTGATTACCGGCGCCGGCGGCGGGGTCGGTTCAATACTGGTGCAGCTGGCCCGGCAGTTAACCACTGCCACCATTATTGGCACGGCATCGCGGCCAGAAACCAAACAGTGGGTCAGTGAGCTGGGTGCTCACTATGTGCTGGATCACAGCCAGCCGTTGTTACCCCAGTTAAAGGCATTGGATCTCAGCTGTGTCAGCCATGTCGCCAGCTTAACCCACACCGAGCAGCATTATGCCGAATTAGTGCAGCTGTTAGCGCCACAGGGCAAACTGGCGCTGATTGACGATCCGGCCGGAGGCATCGACATTATGCCGCTAAAACAAAAGAGTATTTCGTTGCATTGGGAATTTATGTTTACCCGCGCCATGTTTACCACGCCGGACATGATCGCGCAGCACCAGCTGTTAACCGACTTAAGCCGGTTAATTCAGCAAGGCCAGGTAAAAACCACGCTAAAACAGACACCCGGTAAGATAAACGCGGCTAATTTACGTCAGGCGCATCAACTGCTGGAAAGCGGTAAAGCCATCGGTAAGCTGGTGCTGGAAGGCTGGTAAGCCTGGGGCTCAAAACGCCGGCGCGTTGCCACGCCGGCGTGTTTCATCAGGCAATTTGCTGATCGTCATTCATACCGCTGTACCAGGCTTTAAACAGCACTTTTTCCAGCGCCTGGCGCAAGGCTTCGTTAATGGGTAAATGCTGTTTACCCAGTTCATAATCCAGCTCGTTCACCAGCTCTTTGGCTTTAAGCATCATCGGCGGCGGATCGGATTCCAGCGCAATCAGGCTGTCCTGATAAGCGGCCGGTTTGTCGGCTTTAATCACCTTGCACAACGATAAAGCGGTTTTACCCTGTTTGTCGCGATAGCCTGCCGCGCCAAATAAACGGCAAATGCTTGGCCGCTGCTGATACACACTGCACTGGCCCTGTTTGCCGTCAAACGACAGCTTCTGGTAAAAAAAACAGCCCGCAGGCTCTGTTAACTCTTCGAGTTGTGTCAGTGTTTGTTCTGCTTTACCTTGATCGAACAAGTGTAATGCCAGCGGTAACATCTCCAGCACCGTCGCTTCTATCGTCGGTTGCAAACAGCATTCACCACAACCAGAGCGGCAGCCAAGGCCACGCTGTTGCTGATACGCCGAGAATGTTTCCGCTATTTCGCCATACACAGCCTCAACACGACGCGATAATTCACGCAGCCGTTGCATAAAGACTCCGAACGAAATAACTAAAAATAAGGGTTGCCTGTTAAGGAGCGACGAAATATCGCCCTCGCATTGTACAAAGTTGCTTAAGATCTCAGCAATAGGGCCGGTTAAATATATTTTACCCCAGTAAAGTGTTTAGCGGTTGCGGCCGGCTGATGGCATAGCCTTGTACATAGTCGATACCAAGCAGTTTTAATGCCTGTTCAATCTCAACGGTTTCGACATACTCAGCAATAGTCAGCATATTCATCGCGCGTGCCACCTCGTGGATAGACTTCACAATGGCCTTGTCGTAAGGATCGTCCAGTAAATCACGCACAAAGTGGCCGTCAATTTTGACAAAGTCGGCCGGGAAGTGCTTCAGATAACCATAAGATGAAAAGCCACTGCCAAAATCGTCCAATGCCATTTTGCAGCCCTGGGCGCGGAAGTGCTCAATAAAGGCCAGGGTGTTTTGCAAATTGACAATGGCGACACTTTCGGTAATTTCAAAGCAAATGCGTGTAAAAGGCACCTGATACTGCACAAATAGCTGTTGAACATCGTCTTTGAAGCTCGGGTCGAGTAACGAACTGCCAGACAGGTTAATGCTGCACAATTCCAGTTGCTGCAAATGCTGTGGATACTGCTGTAGCCAGCGGAAATACTGTTTTATCACCCAGCGGTCTATTTGCGGCATCAGGCCATAGCGCTCGGCAGAGCTTAAAAAACTGGCCGGCGTAATAAGCTGGTTGCTCTCTGCCTGCAAGCGTAGCAGCAGCTCGTAACAATAACCGCCATCGCCACTGTTAAGTGCTTTAATGGGCTGCTGAAACAGCACAAATTTATCGTCCTGCACCGCCTGGCGCAACTGACTTACCCAGTGCAGTTCAGCCTGGTGGCGCTGGGTATCTTCATCATGTTCATCAAACAGCTGGATGCGGTTACGGCCTTTTTCTTTGGCTATGGCGCAGGCGGCATCGGCTTTTTTCAGTACGCTATCAGCGCTGCTGTCGTCACGGCTGATTTCGGCAATACCTATGCTAATACTGATGGTATGGACACTGTCCTGCCAGATAAAGCGGAACTCGCGCATGGCATCGAGCAGGCGGTAGGCCAGCGAAAACGCCTCATTAGCGTTTTTGCCCGCCAGCAGAATGCCAAACTCGTCGCTGTCGAGCCTTGCCAGCGGGCCGTTGTGATGGGCGGTACGTTTTAGCAGCTCGGCCAGTTGTTTTAGTAAGGCGTCGCCGGCACTGTGGCTGCAACCATTATTGATCAGCTTAAACTGGTCAACATCGATATAGAGCACGCAGCCTTTGTCATCACCGCTTTGCTCGCACAAGGCTTGTAACTGTTTATCAAAATAGTAGCGGTTATACAGCGCCGTTAACGCATCATGATTAGCCAGATAGGCCAGTTGCTCATGAGCCAGCTTTTGTTCGGTAATATCAATTACCGAACCGTGTACAAAAGCCGGCCTTTGGTTATCCGACGCGGCCAGGCGCACCGACATTAAGGCCCAGAATGGGCTGTTATCGCCGCGCAGGCCCCGTATTTCAAAGCTTTTACTGCTGCCTTGCTCCAGCTGCTTGAGCATATACTGCCGCTCGGCCGGATCGGCATAAAAGCGGGCCATGCCGGTACCGGCGATAGCCTGTTTTAGCTGCTCCAGACTGGCGTAGCCTAAGATTTTCAGCAGCGCCTGGTTGGCATTGATCAGGCGGCCATCCAGGGTGGTGGTAAACATGCCTTCAACCGCGTTATGGAAGATCTCTTTGTACTGCTGCTCCGTTGCTGTCGGGCGGTTGCTGTCCAGCACCGGTTGAAACTTGTACAGCGTAAAGCTGGTTAACGCCAGGCTTAACAGCACCAGCGAAAATAAAATATAAGCCCAGTTGATACCGCCGTGCAGATAACCGGCCTGGTTTAACGTCAGTAGCAGCGCGCTTATCAGGGTAAGCACACAGGCCCAGATAAAGCTTTTCGCCTGGGCGGCGCCCGTCAGGCTTACCCGCAGCGCCAGCAAAAGGTTACTGCCCAGGACCCAGCTGATGGCAATAAACAACAGCTGCAACCTGAACTGGCCGCTGGCAAACAACGGGCTAAACAGCAGCAATAAGGCGCTAAAACTGCTGATCTGGCTGCAGCGGTACCACCAGCTGCCCGTCAGGTTTGTCAGACCGAAGCGCATAAATAAGTTCAGGCACAGTAAACTGGTGCCAACGGCGATATACAAAATAGATTGGTTAATCTCTGGGTAATCCGGCCACAGCAGCGCAAACGCCATACCATTTAAAATGGCCACGACCAGAGCAAAACTGGCGAAAAAGCCGCAATAATACAAATAATGTACTTGCTGCTGCCGGGCGAACAGCATCAGGTTATACAGCGCCAGTACAATTAAAATTCCTTGTAACACGCCATCGAGCAGCGCCTGTTGCTGCTTGGCTGCCATAAAGTGCCCGTGTTGCCACAGCAGCACTTCTGAGGGCACAACAGCGGCGTCCTGTACCTTAATAAAAATGTCGGTTTCGCTGGCCGGTGTCAGGTTTAACGGCACGGCATAACTGCGATAGGGCAGCGCCCGTTCGCTGTAGGGGTAGGCATTGCCACTGCGGCTCAGCAGGCGAATATCCTGGTTTTGCCGGTCTACCTGATAAATTTCAATTTTATCGGCCAGCGGAAAATCATACTCCAGGATGCTTTTCAGTGTGCGGTTACTGGTATTGCTCAAACGGGCGAATAACCACACCGCCTGATGCTCCTGAAACAGCACTTTTTGCTGTTTGCTTAGTAAGCTAAAGCTATGATGGTATGCCGGATCGGCCAGTAGTTCGTCTAGCGTCAGCGTGGATGGTGTCGCCAGGTAGTAAAGTTGCTGTAATTGCTGGCGCGCGCTTTGCGGTTCGGCAACGCTGTTGGTTTGCGCATGAAACGCCTGTAGCGTCAGGCTGTATAACCAGCAGCATAACAACAGCGGATAAACGGCAAACTTCACTGCTAATACTCCTTGTTGGCCTGGGCGATGTTAATAAATTTGGCGCTAAACAGTAACATACCGCAGCTGACAGTGTCAGCAGAAAAACCTGTCTGCTCGCCAATACATCGTGCAGGGCGGGGCTTTTTTCTCTGCTGTGCATGGTGTACCTTAGTTTTAATTTAACAAAACAATAAAAAGGTGCCCTGATGAAACACATGCTATTGATGACAGTAATGTTATTAGGCTCTGCTGGCGTGGCTGCTGCCGATATCGACGCCGGCAAAGCCAAAGCCGCAGTGTGCGCCGCCTGCCATGGCGCTAATGGTATTTCGGTGATCCCTGATTATCCCAATCTGGCTGGCCAGAAAGTACGCTATCTGGAAGCGTCGATTAAGGCCTATCGGGATGGTGAGCGGAAAAACCCGATTATGTCACCGATGGCCTCGGGCTTAAGCGATGCAGATATTGCTAATATTGCGGCGTTTTATGCCAGTTTACCCGCCGGCGGCTGATGATGCGTCTGCCGCCAGATAATCAGCTATCTCATCTAAAAAGTCGGCGCCATAGCGCGCCAGCTTGGTTTGGCCCACACCCGATACTGCCAGTAAGCTGGCTTTGTCCGTAGGTAACTGCTGACACATATCAATCAGGCTGGCATCACTAAAGACGACAAAAGGCGGCACATCATCACGCTCGGCAATGCGCTTACGCAGCGCCTTTAAGCGGGCAAATAACAGCCGGTCGTACTTTTGCACCGCACGTCGCTCTGGCTCGCGTTTCACGCTTTGCAAACGCGGCACCGCCAGCATCAGTTCGGTTTCGCCGCGCAGTACCGGCCTTGCCGCCGGCTGTAGCTTTAGCACCGAATGGGCGGTAATATCCTGCTGCAGTAAACCAAAGTGAATAAGCTGGCGCAAAATGCTCAGCCAGTAGTCGTGGCTTAAGTCTTTACCCAGGCCCCAGGTCGATAGCTTATCATGGCCAAGTTCAGTAATTTTCTGGCTGTGGCCGCCGCGTAGCACCTCAATCACATGGTGCATGCCAAAGCTCTGCCCCACGCGGTACACGCAGGACAGCGCTTTTTGCGCCAGTTCGGTAGCATTAAACTGCTGTGGCGGCTGCAGACAAATATCGCAGTTGCCGCAACGGGTTTGGCGCGCCTCACCAAAATAATTCAGTAGCACCTGACGGCGACAGGTTTGTGCTTCAGCAAAGGCCGCCATCGCCAAAAAGCGCTGCCAGGTGACTTCGGCCCGTTGCTGGTTTTCTTCATTGTCGAGCCAGCGCTTCATCCGGCCAATATCGGCCGGATCAAACAGCAGCATGGCTTCGGCGGGCACGCCATCGCGCCCGGCACGGCCGGTTTCCTGGTAATACGCCTCGATGGTGCGGGGTAACTCAAAGTGCACCACAAAGCGGATATTGGATTTATTCACCCCCATGCCAAAGGCGACGGTGGCAACAATCAGTTGGTAATCGTCGCGTTTAAAGGCGTCCTGCACCTGATTACGCTCGTCGCTGCTAAGGCCGGCATGGTAAGCGGCCGCGTTAAAGCCGCGCTGTTTTAACTGCTCGGTCAGCTCATCTACCTTGCGCCGCGAGCTGCAGTACACTATGCCACTGGCACCGTCTTGTTGCTGCAGGTAGCTTATCAGCTGCTCGGTGGGGCGGAATTTTTCCTGCACTGTGTAGCGAATGTTAGGCCGGTCAAAGCTACCTAAATGCACATAGGGTTGCTGCAGGTTTAGTTGCTGCAAAATGTCCTGCCGTGTCGCGCTATCGGCGGTGGCTGTCAACGCCATCACCGGCACGCTGGCAAAACGCTGCTTTAACAGCGCCAGCGCCATATAGTCGGGGCGAAAATCATGGCCCCATTGTGAAATACAGTGCGCTTCGTCTATAGCGAACAAACTGACGCCAACATCCTGCAGCCGGTCTAAAAACTGCGGCTGTAGCAGGCGCTCTGGCGCCACATATAGCAGTTTTAAAGTGCCCTGGCGCAGGCGGGCAAACACCTGCAGCACCTGCTCACGGCTTAGGCTGCTGTTGACAAACTCGGCAGCGATACCATTAGCTTTGAGCGCATCGACCTGATCTTTCATCAGCGACATCAATGGCGATACCACTATGGTCACCTGTGGCAGTAATAACGCCGGTAACTGATAACACAGCGATTTACCACCACCGGTCGGCATCAACACAAAGCTGTCCTGGCCGGCCAAAGCGGCTTCAATTACCGCGTGCTGGCCACTGCGAAATTCGCTGTAACCGAAATGCTGTTTTAATAAGGGTAATAAATCGGCGTGCACGTTAAACCAACAGTTACTTACAATCAGCCGCCATTCTAAAGCCTTAATGGCATAGCCGGAACCGTTAATTGGCCTGTTATTTTCAAACGCCGGGCCGGTTAGCTGTTTTTTGCCGATAAAGCCGCTGCGCTAAGTGCCTGTAGCCACGTATAATAGCTACTCTTTCGCCGGAGTACCTTATGCCATTAAGCCGTGAACAAAAACTGGGTGGGTTATTTGCTGCCAGTGCCTACAGCCTGTGGGGGCTGGCCCCGCTGTACTTTAAGCAAATTGACTTTATTCCCGCCAGTGAGATTTTGATCCACCGGATTGTCTGGTCTTTTGTGCTGTTATTGCTGGTGTTGTTGCTATTAAAGCAAGGCGCTAAAGTGATGGCGGTACTGCGCCAGCCGAAGATGCTGGGTTGGTTATTGCTATCGGCAGTGCTGTTAGGCGGCAACTGGGGGCTGTTTATCTGGGCGGTAAACAACCAGCATATGCTGGATGCCAGTTTAGGTTACTACATTAACCCACTGCTGAATGTGCTGCTGGGTATGCTGTTTTTGGGTGAGCGGTTGCGCCGCCTGCAATGGACAGCAGTAATACTGGCCACCAGCGGCGTGCTGATCCAGCTTATTACCTTTGGCTCGTTGCCCTGGATAGCGCTGACGCTGGCGGGCTCCTTTGCCATCTACGGCCTGATGCGCAAAAAACTTAACGTCGATGCGATTAGCGGTTTGTTTATCGAATCTTTGCTGCTGTTGCCGCTGGCGCTATGGTACTGGCACAGTTATGCCGATAGCAGCGCAGTGAACCTGCTGCATAACAGTGCCACGCTTAATAGCTACTTACTAGCCGCGGGGTTGGTTACTACCGTGCCACTGCTGTGTTTTATTGCCGGTGCCCGCAGGTTACAGCTGTCGACTATGGGCTTTTTTCAGTATATAGGCCCAAGCTGCATGTTTGTGTTTGGCGTCTGGTTATACCATGAACCTTTTGCTGCTGAGCGGCTGGTGACCTTTGGCCTTATTTGGTTGGCGCTGTTGCTTTATACCGCCGATGCCTGGCGACATAACCGCAGGCAGGCGCTGCAAAATCGCGGCAAAATAGCGTAAGCTGGTGGGCGGCTAACAACAGGAGACAGAAGATGGCAGGCAGCCTGGACCTGATTGCAGTACTGTGGTTTTTCGGTTTGTGGATTGGTTACACCCTCTTTGCCAAACGGCGGGCGAAGGCGGTCAGTTGTTTGTCGTTTGAGCTCAGGCGCAAACGCAATGACTGGATGCAAAAGATGCTGCTGCGCGATAACAAAATGGCCGATGTCGGGCTTATTTCGACCTTAGAGCGCAACGTGACCTTCTTTGCTTCCAGCACCTTGCTGATCCTGGCCGGTTTACTGACGGCGATGGCCTCGGCGGAAAAACTCAGCCTGATGTTATCTAACCTGGTGCCCTGGGCCAGTTACAGCGAGGGCGCGGTACAGCTAAAACTGTTGCTGCTGGTGTTTATCTTCGTGTTTGCTTTTTTCCAGTTTACCTGGTCGTTGCGTCAGTATGGCTTTTGCGGCGTATTAATTGGCGCCGCGCCGGATGGCCGCGGCATGACCAACGATGAGCAGCTGCTGTACGCTAACCGCGCTTCTAAAGTGATTGATCAGGCCGGTCACTCGTTTAACTATGGCCTGCGCTCAATATATTTCTCTTTATCGGCACTAACCTGGTTTATCGACCCGCTACTGTTTATGGTGGCGTCGGTGGTGGTGATGCTGGTAATGAAGCAGCGCGAATTTCACTCTAAGGTGCTAAAGGCGCTGCAGGAGTGTTAAGCCTGTGCCGCTTAGGCAGATGCTAAGCGGCAACTTGGTTAGTTTTGGCGGATTTCAAACGCCTGCACGACGCGGGCGACGCCTTCGACGTGGCGGGCGATATCAACGGCTTTTTGTGCTTCCTGCGCACTGACAATACCCATTAAAAACACTTCAGCGTTCTCGGTCACCACCTTAATGTTCAGGCCGCTAACTTGTTCGTCGGCTAACAGCTGAGTTTTAACTTTGGTGGAGATCCAGCCGTCACGGGTGCGGGTAGTCATGCCGGTGTTATTACCCAGCCTTATCTGGTTTTGCACATCGCGCACACCATCTATGCCGCGCACCAGCTGCTGCGCCTGCTGGCGGATTTGCTCGGTGCGGGTTTGGCCGGTTAACAGCACCACACCGTTATAGCTGGTGATATTAATGTTGCTGCCCTCGGCTGTTAAGGGGTTGTCGGCCAGCGCGCGCTGTGCTTTTAGCACCACGTTTTTATCGTCTATCTGGGCACCCAGGGTGCGCCTGTCGTTGGCAGAGGTGACGGCCGTTGCGCCACCGGCCACTACGGCGGCAGCGCAGCCTTGTAATAAGGCCAGCATGACACAGGCACCGATAAGCTTTAGCGTATTCATAAATCTCCTTGTTGTGGAAACAACGTCATATCAATCAGTTCGCACAAGGTGTGCAATAAAAAGGTGTAACATTCAAAAATGCGTGCCCGCCGGTGTGCCGGTACTTTTAGTTCAACGTCCTGCTGGTTCAGTAAGCCCGACAGCTCACCGCTGCCATCTACGGTGAGCGCAATAATTTTCATATCGTTGGTCAGTGCTGCTTCGACTGCTTTTATCAGGCTGGGTTCACTGCCACTGCTGGAGACTACCAGTAACACGTCCTGGCTTTGGCCCAGCGCCTTAATTTGCCGTGCCAGATAGTCTTGCTGATGACTATGCTGCAGGCTGTTATTCTGGTTACACAGGGCCAGCGCCGGCAAGCAGGGCCGCTCGGTTTCAAACTGGTCTAGCAACAGCTGACAAAAATGGCTGGCCAGCGCACTGGTAGCCCCTTCGCCAACGCAAATCACTTTGCCGCCGCTAACCAGGTTATTCACAATCACAAAGGCGGCGTTTTCCAGCGGGCCAGACAGGCTTTCACCTGCGGCGATCATGGTTTGAATATTTTCACTAAAAAGCTGACGAATATGCTCTTGCATCAGGCTGTCCTGCGTAAGCGGGTTAGTATGGCCAGTTTACTGGCCAATGGCATTTTTAACCCAGTGATACTGAAACGGCGGCTGCCCCTCTATCGCCAGCACATCCAGCCGGCACGGCTGATCTGACAACCGGTGTTGCTGCAGATACCAGCGGCTGGCCCGCAGCAACTTTTGCTGCTTGCTGTAAGTGACTGCCGCCATGGCCCCACCAAAGGCGGCACTGGCGCGGTATTTTACCTCGACAAACACCAGGGTGTCGCCCTCGCGCATAATAAGGTCTATTTCACCGGCTTTACACTGAAAATTGCTGCTAATTAACCGCAGGCCCTGCTGTTGCAGGTAGTCGGCAGCCAGCTGCTCATAGTGTTGGCCTAAGTTGTTCATAATGACTTATTCATTTTCGCTTAGGGTTCCTGCAATGGAATTAAGCGGTTATTGCGATAGGCTGCCCAGCTGAGCTGCCGTACCAGGCTACCGCTGGCATCCAGTTGTAGCCGGCCGGTCAGGCCATAAAACACGGTAGCCGGCAGTTGCTGCTGCTGGCGCAGGCTGCCCACCAGATTGTAAGCATCCACGCCCATGGCGAATAAGCGCTGCAGGGTTTCATCCTGCTCGGCAAACAGCTGCTGATATTGCTCACGTAGCGCCCGACTATTTTGCTCGGCCAGCATCCACGGCATTTCGGTAAAGGTTAAACCGTTTAAGTCGCGTAAATCGGTGCTGTCCAGGCTGGTACTGTGGCTGCGTGAGCTGGCATACAGCGGCAACCGCGGTGCTGTCTGGCTTACCGATACATCGACAAAGGGCTTAAACAAACGGGTTTGTACCGGATCGGCCAGCAGATAAATAGCGTCTATATCCAGCCGGCTATGCGGGTCGGCTTCCAGTTTGTCCGGGATCAGGTTATTTAGCTGTTTGATCCGCTCACGGCTTTTATCGGTTTCCAGCAACTGGCTGATTAACTGCTCAAGCTCGGCCTTATTGCCAAACTGATGCAGCTCAGGTGCGCTATGCCCCAGAGCTTGCCAGTGCGCGGCAAAACGCTGCTGCATACGCAGCGCAATATTGGTGTTGGTGCTAATCACTACCGGGCGCTGATAATTTTTTTGCGCAAATAGCTGGGCCATTTGGGCGGCTTCATCTTCCATGCTAAGGGCAAAATAAAATTGCTCGGCTTTGGCTGGCACGGCTGGCTCTTTACTGTTTAAAAACAGTGTTGGCCAGCGCCAGTTGTCGTCCTGGCTTATCCGGTCAACCTGGGGTTTTAGCAAAGGCCCGATGACAAAGTCGGCGCCGGAGAGACGCACCTGCTCAGCCAGCACTTCGTTCGGCTGCTGGCTGTCGATAAACACCAACCCGGCGGCTTGCTGGGCGCTGGCAGCGGCTAAAATGCCATACTGAATGGCCTGCGCATGCTGGCGAAACTGCCCGCTAAGGGGCAGCAGCACGGCAATACGCTGTGGCTGGTAAGGTGTCAGGTTAAGTAACTGGCTAAGGGCCGCCGGCAGTGTCAGCCGGCTGCTGAGTTGCACATAACGGCGCTGCCAGTCGGCAAAGGCTTGCTGCAAGGCATCGGGCTTACCGATATAACGGCGGCTCAGCTGCGCTAGCTCTAACCAGCCCAATGTGGCCTGACTTGCGCCGGTGCGCAGGCTCTGCAGCTGGCTGTCAGTCAGTGCAGACAGGCTCTGCCAGAGTAAATCCGGGTATTGCGGATAGCGCTGGGCGCCGGTATCCAGCGCATCCAGCTGCAGCAGGTAACGGCTGGCTTGCAAATAACGCTGCTGGGCTAACTGGTAACCGCCGGCCAGCCAGACAAATTCGGCCTGATCGGCCTGTGGCAGGGTTGGCACCTTGGTTTGCTCCAGTAAGGCACTGATACTGTGCTGCTGTTGGGTAGCCAGATAGGCTTTTAACAGCACTAAGGTGTTTTGCTGCACTATCATCGGGTAGCGGCTGTTTTTCAGGTTTTCGCTAATGGCCAGCGCCAGCAGATAATCCTGCTCTTGCAGCGCCTGCCGTGCGGCTTTTAACAGCTGATAATGCCTGGCTTCCTGCTGATAATTGCCCGCGAGTTGATACAGTTGCCGCGCCGTTTGTTGGCTGTCGTCAACCTTGCTGAGCGGCTTATCAGGCAAAGACACTGATGTACTGGTGTCAGGTGCCGGGCGCTGGGCACAGCTGGCAAGCAGTGCGCCGGCGGCGAGAAATAACAGGGGCTTTAATTTGCTGGAAGTCACAATGCGCAGTACCATAGCCGGAAATATGGGTCTTATCTTACTGAGACTGCCACCTAAGCTCAAATAAATAGCGTGTGTAAATCACAGAATGGCAAAACAGAACGGTTTTTTATACGTAGTCGCCACCCCGATTGGCAATTTAGACGATATTAGCCAGCGGGCTATTACTACATTACAGCAGGTTGACTGGATAGCGGCAGAAGACACCCGCCACACCGGCCGGCTGTTGTCGCATTTGGGCATTAGCGCCAAAACTATCGCGCTGCACGATCACAACGAAAAGCAGCGCGCCGCCAGTATTATCCAAAAATGCCTGGCTGGGGAACATGTGGCGTTGGTGTCGGATGCCGGCACCCCACTGATCAGCGACCCCGGCTACAGCCTGGTGCGCCAATGCCGCGACGCTGGCGTGCGGGTAATTCCTGTTCCGGGGCCCTGTGCCCTGATCACGGCCTTATGTGCGGCAGGTTTGCCGACCGACAAGTTTCACTTTATCGGTTTTTTACTGCCGAAAAGCCAGCAGCGGCAAAACCAGTTAGCTGAAGTGCCGGCCGGTGTGGGCACTATTATTTGCTACGACACGGCGCGGCGCATTAAAGACAGCCTGCAGGACGTAGCTGCGGTATTTGGCGATGCGCGCGAGTTGGTACTGGCCAAAGAGCTGACCAAAACCTTCGAACATCTGGAATACGGCACCGCCACGCAAATCAGTGCCTGGCTAGAGGCTGACCCACAGCGCTGTCAGGGCGAAATGGTGCTGATGATAGCCCCCACACCCAAAGCAGAAAGCGACATCAGCGAGGCGGAGCTTAGCACGCTGAAGTTATTACTGACTGAGCTGCCGTTAAAAAAAGCGGCGGCGTTAACCGCACAAATCCATGGCGGCAAGAAAAACGCCTTATATAAAGTGGCATTGCAATTAACTGGTGAAACCGAGTAAAACCGGTATAATTGCGCTCGTGAGTTGGCCAAGACAATCGCTGCCTGCGCAAGCAGGGGGAGGAAAGTCCGGGCTCCACAGGGCAGGGTGCCAGGTAACGCCTGGGGGGCGCGAGCCTACGACCAGTGCAACAGAGAGCAAACCGCCGATGGCCCACGCAAGTGGGATCAGGTAAGGGTGAAAGGGTGCGGTAAGAGCGCACCGCGCGGCTGGTAACAGTTCGTGGCACGGTAAACTCCACCCGGAGCAAGATCAAATAGGCCCCCTTTGGCGCGGCCCGCGTTGGGGGCGGGTAGATTGCTTGAGGCTTAAGGCGACTTAAGTCCTAGAGGAATGATTGTCACTCTGGCAACAGAGCACAGAACCCGGCTTAATGGCTGGCTCACAACAAACAACAGAAAAACCGCAGCTGTAACAGGCTGCGGTTTTTTGTTTTTTGCTCTGTGCTGCGCCACAAGGAATTGGTGCAGAACAACGGCGCAGAAAAAAGCCCGCACAGGGCGGGCAGAAAATTACCAGGAACAGCCGAATAACTAGGATACAGAGTTACATAAACTTATATTCCAGTAACAGGGTATAAGCCCGGCCACGCGGATCTGCTACACGAGGTTCCCAGGCGGCACCGGCAGCAAAGTCGTTTTGGTGCGCGGTAAACGGTGGGTCTTCATCAAACAGATTTTTGATACCAAAGGTCAGTCTCATATTATCAATACCGGCATAACTGACGCTGTAGTTATAGGTAATGTATTCATCGACATTCGGGTTCCATTGTGACGGAATATAGGTTTCGTTACGCACACTGACCGGTAATTCATCTTTGTAGCCATCACGGTACAGCTGTGTCAGGCTGTGGCTCCAGTCGCCATGTACGTAGCTGAAGTTAAGGGTGTGCTTCCATTTAATCGGCAGGTTGTAGTAACGCACGTACTCGCCAACTAAGTTTTCGCTGTAAGGTAAGCTGTCTAAGCCTTTGGTTTTAAAGGTATCGATATAACTGGCGTTCAGGTTAATTTTCCAGGCGCCGCCGGCCAGCTCGCCTGTCAGGTTCATGTCCAGCTCAATACCCTGGGTTAATGAACCGCCAGAGTTGATATAACGCCGGTCAATCGCCACCACTTCACCCTGCGCATTACGGATCCAGTTGGCAGTGAATAAATCGTAGTTGTCGATCAGCACCTCGCGCGGTGCAGAGCGGATAGTGTCGGTACGCTCAATCTCCCACCAGTCCAGACTAAAGTTAAAGTAATCGGTAGGGACGACAACGACACCGAAGCTTTTTTGCTCTGACTCTTCCGGTGCTAAGTCGGGTTTACCACCAAATAATTCAACCGGTTGGATGCGCTCACAGCCAGCAACATTTTCATCAGCAACACCACCGGGGCAGCTTTCTGGGTCTGCCAGATCCAGGCCGGTGTACTGTAACTCGGTGATGCCGTTAAACAGCTGATTAAAAGACGGCACCTTAAAACCGGTACTAAAGGCACCACGCAGCATCAGTTGCTCCAGTGGTTTGTAGCTAAATGACACTTTAGGGTTGGTGGTGCTGCCAAAACCGTCGTATTTGTCGTAGCGTCCGGCCAGGGTAACTTCCAGCTCGTCGGTTACTGGCAGATAAAACTCCGCAAACACCGCTTTGATATCGCGGCTGACTTTATCCAGTACGTTGGCGTTATCAAAGGGCGCTAAAAATACCGGCCGCATCTCGGCGCGTTCATCACCATTAAACTTAAACTCTTCACGGCGTAAATCGGCACCCAGTGCCATCATTATTTCGCCACCGGGCAGTTCGAAGCCCACTTCACCGGATACGGTCGCGTCCAGCTGCGTCATAATAGACTCGCCACCATAGAGGGTAACCCCGCGGGCAGAGGCAGACGCTAATGCTGCCAGGCCGGCGGCACTCTGGCTTTGGCCGGGTAACAAGAAGGGGTTTAAATCACCGCTACCCAGCGCTACCTGCAGCGCATCGGTAAAGTAATAACCATCGCCTAATACCGAGTCAGATTCACTGGATGCGCGCGATAAGCCAACATTGTAGTCCCAGTTTGCGATAACACCTTCAAAAGCGGCTAAAAAGCGGTATGCCTTGGTGGTGGTGTCAATTTCACGGCCGCCACAGGCAATACAGCGCCAGCGGTACGCAATACGCTCGCCATAATTTAACTGATCTTCGCCAAAATAGTCGGCCAACGCGTTATATATAAGATCATAAGACTCGCCGGTGCTGGGATACCAGGTAGCGGGGCCAAAGGTTGAACTGGGTGAAATCTGGTAAGGTTCAAAGGCTTTACTGACATCCACTTCAGAGGCAACAAACTCCAGCGTGGCCATATGCTCTTCTGCCAGTTTGAAGCTGGCGCGGCCGATAAAGTCGATGCTTTCCTGCGGCTGCTGAATACGTGCCGCTGCCGGGTAGTCCCAGGCACAGGCATAACGCGACGACTCTGAGCTCCATAATCTTTGATCATAAGGCCCCATCATATCGCCACCGGTTTCACAACCAGCTGCGCCTGGCAAGTCAAGAATATTCACTGCAATAATCGACTGGCCATCGAGCGGGTCAACCAGGCCAGTGCCTATCAGGTTGGCTTCGGTAGCGCCGCGGTTAAATACTGTGGCAAAAGGTGTGCCCCGGGTGTCGGGCGATAAGCCTCGCTCGGGCTGAAAGGTATTGGAAAAATCACGGTCGGTGCCCTTTAACACTTCGTTCTTTTTAAACGACAGCGTAGCAAAGGCGTTCCAGCCGTCTTTGTTAATGTCGCCGGTACCAAACAGGATATTACCGCGGTATATATTGCCGCCACCGGCCTCGGTATGGTCGACAAAAGCCGACACTTCGGCGCCGGTGTAGTCGCGTTTGGTAATAAAGTTAATGACGCCGCCAATCGCATCGGTACCGTACACGGCGGAGGCACCGTCACGTAAAACTTCCACCCGCTCCAGTGCGGCAAAAGGGATAGAGTTCAGGTCAACCGCGCGGCCTTTTAAGCCGTGCGTAGCTACCCGGCGGCCATTGAGTAACACTAGCGTGGCATCAGCACCCTGGCCGCGCAGGTTAGCGCCCGATACGCCGTTATTGCCGCGTTGTTCCTCAGAGACAATACCGCCGTTACTGGCCAGGTTGTCTGATGAGTTACCGGCAATGTTCATTTGCAGTAATAATTGCTCGGCGGAAGTAATACCGGCGGCATCAATATCGGCTTTGCTAAACACTGTAATAGGCAGTGCACCTTCCAGTGCTGTGCGCTTAATACTGGAGCCGGTAACCCGGATCCGTTCAACTTTGCTGTCGGCCTGCATCGTATCGCTTGCTGCTGCAGTGTCCTGGGCCAGCGCATGGCTGCTCAGGCCAGCAAGGGTAAGGGCCTGAATAAGCTTATTCAACTTCATCACTTTCTCCTGGAGTTGCGTTGTTCTGTTTTTATAGTGCTATCCGTTACCCGGGTCTGAGTGCCCGTTTTATCGCCTGTGCAAAACGTTTAATTTCTGCACAAAATTAACATAGCAATATTTCTTTCCTTTTGAAAATAAATTATGCTGATTTTTGTAAATAGTTGGAATATTTCATTCCTTGGCGCTATCGTTGCTAGTAAATAAAGGCTGATCAACCTGTGAGAAATAGCGTGCAGATAAGGGCTTACAAAAGCAGGAGCTGGTTTAGCGTAGTACTGCTGCTATTAAGTAGTGGCTTGCTAAAGCCAGCCATTGCGGCCAGTGAAGATAGCCTTAATATTAGGTTTAAAACAGACGTGCCATTTGTACAACCAGAGCAGTTACAGCTGCAGTTTTGGCAGCAAAGGCTAAGCCAGGGCGACCGGCTGTTACTCACAACGGCACAAATTGCCGAACGTAACCGGCAAACCTTTGCGCTGCAGAAGGAACTGCAGCCGTTAAGTGCACTGCCAGGCCAGTATTCTGCCGATGAGCTGACGGCGATTATCGATAACGTCAGTAAGATCCCGTCAAGCCCACGCTTTTACACCAACGGCACCGCGCTTAGCGCAGCAGATTGGCAGCGTTATCAGGTGCTGCTGGGTAAAGATCGCGTAAAAGAGACCAATCCGGTCGCTTTTGCGCTTATCGTAAAGCGCACGGCGCTGCGCGCCTTTCCGACGCTGGATAGGGTCGTTAACGAGCAGGGCAATGCTGATCTGGATCGTTTTGCCGAAACTGCCTTATTTGTCGCCGAGCCGGTGGCGGTGTTGCACCAAAGCCGTGATAAGGCCTGGCTGCTGGTACAAAGCTTTAATTACACCGGCTGGGTGCAGGCGGCAGATGTGGCCATCGGCAGCCGTGAGCAGGTGCTTAGCTATGCTGAGCAGGAACCGTTTTTAGTCATTACCGCAGCCAAAGCGCATACCGCTTACACGCCTGCACAGCCCGCTTTATCAGAACTACAACTGGACATGGGCGTGCGGCTACCGCTAATAAGTGCCGCCGACACCGGTTTTAATGTGCATGGCCAAAACCCGCTGGCCAGTTATATAGTGCAATTACCGCAGCGGCTTAACGATGGCCGCTTGCATTTTCTGCCGGCGCTGCTGCCGCTTAGCAGCGATGTCAGTATTGGCTATTTGCCTTTTACCGAACGAAACCTGTTAAGCCAGGCCTTTAAGTTTTTGGGCGAGCGTTACGGCTGGGGTCATGATTATAACGGCCGTGACTGTACCGGTTTTATCTCAGAGGTGTTTCGCAGCTTTGGTTTGCTAATGCCGCGTAACTCCTCTCAGCAGGGCATGGGCAACTACGGCACCAACCTAAGGTTTAATCAGCACAGCAGCCAGGCTGAAAAGTTACAGGCGTTAGCGCAGGCCAGGGTGGGAGATTTGTTGTATTTTCCCGGTCATGTGTCGATGTTTATCGGCAGGGTGCAGCAGCAGCCGTTTATGATCCACTCGGTCAATACGCTGATTTACCCTACCGATGCCGGCCTGTATCAGGGTACCTTAAACGGCGTGGTGGTCACCCCATTAATGCCACTGCATAACAATACCGAACATGCTTATCTTGAGGCGTTGTATGCCATTAAATCACTGCGTTAACCGAGGCGACTATGAAAATAACTGATATCAGACTGGGTATGTTACGGGTGCCTCTGAAAACGCCGTTTAAAACGGCATTGCGTACCGTGAACAGTATTGAGGATATTATCGTCATGATCCATACCGACAGCGGCCACGTGGGTTATGGCGAGGCGCCGGCCACCGCGGTGATCACCGGTGATATTCACGGCTCTATTATTGAAGCTATCCGCACGGTGATAAAGCCCAAGCTGATTGGCCAGGACGTTAGCGATTTAAACCACATTATCCGCCTTATTCAGGGCTGTATTATGAAAAACTACAGCGCCAAGGCGGCAGTGGAAATGGCGGTGTATGACTTGTTTGCCCAGCTATACAAAGCGCCGCTGTATAAAATTCTCGGCGGTGGCGTGCCAAAGATAACCACCGATATTACCATCAGCGTGGATTACATCGACAAAATGGTGGCCGACTCGTTAAGTGCGGTAGAGCGCGGTTTTGAAACCTTAAAAGTGAAAGTGGGCAAAGACATTGGTGTCGACATAGAGCGGGTCAAAGCCATTTATGCTGCGGTTGAAGGCAAGGCGCTGATCCGGCTGGATGCTAACCAGGGCTGGACGGCCAAAGAGGCGGTGTATGCACTGCGTAAGCTGGAAGACGCCGGCGTGCGGCTGGAACTGGTCGAGCAGCCGGTAAAAGCCTATGATCTGGAAGGCTTAAAATACATCACCGAGCGGGTGCACACGCCGGTGATGGCCGATGAAAGCAGCTTCGGCCCGCGTGAAGTAATAGAGCTGATTAAAATGCGCGCGGCGGACATTATTAATATTAAGCTGATGAAAACCGGCGGCATTGCCAATGCCATTAAAATTGCCGATATCTGCTCGTTTTATGATATGCAGTGCATGATTGGCTGCATGCTGGAGGGCAGTGTCAGTGTGGCCGCAGCTGTGCATGTGGCGGTGGCAAAATCTGATGTGATCACCAAAATCGACTTAGACGGCCCGTCACTGTGCGCCTACGATCCGGTAAAAAGCAGCGTAAAATTTAATAATGCCGATATTACCATTGAGGATGCGCCCGGCCTGGGCATTAGCAGTATCGATGGCCTGGAAATGCTGGCTTAATGCCTCAAGCCTGTTTCAGTACCTGTAGCAGCTTGACGTTTTCTTCCAGTTGATGGTCGCTGTTTTGTTGCTGGCACAGCAGTAAATACAGGATATGACATAAATGCTGCTGCGCCATTTGCACCAGGATCGGGTTTATCCGCACGTTTTCATCGCCGCTGAGCGCAAACAGCGGTACATCGGCGGTCAGGCTTAGCGCATTGCTTTTATAGCTGGTCAGGCTAAGCAGCGGAATTTGCTGTTGTTTAGCGTAGCGCGCTAATTTAAGTAAATCGGCGTTCTGGCCAGACTCGGAGATCAGCAGCACGGCACTTTGTGGGCCCAAGGTGCCGGCCAGCTGCAGCGACAGTGCCGGGTCGCTGTGTGCCAGCGTCAGCTTGCCCAACTGCAATAAACGAAACTGCATGTCATGCGCCACTATGCCTGATTTGCCAAAGCCGGCCACTAACACCCGGTCGGCACGCTGCAACAAGGCTGCCGCGTCATGCAGGGCTTTCTCTTCATTGATTTCCAGAATACCGCGTAAATGGTTGTGCAGGCTAAACTGCAACTGCTCTACCAGCTGTTGTAAATTGGTTGCATTACCGGGCTCGTTGCTGTCCCGCTGCAGGGTTGAGGCGGTAATAATGGCTTCGCTTACCGCCAGCTTTAAATCCGGATAGCCTTTATAGCCCAGTTTCTGGCAAAACTTTACCACGCTGGATTGGCTGGTGCCGACCGCATCGGCCAGCTGTTGTGAGGAATAATCCCGTAGCAAATGGGCGTTATCCAGAATAAAATCTGCCAGCTTGCGCTCGATCACCGACATCTGATCCAGCATACCGCGGATCTTAAGTAAACATACCATACAGGGAATATCCTCGTTGTGTTGCCCAAGCTCTGTGGAATTTGTTATTGGCAACCTGCTTCAGTATTGAATAATTTATTCCGTATTGGCAAGCGGCTGCAGAAAAAAGCAGCATAATTGTGGGCGCTGTATATAAAAACAGGGCTATTTGCTGAGTGTTTTGTATTGTCTCCACTTTTTCCCACCAAAATCATCACCTTCGCTGTAGCGCCTGATTTTACTGTGATCGCAATCGATCGATAGCTTGGTTTTTACCTTGACAATGGTCAAACCTGCACCCTAAACTGTATCGTCGTGGGGATTTGTGGGTAAAAGTGGATCATTTTGGCTTACCTGCAAACAAAATAACTAAAGTCATTGCACAGGAAGCTTATGTTTCGTGGCTCATTTACACTGACACTGGACGAGAAAGGACGGTTAGCGTTACCAGCACGCTACCGTGAATTTCTGCTGTCTGATTGTCAGGGCCACTTAATTTGCACCATTGACCTGCATGATCCCTGTTTATTGCTGTATCCGCTGGCTGAGTGGGAAGAAATAGAAGAAAAACTCAAGCGCTTGTCCAGCCTAAACCCGCAGGAACGCCGCTTACAGCGTGTGCTGCTGGGTAATGCCACCGACTGCGATATGGATAAAAACGGCCGTATTTTACTGCCGGCGCCACTGCGCCAGCATGCCGGTTTGTCTAAAGGTATCCGCCTGGTCGGTCAATTAAATAAATTCGAGATCTGGGATGAAACCGCCTGGCATGAGCGTTTAGCGGCAGATATTGCGCTGGAACAGGCTCAGGCCGGTGATGTCGAACTGTCAGAACGATTACAGGACTTTGCACTGTAAATGAATACTGTGGCTCATATTTCCGTCCTGCTGCAGGAAGCACTGGATGGTCTGGCAATTAAAGCTGACGGCTGTTACCTGGACGGTACTTTTGGCCGTGGTGGCCATAGCCGGGCTATTTTAGCAGAGCTTGGCCCGCAAGGCCGGCTGTTTGCCATTGACCGCGACCCCGCCGCGATTGCCGCTGCCGCCCCACTGGCAGGCGATCCGCGTTTTCATATCACTCACAGCCCCTTTGCCGCCCTGGCAACTATTGCTGAGCAGCAGCAAATTATTGGAAAAATAGACGGCATTTTGCTGGATTTAGGTGTGTCGTCTCCCCAGCTGGATGACGCCGACCGTGGTTTTAGCTTTATGCGCGACGGCCCGTTAGATATGCGGATGGACCCCACCAGTGGCATCAGCGCCGCTGACTGGCTGGCCAGTGCAGATGTAGAAGATATCAGCTTTGTGCTGCGCGAATACGGCGAAGAAAAGTTCGCCTGGCGTATTGCCCAGGCTATCGTAGCGGCTCGTAGTGAGCAGCCGCTGACGCGCACCGCTCAGTTGGCCAGGCTTATCAGCGACAGCGTGCCCAAAAGCAACAAAGAGAAAAAACACCCGGCGACGCGCAGCTTTCAGGCTATTCGCATTTACATTAACAGTGAGCTGGAGCAGGTTAATCAGGCGCTGCATGCCGCTATGCAAGTGTTAAAGCCCGGTGGCCGGCTGGTGGTGATTAGCTTTCACTCACTGGAAGACCGGCTGGTAAAACAGTTTATGCGCCGCTATTCCAAAGGCGAGCCGCTGCCGCGCGGTATTCCGCTTACCGCCGCCCAAATGCAGCAACGTACTGAGCTTGAGCTGGTGGGTAAAGCCATTATGCCTTCAGAGCAAGAGCTTGAGCTAAACCCGCGCGCCCGCAGTGCCGTGCTGCGCATCGCACAGAAGCAGCGCCATGAATAATATCAGCCTGCATCGGTTAATTTTTCGCGACTGGCGCGAGCAAAAATGGCTGGCGCTTCTGCTGCTGGCCTGCATTATTTCCGCGCTGGTAGTGGTGCACTTTGCCCATTTAAACCGCCAGCTGACCATAGCGCAGGACGCCTTGTATCAACAGCGTGACCAGCTCGATATCGAGTGGCGCAATCTTATTTTAGAGCAGCGTGCACTGTCCGAGCATAGCCGGGTAGAGGAGATTGCCCGCCGTCAGCTGAATATGGTGCGCCCCACTGCTGAGCAAGATATCGCGGTGACAGTGCCATGAGCAGCAAACGCAGTACACCTCAAGCCAAAGCCAGAACAGTGCCTTCAGTGCTGGGCTGGCGCTTTGCCTTTGTACTGCTGAGTTTAGCGTTAGTTTTTAGTGCGTTAATGGTACGCGCTGCCTGGCTACAGGTGGTAGAGCCTGACATGCTGGTCAGCCAGGGCGATGCCCGCTCGCTAAGGGTAGAAGCCGATACCGTGTTACGCGGCATGATTTTCGACCGCAACGGCGAAGAGCTGGCGGTGAGTGTGCCGGTGGAAGCGATTTGGGCTGACCCTAAAGTGGTGATCGAGCGTCATGCTGCCGCAGATGAGCGGCGCTGGCATGCGCTGGCCGACATTTTACAACTGACACCGGCACAGCTGCACAACCGCATTGGCACCAACCCGCAGCGGCGCTTTGTTTATCTGCAGCGTCAGGTCAACCCGGCCGTGGTCGATTACGTGAAGAAATTAAAAGTGCCGGGCATTTACTTTCGCCAGGAGTCGCGCCGTTATTATCCGGCCGCTGAAGTCACTGCCCAGTTACTCGGTTTTACCAATGTTGATGATGTTGGCGTAGAAGGCATTGAAAAACGCTTTGATGAGCTGTTAACCGGCACCGCCGGACGTAAGGTGTTTCGCAAAGATGCCAAAGGCCGTGAAATTGAAGTGTTGGAGCGGGTGCAACAGCAGGCACCAGGCAGTCTGCAGCTAAGCATTGATCAGCGTATTCAGTCTATTACCTACCGCGAGCTGAAAAAGGCGGTGCTGACCCACGGCGCCACCTCGGGCTCGGCCATGGTAGTGGATGTACATAGTGGTGAAGTGTTGGCGATGGTGAACAGCCCATCGTTTAACCCGAATAACCGCGGCAATACACCGGCGTATTTATTCCGTAACCGTGCCATTACCGACACCTTTGAACCGGGCTCGACCATGAAGCCATTAGCGGTGTTAAGCGCGCTGGAATTTGGCAGCGCTAACCTTGGCAGTAAAATTGACACTTATCCGGGTTATATCCGCGTCGGCGGCAGCTGGGTGCGCGACGCCATTAATTACAACACCTTAAGTTTGACCGGCATTATCCAGAAGTCGAGCAATATCGGTGTCACCAGGCTGGTGCTGGACATGCCGGTAGAGCATGTGATTAGCCTGTACGCCAATATGGGCCTGGGCAGCGATACTGGCCTGGGCTTAAATGGTGAAAGTGGTGGCATGTTAAGCCATCGGCGCCGCTGGTCTGATTTTGAGCGCGCTACCTTATCTTTCGGTTACGGCTTATCTGTGACTGCAGCACAGCTGGCGCGGGCTTATGCCACTATGGCTAACGGCGGTGTCAGCCGGCCGCTCAGCATAGTGAAACAAGACAATATTCTGCCGGGTGAGCAGGTGCTGGATCCGGAACATGCTGCCGCCATGCTGGAAATGATGGAAGCGAACATCATGCCCGGCGGTACCGCTACCCGGGCGCAAGTGAAAGGTTATCGGGTAGGTGGTAAAACCGGTACTGCACGTAAAGCCATTGCCGGTGGTTATGGTGAGGATTATGTTGCCTCTTTCGCCGGCGTTGGGCCGATTTCCAACCCAAGGTTGGCGTGTGTAGTGGTAATTAATGAACCAGCCGGCGATTTTTACCATGGCGGTGAAATTGCGGCGCCGGTGTTTGCCAATATTATGGGCGCCACCATGCAGTTGCTGAACCTGACGCCAGACGCGTCAAGCCAGAACAAAATCTCAGCAGTAACGGGAGGGCGCAATGCCGGTTAACAGCAAAGCCTGGTTGGCACTTTATGCCAGCAATGTAATAGACACTGAGCTTGAGCAGCTGCAACTGGACAGCCGTAAGGTTGGTGCCGGTGATGTGTTTCTGGCTATCCCAGGCGTGCAGCAACATGGCCGGCAATTTATTGCTCAGGCGCTGGCACAGGGTGCGGCCCTGGTGCTAACCGATGCAGGCCAGTATGACGATGCGCGTGTGGTCGTGCTGCCAGAGCTGATGCAAATTCTGCCCTCACTGGTGGCGAATTTTTATCAGCAGCCGGCGCGTAAACTGCAATTGGTCGGTATTACCGGGACTAACGGTAAATCCAGTACCAGCTTTTTTGTCAGCCAGCTTGCCGCCGAGCTACAACAGCAAGCCGCTGTGATTGGCACCCTGGGTTACGGCCACTGTCAAAACCTTACACCACTGCCGAATACCACGCCGCATTATGTCGATTTGCAGCGCATTCTGGCGCACTTTGTCGCCGAACAAACCCAGCTGGTAGCGATGGAGGTGTCGTCGCACGCCCTGGTGCAGCAGCGCGTGGCGGGCATCTTGTTTGACGTGGCGGTATTTACCAACCTGACGCGCGATCATCTGGATTATCATGGCTCTATGGCCGAGTACGGCGCCGCTAAAGCCATGCTGTTCACACCGCAGCTGGCGCGGGTGGCTGTAATTAACGTGTCAGACGAATTTGGCCGCAAGCTGGCAGCACAAAGCCAGCTGCCGGTGTGGGTATATGGTAAAACCGAAGACTGCCAGGGTTATAACCGCTACCTGGGCTACTCAGATGTGATTGCCAATGACACTGGCTACAGCCTGACGCTGACCAGCCACAGTGGCAAATTTACCCTTAGCCTGCCGCTGCTGGGCGAGTTTAATATTCAAAACGTGCTGGCGGCCATCGCCAGCCTGCTGGCACTGGGCTATGACTTTGATGCCATTTTGGCCGCCTGTGCCGTGCTTAAAGCTGTGCCAGGGCGGATGGAACAGTTTCAGTTTGCCAAACAGTTTACCGCCGTGGTCGATTACGCTCACACGCCAGATGCGCTGCAGCAGGCACTGCAGTCATTACGGCTGCATTGTCGTGGCCGGCTCTGGTGCGTGTTTGGTTGCGGTGGCGATCGCGACCGCGGTAAGCGGCCATTAATGGGCCAGCTGTCTGAGCTGTTTGCCGACCATGTCATTATTACCTCGGACAATCCGCGCAGCGAAGATGCGCTGAGTATTTGCCACGAGATTGCCGCCGGCATGAGCCCGGATGCCAGTTATCAGATAGAGCCTGACCGGCAAAACGCCATCAAGCTGGCACTGGCCAGTGCGCAGCAGGGCGACTTAGTGCTGATCGCTGGCAAAGGCCACGAAACCGTGCAAATTATCGGCTCGGAGCATCGGCAGTACGATGAACGGGCTTATCTGCGTCAACTGGTTACGGAGATGTCACTATGATCCGCTTAGCCTGCAGTGAAATTGCTACTATGCTCGGTGCCCGCATGATCGGTAGCGAGCAACACATCAGCTCGGTCAGTACCGACAGCCGCAGTATCAGCGCCGGTGAGCTGTTTATCGCATTAAAAGGCCCCAACTTTGATGGCGCGGCTTTTGTCGCTGACGTTAAAGCCAAGGGCGCGGTGGCCGTAGTGCTGGAGCAACCGGTTAGCGAAGACATTACCCAGCTGATTGTGCCGGACAGCCGCCTGGCCTTGGGGCAATTAGGTGCTGCGCTAAAAGCCAGACTGGCACCGAAAACCATCGCCGTGACCGGTAGCGCCGGTAAAACCACGGTAAAAGAGATGATTGCCGCCATTTTAGCCAGGTTAGGCCCGGTGCTGGCAACCCAGGGCAACTTTAATAACGACATCGGCGTGCCGCTTACCCTGCTGCGGTTAACGGCTGAGCATCGTTATGCGGTGCTGGAGTTGGGGGCCAACCATCAGGGCGAAATAGCCTATACCACCTCACTGGCGAAGCCGGATGTGGCCATTATTACCAATGTAGCGCCCTCGCATTTAGAAGGCTTTGGTGATGTGTATGGTGTGGCACGCGCCAAGGGCGAAATTTTTAATGGCTTAGCCGGTAATGGCCTGGCGATAGTGCCGGCTGACAGCGAATACCGCGATTACTGGTTACGCCGGCTGACCGAGATGCCGGTGCAGCAGTTCTCGGCCAATCAGAGCGCCGATTACAGCGCCCGCGATATCGTGCTGGACGCCCAGGGCTGTGCCAGTTTTGTGCTACAAAGCCCCACCGGCAATGTTAACGTCAAACTGACCATTCCCGGTAAACACAATGTGGCCAATGCGCTGGCTGCCGCTGCGGCCTGTGTGGCGGTTGGCGCCAGTTTGCAGGATGTGGCGCAGGGGCTGTCGCAGATGCAGGCCGTAAAAGGCCGTACCAATATTAAGCAGCTAAGCAGCAAACTGCGGCTGATTGATGATACCTACAATGCCAATGTTGAGTCGGTAAAGGCGGCGATAGATCTGTTAGCGTCGTACAGCGGCTATCGGGTGCTTATTCTGGGTGATATGGCCGAGCTGGGTGCCGACGCCCGTTTGTACCACGAAGAGATCGGTTTATACGCAAAAAATGCCGGAATTAATCTGTTGTTCACCCTTGGCGTGTTATCACAGAGCGCCAGTGACTTGTTTAACGGTCAGGGGGCACATTTCAGTTCGCGTCAGGCGCTGTTACAGCGGCTGATGCCAATCGTTTTTGAACAACCGGCGGTCACCCTGCTAGTGAAAGGCTCGCGCAGTGCGAAAATGGAATTAGTCGTGCAGGACTTGCTAGAACGTTGTCAGCAGGAGAGCAGCCCATGCTAGTTTGGTTAGCCGAGTATTTAACCCAATACTTCAGCTTTTTTAATGTATTCAGTTACCTGACGTTCCGCGCCATTTTAGGCATCTTAACGTCATTACTGTTAAGCCTGTATCTGGGGCCCAAGTTGATTGCCCGTCTGCAGCGCATGCAAATTGGTCAGGTGGTACGCGGCGATGGCCCGGAAAGCCACTTTTCTAAGAAAGGCACGCCGACCATGGGCGGTTTGCTGATTTTAGGCTCGGTGCTGCTCAGTACCTTGCTGTGGGCCAATCTGGAAAATAAGTACGTCTGGGTAGTGCTGTTTGTACTGGTCAGCTTCGGTTGGATCGGCTTTGTCGATGACTATCGCAAAGTGATCCGCAAAGACCCCAAAGGCTTAATCGCCCGCTGGAAATATTTCTGGCAGTCGCTGTTTGCTATTGCCACCGCGGCTTTTTTGTACTTTACCGCCGAACGTCCGGCTGAAACCGCGCTGTTAGTGCCGTTTTTAAAGGATGTGATGCCGCAGTTGGGCTTGCTGTTTTTGGCGTTAAGTTACTTTGTGATTGTTGGTACCAGCAACGCGGTTAACCTGACCGATGGCTTAGACGGCCTGGCCATAGTACCTACCATTATGGTGGCTGGGGCTTTTGCCATCATTGCCTATGCCAGTGGTAACGTGAACTTCTCGGCTTACCTGAATATTCCTTATCTGCCTTATGCCAGCGAGCTGGTGGTGCTGTGCGCTGCGCTGATTGGCGCGGGCCTGGGCTTTTTGTGGTTTAACACTTACCCGGCGCAGGTGTTTATGGGCGATGTCGGCTCACTGGCGTTGGGGGCCGTGCTTGGCGTGATCGCCATTTTAGTCCGCCAGGAAATAGTGCTGTTTATTATGGGCGGCGTCTTTGTAATGGAAACCCTGTCAGTGATCCTGCAGGTGGGCTCTTACAAGCTGCGTGGTCAGCGCATTTTCCGTATGGCACCGATACACCATCACTATGAATTAAAAGGCTGGCCAGAGCCGCGCGTCATCGTCAGGTTCTGGATCTTATCCATTATGTTTGTGCTGGTGGGTTTAGCCACCCTGAAACTGAGATAACCATGACACAGCAGGCATTAATGCAATATTTAGCGAAAAAACGCATAGCGGTAGTGGGGCTGGGCCTGTCGGGTCTGGCCACGGTGCGTTTTTTACTGAATTTAGGCATTAAGCCGGTGCTGATGGACAGCCGCAGCAAACCTGCCGGCATCGAGCAAATCGCGCCGGAAAAGGTTGACGGTATTTACCTGGGCGAGCTTGACGCTAACCGGCTGGCAAAAATGGATATCATTGTGCTAAGTCCGGGGTTGTCACCGGCGCATCCGGCCATCCGCTTTGCCGTCGCGCAGGGCGCCCAGCTGATGGGCGATGTCGAGCTGTTTGCCCGGGTGAACCAAAAACCGGTGGTGGCGATTACCGGCTCTAACGGCAAATCGACAGTCACCATGCTGGTGGAGGCCATGCTGAAGGCCAGCGGCGTAAAAGCACTGGCGGCAGCTAATATCGGTTTGCCGGTGCTGGATGCCTTAGCCCAGAGTGATGTTGAGGTGTTTGTGCTGGAACTGTCCAGCTTTCAGCTGGATACCACCTCAAGTTTGCACAGCCTTGCCAGCTGCATTTTAAACGTCAGTGCCGATCATTTAGACCGCTATGGCGATATGGCCGCTTATGCTGCGTCAAAACAGCGGGTGTATCAGCACAGCCAACTGGCGGTATTTAACCTGGATGATGCCGCTACTATACCGCAGCACGCCGGACATAGTCTGGGCATTAAGCTGTCTGATGGCGCCTACGGTATTGTCAGCCAGGCAGGGCAGCGCTGGTTACAGGTGGCTGGTGAGCCTTTATTGCCACTTAATGAGATGACGCTGTTTGGTGAGCATAACCAGTTTAATGCGCTGGTGGCCTGTGCATTGGCGCTGGCGGCCGGTGCCAGCCGTGACGGCCTGAAAACAGCGCTTAAGCAGTTTGTCTCATTACCGCACCGCTGCATTTTAGTCGCTGAGCACAACGGCGTGCGCTGGATCAACGACTCTAAAGCCACCAATATCGGCGCCACCTTAGCGGCCATTGCCGGGCTTAGGCCCACCGTTGCCGGTAAACTGATTTTAATTGCCGGCGGTGATGCCAAAGGCGCGGATGTCAGCGAACTGCAGCCGGTACTGCAACGCGATGTACAGCAGCTGATCACCCTGGGGCAGGACGGCCCGGCCATTGCCGCCTTACTGGCGGGCAGCATAGAAGTAAAAAGCTTAACGGAAGCGGTAAAAGCCGCAGCAAAACTGGCCAAAGCCGGCGATATGGTGCTGCTATCACCGGCCTGTGCCAGTTTGGATATGTTTAAAAGCTATGCCGAGCGTGGCGACCTGTTCACCCAGGCGGTGAAGGCGGAGGTGCTATGAAGCAGCTGGCACTGAGCATGTTTAAGCAGCCCTGGGCTAACCCGCTGCAGGCATTAAGCCAGTGGTGGCGCGCTGAAGATGGCGCCGCTTACGATAAATTATTCTTAACCCTGCTACTGCTTATTCTGGCGATTGGTGTGGTAATGGTGACCAGCGCTTCGGTGCCGGTGGCATCGCGCTTATATGATAACGAGCTGCACTTTACCATTCGTCATCTGGTGTATCTGGCACTGGGCTGTACTGCAGCGCTAATCATCCTCAATATACCCGTGCAGTGGTGGCATAACAGCAATATGGCGCTGCTGTTTGCCGCGCTGGCGCTATTGGTGGCAGTGTTATTGTTTGGCCGTAATGTTAATGGCAGTACCCGCTGGTTATCGCTGGGCTTTTTCGGTTTACAGGCAGCTGAGCCAGCCAAGCTGTTTTTCTTTGTTTACCTGGCCAGCTATCTGGTGCGCCGCCATGAAGAAGTGCGGGAAAACTTAAAAGGCTTTTTAAAGCCCTTGTTTGTGCTGTTTGCTTTTGCCGTGTTGCTGTTGATGCAGCCGGATCTGGGCACCGTGATCGTAATGTTTGCTACCGCTGTGGCGCTGCTGTTTTTAGCCGGTGCCAAGCTGTGGCAGTTTTTTTGTTTAATTTTTACCGGCATCGCCGCCATTGGCGTGCTGATTGTGTACAGCGAATACCGCTGGAAACGGGTGACCGCCTTTTTAGATCCCTGGGCTGACCCGTTCGGCAGTGGCTATCAGCTGACACAGTCACTGATGGCCTTTGGCCGCGGCGGCTGGTTTGGTCAGGGCCTGGGCAACAGTATTCAGAAGCTGGAATACCTGCCAGAGGCGCATACCGACTTTATTCTGGCTGTTATCGCTGAAGAGACCGGCTTTATTGGCGTGGCTGTGCTGGTGCTGCTGTTATTTTTGCTGGTATATCGTGCGCTGTGGATAGGCCAGCGCGCACTGGCAAAAAATTTAAGCTTCCACGGCTTCCTTGCGTATGCGCTGGCGATTTGGATTGGTTTTCAATCGGCGGTCAATATTGGTGTCGCCACCGGCGCACTGCCGACCAAAGGCCTGACCCTGCCGTATGTCAGCTCGGGCGGCAGTAGCTTAATCATTATGTTGGCAGCGGCAGCACTGCTGCTGCGGATTGATTTTGAAGTACGGCTCAAAGGCAAACACGCCATCAGTGGAGGCAAGCATGACTAAGCCTCGTATTCTGATCATGGCAGGTGGCACCGGTGGCCATATTTTCCCGGCTCAGGCGGTCGCCACAGCGCTTAATGCCCAGGGCTGGCAAATTCACTGGCTGGGTAGCCGTGAAAAAATGGAAGCCCAGCTGGTACCCCAGTTTGGCTGGCCGTTTCACAGTATTGATGTGGCCGGCTTACGTGGTAAAAGCCTGAACGCGCTGATAAAAGCGCCCTGGATGCTGCTGAAGTCATTATTGCAGGCACGGCGTGTTATCACGGCGGTGCAGCCTGATCTGGTGCTGGGCTTTGGCGGTTTTGCCAGTGGCCCCGGTGGCCTGGCGGCCTGGTTAAAAGGCGTGCCGCTGTTAGTACATGAGCAAAATGCAGTTGCCGGCAGTACCAACCGTTTACTGGCGCGGCTGGCGCAAAAAGTGTTAGTGGCTTTTCCGGCCGCTTTTGCCGGCCATGCCAAGCAGCTGGTGGTGGGTAACCCGGTGCGGGCAGCGCTGGTGGATGCCGGCAAAAACCATGATTTTAGCGGCAGTTTAAAAGTGCTGGTGGTGGGCGGCAGTTTGGGCGCCAAAGCGCTGAACGAACAGTTGCCGCCGATTTTTGCTAAAGCGGCACAGCAGGCACCGTTACAGGTACGCCACCAAACCGGTAAGGTGATGCAACAGCACACTGATGCGTTGTACCAGCAACTGGCCCAAGGCGGTTTAACGGCAGAGGTGAGCGCCTTTATCGACGATATGGCGCAGGCTTACCGCTGGGCCGATGTGGTGATTTGCCGCGCTGGCGCCTCTACGGTAAGCGAGCTGGCCTGTGCTGGTGTGGCGGCGCTGTTTGTGCCGCTGCCACAGGCGATAGACGATCATCAAACCGCCAATGCGCGCTGGCTGGTGGCAGAGGGGGCTGGCTTAATGCTGGCACAATCAGACTTAACCGAACAACAGTTGTTACCGCTGCTGACGCAGTGGCAACAGGATAAAGCACCGTTACAACAGATGGCCGCCAAAGCGCGTGCCTGCGCGCTGGATCATGCCACCGCCCAGGTAGTGGCGCAGTGTCAGCAGGTAGCAGGTCAAACCGTAACAGGACAAGTAGTATGATTACGACACCACAACAGAAAAAACTGGCGATGCGCCGCGTAGAACGCATTCACTTTGTTGGCATCGGCGGCGCCGGTATGGGCGGCATTGCCGAAGTGCTGCTAAACGAAGGCTATAACGTATCCGGCTCTGACATCGCGCCTAACGGCGTCACCGAACGCTTAATCGGCCTGGGTGCCTGTGTCAGCTTCGGCCATGACGCCGCCAATGTGGCTGGCGCCAGTGTCGTGGTGGTATCCAGCGCCATTAACAGTGCCAATCCGGAAGTTGCCGCCGCCCGTGAGCTGCGTATTCCGGTGGTGCGCCGCGCTGAAATGCTCGGTGAGCTGATGCGCTTTCGCCATGGTATCGCGGTGGCGGGCACCCATGGTAAAACCACCACTACCAGCTTATTGGCATCGATTTTCGCCAAAGCCGGCACCGATCCGACCTTTGTGATTGGCGGCTTGCTGAACTCGGCCGGCTCTAACGCCCGCTTAGGCGCTGGCCGCTATCTGATTGCCGAAGCAGACGAAAGTGACGCCTCTTTCCTGCATTTGCAGCCGCTGGCCACAGTGATCACCAATATTGAAGCCGACCACATGGACACCTATCAGGGTGACTTTGAAAAGCTCAAAGCCACCTACCTGGAGTTTTGTCACAACCTGCCATTTTACGGTGTGGCGGTAGTGTGTATTGACGATCCGGTACTGCGCGCACTGATCCCGCAAATTGGCCGCACTGTGCTGACCTACGGTTTTAGCCAGGATGCTGACTTTGTCATCAGTGATTTTAGCCAGAGCGGCACCCAAAGCCGCTTTGTCATTAGCGACACCGACGGCAACCAGCGCGAAGTGGTGCTGAATTTGCCGGGTAAACACAATGCGCTAAACGCCACCGCCGCTTTTGCGCTGGCGCGTGATGAAGGCATCAGCGAACAGGCGATTTTGGCCGCCTTTACTGAATTTGAAGGCATCGGCCGGCGTTTTCAGCAATACGGCGAGTTTGATACCGGCAACGGCAAGGTGCTGCTGCTGGATGATTACGGCCACCACCCAACCGAAGTGGCCGCCACTATTGCTGCGGTGCGCGCCGCCTGGCCAGAGCGGCGCTTAGTGATGGCCTATCAGCCGCACCGTTATACCCGCACCCGCGATCTGTATGAAGATTTTGCCAAGGTGCTGTCCAGTGTCGACAAGCTGTTGCTGCTGGAAGTGTACAGCGCCGGCGAAGCACCGATCGCCGGGGCCGATAGCCGCAGCCTGTGCCGCTCTATTCGTGCCCGTGGCACGCTGGACCCCATTTATGTTGCCGGGCCGGATGAATTAGCGCCCAGCCTGGCCGATGTACTGGCCGATGGTGACGTGGTATTAACGCAGGGTGCCGGCAATATCGGTGCGCTGGTGAAGAAACTGGCGGCGATGCAACTGAACATCAGCAAGCTTAAAGCCAGTGCAGGAGAACAAGCATGAGTGACGCAGTACAGGCATTTGGCAAAGTAGCAGTAATGTTTGGCGGGCTGTCGGCCGAGCGTGAGGTGTCACTGCGCTCCGGTGCTGCCGTGCTGAAGGCGCTGACCGACGCCGGCGTTGATGCCTTTGCCTTTGACCCCAAACAGCAAAGCCTGGCCGAGCTGGCACAAAGCGGTGCACAGCGCGTGTTTATCGTGCTGCACGGCCGTGGCGGCGAAGATGGCAGCATGCAGGGCGCACTGCAGCAACTGGGCTTGCCCTATACCGGCAGCGGTGTGCTGGGCTCGGCACTGGCGATGGATAAAATTCGCTGCAAATACCTGTTTCAGGCGCAGCAATTACCCACGGCGCCCTTTGCCGTGGTGCACCACGATGACACCGACTTTGCCGCCTTATTGGCAAGCCTGGGCGGCAAAGTGATGGTAAAACCGGCTAACGAAGGCTCCAGCATTGGTATGAGTGCGGCCAGCACCGCCGAAGAGCTGCAGCAGGCGGTAAAGCAGGCACTTAACTATGACAGCGAAATTTTAGTCGAGCGCTGGATCAACGGCCGTGAGTTTACCGTGGCGATTTTAAATGGCCAGGTGCTGCCGATTGTGGAAATGCGCACACCGCGTGCGTTCTACGACTATGAAGCGAAATACCAGGCCAGCAGCACCGAGTATTTATGTCCGGCGCCGTTAAGCGCCGAGCAAACTGCCGCCATGCAGCGAAGTGCACTTAAAGCCTTTAATGCGGTAGGCGCCAGTGGTTGGGGCCGGGTGGATATTATGCTGGACCAAGACGGCCAGCACTTTTTACTGGAAGTGAATACCGTGCCCGGCATGACAGAAAAGTCATTGGTGCCAATGGCGGCAAAGGCAGCCGGTTACAGTTTTCAGCAACTGGTGGTGGCGATTTTAGGCCAGAGCCAAGAGGCGAGATAATGATTAAACACCTGCCGAAGTTCGGGTTTAAGCAGCAACCGGCGTTTTACGCCGGCGTGTTGTTTTTTCTCTGCTCAGTGGCAGGCCTGGTGTGGGCAGCGGTGCAGGTAAATGCCTGGCTGCATGATCAGCAAAGTGCGCCGCTTAAGCAGGTAAAACTGTACGGCAACTTTGCCCACATCGACGCCCAGGCGCTGCATCAGCGGCTGGCGCAGCAGTACATAGGTAACTTTTTTAGCGTGAACGTGGACCAGGTACAGCAGTTCCTGTTACAGCAACCCTGGGTATATCAGGTGGCCGTGCGCAAACAATGGCCTGATGCCCTGGTGGTGGTGGTCACAGAACAACAGCCGGTAGCGATCTGGAATCAGCAGCAATTACTCAACAAAGAGGGCGAGGTGTTTCAGGCGCCCCTAGAGCAGCTGAAAACGGAACTGCCGATGCTAACCGGCCCCGACGGCAGCCAGCAGGACGCCCTGGCCATGTTCCGCCATATGCAGGGCTTACTGGCCCTGCATAAATTTAATGCCGTGGCGCTGGGGGTAACCGAGCGCTTCTCCTGGCAGCTAAGCCTGAGTAATGGCGTAGCGCTGAAGCTGGGGCGTGATGATACGTTAAAACGGTTGCAGCGCTTTATTGAGCTGTATCCGGTAATTAGCAAACATAAAACCGAAGCGATAACCGAAGTTGATCTGCGCTACGACACCGGTATCGCCGTGCGTTACAGCAGTGAGCAGAAGAGAAAAGCATGACAAAGTCGTTAGATAGAGATCTGATTGTTGGCCTGGATATCGGCACTGCGCAAATTAAAGCGGTGGTGGGCGAAATTACCGCTGATGACCGCTTAAGCATTGTTGGCGTGGGCACCCATGTGTCGCGCGGCATGGATAAAGGCGGCGTCAACGACTTAAACCTGGTAGTGCAGGCGGTACAGCGCGCGATAGATGAAGCGGAGCTGATGGCTGACTGTCGGGTGTCATCAGTGTATTTAGGCATTACCGGTAAACATATCCGTTGCCAGAACGAAAGTGGCATGGTGCCGATTAACGACACTGAAGTGACCGCAGACGATGTCGCCAATGTGATCCATGCTGCCAAGTCGGTACCCATTTCGGCCGAGCGGCGCATGCTGCATGTGCTGCCGCAAGAGTTCTCGGTGGATATGCAGGAGGGCATTAAAAGCCCGGTCGGCATGTCAGGTGTGCGGATGGAAGCGCGGGCGCACATTATTACCTGCGCCAATGATATGGCAAAGAATATTGAAAAGTGCGTTGAGCGCTGCGGTTTGCAGGTCGACCAGTTAATTTTCAGTGCACTGGCTTCAAGCTATGCGGTGCTGACCGACGATGAGAAAGAGCTGGGCGTTTGCGTAGTCGATTTAGGCGGTGGCACCATAGATATTGCCATTTACACCAATGGCGCCCTGAGGCACACCGCGGTGATCCCGGTAGCGGGCAATCAGGTGACCAGCGATATCGCCAAGATTTTCCGCACGCCAATAAGCCACGCCGAAGAGATTAAAGTGCAGTACGCCTGTGCGCTGCGCAGCATGGTAGGTAAAGAAGAAAGCATAGAAGTGCCAAGCGTCGGTGGCCGGCCGGCACGTTCTATGTCACGCCATACCCTGGCCGAGGTGGTTGAGCCGCGCTATCAGGAATTGTTCGAGCTGGTGCTGGAAGAGATAAAAAGCAGTGGCTTAGAAGAGCAGATTGCGGCCGGTGTAGTACTAACCGGCGGCACCGCCAAGATGGAAGGGGCGGTGGAGTTTGCTGAAGATATTTTTCAGATGCCGGTACGGGTGGGCCAGCCGGCCCATGTTACCGGGTTAAAAGAATACGTGCAGGATCCGGCCTACGCCAGTGTGGTGGGGTTGTTACTGTACGGTAAAGATGCCCGTACACAGCAGAAAAAAGCGGCTGACGTACGAGATTCAGTAAGTGGCTTCGTCAAACGGATCAGCAGCTGGTTCAAAGGCGAATTTTAAGTAAGCGTAGAAACGGAGAGAGAGCTATGTTTGAGTTAATGGAAAACCACAGCGAAGAAGCTGTTATTAAAGTAATAGGTGTTGGTGGTGGTGGCGGTAATGCCGTCGAGTACATGGTTGCCAGCAATATCGAAGGGGTGGAGTTTGTTGCCGCCAATACCGATGCGCAGGCACTGCGTAATTCATCGGCCAATATTACCCTGCAATTGGGCTCTAATGTTACCAAGGGCTTAGGGGCCGGTGCTAACCCGGATATTGGTCGGCGCTCTGCTGAGGAAGACCGCGAAACCATTAAGAAAACCCTGCAAGGCGCAGATATGATTTTTATCGCTGCCGGTATGGGTGGTGGTACCGGTACCGGTGCAGCGCCTATCGTGGCCGAAGTGGCGCGCGAGCTGGGTATTTTAACCGTGGCGGTGGTAACCAAGCCATTCCCGTTCGAAGGTAAAAAGCGTACTGCCTATGCCGACGAGGGTATTTTAGAGCTGAGCAAGCATGTTGACTCGCTGATCACCATTCCTAACGACAAACTGTTAAAGGTGCTGGGTAAAGGCACCAGTTTGCTGGATGCGTTTAAAGCAGCCAATAACGTACTGTTAGGTGCGGTACAGGGTATTGCTGAATTAATTACCCGCCCGGGTTTGATCAACGTCGACTTTGCCGACGTACGTACGGTAATGTCTGAGATGGGCACTGCCATGATGGGTAGCGGCCGTGCTACTGGCCCGGACCGTGCGGAAGAAGCCGCTGAGCAGGCCATTTCCAGCCCGCTGCTGGAAGATATCGACTTATCAGGTGCTAAAGGCATACTGGTCAATATCACTGCCGGTCTGGATATCAGCATTGAAGAGTTTGAAACGGTTGGTAACGCGGTAAAAGCCTTCGCGTCAGAAAACGCCACTGTGGTGGTAGGTGCGGTGATTGACCCGAACATGCAAGATGAGCTGCGTGTAACGGTAGTGGCTACCGGTATTGGTGCCGACCGCCGGCCAGATATCAGCTTAGTGCAAAACAACCGTACGGTGGAAGTACAGAAGCCGTTTTACGGTACTCAGGGCGGTGCCGCGCTGCAACCGCAGCACGAAACACAGCAGGTGCGTCAGGAGCAGCCAGCGGCAGTAAAAGCGCAGCCAGAGAGCAAAGCGAATATCGATATCTTTGATATACCGGCATTTTTACGCAAACAAGCCGACTAAGCTTTGGCTTAGTCGCACGGCAGGGCCGACAGCAGGATTAAGCTGCTGTTCAGTGAAATTTGGCATAATTGCCACGTTATGCTATGCTTCGCCGCCATTTTGTGATTGCTTATTATTTGAGCAGGAATAAATTATGATTAAACAACGTACCATCGGCAAAACAGTCAGCTCCATTGGAGTGGGATTGCACAAAGGCGAAAAGGTTACGCTTACTCTCCGACCTGCGCCGGATAACACGGGCATCGTGTTCCGTCGTGTTGATCTTGATCCTGTGGTCGATTTTAAGGTAGCGCCTGAGTTAGTGGGTGATACCGTGATGTGTACCTGTTTAATCAATGACAATGGCGTGCGGTTATCTACCACTGAACACCTGATGGCGGCCATTGCCGGTTTAGGTATCGACAACCTGGTGGTTGAAGTAGACGCCGCAGAAATTCCGATTATGGACGGCAGCGCCAACCCCTTTGTTTACCTGTTGCTGGAAGCCGGTGTTGCCGAGCAGCGCCTGGCGAAAAAGTTTATCCGCATTAAAAAGCATGTGCGGGTAGAAGATGGCGACAAATGGGCCGAATTTAAGCCGCATCACGGCTTTAAAATAGATTTTGCCATTGAATTTAACCACCCGGTGATTGCAGAAACCACCCAGCATATGCAGATGGATTTCTCGGCCGCCGGTTTTATTAAAGACATCAGCCGCGCCCGTACCTTTGGCTTTTTGCATGAAGTAGAATATCTGCGTGCCAACAACCTGGCGTTAGGCGGCAGTTTTGATAATGCCGTAGTGCTGGATGAGTACCGGGTATTAAACCAGGACGGCCTGCGCTACGAAGATGAATTTATCAAACACAAAATCCTCGATGCGATTGGCGATCTGTATATGGCCGGTTACAGCATTTTAGGTGAGTTTAAAGCCTTTAAAACCGGCCATGCGCTGAATAACCAGCTGTTATGTGCCGTGTTGGCCGATCAGGCGAACTGGGAATTTGTCAGCTTTGAAGACAAAGCCGATATGCCGATTTCTTATCTGGCGCCGCAGCTGGCGTAATGCTCTATCTGCCTTTTCAAACACAAACCCGGTGATTACCGGGTTTTGTCATTTTTCGCGCCGGCATTTTCTGCCAGCTTTAACAGCGCTTGCGCCAGTGCGCCGTCGGTGCCGGCCGCCAGCTGACGCAGGCTGTCGGCTGCCTGTTCAGATAATTGCTTGCTGTTTGCTGCCGGTAGCTGCACTTGGGGCCGGTTTATCTGGCCATTGGGCGAGGCTTCAATCTCAATGCCGGCTAAATCGGGCAAGATTTTTCGGCGAAAATTGTCTAGAATGGCGTCGCGCTGCATTTTTAGACGGGTCAGCCAGCTGGGTGAGGCACATAAGATAATAGCTCTGCCATCACGAATACAGCTAACCTGGCAAAAACTCAGTTGGTCCAGTTGCAATACCTCAGCTAATACCTGGTTTAACTGTTGCACCAGTTGCACTTGTTGCTGCTGCGACGCCAGCGGGCTGTGCGACAGCAGCTTACTGATATCCTGAGGTTTTTGCGTGTAACGGGTCATGGTTAACTCCCGGCAGCAGTGAAACAGATAACGCAGTGTAACAGCTTGGCGCCGAAGCGAACATGTTACACCTTGAAAGCATTAGCATAGGGCACCATATCTGGCGTAATATGCTTGCACAACAGCAATTTGATACTGGTAAGGCCAAAGGCCGCCGGGGCTGCCCTGCAGTTTTAACTTAAAATGGTATTGGGATAATGTTTGGAAAACTTTTTGCCAAATTATTTGGTAGCCGCAACGACCGCTTCTTAAAAAAACTAGAAAAACAGGTTCAGCACATTAATAGCCTCGAGGCTGAGTTTGAAGCCTTATCCGATGACCAACTGAAGCAAAAAACCGCTGAATTTAAGCAGTTACTGGCCAGTGGCAGCAGCTTAGACGATATACTGCCGCAAGCCTTTGCTACTGTGCGTGAGGCCAGCAAGCGCGTATTTGGCATGCGCCATTTCGATGTGCAGTTAATCGGCGGTATGGTGCTGCATCAGGGCAAAATTTCTGAGATGCGTACCGGTGAAGGTAAAACCCTCACCGCAACCTTGCCGGCTTACTTAAACGCGTTAAGCGGTAAAGGTGTACATGTTATTACCGTGAACGATTACCTGGCCCGCCGCGACGCTCAAACCAACGCACCCTTATTTGGCTTTTTAGGTATGTCAGTCGGCGTTAACGTGCCTGGCATGGCGCACCCGGATAAGCAAAAAGCCTATCAGGCCGACATTACCTATGGCACTAACAATGAATTTGGCTTTGACTACCTGCGCGATAATATGGCGTTTTCACCGCAAGATCGGGTGCAGCGCGATCAGGCCTTTGCCATTATCGATGAAGTTGACTCAATCCTGATTGACGAAGCCCGTACGCCACTGATTATCTCTGGCCCGGCCGAAGACAGCTCTGAGTTATACAAACAAATCAACGTGCTGGTGCCTAGCCTGGTAAAACAGGAAAAAGAAGACGAAGAGGGCGCACACGGTGATGGCCACTTTACGGTAGATGAAAAAGCCCGTCAGGTGTACTTAACCGAACAAGGCCAGATCAGAGTAGAAGAGATGCTGCGCGAAAAAGGCATGATTGGCGAGCACGATACCTTATTCTCTGCTGCTAACATTACCCTGCTGCACCACGTTTATGCTGCGCTGCGGGCCCATCAGCTGTTTAAGCGTGACGTCGATTACGTAGTAAAAGACGGCGAAATTGTCATTGTTGATGAGCACACCGGCCGTACCATGGAAGGCCGGCGCTGGTCTGAAGGTTTACACCAGGCAGTAGAAGCCAAAGAAGGGGTAAAAATTCAGAACGAAAACCAGACTCTGGCCTCTATTACCTTCCAGAATTACTTCCGCCTGTACGATAAACTGGCCGGTATGACAGGTACTGCTGATACTGAAGCCTTTGAGTTCCAGCAAATTTACGGCCTGGAAACCATAGTAGTGCCAACTAACCGGCCTATGGTACGTAACGATATGGCTGATTTAGTGTACTTAACGGCCGAAGATAAGTACCAGGCCATAATTGCCGACATCACTGCCACCCGCGATGCCGGCCGGCCGGTGCTGGTGGGTACAGCGTCTATTGAAAGCTCAGAGTACTTATCGGGCCTGCTGAACAAAGCCAAGATTAAACACCAGGTACTTAACGCCAAGTTCCACGCCAACGAAGCGCAAATTATCGCCCAGGCCGGTCAGCCGGGTACGGTAACCATTGCTACCAATATGGCAGGCCGCGGCACAGACATAGTGCTGGGTGGCAGCTTACAGGCTGAACTAGCGGCGCTTGGCGATGATGCGACCGAAGCGCAAAAAGCCAAAGTAAAAGCCGACTGGCAACAGCGCCACGACGCGGTTATCGCGGCCGGTGGTTTACATATTATTGGTACTGAGCGGCATGAATCGCGCCGTATCGACAACCAGTTGCGTGGCCGCTCGGGCCGTCAGGGCGATCCGGGTTCAAGCCGGTTCTACCTGTCGCTGGACGACGCGTTAATGCGTATTTTCGCTTCAGACCGTATGGCCGGCATGATGCGCCGCCTGGGTATGGAAAAAGGCGAAGCAATCGAACACCCCTGGGTCAGCCGCGCTATTGAAAACGCGCAGCGTAAAGTAGAAGCGCGTAACTTTGATATCCGTAAACAGCTGTTAGAGTTTGATGACGTTGCCAACGATCAGCGTAAAGTGGTGTACGAGCAGCGCAACGAGCTGTTAGACGCCACCGACATCAGCGAAACCATTAACGCTATCCGCGCCGACGTGGTTGACGGTGTGATAAGCCAGTATATTCCGCCGCAATCGCTGGATGAAATGTGGGATATTCCTGGCCTGGAGCAACGCTTAAAAGCTGACTTCTCGCTGGATTTGCCGATTGCCAGGTGGCTGGCAGATGATAAAAAGCTGTTTGAAGAAAAGCTACGTGAGCGTATCGCCGAAGAGGTAGAGAAAGCTTACCAGTATAAAGAGCAAATGGTCGGGCCGCAGGTACTGCGTCAGTTTGAAAAAGCCATTATGCTGCAAAGCCTGGACACGCATTGGAAAGAGCACCTGGCAGCGATGGACCACCTGCGTCAGGGCATTAACCTGCGTGGTTACGCGCAGAAAAACCCGAAACAGGAATACAAGCGCGAAGCCTTTGAGCTGTTCTCCACCATGCTGGAAAACCTGAAAATTGACGTTATCGGCGTATTAAGCCGGGTGCAGGTGCGGGCTGCAGAAGATGTGGAGGCGGTAGAAGAGCAGCGCCGTAAGGCTGATGCCGTGCCGCACGATTACCAGCACGCCGAAGCTGAGCATGTTGGCGGTGAAATTCCGGCAGGCATGCCTGCTGGCCCGGTATTTCGTGATCACGACAAGATAGGCCGTAATGATCCTTGCCCCTGCGGCTCGGGTAAAAAGTACAAACAATGTCACGGTAAACTGGTGTAACGCCAATCGTGATAAGACAAAGTCAGCTCAGGCTGGCTTTGTTGTTTCTGGGGGAAGTATGACTAATAAAGTAGTGCATGTTGCGGTGGGTGTGATAGTGCGTGGCGAGCAGATTTTGCTGGCATTACGCGGCAGTAAGCAGCATCAGGGCGGCAAATGGGAGTTTCCCGGCGGTAAGGTAGAAAGCGGTGAAACGGTGCCGCAAGCGCTGGCGCGCGAGCTGTTAGAGGAAGTGGCTATTGAGGTCACGCAAAGCAGTGCCTTTATGCAGCTGGAGTATGCCTATCCGGAAAAAACCGTGCTGCTGGATATCTATCTGGTTAGCGCCTTTAACGGCGAGCCACACGGCCGCGAAGGCCAGCCACTGCGCTGGGTGGATGTGAATGCGCTTGATAGCATCGAGTTCCCCGATGCGAATCAGCCAATAGTCGAGCGCATTCAGCAGTATTTTGCCACTCAGACTATAAATGACTAGTTAATATGACCAGCTTGTTATTGCCGTTGGTTCTTGTTTTACCTTTGCTGATAGTTGGCTATCAGTGGTACAAGGAGGAATTCCAATTTAGCCGTAAGGCTTTGTCCTATTGGCAGATTTTTTTATTGGGCTGCTTTATTGGCTACACTGCCTATTGTTTGCTCAGTGGTGTGGAGCCAACAATCCAACAATTAGGGGATCAGGGGAATAAAGCAGGGCGCGCCTTATCATTCAGCGGATTGTGGAGTTTCGTACTGCCGGGGTTAATTGCCCCGCTTATTGTTTTTCCCAGAGAAACTTTGCTGTATTTACTCCGGCAGCCTAAAGCAGGAAATATAGAAACATTTGGTTTAGCCATTTTAGGCTGGGTATTGCTGCTATCTATACTACTAAGGCACCTACTAGTTATCTAATGCTGGCCAGATTAACTCTTGTAGTTTTACACCATCAAAAGGTGCATGTAGCGAGCTTATTGATTCAAGACGTTCTCTGACATCTAAGGGTAACTTCATATAATCAAGTTTGATTTCTAGTTCGATGAGATGAAAGTTATCTTCTTTTTGCTGCCTAATAAAACGTGAAACTTCTTCGCTTTTTACGGAAGCATTCAACCTCTCGAGTAAAACCAGAGTTTCGATGTAGTTTAATTTAGTCTCAGAGACACACTTAAGAAATGCCCTTTGCTCTAAGTATGGAACAATAGCTTCTGAATAAGGAATCTTCGTTAACAAATTGAGCTCAGTCGAAGTTAACGATATTTCAGTTTTCCTCTGCTGCAGACAGTATTCCGTTGCTGTTTCATATGCAGCCTGAGTGGTTTGAGCGTATGAAAATGCCTCGGTAATATCTGAAGCATTTAAGCCATATGGCAGTAAAGTGATAGCAATGAGTAGTTTATTCATAGCCACATCCTTGATAAACCGCTTTCCAAAATTGTCTTTCTTTTACTGATAAAGACGGCTTCTGTGTTTGTCTTAATGCGACTGATTCAATTTGACGACGTTTTACAGCACCAAGCCCTTTTACAGACTCAAAGAAGACGTCCCAATTAGTGGAATAAATAGCATAACCAGACTGAGCGGAATCAGAAGATGCCAGTTTGAAAGCCAGTGTCCCCTCAAGTTGCTGTGCTCCGGAGCCTGAGGCACCTGTGCGACTAGCGCCACCAAAAATTGACCATAACTGACCGAGCAACAAAAATTTGCTACCCAGTTTTTCGAGTGAGCCGAGACGTTCAATTTCTTTAACTGCTTCCAAGCTGCTTTGGCTAAGTTGCAAATTCACAATTGTCGGGCAATTCATAACAAACCTATCCTTGTTTAAAGAGGTAAGGATAGTGTTTTGTGTATCGATTGTAAATTAATTGTTTTTGAAAAAGTCGTTATCCTGGGCGATAAATTCCTGCTCCAGCTCGGCCAGATATTCTTCTGATAGTGCAGCGTCAATTGGCGCTTTATCAGGTATGCGGTGGTTTTCTGCAGCCCAGTCGCCAAGGTCAATCAGTTTGCAGCGCTCAGAGCAAAATGGCCGAAAGGGTGAAGCGGCGCTCCATTCAACGGCGTTGTCACAGGTAGGGCAGTTTACTTTCATTGGTGGCAGTCTCCTTAGTGCGGCCATTCTAGCAACCCAGGCCCCGAGTTACCAATACCTGGATGCGCAAGATGGGGATTCTGCACTTGGCGTGTGACAACGCAGCCGCCCGCTGTAAACGGGCGGTTGTCGGCAAAGAAGGCTAACTGATACTGATTTTACGACTGGGGGCTTCGGTAGCGGCTTTTTTCGGTGCTTTAATGCTGAGCAGGCCGTCTTTAAAGCTGGCGCTGATATCGTTTTCATGCACGGCATCGCCCACAGTAAAGCTGCGCATTATTTTGCCGTAGCGGCGCTCCTGACGAATTAGCTTGCCATCTTTCTCTTCTTTATCTTCCTGTTTTATTTCGGCTTCAAGCGTTAATACGCCACGCTCCAGGCTGATATGAATATCGTCTTTTTTCACGCCGGGTAATTCCGCCGTGATTTGGTAATGGTCTTTATTGTCTTTAATATCGACTTTAGGCGCAAAAAACTCGGTATCGTTGCTTTTCCACGCAGTGGGCGCAAAGAAGTTATCGAACAGGCTGTCAAAGTCGAAACGGTTACGCGGTAACAGGCTCATGATGGTCTCCTTTGGTTAAGTTCACTACAGCGAAATAACCTTAGTTCAGCGGTAACCCGGGTAATTGAGCTGGATCAAGAATTGGTGTGATGTTGAAAAGCCTGCCTACAATGTCATAAATATGCCTTACAACGCTGCTATAACTGCGCGCTATGAATAAATTCCTCTATTTTCTGCGTCATGCTACTGCTGAAGTGATCCGGCCTAATCACCTGGATATCGACCGCTGCCTGATAGAAAAAGGCCGGCTGCAGGCACGCAGGGTCGCTGACTTTATGCAGCGGCAAAACCTGAATATGCAGCAGGTGTTTACCTGCCCATACCCGCGCGCAGTGCAAACGGCGGCAATAGTGTGTAAGAATGCCGGTTTTGCCGCTGCCACTGAGCAGCCCTGGTTGGCGCTGGAAACCCCTGTTGCACAAGCTATAGCGCAGCTGCAGCTGTTATGGCCGACATTACCTGAGCATACCTTGCTGGTTGGCCATGAGCCGGATTTCTCACTGCTGATTAGCCGTTTGCTGGGTACTGACATGCCGGTGATTAATATTCGTAAAGCGTCGCTGAGCTGTATCAGTATCAGTGAAGATCTGGCACAGGCTGAACTACAGTGGTCAGTACCAGCACGTTTTATGTAAGGAGTTTATAAAAAGTGCCGAAATCTGAATAGATTTCGGCATGGGGCGAACTTAGAAGTAGTAATTTACGCCAACAGATAAATTATTCGCTTCCAGCTTGAATGAGTAAGGGCCATCACGGAATGTTTCGTCCGGCAGCATGACATATTCCACATTCACAGCAACGTTATTAGCAAAACGGAACTCGCCGCCGATACCTAATGCCAGGCCGGTTAATGAATCTTTCTCTGAGAATGAATAAGATGGGCCTGTCTCTTTATATTCAAATTCAGTTTTGCTGTATCCTGCCAGTGCGAATACAGAGAACTCGCTCGACAGTTGGTAGCGTGCCTTGGCAACTAACATTGTCTGCAGGTTCACACCAAAGCTTTCTTTATAACCATCTTCAGAGAATGACTTGTCGTTGATACCAGTACCCAGACGGGCTTCAACAGCGAAGTAGTCATTGAATTGATAACCGGCTAATGCACTTAAGCTGCCAAAATCAACTGAAACGGAGTAACCACTGTCTTTTTCTTCCAGCGTGGTTTTATTGTACTGACCGCCCACATAAAAGTTTTGTGTATCGGCTTGCACAGCGAAAACACTACTTAAGGCAACGGCTACCAGCATTTTTTTAAACGACATAAAACATCCTATTTTATTTAATTAACTGCAAAATGCGCGCGCAGTTATATCTGAAACAATTTTGTTGGTAAAGTGTTTTTATTAGGTATGGTTAAAGCGCGGTTATGACAGATTATCTTTTCGTGTATGGCACCTTACGCCAAAACGCCAAGCATCCAATGCACCAGCAGTTAATCGCTCACGCCCGCTTCGTTAGCATGGCGCGATATCAGGCGCGGCTATATCAGCTAAGTTATTACCCGGGCGCTGTGCCGTCAGCCAGTGCCGCCGATCAGGTGGTGGGCGAGCTGTATCAGCTACTGCAGCCAGAACTATTACTGCCACAGCTGGACCAGTACGAAGAATGTGGCGAAGGCTTTGCCAAGCCGCAAGAATATCGCCGTGAACTGCAGCAAGTAACGCTGGAAAACGGCACCAGCGTTAGCGCCTGGGTGTATATCTACAACCGCGATACGTCGGCTTTACAGCAGATCCAAAACGGCGATTTTCTGAATGTATAGCACCCGCAATAACAAAGGCCGCAATGCGGCCTTTTTGTCTAAAGCAGATTTGCTATTAGTGTCTAAAGTGGCGTACGCCGGTAAATACCATTGCCATACCGTGCTCGTCGGCGGCGGCGATAACTTCCGCATCACGCATCGAGCCACCTGGCTGGATCACTGCAGTAATGCCAGCTGCGGCTGCAGCGTCGATACCGTCGCGAAACGGGAAGAAGGCGTCTGAGGCCATCACTGAGCCTTTTACTTCCAGCTTCTCATCGGCAGCCTTGATACCGGCGATTTTCGCGCTGTATACCCGGCTCATTTGGCCGGCGCCAACGCCGATGGTCATGCTGTCTTTTACATACACTATGGCGTTTGATTTAACAAACTTGGCGACCTTCCAGCAGAACAGCAAGTCTTTTAACTCCTGCTCGGTCGGCTGACGCTTGGTGACGACTTTTAAGTCGCTGGCAGACACTTTGGCCTGATCGCGGTCTTGCAGCAACATACCGCCGTTAACCTGTTTAATATCCGTTGCCGGCGCAGCAGGGCTGAACTCACCGCATACCAGTAAACGCACGTTCGGTTTGGTGCCAACCACAGCAACAGCGGCATCGGTCGCAGACGGGGCAATAATCACTTCAACAAACTGGCGGCTGACAATTTCCTGCGCGGTGGTTTCATCCAGCTGACGGTTAAAGGCAATAATGCCGCCAAAAGCTGAAGTTGGGTCGGTTTTATAAGCGCGGTTGTAAGCCGCTAAAATGCTGTCACCAATGGCGACACCACAAGGGTTAGCGTGCTTAACAATTACACAGGCTGGCTCGGCGAATTCTTTTACGCACTCCAGTGCCGCATCGGTATCGGCGATATTGTTGTACGACAACGCCTTACCCTGCAATTGTTTAGCAGTAGATACTGAGGCTTCAGTCGCGCCGTCCTGCACATAAAAGGCTGCGCTCTGGTGGCTGTTTTCGCCATAGCGTAAGTCTTGTTTTTTGACAAATTGCGCATTGAACGTGCGCGGGAACTTAGTGGCTGGTTCGTTCGGCGTATCGTAGGCTGGCAGCATGGCACCAAAGTAGTTGGCAATCATGCCATCGTATTGGGCCGTATGCTCAAAGGCGCTGATCGCCAAACTGAAACGGGTGGCGTGGGTGGTGGCACCGCCATTGGCCTGCATTTCTGCCAGCACCATGTCGTAGTCTTTGGCGTTAACGACAATAGTCACGTCTTTGTGGTTTTTCGCTGCCGCGCGCACCATAGTCGGGCCGCCGATGTCGATGTTTTCCACCGCATCTTCCAGCGTGCAGCCGGGTTTAGCCACAGTGCTGGCAAACGGATACAGGTTAACCACCACTAAATCGATCGGGCCGATATGGTTGTCGGCCATTACCGCTTCGTCAACACCGCGGCGGGCTAAAATGCCACCGTGAATTTTCGGATGCAGGGTTTTTACCCGGCCGTCCATAATTTCCGGGTGGCCGGTATAGTCAGAGACTTCCGTTACCTTAATGCCTTGCTCGGCCAGTAATTTTGCCGTACCACCGGTAGAGAGGATATCTACCTGGGCCGCTTCAAGCGCGCGGGCAAATTCTACGATACCGGTTTTGTCGGACACACTTAACAGTGCGCGGCGGATAGGTCTTAGTGTCGTCATGCTTAGACTCTCATTTTAGCTTGCAGAAATCGGTTATATCCCCAGCATTGTTAACAGAGGCTAGTTTGCTCACGCTAACACGCCGTGAACCCCTCCCTGGGGGCTCGATTCGGCCATCCTGGCCTGCAACGGTTAGCTTAGAGCAAGCTAGCCTCTGCCAGAATGTCGTTAATCTGTTCTATCCTGTTTTGCTGCCTGAGTACCGAAGCTAATGCGGAAGGTAATGCGTAAAATTCCTCAGGAACAGCCAATAAAAAAGCACCCGAAGGTGCTTAGCAGCGGGGCGAACCCCGCGTTGGCATTAGCTCATGCCGTACTGTTTTAATTTCTTGCGCAGCGTGCCGCGGTTTATACCCATCAGGTTAGCAGCGCGGGTTTGGTTACCGCGGGTATATTTCATTACCTCTTCCAGTAACGGGCGCTCTAATTCAGATAATACCAGCTCGTACAGGTCGGTAACGTCCTGACCGTTTAACTGTTGCAGGTAGTTAGCAACGGCTTTTTGTGCAGCAGTGCTTAATGCCTGCGGCTTTTCCTGAGACTGTACGTTAGCGTTAGTAATAAATGGCGAAGTAACGTTCGAATTAAACATTGCTTTTCTCTTTTACGTTAGGTTGCTGCTAGTTGATGAAAATAGTCATTTAAGGCGTCAAGTTGCTGCTTAGCGCACTCAATGCCATTGAATTCACTACGAAACACGCCGAGCGCATCGTGCTCGGCTAAATACCAGCCCACATGCTTGCGGGCAATACGGGAACCGGCATGCTCACCATAAAGCTGGTGTAAACCCTGCACATGTTCCAGCATGATCTGGCGCACCTCGGCTATTGCCGGTGGGGCCAGTTTGTCGCCGGTGGCCAGGTAATGCACCACCTCGCGGAAAATCCACGGCCGGCCTTGTGCGGCACGGCCTATCATAATGGCGTCAGCCCCGGTGTAATCCAGCACAAAACGTGCTTTCTCCGGTGTGGTGATATCGCCATTGGCAACCACAGGTATCGACACACTTTGCTTAATCGCACGAATGGTGTCGTACTCGGCTTCGCCTTTGTACATACAAGCTTTGGTGCGGCCATGCACCGCCAGCGCCTGTATGCCGTTATCCTGTGCAATCTGCGCAATCTGCACGCCATTGCGGTTGTCGGTATCCCAACCGGTGCGGATTTTTAACGTTACCGGCACCTTAACTGCATCGACCACAGCGCGCACAATTTGTTGCACTAAATCCGGATACTGCAATAAGGCAGAGCCCGCCAGCTTTTTATTCACCTTTTTGGCCGGGCAGCCCATATTAATGTCGATAATATCGGCACCAATAGACACATTGTACTGCGCGGCTTCGGCCATTTGCTGCGGGTCTGAACCGGCAATTTGTACCGAGCGGATGCCCGACTCCTGCCGGTGGCCCATGCGATTTTGCGACTTTTCGCTTTGCCACACCAGCGGGTTGCTCGACAGCATTTCCGACACAGCTAAGGCTGCGCCAAACCGGCGGCAAAGCTCACGAAAAGTGTGATCGGTAACCCCAGCCATCGGAGCACAAATTACCTTGTTCGCTAACTGATATGGACCTATGCGCACCACGTAATCCAAGGCTCTACCCGTAAGGGGCGCTAAGTTTACGGATTTTTGCCGCCAAAGCAAAGGCTATTATTTAAACAAAAGTGTAAATTTACTGGCCTTTGCTGTCTTGACATTCGCTAAACGGCTGAAAATTGGTGTTTTGTAAAGGTTGAAACACGGTGGAATGGGCGCTGGCAAAAAAGATAATTGTAGTGCTGTTGGTTTTGTAACCAGACCAAACCGGTAGAACCGGTTTGGTCTGGTGTCAGGTACCTAACCAATCTACCTGGCCACGGGCCTGGCGCCGTTTAATCATTAACTCTTCAATCAGCGGCGTTAAAATAAGCTCCATCGCCAGGCCCATTTTGCCACCTGGCACCACCAGCGTATTCACCCGTGACATAAAAGAGCCGTTAATCATCTGCAGATAGTACGGAAAGTCGACATGTTTGATGCCGCGAAAGCGGATTACGACAAAACTTTCATCCAGCGACGGGATATCTTTAGCGCTAAAGGGGTTAGAGGTATCTACTGTTGGCACGCGCTGAAAGTTGATGTGGGTGCGCGAGAACTGCGGCGTAATATGGTTTATATAATCGTCCATACTGCGCACTATGCTGGCCTGTACCGCTTCGCGGCTATGGCCACGCTCTGAAGTGTCGCGGATAATTTTCTGGATCCACTCTAAGTTAACAATCGGCACCATGCCGATCAGCAAATCGACATGCTGTGCCACATTGTGCTGGTCGGTCACAGCGCCGCCATGCAGACCCTCGTAAAACAGTAGGTCGGTATTGGGGCGCAAGTCCTGCCAGGGGGTAAAAGTGCCGGGCAGCTGATTGTAGGGCACAGCTTCATCAAAGGTATGCAGATAATGACGGATCTTACCGCTGCCGGTTTCGCCATAGCTGGCAAAGAATTTTTCCAGCACACCAAAGTCATTGGCTTCCGGGCCAAAATAGCTTATATGGCGGCCTTCTTCTTTGGCTTTACGTATAGCCACTTCCATTTCCGGCCGGCTAAAGCGATGAAAGCAATCACCCTCGACAAAGGCGGCGTCGATACCCAGCGTGCGAAAGATATGCTGAAACGCTATGGTGGTGGTGGTAGTGCCAGCGCCGGAAGAGCCGGTAATCGCAATAATAGGGTTTTTATGAGACATAACTGTCGCCCGCTAACTTAACTGAACCTCACCTTAAAACAAGAGCTCGACAGCGGGCAACTGTTTCTTGCGCTTTATTAAAAAGACCAGCCAGGGTTGCTGCGGGTTCTGCCTGCTAACTGGCTGAACCCGCGGTGATTAGAACTCAAAGGTGGCGATCAGTGGGTCGTGATCGGACGAACGGTAGGGATCGGCGCTGTACCACAACTTTTGCTGGGCAGCGCTTTTAAACTCGGTGTTGTAATCCAGCAACACAGGTTCATCGGCGTTAATAGCCCAATGCTGCATGCTGCTAAGCTGTTTAGCGAGCGTGGGGCTTGCCAGCGCATGATCCAGTGAGCCGGTGCGGCCGCGAAACACATAAGAATATTGGCTGCCCTGTGCAGCGTGCAGATATTGCCAGTTCTGCTGCTCCAGCGTGCGGATTGGATCTTCCCGCCGGTAAGCATTCAGATCGCCGATAATTATCTGGTAGTCGGTGCTGACACCGGTCGGCTGGCTGTGCAGCCAATCACTCAGGGCTTTAGCCGAACGGGTGCGCAGTGCATTCCAGCACGCCTGGCCGTCCTGCTGATCTGCGTTAACATCTTTACCGTCTTTCGGGCAGCTGCCTTTCGATTTAAAGTGGTTAATGCTGACGGTAACCAGCTCGTTACTCGCCAGATGACGAAAGCTTTGCGCCAGTGGCGGCCGGCTACCCCAGTCAAAAGGTGCTGTTAACAGCATAGCGGCTTTACCCTCGACACTGACAGTGGCCGGGCGATATAGCAGCGCCACTTTAATGGCATCAGTGCCGGGCTGCTGGCGGGTGATAATAAAGCGGTAGGGTTTGCTGGTAACTTTATTCAGCGCTGCGGTCAGCTCTGCTAATGCACCTTGCTGGCCATAGCCGTTATTCTCAACTTCTAACAGACCGATAACATCGGCATCCAGCGCGGCCAATGCCGCGACGGTTTTTGCTTGCTGCCGGGCCAGCTCTGCCGGGGTAGAGGCGCCGCGGCGGGTTGGAAAGGCCGGGTTTTGGCCCTGGCCATTAAAGTAATTCAGCACATTAAAGCTGGCCACGCGTAAGGCTTTGGCCGGTTTCGCGGCCGGGGCTGCGGGTCTGGGGTTAGTCTGGCTGAACTGCGGCATTGTTGTTGGCACTAAACGGTAGCCACGCTCGTCCTGCAATAACACGCCGGTCAGATCATGTAATGTATCGCCGATTCTGAGTGTCTGGCTGGCGCTGATTTTTACCGCACCCAGCACTAATGGCTCAGGGTTTTGCTGGTAATGGCCATCATCTACCACCAGCATATGTCGTTGTTGCTGAGTATCAAATAGTGCAGCTGCCGCCTCGCCGGGTAACTGCTGCTCGGTAGGTACCATTAGCCGCTGGTCGGCCACGGTAATCTCACCGTAGCGCGCCAGATGGTAAGTGTCGTTCACAATAAGGGGTTGGCTAAATTGCAGCAGCGCGCCTTCCAGCCGCTCCCAATTCAGGTTATCAGCCAAAGGCAGTGTCAGGCGCTGCGGGTTAACCGTTACGGCTTCACCGCACAGTTTAATTTCACTTACCTGATGCAGGCTGGTCTGTTGGCTAAGTTCAGCTACAGTACCGCTTACCTGCAGTACCTGGCCGGGCTGGTAAATCGCGGCCGCTTCAATATCGGCAATAAACAGGCTATTGGCCGTCAACGGGTTCGTGCTTTGCTCGCCACGCAGCATCAGGCCGGCGGCTTTGCTGCCAGGGTAAACCACTGCAGTAACCACACCTTGCGTGGTCAGCTTACGGCCCAGCAGCGGGCTGGTATCTGTATTACCCTGAATAGCCGAAATGGCGGTGGTGTCAGCCAAACACTCTGCCAGTGCCTGGCCGGGTGCTATGATACTGCAAGCAAAAGCAGCGAGCAGTGCCAGCTGCTTTGACGTTAAACTCTGACGCATCATCTGTTACTGCTTCTCGCGGGCGATAGCGCGATAGCCGATATCGGTGCGGCAGAACATGCCATCCCAGCGAATGTGGCTGGCCAGCTGATAGGCAGCTTGCTGCGCTTGAGTAACATTAGCCCCTAAGGCCGTAGCACACAGCACCCGGCCACCGTTCGTCAGCACCTGGCCGTCTTTTTGCTCGGTACCGGCATGAAACACTTTGGCGCTGTCGCTGTCGATGCCATCCAGGCCACTGATCACCTTGCCTTTGGCATAGCTGTCCGGGTAACCGCCAGCGGCTAATACCACGCCCACTGCAGCCTGGTCGGTAAATTGGATCTGCTTGCCGGCCAGCTCGCCTTTAGTTGCCGCTAAACACAGCGCCACTAAATCAGATTGCAGCCGCAGCATTATCGGCTGAGTTTCCGGGTCACCAAAGCGGCAGTTAAATTCCAGCACCTTGGCACTGCCATCCGGCGCTATCATTAAACCGGCGTATAAAAAGCCGGTAAATACCGTGCCTTCGCTGGCCATGCCATTTACCGTCGGGTAAATCACATGCTGCATTACCCAGTCATGCACAGCTGGCGTGACCACCGGTGCTGGCGAATATGCGCCCATGCCGCCGGTGTTAGGGCCTTTATCGGCGTTATCACGCGCTTTATGGTCCTGTGACGAGGCAAAGGCCAGCGCGGTTTTACCGTCAACCATGACGATAAAAGAGGCTTCTTCACCGGTTAAAAACTCTTCAATTACCACGCGGCTGCCGGCATCACCAAATTTATTGCCCGACAGCATATCGTCAATGGCGGCATCGGCTTCCTGTTGGCTTTGCGCAATAATGACGCCTTTACCTGCCGCCAGACCGTCGGCTTTAATCACTACCGGTAAGCCGAGCGTTTTAGCGAAAGCTTTGGCCGGCGCAATGTCGCTGAAGGTCTGATAGGCGGCGGTCGGAATCTGATGACGGGCTAAAAAGTCTTTGGCAAAGGCTTTGGAGCTCTCCAGCTGCGCCGCGGCTTTGGTTGGGCCAAAAATGGCCAGATCTGCAGCGCGAAACGCATCAACCACACCTTTGGCCAGCGGCGCCTCGGGCCCGACGATGGTCAGATCTATGGCTTCTGCTTTGGCAAACGCCAGTAGCGCGGGCACATCATCTGCCGCAATCGCCACATTGGTCAGGTTGCTCTCACGCGCGGTGCCGGCATTGCCCGGGGCGACAAATACCTTAGTGGCCAGAGGTGACTGGGCGGCTTTCCAGGCCAGTGCGTGCTCGCGGCCACCGCCGCCAATTACCAATACTTTCATTTAGCTTTCCGTTAATTGATCAAAAAATTACTCAGATACTGGCTTGCGAAACTTCAGCGTCATACGGTCGCTTTCGCCAATGGCCAGATATTTCTCTTTGTCCTGCTCTTTTAGCCGCAGCACCGGAGGTAAGGTCCAGACACCACCCGGGTGGTCGGCCGTGTCTTTCGGGTTGGCGTTAATGTCGCTCTCGGCTTCAAACACAAAACCCGCTTGTTCTGCCAGTTTAATGGCCAGTGCCTGCGGGAAGTAACCGGTCTTCTGCCAGTCGCCGCTGGCTTTATCAGCCGGCAAGCGGTGCTCTACCACGCCTAACACCCCACCGGGCTTTAACGCGTTATAAAAATCTTTGAAAATGGCCACCATGCCCTCGTCACCGCCATTGCCATACCAGTTATGCAGGTTACGAAAGGTCAGCACCACATCGGCACTGCCGGCCGGTGCAATGGCGCTGCTGTTGCCAGGGGCAAACTCAGTCAGCTGTACCCGGTTGTATACCGGGTTTGCCGCCAGCTTGTCGACAAAAGCCGCGCGGCTACGCTTGTAGTAATCTGAGCTGCTGTCAGCCGGGAAATGGGCGGCATAATAAGTGCCGTGCGCCGCCAGTAAAGGCGCCAGAATTTCGGTGTACCAGCCGCCGCCGGGGGCTATTTCTACCACGGTGCTACTTGGCGTAACGTCAAAAAATTGCAGCGTGGCAACCGGGTTGCGGTATTTATCGCGGGCAACGTTAGCCGGGCTGCGGCTTGGGTGATCAACGGCCAGTTGCAGCGCTTCAGCAGAAGCCTGGGTCGTTGGGGTGCTGGCGCTGGCCAGCGGACTTAACAGCAGAGCAGACAGCACGGTAGCGAGTGTGAGTGTTTTCATCGTCGTGGTTCCCTGGAGTAAAAGTGGCGCTAGTGTAGCAAAACAATGCTAAAAAAGCAGGTGAGTCAGGCACATTGTCTGGTTTAATTCAGATGGCCAGACTGCTATTTTCTCATCAACAATTGCATTCGGCTGTGATAGAATGCCGGCCCTTTTACGCGGGAAGCCTTATGTTAGACCAAATCCGAATTATTCTGGTAGGCACCAGCCACACCGGCAATATTGGCTCGGTAGCCCGGGCGATGAAAACCATGGGCTTATCGCAGCTGTATCTGGTGGCGCCGAAAACGCTGCCGGATGGCCAGGCCTATGCACTATCAGCCGGTGCCAGTGATGTGCTGGCCAATGCCAAAGTGTTCGACACTCTGGAGCAGGCTATTGCTGATTGCCCGCTGGTTATCGCGGTAAGTGCCCGTGAGCGCACTCTGGGCTGGCCTATGCTTAACCCGCGTCAGGCCGGTGAGCTGTGCGTACAGGAAGCGCCCGGTCATCCGGTAGCGCTGGTGTTTGGCCGCGAAAAAAGCTGTTTAACCAACGAAGAGCTGCAGCTGTGTAACCGTCAGGTATCAATACCGGGTAACCCGGATTACAGTTCACTAAACCTGGCCATGGCGGTGCAGGTGCTAAGCTACGAAGTGCGCATGGCTTATCTGGCAACAGCGCAGCAGCCGCAACCGGTGTCAGAGGTGGCTTACCCCAGTAGTGCGCAGATGGAAAGCTTTTACCGCCATCTGGAAGCTACCTTAAACGATACCGGCTTTATTATTAAACAGCACCCGGGCGTGGTGATGACCAAACTGAAACGGCTGTTTACCCGGGCGCGGCCGGAAGAAACCGAATACAACATCTTACGTGGCATCTTAACCTCAGTTCAGCGCTATGGCCAAAAGACGGCCGGCGACAAGGAGTAGGGCATGTTTGCGGGTATGAAAGAAGATATAAAAAGTGTTTTTGAGCGTGACCCGGCCGCGCGCAGCAGCTTTGAAGTATTAACCAATTACCCGGGGCTGCATGCCATCTGGTGGCACCGGCTGAGCCACAAACTGTGGCGGGCTAACTTTAAATGGCTGGCGCGGTTTTTAAGCACTATAGCGCGCTGGTTAACCGGGGTAGAAATTCACCCCGGCGCCAAAATTGGCCGCCGTTTCTTTATCGACCATGGTATGGGCGTGGTAATCGGCGAGACCGCCGAAATTGGTGATGATGTGACCTTGTATCATGGTGTTACCTTAGGCGGCACCAGCTGGAACCCCGGCAAGCGCCACCCCACGCTGGGCAATGGTGTGGTTATCGGCGCGGGCGCCAAGGTGCTGGGGCCTTTGCAGGTGGGCGAAAATGCCCGCATTGGCTCTAATGCGGTGGTGGTAAAAGATGTACCGGCCGGCGCCACTGTGGTAGGTATTCCAGGCCGTATTGTTGCCAAAGCCGATGCTGAGGTGAGCGCTGAGCGCAAGCAGCTGGCGCAAAAGTTCGGCTTTGACGCCTACGCCGTGTCGGCCGATAACCCCGATCCGGTAGCCAATGCCATTGGCCGTATGCTTGATCATATCCAGTTGTTAGATAATAAAGTGGGCGAGCTGTGTCACAGTGTCAACCAGCTGGGCGGTAATGTGTGTGAAGAAGTGCCGGCCGTGGCGATCGATGAGGAAGATTTTCGTCTGGCCGAGCAGCGCGCGGCACAAGAGCGTAAGCGTGATGTAGAAGCGTTTGACCCTAATATCTGAGCGAAAACATTGAACCCTTAACAGCAATACCTGACTAAAATACTAGGTTATTAATACTTGACTAAATTAGTCAGGAAAGTAAAATAGCGCCACTGCTGTTGGGGGGGTAAAACATGAGATTAACGTCAAAAGGCCGTTATGCGGTAACGGCGATGCTGGATGTGGCGCTACATACCGCCAACGGGCCAGTGCCGCTGGCGGATATTTCTGAGCGCCAGGGTATTTCGTTATCTTACCTTGAACAGTTATTCGCCCGCCTGCGTAAACAAGGTTTAGTCAGCAGTGTGCGTGGCCCGGGTGGTGGTTACCAGTTAGGGCGCGAAGCGGCACAGATTTCGGTGTCGGACGTAATAAGCGCGGTGGATGAATCGGTAGATGCCACCCGCTGTCAGGGCAAATCAGATTGCCACAGCGGTACCCGCTGTTTAACCCACACCCTGTGGAGTGACTTAAGTCACCGCATTGAAGATTTTCTTACCGGCATCACGCTGGGCGAGCTGGTAAACCAGCGCGACGTACAGAACGTGGCAAAGCGGCAAAACAGCCGCATTGTAAAAAACCCGGCAACTGATATTGAAGTCAGCTGCCAGCTGTAGGCAACACGGAGCAAACAATGAAGCTACCTATTTATCTGGATTACGCTGCAACTACCCCGGTCGACCCACGGGTAGCAGAGAAAATGATGCAGTATTTAACGATGGACGGCGAGTTTGGTAACCCGGCGTCACGTTCGCATCGTTTTGGCTGGCAGGCCGAAGAAGCGGTAGAAATTGCCCGCAGCCAGATTGCTGAGCTGGTAAACGCTGACCCGCGCGAAATAGTGTTCACCTCAGGCGCCACTGAATCGAATAACCTGGCCATTAAAGGCGCAGCCGATTTTTACCATAAAAAAGGTAAGCACCTGATCACGGTGAAAACCGAGCATAAAGCCACGCTGGACACCATGCGACAGCTGGAACGTGAAGGTTATGAAGTCACCTATTTAGAGCCGCACACTGATGGCCTTATTACCATCGAAATGCTTGCAGCGGCGATCCGCCCTGACACCACTGTCATCAGCGTGATGTTTGTCAATAACGAAATTGGTGTGGTGCAGGACATCGCCGCCATTGGCGAGCTGTGTCGCAGCAAAGGCATTATTTTTCATGTCGACGCTGCCCAGGCTGCTGGCAAGGTTGATATCGATCTGCAGGCGTTAAAAGTCGATTTAATGTCGTTCTCGGCGCATAAAGCCTATGGCCCTAAAGGCATTGGTGCCTTGTTTGTCCGGCGTAAACCGCGCATCCGCTTAGAGGCGCAAATGCACGGTGGTGGCCATGAACGCGGTATGCGTTCAGGCACCTTACCTACCCACCAAATTGTGGCGATGGGTGAAGCGTTCCGTATCGCCAAGCTGGAAATGCACGACGAAATTAAGCGTATCAGCGCGCTGCGTGACAAGCTGGTTAACGGTGTGAAAGACATTGAACAGGTGTTCTTAAACGGCCACCCGACCAAGCGGGTACCACATATTACCAATATCAGCTTTAACTATGTGGAAGGCGAGTCGCTGATTATGGCGCTGAAAGACATTGCGGTATCGTCGGGCTCTGCCTGTACCTCAGCCAGCCTGGAGCCTTCATACGTGCTGCGCGCGCTGGGCATGAGTGACGAGCTGGCACACAGCTCTATCCGTTTCAGTATCGGCCGTTTTACCACCGAAGAGCAGGTAGACCACACCATTAAGATAGTGCACCAGGCGATTGAAAAGCTGCGTGCTATGTCTCCGCTGTGGGATATGTACAAAGACGGTATCGATTTAAACACTGTGGCCTGGGTTGCGCACTAAGCGCGCCGGCTGCAAACAGAGGTAACTATCATGGCTTACAGTAATAAAGTAATCGACCACTACGAAAACCCACGCAACGTCGGCGCGTTTGACAAAGACGATGTTGGTGTAGCAACCGGCATGGTCGGCGCACCGGCCTGTGGCGACGTGATGAAGCTGCAAATCAAGGTAAATGAGCAAGGCATTATTGAAGATGCCAAGTTTAAAACCTACGGCTGTGGCAGCGCTATTGCCTCCAGCTCACTGGTAACCGAGTGGGTAAAAGGCAAAAGCCTGGCGCAAGCCGAGCAAATTAAAAATACCGACATCGCGCAAGAGCTGGCGCTGCCACCGGTAAAGATTCACTGCTCTATTCTGGCGGAAGACGCCATTAAAGCCGCTATCGCCGATTACAAGCAGAAACACGGAGGCTAAGCAGCATGGCCATTTCGATGACACAAGCCGCTGCCGACCGGGTACGCAGTTTTCTGCAAAACCGTGGCAAGGGCATTGGCCTTAGAGTAGGGGTAAAAACCACCGGCTGCTCGGGCCTGGCTTATGTGCTGGAGTTTGTCGATACGCTAAACGACGACGATCAGGTGTTTGAGCATGACGACTTAAAACTGATCGTCGATGGCAAAAGCCTGGTGTATATCGACGGCACCCAGCTGGATTTTGTCAAAGAAGGCCTGAACGAAGGTTTTCAGTTTAACAACCCCAACGTCAACGGCGAATGTGGTTGTGGTGAAAGCTTCACCGTTTAAGTGGTTTAACCTGTTACATTAAGCATCAAAGGGCCGGATGAATTACTTTCAGCTGTTTAATCTGCCGGCGCAGTTCGACCTCGACTTAACCGAGCTCGGTTCGCGCTACCTGAAACTGCAAAAGCAGTTTCACCCGGATCAGCACAGCAGTGGCTCGGAGCGCGACAAGCTGTTGGCAGTGCAACAAACCGCCAACATTAATGATGCCTATCACAGTTTAAAACAGCCGCTGCTGCGTGCCGAACACTTGCTGGCCCTGCGCGGCTTAAAAATCAGTAACGAGCAGCGTAGCTTCACTGACCCGATGTTTTTAATGCAGCAGATGGAGCTACGTGAGCAGTTGGCCGAGATAGCGCTAAGCGATGATCCTGACAGCATGATCGACAGCATCGAGCGCCAATTGCAGCAGCAAAAAAAGCAGCTGCTTAAGCAACTTGCCAGCGCACTGGATGCGCAAACTGCCGAGCAGGACCAGCTGGCGGCCGACCTTATCCGTAAACTAAAATTCTTCTTTAAGCTGCAGCAGGAGCTGGAGCTTATTGAACAGCAACTACAAGACTAAACAACACTATGGCGTTATTACAGATCGCAGAGCCGGGCCAGAGCGCGGCACCGCACCAGCACAAACTGGCCGCCGGTATTGACCTTGGCACCACCAATTCACTGGTCGCCACAGTGCGCAGCGGTGAAGCTAAAACCCTGGTAAACCGGCAGGGCCGTGATATGGTGCCCTCTGTAGTGCGTTACACGCCAGATGGCGTCATAGTGGGCGATGCGGCACTGGCCGCGGCCATTGACGACGCGCAAAATACCATAGTGTCGGTAAAACGCCTGATGGGTAAAGGCTACAGCGAAACCACTGCATTAAAGCAGCAGGTGCCTTATCAGTTGGTTGATCAGCAAGGTCTGGTCGCCATCGACACGGCGCAGGGCGTAAAAAACCCGGTAGAAGTATCGGCGGAAATTCTGGCCACCCTGGCTAACACTGCCAGCGAAACCCTCGGTGGTGAGTTAAACGGTGTGGTGATTACCGTGCCGGCTTATTTTGATGATGCCCAGCGCCAGGCCACTAAAGATGCCGCTAAATTAGCCGGCCTGAATGTGCTGCGGTTACTGAACGAACCCACAGCGGCGGCGCTGGCCTACGGCCTGGACTCCGGTCAGGAAGGCGTGATTGCGGTGTACGATTTAGGCGGTGGCACCTTCGATATTTCCATTTTGCGGCTACGTCGCGGCGTATTTGAAGTGTTGGCCACTGGTGGTGATTCAGCCCTGGGCGGTGATGATTTTGACCATGCCATTGTCAGCCACCTGCAGCAACAAACCGGCCAGGCCAAGTTAAGCCACCAGCAAATGCGACAGTACTTAACTACGGCACGCCAGCTAAAAGAGCAGCTGACTGAGCGGGATAGCGTCGATTTTGCCCTGCCGCTGAATGACTGCGTATATAACGGCAGCCTGAGCCGGGCTGAGCTGGAGCAACTGATAAGCCCGCTGGTCAAACAAACCATTCGCGCCTGTCGTCAGGTACTGCGCGATGCCGGTTTAACCGCTGAGGAGATTGTCAAAGTGGTGATGGTGGGCGGCTCTACCCGGGTGCCACTGGTACGCCAGCAGGTCGCCGCATTTTTTGCCACTGAGCCATTAACCTCTATTGATCCGGATAAAGTGGTGGCGATTGGCGCCGCCATTCAGGCCAATGTGCTGGTGGGCAATAAAGCCGAAGGTGACACCCTGCTGCTGGATGTGATCCCGTTATCCTTAGGGCTTGAGACCATGGGCGGTTTGGTAGAAAAAATTATCCCGCGCAATACCGTGATTCCGGTAGCACGGGCGCAGGAATTTACCACCTTCAAAGATGGCCAGACCGCGATGGCGCTGCATGTGGTGCAGGGCGAGCGCGAGCTGGTAGATGATTGCCGCTCACTGGCACGCTTTGAACTGCGCGGTATACCGCCGATGCCGGCCGGTGGTGCCCATATCCGCGTCACCTTTCAGGTTGATGCCGATGGCTTGCTTAGCGTAACGGCGCAGGAAAAATCGACCGGCGTGCAGGCGAATATTCAGGTGAAGCCGTCGTACGGCTTAACCGATGAGCAAGTGGCTAGCATGCTAAAAGGCTCTATGCAGTATGCCCGCCAGGATATGCAGCAGCGCTTGCTGCGCGAGCAGCAGGTAGAAGCCGAACGCGTACTGGAAGCGGTAAGCCAGGCGCTGAAAGCCGATGCCGCACTGCTAAGCAGCGCTGAGCTTGATAACATTCAACAGGCACTGACGGCATTACGCCAGGTCCGGCAGGGTGACGATACCGCCGCCATTAAAGCCGCTATAGAGCACACCAATCAGTTAACAGACGACTTTGCTGCAAGACGGATGGATCAGTCTATTCGCCATGCGCTTAAAGGCCATAACGTGGACGAGGTATAACAGATGCCACAAATTGTATTTTTACCCCATGCGCAGCTGTGTCCAGAAGGCGCCGCGCTGGAAGCTAAAACCGGCGAAACCGTACTGGACGTGGCGCTGCGTAATGGTATTGCCATTGAGCATGCCTGTGAAAAGTCCTGTGCCTGCACCACCTGCCACGTCATAGTGCGCGAAGGTTTTTACTCACTGAACGAAAGTGATGAGCTGGAAGACGATATGCTGGATAAAGCCTGGGGCTTAGAGCCGGAGTCGCGTCTGGGCTGTCAGGCCCGTATCGCCGATGAAGATTTAGTGGTCGAAATCCCCAAATACACGGTTAACCTGGTCAGTGAAGGCCATTAAGGCCAACGTGAAGGCGAAAGCGGCTGTAATGGCCGTTTTTTTTTTGGCCAGATACCGAACTGTAGCAACAAAACTGCTGAAAACACTGGAGATTAGCTATAGCTAAGCTAGTCTTGCACTAACAACAACGATAGACGGAGTTTTTATGTTTAAACGTACTGCGCTTACTTTGGCTATAGCAGCCTTACTGGCGGCACCGGCGCATGCCGATCTGACCATTAACGGCTTTGCCTCTATTAAAGCCGGCATGACGCTGGATAACGATGCGACCTTGTATGGCTATGATGATGACCTCGATTTTAAAAACGAAAGCTTATTTGCCGTGCAGGTGATGTCTGATTTAGGTGAAAAGCTGTCTGTCACAGCTCAACTGATGGGCCGTGGCCGCGAAGACTTTAATGCCGAGTTTGAATGGGCCTTTTTAAGCTACCAGCTGAGCGACAATCTGCAGCTGAATGCCGGCCGCTTGCGCACGCCGTTTTACAAATACTCCGACTTTAAAGATGTCGGCTATGCCTACGATTGGGCGCGGGTGCCAGAAGCGGTATATAACCTCGACTTTGACAATATTGAGGGCGTCTCGCTGTATCATACTACTACCCTGGGCAGCCTGGACTCTTCGCTGCAATTAATTGCCGGCAGTTTTGACGGTGATGCGGTGGTAACCGGACTAACAGTACAGGCGAAAATTGATCAGGTACTGGGTGCTGCCTGGGAGTTAAGCCGCGATGGTATCAGTGCGCGTCTGGCTTACCTGAGGGGCGACACCAGTTTGTCAAACCCGGATATCGATGCGCTAACCGGCATATTAACCGCCAGTGGCTTAGGTGCGGTAGCCAGGGCTATCGACGTCAATGAAGAAAGCAGTACCTTTTTGGGGCTGGCGTTAACGCTGGATAAAAACGACTGGGTAGCGGTGGCCGAGATCACCCGTACTGAAGTGGATGATTCTTTAATTGCCGAGCAAAATGGCTACTACGTCTCACTTGGCCATCGTTTTGATAGCCTGACGCCTTATGTATCTTATGAAAAACGCGATAACGACGCCAAACGCGACATTATTGCACTGTTGCCGCAGGGGGTCCCGGCACAGTTGGCGCTGGGCGTAACCCAAGCCGTGGAGCGGTTTGAAGTAAAACGTGACGCCTGGAACCTGGGCCTGCGTTATGATTTTCATCCTTCAGCCGCCTTTAAAGCGCAGCTGACCCGCGTCAATAATGACATTACCGATGACGACACCAGCTTGGTTACGCTGGGTGTGGATCTGGTGTTTTAAGGAGGTCCAAAATGCAACTAGTCAAAGTTATGTTATTGACGGCAGCATGCCTGGTCGGTGCAGCGCAGGCTGAAATTGCCGTGGTGGTGAACCCGGCCAATGCTAATGCGGTGTCTGCTGATGATCTGAACCGTTTGTTTTTAGGCCGTAGTTCAAGTTTTGCCGATGGCAGCAAGGCCACACCGCTAAATTTAGCGGAGGGGCAGGCAGCGCGGGCTGAATTTGACAGCAAAGTACTAAACCGCTCTGCTGCACAGTTAAAAGCCTACTGGTCAAAACTGGTGTTCACCGGTAAAGGTACACCACCGAAAGAGTTGGCCGACGATGCGGCGGTAAAGGCTGCGCTAGCGGCAGATAGCAGCGCCATTGGCTATATCAGCAGTGGCAGTGTCGATAGCAGTGTTAAGGTAGTCGCTACCTTTTAAGCGGTTTTTACCAGCAAAAGCCGCGGCCTGAGGTTGCGGCTTTTTTGTCGGCAAAAAATAGGTTTTTTCCGCCAACTAGCGTATAATTTGCCGCCTTAAAATTTTAAACCTTACGTTTACTTAATCTTATTAACAGGAGCCTGTTATGGCGTTAGAGCGCACTTTTTCTATTATCAAACCCGATGCTGTTGCTAAAAACGTAATCGGTGCCATTTACAACCGTTTTGAATCGGCCGGTTTACGTATCGTTGCCGCCAAAATGCTACACTTAAGCCGCGAACAGGCTGAAGGTTTCTACGCTGAGCATAAAGAGCGTCCATTCTTTGGCGCCCTGGTGTCATTCATGACCTCTGGCCCGGTAATGGTGCAGGTGTTAGAAGGTGAAGATGCGGTACGTAAAAACCGTGAAATCATGGGTGCGACTAACCCGAAAGATGCATTAGCCGGTACTTTACGTGCTGACTACGCCGCCAGCATCGACGAGAACGCCGTACACGGTTCTGACGCTGCCGCTTCTGCCGCACGCGAAATCGCTTACTTCTTCACAGAAGCTGAGCTGTGTGCCCGTACCCGCTAAGCGTTAATCGCCTGCGGTAACGGACTAAGGGGGCAACAGCCCCCTTAGTGCATGTTGGTCCAGTGTTTTATGGCTATTGTTTATTGTGGTAAGGAGCGCTCTGCAAATGACTGAGCAGCAAGAAAAAATTAATTTACTTGATTTAACCCGGGCGCAAATGCAGGCGTTTTTTGTCGAGTTAGGCGAAAAACCCTTCCGTGCCGATCAGGTAATGAAATGGATTTACCACTTCTGTATCGATGATTTCGATAAGATGAGCAATATCAATAAAGTATTGCGCGAAAAGTTAAAAGCCCGCTGTGTTATCGAAGCGCCGGTGGTGGTTACCCGCCAGGACAGCAGTGATGGCACCATTAAGTTTGTTATGGGCTTAAGTGGCGGTCAGGAAGTTGAAACAGTGTGGATCCCGGAAAAAGACCGTCGTACCCTGTGCGTGTCGTCTCAGGTGGGGTGTGCGCTGGACTGCTCATTCTGCTCTACCGCGCAGCAGGGCTTTAACCGCAATTTAACTGTGGCCGAAATTATCGGTCAGGTATGGCGGGTAGCGCAACTCATTGGCAGTTACGGCGATACCGGTGATAAACCGGTGACCAACGTGGTAATGATGGGGATGGGCGAACCGCTGCTGAACCTGAACAACGTGGTACCGGCAATGGAGCTGATGCTGGAAGATTTTGGCTTTGGTTTATCGAAGCGGCGGGTAACGTTAAGCACCTCTGGCGTGGTGCCGGCGCTGGATTTACTGCGGGAAAAAATCGACGTGGCGCTGGCCATTTCATTACATGCGCCGAACAATGAGCTGCGTAACGAGCTGGTACCGGTAAACCGCAAATATCCAATGGAAGAATTTTTAGCTGCGTCAAGACGTTATGTGGCGAACTCTAAGGCCAATGATAAGGTCACAGTAGAGTACGTGATGCTGGAGGGGGTAAACGACAGCATGGAGCAGGCACATGAACTGGCGCAGGCATTAAAAGATACGCCGTCGAAAATTAACCTGATCCCGTTTAACCCTTACCCGGGCTCGCCATACAAACGCTCAAGTAATTCGCGCATTGACAGGTTTAACAAAGTCTTACAAGAATACGGCTTTACTGTTATTGTACGAAAAACCCGGGGCGATGATATCGACGCGGCCTGTGGCCAGCTGGTGGGCGATGTTATCGACCGGACCAAACGGTTAATCAAGAAGCAGCAAAAAGGGCAGGCGATTGCCGTAAAAGTGCTGCCATAACATCAAGGATGTCGGTGTGGTAAAACAGAAAGTACTACTAGGCTTGTCAATCAGCAGTGTACTGCTGCTGGGCGGCTGTGTATCTGAACAAACCTATGTTGGCACCGACCGGCCGGTGGCCAGTCGCAACTTTGATAATATAGAAGCGGCCCGCACCCGTATTTCGCTGGGGTTAAATTACCTGCGCCGTGGCGATAGCTCGCAAGCGAAATATAATCTTGAACGGGCGCGCAGCTTTGCGCCCAATTCGGCCGAAGTATACAGCGCTCTGGCTTACTACTATCAGATGGTCGGTGAGAACAAACAGGCAGAAAATTACTTTCGTGAAGCCATCAGTAAAGACGCTAACTACGCTGATGCTTATAACAACTACGGCGCTTTTTTATGCCAGATTGAGCGGTATGAGGAGGCCGAGCAGTTACTGCTAAAAGCCATTAGCCGGCCAGGCTATATCCGCGTAGCCGAAAGCTATGAAAATCTGGCACTGTGTCAGCTGCAGCAAAATAATTTTACCAAAGCCAAAACTTATCTGGACAACTCTACCAGCCACAACAGCACCCGTATTACCTCGTTAACGCTGTCGGCGGGTTTATCTTACGCTATGGGCGATAACCGCGCGGCGAAGGCACTACTGGATCGTATTCAGCGGCTGGGCCGGGTATCGGCCCGCACTGTGTTGTTAAGCTATTTAATTGCCGATAAAAATGGCGATCAGGAAACCCTGCGTAACGCCGAGCAGTTGTTGCTGACCTTATACACTGATACGCCCGAAGCGCGGCTATTGCTGCAGCAAAAGCTGCAAGACAGCGAGTTTGAGCAACTGCGTGAGCGTTACAAAGACAGTTTGATGGCCAATATTGTTATACCGGATGAGACTGCAGCGAAACCTGAGTTGCCAGCACAGCCAACTGCCAACCCGAAGCTGAAAATTGTTAAACGTAAAACAACAGAAGACACCACTGCGACGGCTAACGCCAGCCCGACTAAGCGCCGGGGTAGTACTACTGCACCAGCCAGCACTGCGGCCGCGCTGCCGGTGGTAACGGCACCGAACGCTGTGGTCAGCCAGGCAGCTGCTGTGCAGGCACTGCCAACCGAAACTGAGCTGTTAGCTGAGGCCAAAGCGCTGGCTGCCCAGCAGGAAGAAGCCGCACGCCAGCAGGCGCAAGCCCAGCAGGAACAACTCGCCCAGCAGAAAGCGCTGGCGCAACAGGAACAGCTAGCCCAGCAAGAACAAGCAGCGCAGCAAGAGCAAGCAGCCCAGCCAGAGCAAGCAACCCAGCAGGTTGAGCCAACGCCTGAGGTGACAGCTGCGCAGACGCAAACACCGGCAGAACCGGAAGTATCCGCTACAGCGACCTCTGAGCCTGAAACCATAGCAGAAACGCCAGCTGAAACAGCAGCTGAATTGTCAGCACAGCCGCCAGCACCACGGCAAAGTGAAATCACCGACACCAGTGCTGCGCCTGAAGCGACAGTCGTTGCTGCAACAACAGTGCAGCCGGAAGTCACCGCTGAGCCGGCAGCTATATCGGCCAATGCTGACACTGATATTCCCTTTCATATCGTGCAGCAGTCTGAGTCGCTGTATGCGATTTCGGTCAAGCATAATATCCGTCTGCAACGCCTAATGCAGTGGAACCAGCTGACACCGGATTCAGTGATTAAAACCGGTCAGAAAATCTGGTTAGCTGAAGTGTCAGACGAGCAGCTAAAGCAGCCAGTCAGTGCGCCGGCTTTGCCTGCGCGTGAACAAGCTACACCAGAGCAGCCGTACCATACGGTGGCTGAAGGGGAGACGATGTTCGGTATTTCATATCGTTACAATGTGCGCCTAAGCAGCTTTATGCAGTGGAATAATCTCACTGAACAAAGCACGTTAAAAGTTGGCCAGCAAGTCGTGGTGGTTGACCCGGCCAGTGTAGAGCCATGAGCCAACAGCAGACTGAACAAGTAACCGCCGGCCAATTACTGCGTGCGGCCCGCGAGCAACGTAAACTGAGCCAGCAACAGGTAGCGCTGCAGCTTAACCTGCGCCCGGACATTATTGCTAAGCTGGAGCAGGATCAGCTGGACGGCACCTTAGAAACCTTTGCCCGTGGTTATGTGCGCGCTTATGGCCGCTTGTTAAAACTGCCTGAAGCAGAGCTGATGGCGGCCTTTGGCCGCCATACCGGGCTGGAACAAAGCCACGCTAAACCGATGCGGACTTTCTCTAACCGCACCGCACGCCAGGCCACCGAAAACCGTTTTATGTGGCTTACCTACGCCATTATCGCCCTGCTGCTGGTATTGCTGTTTATCTGGTGGTGGCAAAGCGGCAGCATGATGAACCGCCAAGCCGCAGTACCAGCGCCAACGGAGTCGGCGGCTCAGACACCTGCACAGGCCACTGATGCGGCAGAGCAAGCTGCAACTGACGGGCAGACAAACCCGGGCGCCACACTGTCAGAGCCAGCTGCTGGCAGTTTAACTACTGAAAATCCGGTCGACAGTACTGTACCGAACCTGAGCGAACCGGTGGCGACCGATACGCTGGTCGCGTCTGCTCCCGAGCAGCTAAGCAGTGAGCTGGAGCAGCTAATGCCGACCGTCAACGATGAGGCGGCCAGCGCCGCAGCCTCCACCGTGGTAGCGGACGGGTTGGCGCAGCTGGAAATGCGTTTTAGCGAGAACTGCTGGGTTGACGTGGTAGATGCCACTGGCAGCCGGGTAGCCTTTGGTACCAAGCAAGCCGGCTATATTATGCAATTAAGCGGCGTCGCCCCTTTTACCATCACCCTGGGTAATCCCAGTGTGGTAACTATTAATTTAAACCAGCAAGCCGTTGATATGGCAGCCTTTCCTGCCGGTCGCGTAGCAAAATTCACCCTTCCCGAGCAAGAATAAGCATGTTTGCAGACAGTCCGATTAAACGCCGTAAAAGCACACAAATTCATGTAGGTTCTGTACCTGTAGGCGGTGATGCGCCTATCGCAGTACAATCGATGACCAACACCCTGACCACCGATGTCGCTGCTACGGTGGCGCAAATTAATGCCATCGCAAAAGCCGGTGCTGACATAGTGCGGGTGTCGGTGCCAACAATGGAAGCAGCCGAAGCCTTTAAGCTGATTAAGCAGCAGTCGCCGGTGCCGTTGGTGGCTGATATTCATTTTGATTACCGTATCGCACTGAAAGTAGCCGAATATGGCGTGGATTGTTTGCGGATTAACCCGGGTAATATCGGCCGCGAAGATCGCATCCGTGCCGTGGTAGATTGCGCCCGCGACCATAATATTCCCATTCGTATCGGTGTTAATGGCGGCTCTTTAGAAGCGGATATTCAGGAAAAATACCGCGAGCCGACACCCGAAGCGCTGGTTGAATCGGCTATGCGGCATGTGGACATACTGGACAGGCTTAACTTTGATCAGTTTAAAGTCAGTGTAAAAGCCTCAGATGTGTTTTTAGCCGTTGGCGCCTATCGCTTACTGGCCAAACAAATTGTGCAGCCGCTGCATTTAGGTATTACCGAAGCCGGTGGTGCCCGCGCCGGTGCAGTAAAATCAGCCATTGGCCTGGGTATGCTGCTGGCCGAAGGTATCGGTGATACGCTGCGGATTTCGCTGGCGGCCGATCCGGTAGAAGAAGTTAAAGTCGCCTTTGATATTTTAAAGTCGCTGCGCATTCGCTCACGCGGCATTAACTTTATTGCCTGCCCCAGCTGTTCCCGGCAGGAGTTTGATGTAATTAAAACCATGAACCAGTTAGAGCAGCAACTGGAAGATGTCACCGAGCCATTAACAGTGTCGGTGATTGGCTGTGTGGTGAACGGGCCGGGCGAAGCGTTGGTATCGGATCTGGGTGTGGCCGGTGCCAACAAAAAAAGCGGTTTTTACATTAATGGCCAGCGGCAAAAGCTGCGGCTGGATAATGAGCAAATCGCTACCCAGTTAGAGCAGCAGGTCCGCAGCTATCTGGCGCAGCAAATCGCGGTGCGTAAGGTCGATTAAGCCGGTAACAGGCTTGGTGTTTGCCGTGGTTGCGCCTATAATCGCGGCAGTTTTTTAATTTAACCCGATGGAAGATTCATTTTGTCGAAACAAATTCAGGCCATTCGCGGCATGAACGACTGCCTGCCGCAGGACACACCGGCCTGGCAGTATGTCGAGCAGATCCTGCGCAATACCGTTGCCAGCTATGGATACAGTGAAATCCGCTTTCCGATAGTGGAAATGACCGAGCTGTTTAAGCGCTCTATTGGTGAAGTGACCGACATCGTCGAAAAAGAGATGTATACCTTTAACGACCGCAACGGCGATAGCTTAACGTTGCGCCCTGAAGGCACCGCCTGCTGCGTGCGTGCTGGCAATGAGCACGGCTTATTGTATAACCAGGAGCAGCGGCTGTGGTACACCGGGCCGATGTTTCGCCACGAACGGCCGCAAAAAGGCCGCTACCGGCAGTTTCATCAGTTTGGTTTAGAAGCCTTTGGTATGGCCTCGGCCGATATCGATGCTGAAGTGATTATCCTGTCAGCCCGGCTGTGGCAACAGCTGGGGCTTACGCCTTATGTGAAACTGGAGCTGAATTCGTTAGGCTCCAGCGCGTCGCGCGCGGCCTATCGTGAGGCATTAGTCAGCTATCTGGAGCAGCATAAAGCCCTACTGGATGAAGACAGCCTGCGCCGTATGTACAGCAACCCGCTGCGGGTGCTGGACAGCAAAAACCCGGCTTTGGCCGATGTGCTGGCCGCAGCGCCGCAGCTGGCTGACTATCTGGACGAGGAATCCAAAGCCCATTTTACCCGCTTACAGCAGCTGTTAAGCCGCGCAGGCATTGCCTTTAGCCTGAACCCGCGTCTGGTACGCGGGCTGGATTATTACAACAAAACCGTATTTGAGTGGGTAACCACTGAATTGGGCGCCCAGGGTACAGTGTGTGCCGGTGGCCGTTATGATGGTTTAGTGGAGCAGTTAGGCGGTAAAGCAACGCCGGCAGTGGGGTTTGCCCTGGGGCTGGAGCGGCTGGTATTGTTGCTGCAAAGCCTGAATTTACTGCCACAGCTAGCAGCAACCGCCGACATTTACCTGATGGCATTGGGGGATGCGGCGGAACTTGCGGCGTTAACTGTTGCCGAACAGCTGCGCAGCGCCTTGCCGGGTAAACGTATTATGACGCACTGTGGCGGCGGCAATTTAAAGAAACAATTAAAACGGGCAGATAAGTCTGGCGCGGCCATTGGCCTGATCCTGGGCGAAGATGAGCTGGCGCGCGGCGAAATAACCTTAAAATGGTTGCGTGACGATAAGCCGCAGCAAACTTTACTAATCACAGATGTAGCGGCAGTGCTGGCATAATGCTGACAGCGCACTGAGCTAGAAACGGAGTAACGCAGTGGAAATTTACAGCAGCGAAGAGCAACAAGTTGAAGCGATAAAACGGTTTTGGCAGGAATACGGCAAAGCCATCCTTGGCGGTGCGGTACTGGGTTTAGCCGCTTTGTACGGTTTTCGCTTCTATCAGGCCGATCAGCGTGAAGCAGCTGAGGCAGCCTCAAGTAAGTTCAGCCAGTTGGTTGAGCAGCGTGACGCTAGCGCCAGTGAAGACTGGTTAGCCCAGGCGCAGGGTTTTATCGACGGCAGCAAAGCCGATAATTATGCCGTGCTGGCGGCATTGTTGGCAGCCAAGGATGCCGTAGCCCTGCAGCAGTTTGATAAGGCCGCTGCGCAGTTAAACTGGGTGCTGGCTAATACCAAGCAGCCGGAGCTGTTGGCGGTAACGCAGCTGCGCTTAGCGCGGCTGCAGCGTGAGCAGGGCCAACTGGATGCAGCCTTAGCGACCTTAGCTAAGCCGGTGCCAGAGAGTTTTGCTGCTATGCAAGCCGAGCTTAAAGGCGATGTGCTGGTACAGGCAGAGCGTTTAGCCGAAGCTAAAACTGCCTATCAGCAAGCGCTAAGCAGCGCCGGTCAGAACACGCAGTTGTTACAGATTAAACTGGATGAGCTGGCGCACGTCACTGCAGCATAACGAGGTAAGCGTGAAATTACAGCTTAAACAAGCATTATTACTGGCGGCCCTGGTACTGGCGGGCTGCTCCAGTAAAGAAAAGCTGGTGTTACCGCCGGTGACCAATATTATCGACCCGGATAAAGTGTGGAGCCGCAGCATTGGCTCTGGTGTTGAACATTATGAGTCCAGCCTGACACCGATTATTGTTAAAGACACCGTGTATGCCGCCAGCCGCGAAGGCCTGGTGGCAGCCTTTGATCTGGCCTCAGGTAAGCGTAAATGGCAATTTGATTTACGCAAACCGGCCGGCAGCTCACTGTGGCAAAGTATCGGCGCAGTGTGGTCGGGCGATAATGCCCGTATCTCCGGCGGTTTAGCCTTTGGCTTTGATAAACTGTATTTTGGCACCGAGAACGGTGATGTGGTGGCGTTAAGCACCGACGGCGAGCTGGTTTGGCGGGTAGAAGTACCCGGCGAAGTATTAGCCAGCCCGGCAACCGGCGATGGTCTGGTGGTGGTCGCCACGGGTGCCGGCACCCTGGTGGCCTTGCACCCGGATAGCGGCGAGCAGCGCTGGAAATTTGAAAGCGAACAGCCCGCCCTGACCTTACGGGGTGTTAGCGAGCCGGTGATCGAAGCGGGTGGTGTGATTTACGGCTCGGGCAGTGGCCATATTGGCGTATTAATTGCTGAACGCGGCTATCAGGCCTGGGAAGAGCAGGTGGCCGTGCCAATGGGCAGTACAGATCTGTCGCGTTTGGTTGACGTAGACGCCAAGCCGATAGTACAGGGGGGCATCGTCTACAGCATTAGCTATAACGGCGCTTTAGTGGCGCAGGAGCTACGCAGCGGCCGGCAGATCTGGAAGCGGGATTACGCCAGCTTCCGTAATATGGCCATTCAGGGTGATACCTTGTATCTGGTTGATTCACAAGGCCGTATTTACGCGATGGATAGCCGCGCCGGTACCGAGCGCTGGTCACAGTTTGGTTTAAACAAACATTACCTGACCGGGCCTACCGTATACAAAAACTACCTGGTGGTAGGTGATAACAAGGGCAACCTGCACTGGTTAAACCGCGACAACGGCGATTTCGTCGCCCGCCAGAGTATGGACAGTTCAGGTTTTTACACCGAAGCAGTCAGTAACGGCGACGTGTTACTGGTGCAAAGCCGCAACGGTGAGCTAGTCTTATTACAAACGCCTTAATCCGCCCCGGCGGTGCAAGTTTTTTGAACAGGCCTGTAGTGGGCCTGTTTTGTTATTTTTGAGGTGCACCTAATGTTGCCTGTCGTTGCCCTGGTAGGGCGAGCCAATGTCGGTAAGTCGACACTGTTTAACCGCTTAACGCGCAGCCGTGATGCGCTGGTAGCTGATTTTCCGGGCCTGACCCGTGATCGCAAATACGGCACGGTAAAATATGAAGGCCTGGAGTTTATTGTGGTGGATACCGGCGGTATTGACGGCAATGAACAGGGCATTGAAGTGGAAATGGCCGAGCAGTCACTCAAGGCGATAGACGAAGCCGATGTGGTGCTGTTTATGCTCGACGCCCGGGTTGGCGTGACTGTCGGCGATGAGGCGATAGCGGCCCATATCCGTAAAGTAGAAAAACAAGTGTTTCTGGTGGCAAATAAAACCGACGGTTTGGACGCTGACACTGCCATTGCCGACTTTTACAGCCTGGGCCTGGGCGAAGTATACCCAATAGCAGCAGCGCACGGCCGTGGCGTGTCAGCGCTGTTAAACCGCGCTTTGGTGCCACTGTTAAGCAGTGAACAACAGCAAGCACTCAGTGGCGAATTCGATGATGAAGACGGCCCGGCGCTGGAAACCCTGACCGAAGAAGAAGCGGCGGCCGAAGCAGCAAGGCTGCGCAACGAACATATTAAGCTGGCCATTGTCGGCCGGCCTAACGTCGGTAAGTCTACGCTGACCAACCGTATTTTAGGCGAAGAGCGGGTAGTGGTATTTGATATGCCCGGCACCACCCGCGATGCCATTTACATTCCGATGCAGCGCGGCGGCCGTGATTACACCCTTATTGACACGGCGGGTGTGCGCCGGCGTGGCAAAATTGATGACATGGTCGAGAAGTTCTCGGTAGTAAAAACACTGCAGGCGATTGAAGATGCCAACGTGGTCATTTTAGTGCTGGACGCCCGGTTGGGTATTTCTGATCAGGATTTAAGCATTTTAGGCTTTGTGCTTAATGCCGGCCGTTCACTGGTTATTGCGGTGAATAAATGGGATGGCTTAAACGACACTATTAAAGAAGAAGTAAAACGCGAGCTTGACCGCCGTTTGGGCTTTATCGACTTTGCCCGTTTGCACTTTATTTCGGCCTTACATGGCTCTGGTGTGGGTAACCTGTTTGAGTCGGTTGAAGAGGCCTTTGATAGTGCTACTAAACGCCACAGCACTGCGCTGCTAACCCGTATTATGAAAATGGCGCAGGAAGATCATCAACCGCCATTGGTTAACGGCCGGCGGGGAAAGCTGAAGTACGCCCATGCTGGTGGCTACAACCCGCCGCTGCTGGTAATACACGGTAATCAGGTAAACGATTTGCCAGACTCGTACAAGCGCTACCTGATGAACTACTTCCGTAAATCGTTGCAAATGATGGGTACGCCTATTCGCATCGAATTCCGCGAAGGCGACAACCCCTTTGCGCCAACGAAAAAGAACACTGAAACGCCGCTGCAGAAATACAAGCGTGAGCGCCTGATGAAAGCGCGCAAAAAACTGGAGCAATAAGGATACCGTTATGAATTTTCGCTTCCCGGTTATTGTGATTGACGAAGACTTCCGCTCGGAGAATATCTCCGGCTCAGGTATTCGCGATCTGGCCCAGGCCATTAGCAGCCACGGCTTTGAAGTGGTGGGCTACACCAGCTATGTCGATTTAAGTGCCTTTGCCCAGCAAGCCAGCCGTGCTTCGTGCTTTATTTTATCTATAGACGATGAAGAATTTGGCAGTGGCAGTGCCGCTGAGGTAGATAAGGCGCTGGCCGAGCTGCGTAACTTCGTCAAAGAAGTGCGTAAACGCAATGCTGACATTCCGATTTTTTTATACGGTGAAACCCGCACCACCCGTCATGTGCCGAACGACATACTTCGCGAGCTGCACGGCTTTATCCATATGTTTGAAGACACGCCTGAGTTTGTCGCCAAGCATATTATCCGTGAGGCGAAAAAATACCTCGATGCGTTAGCGCCACCGTTTTTTAACGCCTTAATGGATTACGCCTCTGACGGCTCCTATTCCTGGCACTGCCCGGGCCACTCCGGTGGCGTCGCCTTTTTAAAAAGCCCGGTTGGCCAGATGTTTCACCAGTTCTTTGGCGAAAACATGTTGCGTGCCGATGTGTGTAATGCGGTAGACGAGCTGGGCCAGCTGTTGGATCACACCGGCCCGGTAGCGGAAAGCGAAGCCAACGCGGCGCGCATTTTTAACTGCGACCATTTGTTCTTTGTTACCAACGGCACCTCTACCTCGAACAAGATGGTATGGCACTCGGTGGTGGCACCGGGCGATATCGTGGTGGTAGACCGTAACTGCCATAAATCGATTTTGCACTCCATTATAATGACCGGCGCCATACCGGTGTTTTTAATGCCGACGCGCAACCATTACGGCATTATCGGCCCGATCCCGAAAAGCGAGTTTTCACCTGCGGCGATTGCGAAAAAGATTGAGGCCAACCCCTTTGCCCGTAATGCGAAGAATAAAAAGCCGCGCATTCTGACTATTACGCAAAGTACCTACGACGGTATCTTGTATAACGTAGAAGAAATTAAGCAAGAGCTGGGCTCGACTATCGATACCCTGCATTTTGACGAAGCCTGGCTGCCGCATGCCAGCTTCCATGACTTTTACCACAATATGCACGCCATAGGTAAAGATCGGCCGCGCTCAGAAGACACAGTAGTATTTGCCACCCAATCTACCCACAAACTGCTGGCGGGTTTATCACAGGCGTCGCAAATTCTGGTGCAAAACGCGCAAAACCGCAGCCTGGACACGCACCGCTTTAACGAGTCGTATCTGATGCACAGCTCGACCAGCCCGCAGTATGCCATTATTGCCAGCTGTGACGTGGCTGCAGCTATGATGGAGCCGCCAGGCGGCACTGCACTGGTAGAAGAAAGCTTAATGGAAGCGATTGATTTTCGCCGCGCCATGCGCAAGGTGGATGCTGAGTTTGGCGACGACGACTGGTGGTTTAAAGTATGGGGCCCGGATGAGCTGCCAGACGAGGGGTTAGGCACACGCGATAACTGGACGCTGCATGCCAAAGACAGCTGGCACGGTTTTGGCGCGATAGAATCTGGCTTTAATATTCTCGACCCAATTAAAGCCACCATTATCACACCGGGCTTAAACCTGCACGGTCAGTTTGACGAGCAGGGCATACCAGCGGCTATTGTTAGTAAGTATCTGGCCGAGCACGGTATTATTATTGAAAAAACCGGTCTGTACTCGTTCTTTATCATGTTTACCATCGGCATTACCAAAGGCCGCTGGAACTCTATGGTGACCGAGCTGCAGCAGTTTAAAGACGACTACGACCAAAACCTGCCAATGTGGCGCGTTATGCCAGAGTTTGCCAAAAAGCAGCCGCGCTATGAAAAAGTTGGCCTGCGCGATTTATGCCAGCAAATTCACAATATGTACCGTAAGTCTGACGTGGCCAAAGTGACCACTGAAATGTACTTATCGACCATTGAAACGGCGATGACGCCGGCCGATGCCTGGGCCAAGATGGCACACCGCGAAATTGAGCGGGTCTCGATTGACGAGATTGAAGGCCGGGTAACCGCCATGCTGGTTACGCCCTATCCACCAGGCATTCCGCTGATGGTACCGGGCGAGCGCTTTAACAAAACCATTATTAACTACCTGCAGTTTACCCGCGCCTTTAACAGCGCCTTCCCCGGCTTTGAAACCGACGTGCACGGCTTAGTGCGCGAAGCGGTAGACGGCGAAGTGAAGTACTTTATTGATGTGGTAAAAGAGTAGTGCTGAGTTGTAAGTGCTTAGTGCTTAGTGCTGAGTGCTTAGTGTTGAGTGATTAGTTTAAAAGCTCAGTGCTAAATGCTTATCGCTAAAGGCTAAATAAAACCGGGTTGGTGTGCTGCACCGCCCGGTTTTTTATTGGCTGGTGTTTTAGCGGTAATAGCTTGCCTTACAAAAGCTTTAGCAGCTCGCGTTCAATGGCAAATACATGCTCGTCATGCTCATTCATAGCGCGCAGTGCCTGCGCCAGCTTTAGTACATACTCGCTATTTGGCCCGCTGGGGCCGGCGCTGCTGGCAATATGGGCGGCAATTTCGCTGTCACTGGCCGGGCCTAAATAAGCTGCGTTATCGGGTGTGGCTAAATACACTATGCCCTCAGCTTCGCCCGCTTCATGTAGCCAATGCAGTGGGGTAAATACGCGCAAATAGCCGTTTTTCTCGCGGTGGTCTAAATGCTCAAAGGTATCCGGCGTTACCTGATACGCCATACCAGCACAGCGCGCACCGGGCGCTTCAATCAATGTTAACACCCGCCCCGGCGCCTGTGGCGTACCACGGTGATCATGCGAGCCCTGCCAAAACCGCCTTTGCCAGCCATAAATGCAGGCCGGTTTAGTGTCCAGATAAGCAAAATCGGTTTTGTAAATCAGTGAGCCATAGCCAAACAGCCAGACTGATTCCAGATGCGCTAGCGGCTGGCGCTGTTTATTCAGGGAAATAGTGTTGTGTGACATAAGCTATTGTTGGATAAAAAATATAAAAATAATCATAAGTCTGAGGCTGCTTTTTCAGAGTTGGATTTTTTATTTTCCCTTATAACGAGGTCTAAATGCTGCTCGTACACCTTATACAAGAGCGGTTCAGAAATGTGGACGGAAGTTGAAAAAAACTTACCACCGCTAAAAATATTTGTGCAAGACACTGCTAGTTCTAAGTTTACAAACTGCGCTTTCCAAAAATGTTCTCCGGTGGAGAAAACTGTGGCTTTCATGGATGCCTGATACTTTTTATTTAATGCAGATGCTAAGGTTTCAGCGTTATGGCAATAAGGATCTTGCTCAAGGTTGATGTTTATGCTGTACAATTTTTCGTCAATATAGCTGTAGCTAATCTCATCAACAGTGATGTCACCAAATTTCAGTTCATCATTACTACGGTAGTAGGTTTTATTTCTATGGTGTCCTTTCTCCAGCATTTTATTTTCGCTGGGATGGAGATACATATCTTTGACAGGAGACGATCCCAAGGTTAACCCACGAAAGTCTGTTATAGCTGTGTTACGTAATACCTGTTTATCAGTGGATGTTGAGCTGCAACCTGTGAATATAAAAGGTGTTAATAGTAACAGGGTTGTGATTAACTCATTGTATTTATGTGCTTTTTCCATAAATTGGTCTCTCGTGGTAAATGGGTTCTGCAGATTTCTAGACAGCCCCAATTATTAAGGCTATGTATTACCCAAAAGTGCATTGTATTTTTAATTGGGTATTACCGAAAGTGCTTAATCGGGGGGAATATACGTATTTACCAGGATCGGTAAACCAATCAGCACCGATATGCCGTTGTAAATCATTTTGAATCGCTGTAGTGTCATCGACGTTAAGATGACAAAGACTGAAAGCTCTGCGATTAAGTATGGATTTTTTCGCCAGATAAACGTTATGCACTGCACGTAGAGATCATTTTATGACAGAAGCTGGTTGGACATTGCTAGGTGTTATCGTAGGTGCCCTTGGTACCGGATTTTTTAATTGGTTACTTCAAACTCGGCAGTTCTCCCACGAGAAAGAAATGTTTCTTCTTCAGAACAAGAGCTCAACTATGGTTAAATCCGTTCTTAACGAGATGCTCAACCATCGTACCTATACAGACAGGTCGTTTATCGCGCTCAAAGAACGAGTCGGCGGTTATACCGACGATCAAATAAGACAGTTTCTTCACGAAATCGGCGCCAAGAAAGTATCTCGCGATAATGGCACTGAGGAATTTTGGTATCTCGTAACAAGAGAACAAGAGCGTAGTGCTAAACAGCAAAGCAATTGAGGAAAATGAGGCCGTAGCTAATTAATGTTTACTCTGCATAGCTGTTGCTAAAGCGCACTAAGAAATGTTTCGCCATCCGTAATATTGCCTTGAGCTAAGTCGTCTTTCGCTGCGTTAAAACAGTACTTAAGGTACGCCGTTTTCTGCGCATCTTACGATAACTCATCGACGTTTAAGCTGGTTTCATCTGTAGCTAGTGTTGGCATCGTTCTCTCCCTAGCAAAAAGTACGATAGCAGTTTCGCGGATAACTGGATATGGCTAAATTGTGCTGGCTAATCAAGGAGCTAGCCTATTTTGTGAAGGGGATGAACTTAACTTAACTTGATAATTAAGCGTTAACCATTATAATGTCGCGTAACAACACCCCTCCCGCTACCCGTAAGATCAGCGCCCTGTGAGGGGTTACTTTTTTCTGGAGTTTCGCAAATGGAGTTTGCCAAGCCACCGCTAGAGTTTGCCCACCAAGTACAGAAGTTAAGGGAACGCGGGCTAATCGTTGCTTGTCCTGATAAAGCGTCTTTTTACCTATCGCAAATCAATTACTATCGCTTCGGCACCTACTGCTGGACATTCTTTTCTGATTACAATACCCATAAGTTTTTGCCAGACACTACCTTCGAACAAGTTTTAGACTTATACATTTTTGATCGTGAGCTCCGTTTGCTGGTGCTTGATGCGATAGAGCGAGTTGAAATATCTGTTCGAACACAGTGGGCTTATCACCTCAGCCATTTTGCAGGTCCGCATGCCCATCTTGATAAGCAGAACTTCAATTTAAAAGGTTTTGCTCATCAGGATTTTATCGATCAACTACAACTCGAATTACGTCGTACAACAGAGCCTAATATCCTGCGGCAGCTGCAAAAGTATGATGAACCGGCACCGGCAATTTGGATTTGTTGTGAGGTACTAAGTTTTGGCTGGTTATCAAAAGCTGTTAGTGGGTTGGCAAGACGCAGATTGAAGCAGGACATCGCTGATAATTTCGGCTTGAATGAAGTTGTATTGACGTCTCTGTTGCACCATTTAGTCACTGTCAGAAATATCTGCGCTCACCACTCCAGACTTTGGAATCGTGATTTTACCATCACCACAAAATTGCCTAATAATGGCGACCAGAACACGATAAGTAGCATAAATCTGGCTAAACCAAGAGAGCTGTACAACACCCTAGTGTTAATAGGCCATGTAATGAATAAAATAGCACCGGATAATCAGTGGCGACATCGTCTGGTCGATTTGCTGCACCGCTATCCGGCTACTGACACTTCGGCAATGGGTTTTCCTGCAGACTGGCGTAAACGTGCTATCTGGCAATTTTAACCCGTGGTCTCATCAAGCTTTACCTCTTGTTCGTCACAACGAAAATGCAGTTATAGTTAATTGATCCTGGGATAAGTACCGTCTAGGATTGCTGCGTGTTGATTACAACCAAACATTACTCCGGCAGTCGTTCTTTAAGTGCTTCCAGCAAAGCCTGCGCGCTTTGCTCGGTTGCCTGGCAAGATGCTTTATCTAGATAAGTTGAAACCTGGGCATTCAAGCTGTTGTAAATATGACTCTGGGCTTTATTTGCTTGCTCTGCCAGTAACTCTTGCTGTTCTGTCATGCCAATGACAAAACTCAGATCATCCTCGCTGGCCAGCGCTTTGGCACCATCAGATAGGTCAAAAGCCAGATCCATCAGTTGCTGCTTCTCTTCAGTAGAAAAGCCAATGGTATGCTCTGCGCAGGTAAGTAGAGTGACAAAGGCCCTACCATGTTCAGTAAAGCCAGTAGCCGAAGGTTGGGCTGTAACTAATAATAAAGCAAGCAATGACATCATGTGTTTGCAGATACCTTTAGACGAATCAATTCGTACAGAAATATGCAGCTAAACACGGCCAAAGCCATCAAATATCCCACAGGATAATGGATTGCTTTCACTGCCATAACGCAAGCTCCCGCCAAGGGAGCTGCTTTGTAAAGTGCCAATTTAGCTAAGTCTGTTAGCGCGCTGGGTTCGGGCGCTATTAATTTGTATTTCGCATCAATCACAACGGCGAAATATAAACAAATCGCCATTATGCTAAGAGAAATCAATGAGCTAACAATATGTAATATCATTAAAAATCTTCAAGTCTCAGTAAACCACGCATTGCCAGTTCCTTTTTAGCGTTGTTAGCGCCCGTAGCGGTTAACGCATGCATGCAACCGGCAAAAACAGTAACAATAGCAGCGGCAACGCCTGCGCGTTGAACTGTAACACCACTGGCACCAAATTTCTTCGCCGCAGCCCCAGCTAAATTTGAATTAGAACCTTGTTTAGCTGCATTCACTATTGCGGTTTTAACCCCGGATTCACTTGCTGCCAACAGCGCACCACCCAAAGTAACGGCAGTTAATGAGCCAAAGTCTAAACCTAACTTCTCTACTGAGCTCGCAAAGTCATTGTTCAGCTTGTAGTAGGATTTCAGCTCGTCATCAGACAAGCTCCAACTGAACCAGTATGGGTTTGCAATCATTTTTGCTGTCATGGGGGCCAGTTTGGCTAACAGATAACCGCGTGGTAAATCAAGAATAGCTTTATTAACTTTCATCCGGTCAAGATGGTTAAGACTTCTGAACGTGAGAATACCAGTCAGAAGGTATAAGCCATTAGAAAGGCTCTTCAGCTCGGTGGCGTACTGCGTCAGATCCATTAATTTAATCAAAAAACCTAGAGGATCTTCTTTGTACTCAGCAGCAACATATACGGAACGGGCCATCACATTCTCCTTTGCGAATATAAAATTTCGGCTAGTCTAACCGTTAATAGTGTAAATGTGAATCTTATGTTTTAAATGTAAAATAAGTGGGATTTTTCCGCAGGTTAAGCTATGAACACAACATACTTAAGAATGCTTAAAAATTGAGACGTAGCTATCGTCGACAATTTTGCTAGAAACAAACAATCTGTGGTGTAGTTAATGCTACAGTTAAGTTTAAATGCAGCTAACGGAGATGTTCTATGCCTGAATTTGCGCCAAAGGGGTCAATACTAAGCCTCAGGGGTCATGTTTAATGCGATTTGATTCATTTTTAATCGAGCTAGTTGCAACTCCCGCATACCTATTGACTGCCTTCATCGTTGTGTTGGTGATTTGTCATTTGGTATTAATTAAATTTCTTAAACTGAGCGCAGTTGCATGGAAACGTGTTGATTACATTTGGCTCAGCATGGCTGCGTTCGGACTTTTTGCTACTAGCAGCCAAGTTGACCAGTATCTATCCGGACAATTGTTACAGAATCTTGAGATTCCCAGAGCGGAAAGTGATTATCGGCTGCTTCGGCGATGGGTTGATGACGCAGCAAAGCCGGAGAGTAGTATATGTATTGTTAGAGAGAGATCGGATTTTTCTCCGGATGATTTTGATGACATCGTACATGAGCAACGAAGCCAATGCAGTTACTTCAAATCGCTAAACACTAATATGCCATCGAGTGTTTCTTACCCTTTAAAACCCCTTGTAGAGCTTGGCTATGTTCAGTACCTCGGAACCACTAATTACGAGAGCTTTTACGTAGAAACACTAGAAAAATATGCGAGCGAGTATGAGGAGCAAAGAGATTTAGTACTTAGTCGTGCACTATCCGTACAAACTTCGACGTTTGAATTCCTGATGATGGTATTCGGACCACTTTTACTTTGTCTCGCTTTAGCTCTGCGAATTACTAAAGTCACGGCTGAGATTCAGGTTGAGAAAAAGAAGCTGAAAATGGGGGCGTAGCTAAACTTGATAAATGGCTGTCGATCACTAAAATATTGCCTAACAACACCCCTCCCGCTACCCGCAAGATCAGCGCCCTGTGAGGGCTTACTGTTTTCTGCGCGCTAAAAAGAATTTTAGGGGCGGCAAAGCAGGTCATAGCTTTAACTACTACTTCGCTTAGCGTTTGCTAAAGTGTATTAAGAAATGCTTCACCATCAACAGTATTGCCTTGGGCTACGTCGGCGTTACCGGCTTTATAAATCCACCAGCTGATAGCGGCTGAGTAAAGCAGCGTAAGCATCACTTTTTTTGTAGCGTTGTAAAGCCTGATCAAAGCGGCGGATCAGCTCTGGCGTTACGCTGCTTTGCCGGCTAAAGGCGAAGTAGATATCGACATAATCCAGCACCGGGTAAAGCACCTGCACCTGAGCAGCGGCTTGTTTTAGCTCGGGGGCGTGGCGCACGGTTATGAGTGAGGCTATGCCTAACTGCAGCCGGCGTTTAATCAGTTGCTTAAACAGCATCGGGTCGGAATCTACCACCGCGGCGCGGCTAAATTCCAGCCGGTCTATCAGCGGGCCATAGGAAAAATCACGCACCACTGCTACCGGTTGCTGGCTGAGTTTGGCCAGGTCACCATCAAATTGTACCTGGCATGGTGTTGCACATAGCAGCACTATAGGGTCACGCAAATAACTCTCGGTACTGAAGTAAAACTGCTCTGCTCTGACATCGGTTTTATAAAATACGGTAATAACATCGGCTTTACCGCTGGCTACGTGTTTTACTACCCGGCTCCAGGGCAAGCGCTGCCATTGCACGCTTAGGCCTAAATCAGTGGCGACAGCCTGTAATACATCAACGGAGAAGCCTTGCAAGGTATCGCCTTGCTGATAATAAAACGGTGGATAGTCATCAGCCGATAGCGCCACGCGTAGCGCCTGCGCATGCAACTGAAACAGCATAAAAAATAAACCGGACAGTAAAAAGCAGCGATGCCAAAACAACCAGCGCCGTATCGGGTGTGGGCATGCTATCGCGCTATCCATAGCTGTAGCCTCGGAACTACACATAGCTAAACTATAGTCCGCTGTTAACAAGTCACCATCATTTTTTTCTATGGATTGGCCAGTTAACCGGCAAAAATATTCAAGAAAAGCCCCGAGGGACGTGCCTTAGGGGCTGGGCCTAAGCTGTCGCCGTTCGCTGTGCTAGCCGCAGCGCCGGCAGCAGCCGGCCACTTTGGTCAAGCGGGTAGAACTAGAAGATGTAAATAAAGCCGATACCTATTTCCGCTTCATAGTTGCTACGGGCGATGGGGCTGCTACGCACTTCGCTGCTGAAGTGCTCGTATAGCGCTTCGGCGAAAATTTGCCAGTTTTCATTAATATTGTGCCGGTAATTGTAATCAACACCGACAGAGCGTAAGCCGCCGCTGAGCCGGGTTTCGTTCAGGCCCGATGCCAGTGACTGCTGTGCGGTAATGCCAAAACCGGTATTGGCATATTTGCTGTCATGAAATACGGCGACCAGGTTAATCTCTGAGCCGGAGCCATCGGTTTTATCGCCAAAACGGCGGCCGACACCAAACAGGCCAAGGTTGCCGTTATCACCGGCCACCAGCCGGCTAACTAACCAATAACGCCAGTCGTCGCTAAAAGCCCGCCGTGCCTGCAGCACGAGTTCAAAACCTTCTTCGGTATCACCCAGCCCATCAAGGCGGCCATCATCAGAGTCATTTTCTTCTCGGCCCTCATCAAAGCCAATTAACGCTTCCAGTAACCAGGTTTCTGCGCGCAGGCCGCGCCAGCCCAGCGCTTCGCCGGCGAAATAGAAAATGTTATCGCCGCTGCGCCACTGTATTGCGCCGGCGGGTTGTACTTCAAAACCAAATTCGTCTGAGCCTTCGTAGGCGGTTTCGTACTCGATACCCGCGCCCAGCGCAAACGCCCAGCCGTCATTGCCACGGGTAAAGTCGTCTACTGAGGGTAAAGGCACCATAGCGCGGTTTTCCTGCTGCGCTAATGCGCTTTGACAAAACACACCTTGCATCATCATCACTAATGCCAACGCGGTAAGCTTTTTCATACATATCCTTGCTGTTGTAAGTTTGGCCAGAACGCCACCAGAGTGTAGTAGCTGCAGCCTGTATACGGCTGATCTCTCAGGTTAGATTTACGCCGGCATGAATAGGCGGTTGGCTATTTCCAGGTGGCAGGTGACAGGGCGGCAGGCTAGCGGGAGCAAAGCCTGCGCCGGGGAAAGCGCATCTAGTAGCCTTCGGCACCTTCTTCGTAACAAAAGCGGATACCGTTTTCCATCTTACAGCGCGTTGCAGGTTGTTCAGGTGTACCTTTTACCGTTGAAATGACTTTTTTCGCTATAGCAATATCAGCTTCCAACCCCAGCTGGCCGAACAGTACTTCCTGCTCGTTAATCGTATTTTGCTCCATTAACGGCTGGTTGCGGCGCTCTTCTTCAAATAGCGCATGGTCTGCCACCATGCCAAGCACGGTACAACCATTGATAAAGGGAAGGGTGGCGCAGCTTAAAACCAGTGCTAACCGGCGCGCGCTGCGTGTTGCTGATAACGTCATAATGCAGTCCTGTTGCTTCGTGCATAACTCGCTGGCGGCAACTGTATCGCTGTGGCTAAAGTTTTACAACCTGTCGACAGTTATTTAAAGCAAATTTACCTGACGGCGGCGGTTGGTGGGTGCACCAGGCTGCGGGAGAATGCAGAGAAATCACGACGAACAGCGCTTTTAGCTTTACTTCCTGCCTGCAGGGGTTAGAATACGCGCGCTATTCTGAGCACTGAGCCAAATTTACTGCGCTCTGGTTATAAAAATAAGGTAATTGCAATGCATCCGATGTTAATCATCGCGGTTCGCGCTGCCCGTTATACCGGTATCGTTGTTACATTTATCCGCATGCTGCTGGCCAGGCTATGTTGTCAGGTTTTACCTGTCGTCTTTGCCAAAACGTTACCAATTACCGTCATTGCACCTCTCCAGCAATATCCATCTCAGAATAAACCCCTTTCTAACCAGTGTTGTTTTAATGCCCTTTTACGCTGCGCCGGTAACACTGGAGTATTAACGATTTGACATTAAACCCGTTCAACATTTAGCGGAGAGCTTTGGCAATGGTACTAACCCTGACATCCACGCTGGCACTTTTTGTGTTAATAGCGCTGTCCACCGTGGTTTATTTTGCATCTAGACGTTTGAAAATGCCCTACACGGTACTGCTGGTGCTGGTTGGCCTGCTGCTGGTGCCCATTGTCAGTTTGCCTTACCTCAGTAACGTGTTTGGTTTTATCAGCGAGATGGCGCTAACGCCGGAGCTGCTGTTTTTTATCTTCCTGCCGGTGCTGATTTTTGAGTCTGGTTTTAATATGAATTTTCGCAAGATGGTCGACAACGCCTGGGCCATTTCGCTGTTATCCATTGTGGGCCTGTGTATCTCGGCGGTGATTATTGGTGTGGTACTGTATTACCTGTTGCCGTTAATCGGCATTGAAGTGCCCTTTATCCTCACCTTAATGTTTGGCGCTATTATCTCGGCGACCGATCCGGTGGCAGTGCTGTCGATGTTTAAAGAGTTTGGCGTGCCGCGCCGGCTGGGGATGATTTTTGAAGGGGAAAGTTTATTTAACGACGGTACAGCGGTGGCGCTGTTTTTCGTGTTTTTTGCTATCGCCACTGAGGGATTCTTTGGCAGCACCACAGTACTGCATGGGGTAAGCGAATTTATAATTATGTTGTCCTCGGGCATTGTGATTGGCTTACTGATGGCCGGCTTGTTTTCTAAGGCACTGCACTATACCAAGAGCAATGAATTTGTAACGGTGACCTTGCTGGTGATTTCCGCGCACCTGGTGTTTATCCTGACCGAGCTGATTAACAGCCTGGGGTATTTCCACGTCTCGTCCATTATTGCCACTACCGTCGCCTCGCTGTTTTTGGGCAATTACTCGCGTAATATTTTAGCGCCTAAGGTCGATGAGTATTTAAGTAAACTGATTGAACATATGGCCTTTATTGTCAACTCCCTGGTGTTCCTGATGGCCGGCTTGCTGTTTGCCAGCCTGGGCGTGAATTTTGCTGAGTTGTGGCTGCCTATTTTAGTGGCCGTGGTAGTGGTGGCGCTTACCCGTATTGTTGCCGTGTATGCGGTTATGCTGCCGTTAAATATGAGTAAGGTGGAAGAGCAGATCCCATCATCCTGGCGTAAGTTACTGGCCTGGGCCAGTTTACGCGGCGCCTTGTCGATTATTATCGTGTTGATTATCCCGGCCGACTTTACGCTGGAAGGCTGGAGCCTGCCGTATTCTCCGCGCGATTTCCTGTTAGCCCTCACCATAGGTTGTATTCTGGCCACGCTGTTTATTAAAGCGCCGATGATTGGCCCTATGATGCGCCGCTATAAAATTAATGCGGCAGAGCCGCTGGAAACCGCGCACCGCGCTGATTTGGGTATTTACTACCTGTTGATGGAGCGTTCACGCTTACAGGAACACCGGACAAAAGGCTTTTTCAGCGAAGAGAAATTCCAGTTTTTACTGGCGCAGGTAGAGCAGAAGCTGAGTGAAGCCAAAGCCGAGCGCCAAAGCCTGATGCAGCGTTATGGCCGCACCATTTTCGTGCAATCCCTGCACCTGGCGATGGTGAATATCGAGTTTACTATTCTTAAGCGGCTATACATTAATAACGAGGTGAGCTTAAGGCCTTATCGCAAAATTTACAGTAAGTTGTTCCTGCAAAAAGAAAAAATTGAGTACGCCCAGCATAACAACATTGATCCTGATGCGTTTCGTGAGCGCAAAGACATTTTTGAGTCGCTGGCCACGATGATGCATACCGTGTTCAGCCGTAAAGTCAGCGACGCCAAATTGCTGGAAGAAAAGCTGGAGTATTACCGCAGCCAGATGATTGTGGCCAGAAAGGCATTAATTATTATTGGCTTAATGCAGGATAACTTTGATGAACCGGTATTCCAGCAAGATATTTACACCGAAGTCACCGGCTTGTACCGTCACTATCAGGCGCGCAATGCGGAAAAATTAGCGGCACTGGCTGCCCAGCATCCGCAGTCATTACCAGCGCATCTGGAGCAGCTGGCTAACCGCTCTTTGGCACAATCTGGTCAGCGGGCGCTGAATTACCTGCATGAGAACGGTTTAGTCACCGAGGCGGCTGAAGAAGAGATCCGCCATCGGTTTGATACCAGTGGTAAAACTGCCTAGAGCGCATAAACTGCCTAGAGCGCATAAACTGCCTAGAGCGCATAAACAACCGGCGGCATTAGCCGCCGGTAACTTTTACCACCTCGGCTTCAAAGCCGCCCTCAGCCAGCTTTACCCTGACCTTATCACCCTGTTGTAACTGCTGACTGTTGCTAACCACCTGCTGTTTGGCGTCAAAGGTAATGCTGTAGCCGCGCGCCAGCGTGGCCAGCGGGCTTACCGTATTTAACTGGCTGCTAAAGGCAGCCAGCTGTTGCTTCCGCTGTTTTAGCTGGGCTTGCTGGGCGTTAATCAGCCGGCGCTGTAGCTCATGTAGCTTCAAGTTATGCTGTTGCAGGCTTTTTAGCGGCGATAGCTGACGCAGGCTTTTATCTGCATACTGCTGCCGCTGCTGTAAAATGCTGAGGGCACGCTTAATGGCGGCCGTTAAACGCAGTTGCAACTCGTCCAGCCGCTGCTGTTGCTGCTGCAGGCGGCGCTTGGGGTGCAGCGCAATAAGGCGCTGGCTTAAGTTTAACAGTGTCGGTGCGGCTTGTTGTAAGCGGCTGCGCTGTGCCTGCAGCAGGCGGTTTTTTAGCTGCAGTATGCGGTCAAGTAAATGCGACTGATCCGGTGATACCAGCTCTGCTGCGGCCGAAGGAGTGGGCGCCCGTACGTCGGCGACAAAGTCGGTTAAGGCAAAATCAATTTCATGGCCCACCGCGCTAACGATTGGAATAGGGCAGGCGGCGACGGCACGGCACAGGCCCTCGTCGTTAAAACACCACAAGTCTTCCAGCGAGCCACCGCCGCGGCCAATAATTAATACATCTACTTCGTTACGCCGTATCGCGCTGCTAAGCATATTGCGAAGCTGTGCTGCTGCAGTCTCGCCCTGCACCTGGCTGGGGTAAATAATCACTTCAATACCCGGCGCGCGGCGTGCTAAAACGGTCACAATGTCGCGCACGGCGGCGCCGGTAGGCGAAGTAATCACCCCCACGCGCTGCACCTGTGCTGGCAGGGCTTTTTTCCGCGCCGGGTCAAATAAGCCTTCGGCTTGTAATTTAGCTTTTAACTGTTCGAACTGTTGTTTTAGCAAACCTGCGCCGGCGCTTTCAATAAACTCGGCCAGTAACTGATATTCACCGCGCGGCTCATATACACTGATGCGGGCCCGAATAAGCACCTGCTGGCCGTTTTGGGGCCTAAAGCTGCTGTTACGGTTAGCCATTTTAAACATGGCGCATTTTACCTGGGCGGCACTGTCTTTTAGCGAAAAGTACCAGTGGCCACTGGCGGCGGCGACAAAGTTAGACACTTCGCCCTGCAGCCACAGTGTTTGAAACTGCAGCTCCAGCGTTAAGCGCACCTCGCTGTTTAAGCGCGATACGGTGTAAATATCCGGTGTAGTCATAACACTTGCGGTCTTGGCTGGGGTGAATAATGGCTAGGGTAACATAAAACAAAAAACCGTTTGTGATACGCGCGTAAAACCGTTAAAATTGCGCCGCAACATTCCCTATCTTTTCAGCCACAGCGAGATTGTTGCAATGCTCAGGATCAAACAAGAAGCCCTTACCTTTGACGATGTGTTACTGGTACCGGCGCACTCTACTGTTCTACCTCATACGGCCGATTTACGCACCCGACTGACCAAAAGCATCACGCTGAATATTCCTATGGTATCTGCGTCTATGGACACAGTAACCGAAGCCCGCTTAGCCATAGCGCTGGCGCAGGAAGGTGGCCTGGGTTTTATCCACAAAAATATGACCATTGAAGAGCAGGCTGCTAACGTACGCCGGGTGAAGAAATTCGAAAGCGGTGTGGTATCCGATCCGGTAACCGTAACGCCGGAGATGAGCATCCGTGAAGTGCAGGCGATGGCGCAGCAGCACGGCTTTTCCGGTTTCCCGGTGGTTGATGCCAGCAACAATCTGGTCGGTATGCTGACCAGCCGCGATATGAGCTTTGAAGCGAACAACAGCGAGAAAGTGGCCAGCTTAATGACGCCCCGTGAGCGTTTAGTGACGGTGCTGGAAAGCGCACCGCGCGAAGAAGCCTTTAAGAAAATGCACCAACACCGCATTGAAAAGGTGCTGGTGGTTGATAACGATTTTAAATTAAAAGGCCTTATCACCGTACGGGATTACTACAAAGCCGCCAGCAAACCCAATGCCTGTAAAGACGAGTTAGGCCGGCTGCGTGTAGGTGCAGCGGTAGGTGTAGGCCCGGGCACTGACGAGCGCATTGCCGCGCTGGTGGAAGCCGGTGTCGATATTCTGCTGATTGACACCTCGCACGGCCACTCACAGGGCGTCATTGACCGCGTGAAGCAAACCCGCGCCCAGTACCCGGATTTACAAATTGTCGCCGGTAATGTCGCCACCGCTGAGGGCGCCAAAGCCTTAGCACAAGCCGGGGCCAATGCCGTTAAAGTGGGTATCGGCCCGGGCTCTATTTGTACTACCCGTATTGTCACTGGTTGTGGCGTGCCACAAATTACCGCTATTTCTGAAGCCGCGATGGGCGTAGCCGGTACCGATGTCACTATTATTGCCGATGGCGGCATCCGCTTCTCCGGTGATATTGCCAAAGCCTTAGTGGCTGGCGCTAACTGCGTGATGGTCGGTTCTATGTTTGCCGGCACCGAAGAAGCACCGGGCGAGGTAGAGCTGTATCAGGGCCGTTATTACAAATCTTACCGTGGTATGGGGTCATTAGGCGCTATGGCGCAGCGTAATGGTTCATCAGATCGTTACTTTCAGGGCAACAACAATGCCGAGAAGTTGGTACCTGAGGGTATTGAAGGCCGCGTCGCCTACAAAGGCCCGATGGAGAACATTATTCACCAGCAAATGGGCGGCCTGCGCAGTGCCATGGGCTTAACCGGTTGCCCTACTATTGATGATTTGCGCACCAAGCCAGAGTTTGTCCGGGTAACCTCGGCCGGTATGGGCGAGTCGCACGTACATGATGTGCAGATCACCAAAGAAGCGCCCAACTACCGCTTAGGCTAAACTGTTTCCTGTTTTATCGGCTGGCTTACCCCAGCCGCTTTACTTTTTAAAGGTCGCTATGAACAAAAACATTCATCACCACCGCATCTTAATTCTCGACTTTGGTTCGCAATACACCCAGTTAATTGCCCGCCGTGTGCGCGAAATTGGCGTCTATTGTGAGCTGTGGGCCTGGGATGTGACCGAAGCGCAAATCCGTGACTTTAACCCCACCGGCATTATTTTATCCGGCGGCCCGGAAAGCGTACACGAAGCCAACTCGCCACGGGCGCCGCAGTATGTGTTTGAAGCCGGCGTACCGGTGCTGGGCATTTGCTACGGCATGCAAACCATGGCCGAGCAGTTGGGCGGCAAGGTGCAGGGCTCGGATATGCGCGAGTTTGGCTATGCCCAGGTAGAAGTGGTGGCCGAAAACGAACTGTTTGCCAAAATTGAAGACCATGTTGGCAGCAACGGCAATGCTTTGTTAGATGTGTGGATGAGCCACGGTGACAAAGTGGTACAAATTCCTGAAGGTTTTATTACCTGCGCCAGCACGCCAACCTGTCCCCATGCCGGTATGGTAGATGAAGCCCGTCAGTTCTACGGTGTGCAGTTCCACCCAGAGGTAACCCATACCCGTCAGGGCCTGCGTATGTTAGAGCATTTCGTGGTGGATATTTGCGGCTGCGATAAATTATGGACGCCGGCCAGCATTATTGAAGATGCGATACTGCGCTTAAAACAGCAGATAGGTGATGATCAGGTTATTCTAGGCTTATCCGGCGGTGTGGATAGCTCAGTGGTGGCGATGTTACTGCACCGCGCTATCGGTAAAAACCTGACTTGCGTCTTTGTTGACAACGGCCTGCTGCGCTTAAACGAAGGCAAGCAGGTAATGGATATGTTTGGCGATCATTTCGGCCTGAACATTATCAAAGTCGATGCCGAACAGCGTTTCTTATCGGCTTTAGCCGGTGAAAACGAGCCGGAAGCCAAGCGTAAAATTATCGGCCGGGTGTTTGTAGAAGTATTCGACGAGCAGGCGCAAAAACTGAGCAATGCCAAATGGCTGGCGCAGGGCACCATTTACCCGGATGTGATTGAATCAGCCGGCTCGGCTACCGGTAAAGCCCATGTAATTAAGTCGCACCATAACGTGGGCGGTTTACCGGCGCATATGAAACTGGGCCTGGTAGAGCCGCTACGCGAGCTGTTTAAAGACGAAGTGCGCAAAGTCGGCTTAGAGCTGGGCCTGCCATACGACATGCTGTACCGTCACCCGTTCCCGGGACCAGGCTTAGGCGTGCGCGTACTGGGTGAGATTAAAAAAGAATACTGCGACATACTGCGCCGCGCCGATGCCATCTTTATTGAAGAGCTGCATAAAGCCGAGCTGTACCATAAAGTAAGCCAGGCTTTTGCCGTGTTCCTGCCGGTAAAATCGGTGGGTGTAATGGGCGATGCGCGTAAGTACGACTGGGTAGTGTCCTTGCGTGCGGTAGAAACCATCGACTTTATGACCGCGCACTGGGCCCATCTGCCATATGATTTACTGGGCAAGGTGTCTAACCGTATTATCAATGAAATCAACGGCATTTCCCGTGTGGTGTATGATATCAGTGGTAAACCACCTGCGACCATTGAGTGGGAATGACCGATAAGTTATGTCAGAGAGGCCGGCAATATATGCCGGCCTTTTTTGTTTATTGATGCGCAATAACTGAACTTGATATCTACTGCTGAGTCATAAGCCTGGTACTTAATGAATGGAGTCAGAAATGCAAAAGCTCACCACCTTTTGGCGCAACAACCGCGGTTTTATTGTCTTTTTTAGTTTAATGCTGATGTTTCGCAGCGCAGTTGCCGATTGGTATGAAGTGCCCTCCGGTTCAATGCAGCCAACCATTCAGATTGGTGATCGCATTCTGGTCGATAAAATGGCTTACGATCTGCGCCTGCCATTTAGCGCAGTATCTTTAAAAAAACAGGCTGATCCGCGCCAGGGTGATATTGTAGTGTTTGTCTCAAAGGTGGCTGATAACCGCCTGGTAAAACGCGTTATTGGCGTGCCGGGTGATGTTGTTGCAATGCAAAACAACGTGCTGACTATTAACGGCAAACAAATAAGCTATATTGACTCTGACAGTGTGTATGAAGCTGCGGATACCGCTGTATTGGTTGAACAACTAAGTCAAATTTCGCATCAGGTGAAACTGGCGGCGCAGTCTGGTGTGCAGGACAGTTTTGCGTCGGTTAAGGTGCCAACGGGGCATTATCTGGTGCTTGGCGATAACCGAGATAACAGTGCTGACTCACGGGTAATAGGTTTCGTACCGCGGGATGAGATTATTGGCCGCGCCAGTAAGGTGCTGTACTCACTGAACTACGATAATTATTATCTGCCCCGCGCTGAAAGATTTTTCTCCACGTTGTAATAAGCCATCAAGTTGCGGTTCAGCTGGTGTCGGGCATCATAAACTGGTTTTTTACTTTTCAGGGAGTTAGCCAAGATGAAAAAACTGGGATTATTATTAGCTTGTTGTGCTTTTTTAACTGCTTGTGCGCCAGAGGTTGGTAGCAAAGAGTGGTGCGAAGATATGAAAGAAAAGCCGAAAGGCGATTGGAGCGCCAATGAGGCTGCTGACTTTGCCAAGCATTGTGTGTTGCCAAAGGATTAATCATAAAAGCCGGCTAAGTAAGCCGGTTTTTTTATATTAGGCTTTCGTTAGCCAGATTTAACGTCTAAAACAAAGGCTGACAAGAGGTTATTAAGGATAAACAAAGAAGCGGTTAAAGCTATGAAACAGGTAACACAATTAGAGTTTAGTATCTTTATTCAAGCGCCGGTTGAGCAAATCTGGCCGCTGGCACTGCAACGTTTAAAAGCGTTAGGTAAGTCAAGTTGACTTATCTCAAGTTGCTGATTGAATTACATAATGCTACTGTTTTTTATATCGGTCTATTGCTGAGTACATTATGGAAACTGTGCTGTCAGAGCTGAATTCAGCCTTTAATGAACATAATCTGGAACAACAGGTAAGGGCACTGATCCAACTGTTGCAACAATCTACCGGCCTTGAGTCAGCTTATTTTACCCGGATTGATTTAGATAAAGGCGTGCAGCAGGTGGTGTATGCGCTTAATTCCGGCAAATTGCAGTTGAATGAGGGGCTGACAGTAAACTGGGATGATACCTTGTGCAAGCGCGCCCTTGAACAGCGCCAGTATGTGACTACCGATGTTGCCAGTTGCTGGGGCGACTCAGTGGCGGCTTCTGAACTTGGTATTAATACCTATATGAGTGCGCCTGTGTGTTTGTCGGACGGTAAAGTGTACGGCACTGTCTGTGCAGCCAGCACCTTATCTGCATCAGTTTCCGCCGAAAACCGCACCCTGATAGAGCTGATTGGCCGGGTCATAGGCATGCAGGTTGAACGCGAACAATTAATGCAGCAATTAGAGCAGGAAAACCGCCAGTTTCGCAATGTGGCGTTGACCGATCCACTAACCGGCTTGGGTAATCGCAGGGCGCTGGAGCAAGAGCTTAACCGGGCACTGGCCAATAGCCAGCGCAACGGCACTGTTGTATATGCGGCTTATATTGACCTGGATAACTTTAAAACCATTAATGATGAATATGGTCATGATGCCGGTGACCGTTTTTTATTGGCGATCACCGACAGGCTGAAACAGGGCAGGCGCGATGGTGATTTTATTGCCCGTATCGGAGGCGATGAATTTGTTGTGTTTGGTTTTATAACTGGTACTGATGTAGTGCAGGCCGGCAAAATTCTGCGCCAGCAAATTTATGATACGACTGAGGATCAGTTTGATATCGGCACCAGTGTACTGTATTACAAAGGCGCCAGTGTTGGTCTGGCTTTGGCGCAACCTGGTGATGATGCCACTGTATTGTTAAAGCGGGCAGATGAGCAGATGTATCAGCAGAAAAAACTGCGCAAAACTAAGCGGGCTTAGGCCTGCTTACGGGCACTTAACCGAACCCACTCATCCTGCACGGCAATAGGATCAAAGCTAAATTCGTTGCTGTAGGCGTCGATCACTGATTGCGCCTGACTTTCCAAAATGCCAGACAGCGCGAGCAAGCCACCAGGTTTCACATAAGCACTGATAATGTCTTTTAGCTCAGCTAACGGGCCTGCCAGAATATTGGCTACCACTACATCGGCCTGAAAATCTTTTGGCTGATCTTTTGGCAGGTACAGCTCAATCTGGCCTTCGACATTATTGCGTTTGGCATTGGCGGTGCTCGCTTCAATTGCCTGCGGGTCAATATCCACGCCAATTACACGTTTAGCGCCCAGTTTAAGGGCCGCTATGCCCAAAATGCCAGAACCACAACCAAAATCGACCACGGTTTGCTCGGGTTTAACAGTTGCGTCCAGCCATTGCATACAGAGTGCTGTAGTCGGGTGGGTGCCGGTACCAAAGGCCAGGCCTGGGTCCAGCATCACATTAACAGCAGTCGGGTCAGGAATATCACGCCAGCTTGGGCATACCCATAGCCGCTGACCAAACTTAATCGGGTGGAAGTTATCCATCCACTCGCGTTCCCAGTCTTTATCTTCTAACTGCTCGAGTTTGAAGTTTGGCTCGCCTTTGAAAAATGATACCTGCTTAAGCTGGTTAACCACCTTATCCATTGGATGTTCGGCATCAAACAGGCCTACCACCACGGTATTGGTCCAGTAAATCACTTCACCCGGCATCGGCTCGTAAATCGGGGTGTCGTGCGCATCAAGAAAGCTGACTGCCTGTGCGCCCCAGCCCATCAGCATATCGCTGACCTGTTCGGCTTTTTCTTCAGTGGTGGTAACGCGCAGTTGGATCCAGGGCATGGTGTGTCTCGTTGGTTAAAAACAGCCGGCATTTTACCTGAAAAGCCGGCGTTTGGCAGCCGGCGTGCAGCAGCATTAAAACTGAAACTTGCTGACAACGGCGTCGGCTACTTGCAATAAGCGTGCTTTGCGCAGGGCTTTTTGCTCGTTGCTATCGCCCCGCACCGGGTGGCCGTGAAGCAGAATAAAGGCCGTTTCGTTATCATTGTTGGCAAAAATAAACAGTTGCAACTTATCTTTGCGCAGTATTGCGCTTACCGCCTGTGCTGGGGTGGCGATTTGCTCAAAGCGGCCACTGCCGTACTGGCGAATTTGTGCCAGCATGCCGTCACGCTCGGCATTAACGGCGCTGGCGTTGGGTAAACTGCGGATACTTGCAGTCAGTAGCAGTGCCTGGTCATGGGTGACAAGCTTGCAACTGGTTGCTTCACGACTGTTACTTTTGCTGGCTTGAAACTCACTGGCCAACAGTTGCCGCCATTTGGCATCATCGAACCAGTTGCAGGGCGATGCGTTTAACGCCTGTGCCCAATTGTCCCAGTTAAAGCCGGTCACCGGCTCTTCTGCCCATGCCGGTTTCGCGACGATAAATAACAAAGTAGTGACGATAATGGCGCTTAAACGCATACTTGGCTCCTGTTAGCGGCGTAACCGGCTGCCCGGCTTTATCAGTAAATCAACGCGGCGGTTGAGTGCCCGGCCTGCTTCGTCATCGTTACTGGCCACCGGCCGGCTTTCGCCATAGCCTTTAATGCTGACCTGCTCGGCAGGCAGTTTCAGGCCGGGTGCCAGATACTGCCATACTGCCTGAGCCCGCTGCTCGGACAGGATTTTATTGGCGCTATCTGAGCCGGTGCTGTCGGTGTGGCCCTCTACCGTGACACGGATATCCGGGCCATAGGCCGCGACTTTAGCCAGCAGTTCATCCAGCGCACTTTGCGCTTGCGGCTTGAGCTGGAACTGACCCACATCAAATAGCAGGGCGCTGTCCAGTGACAGCCTTATTTCGGCGCCTACCGCCGCTATGGCGTCGATATCAGCGCCGCTATGCATACCGCCACAGCTGGTGCCGGCGTTACGTAGCCTTACATAGTTATAGTGCTCACCTTCGGCCACCAGGCCGTTAATGTCGACATCAGCGCGGGCACCTTCAATCACACCTACCTCAATCCAGTTGCTACCGTCTTGCGAAATGGCCAGCTCGGTTTTCTCTACAAAGGGGCCCACTTCAAAAATGTACAGATCTGGCCCGGCGACATCGACCAGCACATTATCGGTAAATTGCACTATCAGTTCGCCGTCACAGCCAATCGAGATAAAATCCGGTGATTGGGTGGCGCGGTAATCCGGCTCGCCCAGCGCTTTTAGCGGATTATTAAAGGGGGCTCTGGACGGCTTTTCGCCGGGGATAAAGGCCACTACCTGATCGGCAAACGACAATTCGGCCAGCGGCAGGCAAATTTCCCGCTTGCCGCTACCATAGACCAGGCCGGGGCAATCATCAGACTGGCGGCCACCCACCAGGCTGGGTAGCTTAGCAGCCTCGCGCTGCTCCAGGACCTTACGGATATGGCTGGCGTTAACCTTGCCCTTGCTGGTTTGTGCCACCATTTGCGCCACTTCTTCTGCACTAAACTGTGCCGTGCTGCCGGCTGCTGCCAGCTCATCGGCAAAGTTACGGCCATGTTTGGTCAGGCTGCCACCCGCGTCGGTAATAAGCTGCTCCAGCTCCGCGGTGGTGAGCGGCGTGATATCTTCTTCAGCGGCAAGCTCCAGTGCTTGTTTGGCGCCGGGGGTAACCTCCACCAGCCGTTTTGAGCTGGCTTTTACCTTATCAATACCGCTTTGTGCCACCGCCAGCGCAGGGGCCAGTAGTAACAACAGCAGTGTGGTCCCTTTTAACATTAGTCGCTCCTTTTATAGCTGGTGGCCAGAGTGTTATAGAAGAAAAAGCCGCTGGTCTGACGCCACATAGGGTTATTGTTAAAGTCAGTTTCGCACCGGCCAACGCGATCCAGGATCTCGCTGAGTTTGTCATTCAGCTCCGGCAATTTGGCATCATAGGCTTGTTTGGTTTTCTCAAACGACTGGTTAATGGAAAACTTCTGTGCCGCCCAGGTGTTTTCCAGCAGCGCATGCGGCTTGGGTATTTTGTCGCCCAGCGTAATGGCGTTATTAACATAATCTTTGGTGCTGCGGTATATCACCCTTAGCCGCTCATACAGCAATAACTGGTTTTCTAAATCGGCCAGTGGCTGGGCATAGCATTGCTGACAGCGCTCATAGTTTTGCCATAGCGCATCGCCGTCCCGCACTATGCCATCGCCTTCAACCTGCGGTGGTTTACAGCTAAGCGGCAACGGCGGCAGATTATCTGCGCTGGGCTCATTGTCTTTATCCTGCTCCAGTAACAGTTTTAGCCGCTCCAGCTCTGCACGATTCGCGCCTACCTGCTCGGCCAGCTGCAGCACATGCTGCTCGGCGGCGGCCAGGCGCTCGGCATAGCTTTCGCCGTCAAGGCTGTCCTGGGCTTTGTCTTTGTCAGCGCCACCTTGTTGGCCGGGTTTATCCGCGGCAGGCTTGTCTTTGTCCGCTGTGCCGCTGCTGGCTGCTTTATCTTTATCGCTGACAACAGCGGCATCTTTGGCGTCTTTGGGAATATCAAAGGGGTTTTCGTGCTGCTTTGGCGGCGCTTTGTCATCCGGTTGCTGTGCCTGTAGCGGTGGGGCGGGTAGCAGGCTGGCGCCGGCTAACATCATGGCCGCCACCAGTGCGGCTGTGTGTTTGCGTTTTAACAGGGCCACCAGCAGCGCCACTATCAGCACTAATAACAACACCACCGCCAGTTGCCACCAGGATAGCGCGCTGCCCTGGCCTGCCGCGCCATTGGGGCTGTTACTGTGGTTGGGGTTACTTTCTGGCGGCTGATAAATACTGACCAGCGCTTTAGTGACCGGCTCGCCTTGCCACAGTAGCAGGGTGGCGGTGCTATCGCTATCGCCGGCAGGCACTATGCGTATGCCCACATCGCCATAAGCGCGGCCATCAAAACGAAACAGCCCCTGTTGCAGCGTGGCCTGATACTCGGCTGCGATCCAGCTTAAGCGGTGCAGCGAAACGTTGGCGCTTTGTTCGGGCTTTGCGCTAATTAACTGAATAGACAAGGGGGCGGCCGGGTTTAGACCACGGACAAAAAAACGCTGCTCTTTACCCGGCTGTAGCGTAAATTCTGTGCTATGCCAGCGGCCGGGCTTACCGGGCAGTTCGGCCAGTTTTAGCTGTTGGGCTTTTATTTTATCGCCGGGGGCGGCCATAGGTTCGGCGGGCAGCGGCGCGGTGCATAGCAGTAACAGCGTAACCGTAAGGCGGATAAAGTAGGTGCCTGAAACGTGCATAGTTCCTCCGTGACAACAGGCAGAAGCAGCTTAACACTAGTGCAAGTTAACCTTTTTGTCACAGCTGATAGCCGGCTAAAAACTGAAGTGGCTGAAATCTAATACAAAAAAATGCAAAAAAAACCGCCGTAGAGGCGGTTTTTAAATAATAGAAACAAATGCTTAGCGTATTACTTAATACCCAGTTTCTTTTCCAGGTAGTGGATGTTAGTACCGCCTTTGCAAAAGCCCTCATCGCGCATTATGTCTTTGTGCAGCGGGATATTGGTTTTAATACCTTCTACCAGCAACTCGTCCAGCGCGTTACGCATACGGGCGATGGCGATATCGCGCGTCTCACCGTAGGTAATCAGCTTACCGACCATAGAGTCGTAATTTGGTGGTACGCTGTAATCGGCATAAATATGCGAGTCCCAGCGGATACCATTACCACCCGGTGGATGGAAGCGGGTAATTTTGCCCGGTGATGGCATAAAGGTCTTCGGATCTTCGGCATTGATACGGCACTCTACCGCATGGCCACGAATAACGATGTCCTCCTGCCTAAGCGTCATTGGCAGGCCGGAGGCAATGCGCAGCTGCTCTTTAATCAGGTCAACGCCGCTTATCATTTCGGTCACCGGGTGCTCTACCTGGATCCGGGTGTTCATCTCGATAAAGAAAAATTCGCCGTTTTCAAACAGGAACTCGAAGGTGCCGGCGCCGCGATAGTTCATCACCTTACAGGCATCGACACAGCGGCCACCGATAAAGGCCCGCAGCTCAGGGGTAATGCCCGGTGCCGGTGCCTCTTCTACGACTTTCTGATGGCGGCGCTGCATAGAGCAGTCACGCTCACCTAAGTGAATGGCATTGCCCTGACCGTCGGCTAACACCTGAATTTCGATATGACGTGGGTTTTCGAGGAATTTTTCCATGTACACCATATCATTACCAAAAGCGGCCTTGGCTTCGGCTTTGGTCATCTCGATAGAGCTAACCAGCTCTTCTTCGCTGCGCACCACGCGCATACCACGGCCACCACCGCCGCCAGCGGCTTTCACGATAATCGGATAGCCGATACGTTTGGCAATAGCTTTGTTGGTCGCGGCGTCATCACCTACGGCACCGTCAGAGCCTGGTACACAAGGCACACCGGCTTTTTTCATCGCTTCAATTGCCGATACTTTATCGCCCATTAAACGGATAGACTCCGGGTGCGGGCCGATAAAGATCAGGCCGCTTTCCTCAACCTGCTGGGCAAAGTCAGCCCGCTCAGCTAAAAAGCCGTAGCCAGGGTGAATCGCCTGGGCATTGGTTACTTCAGCGGCGGCAATCAGTGCCGGGATATTCAGATAGCTTTGCGGTGAGGGCGCCGGGCCGATACAAATGGTCTCATCGGCCAGCAGCACGTGTTTTAAATTGCGGTCTACCGTGGAATGCACGGCCACCGTCTTTATACCTAGCTCTTTGCAGGCGCGTAGTATGCGCAGTGCAATTTCGCCGCGGTTGGCAATCAGTACTTTTTCTAGCATCAGTCTGCCTTTAGCGTTATTCGATCACAAATAAGGGCTGGTCAAACTCTACCGGCTCACCGTTTTCAACCAGAATTTCTTTTACCACACCGGCCTTGTCAGACTGGATCTGGTTCATCATTTTCATGGCTTCTACGATACACAGCGTATCGCCAACTTTAACGCTTTGGCCTACTTCCACAAAGGCTTTCGCTGTGGGTGACGCCGCGCGGTAGAACGAGCCTACCATAGGGGATTTAACCACATGGCCAGCGATGGCTTTAGGTGCATCTGCTGCTGGCGCAGCTGCAGGTGCTGCAGCAGGCGCAGGTGCTGCATATTGTGGTGCAGGAGCATAGTGCTGCATCTGCGGTGCATAGTGCTGCACCGGGCCGTTACGGCTGATACGAACTGACTCTTCACCTTCGGTGATCTCAAGCTCATTAATGCCTGATTCTTCCAGCAGCTCGATGAGTTTTTTTATCTTTCTAATATCCATGTCTTTTAGCCTGATTAAGTGATTATTGTTTGGTTGTTTGTAACGCTGCTACCGCCGCATCCAGCGCATAGTGATAACCTTTGGCACCTAAGCCACAGATCACGCCGCGGGCGATATCAGATAAATACGAGTGTCGGCGGAAACTTTCCCGCGCATGCACATTGGATAAGTGCACTTCTATAAATGGAATAGCCACTGCCAGCAGGGCATCGCGAATCGCCACGCTGGTATGCGTAAAAGCACCAGGGTTAATCAGAATATAATCTTGCTGGCCCAGACTTTGTTGAATGGCGGTAACCAATTCATGCTCGGCGTTAGATTGTAAATGTGTCAGTTCGACACCTTTCGCCGCTGCCTGTTCCGTCAGGTCGGTAATAATGTCTTGCAGGGTGGCGGACCCATACACTGCGGGTTCACGCACGCCTAACATATTCAGGTTAGGGCCATTTAAGACTAAAATTCGATAAGTTGCCGCCATTTGTGCGCTATTCCCGCTAATTGTTCTGATCCGGCACTATCTTGCCAAAGCTAAGTTGCAATTGCATCTGTTTGACGAATTTAACGCGTCATTAGAGCCTTTGGCTTAACAATAGCGCCTTATTATAGTGAAATCGTGACAAATGGCAGCAAAATACTGGTCTTATCAGCCAGAGTGTACAGCAGAGTAAGCGGCGCCGACTGTTAGCGCCGCTATAACGATTATTGCTGCAGTTGCTCCAGGTGGGCGGCAAAATCAGGTGCATTCATAAAACCGGTAACACGTGAGGGGGTTAATTCACTGCCATCCGGGCTAAAAAACAACAAGGTAGGCAAACCCAGCACCTGATAATGTTCCAGCAGAGCCTGATCTTTGCGTGTCATTTTTGTCACGTCCACTTTTATCAGCTGCATCTTTTGCATTTGAGCCTGTACTTCTGGTTTAGCGAAGGTCAGGTGCTCAAACTCTTTGCAGGCAATACACCACTCGGCGTACAAGTCGACCAGGGTATAGCGGCCACCGTTATTGGCAATTTTTTGCTGTAGCTGTTCAAGGGTATCTACCAACACAAAACCCTGTTGTTGCTCGGTGGCTGCAACCGACGCGGCGGGCTGCGCCGGCCAGAAGTAGCGCAGGTTGAGCAGTGCCGCGCCAAGTAGTAACACTTGCCCCAGCGTGAGCAAAACAGCTTTGGCGGTCAGGCTTTGTAAAGCAAACAATGTGCGGTACAGGTAAATGACAAAACACAGCAGCAGCGCAGTGCCTGCCAGCAGCACATAACTAAATGGCAGCATACGCTCAAGTAAAATCAGCGGCACGGCCAGCAGTAAAAAGCCAAAGCTGGTTTTAACCGCGTTCATCCAGTTACCGGCTTTGGGCAGCAATTTACCGCCAGAGCTACCCAGCAACAGCAGCGGCAAGCCCATACCTAAACTCAGGATATACAGCGTAACCGCACCCAGCAGTAAGTCGCCGCTTTGTGCCACATACAATAGTGCTGCCGATAACGGTGCCGTCGTACAGGGCGAGGCAATCAGGCCCGACAGTGCGCCCATGGTAAAGGCACCTTTATGCGAGCCGCCTTGCTGCTTATTACTCACATTGCTGATTTTCTCCTGCCAGCTTGATGGCAGGCTGAAGTTAAATACACCGAACATGGCCAGTGCCAGCAGCACGAAAATCACACTGGCGACAATCAGTACCGCCGGGTGCTGAATATAGCCCTGAAATTTCACGCCTAAACTGGCAACTACCAGCCCCAGCAGCGAATAGGTAATGGCCATACCCTGCACATAAGAAAATGACAGCGTAAAGGCACGTTTATTCGACAACTGCTGGCCCTGGCCAACGATAATGCTGGTTAAAATGGGATACATCGGAAACACACAGGGCGTAAAAGCCAAACCTAAGCCCAATAAAAAGAAACCGGCGAGGGTGGCGATACTGGCACCATCACTGAGCTTTTCTGCCAGTGAGGTTTGGCTCGATACGGGGGAGCTTGCGGTCGCTGGAGTTTGGTTATTGCTGTCATTAACCTGAGTGGCCGTGAGCGGTTGCAGCGGCACCTCTTTGGTTACCGGTGGGTAGCACAGGCCCGCTTCGGCGCAGCCCATATACTGAATTTTAAATACCGCATCTTCACTGATATCGGTTAGCGGTATGCGCAGTGTCAGCTGATGAAAATACACCTCGGTCACGCCAAAGAACTCATCTTCTATGGTCATGCTGGCCGGGTAGCTGGGGTGAGAGAAGCTTACTGCTATGCCACCGAGTTTTATTTTGTCTTTATATAAGTAGTAGCCATCGGCGATGGTCCAGCTGACCACCAGCTGGCCTTGCTGCTGCACAAAGTCAAACACAAAAGCTTGCTCAACCGGCAGAAACTGGTCGTTAGGTTTTAACAGGCTATCGAGCACTGAACTTTGCTGCGCCTGTACAGTGCCTAAGAGCAGACTGAGGCACAGCAGCGGATATAACAACAACTTTAACATTGGGGCGGTTTTCCTTATTTTAGCCAGCTTGCAGCGTGGCAATACACTAGCACGACAGCACTATACGCCGATAGCCGCGCTTAAGTTTACCAGACGCCACTATCTGCCAGGCTAAAGACCCGCGCAGTGCAGTGTCGCTTTCAGTGTGTGCGTCAGACGGTGTAGTTTTTGCGTTGATTGTACCGCACGTACAAGAAAATTTAAAAAAGCCCCTTGGATTTTTTTTCAGGCCGCCCCATATAGGGAGCACGCAATTTAACACCCATGTTAAAACACAAAAACGCTTTAGGAGATAGAGCATGAATATTCGTCCATTACATGATCGTGTCATCATCAAACGCTTAGAAGCTGAGAGCAAATCAGCTGGTGGCATCGTCTTAACGGGCGCTTCAGCGGAAAAATCTACCCGTGGTGAAGTGGTCGCAGTTGGCAATGGCCGTGTGTTAGACAACGGTGACGTTAAGCCGTTAGACGTAAAAGTTGGTGACAAGGTACTGTTTGGTGCCTATGTAGAGCGCACCGAGAAAATTGATGGTCAGGAATACGTCATCACCAAAGAAGACAATATCTTAGGTGTGATTCTGGACTAAACTTGCGCAAACTTTTTAACGCATTAACTGAATTTTAAGGATTAGAAAAATGGCTGCAAAAGACGTACGTTTTGGCGATGAAGCCCGTAATAAAATGTTAAAAGGCGTGAACGTGCTGGCAAACGCTGTGCGTGTCACCTTAGGCCCGAAAGGTCGTAATGTTATCCTGGATAAATCTTTCGGCGCGCCACTGATCACCAAAGACGGTGTATCAGTTGCAAAAGAAATCGAGCTGGAAGACAAATTCGAAAACATGGGCGCGCAAATGGTGAAAGAGGTTGCCTCTAAAGCCAATGATGAAGCCGGTGACGGTACTACTACTGCGACAGTATTAGCGCAAAACATCATCAACGAAGGTGTAAAAGCCGTTGCTGCTGGCATGAACCCAATGGACTTAAAGCGCGGTATCGACAAAGCCGTTATCGCTGCGGTAGCCGAGCTGAAGTTATTGTCTCAGCCATGTGCTGACAGCAAAGCGATTGCGCAGGTAGGTACCATCTCTGCTAACTCAGACGATGAAATCGGCCAGATCATCGCTAACGCGATGGACAAAGTAGGCAAAGAAGGCGTTATTACTGTTGAAGAAGGCCAGGGTTTAGCCAACGAGCTGGACGTGGTTGAAGGTATGCAGTTCGACCGTGGTTACTTATCACCGTACTTCATCAACAATCAGGAAGCGGGCCAGGTAGAACTGGACAACCCGTACATTCTGACTGTGGATAAGAAAATCTCTAATATCCGCGAATTACTGCCGGTATTAGAAGGTGTGGCTAAATCTGGTAAGCCTTTACTGATTATCGCTGAAGATGTTGAAGGCGAAGCCTTAGCTACATTGGTAGTAAACAATATGCGCGGTATCGTGAAAATTTCTGCGGTAAAAGCACCAGGTTTCGGCGACCGTCGCAAAGCCATGCTGCAGGATATCGCTACCCTGACTGGCGGTACCGTGATTTCTGAAGAAATCGGTATGGAGCTGGAAAAAGCAGGCCTGGAAGAGTTAGGTACGGCCAAGCGCGTGGTGATCACTAAAGATAACACTACTATTATCGATGGTGCAGGTGAGCAATCTGCGATTGATGGCCGCGTGAAGCAAATCCGTCAGCAAATTGAAGAAGCGACATCTGACTACGATAAAGAAAAACTGCAAGAGCGTCTGGCTAAACTGGCTGGCGGTGTGGCAGTAATCAAAGTGGGTGCTGCTACTGAAATTGAAATGAAAGAGAAAAAACACCGCGTAGAAGACGCGCTGCACGCAACCCGTGCTGCCGTTGAAGAAGGCGTGGTGCCTGGCGGTGGTGTAGCCCTGGTACGTGTTGCTGCCAAACTGGCTGACCTGCGTGGTGCGAACGAAGATCAAAACCACGGTATCAAGATTGCGCTGCGTGCGATGGAAGCACCACTGCGTCAAATCGTTGATAACGCCGGTGAAGAGCCTTCAGTGGTGGTTAATCAGGTGAAATCTGGTAGCGGTAACTACGGTTACAACGCAGCCAGCGGCGAGTACGGCGATATGCTGGAAATGGGTATTCTGGACCCAACCAAGGTTACCCGTTCTGCACTGCAGTTCGCTGCTTCTGTAGGTTCACTGATGATCACTACCGAAGCCATGGTAACTGAACTGCCGAAGAAAGATGCCCCGGCAATGCCTGATATGGGCGGCATGGGTGGCATGGGCGGCATGATGTAATGCGACGAGAGTCGCGGAGGTCGCTATCCTCGCGGGGTTACACCGATAGTATACACTAACTTCGGTTAGTGTATACCCCACCCGCAAACATAGTAGTCGAAAATCCGTTGGTCGGATTCACCCAATCCGATCAGCGGCATTCCTTAGGGAGTGTTTCGCCTGATTGCATTGGATGTAATCAGCTTGATCAAAATAGGCGCTAGTATGCTGCCTTCAACAGGCTAAGCCACTGTCATCAGTTGATGACCATAGAAGAAAAACGGCGACTTCGGTCTGCCGACAACACGCTATGCGAGGTTTACGCCGTCAAGCCTGCCATTTCCGGCACGACTAAACGGTTCATGACACTACTGAGCGACGCTCCGGCGTAAGCTATTGTAGTTATTGTCTCAACTTTTCCGGCTTATGCAGCGGATTAGTAGCGAGACCTGTTATACGGCTAATAGTAGCCTAGGGATAGTGCGATGCTGGTAACGGCATGGTGCGGAGCTTCCTGACAATGTACCTCTGCGCAAGCAGTGCCTTAACCCGTGAGGGTGGGTATAGCACACGAACAATACGTGAGCTGGGGGCTAGGCTGGGTAATATTGGTTAACGTAAGTGAACTGCTGATAAACACCGTCAACCGCAATGAGCGAAAGATTGTTGTTACGCTCTGACCAAAAGGTACGTGGCCGGTTATTCCTCTTACATCTGGGAATACGTCGTCTTAAGGCCGCCGGTGGATAGGCAGAACCTAAGTTACTCGTGTAACTACAATGGAACTCGGTAAGCCCGATTGTTCGCCTTGTTTGCGCAAGGCAGGGGATCCGTAAGGAAAACTGTTGGACAAGCGGGTAAAGGATGTCTGACCAAGCGAAGGCTGCGCTGTAATGGCGCGGATAGGGGTTCAAACTTTGCCCTAACCCGAAAGGGTGCCAAATTCAGACTGGTCTTTAATCGTGTGAAGACGTGGCAAGCCGTCTTAAGCACAACTCCCACTGGGGAAAGATAATATCTTCCCCGTGGGGGAGGTGTGTCTTTTCTTCTGCGTGGGGGTAACGCAACAGGAGAAAAGCAAGATGAGTACGGCGATGAAAATGGCCATACCTGCGTTCTCCCACCCAGCGCAAAGTTGGCATACCATTGATTGGTATCTGATGCAGCGACAGGTGAGAGGGCTACAAGTACGGATCGCGAAGGCGACGAAACAGCAAAAGTGGCGCAGGGTGAAAGCTCTGCAACGGATGCTGGTGCGCTCGTTTGCTGCCAAGGCATTGGCAGTCAGGCGGGTCACGGAAAACCGGGGCAAAAGGACGCCCGGTGTTGATGGGGAGTTGTGGGGTACGCCTGAACTGAAATGGCAGGCTATTACACGGTTAACGCGGTTGGGTTATAAGCCTAAACCGCTGCGTCGGGTTTATATTCCAAAGGCCAACGGCAAACGCCGCCCTTTAGGAATACCAACGATGCTGGACCGCGCGATGCAGGCACTTTACCTGCTGGCGCTGGAACCGGTATCGGAAACCACGGCCGACCGTAATAGCTATGGCTTTCGTCCAATAAGGTCCACGGCTGATGCGATAGAGCAATGCTTTGTCAATTTAAGCCGCAAAAGCTCGGCAGAGTGGGTACTGGAAGGGGATATTAAGGGCTGCTTCGACAACATCAGCCACGACTGGTTACTTGCCAACATACCGTTGGATAAACAAGTGCTCAGGCGCTGGCTGAAGGCGGGTTATATGGAGTCCGGTAGTTTATTTGCAACCGGAGCCGGAACGCCGCAAGGGGGTATTATATCGCCGGTATTGGCCAATATGGCACTTGATGGTTTGGAAGCGGTGTTAGAAGCGCAGTTTGGGCAGAAAAACACTAAAGCCAGCTACAAGACCAAGGTCAACTATGTGCGGTATGCGGATGACTTTGTGATTACCGGTATCTCGAAAGAGTTATTGGAAAACGAAGTAAAACCCTTAGTTGAAGCCTTTATGGCACAGCGGGGGCTGACGCTATCGGCAGAGAAAACGCTGATAACCCATGTGGACGATGGCTTCGACTTTTTGGGGCAGAACCTACGTAAGTACAACGGCAAGCTGTTAATTAAGCCCAGCCGGAAGAACCTGCGTAATTTGCTGCAGAAAGTAAAAGGCATGATTTCAGGCAACAAAACCGTTACGGCGGGCATGTTGATTATGTGGCTTAACCCTGTTTTGCGGGGCTGGGCTAATTATCACCGGCACATCGTGGCGAAGGAAACCTTTAATTATGTCGACTATCGGGTCTGGAAAATGCTGTGGAAGTGGTGTCGCAGGCGGCATAAAAACCGTCGTTACCGCTGGGTTAAAGAGAAATACTTTAAGTCAGTGGGCACACGCAACTGGGTGTTTTCCGGCGAAGGGGCAGATAAGCAAATGTATCGGCTCTTTTACTGCAATGACACGCCGATAAAGCGGCATATTAAGATTAAGGCAGAAGCCAATCCGTATGATTTGGCCGACGAGGAATACTTTGAGAAGCGGCTAGAGCGGACTTGGAGAGACTCAATGGCCGGACAGCGGAAAGTGCTTTACCTCTGGCTACGGCAGCAGAAATGCTGTCCGATATGCCGGTTCCCGATTACCAAAGAAACGGAATGGCATATTCACCATATCGTGGAAAAGGTAAAAGGCGGATCGGATGAGCTGGATAACTTAGTATTATTGCACCCTAATTGTCATCGGCAGTTGCACAACAGAGTTAATAAAACTGTTGTTTAAGCTACGAATAGCTGGTTATTATGAAAGCAACGAGTCGGGTTGCTTCCACCATAATGACTCGCTCTAAACTTAAACCGGAAGCAAGGTCTGAACGGTTCTGCCCCGACTCATCAAGAGCCGCAGAACAACGCAATTTAGAGGAAGCCAATGGCTAAATCAAGAAGTGCGGGTTCAGATGCTTTACCAAAGCGTATTGGAGCTTTTGGTGGATTACTGGTTGTCTTAATTGGCGCCGGTTTATCTCCGATTGTTTCAGTAGCTGTGGCGTTGATGGCATCGACTGTCCTCGCTAAAGTGTAAAGTACCTCGATGTATGGTTCTCTTGAACTGTACATCGGCCTTATTGTCGCTGGTCAGTACTTAGGTATTGGCTTATAAAGGCTTGAGCCGTATGCGGGGAAACTTGCTTGTACGGTTCTTAGGGGGCGGCGGCGCAGTAATGCGCTGCTGCTACCCGACATCCGCCTCTGAGCACTTGCTTAGTACAAACCCCGGCCCGGTGCCGCAATACTGATCAGTTAAGAAATATTTCAGCGATCAGTTGACCGATCTTGCAGGGGTGACAAAATCCGATGAGCCTTTAAGCCATCGGATTTTTTTATGTCTGTTCAACATGCGCTAACTGATTTTCTGGAAACTGCCCAAAGTGATGTGTCACAGCTAGCGACGTTCTCAGAGCATATCCCGGATGAATGGGTGCAAAGCGCAGCCGCATTATCTTCACAGGCGACAATTCGCCATCGGCGCTTACCCAATGACATGGTGCTATGGCTGGTAGTGGGCATGGCCTTCTTTCGTAACGAGCCGATTGCCGAAGTCGCAAGACGACTAAATATTTGCGCTGATGGTTTGGCAGATGAAGCGTTATTGGCTAAAAGCGCCTTGACCCAAGCACGTCAACGTTTAGGGAAAGACGCGCTTAAATGGCTGTTCAGGCAATGTGCTCACAGATGGGGCGCTGAACGTTATCCTGATGACCACTGGCAAGGGCTTCAGGTGTTTGCGATGGACGGCGCTTTGTTCAGAACACAAGAAAATGCCGAACTGCGCGAACACTTTGGCTCAGGTAATACAGTGGGGCCAAGGCAAACCCCTTACCCTGTTTTACGGCTGGTTACTCTAATGAATGTGCGTTCTCACATCATTATGGATGCGGATATTAGTCCTATTGCCCTGTCCCTGTAACACTGCATTAATAACTCATTTTCGTTTTGCATACGTATTCATTTTGCACTCTGGCGCCATCGCGACAATAACTTGCTCTGCCGTTTTGTTTTGCCTGTAGGTTTGCTGCTCGGGGGAGTGATGCAACGTCTGCTGTCGGGCCGCGGCATACTATTAACGTAAAATAACAAGGGTAGAATTATGCAACGAGTTAACTCAGGCTGCCGTTATGCATTGGCAGCACTGGCGCTTTGCTGTGCGTCGGGGGCACATAGCAGTGAGCAGCAACACAGTAGCGATGCGGTAATGTTACAAGGTTTTCACTGGCATTCGCATCAAACTAACTGGTACAACAGCATGCAGGCCAATGCACTTAGCATAAAACAACTGGGCGTTAGCCATGTTTGGTTTCCGCCGGCGTCAGATGCCGCTGCACCACAGGGCTATTTGCCCAGACAGCTGAATAATCTTAATTCGGCCTACGGTAGTGCCGCGCAATTACAGGCTGCCACTGCCGCGTTGGCACAGCAAGGGGTAAAGTCGGTCGCCGATATTGTGGTTAACCATCGGGTTGGCAGCACTAACTGGGCCGATTTTACTAACCCTACCTGGGGGCCTTGGGCGGTCACGCGCGATGATGAGTGGGGCCAGGGCAGCGGCAATTGGGACAGTGGTGATGGCTATCATGCTGCCCGCGATCTGGACCACAGCAATGCCACAGTACAGGCTGATATTATCAACTGGATCAATAATGTACTTAAACCCGCTGGTTTTAGTGGTATTCGTTTTGATTACTCTAAAGGCTATAGCGCTTATTACGCAGGCTTGTATGCGCGTGCAACTGAGGCTGATTTTTGTGTCGGCGAAGTTTGGACCGACTTAAATTACGACAATGTCGATGCTCACCGCCAGCAATTGGTCGATTTTGTTAACGGCACTGCCGGTGATTGCGGTGTGTTCGACTTCACCACTAAGGGCCTGTTAAATCAGGCGCTCAATGCCAATCAATATTGGCGGCTGAGTAATAATTATCAGCCTGCTGGCGGTATTGGCTGGTGGCCGCAAAAAATGGTGACCTTTGTCGACAACCACGACACCGGGCCCTCGGAGATGTGTGGCAATGGCCAGAGTTATTGGCCGGTGGCCTGCAACAAAGTAATGGAAGGTTATGCTTATATTCTAAGCCACCCTGGTATACCGTCGGTGTACTGGGCCCACGTGTATGACTGGAACCTGTACCAGCCCATTCAGGCATTAATAGCGCTGCGGCGTGAGCTTAATATCCGCTCTGACGCCAGTGTCGCCGTACAGGTGGCCGATGCCAGCCGTTATGCTGCTATTGTCGATGATAAACTGGCGGTAAAAATTGGCCCTGGCGACTGGCAACCTGGTGCAGGCTGGACATTAGCGCTCAGTGGTGACGGCTATGCGCTGTGGAAAAAGTCGACGTCAGAGCAGGCCGATTGGCAAAGAACAGTGGTCTTTGTGTATGGCGTAACCGCTGCCGGCCAGGATATGTTTATCCGCGGCGGTATCGATCACAATTATGCTGCGGCAAATTTGGGGCTTAGCTGCACTGCCAGCAACTATCAGTGCGCACTGCCGATCCGGCATAACAACCTACGTAACCCGACTACCGCGCCCTGGAAGCAAAACGAGCAGTATCTGGACTGGTATGGCAGCGAAAGCGGCCAGAGCAGCGCCGCCTTGGGCACGGCAGCCGACTGGACCACCAATATGTGGCCGGCCAGTTGGGGCACTAAACGCACCGTAGCGCTGGACGGTTATGGCGAAGAGCCGTTAAATCAGTATGGCGAGCATTACTGGATGCTGGATGTTGAGATGGACTGCAGCCGCAGCGCCAATGGCTGGTTTGAGCTAAAAACCTTTATTAGTAATGGTCCGGGCTGGGAAGCCGATATTAGCCAACCTGGTGCGCCTTATGCCAGTGGTAACCATTTTGCCCAATGCGGCAAACTTAATGTGTTTCGCCGCGGCGAGGCGCAACCGGTGACTATCAGTAACTTTTAACCGTTGTCAGCTGGCAGCCCGTGTTGTAACCGGGCTGCTTTATTGCAAGGCCTTTACAACACTTTGCCAAGGTACAACAGCAATATAGCAATCGCTGACAGTAGCAGCACGCTGAAGGTCAGTAGCATGCCAAATACCCGGAACTTTAGCGGCTCTTTCAGCTGCTGCACACCATATGCATGGCTTAGCCTGCCCAGTAACAGGGTAAGGCCCAGAATGTGCAGGTATAGTGGCTCCAGGCCGCTATATTCCGCCAGAAACATCAACACTAAGGCCAGGGGGACATATTCAGCAAAATTGGCATGCACCCGTACAGCCCGCTCCAGCAGCGCTTCACCGTTGGTGCCAATACCGACCTGAAACTGGCGGCGTTTTCCAATCACTTTAATGCTTAACACAACAAACATCAGTGCAAGCAGTGCAGCATACAGAGCAGTGGTCATGGCATTTCCCTGGTAAAGATGGTGATGAGCTTAATCTTTCACAATCTGCGGTTTAATGAGCTGAAACAGTTCACGGTAGTATTTAGGTGGCTGTTGCTTTTCCTGTTCTTTTTTCGCGTTACGAATAAGTTGCCGTAGCTGTTGTACGTCGATCTCAGGAAATTCGGCAATAAATTCGGTTACAGCGTCGTTATCTGCCAGCAGTTTGTCACGCCAGGTTTCTACTTTGTGAAACTGTCGGGTGGCCGCCTGGTTGGTATTACGCCGAGCTTTCTACAGCGGGTGTTTTTACATCTGGCTACATTTTTATACAAAGCAGTTCAGTTATTGCTCAGCAAGTAGCGCTATAGTTAGCCACACCAGCTAAACTATTTAGGTTTTGCTAGTTCTAAGCTGGTAGTTATTTAACGCAGGAGACTGACAATGCGTAACCTGATCTTTGTATGTGGCTTAACGCTGTTAGCCGGCGGCTTTGCTCAGGCGGCTGAGGTAAAAGTAGAGTGGCAAGAGCCGGAAAAATTTACCGATATTCGCCCTGCCAATGACAGTCGCAAAGTATACCGTGAGCGGGTGCTGAAAAAAATTGATGGCTTTTTTCAGGACATGGCCGCCAAGCTGCCAGAGGGTTATCAGTGGCAGGTCACGGTAACCGATATCGATTTAGCCGGTGACGTGGATTACTTTATCGGTGGTGCTGGTAATGCCATCAGAGTGATCAAAGACATTCATTCGCCAGCGATTAAATTTAGCCAGGTTCTGCGTGATAAACACGGTGAAGAAGTGTTTAGCAGCGACGAAAAGCTGCGCGATATGGGCTTTATGCAGTCTTTACGCACCCCGAATGATAACGAAGAGTTTCGTTACGAAAAGCATATGCTGGACGACTGGTTTAATAAAACCTTACAACCTAAAGTAGAGCAGTATGCTAAGGCGCTGCCAAAAGTAAGTCAGTAGGGCGATAAGAGTTGTTATAACTTGTCTACACAGGTGCCTGTACACTTGCCTGCCATACAGCCAGCTTGCTATTACAGCAGGCTGGCAATCTGGCGGTAAATGGCCACCGCTTCTTCGCGGCTTAACTGGCCTGCGCTAGCCGCCCTGCCAATACTGCTACTGACGCGAATAAACTCATTGGCTGCTTCTTCAGCTTGATTGCGGTTATCAGCAGACGCAGCTTGCTGCGCCAGACCAATGTCCTGGCTTGCAGGCACAGCCTGACGCAGTGGCTGACTCAGTTGCACCACTATAGCGTTGTTGCTGCCGGTTTGACTGCTAATCGCTGACATCACCACCTCCGTCCCCCTTAGACTAGTGGAGCGGCTGCTTAGCGTTAGATTATTTTTTCACCAATAATGTGTGGTTATTTTATTTTGTTATAACGGCTTTAAACTCGGCCAGTGTGGTATGCAGCTGTTTTAGCTGCTGCACCACGCGCTGCAGGGTGGCGGTATTAAATTGTTGGCTTTGCCGCATAGCCGCAACCTGCTCGGCGGTTTCGGCTAAATAAGGCATAAAGCGGTTGCTAGTGGCCTGAAACAGTTTGTTGTCAGCAAAAATACGCTGATATTTAGCATGGCCTTGCTGCTGCAGGCTGTCTAACACCGCATCAGCGTCCAGCGCCTTGCGGTATAACTCTTTTAAGTTGTCATCCAGTTGGTTAAGTAAAGTATCCATAAGCCACTACACCCGGGAAAAGGGCGCTATTATGCCACAGCGCCCTGTTGACTTCAGCAGTTTGCTGCAGCTGTTTGTGCCGCTGACTCGGCCCGCTATTTTTTATCCGTTGCATTTCTTTCGCTGGCGTTTTGTTATATTATATCGTCCGTTTTAACTGCATAGGCTGAGTGAGTAAAGTGTTAGCAACAGTGCGTAATATGTTTGATAAAGTGGGCATTACTGTCACCTCGCTGTGTGCTATCCACTGCATTCTGCTGCCGGCTATTTTGCCCGTGCTGCCACTGATGGGCTTAAGTGTGGCGCACAACCACGCTTTTGAACGCATTATGTTGCTGGTGACGGTAGTGCTGGGCTTTGTCGCCTTGTTTATCGGTTTTCATCGTTATCACCGCAAACTTTACCCGTTTTATTCATTATTTTTAGGCGTGTTTATTTACTGGCAGCGCGATGTCTGGGGCCACGAATACGAACACGCGGTGTTAATCGTTGGTGCTTCCTTAGTGGTGCTGGCGCATGTGATGAATATGCGGCTGTGTAATAGCTGTAAAAGCTGTGACGATGACCATTAGGCTGTATCTGAGCGTTATCTGAATGAGAAAATCCCGCCGCAGCGGGATTTTTGCTTTATGGCTGAGCGGCTAGCTGCTGCCGGCTGCGGGCCGGATAGTTACTGAAAATACCATCCACGCCATACTCTGCCATGCGGGCGATATCATCGGCCTGATCTACCGTATACACATACACCTTTAAGCCACGCGCTTTGGCGTCAGCCACAAACGCCTGGTTGATAAAGCTAACATCGCAGTTTACCGAATAGGCGTTAAGCTGCCGGGCAAAGGCGGCGTAGTCTATCGCTAAGCTGGCGGTTAGGGCGCCCAGTTTTAGCGCTGGCTGCTGTTGTTTCAGTGCGGCCAGCAGATGATGGTTAAACGAGGAGATCAGCAAGCGGTTTACGTCAAACTGCAGCTCGCGCTCAGCCCGTTTAAGTAACGACAGTAGCGGTGCGACGGTATTATCGCCTTTAAGTTCGATATTCAGCCAAAGTGTTGTCGGTGCCAGTAGTTGCAATACTTGCCACAGGGTGGGAATACGCTGGCCACGGCCTGCATCGAGCTGTTGCAGTTGCGCCAGACTATGCTGATAAATGCTGCCGCTGCCATTGGTAGTGCGTGCCAGGTGATGGTCGTGAATAACAATCAGCTCGCCATCGACGGCGAACACATCGATTTCAACAGCATCGGCACCCTGTAAAACGGCTTGTTCTATCGCCAGCAGGGTGTTTTCCGGATAGTCGCCACTGGCACCACGATGCGCGATAATTTGCATAACAGACCTCCATTTCTCCGGCCGCTGTCTGCCACTCCGTACATTTCTTCTGTGACACGCCGTGAACCCCTCCCTGGGGGCTCGATTCGGCCATCCTGGCCTGCAACGGTCACCGAAGAAAGTACCTACGCGTCAGCCAGTACCGTTGTATTATTATCTCAGCTCAGCAAAAGGGGCGCCCATACGGGTGACTGTGCCAGGCTGCTGATCAGCCAGGAACTGCAGTTTATTAGCCGGGAAGGCCAGCACCACAGTAGAGCCCAGCTTAAAGCGGCCCATTTCAGCGCCTTTTGCCAGTGTAATGGCGTTTTTGCCATGCGCCGGGTAGCTCCAGCGGAATATGTTTTTACCCGCTGGTGGTGTGACGGTGCCGGCCCAGACAGTTTCAATACTGGCGACGATAGTGGCACCCACTAACACCAGCGCCATTGGCCCCAGTTCAGTGTCAAAAATAGTCACTACGCGCTCATTGCGGGCAAATAAATCCGGCACATTCTCGGCGGTTAACGGGTTAACTGAGAATAAATCGCCCGGTACATAAATCATCTGGCGCAGGGTGCCGCTTACCGGCATATGGATGCGGTGATAATCTTTGGGTGCCAGATAAATGGTGGCAAAGTCGCCGCCGATAAAAGGCTCAGCCGTGGCGATATCACCACCCAGCAAGGCTTGCAGCGAGTAGCTGTGGTTCTTCGCCTGTACCAACTGGCCTTGTACTATCGGGCCTAACTGGCTGATACAGCCGTCCACCGGATGTGCCACTATGTTAGCGTCGCTGGCTAATGGCCGGATACCGTCTTTTAACGGCCGGGTGAAAAACTCATTAAAGCTGGCATAGTCGGAGGCTTTTTCAAACTGCGCTTCGCTCATGTTAATGCCATAAGCTTTAATAAAACGGTTAATTAAAAAATGGGTGAACCAGCCCAGTTTGGCGGCCGCCAGCTTGCCAACTAAGCGCGAAATAAAATGCTTTGGCATCAGGTATTGCAGGGTAATTTTTAAATTATCCATTCTGTTCTCAGTAAAAAGTTAATCGTAGTAAAGGTTAAAAATGGTTTGGTTTATCCTGCGCCATGCTGGCGAGGATCTTCAGATAACTGTCGTAACGTAACTGGCTTACTTTGCCGGTCTCTACGGCATGCATAATAGCGCAGCCCGGATCGCTGACATGTTTACAATCACGGAACTTACAGCGGCCCAGCCAGGGCGTAAATTCGCTAAAGCCGCGGGTAACTTCTTCCGCAGTTAAATGCCACAGCGCAAATTCGCGGATGCCGGGCGAGTCAATTAAATCGCCGCCCTCTGGCAAGTGGTACAACCGCGATACGGTGGTGGTGTGCTGGCCCAGACCTGAGGTGGCCGACACTTCCTGCGTCAGTGCCTCTAAGCCCGGCATTAAACTGTTCATCAAGGATGACTTACCCACGCCAGACTGACCAACAAAGATACTGGTGCCACTGTGCAGATAATCCAGCAGCTGCGCCATGCCCATACCAGTTTTGGCACTGACCAGTAAAAAGTCATAGCCAAGTTTACTGTACAAATCCAGTTGTTGTTCAACGGCGCTTAGCTCGTTGTCATTGAGTAAATCGACTTTATTGATCACCAACAGCGGTTTAATGCCGGTTATCTCGGCTGCCACCAGATAGCGGTCAATAATATTCAGCGACAACGCCGGCAGGATAGCCGAGACAATAATCATTAAATCAATATTAGCGGCCACCGGCTTTAAGCCGTCATAAAAATCCGGCCTTAGCAGTACCGAGTGGCGCTGTTCTACTGCATCGATGACGCCATCAATACCACCGGTAGCTTGCAGCGCACGGCGCCAGACCACTTTGTCGCCGGTTACCAATGAGGCGACCGAGCGGCGCATATTACAGCGGGTTATTACACCCTGGCTGTCTTCTACATCAGCATGTTGGCCAAAGCGGCTTAACACCAGGCCGGTTTCCGGCGCGGCAAAGCTGCTGTCGTCTACGCTGTCGACACCTTTGTTTTTTGGCGCGCGCAGGCGCTTGCCGGCATTATCGGCAATACGTTGTTGCTGGCGCTGGGTCAGGTGCTTTTTTTTTGTCACGGCTATTGTTATCGCTCTGATGTAAAGGATGCTATTACTGCTAGGCTTAGGGCGTGTATGATACCTGTATTCTGTAAATGAACAAAGCAGCGCGAAGCTAAGGGTTTGTAATGAGCGTAAATGACAGCAACTTAATCTGGCTTGATTTAGAAATGACCGGCCTGGAGCCAAAAACCGATGTGATTCTGGAAATGGCCACTATTGTTACCGACAGTCAGTTAAATATTATTGCTGAGGGCCCGGTATTTGCTATTAAACAGCCGGACGAGGTGCTGGACAATATGAGTGCCTGGTGTGTTGAGCAGCACGGTAAAAGTGGCTTAACGGCCCGCTGCCGTGCCAGTACCACCAGCCTGGCCGCTGCAGAGCAGCAAACCATTGCCTTTTTAAGCCAGTATGTGGCGAAGGGGAAATCACCGATGTGCGGTAATAGCATTGGTCAGGACCGCCGTTTTCTGGCCGAGTATGCACCTGAGCTTGAAGCCTTTTTTCATTACCGCAATTTAGATGTCAGCACAGTAAAAGAGTTGGCGCGGCGCTGGCACCCAGAGGTGCTGAATAAAGTGCAAAAAGCCGGCAGCCATTTGGCATTGGATGATATTCGCGAGTCGATTGCTGAATTAGTAACCTATCGCACGCATTTTTTTAAGTTACCCTAAAAAAACACTTGCAACGGCCGGTGCATTTTGTAAAATGCGCGCCATCACGACGCAATAACAACACCGCGTTGGCCGATGCGAGTATAGCTCAGCTGGTAGAGCGCGACCTTGCCAAGGTCGAGGTCACGAGTTCGAACCTCGTTACTCGCTCCAAATTCGACAAAAACCGCACTTGGGAAACCAGTGCGGTTTTTTGTTGTCTGCGATATAGTTAATGCCACAACAACCCAAGGGCATGATCAATGGCAGACTCGCCTTGTGTAAGAAACTGCTGTCTGGATCAGCAGGACATTTGTCTGGGCTGTGGCCGCCATATTGATGAGATCATTGAATGGCATAGTGCTAATGTGCTCAGACGGACGCAGATTTTACAGCAAGCGCAAACAAGGTTAGCAGAGCGTAACGGCGCCCAAAGCCTTACGCATCGCGCGGTAACCCCTTCTGAATAATCCGCACCAGTCGCTCGGTGCTGCGAGGCAGCAGTGATTCTGCCTGCCAGCCTTTGCGTTTTTGCTGCGCTAAGGCCCACGCTATATGCTCTGCAACTAACGGACTGGCGCTGCTAAGCTTGGCGCTAAGTGCCTGTTCAATCTCGATCTGGTAAGGCGCATTGCCCAGTGCCACAGCAATGTTGCGCTGCCAGCGTTCATAACCGATACGGCGAATTGCGCTACCCTCAGTGAAACGTAAAAATTCGTCTTCCTGCCAGGCAAATAGGCTGAGTAAACTTTGGTTTTGCCACTGCTCACGCCGTTGAAAGTCGCTTTCAATACTCAAAGGAGCGTTACGGTTTTCCGGGCACACCAGCTGGCAGTCATCACAGCCATAAATACGGTTGCCAAGTAGCGGACGAAACTCTTCAGGAATAGCGCCTTTAAGCTCAATGGTTAAGTACGAAATACAGCGGCGGGCATCGACCACATAAGGCTCGACAATGGCGCCAGTAGGGCAGCTGGTGATGCAGGCCACGCAGCTGCCGCAATCGCCATCATGTGGCTGGTCTACCGGCAGCGGCAGGTTCACCAGCAATTCGCCCAAAAAGAACCAGGAGCCGGCTTGGTGATTAAGCAATAAGCTGTGTTTACCCACCCAGCCAAGCCCGGCTTGCTGTGCCAGTGGCCGCTCCAGTATCGGCGCCGAGTCGGTAAAAGGGCGGTAGCCCAGCTCGCTGACCTGTTGGTTAATGCGCTCGCCCAGCTGTTTTAGCCGGTTACGGATAAGTTTGTGGTAATCACGGCCCAGCGCATAGCGGCTGATATAGGCCTGGGTGGGGTCGGCCAGGTTAGTGGCAAAGCCGGCAGCTTTGGGCAGATAGTCCATCCTAACGCTGATTACCCGCAAAGTACCGGGTACCAGCTCGTCGGGCCGGGCGCGCAGCATACCGTGGCTGGCCATATAATCCATCTCGCCGTGGTAGCCGGCATCGAGCCATTTCTGCAGCTGTCGCTCAGCATCGGCTAAGCTAACGCCGCTAATGCCGGCATCGGCAAAGCCCAACTGCTTTGCCCATTGCTTAATCTGTTGTGCCAGCTCGTGGTAATTCATGCTGCTTTGCTACCCGGAAAATAACGCCGCTAGCTTAGCACAAAGGGCATTTTTTCGCGCTGCTTGTGGGAACTTGCCTGCCAGCACGCCGGTCTGAGCGGCAAAGTCGCGGTTTTTCTGGCTCTGTCAGCCACTAATTTGTTAACATGACAGGGTTTTTTTGGCAGCAAGACGTAAAGTGGTGACAGGTGGCGCAATATCAGGCAGTGTTACAGGACGAAGCGGCAACCCTGGCGTTGGCAACGCGTATTGCCGGCCTGCTCAGTGGTGGGCAAACCTTATTTTTGCATGGCGATTTGGGGGCAGGTAAAACCACCTTTAGTCGTGGCGTTATTACTGCGCTGGGCCATGGTGGCACGGTAAAAAGCCCCACTTACACCCTGGTAGAGCCTTATCAGCTGAAGCCATTTACCGTGTTTCACTTTGACCTTTACCGGCTTAGAGATGCCGAAGAGTTAGAGTTTATGGGCATACGCGATTATTTTCGCGCTGACACCCTATGCCTGATTGAATGGCCTGAACAGGGCAGTGGTTATTTACCTGTGCCGGATCTCGACATACACTTAACATTTGTAGACGGACACCGGCGTGTGTTGCTGCAAAGCCAGACGCCAGCCGGTGCCGCCCTAATAAAAGCGCTGACGGATGATGAACAATAATTATTATAACTTTAAAGCCGCACTGCTATCTTTGCTAACGCTGTTCAGCTTTACTGCCCTGGCTAATCAGGTGCAGGGTGTGCGGGTGTGGCCATCACCGGACAATACCCGCGTCGTGTTTGATATGGCTGGCGAGCCACAGCATAAGAGTTTTAGCCTGGACAAGCCTGACCGTCTGGTTATCGATTTAACTAACGTTAAAGGTGGTACCAGCTTACCGGCAGTGAATGGTGAATCGTCGTTAATAAAAGCTATTCGTAGTAGTGGCAGCGGCAACACTATGCGTATCGTGCTGGATTTAACCAAAGCCAGTAAGGCCAATGTGTTTGCGCTGCCGCCGACACCGCCTTATGGCCACCGTTTAGTGGTCGACTTACCTGACGATCAGCCGCAGCGTAATCTGCCACCGCCGGCTATCCGGGCTGCGCGTGATATCGTGATTGCCATTGACGCTGGCCATGGTGGCGAAGACCCCGGCTCTATTGGCCCCAGCGGCATCTATGAAAAGCACATTACCTTGCCAATAGCGCGTCAGCTGGCACAACTGATTGACCGTCAGCCCGGCATGAAAGCCATGATGGTGCGCACTAATGATTACTATATTCATGTAAACCGCCGCACTGAAATTGCCCGTGGCCAGCAGGCCGATTTGCTGGTGTCTATTCATGCCGATGCGTTTACCTCACCGCAGCCGCGTGGCGCCTCGGTTTGGGTATTGTCACTGCGCCGTGCCACCACTGAAGTGGGCCGTATGCTGGAGCAAACCGAGCGGCACTCAGACCTGCTGGGCGGCGTGGCAGAGATTATCAAAGACTCGGCTAACGAGCGCTATCTGGCACAAACGGTGCTGGATTTATCCATGAACCACTCGATGGTAACTGCTTACCAGGTAGCTAATGAAGTGTTAAGCGAGCTGGGTAGAGTGACACATTTGCATAAAAAAGAGCCGCAGGCGGCCAGTTTAGGTGTGTTAAAAGCACCGGATATTCCGTCTATCCTGGTTGAGGTGGGCTTTATTTCTAACCCGCAGGAAGAAAAACAGCTGAAATCACCGTCGCATCAAACGCAGTTGGCGCGCTCTTTGTTTGCTGCCCTTAAACGCCATTTTGAAAAGTCGCCACCGGCCGATTCGTTGTTTGCCCAGCAACGTGCCCGCGAGCATCGTGTCAGTGCGGGCGAATCCTTGTCTTTGCTGGCGCAGCGTTACAATGTGTCGGTGGATGAACTGCGCAGTATAAATCAGCTTACCTCAGACAGCATCCGCGTTGGCCAGACGCTGCGGATCCCCTGATTATGCCGATACAAATACTACCGCCGCAGCTGGCAAACCAGATTGCGGCCGGTGAAGTGGTTGAACGCCCGGCCTCGGTGGTCAAAGAGCTGGTAGAAAACAGCCTTGACGCCGGTGCCAGCCATATTGAGATTGAGATTGAAAAAGGCGGCAGTAAGCTTATCCGGGTGCGTGACAACGGCAGTGGCATTGCCGAGCATGAACTGGTGCTGGCGTTAAGCCGGCATGCCACCAGCAAAATAACCGACCTGAGTGATTTAGAAGCCATTTGCAGCTTAGGCTTTCGTGGTGAGGCCTTAGCCAGTATCAGCTCGGTATCGCGGCTGACGTTAACTTCACGCACGGCGGCGCAAGAGGCGGCCTGGCAGGCCAGCGCTGAGGGCCGCGATATGCAGGTGAGTGTAAAGCCGGCCGCCCATCCGGTTGGCACCAGTATTGAAGTGTTGGATTTATTCTTTAACACGCCGGCGCGGCGCAAATTTTTACGCACCGATAAAACCGAGTTTGGTCATATCGACGAGCTGGTAAAACGGCTGGCGCTCAGCCGCTTTGATGTCAGCTGGCAGCTAAGCCACAACGGTCAGACAGTGCGCCGGCTCAAAGCAGCAGACACGGCTGAGCAGCGGCAAAAGCGTGTTGCAACGCTGTGCGGCCGCGCTTTTGCCGAGCAGGCAGCCTTTATAGAAAACCAGTACGGTGACGTAAAAATTTGGGGTTACATTGTAGCGCCACAGGCCTGCCCAACCCAGCCCGGTTGCCAGTACAGTTACGTTAACGGCCGTATGATGCGCGACAAGCTGCTTAACCATGCGATACGCCAGGCCTATGGTGACAGCTTAAGCGCTGAGCAGCAGCCAGCCTTTGTGCTGTATCTGGAGCTGGACCCGCGCCAGGTCGATGTTAATGTGCACCCGGCCAAGCATGAAGTACGCTTTCATCAGGCCAGATTAATTCATGACTTTATCGTGTCAGCCCTGAGCGATGCACTGGCACAATTAAGCGCAACCCCCGCTGCCGGCCACTATGTTCAGCCGGGCCAGCCGACGCCGGCAATGTCTGTGCCAGCCAGCCAGCCAGCCTATCAGGTGCATCAGCCCGGCACGGCCCGCTATCAGGCTGGTGCTGCGGCTTACCGGGCCGCGACAGCGGGCGGGGCGCAAGTGAGGCGCGAGCTGAGTTATTGGCAGCATAGCCATCGTGACGCTGAAGCGCTGCAAGCGCCATCGGTGCAGGCAAGCCCAGCTGCAGCTTTGCCACCAGCGCACAGCGATAGCCAGAGCCTTGATGGCCGTTACTTGATTGCGCAAAACCGTTATCTGTTAACCCAGCACGATGATCGCCTGTTGGTGGTGGATCTGGTGGTGACGCTGGCAGCTTATTTTGCGCTACAACCCCAGCCGGCGCAGCCGATTTTACTGCCACAGCGCATCGCACTTAGCAAAGCGCAGCTACAGCAGCTTACCCGTGTGGCGACGCAGCTGTCCGACGCCGGCTTTGATCTGCTGCTAAGTGACAACACCGCGATAGTGCGGGCGGTGCCCGCCTGGCTTAGGCAAAGTCTGCTAAGCCATTGGCTGCCGCTATGGTTTAGCCGCGTTAGCGAGCAGCAGGATCCACTGCAGTTGTTGTTGTCTATGCTACTTAATGCTAATGGGTTAAGTGCAAAGCAGTTGTTAAACTTATACCCACAGCTGCTTGACATGCCGTCTTGCTGGCACAGTGCACCGCTGCAACTAGACAGCACCTTAGCCCGGTTACATGAGGCACATGATGCATACTAAGGCGGTAGTTTTTTTGATGGGGCCGACAGCGTCAGGCAAAACGGCACTGGCGACAGAGCTGTACCAGCGGTTACCGGTTGAACTTATCAGTGTCGACAGCGCGCTGGTGTACAAACAGATGGATATCGGCACTGCCAAGCCAACTGCAGAGGAGCTGGCGATAACGCCGCACCATCTGATTGATATTCGCGACCCGGCACAAAGTTATTCTGCGGCAGATTTTCGTAGCGATGCGCTAAGATTAATTGCCCAAATTCAACAACGTGGTAACATTCCGCTGCTGGTTGGTGGTACCATGTTGTACTTTAAAGCCCTGCTTGACGGTATTTCACCTTTACCTGAAGCCGACGTTGCCGTGCGCGCGCAGCTAGAAGCTGAAGCCGCACGTAAAGGCTGGGCCGCGCTGCATGAAGAGTTAGCCAAGGTGGATCCGGTGTCTGCCACGCGGATCCATCCTAATGATCCGCAGCGGATTAACCGGGCGCTGGAAGTATACCGCCTGACGGGGCGCAGCTTAACCGAACTTACCGCAGAAAAAGGGGAACCTTTTGCTTTTCCTGTGCACCAATTTGCTATTGCACCGGCAGATCGGGCGGTACTACATCAACGTATTGCCCTCAGGTTTGAGCAAATGCTGGCGGCCGGTTTTGAGCAAGAAGTGCGCCGGTTAAAGCAGCGGCCTGATTTGCACCCTGAGTTGCCATCGATGCGCTGCGTTGGCTACCGGCAAATGTGGCAGTATTTAGACGGTGAGTGCAGTTACCAGCAAATGACAGAGCGGGGTATAGCGGCAACCCGGCAACTGGCCAAGCGGCAGCTGACCTGGCTGCGGGGTTGGCCAGATTTAAGCTGGTTAAATAGTGAGGCGCCGCTTGAGGAAAACTTGCAAGCCGTTTTATCTTCGCTAAGCTAAACACAATGGATAAAAAAGACGTTTTAACAACTTGAAATAAAAAAAATAATACCTATATAAGTCGGACTAATAAAAAAAGGAAAGCGGCACATGGCAAAGGGCCAATCTTTACAAGACCCATTTTTAAACACCTTGAGACGGGAACGTATTCCGGTATCAATTTATTTGGTGAATGGTATTAAACTTCAGGGTCAAATCGAATCCTTCGATCAGTTTGTTATTCTGCTGAAAAACACAGTGAGCCAGATGGTATACAAGCATGCTATCTCAACTGTAGTGCCGGCTCGCGCGGTGAATACCATGATGAGTCCAAGCAATGGCCAGAGTGACGAAGACGACACGGAATAACTGCAGGGGTTAGTCGCTTGTCTGAACTTAACGCGGTGTCGGAACAAGCGATCCTTGTCCATGTCAACTTTTCTCAGCAGCACACCAGTGAAGACTTGGGCGAGCTTAAGTTACTGGTGTCTTCTGCCGGTGTGCAGGCTATTGATGTGGTTACCACCAGCCGCAGTGCTCCTGACGCTAAATTCTTTGTCGGCTCCGGCAAAGCGCAGGATATTGCCAATCTGATTGCCGATACCGGCGCTACGCTGGTTATTTTTAATCATGCATTAAGCCCGGCGCAAACGCGCAACCTGGAACGTTTATGTTTAGCCCGGGTGATTGACCGCACCACGCTGATTTTAGATATCTTCGCCCAGCGCGCCCGCACCTTTGAAGGTAAATTGCAGGTTGAGCTGGCACAGCTAAAGCATTTGTCATCGCGCCTGGTGCGCGGCTGGGACAGTCTGGACCGACAAAAAGGCGGTATCGGCCTGCGCGGGCCGGGTGAAACCCAGTTGGAAACCGATCGCCGCTTGCTGCGCGAGCGGGTTAAAGCCTTGCAGGCCAGGTTGGCGAAACTGCAAACGCAGCGTCAGCAAGGCCGGCGGGCCCGTCAGCGTGCCGAGGTGCCGGTAGTGTCAGTGGTGGGCTACACCAACGCCGGTAAATCAACTTTGTTTAACCGCCTGACCAAGGCCGATGTTTATGCGGCCGATCAGCTGTTTGCCACGCTGGACCCGACGCTGCGCAAATTACCGCTTAAAGGCGTAGGGGACATTATTCTGGCCGACACTGTCGGCTTTATCCGTCATTTGCCGCATGATTTAGTGGCTGCGTTTAAATCCACCTTACAAGAAACCCGCGACGCAGATTTACAGCTGCATGTGGTTGATGTTGCCGATGCGCGTAAAGGTGACAATATGCAGCAGGTGGCTAAGGTTCTGGCCGATATTGACGCTGACCAGCTGCCGCAGCTGCTGGTATTTAATAAAATTGACCTGCTGGGCCAGCCGGCCCGTATAGAATACAACGATGCCGGTCAGCCGGTGGCGGTGTATCTGTCAGCGATGACCGGTGCCGGGCTGGACTTGTTAGCTCAGGCGATGGCGCAATTGTTATCCGAGCGCTATATCGACATCGCGCTGGCGTTGCCGCCGGCACAGGCTAGCTGGCGCTCGCGCTGCCACCAACAGGATTGCGTGGTACAAGAGCAGTATACTGAAGATGGCACCTGCCACTTGCAGCTTAGGTTAAGCGCTGCGCAGTGGCAGCGTATGGTGAAACAGTCGCAGGGCGTATTGGAAAACTATATCGTCAGCGCCCCGGTTATTTGATACATTAACGCTTATTTTGCAACTTAGAACGGAGTAGAGCATGGCTTGGAATGAGCCCGGCAACAACGGCAAAAATAACGACCCCTGGAAGCAGGGTGGTCGTGATCAGGGGCCGCCGGATTTAGACGAAGTGTTTCGTAATTTCGGTAAAAAATTCGGTGGTATCTTTGGTGGTGGTAAATCGTCAGGCAGTAATGGCAGTGGCGCTTCAGCCGCCGCCGTGTTAGTGCTGATTGTGGCCGCACTGGTGTGGGCCTTCAGCGGCTTTTACACCATTAAAGAATCGGAACGTGGCGTGGTGCTGCGCTTTGGCCAGTACAACAGCGAAGTCGGCCCGGGTATTCACTGGAAGCCAACCTTTATCGATACCGTCATGCCGGTCGATGTGACCAGCGTGCGCACGCTGCGCAGTGACGGCTTTATGTTAACCCAGGATCAGAATCTGGTGCGGGTGACCTTTGAAATTCAGTATCGTGTGTTTAACGCCCGCTTGTATAAGTTTTCGGTAGTGGATGCGGATAGCAGCTTACATCAGGCAACCGATGCGGCGCTGCGTTATGTGATTGGTCACTCTATTATGGATGACGTACTCACCCGTGGCCGTGAAGTGGTGCGGCAGAATACCCGCCAGGAGCTGGAAGGCATTATTCAGCCTTATAACATGGGTATTGCACTGGTTGATGTGAACTTCCGTGATGCCCGTCCACCGGAAGAAGTGCGAGACGCCTTTGATGATGCGATTAAAGCGCAGGAAGATCAGGAGCGTTTTATTCAGGAAGCACAAGCTTACGCGCGTGAAATTGAACCGCGTGCCCGGGGCCAGGTTAACCGCGTAATGCAGGAAGCCGAAGCCTATAAGCAGCAAACCGTATTAAAAGCGCAGGGTGAAGTAGCCCGCTTTGAAAAGCTGTTGCCTGAATATCTGGCGGCGCCAAAGGTAACCCGTGACCGTATGTATCTGGAAACGATGGAGCAGGTATATAGCAATACCTCTAAAGTGATGGTAGATGTGAAAAACGGCAACAATATTATGTATTTACCGCTGGATAAAATGCTAAACCCAGGCAGTGGTGCGACGACGCCGTCAGGCACAGTTCCTTTCACGCCGCAGCGCAGCAATACTGATGCCGGCGGTAGTAACCGTACTGACAGTTCACGCAACACGACAACACGCAGTGGCAGGGGGTAACCGATGAAAAACTTTACACTCATTATTATCGCCGTTGTCGCCTTTATCTTCCTGTCGGCGCTGTTTGTCGTGCCGGAAGGCCAGCGTGGCATCGTTATTCAGTTTGGTAAAATTCAGCGCGACGCCGAGCAAAATGTGGTGGTGTACGAGCCGGGTTTGCACTTTAAGTTACCGCTGATTGAAACCGTGCGTAAGTTAGATGCCCGGGTGCAAACACTGGATGATGCGCAGGACCGTTTTGTTACGGCTGAGAAAAAAGACTTACTGGTCGACAGCTATGTAAAATGGCGTATCAGTGACTTTGGCGCCTACTTTCTGGCTACCGGCGGTAACACTGCCCAAGCCGAAGTGTTGTTAAAACAGTATATTAACAACGGTTTACGTACCGAGTTTGGTGCCCGCACCATTCAGGAAATCGTTTCCGGCGAGCGGACTCAGCTGATGCAAAGTGCACTGCAGCAGGCGGGGCAGGCCTCGCGTGAGCTGGGCATTGAAGTGGTAGACGTGCGGGTGAAGCAAATTAACCTGCCACAGGAAGTCAGCAGCTCTATTTTCGCCCGGATGGAAGCCGAGCGTCATGCGGTAGCGCGTGAGCACCGCTCTAAGGGTATGGAAGAAGCGGAAATTATCCGCGCCGATGTCGATGCCCGCGTCACCGTTATGCTGGCAGATGCGGAGCGTAACTCACGTACGGTGCGCGGTGAAGGTGATGCAACCGCTGCCAGTATCTATGCTGAGGTGTACAACAAGAACGCTGAGTTTTACTCTTTCGTGCGCAGCCTTGAAGCCTACAAAAACAGCTTTAAGAGCAAAGACGATGTGTTAGTGCTGCAGCCGGATAACGATTTCTTTAAGTATATGAAGTCGGATAAAGTACAGAACTAAAGGTTAACCGGATGAAAAAAGGCCCGTTTGGGCCTTTTTTATCGGTGCCAGTTAGCCTGATCAGCATGTCGGCATCTTACGGAGAGTGTTATGTATCAGCAGTTTTTTCAGCGCTTTTTAGCTGCTAATCCCGGCAAGCAGCATTTTGCCTGCCACTCGCACCATTACTGGCCCGATGTTAGCCGCGATGCGGTGTTGGAGTACTGGGATGACAGCGCCCGGCTGGTCGACGACAAATGGCGTTATATCTTTGGCGAAAAAGTGCCGCAAACGCAGCAGCTTATTGCCGATATTCTGCAGCTGCCGCAGCCGGAGCAAATAGTGTTTGCCCCCAATACTCACGAGCTGGTGATGCGCTTACTCAGCTGCTTTGACTTACGCCTGCCGCTACGGATTTTAACCACCGACAGTGAGTTTCACAGCTTCAGCCGGCAGCTAAAGCGGCTGGCTGAATATGACAATGTGCAGGTAGACTACATTGCTACAGAGCCGTTCGCCAGCTTTGAACAGCGCTTTATCGCCGCCGCTGCGCAGCAGCCCTATCAGTTGATTTTTTGCAGCCAGGTGTTTTTTAACTCTGGTTTTGCTATTGCCGATCTTAACCACTTTGTGCAGCAACTTGCGCACCTAAGTCAGGCCATGATCGCCATCGATGGCTACCATGGCTTTATGGCGCTGCCAACCGACTTATCAGCCATTGCCGAGCGCATTTTTTATCTGTCCGGTAGTTATAAATATGCCGGCGGTGGCGAAGGCTGCTGCTTTATGGCAGTACCCCTCGGTAGCGCGCAGCGGCCATTATATACCGGCTGGTTTGCCGAGTTCGGTACCCTGGCGGCAGAAAAGTCGGCGACGGTGCTGTACAGCGAAGATGGCTATCGTTTTGCCGGCGCGACCATGGATTTTACCGCCCTGTACCGCTTAAACGCTGTGCTGCGCCTGTTTAAGCAGCAAGGTATTAGTGTGGGGCGTATTCATCAGTATGTGCAGCAGTTGCAGCAGGTGTTTTTACAAAAACTGGACGCCGTGAACCACCCCAAGCTGAATCGGGACAGTCTGTTAGCACGGGATTTAAACCAGCATGGCCATTTTCTCACCTTCCGTTTAGGCTCGGCTGCAGAGGTGGCTGAGCTGGCGGCGCAGTTGAAACGCGCCGGTATCGAAACCGATTACCGTGGTGACCGGCTGCGCTTTGGCTTTGGCCTATACCATAACAGTGCTGACTACGATTTAAGCTGTTTGGCCGGCTAGCCTGCTAAGTTATTGATAGTTAAAGATGGATTAAGCCGCTGAGAAAAAAGCGGCTTTTTTTCATCCAGACGGCTGAAACTTAGTTAGCTATTTGGTAGAATCCACGCCTAATTTTTTCCATGATGTGGGAACCATGGCCAAAAACGTCGTAGTGCTCGGCACCCAATGGGGTGACGAAGGTAAAGGTAAAATTGTCGATTTATTAACAGATAAAGCCAGTTATGTGGTGCGCTATCAAGGCGGCCATAACGCTGGTCATACGCTGGTGATTGACGGTGAAAAAACCGTATTGCATTTAATTCCGTCCGGCATTTTACGTGCTAACGTAAAATGCGTTATCGGCAACGGTGTGGTGTTATCTCCGGAAGCCTTCTTAAAGGAAATGACCATGCTGGAGCAGCGTGGCGTACCGGTGAAAGAGCGTTTGCTGCTGTCCGAAGCCTGCCCGTTGATCCTGCCATTTCACGTAGAGCTGGATAAAGCCCGTGAACTGGCGCGTGGTGACAAACCTATCGGCACTACCGGCCGTGGCATAGGCCCGGCCTATGAAGATAAAGTAGCCCGTCGTGGTTTACGCGTTGGTGACTTATTCAACCCACAGCTGTTCGCTGAAAAGCTAAAAACGCTGATGGAGCTGCATAACTTTACCCTGACCCAGTACTACAAAGTGCCGGCCGTGGACTACCAGACCACGTTGGACAATGCACTGGCCATCGCGGAAATTTTAAAACCGCTGGTGGTCGATGTTACCGATTTACTGGATCGCGCCCGCAAAGCCGGCCAGGAAATTATGTTCGAAGGTGCCCAGGGCACGCTGCTGGACATTGATCATGGTACTTACCCTTATGTCACCTCGTCTAACACGACCGCAGGTGGTGTTGCTACGGGTGCTGGGTTCGGCCCACGTTATCTGGATTACGTGCTGGGCATTGTAAAAGCCTATACCACCCGTGTTGGCTCAGGCCCATTCCCGACAGAGTTGGGTTGTGCGGTGGGGGAGCATCTGGGTGTGAAAGGCCACGAGTTCGGCGCTACCACCGGCCGTAAGCGCCGTTGTGGTTGGTTTGATGCGGTTGCGGTAAAACGTGCGGTGCAGTTAAACAGCATCTCTGGCTTCTGCTTGACCAAACTGGACGTGTTAGATGGCCTGGACAGCGTGAAAATTTGTACCGGCTATCAAGATGCTGCCGGTAACATTACTGATGTGCCGCCGCTGGCCGCTGAAGGTTATGAGCTGGTAACACCAATTTATGAAGAAATGCCGGGCTGGCAGGACAGCACCTTTGGTGTGCAGTCGCTGGAGCAGCTGCCGCAGGCTGCGCGTAACTATATCAGCCGCTTAGAGCAGCTTACCGGTGTGCCGATTGATATCGTTTCTACCGGGCCAGATCGGGTACAAACCATAGTGCTGCGTCACCCTTTTGCCAGCTAACATCTGAAACTTTGTTTGTTGCGTATAAAAAATGCTGCCAAAGGGCAGCATTTTTGTTTTATGCTGGTCAAATAGCCTATTAAGGAGCCAGTACTATGCGTGTATTACTTACCTCTGTCCTGTTATTGGGGCTCACTGCTTGTGGTGGCAGCAGCAGTAGCAATGATGACAGTGCCGGCACCAACCTGTGCCAGCGTAGCGATATCAACTCCCAGGTGTTTTGCGCCCTGCAGCAAGATTATTTGTGGTATCGCGACTTGCCAACCAGTATTAATCCGGGCAGTTATAACTCGCCTTCAGCATTATTAGAGGCGGTTGCTGCGCCGCAAGACCGCTATAGCTTTATTCTGACCCGGCAGGAATATGAAGATCGTTTTATCAACGCCACGTTTTTTGGTTATGGCTTTTCCAGCCGCCGGGCTGACAACAACAGTAGCCTGCACATTGCCTATGTATATGACGATGGCTCTGCAGCGCAAAATGGCCTGCGCCGCGGAGACAAAATTATCGAAATTGAAGGTGTAAGCGTTGCAGAGTGGTTAAGCCGCCTGGATGCCGGTACGGCGACGAATGATGATGTGTACGGGCCGAATGAAGAAGGTGTGATGCGCAACTTTGTTTGGCGTAAACCCGACGGTACTGAACTGTCAGCTGACTTTGTTAAAAGTGAAGTGACCACCAATACGGTACTGCACCGCTCGGTCAGAAATGTGGATGGCAAGCTGGTAGGCTACCTGGTGTTTAATACCTTTATTGAATTGTCAGAGTCTGAGCTGGAAACGGCTTTTGCTGATTTTGCCGCCCAGGGTGTGGATGAGCTGGTGCTGGATTTACGCTACAACGGCGGGGGCCTTATTCGCGTAGCCAACCAGTTAGCCACCCAGATTGCGCAAAACGCGGTACAAAACCAGGTATTTGTTAAATATCAATACAATGATAAGAACACTGCAAAAAACACCACCACCCGTTTTGCGCTGGGTGCCGGCCGTAGCGTGCTCAATCTGCCACGGGTTTTCGTACTGACAACGCAAGCCAGCTGCTCGTCCAGCGAGCTGGTGATTAACTCTTTAGCGCCTTTTGTTGACGTGGTACAAATCGGTGACACTACCTGTGGTAAGCCGGTCGGGCAACAGCCGGATATTATTGGCAACTATGTGTTGTTTGCCATTAATTTCCAGACCGTGAACGCGCTGGACCAGGGCGACTACTTTGATGGGTTGCTGCCAAATTGTCAGGTTAGCGACGCCATCACCGGTGATTGGGGCGTGCTGACAGATCCGTTGTATACCGAAGCCATCAGCTACATTAGCACTGGTAGCTGTAGCAATGTAGCGGTAAGTCGCGCCAGTATTACGCCGGCGCAGCAAAAGCCACGGCTGGCGGCCCCCTGGGTGGTTAACAACGAGCAATAAAGGCGCGGTTTTTGCTTAGCTTTTTGCCTAATAATGGCTCAACTGATGTCAAAACCGGCCGATAACGGCTGTAATGACAATTTAGTGGCGGTATTAATGAAAAAAACGCTAGGCTGCTTGCTGGCAGCACTTTGCCTGCCAGCAGCCACAACTACATCAGCACAAGAACTGGAAGCCGTGCAACTGTATAGCCAGGACGAGCTGTTAGCCCTGATCCGGACCAACAGCCACCTGAAGCGGGTGCGGGCAGATGATTGTCAGCTGGTACGCGATATTGAAGCCCGGGCTGACATTATGCAGCTGCCGGCTTATCAGTTTTTATACGGTGATATGCTGGCTTACGCTGTGTGCGTGCCACGTAATGTTGAACGCGGCTGGGATTTAATGCTGCAAGCCGCTGCTCAGGGCTTGCCGGAAGGCTTAGAGCAGGTAGGACGCTATTACCATATTGGCCGCTTTGTGCAGCCTGATATCGATAAAGCTATCGTTTATTTACGCGAAGCCGCAGCGCTGGGTAATTTAAAAGCCCAGCTGCGGCTAGCGCAAATACTGGTAGATGGCCACGGCAGCCCGGTCGATTTTGAGCAAAGCTACCGCTGGCTGCATCATGCCATTACCGCAGATAGCGCAACCCATAAACAAATACAGCAGCTACTGGCGCAGCTGGCGCAGAAAATGCCGGCTAAGGTGGTGGCGAATGCGAAAAAACCGGTAAAGTGAAGTTCATACGCTTTTACCGGTTTAGCTGTTACACTTAACCTAATTTAGGACACACAAGAAAACTTAATGACGGTAAATGATCCGCATCTTGCCCGTGAGCAGGAAAAATACGACAACCCCATCCCCAGCCGTGAATTTATTCTCGAGCATATCGAAAAACGCCAAAGCCCCGCTTATTTTGATGAATTAGTACAAGAGCTGGGGTTAACCGATGATGATGCCATTTTCGCGCTGAAAAAGCGTTTGCGCGCCATGGAGCGTGACGGCCAGCTTATTTACACCAAAAACCGCCGTTATGGTTTGGTCGATAATATGGATCTGGTAAAGGGCACTGTGCTGGGCCACCGCGAAGGCTTTGGCTTTTTAAAGCTGGAGCAGGGCGGGCCAGACTGGTTTATTCCAAACTTTGAAATGCAGCGTTTACTGCATGGCGATGTGGTGCTGGCTACGGCGCAAAGCGTAAACAGCAAAGATAAAACCGAAGCCCGCATAGTACGGGTGCTGGAGCCGCGCAGTGAGCCAATTGTTGGCCGCTATTACAAAGATTTTGCCTTAGGCGTAGTGGTGCCGGACGACCCACGTATTACGCAGGATATTGTGATCCCCGACGGTGAGCAGGGCGCAGCCCGCCATGGCCAGGTGGTGCTGGTAGAAGTCACGCAGCGGCCATCAAAACGGGTAAATGCGGTCGGTAAGGTGACTGAAGTGCTGGGTGAGCATATGGCGCCGGGCATGGAGATTGAAATTGCCATCCGTAACCATCAGATCCCGCATGTGTTTTCTGATGCGGTATTACAGCAGGTCGCCAAATACGGTGAAGACGTGCCCGCAGCGGCCAAACAAGGCCGGGTCGACTTAACCCAGTTGGGCCTCATTACCATTGACGGCGAAGACGCGCGAGACTTTGACGATGCGGTGTATGCTGAAGCGAAAGACAACGGCGGCTGGCGTTTATGGGTGGCTATTGCTGATGTTAGTAGCTATGTGCTGCCAGATACCCCGCTGGATAAAAGCGCGTTAGAGCGCGGTAACTCGGTGTATTTCCCCGATCATGTGGTGCCGATGTTACCCGAAGCCTTATCAAACGGTCTGTGTTCATTAAACCCACATGTTGACCGGTTGTGTTTAGTTGCCGATATGCACATCAGCGCCAACGGCAAGCTGGAAAGCTATCAGTTTTATGAAGCGGTAATGCACTCCAGAGCCCGCTTAACCTACAACAAGGTGCATAAAATTTTGCAGGGCGACCCGGAACTGCGGGCGCAATATAACGATAACCTGACCAATATTGAAACCCTGTACGCCCTGTATAAAAAGCTGGCCAAAGTGCGAGGCCAACGCGGTGCTATTGAGTTTGAAACGGTAGAAACGCGCTTTATCTTTAACAGCCACCGCAAAATTGAGCAGATAGTACCGGTACACCGGGTTGAGTCACATAAGATCATCGAAGAATGTATGATCATGGCCAACGTGGCGGCCGCGCGTTTTATTGAAAAGCACGAAGCCCATACCTTGTTTCGTGTACACGAACGGCCGGACGGCGACCGCTTTGATAACTTCCGCCGCTTTTTAGCCGAGCTGGGTATTGAAGCAGATTTACCTTCTGAGCCAACGCCACTGGAGCTGACTGAGCTGTTAAACCGCATTGGTGAGCGGCCAGACCGTGAGCTGATAGAAACCACTATGCTGCGCTCAATGAAGCAGGCGGTGTATCAGGGCGATAATCAGGGCCACTTTGGCCTGGCGCTGGAAGCCTATGCTCACTTCACCTCACCCATTCGCCGCTACCCGGATCTGGTGTTGCACCGTGGCATTAAAGCCATACTGGCTAAGCAAGGGCAAAAAGTGACCGGTGCCCGCGCCTACACTGAGGCTGAAATTGCCCCGCTGGGCGAGCAGTGCTCGATGACTGAGCGGCGCGCCGATGACGCCACCCGCGAAGTGGCCGACTGGCTAAAATGCGAGTATATGCAGGATCATTTGGGTTCAGAGTTTGAGGGCGTAGTGTCTACCGTCACCAGCTTTGGCTTATTTGTGCGTTTAACTGAGCTGTATATCGAAGGCCTGGTGCATGTTACCTCGTTGCAAAACGATTACTACCACTTTGATACCGAGCGCCATGTGTTAACCGGTGAGCACAGCAAAGTCAGTTATCGCATGGGTGACTTATTGAAGGTGAAAGTGGCGGCGGTAAATTTAGAAGCGCGCAAAATTGATTTAGTGCTGGTAGGCGAGCCCAAACGCTTTGTTAACAAAGCCGATATTAAAGCCTCTAAGCAAGCGGCTGCACAGAAGGGCGCCAAGCGCGGCTCGGCTAAGGGAGCCAAAGCGCCCGCTAAAGCAGAAGCTAAACCGAAAGGCGCACGCAATATTACCGCGCGCAAAAAGCCACGGCGTAAAGCTAAGTAATAAGGTAAACTGCCGGCCAATTTTTCTGGCTGGCGAAACAAGGGCTAATAATGAACGCAGATCTGGTATTTGGTATTCACGCGGTAGAAGCGTTTTTGCAGCGCGCGCCGCAAGATGTGCTGGAATTGTTCGTGATGAAAGATCGCGACGATAAGCGCATGCAACCGATCATTCAATTAGCCCGGCAAAACGGCGTGTCGGTGCAGTTTTGTAACCGTAAAACGCTGGACGATATGGTCGGCGGCCAGCATCAGGGTGTCGTCGCCAAAGCCCGTTTACAAAGCACAGGCAATGAAGCCGATTTAGCCGCTATCGTGGCGGCGAACGACAAGCCGTTTATTCTGATCCTCGATGGGGTTACCGACCCGCATAACTTAGGTGCTATTTTACGCAGTGCCGATGCTGCCGGTGTGCATGCGGTGGTAGCGCCGAAAGATCGCTCAGTTAAGCTTACCTCTGTAGTGCGTAAAGTAGCCTGTGGTGCGGCAGAGAGCGTACCTTTTATTACCGTGACCAACTTAGCCCGCACCTTGCGTGAATTGCAGGAAGCCGGTGTTTGGATAGTCGGTACCGCCGGTGAAACTGAAACCCTGGTGTACGCTGCTGATTTAAAAGGCCCGCTAGCGCTGGTATTGGGCGCAGAGGGTGAAGGCCTGCGCCGGCTAACGCGTGAAACCTGCGACGCTCTGGTAAAAATTCCGATGTTTGGCACCGTGTCCAGCCTTAACGTATCGGTAGCGGCCGGTATCTGCTTATTTGAAGCCGTGCGTCAGCGTAGTTAAGTAAATCTCTGCTTGTTATTTGCCCGCTGAGTCCGTAAAATACGCGACCTTCGGCCATACACTAACGTTCCTTGCCTCCATGAGAACCCCGGCCGAGTTCCCCCGAGGCTTACTAACCGTAAGGAGCTACAATGCGTCATTACGAAATCGTTTTTATGGTTCACCCTGATCAGAGTGAGCAGGTACCAGGCATGATCGAGCGTTACACTGGCGCGATCAAAGAAGCGGGTGGTGCTATTCACCGTCTGGAAGACTGGGGCCGCCGTCAACTGGCTTACCCAATCCAGAAGCTGCACAAAGCACACTATGTTCTGATGAACGTAGAAGCACCACAAACTGTGATTGATGAGCTGGAAACTAACTTCCGCTACAACGACGCGGTATTACGTAACCTGATTATGCGCACTGACGGTGCCATCGTTGAGCCATCACCAATGGCAAAGGTACGTGAAGAACGTCGTGAGCGTGCTCCTCGCGAAACTGAAGAGCAAGTATCAAACGAAGAGTAAGTTGTTGTTAATGGACAATTGCACCGTACTGGTAGGCACCATTTGCCGTACGCCAGAGCATAGCGAAAGTCCGGCGGGTATACCGCACACGGTTCTGGCACTGGAACATCGCAGTAGCCAGATAGAAGCCGGCCTAAATCGCCAGGCTTATGTCAGGATACAGGTGGTACTCACCGGGACTGAACTGACACAACATACTAAAGCGTTAACGTTGGGCAATATGGTTAGGGTAAGCGGTTTTTTAAACCGGCACCAAAGCCGCAGTGGACAAGCCAAGCTGGTACTGCATGCACAACACATTGAACAAATAAGTTAGGAGACAGGCAAATGTCACGTTTTTTCCGTCGCCGTAAATTCTGCCGTTTTTCTGCAGAAGGCACTGTAGAGATTGATTACAAAGATACCGCTGTTCTGAAAAACTACGTTACAGAAAGCGGCAAAATCGTACCTAGCCGTATTACTGGTACCAGCGCTAAGTATCAGCGTCAATTAGCCCGTGCTATCAAGCGCGCACGCTACCTGGCTCTGTTACCGTACAGCGACTCACACAGCTAATACAGAAGGGGTATAAGTAATGCAAATTATTCTGTTAGACAAAGTCGCTAACCTGGGTGGTTTAGGTGACAATGTAACTGTTAAGTCTGGTTATGCTCGTAACTTCTTATTCCCACAGGGTAAAGCAGTTCCGGCTACTAAGGCTAACATCGAGAAGTTCGAAGCCCGTCGTGCTGAATTAGAAGCTAAATTAGCTGCTGACTTAGCCGCGGCTAACGACCGTGCTGCCAAACTTGCTGCGCTGGGTGAAGTGACTATCGCTTCTAAAGCCGGTGACGAAGGCAAACTGTTCGGTTCAGTGGGTACCCGTGATATCGCGGACGCCGTCACTGAAGCTGGCGTAAAAGTATCTAAAGCAGAAGTTAAACTGCCAAACGGTACTTTACGTGAAACTGGCGAGTTCGACATCGATCTGCAGTTACACGCTGAAGTTATCGCAACGATTAAAGTTGTGGTAATCGCAGAAGCTTAATTGCTGAAAAGCGCACTGCAACTGCAGTGCGCTTTGCCTTATCCGCTCCACGCTACACAGTATCTTCCCCCGATAAAAAATTCTCTGACTTTGCTTTGTGATCTGCCGATGGCAGGTTAGCATTAGGCTGTTTTTGCCAACAGATACAGGTGCTATGAGTAGTAACAAAGATAAGCAGGTTGCCGCTGTGAAAATGCCGCCGCATTCTATTGAAGCCGAGCAATCGGTGTTGGGCGGCCTGATGCTGGACAATGAAGCTTGGGACAGAGTGGCCGAAAAAGTGGTAGAGCAGGACTTTTACCTGCGGGCACACCGGTTTATTTTTGCTGCCATGTCGCGTCTGGCTGAAGCCAGCCAGCCTATCGACATTATTACCGTATCGGAAAATTTAGAAGCCAACCAGCAGCTGGACGATGTCGGCGGCTTTGCCTATTTAGGGGAAATTGCCAAGAACACCCCCAGCGCCGCTAACATTCTGGCCTATGCCGATATCGTACGTGAGCGCGCCGTGGTGCGCGATATGATCTCAGTCGCGCACGATATTGCCGATGCCGGTTACGACCCGCAGGGGCGCACGTCGGCTGAACTGCTCGATTTTGCTGAAACCAAGGTATTTAAAATTGCCGAGCAGCGTGCCAATGCCAATGAAGGCCCGGAGCCGATTAACAGCATTTTGGCGAAAACCATCGAAAAGATCGACGAGCTGTTCCGCTCACCACACGATGGCGTCACCGGTGTTTCGACCGGCTATATCGATTTAGACAAAATGACCAACGGCCTGCAGCCGTCCGACTTAATTATCGTGGCGGCCCGGCCGTCGATGGGTAAAACCACTTTCGCGATGAACCTGTGCGAACATGCGGCCATCACCAGTGATAAGCCGGTGCTGATTTTCAGCTTAGAGATGCCCTCCGAGCAAATTATGATGCGTATGCTGGCATCACTCGGCCGTATTGATCAAACCAAGGTGCGTACCGGCCAGTTAGAAGATGAAGACTGGGCACGCTTGTCCTCGGCCATTGAGCTTTTAAACACCAAAGGCAAAATGTACATTGACGATGGCTCGGGCTTAACGCCGACCGAAGTGCGCTCACGGGCACGGCGGGTGGCGCGTGAACATGGCGGTTTAAGCATGATCATGGTCGACTACTTACAGCTGATGACCGTGCCGGGCATGAGTGAGAACCGCACGCTGGAAATTGCTGAAATTTCCCGCTCGCTAAAAGCGCTGGCCAAAGAGCTGAAAGTTCCGGTGGTGGCGCTGTCGCAGCTTAACCGCTCACTGGAGCAACGCGCTGATAAGCGGCCGGTAAACTCGGATTTACGTGAGTCCGGCTCTATCGAGCAGGATGCCGACCTTATTATGTTTATCTACCGTGATGAAGTGTATAACGACGACAGCCCGGATAAAGGCACCGCCGAGGTGATTATCGGTAAACAGCGTAACGGCCCGATAGGCCGTATTCGCCTGACGTTCCACGGCCGTTATTCACGCTTTGACAATTATGCCGGCAGTGCCCGTTTCGAGGATGATTAATGCAAAGCCGCAGGCCACAGGCCAATATTGATTTAGCGGCGCTGGCGCATAACTACAGCCGGGTAAAGCAGCTGGCACCGCACAGCAAAGTGCTGGCGGTACTAAAAGCCAATGCTTATGGCCATGGTATGCTGGCGGTGGCCCAGGCGTTAAAGCAGGCCGATGCGCTGGGCGTTGCGCGGCTTGATGAGGCCTTAGCGCTGCGCGCCGGTGGTATTGCCCGGCCCATCGTATTGCTGGAAGGTTTTTTTCACCCGGATGAACTGCCGCAAATTGTTGCCTCTAATTTGCAGCTGGTTATTCATCACCGCGAGCAGGCCGAAGCGCTGCTGGCGGCACAGTTAGATGCACCGGTGCGGGTCTGGCTTAAGATTGACACCGGCATGCACCGGCTTGGCATTTACCCGCACGAAGTGGCAGCGCTATACCAGCAGTTAAACCAAAGTGCGAATGTGCAGGGGCCGCTTCGGCTGATGAGCCATTTTGCCAGCTCAGACGAGCTGGATAACGCCAGCACAGCAAATCAGCTAGCGCTATTTCGACAGCTTACCCAGGGTTTAGCCGGCGAGCATTCGCTGGCCAATTCGGCAGCGGTACTAAACTGGCCGCTTAGTCATGGCGACTGGGTAAGGCCGGGACTCATGCTATACGGTGTGTCGCCAATGGCTGATAGTGCCGGGGCCGACCTGGGTTTACAGCCGGTGATGACGCTTAGCAGCAGCGTTATTGCCGTGCGCGAGGTAAAAGCTGGCGAGGCAGTAGGCTATGGCGGTAGCTGGATAGCGGCCCACAACACCCGTTTGGCAGTAGTCGCTATGGGTTATGGTGATGGCTATCCGCGGGCGGCGGGTAACAACGCCGAGGTATTGATAAAGGGTAAGCTGCAGCCGATTGTTGGCCGGGTATCGATGGATATGATTACCGTGGATATTGGCACTGAGCCGGTAGCGGTGGGGGATAAGGTGATCCTGTGGGGGGCCGAGTTACCGGTGGAACAGCTGGCAGCCTGCGTAGAAACTATCCCTTATGAGCTGCTATGTAATATCACCAGCCGGGTACAGTTCACTTATAACAATGTCGCTGAATAAAAAAGCCGGCTCAGCGCCGGCTCTATGCTTAAAACGCTGTTTATTTATCAAAACTGACTTCAATATGCACCTTGCCAAAGTCAGAATCGAACGGCATTAAAATTTTCGCCCCTTCCGATTTATGCGAAATGGTATGGTTTTTACCGGACACCACAACAGGCGTGGCCATGGTAAAGTCGTAACCTTTTTCACCCAGTACGCGCTTAGCACCGCCGGTAACCATATTGGTTATTTCACCCACCATATCGGTAACATCGGGCGTAATGCCTTTGGGCCGCTCGCCCAGCATGCGAAACATAATTTCTACCGCTAACGACTCTTCAAAGGTAATAGAAAACGAGCCCTTGGTTTGCGGGCTGACCATCCCGATAAGGCCTGACACATCGCCGCGGGCCACTTCGTCTTTTTTAATTCTGGGCTGGCCGGGGACAATAGTGGTATTGGCCATAGTGCTAAGCACATTTACTAATGAAGATAAAAACGGGTTTATAAATTCAACATTCATGTCAACGCCTGTCAAAAGTCGGGGATCGGGCTACAACTTGTTTAAGATTAGAAACCTTTTACTAAATGTACAAGCTAGCGCCTTGATTCAGGAGAAATTTATTAGCTACTCCGACAACGTTTACAGCTGCCGTGCGCCTCTATGGTTTGCTGTTTAATGTCAAAGCCTTGTGCCACAGCCTGACGGTTGAACTCATCCTGTAACAGATGAGAGTGCAGTTCAGTTACGTTACCGCACTGATCGCAGATCAGTAATTGTGCCGGGTGGTGCTGGCCGAAATGGTGGCACAGCAAAAAGGCGTTGCTGGACTCTATTTTATGAATAAAGCCTTGCTCGGTAAGAAATTCCAGTGCCCGGTAAATAGTCGCCGGTTTGGCACCCGGCTCGGTTTGTTTCAGTTGTTCTAATAGCTCGTACGCGCCAATGCCGCCGTCTAAATCAGCCAGCAGCCGAAACACTTTTTCCCGTATCGCAGTGAAACGGGCGCCATTTTTTTCGCATATGGCGCGGGCGCGGTTAACCAGAATTTCTGTCGACATTGTCAGCTCCTGTCTGCAGTTGCCGGCAGTGTATCATATCAGCGGCGAACTGCTACAGATCAGGGCGGCGACTGTGCCCGCTATTACAAGCGGTTAATCTGATCTTTAAGCTGATAGGACTTATCGGTGACGATGCTCTCCAGGGTGGCGACCCGTTGTTTCATCTTGTCCAGCTCTGCTTTTAAATCGGCGACGTCCTGGCTGTTGGCTTTGCCTTTGCTTTTGTTGTAAGAATCGTAAGCCGAGTAAGCTAAACCACCAATAATGGCAATGGCGGCAATTTCAAAAGGTCCCATCTTGTACATTCTCCTGTTCGTTAAACGCTACAGCACAAAGCAAAGCCGGTGCCATTTTTAATATTGTTTATTATCAGTATATTGCACTTTAACTTTTAGGCTGGGTTAGCCAAATGCTAAAAAGTTTAGCTAATTTCACCAGAATATAGTGATAAACTTTGCCATCAATCTAGCAATTAATTGTAAGCCATTATGACAGATGAAGACTGGATGCGTCATGCCATCATGCTGGCCGCCAAAGCCGAGCAACAAGGCGAAGTGCCGGTAGGCGCGGTGTTGGTAAAACACAATGAGCTGCTGGCAGAGGGCTGGAACCAGATGATTAGCTTAAATGACCCGTCAGCCCATGCGGAAATGCAGGCCATACGGGCCGCTGCCGCGCGGCTGGGGAATTACCGGCTGCCTGAGTGCACCCTATACGTTACGCTGGAGCCCTGTACTATGTGCGCCGGCGCTATGGTGCACAGCCGTATCGACAGGTTGGTGTTTGGTACTACCGATGCTAAAACCGGCGCGGCCGGCTCGGTGCTAAACCTGGTACAGCATGCCCGGTTTAATCATCAGCTTGAGGTGGTGTCGGGCGTGTTGGCCCAAGAGTGCGCGGCACAGTTGTCCGGTTTTTTTCAGCGTCGGCGCGCCGAGCATAAAGCGCTTAAGCAAGCTCGGCAGGCTGGTTGAAAAAGCCGGTGTAATGGCGGCGGCGCTGATGCAGCTTGGCCACGGCGATATTGCGTTTAATGCGCCGGCGGCCGGAAGCGACATCTACCAGCCGGCGACGTTTGGCTCTTACCTGAGGTTTTTTCCGTTTTAACATAGCACACCTGTTTTGTTGTTCTGTTGGTTATCATGGGTGCTTACCAGGCGGCTTTCAATAGGGCGGCGGCGGTGTGTCCGCTGCCGGTGGCAAGATTTCTGTACTCTCTACCCTGTCTGGTTGCTCGGTTAGCCGCTGCTTTTGTTGTTGCAGGCGCAGCTCTGCCTGCTGGCGTTCGTCTACCCATAATAAGGTGTCGTAATAACGGCGGATATTTTCAACGTAGGTCACCGCTTCATCGCCACGGGCATAACCATATTTGGTGGTTTTATACACGCTTTTTTGCCGTAGCAGCGGTAAACGCTGTTTTACTTCCAGCCATTTGTCCGGATCGGCGCCCTGGCGCTGGGTTAAAATGCGCGCATCTTCCACATGGCCCCAGCCAACATTATACGACGCCAGCGCAAACCAGAGCCGGTCTGGCATAGCGATACGCTCGGGAATACGGCTGACTAAACGGTGCAGATAACGGCTGCCACCGCGGATACTTTGCTCAGGATCCAGCCGGCTGCGCACACCCATTTGCTGCGCTGTCGGCAGGGTGAGCATCATCAGGCCGCGCACCCCGGTCGGGCTTTTCGCTTTCGGATCCCAGTGCGACTCCTGATAACTCAGTGCCGCCAGCAGGCGCCAGTCCAGCTCGCCGGCATATTGTTCAAACCAGGCTTTAAAGCGTGGCAGGGTTTGTTCTATTGCCTCGATATACACCAGCGTATCGACATAATCAAACTGCTGTACATGACCAAAGTAGCGATCTTCCAGCGCTATCAGCTCGCCGCCCTGATACATGGTGCCAAAAAATTCGATCAGCACGGCGTACAGTGAATCATCGTTGTTATCCGCCATTAGCCAGCTCACCGGCAGGTTATCCCGCACGGTAAAGGCAATGCTGAGGTTGGGATAAAAGCGCCGGTTCAGCGCCAGTTGGTTTGAATCTGTCAGGGTGTAGGCAATATTGCCATCGACCACCTGCTGCAAAATTTCATCGTTATCCAGGCTTGGGTGCACCTGCCAGTCCAGCTCGGGATAATCCAGGCTGAGTTGCTGCAGGGTTTCGGCATGGCTGCTGTCTTTTACTACGACGACAGTATCGGTTAAGTGTTGCAGGGTTCTGGGCCAGGTGTTGCCTTGTTTAAACACCAGCACTTCGTTAATCCAGCGATAGGCGGGGGCGGCGCGGTATTTGCCTTTGCGCCGTTCGGTTAAGGTCAGGCCGCCGGCAATATAGTCCACCTGACCCGAGTCGAGCTTTTGCAACAGCTCATCCAGATGATAGCTGGGGTATAACTCCAGCTTTACGCCCAGCTTGTCAGCCAGTGCCTGGCTTAATTCCAGCTCAAAGCCGACCGGGCCATCGACGCCCACATAATAGCTGGTGGGGCCGTGCAAAATGCCTACCTTTAAGCTATCACGCTGATATATCTGGTAAAGCTGGCTTTCTGAGGGCGCGGGACTACAGCCGGACAACCACAGTACTAACAGCAACCAGGCGCCGCATCTGTACATCTTAGCTAACCTGAATCGTCATCTTCTGCGCTGTTATAGCAAACTTCTGTTACGCCGTCAGTGTTTACTCATACCACTTAGGCAGAAATTTCTTTATAATGTCGCGCCTGTTTTAGGTTCCATCGTCGTTCAACCCACGGGAAAAAAAGCCTATGTTGATCCTGCGTGGTGCGCCAGCACTGTCCGATTTCAGAATTCAGAAGTTACTCGACCAATGCGCCCAAAGTGGCTTAACCCTCAGCAGTCTGTATGCTGAGTTTATGCACTTTGCTGATGTCAGCCGCGCATTGACTGACGCACAGCAGCAAACGCTGGACAAATTGCTAACCTATGGCCCGGCTATTGCCAGCCACGAGCCGCGCGGCCAGTTATTACTGGTAACGCCACGGCCGGGCACTATTTCGCCCTGGTCATCCAAGGCCACCGACATTGCCCGCAACTGTGGTTTAAGCCAGGTCAGCCGCTTAGAGCGCGGTATTGCCTACTATGTGCAGGCGGCGCAGCCATTAAACGCCGCCCAGCTGCAACAGGTTGCCGCCTTAGTGCATGACCGGATGATGGAAGCGGTATTTACCGAGCTGGAGCAGGCGCAAGCCTTGTTTGCCAAAGCCGAGCCGGCGCCGCTGGCGTCGGTAGATATTCTCGCCGGTGGCCGCGATGCGCTGGTGAAGGCCAACAATGAGATGGGCCTGGCTCTGGCCGACGATGAAATAGACTATCTGTACAGCAACTTTATCGCGCTGGGGCGTAACCCGAACGACATAGAGCTGTATATGTTTGCCCAGGCTAACTCTGAGCACTGCCGGCACAAAATTTTTAACGCCGACTGGACTATCGACGGCGTAAAACAGCCTAAATCGCTGTTTAAAATGATTAAAAACACCTTTGAGCAAACGCCGGATTATGTGTTGTCTGCCTATAAAGACAACGCTGCGGTAATGGAAGGCTCAACCGCTGGCCGCTTTTTTGCCCAGCCGGGTAATTTAACTTATCAATACCACCATGAGCCCATTCATGTGCTGATGAAGGTAGAAACCCACAACCACCCAACGGCCATTTCGCCCTACCCGGGTGCGGCCACCGGCTCTGGCGGTGAAATTCGCGATGAAGGCGCCACCGGTGTGGGCTCTAAGCCTAAAGCCGGTCTGGTTGGCTTTTCGGTGTCGAATTTACGCATTCCGGGCTTTGAACAGCCGTGGGAAACCGACTTTGGTAAGCCAGAGCGCATTGTCTCGGCGCTGGATATTATGCTGGAAGGCCCACTGGGCGGCGCCGCCTTTAACAACGAATTTGGCCGGCCGGCGATTAACGGTTATTTCCGCACTTATGAAGAGCGCGTGCCCAGCCACAATGGCGACGAAGTACGGGGTTACCATAAGCCGATTATGATTGCCGGTGGTTTGGGTAATATCCGCGCCGAGCATGTGCAAAAAGGCGACTTGCCGGTGGGCGCCAAACTGGTGGTGCTGGGCGGCCCGGCAATGAATATCGGCCTGGGCGGCGGTGCGGCTTCATCGATGGCCTCCGGGCAGTCGGCAGAAGATCTGGACTTTGCCTCAGTACAGCGGGAAAACCCGGAAATTGAACGCCGTTGTCAGGAAGTGATCGACCGCTGCTGGCAGCTGGGTAAAGACAACCCGATCGTGTTTATTCACGATGTTGGCGCCGGCGGTTTATCGAATGCCTTCCCTGAACTGGTCAACGATGGCGGCGTGGGCGGTAAGTTTGAACTGCGCAAGGTGCCCAACGATGAGCCAGGCATGTCTCCGCTGCAAATCTGGTGTAACGAGTCGCAAGAACGTTACGTGATGGCGATTCCGGCCGACAAAATGCCGCTGTTTGAGCAAATCTGTCTGCGTGAGCGCGCGCCTTTTGCTGTGGTGGGCGAAGCGACCCGCGAGCAGCACTTAACGCTGAGCGACAGCCACTTTGGCAGCACGCCAATTGATTTACCGCTGAATGTGTTACTGGGCAAAGCACCAAAAATGCACCGCGAGGTACAAAGCGCCCAAACCGCCGGTAAGCCGCTGGATTTCGCCGGTGTCAGCATTAAAGACGCTGCCGAGCGGTTACTGCGTTTACCGACGATTGCCGAGAAAACCTTCCTGGTTACCATTGGTGACCGCAGTGTTACCGGTTTAGTCGCCCGCGATCAGATGGTAGGCCCCTGGCAGGTGCCGGTAGCGAACTGTGGTGTCACTGCAGCCAGTTACGATACCTACCACGGTGAAGCCATGGCAATGGGTGAGCGTACGCCGGTAGCGCTGTTAGACTTTGCCGCCTCTGCGCGTCTGGCGGTGGCCGAGGCCATTACCAACATCGCTGCTACCGATATTGGCGACTTAAAGCGGGTGAAGTTATCCGCCAACTGGATGGCCGCAGCCGGTCACCCGGGTGAAGACGCCGGCTTATATGCAGCGGTAAAAGCCATAGGTGAAGAGTTATGCCCGGCACTGGAGGTGACCATTCCGGTTGGCAAAGACTCGATGTCGATGAAAACCAAGTGGCAACAAGACGGCAAAGAGCATGCGGTAACCGCACCGCTGTCGTTAATTATTACGGCCTTTGCCCGGGTTGAAGATATCCGTAACACGGTAACGCCGCAGCTGCGTACCGACAAAGGCGATAGCAGCCTGCTGCTGATTGATTTAGGCAATAAGCAAAACCGCTTAGGTGCTTCGTGTTTAGCACAAGTTTACAAGCAGTTAGGCCAGCAAGCACCGGATTTAGACAGCCCAGAGCTGTTAATTAACTTCTTTAACGCGCTGCAGCAGTTAACGGCTGAGCAAAAATTACTGGCCTACCATGACCGCTCTGACGGTGGTTTATTTACTACGCTGGCCGAAATGGCGTTTGCCGGTAAAGCCGGTATCCAGGCCGATATCAGTGCACTGGGTAGCGATGATCTGGCGGTGCTGTTCTCTGAAGAGCTTGGCGCTGTTATTCAGGTAAGCAACACTGAGCTGGCTTATGTGCAGCAGGTGCTGGCACAGCATCATCTGGCGCAGCTGAGCCATGTGATTGGCAAGGTGACCAGCGCTGATGAGTTAGTGATCCGCCGTGGCGATACGCCGGTATTGGTTGACAGCCGTACCCGTCTGCGCTGTATCTGGGCTGAAACCACTTATCAGATGCAGGCGATGCGCGATAACCCGCAGGGCGCCAAGCAGGAATTTGATGCCAAGGCCGATGCGGCAGATCCGGGCTTAAACGTTAAGTTAAGCTTTGATCTGAACGAAGATGTCGCCGCGCCGTTTATTTTAAAAGGTGCTGCGCCCAAAGTGGCTATTCTGCGCGAGCAGGGCGTTAACTCGCATGTCGAAATGGCCGCCGCCTTTAACCGGGCTGGCTTTACTGCCGTTGACGTGCATATGAGCGACATTCTCTCAGGCCGCGCTAAGCTGAGTGATTTTAACGGCTTAGTGGCCTGCGGTGGTTTCTCTTACGGTGACGTGTTAGGTGCCGGTGAGGGCTGGGCCAAGTCTGTGCTGTTTAACGACATGGCAAGAGCGCAGTTTGCCCAGTTTTTCGAGCGTGACAGCACCTTCTCGCTGGGGGTGTGTAACGGCTGTCAGATGATGTCGAACTTAAAGAGCCTGATCCCGGGCGCCGAGCTGTGGCCACACTTTGTGCGCAACAAATCAGAGCGCTTTGAAGCGCGCTTTAGCCTGGTTGAAATTCAGCAAAGCCCATCACTGTTCTTTGCCGGTATGGCAGGCTCGCGCATGCCCATCGCGGTATCGCACGGTGAAGGCCATGCGGAATTTGCCTCCAGTGAGCTGTTTGCCAAAGCTAACCACAGCGGCACCGTCGCCATGCGCTTTGTTGACCACTACGGCAAAGTCACCGAGCAATATCCGCAGAACCCGAACGGCTCACCAGCCGGTATTACCTCGCTGACCACCACCGATGGCCGCGTCACTATTATGATGCCGCACCCGGAGCGGGTATTCCGCGCGGTCGCCAACTCCTGGCAGCCCGATGGCTGGCAGGAAGACAGCCCCTGGATGCGGATGTTCCGTAATGCCCGCGTCTGGTTAGGCTAAGCCGCCGCCTGCTGAGGAGCAACACAACACCCTGCAATTGCAGGGTGTTGTTTTTTAAATGTTTATAAATCCGGCAGCCCGACCCGCCGCCAGCTAGACTTAGGCTGTTTCTCCCAAATGGCAGCAATATCATGGACCCACTTGCTGTAGTCACGTTAAAACAGGCATTGCAACTTGCCCCTACTGTTGCAGAGCATCAGCTTTCTGAACATATCGTTAGCTACCTTAAGCAACACCAAAGCGTGTTAGGCAGTGCCGCCGGCTGGCAAAGCTGGCCAGCACAGCGGCAGGCAGTGTTGTGTTTGCAGTTGTGTTGCCAGCAAGCGGGGTTATCGGCAGGCAAGCTGGATGGTTGGTGGGGGCCGCAAACTGACTACGCCAGCGAGCAACTGGCGGCGCTGCAGCAGCAAGGCAAGCTGCCAGAGCTGTGGCGCGATAACTTCAGTACCCCGGCTAATCCGCACGGTTGGCCGCTGGACCGCGAAGCCGAGCTGCGTGCCTTTTATGGTGAGCCGGGCACACAACTGGTGAAAATGACGTTGCCGTATCCGCTGCGTCTGGCCTGGGATACCGGCACCACAGTACTTAGCACCCAGTGCCATCAAAAGGTGGTCGCCAGCATGCAAAAGGTACTGGAGCAGGTGCTGCTGTATTATGGTTTTGATGCAGTGCAGCAGCTACGGCTGGATCTCTATGGCGGTGGTTTTAACCTGCGCGCCAAACGCGGCGGCAGCAGTTTATCTACCCACAGCTGGGGCATCGCCTTTGATTTTGACCCGGCGCATAACCAGCTAAAGTGGGACAGCAGTAAAGCCAGCCTGGCCCGGCCTGAATACGCCTACTGGTGGCAATGCTGGGAAGAAGAAGGGTGGGTCAGCCTGGGCCGTAGCCGTAACTATGACTGGATGCACGTGCAGGCCGCCAGATTGTAGTGTAGCCAAGCGGCTATCGGGCGGCTGTTGTTACAGCTGCTGGCTGCAAGCCCGGTTGCGGCCTTGTTGCTTGGCCTGATATAGCAACTTATCGGCTTGCTGCATCAGCTCACCTGATGTCAGTAGTGTTGCCTGCCCTCCCAGTGTGACCACGCCAATAGAGGCGGTTACCACGCCAAAAGGGGAGCTGTGGTGCGGTAGCGCCAGTTTGGCCAATTGTGCTGGCAGTTGCAGCAAACGGGTAGGCTGATGCAAAGCGTGTTGCTCAATTAAAATAAACTCTTCGCCGCCAAAGCGGACCACCAGCCAGTCAGGGGTGGCCGATAACAGCCGGGCGACATTGACCAGTACCAAATCACCGTCCAGATGACCGTAGTGGTCGTTATAGCGTTTAAAATAATCGATATCCAAAAGGCCCAGTGACAGCTGTTCGCCGGGCTTAAGGCCGGCCAGTTTTTCTGCCAGCCGCTGCTCAAAACTGCGCCGGTTTAACAGGCCGGTCAGCTGGTCGGTTTCGGCTTTTTGTTGCTCCAGCCGCACTGCTTTGTATTGACTGCGCAGCAGCTTGTCGTACTGGCGCTGCCAGCTTAAGCACAGTGTGATGGTAATAAACAAGTAAAACAGGCTCCAGCCGGTATCGGTGGCGGTGCAGTATTTAATAAAGGCCACACTGCTTAACAGCAGTGCCCACAGCAATAGCTTTTGTTGCAGATGAAAAATAGGTATCGCTGCAATGGCAAAAGCCACCACCAGCGGGCCGCCTTCACCCAGCCGGCCATAATAGCGGGCTGAGGCATAAAAGGTGACAGCCAGCAGCAGGATTGCCAGGGCACTAACGGCCAGCCAGCCTTGCAGCCAGTTTTCACCGCTAAGATGGCGTGACAAGCCAAGGTATAAGGCGACACTAAGCGCCGCCAGATAACGGGCGCTGTTGCTGAGGCTGAGCCAGTCATCGCCCAGCAGGATATCGGTTAAGCTAAACACCAGCATCAGGATGATGCATACCAGCGCCAGGCGCGCCGTACCCTGACGGGCACTATTCACCAGATGGCAGCGAAACGCCGCCTCACTGGCGGGGTCAAGATAAGATAATGCCGGAAACAGGCGTGTTATCAGTTGCATAAGCCGTTTGCTAAACCTAACGAGCATTAAGCATAGCAGCTTAACTGGCTGTTACATCAAGCCTTTTAAAAACGCTACCACACTGCGGCCCAGTGCGCTTAGTGCATAACCGCCCTCCAGCATCGCAACAAGGCGGCCCTGACAGTGCTGGTCGGCCAGCTGTTTTAACTGCCGGGCAATCCAGTGGTAATCATCTTCTACCAGCAGAAACTGCGCCATATCATCCTCGCGATGGCCGTCAAAACCGGCGGAGACCAAAATAAGCTGCGGTTTAAAGGCATTTAACCTCGGCAGCCACTGGTGTTGGATCTGCTCGCGCCACTGTGCCGGTTTGCACAGTGCCGGCAGCGGCAGGTTTTCGACATTAGCGGCGCCGCTTTGCAGGTCTCGGTACGGATACAGCGCCGACTGAAACGACGAGCAAAACAGAATGCGCTCATCGCCGCTGACAATATCTTCAGTGCCGTTGCCATGGTGCACGTCAAAATCGACAATGGCTACCCGTTCAAGGCCATGTTGGCTAAGCGCATGCAGCGCCGCTATGGCGACATTGTTAAAGATGCAAAAACCCATCGCCTGGTCTCGGGTGGCATGATGGCCCGGCGGGCGCACACTGCAAAACGCCTGCTGATCGGACTGCTTTAGCACTAAATCCACCGCATCAATGCCGGCGCCGGCAGCGTGCAGTGCGGCGTCTAAACTGTGGCGCATCATCTGGGTGTCCGGATCCAGCCAGATATAGCCCTCGGTTGGGGCTTTGGCGTAAATTTCATCAACGTATAACTGGCTGTGGGCGCGGTATAGCTGCTGTTTTACCGCCGGGCTGGCATCACGCTGTTGCAGCACAAACTCCAGACCCGAGCGGATAAGCTGATCGTTAATGGCACTTAAGCGTGCCGGCTGCTCCGGGTGGTCATCGCCGGCCAGATGGCGGTAACAGTTAGCATGACTGAATAAGGTAATGGCCATTAGCTGCTCTCTGTGCTGGCACTGCCGCGTGGCAAGCGCAGCTGTAAATACACTTCGGTGGGGTCATCGCCCGGCAGGCGGCCAAAGCCGGCTTTTTGGAACACCGCCAGCATGGCTTTATTTTCGGCGCGGACAAAGGCTACCATGCTTTGCAGGCCGCGCTGCTCGGCAATGCTAATCATCTCCTGCAACAAGCGCTTGGCCATACCTTTGCCCTGGTATTTCTCGCGGGTAACAAAGGCCACCTCGCAGCCTTGGCCATCGTGTAGCAGGTAATAACGCCCCACCGCCTGAATTTGTACCACTGAGCCTTTTTGCTTGACGATACAGAGCGCTAAATCTTTTGACTGATCCACGCCGACCAGGGTGCAGGATTTCTCCCGGCTCATTTGGGTAGGCACCGCACTGTAGCGCAGCTGCAGCGTTTCTTTGGTGTGCGAGTAAAAAAACTCCTGCAGCCGGCGCTCGTCGGACGGGTTAAGCGGGCGCAGATCGAACTCTTCGCCGTCGATATGCAGCTCTTTAAAGCCGACACTGCCAAGCTCCGGCACTTCAGTGGGGGTATGCAGCTGATAATGCGGCACCCAGAAATGCTCTCGGATTTGCTCTAATAGCTGCTGGCGAAATTTAGGGTGTGCCACGCGGATAAGTTCCAGCGCGCGCTCGCGGATACTCTTACCGCGCAATGAGGCCACGCCAAACTCGGTGACCACATAGTGCACATGGCCGCGGGAGGTCACGACACCGGCGCCCGGGGTAAGGTGGGCGACAATGCGCGATACAGTGCCGTTTTTCGCCGTGCTGGGCAGGGCAATAATAGGTTTGCCGCCGCTACTCATGGAGGCGCCGCGGCTAAAGTCGACCTGGCCGCCAATGCCACTGTAAAACTGATGGCCGATAGAATCGGACACGATCTGGCCGGTTAAGTCGACCTCGATGGCGCTGTTGATCGACACCATATTGTCGTTACGGGCAATATTGGCCGGTGAGTTAACATATTCACTGGGGTAAAAGCCCATATGCGGGTTGCAATGCACAAAATCGTATAAGGCTTTGCTACCAACACAAAAACTGGCCACGGTTTTACCCGGATGAAAGGTTTTTTTGCGGTTGGTCACCACGCCTTTTTTAATCAGCTCCATCATCGAATCGGTGATCATTTCGCTGTGGATGCCTAAATCTTTATGGTTACCCAGATAACGCAGCACCGCATCGCACATTTTACCGACGCCAATCTGAATGGTGGCGCAGTCTTCTACCAGTAACGACACATACTGGCCGACCCGCTCGGTGACGGCGTCCAGTTTTACCGCCGGCATTTGCGCTATGGCCTGCTCGGCATAAAAATAGGCATGGATCTGATCTTTATGAATAAACGACTGGCCATAGGTAATGGGCATCGACGGGTTTACCTGGGCAATAACTTTTTTTGCTGTTTTCGCCGCTGCTGAGACGATATCTACCGACACGCCCAGCGAATGGTAGCCATACTCGTCGGCCGGGCTGACCATAATCAGTGCCGCGTCCAGCGGCAGTATGCCGTCGCTGAATAAGGAGGCAATATCCGACATAAAGCAGGGTGTGTAGTCGGCGCGGCCTTCGGCTACTGCGCGGCGCACTTCGTCACCGCCAATAAATAGGGCGTTAACTTTAAACAGCTGCTGGTGCTCTGGCGCGGCCCATTTGTTATCCGACAATGAGTACACCTGCACGATTTCAATGTCGTGCAGCTGTTTGGCATTGGCAATTAAATCATCCAGCAGTGCTGTTGGCGTAGCCGCATGCGAGCCGATAAAAATACGGTCGCCGGATTTGAGCAGTTGTTGCCAGTTCAGTTTATCCATGCCGGTTAGGGTTCCTGCTGTTGACGTCCAGCTGTTAAGAGGAAGTGTAAAACAAAAAGGCGACCCTGTTTAAGTCGCCTTTAGTCTTACCTGTAATGTGTGCTCTTTACAAGGTCCAGCGCAGACCGACCATGGCAACATAAGGGTCGATATTCACTTTAACGCTTTGAATAGTGCTGCCATTTACCTGCACCCGGCCGGTGGTGTCGATATCCATTTTACTCAGCATCAGGTGCAGCCCCAGGCTGTCGCTTAGTTTCACATTAATACCAGCCTGTAATGCCAGGCCAAACGAGCTTTTCAGCTTCAGGCCGACGTTATCGCCAGCGCCGGTAACCGCTAATGCATCCAACGCGCCTTCAAGCTGAGCATCTACCTGCTCGTCAAAAAACACCGTGTAGTTAAGCCCAACCCCGACAAAGGGATCAAAGGTGTTGTGCTCTGGCATAAAATGATACTGCGCCAACAGGGTAGGCGGTAAATGCTTGGCTTTCCCTACTTTTAAGCCGTCAATGGCTGAGCCTTTTACCTTAACATCGTGGCTGAACGGGGTGGCGGCAATCAGTTGTACTGACCAGTTGGGCATAAATGTGTAGTCAAAGGTCAGCCCCAGTTGAGTGTTGGTATTAACGCCTACGGCTGTTGAGCCCGGTGCTAAGCCGGCGACCTGCTCGATAACATTCAGGCTGGAACTGCTGTCATCCGGCATAACGCTGATGGCGCCGACATTAATACCAAATTCGGCCAGGGCTGGGGTTGCCGCTAACAGGCTGGCTACAGACAGTGCGGCTAGGGTTGTTTTCATAATGCGCTCCGCATAGTGATTAAGTTATGCCGATTGTCGCGCTTTGGCCGGGCTGGATCTTGGCCTGGATCAATAAAAAAAGCGGGCACCTGTTATTAGTGCCCGCGGCTTTGTTTTATATCAATAAAGTGGTCGTTACTCGATGCGACGCGTTTGGCCAGTGTGCCGCTGCGCTTGGACGTTTTGCCGCTGCGGCAGGTTGCTTTCCCGCGCAGGCTGGCGCATTTCCCGTGTTGGCGCGGCTTCGCGTTGCGGCTGGCGCTGTTCGCGCACCACCGGCACTTCACGCACAGGGCGCTCACGCAGTTCACGGTTTATTGCCGGTTGGCCGCTGTGCTGTATGCGCGTCTCCTCACGCACTGCAGGCTGACGCTCTGGCTGTGCACGCTGGCGCAGTTGCTCGGTGCTTATTACCCGTTCAGGCTGTGCACGCTGGTGTGGGCGCGGCTCGGCCAGCTGTTGTTTAATTTGCTGCTGGCGTTGCTCCGTTTGTACCTGCGTAGTGCGCACACGCTGCTCTGAGTTGTGCTGGCGCTGTTGGCGCAGCGCTTCGTTGTGCTGGCGCGGGCTACGCTCGTTATCCTGCCACTGACGCTGAGTCAACTGAACCTGCTCGGCGCTTTTGCGCTGGTACTGCGCCTTGTTTTCCCGTAGCTGCGCGGTACTGGCGGGCCGATGCTCGGTCACCCTGGTATGGCGTATGGGTTTACCCTGGGTTTCGCGCGTGGGCTGCTGGTAACCGTAACCACTGTTATAGGTGCGGTTTAGCTTGTCATGACGGTAATGTACACCACGGCGATGCTCGGGGCTGTGCTGCCAGCGGCGCGCGTCAACATAGTGTTTGTGCCGTTTGGGGTAGTACCGTGGCGGTGTATGGTAATAATGATGGTGCACGACCACGTGGCGGTGGCGCCAGTCGAAAATACCAAAGTAGAACCAGGGCCGCACGTTAACACTTACTCCCCAGTAAAACGGGCTATTACGGTAATAAACGCCGGCGGTATGCCAGTAAACAGGCGGGTGATGTGGCCACCACCAGTCGCCGTACACGACACGGGTGTCGTACACCGGCACATAGACCACTTCGCGCCGTGCCGGCTCAATTACAATCACTTCACGCTCGCGCTCCACCACGATATGCTTGTTGTCGCGCAGCGTGCCTTTGCTGTAGGCTTTTTGCCGTAGCGTCTGAATGCTGGCCAGTACCGCGGTTTCATCGGCTAAAAAGGCTTCGCCTAATTGCTGGGTCCAGTCTAAGTCGTCACTTAACCGCTCTAGCAGCTGTGGAAAAGCCACCAGCGCTTTCACGCTTGGGTCCCAGTTTTTGTCTTCTACGGCCCGCACAGCGTCTTCACCGCTCAGGCGGGGGTTGTCTTTTACCCAACGGGACGCCTGCACCACCTCCAGCGGATAGGTTGCAGCAATCAGCACATGGGTCAGTACGGTATCCGGGTACAGCGCCACCGGCGCCAGCATTTGATCCAGCTCGGCTTGTGACCAAACCGTCTCATTTGCTCTGGCGTTCAGGCTGTGGCTTAGTAGCAGCACGCACACCGCCAGTGCCTGGCTAAGTTGCAGTATCAGCTTTTTCATGGTGCCATCCTCAGTTAGGCCGCGTCAGCCTTACCTTAATACAGGTAAGTATTGCCGGCTTTTTATACACTGTATAGCTTATAGGGCGCTGAGGCTGAATTGAAACTGAACTTTACGTAACCTTTACACTGGCATATTGGCAAGCCATGTTGCCGCCAAATGCCAGGGTAAAGCCGGCTTAATTGGCCGTCAGATAGCGGGCTCTTTTTGCCGCTTTAAGCTGCTGCAGGTCAACCAGCACCAGGCCATCGACACAGTTGGCAAAATCGGGATCAGTACCAAAGGCGAGAAACTTGACGCCGCCGGGCTCACACAATTCGCTGTATTGTTTGTACAGCGTGGGAATGCTCAGCCCCATATTGGCCAGCAGGTGCTTTAACTGGGTAAAGTCGGCCAGATAGTCGTTGCCGCTAAAATGCTGCTGCAGTTCACTGAGTATGGCCTGTGGCAGCTGATAGGGTTGATGAGACACTGCACTTAAGCCGGTATCGGCAAAATACAGGCTATAGAAATACACCATTAAGTCGCGTGCTGCCCGCGGGTAACTGGCCGATAAGCTGACACCGCCGAATAAATAGCGAATGTCGGGGTTACGGCGTAAATAAGCGCCTATGCCGTACCAGAGGTAATCCAGACTGCGCTTACCCCAATAGCGCGGCTGCACAAAGCTGCGCCCCAGCTCCAGCCCGGCCGCCAGATAAGGTTGCATGCTGTGGTCAAACTGAAACAGGCTGGCCGTATACAAGCCTGCCGGCCCGTGCTCTGCTAACACCTTACGGCTATTGGCAAACCGGTAGGCACCGACAATCTCTAAATCGTCCTTATCCCATAAAATTAGCTGCTCATAGTGGCTGTCATAGCGGTCGAGATCGCGGCGCTGGCCGCTGCCTTCGCCCACCGCGCGAAAGGCTATTTCACGCAGCCGGCCAATTTCGCGCATGATGGGTGAGCTTTGCTGGTGCTGATACAAATAGATTTGTTTGCCATCACTGGTATGGCCCAATAGCTCGCACTGGGCTATGGCTTTTTTCAGTGCGATGCGATCTTCCGGGTGGGCGATCGCACTTTGGGTGATAAAGAGCCCCGGTTTATCTTTGGCCAGGCGGTATAAATGTTTTTTAAACAGCTTAACCCTGGCCGGTGTTTCCAGTGCCAGGTTGGCAAAGGCATCATAAGGGATCAGCTCGCCAATACGCATATCCAGCTTTTTGCGCTGCTGCTTAAACATCTCCTGCACCAGCAGCATGGTGGCCAGCGGTTTGTACAGCATAGAAGCGCCATAAAACAGCGCTGAATTTCTGCCATCAATATACACCGGCAAAATGGGCGCCTTGGCGTTAGTGGCAAAGCGTAAAAAGCCACTGTGCCATTTACCATCACGAATGCCCTCGGGCCGCAGACGTGACACTTCACCGCTGGGAAATAATATTAATGCGCCTTCCTGAGCTAAATGTTGCTGAATATTATCCAGCGCGCGCCGCTCAGTGCCGCCGTGCATATTATTGACTGGCAGCAGCAGGTTATGCAGGGGTTGTAATGCCATCAGCAGCTGGTTCGCCACGACTTTTACATCGGGCCTAATGTCGCTCACCAGTTTGAGCAGCGCCAGGCCGTCTAACGAGCCGATAGGGTGGTTGGCGATAATCACGACCCGGCCGGTGGCGGGGATGCGCTCTATTTCGTTATCACGTACTGAGAAGCGAAAATTAAAATGCTCCAGCACCTGCTCGACAAATTCCAGCCCCTGCAAGTGTGGGTAGCGCTTAGCAAAGTTGATAAAGTCCTGCTCATGCAGCAGGCGGCGCAGGGCGCCTTTCACCGGTTTATACAGCCAGGCTTTATTGGCTAAGCCTGGCATATTTTGTGATAACACCTGCTCAACACTGATCATTGTTCGCTCCGCTAATGCAACACCAGGTTGCGCTTAGGCTAAAGCGGCAGTATGACAATGCGGTTGCGGTTTTATGGCAATTTGCGGAATTTTTACGCTACCTTTAGGCCAGCCTTACTGCTGGCTGTTGATTGGTCTAACAGCGCAATTTGCTCGGCTTGCCCGCTACAGTGATAGAGCGCCAGGCTGCCATCATGGTGCTCGGCCAGGGCGGTACAGCTGTCAATCCAGTCACCGTCATTGCAATAAATAATACCTTGCTCTAAGCGGATCTCCGGGTGGTGAATGTGGCCGCACACTATACCGTCAAAGCCAGCACGGCGGGCTTTGGCCACTGCGGCTGCACGATAACGGGCAATGGCCTTTTGCGCGCCGGGTACCCGGCTTTTAATGTAAGCGGCCAGGCTAAAATAGCCACCGCCACTTAAGCGACGCAGCCGGTTATACCAACGGTTTAAAAACAGCAGCAAGTCGTACAGGTTATCGCCCAGCCAGGCATGCCAGCGGCCAAAGTTAACCTCTTTGTCAAATTCATCACCATGTAGCAGCAACAGCCTTTTGCCCTGCACTGTAGTGTGGCTGGCCCGCAGCTGCACGCTGATATTGCCAAACTGCTTGCCGGCATAAAGCCTGAATGCTTCATCATGGTTGCCCGGTATATAGACCAGGCGACAGCCTTGCTCAGCTTTGTCCAGCAGGCAGCGCAGTAATTTATTCTGCTGCTGATGCCAGTGTACCTGTTTTTGCATGGCCCACAAATCGACAATGTCGCCCAGTAAATAGATGGTATCGGCCCGGCACTGTTGTAAAAACGCCAGCAGATAGTCAGCCTGACAATCTTTGCAGCCCAGATGCACATCAGATAAAAACAAGGTGCGGCAGTTTAGCATCGGTGGTTACCGTGTTATCTTTAGGCCACGCCAGCTTGGTGGCAGGCTGTGGCAACGACATGACGTTTTTTTGAAGTTTTGGTGACCTATGAGCCTTGCGCTGATTATTCCCGACCGCAAACTGGATGATTTACAGCAGCGTTTAACCCAGGCGCTGCCTGATACCCGTATTGACGTCTGGCCCGATATCCATCAGCCCGACGCCGTTGAATTTGCCGTGGTGTGGAAACAGCCAGCGGGCTGTCTTGCGGCGCTACCCAAGCTTAAAGCCATTCAGTGCTATGGCGCCGGCGTAGATGCCATTCTGGCCGACGCCACTTTGCCCACGCTGCCGATTGCCCGTATTGTTGACCCCAGTTTAACCCGCACTATGGTGCGCTATGTCGATGGCGTGGTTAGCCATTACCGGCTAAGGCTGGATCAGTTCAGTCTGCAGCAGCGCCAGGCGCTGTGGCGGCCGAAAAGCCCGCGCCGCTTACAACACATCAGCGTGCTGGGGCTGGGCGAGCTTGGCAGTGCGGTGGCGGCGCATTTTGTCAGTTTGGGTTACCAGGTAAGCGGCTGGGCCAGAACGGCCAAACAACTTGAGCAGGTGCAGGTATATCACGGGGCCGGCCAGTTAGCTGCTGCTGTGGCGCAAGCCGATGTGATTATTTGCTTATTGCCATTAACCCAGGCTACGCAGGGGCTGTTGGGGCAAACCTTTTTTAGCAGCACTAAACCCGGCGCTATTTTTATTAATGTGGCGCGCGGCGCTATTGTCGATGACAACGCCTTACTGGATGCACTACAAAGCGGGCAGCTGGAAGCGGCCTGTTTAGATGTGTTCAGCCAGGAGCCGCTGCCGGCAGAACATGCGTTTTGGCAGCATCCGGCCATTTTGATTACGCCGCATGTGTCTGCAGTCACTAATGTGGCTACTGTGGTTGAGCAAATTGCTGATAATTACCGGCGCAGCCAGCAAGGTTTGCCGCTGCTTAATCTGGTCGATGTGACAAGGGGTTATTAAGATGACAACAGCAGCACAGCTGGTAGCTGTCACCACCTGGTATTTGCAATACCAGGGGCCTGCTGTTAATGCTATTAGCTGGCCTGAGGGAGTGCAACTGGTGGAGGCCGAAATTGCCAGCCCGGAGCTAAGCCAGTTTATGTTTCGGGCGGTTGGCGGGCGCTGGCAATGGTTTAGCCGGTTGAGCTGGAGCTATCAGCAGTGGCTGGACTATTTAACGTTGCAGCAGGTGCGTACCTGGCTGTTGTGGGTAAAAGGCACGCCGGCAGGTTACATAGAGCTGCTAAAGCAGCCTGATCAGAGTGTCGAAATTAAATTTTTCGGATTATTACCACAATTTATTGGCCAGGGTTTGGGGCTGGGGCTGGCGCAGGCAGCGATACAACAAGCACAGCAGTGGCAGGCCAGCCGGATCTGGCTGCATACCTGCAGTGCCGATCATCGGTCGGCACTGGCAAATTACCAGCGCGCAGGCTTTGTGATTACCGACATTCAGCACAGCACTGAAGCTTTACCCAGCCTGAACGATCCGCGCTTACTGGCGCAACAATTTGTTTATTCGGCGCTGGCTTATCACACTGAAAATGCTGGTTAAATACACAGTTATTGTAACTTTGTTACAACTTAACTACACTCAGTAGCGGTTTAGGGAAACCTAAGCCAAGTTGCTAAATAGAATAATAAAATGTGTTACTGAGGTTAGTTATGAGTAAAGCGTCCAGTCGTGGTTTTGGCTTTACCGCAATCGCCGTTGTAGTGTGTGTAATGGCGTTATCGGCATTCTTGACCAAAGCCGAAGCTGTCTGCCTGTTGTGCAGCTAGCTAAAGGACGAACAGCGTCAAAAGGATTGACAAAAAATAGCCCCCGCTTAGCCGGGGGCTATTTTTTTGCTTAGCGTTTGGCATGTAATTCGCGGTTTTCGCGTTTTTGTTCGGCGTTTTTCTGCAGTAGCACATAAGTGGCCGAATAACCGCCATGCTGCTTTTGTGCCGTGTTACAGGCCAGCACTATTGGCATTTGCGGCAGCCATTTAAACACATAGCTGCGCAGTATTGCCGGGTGTGGCTTGCTGTTGCGGCCCATGCCGTGGTGAATAAGCAAAGTGCGAATGCCGCGCTTATGGCAATCTTCGATAAAAAAGAACAGCTCACGCCGGGCATCAGTCAGGCTTTTACCCAGCAAGTTTAGCGTGGCATCGAGCTGATATTTGCCCAGGCGTAAATTACGGTACACGCCATCCTGTACACCGTCTTTTTTGTAGGTAAAAGGCTCGTCTGGCTTTACCAGATCAACATATTCCATGCTGAGGTAATTAGCGTCGTATTCCATTTCCTGCTCGGCCGCTTTGCGCCGGGCCAGTTGCGCCAGGGTAGGGCTGAATTCACCATGCTGTGGCAAGACTTCGTCCTGAGACAGCGGCTTTACGCCAGACATCTCCTGCAGAAACAAATCCAGTTCGTCATTTTGCATAGCGGGTACTCCTGCCTGTAGACCGGCCATTATAGCGAAAGCCGGGGCAGGGCAAAAGCGCTACGGGCGTTACTCGGCCGGTGCCACCTGGCTGTTAACCGCCGGTGGCGTTGATGAAGCCGTACTGGAACGACGGCCAAAACAGCGCAGCAGATAATAAGCATTAATTAATAATACTAATAAATTAGATATCACCCCTTGCGGGATGGCAATGTGGCTGTAGTAGACAAACAACAAGCTGCAGCCAATCAAGGTGGCTAGCCGCAACCAAAAGATATCTTTAATAAAAAATGCGCCAATACATATGGTTAGGCCAATCCAGCTAATAATGTCGTACATGATAGTTTCCATGGCGCGGTCCGGGGTACTACGGCGGAGAAATAAGGCGCGCATTATGCTGTGCAAAGCACTGCCGCTCAACTGAGTAATTTTACACTTTTCGTATTAGTTAAATTGATGCTTAGGTGGCGCTGATGCGGTAATTTGTTAACAATCGTCTACACTGAATGGTGTCTGCATCTTATGCCAGCTTAACAAGGAAGGAGCGGCCTATGTTACCCAGCAAACTGTATGAAGCCTTACCTTACGTCTATGTGGCGACGGGTATCGGCATTATGTTGTCATCTCCCTTGCTGTTCGCAACAGCTGCCGGCAGCTTACTGGCGCTGGCGGGGGCGGTGGTATGGGTGCTGCGTTCAGAGAACCGGCGCTCGGATATCAGAAATGCCCGGCAAAAATATGGTGGGGTGCTGCCATATTGGTGCTATGAGTTATTGCCTTTTAGCTATTCAATGCTGGCACTGTTGTTGTTTATCCACAGTGACAACCTGTATTTGTACCCCTTTGCCATGATCCTATTGGTGTTGGGTGTACAGCTATGGATGCTAAGACGCAGTTACCGTAAGCATCAGCGGCCGGTCATGGCGTTAAACCGGCCGCTGCGCCAAAGGCATTAACTTACTGACGTAAGTCGATACGGCTGTTGGCTACGGCTTTAGTGGTAATAAGCCAGGCTGCCAGGTTTTGCTGCATGGCCGCCGGGTCCACTTTATCCAGCGTATCGTTTGGCGTGTGGTGATAATCAAAATAGTCGGTGCCATCTTGTTGTAAGGTCACTACAGGTACGCCCTGCGCTTTTAAGATTGACACATCGGGCCCGCCGGTCGCGCTGTTATCACCCAGGCTGATATCAAGGTGTGCCAGCTGCTGCTGCAGCGTCTGACCAAAAGGCAATGAATTAGGGCCAAAGCCGGTGTCCAGCCGCCAGATGCGGCCGGCACCAAAGTCTGACTCTGAGGCAAACACATGCTGCTTCAGCTTAGCGGCATGTTTGGCGGCATAGGCGCGGGCACCAACCAGGCCACCTTCTTCGTTACCAAACAGCACCACCCGCACGGTGCGTTCAGGCCGGCCTTGCTGTTTTAGCAAAGCGCCGGTCGCCATTACTATGCCAACGCCGGCGCCGTCGTCCAGCGCGCCGGTGCCCTCATCCCAGGAGTCAAGGTGGGCGCTTATCAGCACTATTTCATCCGGGTATTTGCTGCCGGTGATTTCGGCAATCACGTTATGGCTTTCTACTTCGCCAGGCAGTTTATTATCCATTTGCAGGTGCAGGGTGAGCTCAGGCTGGCGGCTGAGCATTTTTTCCAGCTGTATCGCATCAGGCACCGAAATAGCGGCTGCCGGAATACGCGGCACCTCTTCGCTGTAGCGCATAATGCCGGTGTGGGCAAAGCGGTTAATGCTGGTGCCAACCGAGCGGATAATAATGGCTTTAGCACCTAGTTTAGCGGCCTCCACCGCACCCTGAGCACGGGCGCCCACCACAGAGCCATAAAAGGTGCCCAGTTTGTCTTTTGCCATGCTTTTATTAATAAAAACAATTTTATCTTTTACCTGCGCAGCATCAGCCTGTTTTAGCTGCTCCAGGCTGTCAAACATTACTACCTGGCTGTTAATGCCGTCAAACGGGGTGGCAATAGAACCGCCTAAAGCGGTAACGACTAACTGCTGATGAAAGGGCGCGCTTACGCTTAAACTGGCCTGGCCGCGCTGCCAATACTGCATAGTAAAAGGCTCGCGCCAGACTTTATCATAACCAAGTTGTTGAAATTTTTGCTCGGCCCAGGCGACGGCGCGGCGGTCTGCGTCACTGCCTGCCAGGCGTTGCCCCACCTCAACCGTCAGCGACTCGGTTAACTGATAGGCCAGATTATTATCCAGTTTAAGCTCGCTGGCGTGCAGCTGCAGACTTAACGCCGCGGTGATTGTTGTTAGCCACAATTTCATCTTTTCATTTTGTCCCGCTATTGATAGAGTATTGCCGACTCTACCACCTTTTTTGCCAGTGCCACAGGGTGTGTCCGGCAAAAACAGTATTTCTCCCGATGGAATGAAACAGGCAGGAAAGGATCTTATGATGCCACTACCCCAGCTCAGTGCGCTGGTTGTTGATGATGTTGCTGCGGTGCGCAGTTTTATTGCGCAAATCTTGCGGCAACTGGGTATTGCTCAGGTTTTGGAAGCGGCAGATGGCAATAGTGCGGCAGAGCTGTTTCGTCAGTACCACCCGCAGCTGGTATTTTTGGATATCCAATTACCTGATATCAATGGCCAGCAACTGTTAAAGCAGTTCAAACAACAACAGCAGCATACCAATATTTTTATGGTGTCGGCTTTTTCCAGCGTGGAAAACCTGCAGCAAGCCGTGGCCAACGGTGCCGGTGCTTTTGTGGTAAAACCCTTTAGCGCGCAGCGAATTAATAATCTGGTACAACCTTTACTGCATTAAGCGGCCTTAAAGGCACTATGCTGCTGGCTGTGATTAAGTGTTAAATAAGAATGATTATATTGTCGCTCTCAACTGAAATCGGTAATATTGAGCCATCCAGACAGATAGAGTTAGATGTAATGAATTTATCCGATATGCTGAAAAACTCCGCCAAAGCGGTGAAGCTGTTAAAAGCGGTGTCAAACGAGCGCAGATTATTGATCCTGTGCCATCTGCTGGAAGGCGAGCTTTCTGTCGGCGAAATGAACCAAAAGCTGGAGTTGAGCCAGTCGGCGTTATCGCAGCATTTGGCGTTACTGCGCAAGCACAAGTTGGTGAAAACGCGTAAAGCGGCACAAACTGTGTATTACAGTCTTAACAGCAAAGAGGCAGAAGCCTTAATTGCCTTATTACATAAGCTGTATTGCAGCTAAGGCGCAGATTAAGCGCAACAAAAAAGCCGGCAGAAGCCGGCTTTTTTGTTGGAACTGTGTCTTAAGCAGCGCTTAATGCCTTAACATGGGCATTTAAACGAGCTTTATGACGTGCTGCTTTGTTCTTGTGGATTAAGCCTTTAGCGGCCATACGATCCAGAACAGGCACCATTTTCTTGAATGCTTCAGTTGAAGCAGTTACGTCAGCAGTTAATACCGCTGCGTAGGTTTTCTTAATAAAAGTACGCATCATAGAACGTTGTGAGGCATTTTGCTGACGACGTTTTTCTGATTGAATTGCGCGCTTCTTAGCAGACTTAATGTTAGCCAAGGTAACACTCCTAAAAAACTAAACCGGACCCATCAAAGGCCGCATAATATGCCTATTTAATGGCCCGTTGTCAAATGCTTTAACGGCAAAGTCACAGATTTTAATCTGGCTGCCTACTGGTAATCTGCGCCGTTAACGGGGCAAAATAGTTGCCTCGCAACAGAAGGACTCTTAAGTGTCAGCAAAGTTATTAAAATCAGGCCTAATTGTCAGCTTTATGACGCTGATTTCCCGCGTACTGGGGCTGGTGCGCGATGTGGTAGTGGCCAATTTCGTTGGCGCCGGCGCCGCTGCCGATGTGTTCTTTTTTGCTAACCGCATTCCCAATTTTTTGCGCCGCCTGTTTGCTGAAGGCGCGTTTTCGCAGGCTTTTGTGCCGGTGCTGGCAGAAGTCAAAGCCAAACATGGTGATGATGCCGTGCGTGAGTTACTGGCCAAAGTAACCGGCAGCCTGGGTGTAGTGGTAACTTTGGTGACGCTGTTTGGTGTCATTGCCTCGCCACTGGTGGCCATGTTGTTTGGTATGGGCTGGTTTGTTGAGTGGTTAAACGATGGCCCAGAGGCGCAAAAATTTGAGCTGGCCAGCCTGATGCTGAAGATTACCTTTCCGTATTTATGGTTTATCAGCCTGGTGGCGCTGTCGGGCGCGGTGCTCAATACCTATAACCGCTTTGCCGTGGCGGCCTTTACGCCGGTATTTTTAAACATTGCCATTATTGCCTGCGCCGTATGGATGGCGCCGACATTGCAGGAGCCCGCACTGGCGCTGGCCTGGGGGGTATTTATTGGCGGCGCGGTGCAGCTGCTGTTTCAGTTGCCGTTTTTAGCCAAAGCGGGCTTGCTGGTATGGCCTAAGTGGGGCTGGCGCGATGAAAACGTGACCAAAATCCGCAAACTGATGCTGCCGGCGTTGTTTGGTGTGTCGGTAAGCCAGATTAACTTATTGCTCGATACCGTGATTGCCTCTTTTTTAATGACCGGCGCAGTCAGCTGGCTGTATTACTCTGATCGCTTAATTGAATTTCCGCTTGGCCTGTTTGGTATTGCCATTGCCACGGTGATTTTGCCGAATTTGTCGCGCCATCATGCTAATGAAAACAGCCTGCGCTTTAGCCAGACGCTGGACTGGTCACTGCGCTTTGTTGCCCTGTTTGGTATACCGGCAATGGCGGGCCTGATAGTGTTAGCCAAACCCATTATTGCCCTGCTGTTTATGCGTGGCGAGTTTACCCAGCAGGATGTGCTGATGGTGTCCTATAGCCTGGTGGCGTACAGCACAGGGTTGTTAAGCTACATGCTGATTAAAGTGTTAGCGCCGGGTTTTTACGCGCGCCAGGATATTAGAACGCCGGTACGCATTGGCATTATTGCCATGGTCGCTAATATGGTGTTTAACCTGATGCTGGCACCCTTTTTAAGTTATGTTGGCCTGGCTTTGGCCACAGCACTGTCGGCCGGTTTAAATGCTTATTTGCTGTACCGTGGGTTAAAGCTGGCCGGGGTGTATCAGCTGAGTAAATCTAGCCTGGTATTTTTAGCTAAACTGCTGCTGGCCAGTTTGCTGATGGCGGCGCTGCTGTACTGGCAAACCCCTGGCCTTGAAGTCTGGGTGCAGCTGCCTTTTAGTCAGCAGGTGTGGCGTCTAAGCCTGCTGTGTCTGCTGGCTGTGCTGGGTTATTTTGTGCTGCTGTATCTATTTGGGGTACGCTTGGCCCATTTTAAAGCCAATTCTGTTGCTGAAAGCAAATGATTAACTGGTTATAATGCGCGGTTTCTAATCACAGGTCAGATACGGCAGGCATGGAGTTAATTCGCGGCTTACACAATATTTTGCCCCGCCACCGCGGTTGCGTGCTTACCATTGGCAATTTTGACGGTGTGCACTTAGGCCATCAGGCAGTATTAGCCAAAGTGGTGGCCATCGCCCGGCAACGGCAACTGCCAGCCTGTGTGATGTTGTTTGAACCACAGCCATTGGAGCTGTTTGCCGGCGATGCAGCACCGGCGCGGTTAACCCGGTTTCGGGAAAAGTACCGCGCTTTAGCCAGTCTGGGCATAGATCGGCTGATTTGTGTGCATTTTACCCCCGCTTTTGCTGCGCAAGCGCCGGAGCAGTTTATCGAGCGGCTGCTGTTAAAGCAGTTAGGGGTGGAGCAATTGATAGTTGGCGATGATTTTCGCTTTGGTAAAAACCGCAGTGGCAGCTTTGAGCTGTTAGCTTTAGCGGCAGAGCGTTATCAGTTTGGCTTGTACAGCACCTCCAGTTTGGTGTTGGGTGAGCAGCGTATCAGCAGTACTCTGATCCGCCGGGCGTTAGCTGAAGATAATCTTAAGCTGGCCGCTGACATGCTGGGGCGGCCTTTTACCCTGACCGGGCGGGTACGGCACGGCCGCAAGCTGGGGCGTGATTTGGGTTTCCCAACCGCCAATGTATTTTTGTACCGGCGCAAGTTACCGGTTGGTGGGGTGTATGCCATTACCGCCAATACGGTATTTGGCCAATACCAGGGCGTGGCGAATATTGGTCACCGGCCAACGGTGCAAGGCCAGCGCCAGCAACTGGAAGCGCATTTATTTGATTTTAAAGCTGACTTATACGGCAGCCAGATTGAAGTGGTGTTGCAGCATAAGTTACGCCGTGAGCAGCGTTTTGACTCGCTGCAACAGTTACAACAACAAATTGCCGCCGATGTAGCCGCGGCAAAAGCCTTTTTTGGGCAGCACGCTGCAGCGTCTGCCATTACTGATAAGACGGAACAAAACGGATGAGCGACTATAAGCATACCCTGAATTTGCCGGAAACGGCCTTTGCGATGCGCGCCAATCTGGCGCAGCGCGAGCCGCAAATGTTGGCAAAATGGACCGAGGCGGATTTGTACGGCAAAATTCGTGCAGCCAAAAAAGGTAAAAAAACCTTTATTCTGCATGACGGCCCACCGTACGCCAACGGCAATATTCATATCGGGCATGCGGTTAATAAAATCCTCAAAGACATTATCGTTAAAGCAAAAACGCTGGACGATTATGACGCGCCCTACGTGCCGGGCTGGGACTGTCACGGCCTGCCGATTGAGCTGGTAGTAGAAAAAAAATACGGTAAACCCGGCACTAAATTAACGGCGGCAGAGTTCCGGCAAAAATGCCGCGAATATGCGCAAACGCAAATTGATGCTCAGCGTACCGATTTTATCCGCTTAGGTGTGCTGGGCGACTGGCAAAACCCATACCGCACGATGGATTACCGCTTCGAAGCCAATATTATCCGTGCACTGGGCCGTATTATTGATAATGGCCATTTGCAACAGGGTTTTAAACCGGTGCACTGGTGTACTGATTGCGGCTCGGCGCTGGCAGAGGCCGAAGTGGAATATCAGGACAAAGTCTCACCGGCCATTGATGTGCGCTTTGCCGCAGTTGATGAGGCGGTGGTTGACCGTTTTGATCACCCTGAAGGTAAGCGCGGCAGCGGTAAAGTATCAGTGGTGATCTGGACGACTACGCCCTGGACTATTCCGGCCAACCGGGCGGTAGCGGTGAATGCCAAACTAGATTACAGCCTGGTACAGGTGGAGCAAGGCCCGCTGGGCGCCGAGCGCTTAATTATTGCCACTGATCTGGTCAAAGACGTGATGGCACGTGCCGGCATCGAGCATTACCATGCGCTGGGTTTTGCCAAAGGCGCCGCGCTGGAGCTGGTACAACTTAAACACCCGCTGTATGCGTTTAATGTGCCGGTTATTTTAGGTGAGCACGTAACGACAGATTCCGGTACCGGCTGTGTGCATACCGCGCCGGGCCACGGTCAGGAAGACTTTGTGGTGGGCAAACAATACAACCTCGAAGTGGCAAACCCGGTGGGCGCTAACGGTGTCTATTTACCTGATACGCCGCTGTTTGCCGGCCAGCATGTATTTAAAGCTAATGACAGCGTGGTAGAGGCGTTAAAAGACGCTGGCGCGCTGCTGGTGCATAAAGCCTATAAACACAGCTACCCGCATTGCTGGCGGCATAAAACGCCGATTATTTTCCGCGCCACGCCGCAGTGGTTTATCAGCATGGAGCAACAAGGCCTGCGCGCAACCTCGCTTGCGCAAATCGAGCAAACCCGCTGGATCCCGGACTGGGGCCAGCAGCGTATTGAGAAGATGGTGGAAGGCCGGCCAGACTGGTGTATCTCCCGTCAGCGCACCTGGGGTGTGCCTATTGCCTTGTTTGTCGATAAAGACACCGGCGCTCTGCACCCGGATAGCGCTAAGCTGATTGAGCAGGTCGCTAAACTGGTAGAGCAGGACGGCATTCAGGCCTGGTTTGATTTAGAAGCACAAAGCCTGCTCGGTGATGACGCCGCGCAGTACGTTAAAGTAACCGATACGTTGGACGTCTGGTTTGACTCGGGCGTTACCCATGCCTGTGTGGTCGATGTGCGGCCGGAGTTTGGCGGCGCCGACCAGGCCGATTTATACCTGGAAGGCTCAGATCAGCACCGTGGCTGGTTTATGTCGTCCTTGATGACAGGCGTTAGCATTAAGCACAAAGCGCCGTATAAACAGGTATTAACGCACGGCTTTACCGTCGATGCCGATGGCCGCAAGATGTCAAAATCTTTAGGCAACGTGGTATCGCCACAGGATGTGATGAACAAACTGGGCGCCGATATTCTGCGCTTATGGGTGGCCACCACCGACTATACCTCAGAGATGACGGTATCGGATGAAATTCTAAACCGCGCCGCTGATAAATACCGCCGTATCCGCAATACCGCGCGTTTCCTGTTGGCCAACTTAAACGGCTTTAACCCGGCCACCGATGCGGTGGCCTTTGATAGCATGGTTGAGCTGGATTTATGGGTGGTAAACCGGGCGGCGAAATTGCAGCAGGAGATTATCGAGGCGTACGATAGTTATCAGTTCCATCTGGTAAGCCAGAAGCTGATGAACTTCTGTACTGTTGAGCTGGGCAGCTTCTATCTGGACGTGGTTAAAGACCGTCAGTACACCGCTCATACCAACAGTGTGGCGCGCCGCTCGTGTCAGACCGCGCTGTATCACATTGCTCAGGCCATGGTGCGTTGGATGGCGCCTATCATGAGCTTTACCGCACAGGAAATCTGGCAGGAACTGCCGGGGCAAACACAAGAATTTGTCTTTACCGATGTCTGGTATAGCGGTTTTGCCGGCTTAACTGCCGGTAAGTTTGACGATGCCTATTGGCAGCAATTGCTGCAGGTACGCGATGAAGTAAACAAGGTGCTGGAAGCGGCGCGGCGTGAAGAGAAAATCGGCGCGTCGTTGCAGGCAGAAGTGACCTTATATGCCTCAAGCGCGCTGGCGGCCGATTTAGCTAAGTTGGGTGATGAGTTGCGCTTTGTGCTAATCACCTCGACCGCTCAGGTAAGTGTTGACCCGGCACCGGCCGATGCCGCAGTGACCGAGCTTGCCGGTCTTAGTGTGCAGGTAAAGGCATCAACCGCCGCCAAGTGTGGCCGCTGCTGGCATCACCGCCATGACGTTGGCGCCAATGCGGCGCACGCAGAGCTGTGTTTGCGCTGTGTGTCGAATGTTGAAGGTAATGGTGAACAGCGGGCGTTTGCATAATGCAGTTATTTAAACAAACAGGTTGGCATCTGTGGTGGTTAATCTTGCTGGTATTGCTGCTCGATCAAATCAGCAAACAGGTGGTGATTACCAATATGCAGCTGTTCGACTCTATCGACTTGCTGCCATTTTTTAATCTGACCTATGTGCGTAACTATGGTGCGGCCTTTTCGTTCTTAAGCGACGCCGGTGGCTGGCAGCGCTGGTTTTTTACTATCATAGCGGTGGTGATAAGTGCTGTGCTGGCGGTGTGGCTAGCACGTAATGGTAAAAACCAGCATAAGCTAAATCTGGCGTTAAGCCTGGTGTTGGCTGGCGCCATTGGTAACCTGATTGATCGCAGCGTTTATGGTTACGTCATTGATTTTCTGCACCTGTATTATCAGAACTGGCATTACCCGGCATTTAATATTGCCGACTCGGCTATTTGTATCGGTGCAGCCTTATTAATCTGGGACAGTTTTAGCAGTGAAGAGGCGAAAAAGTGAGTACAGCGATAGGCAGTAACAGCAGCGTTATTTTTCACTTTGATATCAAGTTATCTGATGGCAGTGCTGCAGAAAGTACCCGGGTGCATAATAAACCCGCCAAGCTGCAAATGGGCGATGGCAGTATCTCTGCGGCTTTTGAGGCCCAGCTGACCGGCCTTAAAGCCGGTGATAAGAAAACCTTTACCCTGGCGCCACAGGATGCTTACGGTATGCCCAACCCGGATAACATTTACTATGTTGATCGCAGTAAATTTTCGGCTGATGCGCCGGCAAAGGCTGGCATGATCATCGGCTTTACCATGCCGGATGGCTCGGAAATGCCGGGTTTAGTGCGCGAAGTGGTGGGTGAGTCTGTAACCATTGATTTTAACCATCCACTGGCTGGCCAAACCCTGACCTTCAGTGTCGAAATAGTACAGGTAAATTAAGCTATGGATATTTTACTTGCTAACCCGCGTGGCTTTTGTGCCGGCGTAGACCGCGCCATCAGCATTGTTGAACGCGCGCTGGAGCTGTACGAGCCGCCGATTTATGTACGGCACGAAGTGGTACACAACAAGTTTGTGGTAGACGGCCTGCGCCGCCGTGGTGCAGTGTTTGTCGATGAGCTAAACGAAGTGCCGGACGGCAATATCGTGATTTTCAGTGCGCATGGTGTGTCGCAGGCAGTGCGCGAAAATGCCCGGCAGCGCGGCTTAAAAGTGTTTGATGCCACTTGCCCGCTGGTAACCAAAGTGCATATGGAAGTGACCCGTGCCAGCCGTAAAGGCATAGAGTGTATTTTAATTGGCCATGCCGGCCACCCTGAGGTAGAAGGCACTATGGGCCAGTACGACAACCCGGAAGGGGGGATCTATCTGGTGGAGTCGGTCGAGGATGTGGCCACTTTGCAGGTGAAAAACCCGCAGCAGCTGTGTTTTAGCAGCCAGACCACCTTATCTGTCGATGATACGGCGGATGTGATTGATGCGCTGCGCGCCCGTTTTCCTGATATCGAAGGGCCACGCAAGGACGACATTTGTTACGCCACGCAAAACCGGCAGGATGCGGTGCGTGATCTTGCTGCCAAAGCCGATTTACTGCTGGTGGTAGGTGCAAAAAACAGCAGTAATTCTAACCGCTTACGTGAACTGGCCGACAAGATGGGCTGCACCGCCTATTTAATTGATACCGCCAACGATATCCAGCAAAGCTGGTTAAGCGGCGTAGAAAAAGTGGGCGTGACCGCAGGTGCCTCTGCGCCTGAAGTGCTGGTGCAGCAAGTGGTGAAACAGCTACAGCAGTGGGGCGGTAAAACCGTCACTGAAAACCCCGGCCGCGAAGAAAACGTGGTGTTTGCTATTCCCGCTGAGCTGCGCTGACAGATACTGGCTTGTCTTCGCAGGTCAGGCTTAACTTTGGTAGTTTATCCGGTGTAGTATGCGTTAACTTTAAGGCTATAGCGGAATAACAAATGAACCTGCAATGGGCGTTGCCCGCTCTACAACTGCCCTATCTGTGCCATGGTCATTTTGTCGTACGACTGCTCGTGCTGGGGCAGGCCTTAGCCGTAGTGCTGGCGTTTGCTCCCGGTATACATGCCGAGCCGTGGCAACGGTTGGGTCTAATTAGTCTTTTTGTACATTGGGTGTCACTACTGACTACGATTTGCCTGTGTCAGTTACGCCAGTGGCTTAACAGCTTGGCGCCGGTATGGTTGTTGCTGGCAACTGTGTTTATCTTTGAGATAGCCACCATACTGGTTAGCGTGATATCGCACTCCTGGTTGCAGGCGCAGCATCCTTCGCTGTTAGCCAGCTTAACTGGCTTTGTGCTGGCCAATATGATGATTAGCGGTATTGTTGCCGTTATCGCGATCCAGTTTTTTATTATTCATACCGAGCACAACCAACAGGTTCGCTCACAAAGCCAGGCTGAGTTTAATGCCTTGCAGGCTCGGATCGAGCCGCATTTTTTGTTTAACAGTTTAAATACCGTAGCAGAGCTTATACATGTAGCGCCCGATGCCGCTGAGCAGGCGCTACTGAATCTCTCAGCATTATTTCGTGCGGCATTAAATGCGGGGCAGGTAATCAGTTTGGCTGATGAGTTAAAGCTGTCGGCGCAATACTTATCGTTGGAGCAATGGCGGTTAGGAGAGCGAATGACGGTGCAGTGGGATCTGCCGGAGCCTGTACCTGCAATGCAGCTGCCGGCATTAACCATACAACCACTGTTGGAGAATGCGGTTCGTCATGGTGCAGAGCAAAGCCAGACCAAGGCAATGATTCATATTACAGTGTTGGAGAGTCGTCGCTCGGTAAGTATTGTTATTACTAATCCGTTAGGTAATAAAGCACAACAGCAACAGCGGGGGAATGGCATGGCGCTGGACAATATTCGTCAGCGCTTACAGCTGCATTTTGGTATAGATGCGCAGTTACACAGTGCCAGTAACGAGGGGCGCTTTAGGGTGAAGCTGGTGTTGCCTAAGCAGGGAGAAGCATGAAGGTTTTAATTGTTGATGACGAGCCGCTGGCCAGATCCAGGCTAAAACGCCTGATAGAGCAACTGAGCCAGTTTCAGGTGGTGGGCGAAGCCGGTGATACGGTAATGGCATTACAGCTGCTACATAGCCAACAGCCAGATATCTTGCTGCTCGATATCGCTATGCCGGGCACCGATGGTATCGAGTTCGCCACTGAGTTATTAGCATTACCGACACCGCCAGCGGTCATTTTTATCACCGCACATCCTGAGCACGCTTTGAATGCCTATCAGGCGGCGCCGGCAGATTATTTGTTAAAACCGGTCTCTGTTGACAAGCTACAGCAGGCGCTGGAAAAGGTTGGCTTGCATACTAAAGCGCATGTAGAACGGCAAAAAAACACCGAGCCTAAAATTATTTATACCCAGGCCGGAGTTAAACGACAGCTTGAGTTAAAAGATGTGCTGTTTTTCAGTGCGGAAGATAAGTATGTCCGCATGGTATACAAGGGTGGTGAGGCCATTATTGAACAGAGCCTGGTGCAGCTATTACAACAGTATCCGCAACAGCTGTTGCGCATACATCGCAGTACCCTGATTAACAAAACTCATCTTGACCGGCTGGTCAGTGCCAATAACAGGCATTGGGTCCGGTTACATGGCTGTGATGACCGGCTTGAAGTGAGCCGGCGCGAAGTTGCGAACATCAGAAATTGCATCTGTTAATGTGTAAGCGACCGTTAGTCCGGCAAAATTACCGTTAGTCCATAAAGTAGTTTGCTTTGTAAGCACAGCCGATTAAGTTTTATTTATACCACCAGATCAAAATTTATAAAGTTGAATAGTTATGACGGTATTGACGGGCAAGAAAAGGTTAAATAACAGCCACGCCAGGCGGAGTGCAACTGGCTTTACTCTGGTCGAGCTGATGGTAACCATTGCAATATTAGCAATAGTAACTACTGTTGCTGTGCCTTCTTTTAATAGTCTGGTGCAGGGTAATCGCCTGACCGGTGTTACAAATCAACTACTGTCTGCGTATCAGGGGGCACGTAGTGAAGCGATAAAACGCTCGCAAAATGTCATGCTGTGTGCCACAACAGATGGCATAAGCTGTGCAGCTAAAGCAGACTGGAGTAGCTGGCTAGTATTGGCGGGAAATGAAGTAGTGGCGCAGGGGCGTAGCTCAAACAATCTGGTTGTTTCAGGTCCTGCAAATACCAGCATTGTTTTCACGCCGGCTGGTTTAGTACGCGATAATAGTGGTGCAGGTTTGGCATCCTCTATTCGTGTGTGCACCAAGTCATCATCCGTTACTGAAAATACCCGTACCCTCACTTTTGTGGCCGGTGGTGCCATCAGCATAGCCAGAGGAGCTAGTGCCTGTGCCTAATTTAAACCTATTAGTTCGTCAAAAGGGTGTGTCATTACTTGAAGTATTAATAGCGGTATTGGTGCTAGGTATTGGTCTGTTGGGTGTAGCGGCCTTGCAAAGCAGCGGTGTACGTAATGTGCAAAGTGCGCATGAGAGAACCGTGGCTACTTTAGTGGCACATAGCTTAAGTGAAAACGTACGCGCTAACATTGCTGCCCAGCGTTTAGGTACATCCCGTCTTCAGGCCGATTATCTTGGCGATTGTGATGGCGGAGGTAGTCAACATCAACTTTGGTCAACACAGTTAAAACAACGCTTAGGTGAGGGAGCTTGTTTGACAGCTGAAGTTAATGGCGGCCAGTTACTAATTAACGTGCGCTGGGACGATACGCGCGGTGTTGCCGGCAATGGTGCTATGCAACTTAACTACCGGGTGGCTTTGTAATGATAATTAAAACCTATGCTAAACAAGCTGGCTTAACTTTAGTTGAGTTGATGATTGCATTAACACTTGGCCTTGTGCTGATTGGTGGTGTTACCGGGGTTTTTATTGCTAATCAGACTACTTACCGCATAAACGAAGCATTATCGTCCATGCAGGAGAACGCTCGTATAGCCTTTCAATTGATGGCGCGCGACATACGCAGTGCCGGTTTTTCTGGTTGTACCAACAATGGTAGTGTTGCTAACGTGCTGAATAATGCCAATACGCAGTGGTGGACAAACTGGCAGGCGAACCAGGCCGGTATCCTGGGATACACCCCGGCAACAGTGCCTGCAGGTTTAGGAAATCCTGCGCCGGTAAATGACTCTGCTGCCCTGCAGCTAATGTTTGGTGGTGGTAACAGTGTATCTATTCATGATCATCAACCGAACGCAGCTTCGGCGACGTTGTTTGTAAACAGAGCTAACCACGGGCTTGCGCCCGGTGATATTGTGATGGCCTGTGATGACGATCATACTGCCATTTTTCAGGTCACCAATGCCAATGTGGCAAACCAAACTGTTGTGCATAATGCTGGTGGTTCCCAAAGCCCGGGTAACTGCAGTAAGGGGTTAGGTTTTCCTACGGTTTGCACCGCTAATGGTACACCGCATCGATTTGGTAACAATGCGATGTTGACTCGCTTTGAAGCGGTGTCCTGGTATGTCGGTGCCGCCAATGGTGTACGCAGTTTGTATCGTGGTACGCCGCGAAGAACTGGGAATGATACCGTCTTAGCCACGGATGAAATTTTGCGTGGTGTGCAACAACTTAACCTGCGTTACTTAGAGAGTACTAACACAGCATTACGTGCTGCTGATGCGGTGGCATCCTGGGCAGATGTGGTGGCGGTAGAAGTTCAGTTACAAATGACGGCTCCGGCTAATGTTCAGCTCGCAGCTGATGCTTTGACATTTACTTATATGATTAATTTACGTAACCGCTAAAGAGGTCTCGTATGACAGTTTCACTTAATAAACAGCAAGGTATGGCACTGATAGTGGCATTATTGCTGTTGTTGGCTATTAGTACTTTGGCTATAACCTCTATGCGAAATGCCGGCGTACAAGAAAAAATGACGGCCAATTTATATGACAAAGAATTATCGCTACAGGCGGTTGAGGCAACGGTGTTTGCCGCCGAGCGTCAGGTAGAAGCAAACCGGCTGGCGACACCAAATTTGCTGTCGGAGCGCGTGATTACCGCGACGACACCAGATTATTGGAATGATGCTACAACTGTTTGGCAATCCCGGGCGGCAGACAGTGCTGAAATGCCTGCTACCCAGTTCATTATTGAGCACCTCGGTTTATATCAAAGCTCTGTCGGTTGTCGGGCCGTTTCGGCCAATCCAGCAGTAGATTGTGAGCTGGAAGCTTTCAGAATAACAGCCCGTACTGTGCCTGGTACTGGCCGGGCTCAGGTTATGCTGCAAACCACTATAGGGGTACCACTGTAATGAAAACGACAGTATCGGGTAAATACGGTTACCTGTTGTTAGGCGCTATACTGGGCTTAGCTGTAGGTGAAGCTGCGGCAAATACCATCAGTATCTCTGATAACCCGTTGCAAACGGCTATCGGTTTGCCGCCTAATATTTTGTTCGTAATCGATGATTCTGGTTCAATGCGTTGGGGCTTTACACCAGATAATTTGGTAACTCGGCTCAATACATATGCAAATGCTCCACAATATTTTACTGAAGTGTGCCAAGGTGCTGGTAGCTATGGAGGTGCAAATAATACATGTTATTATGACACAACCAACAAACGTTACTTAGTATCTTCTGCCTATAACACCTCTTATTTTGATCCATCAAAGTCTTATTCTCCACCGCGCAATGCTGATGGTACTACTATGACGCCAGCAAGCTTCACGGCTGCGAAGATAAATGGTTTTGCTTCCACCAGTACCACAGTAAATCTGGAAACGAACTATCGCGCTATTCTGGATGATTTTTATTATCGTGGCAGTTACTCAAATTCCTGGCGTACCGGTTTTACTATAAGCCCGAATGCGGCTGCCGGCCATGCGTTTTATTACAGCTATGATTCCAGCTGCAGCTATGGCATCTATGATGATCGCTGTTATATCTATAACAAAGTATCCGATAGTCAAAAACAGAATTTCGCTAACTGGTTTGCGTTTTATCGTACGCGAATGCAAATGTCTAAGTGGGCGATCGGCGAAGCCTTTGCACACAAGTCATTGAAGCCGGAAATACGTGTTGGTTACGGAGCTCTGAACCATTCTGGCCTAGTAAAAACTGATGTAACTCCTTTTAGTGGCAGTGGCCGTAGTGGCTTTTACGATAACTTGTATCAACAAGGTGCCAGCGGTGGAACTCCATTGCGAGTGGCGCTTGATGCTGCAGGTAAGTATTTTCAAACAAACAAACCCTGGCGCGACAACCCGGCAGATGAGAACAGTCCAATCCGTGGCTGCCGGCAAAGCTTTACCATGCTGATGACAGATGGTTACTACAACGACTCGTTTAGCGGAGTAGATAACTCTGATAACGAAGATGGCAAAGTCATACTAGGGCCGGGTACCCAGACCGGTCAGTATAAGGCCTTAGATCCATTTAAAGATGCGTACAGTAACACCCTGGCTGATATCGCCATGCACTATTGGAAGCAAGACCTCTTGCCGCTTGTGGATAATTTGGTGCCGGTTGTTGACGAAAAGAAAAACCCGGCATTTTGGCAGAATATGACCACCTTTGGTGTGTCGTTGGGTATTCCTACCACAACCTTTCCCAACAACCCTGAAGATGCTTTTAAGAAAATTGCAAACAATGAATATATAGAGTGGCCGGATCCTGCATCAAGTGACGCGCATAAACTGGATGATTTATTACATGCTGCAGTTAACAGCCGGGGTAGCTTTTTTAATGCCAGTAAGGCGGATGAATTTGCCACTAAGTTAGCCACGGCATTACTGCAAATTACTAAAGGCACAGGTTCTGCCTCCAACCTGGGTGGTGTTAGTACAAGCTCACAAACTGGAGCTAGAATATTTCAAGGAAGGTATGAGGGTGAAGACTGGGCCGGTGATTTATGGACTTATGATGCGGATAACGGCATGCAGGTCGCATGGAAAGCTTCTGAGGGAGTTCCCATTCATACGCAGCGCACCATAACTTATTTTAAAGGACCCAACCTGAAAGACTTCAATGACAGTAATGTTACACTTGCTGAGCTAGCTTTGCCTGACACCACAAGTGCGGGTTATAAAAAGAATCTGATTGATTATCTTCGGGGGGATAAATCTAATGAAATTAAAGAAAATGGTACTGGTTTATTTCGTAAGCGCAGCTCACCATTAGGTGACATAGCACACTCAGCGCCATTATATGTTGGTGCAGCAGAGCGTAAAAATTACCATCGAAACGGGTGGTCAGAGTCACCTTCTTATTTAGCTTATATTGAGGCTAATAAAACACGCAAAGGTGTTGTTTACGTTGGTGCAAATGATGGCATGTTGCATGCGTTTAGCGACAATAAAAACTTGGGTGGCGGTGCCGGTAAGGAAATTTATGCCTACATACCCAAGGCTGTTTTACCCCGCCTAAAGGACCTTGCGGCGCCAGACTATAAACACCAGTACTATGTTGATGGTGTATTAACTTCAGGAGACGCCTTTATTGGTGGTACCTGGAAAACTTTAGTATTAGGCACGTTGGGACGCGGGGCTAGTACGGGTAGTAACAGTATTTTTGCCCTGGATGTCACTGTTCCAACTGAAATTAAGCCGTTATGGGATGTGCCTTATGCTGAAGTGGGGCAAAACACGGGTAAGGTACTTATTGCCAGAAGTGTTACTGATAAGTGGATTGGAATTATTGGTTATGGCTACAACAACAGTACTAATAAAGGCGGTATTTTGATTTTTGATCTTGCAACAGGTGCTGAAATCAAAAAGATTGCGTTACCAAATTCATCAGCTGCACCAAATGGCTTTTCTCAGCTGGAAACCTGGGACAGAGATATGGATGGCAATGTTGATTATGTATATGCCGGTGATTACCAAGGTAATGTTTGGAAATTTGATATCAGCAACAAGCAAACCAACCAGTGGGGATTAGCAAATAGTAATAATCCAATTTTTACAGCTAAAGTAGGTAGCAAAGTTCAACCAATTACTTCGGGCTTATCAATCAGCCGTGAGCCTAATACAGGCAAAACCTGGATTATGTTTGGTACTGGGAGTTATTTGGCAGTGTCTGATAAAACGACCACGGATAGACAAAGTATCTATGGTTTTGTTGATGAAACTGAAGATTCCAAAACAGCAATAACCCTTTCACGCAGCAATCTTAAGCAACGTACTTATCAGGAATCAGGCGATTATCGTGCACTGGAAGAGAGCACTGTGCTGGACGTGAATGATAAAGGATGGTACATCGATTTAGTCACAAATGGAGAGCGTGTAGTCTTACCACCATTAATGATAGACAATGTCCTTGTTATCAACACACTCAAACCGGACGATGACCCATGCAAAGCTGGTGGGATTAGTTGGCGTATGGCGATAGACCCTTTTAAGGGAGGTCGTTTAAAACGGAATTTCTTTAATACGACTGATTTTTCAAAAGATGTTCCGACTAGTGGAGTGAAGACTGAATCACCAACAGTAGGTTATACAGTAATCAGAACGGATGACGATGTGTATAAAGAGGTGTCTGGTCAAGGCGATGCAACAACACCACAAGCCAGGCAGATTAATGTAGTTGCACTGGGAAGACGCCTGACCTGGCGGGAGCTGACTAATGAACAATAATTTACAACGTGGCTTAACATTGATTGAACTGATGATAGTGGTGGCAATAGTGGGTATTTTGGCAGCTATTGCTTACCCATCTTATCAAAACCATGTTTTACGTTCGAATAGGACTGCAGCTACAGCCTGTTTAATGGAGTTATCGCAATTTATGGAGCGCACTTATACACAAAATATGCGTTATAACCCTGCGAATATTCAACTGCCGGCTATACAGTGTAGGGCAGATCTTGCAAACCGTTACACTTTTACGCTGGCTGCTGTTGCAGAGCGAACTTACAGGTTAAGTGCTGCTGCATCCTCAATGCAAAATGACGGTTGCGGCACGTTATTGTTAACCCATACCGGACAAAAAGGTGCTAACGGGGGCTTTACTGAAGCAGATGTCGGTAGATGTTGGTAAGTTTAATTTGATCTTTTGAAATAATGCTGTAACTTTAAAGTTAATTTATTTAACTTTTGGCATACGGATATGCAGTTACAATCTGGTTTCAGCTTAATTGAAGTATTAGTAAGCCTGCTTATTTTAAAAGTAGGCTTGTTGGGGGTGCTGGCAGGGCAAACGCTGGCGGTGCAGCAGGTGCAAGATGCGTTGCAGCGCACCCAGGCGGTTGCCTTTAGCACGATGGCATTGAATGAACTGGCCGGTAACGACGCTTTGTTGCCGGCAGTAAAGGAACTAACGCCCTACACCGAGCTGCCCGAACTCCCTCCTTGTGCACCGCCAACGCAGTGCACACCAGCGCAAATAACGTCAATCCAGCTGCATCAGCTAGTTAGCCGTTTACAACAGGCGGCAACAGGCAAACTTCATCAGGCAGCACTTTGTGTGACGCCACAGCATCAGACGGTACAGCTGACCATGACCTGGCAGCGCCGGCTGAAACAGCAAGCTGGCAACGCGTCGCTCTGCAGTGCTGATGCGCAGCGTGCCCAATTAATATTAACTGCCAGCCAGGGCTAAGCCATGCGCCCGGCATCGGGGTTTACCCTATCGGAATTGCTGATTGCGATGGCGTTGTCGCTGCTGATCATCAGCATGGCGTTGACCGCCTTTAGCAGCCTGAATCGCTCAGTAAGGCAAACCCAGCAGTTAGCTGAATTGCAGCAAAATGCGCAGCTGATCAATAGCGTGTTTCAACGTGAGCTGGCCAATATTGGCTTTTGGGGCGGCCGTGCTCTACCTGAAACTGCAATCGGGACCGTATTGCCGGCAGCGCCGCCTGGCGATTGCGTCGACCCAGCGTTTGACAGTGGCAGTTTTCCTGCTGCGGGTAAGCCTTTTGTTACGCTTTATGCCGGTTTAGCCTTAAGTTGCATCGTCTCGCCGCTTGCCGGTAGCGAAATATTACAGCTAAAGCGTTTAATTGGTCAGCCAACGGCGCCAGCTCAGTTCAGACAAAACCGCTTTTATTTTGAAGCCAACTGGCAACAAAGCCGGTTTGTTGATACGACCAGTGCTGAACTGGCAACTGGGGGTGATTATCTGCCTTATCAGCATCTGGTGTTTTATCTGCAGCAACAGCAGGTAGACGGTGAGGCTTTACCGGTGCTTATGCGTAAGCGCTTAAGCCGTAATGCTGCAGGCGCAGCTGTAATTAGCACGGATGCCATTTTAGACGGTGTAGAGCGGCTGCATTTTGAATTTGGTATAGACACCAATGCCGATGGCCAGCTGGACTACATCTTGCCGACAGAGCAGGTAACAGCAGAGTTGTGGCAGCAACAACATAGCCGCATCATCAGTATGCGGTACCATATTTTACTGCGCTCACGCCGGCCGGATCCCGCTTATGTCAATAAACAGGTGTATCAAATGGGTAAGCAGCAGTTTGAGGCACCGGCTGATCACTATCGACGTTTGTTGCTCAGCAGCAGTGTATTTTTTTACAACCAGCTATTGCAGGGAGGCATATGAAACAGACAACAGGCATGGTGCTTATTATGGTGCTGATATTTCTGCTGGTGATGAGTTTATTGTTATCCGCCATGTTGCTGGTAAGCCAGTTAAGCCACAAAGCCGCCTATGCCGGACAACAACAGTTACAGACGGAGCAGGCCGCGCTTAGCGCGCATCTTCAGGCGGTAGTGCCGGCAAATGCTGAGCATTCGCTTACCCCATTAGCGCAGTGTCCGGCACAGTTTGCTGCCTGGTCGGCGTCGGCACTTAACTGCCAATTGTGGCAAATAGATACAGAAACCTATTCCGACAACGGGTTATTTTATGCGTCGTATAGCAGTTTTGCACTGACGGCCAGCTTAAGTACCGGGACGCCTGCCGATGACCAATAAAAAAGCGACTTTGCTGTTTTTGCTGCTTAGCCCTTGTGCTGCAGCTTGTGATCTGAACCCGCCAGAGCCGCTGGCAGCCAGTATGTGGTCGCCACTAGCCAATATGCCGGTGCGGGAAATTCTGATCAGCAATAATGTGCAGCTTAATGTGCCGGCGGCGCCCGGTGTGATTCGCCTCACGCAAAGTGATAATCAGCAACTGATTGCTGAGCTAACCAGCTGGCCAACAGACAGTGGTCAAATTGCGAGTATCCGGGCGCAACCTGCGGTGCTTGATCATGATTATGATGGTATAGCTGACGCCCTGTATGCGGTGGATGTGCAAGGTTTGGTATGGTATCTGCCGCTGGGTAATACTGGCTTTAAAGCACCACAGCTGCTGGCTGATTTTACTGAGCTGCAGGCGCACTTTCGCCAGCCTGTGCAGCTGGTGCAGAGTGTGGCCGCCGATGCCGGCTTTGCCGGGCAGCGCCAGAGCATGCTGTTACTGGTAGCCAGTACTGCAGGGGCTGGCGATATTCTTATCATGCTAAAACATCGTCATGGTGAGACAAACCTTTTAGATATCAGCAAGCTGGTCGATCGTAGTGAGCTTAGCGCTGCAGAAGTGCAAACAGGTATTAGCGATGCCAGCTGGCTTCAGCTGCAGCAAAGTGCTGGCTGGTATGTGAAAACGCAGCGCAGTATCAGTGCCAAACCGGCGGTGTACGCCGGTGTGGTGTATTTTACCTCAGCTGCAGTATCACAACTCAATGCTGATTGCAGCTTAGGCACTGATGCGCTGCCACAGCTGCATGCCTTACATTTACATCATGCCGCTGCGGTCTATGCCACGCGGCAATGGCAGATTGCTCAGCCGGACGCGGCGGAGCTGGCGTTGCAGCAAAACGCCCAGGGTGAGCTTGAAATACTGCTGCAAAACGCAGAGCAGCAGCAACTGGTACTGACAGAGCTGTTAGCGGTTGATGCGGCCTGTGCCAGCTGCACTAAGCCGCTGCCAACGCATAGTTTCCCTAAATTTAAGCGACTGGCTACTTTTCAACGGGAAGAAGGGGCGCACGAGTGAGGCGGAGTAAACCGGGCAAGCAACATGCGTTTAGTTTAATAGAGCTGTTAATTGTTATCGCCATCATCGGCATTTTAGCGGCTGTAAGCTACCCGTCATACCAGCAATATGTACTTCGCACTTACCGGACTGAGGCAACGACAACACTGCTGCAGCTGGCAAATAACCAAGCGCATTATCTGGCGGATCATGGCAGCTATACTGCAGATTTAGCGGTGTTAGGCGCGGCTTCGTCAAGCCGTTATACCTTTGAGGTGTTGTTATCGGAGCAAAACCAGGCCTATGAGATACGTGCGTTGGCACAGGGGCCGCAACAAGCTGATGCCCCGTGCAGTCTGTTTACGTTAAACCACCTGGGGCAACGTAATCAGCTGTCACCGCAGACGCTGTCCTGCTGGGATTAGTTCGGACAGGCTTGGTTTACCTCTGTCAACCTGCCACGCCCGGCCTGATTCACCGTAAGCCGGTAATGCCACTGCTGTGCGGGTTTAGCGCAGTAATAAAAGGTGCCATTTTCAAAGCCGTTTAAACTACCATCGCGGCGAAAGGTAATGGCCTCGCGGTTGTAGGCTAACTGGTGCCCTGTGGGCAGTGCGGGTAATTCTCTTAGCAGCCTGCTGCTTCCGTCAGCGGGATATTGCACCAAAAGCTGCACTGGCGCATTGTGCCAGGCCTTAGTGCACTGCCCATCCTTGATGGGGCAAAACTGTACCGGCAAATTACTGCTGCTGGCGGCCACTCTGGCATAAGCCAAATGCTGGCTAAACTGGCGGATATAGGCCGAAGCCCGCTGGCGGTCAATAAAGCTGGCCATGGCAGGTACGGCCATGGTGGCGAATATAATCAGTATTGCCAGGCTAACCAACAGCTCCGGTAGGCTAAAGCCGGTACGGGCGGGTAACGTCATACTAAGCTCCTTGCAGTTAACGCTTGCATTAAGCTTAGTATGATTTACCAAAATGTGAATTAAATGTTTTTTAATCGTATATGGTTGGGATGGGCTCGCGTTTATGCTGCGTACGCTGGTAAATGGCAATCAGCTTGTCACTCACCTCTGCCGGCACTGTTTTGCCTTCAAGAAAATCATCGATTTGCTCATACGTCAGGCCAAGCGCCGCCTCATCAGCTTTTTGCGGCGCCAGACACTCTAAATCGGCAGTAGGGGTTTTCTCTATCAACAGCTCTGGCGCACCAAGGGTGCGGGCCAGTAACCTGACCTGGCGTTTACTCAAGCCAAATAACGGTGCTAAATCACAAGCGCCATCACCCCACTTGGTGTAAAAGCCGGTAATGTTTTCGGCTGAATGATCGGTGCCCAGCACCAGGCCGCCGGTTAATGCCGCTATATGATATTGCACCACCATCCGGCTGCGGGCTTTTACGTTGCCTTTGGCAAAGTCGGTCTGTGTTTCAGTGGCGCTGGCCAGCCCTTTGGCTGCCATGGCTGACCAGGTAGCCTGATGCAGAGCATCAGCACCTTGTTGAATATTTACTGACAAGGCTTTAGTCGGGCGAATAAAGTCCAATGCCAGCTGCGCTTCGGCCTCATCCTTTTGTGTGCCGTAGGGCAGGCGCACGGCAATAAATTGATAGCCGGCTTTTTGCGCATTTAATTCATCCACCGCCAGCTGTGCCAGCCGGCCGCAGGTAGTGGAGTCAACACCGCCGCTGATGCCTAGCACCAGTGTAGTTAACCCCGAAGCCTGTAAACGCTGTTTTATAAAGTCTACCCGGCGGCGGATCTCAAACTGCGCGTCAATCTGCGGTTGTACCTGCATTTGCGCAATAATCTGTGCTGCATTCATTGCTTGTCGCCTCTGCTGTAAATGGTGAACTATCTTACCTTGCTTTACCGCCTGTGGATCAAGCTAATCTGCGGTATTATCTGCTGAACCCTTAAGCGGCTTGTATTATACTGCGTGTAATATCGTTGCGTAACTAACGGACACCACAATGAAAAAAATTGAAGCCATCATCAAACCTTTTAAGCTGGACGATGTACGTGAAGCCCTTGCCGATATTAATATCACCGGCATGACAGTGACAGAAGTAAAAGGCTTTGGCCGGCAAAAAGGCCATACTGAGCTGTATCGCGGCGCTGAATATATGGTGGATTTTTTACCCAAGGTAAAACTGGAAATTGTGGTACCAGACGAGCAGGTAGAGCGCTGTGTTGAAGCTATCATGAAAACCGCGCAAACCGGGCGCATTGGCGATGGTAAGATCTTTGTCTTCGATGTTGAACGGGTGATCCGTATTCGTACTGGCGAAGAAGATGAGGATGCGATATAACATCTTTACCTTTTATTAACCCGGTAGTGATGATGCCGTATCGACAAGCTAGATTATGCTGCCTAATAACAACTTTGCTGCTTGCAGGCTGTACTGCTAAGCCGGCTTTGAAATCAGAGGGTGGGGTTGTCGCGCCGCCTCAGTCGGTATTGTTACAAACAGCCGTGGCGCCTGTACCCACTGTTACAGATATTTTTGCTTTAACTGCTGAGCAACAGCGCGAGTTTTTAGCCTATTTTAATGCCCCTTCGCGACAAGCAGTGGCGAAACATCGGCGTATCTATCATTTTTTATCAGAGCATTTGACGGGCTTTACCTATCTGGGTGAGAACTATAGCGCGGCGCAGTCTTATGCCAGCAAAAGTGGTAATTGTATTTCACTGGCGGTACTTACTAAGGCGTTGGCGGACCTGGTTGGTGTAGAGATTGAGTTTCAAACCATCGTCAGCGCGCCGGTATACAGTATTGACGGCGATTTTATGCTGTCTTCGGATCATGTGAGAACCATCTTGTATGATCCCGATTTTGTTGCCCCGAACGATGCAGTTTATTTTTCGAAACCGGCTATTATTGTGGATTATCTGCCCGCTGCCACGGACGTAACAGGCCCAAGGGTGTCTGAGAACACTTTTATCGCGATGTTTTATCGTAATTTGGCTGCTGATGCAGTGCTACAGGCTAACTATACCCAAGCATTGGCCTTACTGCGCACTGCGTTAGACTATGCGCCAACCTATGCTGCGGTTATTAATCTGATTGCCATTGTGCACCGTCGGGTAGAGCAGCAAACCATCGCCGAGCAGTTTTATCAATATGGCTTGCAGGTGGCAGACGTTAAAACTACGCTGATCAGCAACTATGCTGTGTTAAAGCACAATATGGGTGAAACCGAGCAAGCAGAGGCTCTGCTGCAATCGTTGAAGTCGCATGATGAACATGACCCTTATCGCTGGTATATCCTCGGCAAAGAAGCGGCATTTAAGCAGCAATATGACGATGCTATAGTGTTTTACCGCAAGGCAATAACGCAAGCACCTTATCTGCATCAATTGCATTTTGAACTGGCAGTAGCCTATTACAACAATCACCAACCAGCGCGGGCCCGCCAATCGCTAGCCACTGCGGCAGAGCTTTCCCTCATTACCAACCAGCAACAGCGCTATCACGCCAAGTTGCAGGCCATAGCCCGGCGACAGTAGTATGCGTTTACTGCTGTGTGGTGTGTTACTAAGCGCTTTGGCTGCAAATGCAGCCAGTGTAGAGCAAGACATCAGGCAACTCAGTGATGCGCAAATGCAAGGGCGCAAAACCGGCACGGGCGGTGCGCAGCTGGCGCGCGACTATCTGACCCAGCGTTATCAGCAGCTGGGCCTGCAATACTTCAATGGCAGCTATAGCCAGCCATTTTCTTATGGCCGCAGTAAAACCGGCATTAATCTGGTGGGCTACCTGCCAGGCTGCAGCTATCCACAGCAGTATATTGCGGTCACTGCACATTACGACCATTTAGGTAAGCAAGGCCATAAGATATTTCACGGTGCCGATGATAATGCCTCCGGCGTGGCGGTGATGCTGGAGCTCGCTAGCCGCTTAAGCCAGCGCTGTCCGGCCTACTCGTATATTTTTATCGCTACAGATGCTGAAGAGGGTGGCTTATATGGCAGTATAGCCTTTGTTGCCGCGCCGCCGGTGGCGCTTAACAGCATCGCACTAAACCTGAATCTCGATATGCTGGGCCGGCCGGATAGGCGCGGCCGCTTGTATTTAACCGGCGCTAAGCGTTTCCCTGCTTTAATGGCTGAGTTAAATCCCCGTTTTCGTAAGCTGCAGTTTCTACATCACCGTGGCCCGGGCCGTTTACCGCGCGAGCATAGCCGTCACGACTGGCCTAATGCCAGTGATCATGGGCCTTTTCATCGGGCTGGTATTGCCTATTTGTTTTTCGGCGGTCAGGACCATGTGCATTACCACACTGAGCTGGACACCTGGCAGCGTATCAATAGTGAATTTCTTAGCATGGCGCTCGATGCGGTATGGGCATCCGTCATCTGGCTTGAGCAGCAAGCTCCTGGTGATATTCGTCATACAGAGCATTAATATATTCAGTGTCGAATAGTTTTACATCATTAATAGCCGTACAGCTAAAATTGTGTTCTCTTCATATTGTTTATATTTTATATCTAAGCTTTTCATTGAGTTAATTTCACATGCACAGTTTTGGTTTGTTTGATGCATTACATTTCTTGCCAAGACATAATGTAAAAAGGACGTTGCAATGAAGGTGGGCAAGAAATTCTCAACAATATTGTTTGCAGGTTTGATGACAACATCAGCCGCACAGGCAGCTATGATAACAGAATGGAGTTTTGTCAATTCAGCTGGCTTTATCAACTGGCAAGCGGCGGGTGTTACCGCCAGCGGCGCCAGCAACTATTTAGACGAGTTTAATGTATTGCAAACCTGGTATTCGTCGTTAAGTTGGGGAGACCCGGTTAACGGCTCGCCTTCCTCATTCGCTGTAACCAGCCCGATACTGGGAACTGTGACAACGAATGGCGCTGCGGAAATGGGCACCACACTAGTGCACAATAATTTTCCTGTTTTTGATAATGGTGAACTGTTGACACAGACCACCTTGCTTAATCAATTATTGTTAACGCCGTTATTCCCCGCCGGGCCGGCAATAAACGCACCTACCATAGCTTTTGATATTAACTTCTTTGAAACGGTTAATGCACCAGGTAATGGTGTGCTTTGTCCTGATGGTAATGCTCAGGGGGTGGGCCAGAATATCAACGGTTGCGGTGATATTTTCGCTATTGCCTCACCGCTCGATTTGGTGCAGCAATTGGTAATAGATGATTATTTGTACACTTTCGCCATTGGCGTGATGGGCGGTTCAATTTTGTCTGATGCTACCTGTAGCTTAATGGGGTTCGCCTCTGGCTGCTATGGTTTTGTTACCATAGAAAACCAAACCAATACCATACAACCATTTTTTTCTATCACAGCCAGACAAATGACAGATGTGCCTGCGCCAGCCAGCCTTGCAGTATTTGGCCTTGGGCTTTTGCTGCTTAGCCGGTTAAGCCGCAGAACATAACTGTTGCAATAAGGCCTGCCACCCACACACAGGCCTGTATTTTTGTGCAGTCAATTCAGCGCTACTTTTACCAGTCAAAACCCAGCTGATTACGGTTTAGTGCGCTCTTTTTGCCGCTAACCGGCCGTTTCCGGCTGGCGTGGCGCTGAAATACCGCTTGTTTTTGCTGTAGCCAGTGCTGGCGGTCTTGTTGTTTCAGCCACAGGCTTATTCTGGCTCTGGCCTGTTGTTGTGCCTGCGGTAACGCTACCACCGGTGCCGGGTAATCGCGCCCCAGCACACAACCATATTGCTGTTGCAATGATGACGGCATCAGCCAGGGCGTATGCAACCAGCTGTCGGGTACCTGGCGCAGCTCTGGCAGCCAGTGGCGGATAAACTGGCCATCAGCATCTTTTTGCTGGCTTTGTTTTACCGGGTTATACATACGGTTGGGGTTAATGCCGGTGGTGCCCGCCTGCATCTGAATTTGCGGGTAATGGATACCGGGCTCGTAATCAATAAAACACTGCGCCAAATGCAATGCCAGTGGTCGCCAGTGTAACCACAGGTGGTAACTGGCAAAAGCCACCAACATGGCGCGGCCACGAAAATGCAGCCAGCCGGTTGCCAATAAACTGCGCATGGCGGCGTCAATCAGCGGGTAGCCGGTGTGGCCGCTGCACCAGGCAGCAAACAAGGTTGGGTTAAAGTAGGGCTCGCGCAAGCCATCAAAACCCGGATGCATATTGTAAAACTCTATAGCAGGTTCATCTTCCAGCTTTTGCATAAAATGGCAGTGCCAGCGCAGCCGGCTAAAAAACGCCTGCAAGCCTTGTGAGCGGCGGCTGTCGCTGCTTTGTTTTATCGCGACAAAGCTTTGTTGTTGCAACTGGCGTAAGCTTAGCTGGCCGTAACTAATGTAGGTACTAAGCCTGGAGCAGCTTTGGCTGGCTTTAGCCGGCAGCGAAATATGCTGGCGATAGTGCCGGCAGCGCTGTTGTAAAAAGCTGTGAAAGGTCTGATCGGCCATATAGGCATCGGGCGGGCTCTGGCATAGCGGCAGATCTTTAAGTCTGGTCGGCGCAACAGCGGTTAAATCCCAGTGGGCGGCAGTAACAAAAGGCAGCTGTTGCAGCGAGGGCGCCGGTGGGCTTTTTAGCCAGTTATCGGCCAGTGTAAACCAGTTATCCCGGTCAGCCAGCGGGCGAAACACCGCGAATTGGCGAAACTGATGCCAGCGAATATTCAGCGATTTAAGCAGCCGCTGCACCGCCAGATCACGCTGATAGGTCCACAGGTTACCGGTTTCTTCATGGCTGTACACATCAGTGATACAAAACCGCTGACAAAGCTGCTTTAGCACTGCAGTGGCAGGGCCCTTTACCACTAACAGCGGCTGGCCCAGCGCAGAGAGCTGCCGGTTTAACTGCATTAAAGCGACGGACAAATATTGCCAGTGGCGCAATGAGACATCCGGCTGCTGCCAGTAATCGGGCTCGATAATGTACAGCGGCACTACTGCGCCCTGTTTGGCCGCCGCTAACAGCGGTTGGTGGTCGTTAAGGCGCAGATCGCGCTTAAACCAGACCAGCGCAGTCATGCTGACGCATCTTGTAATACAGTGCGGACAAAGCGGCCATCGGCGTCATACAGCTGTGCCTGTTTGCTAATGTTAAAGCGCCGCTCGCTGCTGTTGCCGGTGCCGGCAATATAAGCCCAGTTGCCCCAGTTGCTGGCGCAGTCGTAATCTAACAGCCGCTGCTCAAAATAGGCCGCGCCTAAGCGCCAGTCCAGCGCCAGATCGTAAATCAGATAACTGGCGACATTCTGCCGGCCACGGTTACTCATTAAGCCGGTTTTATTGAGTAACTGCATATTGGCATCAACAAAATCGATGCCGGTTTGCCCGGCGCACCAGCGCTGAAACTTGTCCTGCTGCCGGGAGCTAAGCCTGGGCGGGCTAAAATCTGGCTGCTGGCGTATTGCCTGTTTAATGCCGTTTCGGCTAAACCAAAGGTTGCCGTATTTGCGAAATTGCCAGCGAAAATACTCGCGCCACAATAGCTCAAACTTTAGCCAATAGGTCGAGTCGTTTGCTGCAACCTGTTGTTCAAACTGCACAATGTCCTGCCACAACTGCCTGACCGATAAGCTGCCAAGCGCCAGCGGCGCCGAGCAAAAGCTGGCATAGTGCTGGCCCAACAGCTGATTACGCGTTTCTTTGTAGGTTAAAATATGCCGGCCCTGCCAGATAAACTCTGTTACCCGCGCCAGTGCGCCTTGCTCTGACGCGACACTTTGCAGCAGGTTGGGCTGATACTGCGATGCTAACTGGTTAAAAGCGCTGTTGTAAGGCTCGCATTGGCTCATCGTTAACCAGCCCTGGGGTGGCAGCGGCGTGTTAAGTGGTGGGCTTACCTGTAATAACGGCTCTAACTGTTTACGAAAGGGCGTAAAGCTATCGGGCAGCGTTGCCAATGTTGGCCGAAGCTGGTGGCCCAGCAGCGAATTGCAGTCAAGCTGTGTCACAGCCAAGCCCGGCGATAGTCGTAGCAGGGCCTGGCGCTCATTCGGCGCCACCGGCTCAGCGCAGTAAAGCGCTGTGGCATTAAGCTCGCGCGCCAGCTCGCTTATACGTTGCGCTACGTTCCCCACTAGGGTAATCAGGCCAATATGCTGCGCTGCCAGTTGCTGTTTAACTGCGGTTATCACGGCCAGCTGTTGTTGCAACCGGCTTAAGTTAGCGCGGGCTATACCGTATTGAGCGCCAAAAAAGGCGTGGTGATCCAGTACCACCAGCGCCGCTTTGGCCGCTGTGGGCAGCTGTAACAGCGGGTTATCATGCAGGCGCATGGTGTCGTTCAGTAAAACCAGGCTTAAGCTCATAACTGCTCCAGCTTACTCAGCGTGTCGGCGGCTTTGGCTAAAATAGCGGCCTTGTCGTTATCACTGCGTTTGTGCCAGTTGGCATAAGCCAGGCTTAAGCGCGGGTTTTGCCCCAGTGTCGCCTGGTTGCGCTGCAAAAAATCCCAGTACAGGGCATTAAACGGGCAGGCATCATCTTCTGTGGTCAGTTTCACCTTATAAGCGCAGTGCTTACAGTAGTCACTCATGCGGTTGATGTAGGCACCGCTGGCCGCATAAGGCTTAGAGGCCAGCACACCACCATCGGCGTACAGTGCCATACCCAGGGTGTTGGGCAGCTCGACCCACTCATACGCATCGGCATATACCGCTAAATACCAGTCGGTTACTTCATCCACCGACAAACCGGCCAGCAGGGCGAAATTGCCGGTGACCATCAGCCGCTGAATATGGTGCGAATAAGCATGTTCTATGGTGCTTTGCACCGCCTGCTGCATGCAGCGCATTTTGGTTTTGCCATGCCAGTAATAAGCAGGCAAAGGCCGATGGGCATTTAGCTGGTTCCGGCTTTTATACCCGGGCATTAAAAACCAGTACAGGCCGCGCACATATTCGCGCCAGCCAATCAACTGGCGGATAAAGCCTTCAGCGGCGTTTAGCGGCACCTTGCCTTGCTGATAGGCCTGCTCAACTTTGTTACACATCCAGCGTACATCTAACAGGCCGCAGTTTAAGTACACCGAGCAGATACTGTGCTGCAAAAACGGCTGGTTTAGCGCCATAGCATCCTGATAATCGCCAAACTGCGCCAGTTGCTGATCAACAAAGTGCAAAAATGCCTGGCGCGCATCTTTGCCGGTTACCGCATAGCTGAACGTTGCTGTAGTGCCCATATTGCCGGCAAACTGCTGCTCGACTAACGCCATCACCTCTGCGGTAATAGCATCCGGGCTAAAGTGCAGTGGCGCCGTGGGGGCTAGGTCTTTTGGCCAGGCTTTGCGGTTGTCGCTATCGTAATTCCAGTTGCCGCCTTCTGGGCTGTCGCCCTGCATTAACAGGCCGGTATAGCGGCGCATGTCGCGGTAAAAGTATTCCATCCGCAGCTGCTTTTTGCCCTTTGCCCAGCGGGCAAAGCGGGTTAACGCACAAATAAAACGCTCATCATCCAATACCGTCAGCTGCAACCCAAAGTGCTGCTGCCAGCTGAGTATTTCCTGTTGCAGCCGGTATTCACCGCACTGCGTAAGCATAATGCTGCTAAGTGCAGGCTGCTGTGTTAGCGCAAAGCGCACCGCATCAGTCATATTGTTAACGCCAGCTTCGGTACCGTAGCGGATATAGCACACGCGGTATCCCTGCTCGGTCAGTACCCGGGCAAAGTGGCGCATGGCACTAAACAGCAGAATAATTTTGTGCTTATGGTGCTTTACATAACTGGCTTCGCTGCCTACTTCAGCCAGTAAAATCAGGTCTTGCTGGCTTGCCTGTTGCAAGCTGGGCAGGGCTGGGCTTAGTTGATCACCCAGAATGACAATAAGTTTGGCCATATCAGCAACGTTAAACAAAACTTAGCAGGCTTTACGGCGCTGGCGCAGGCTTCGATCAATGGCTGGCGCGGGGAAAAACTTCAGTGTTATATTGTTACAACGTAAACCTGAGTTGGAACACCTAAGATGAAACACGCAACGCTTACGGCCGCGCTGTTAGGCCTGACGATGCTGCTGGCGGCGCCGCTTGCTGCCCAGGCCCGGCAGCAACATACACATAGCCATGATGAAAAGCAGCAACATGCGCATGAGCATGAGCATGATACGCATGCGGATGACGCAATGGGCGCAGGGCTGGGTGCCCATGTGCATGGTCACGGCCTGTTAACCCTGGTATTGGAAGGTAACGAAATGCAACTGGCGTTTCAGGCGGCCGCCTACAGCGTAGTGGGTTTTGAGCATAAACCCAGCACAGCAGAGCAGCAGCAGGAAATAGACGCCGCTATTGCCATTTTTAATCAGGGTGATTGGTTTAGCGTAAATGCCGATGCCAACTGCGAGCTGGCGATGGCCGAGGCCAGTACCGACTTAACCCAGGCTAATAGCAGCGGCGGCCATGGTGATTTTTACGCTAATTATCAGCTGCTGTGTCAGCGTCCGGCGCGGTTAAACCAGCTGCAGCTGAACATTTTTAACTTGCTGCCGGCGTTAGAGCAGGTAGAAGTACAATGGATTATCAATGGCCGCCAGGGCGCGACTAAAACCTCACTGCAAAACAGCAGCGTGCAGTTTTAACGCGTTATTGCGCTGGTGTTCAACAATAAAAAACGGCAGCTGAGGCTGCCGTTTCTCTGCCATAACAGCACCTTTAGTAGGTGTATTCTTCAATATTATCCACTTTCAGGCTGTACGCCGCCTGGCCTAAATCATGCGTCATCACCTCTGTGGTCAGGGTGCCGCTGATCCAAAACGGTGAATAGATCATGTCAGCTTTCAGGTTTTTTGCGCCGCTAACAAAAATCATCTGGTTTGGTGGTGGTGGCGGCACGTGAATACAGGCGCCAAAGTAAGGCACTAAGAAAAAGCTGGTGACATTTTGCTCGGCGTCAAACTCCAGCGGCACCACAAAGCCCGGCACCCGTACCTTGGTGTTGTTGTATTTTTCCACCACCTTGGCCGAGGTTAAAATTTGCTGCCACTGCGCCGCCACCGGATCATCCCCCTGGTAGTTGTCGTCAAACGGTGAGGGCTGGCTGTAGTCGTGCTGTACTTCCGGCATCTGTTGCAACAACTTCAGATCTTCTTCCGGCATTAAGTCAGTCCATTCAATGGTTTTCACGTCATTGGCAGCAAGGCTAAAGCTTGCGACCAGTGTCAGATATAACGCAACAGATAACGTCCGTAGCATTGGAGCTTGCTCCCCTAAGTTGGCATAATGGCTAAACGCCAACATCATAACATGACAGTGGAACAGCCTGTGACCGACAAGCCGAAAATTCCTGCGATTGAACTCAAACAACTGCGGTTTTTTTATCAGCCAGACAGTTGGCAGCTGTATTTACCCGGGCTGCGCTTAGATGCCGGCGAGCATCTGTTTGTCCGTGGCGCTTCAGGCAGCGGTAAAACCACCTTGCTTAATTTACTCAGTGGCATTGCCAGGCCGGTCAGTGGCGAGCTGTATATCAATGGCCAGCCGCTGCATCAGCTAAGCAGCAGTAAGCGCGATACATTAAGAGCGCAGCACATTGGCGTGGTGTTTCAGCAGCTTAACCTGATCCCCTATTTATCGGTGCTGGACAACACCTTATTAAGCGCCCATTTTGCCGGTAAGCACCAGGCTGAGAGCCGTGCCAGAGCCCGAGAGCTGCTAAGCCGGCTGGGGCTGCCCGCAACGCTGCAACAAAGCCGTGCCAGTGCGTTAAGTGTTGGCCAGCAGCAACGGGTAGCCATTGCCCGGGCCTTGCTGCCAAAACCCACCTTACTGATTGCCGATGAACCCACTTCAGCGCTGGACACTGATAACCGCGATGCCTTTATGCGCGTCATGCTGGCCGAGGCTGATGCCAACGGCTGTACGGTGATTTTTGTCAGCCACGATCAGAGTTTGCTGCAGTATTTTCATCGTCAACTGGATATGCAGAAGTTAGCGCAGGGAGTACAGCCATGCTGATGAAACTGGCCCGATTAAGTTTATGGAACCGGCGCGGCACTGTGCTGATGACCTGGTTGTCGCTGACTATCAGTATTGCCTTGCTGCTGGGTATTGACCATTTGCGCACTGAAGCGAAAAACAGCTTTACCAGCACGGTATCAGGTACCGACCTTATTGTCGGGGCCCGCTCCGGCCAGTTAAACCTGCTGCTGTATTCAGTGTTTCGCATTGGCAATGCCACCGCCAACATCAGCTGGGACAGCTACCAGCGTTTAACTAAGCACCCGCAGGTCAGCTGGAGTATTCCGGTGTCGCTGGGCGACTCGCACCGTGGTTACCGGGTGATGGGTACCAGTACAGCCTACTTTGAGCATTACCGCTATGCCAATGCCCAGCCGCTTACGCTGGCACAGGGCCAGCAGTTTAATGGCGTGTTTGAAACCGTACTAGGCGCAGAAGTCGCGGCCAAACTGGGGTATCAGTTAGGTGAGCAAATTGTGTTGTCACATGGCGTCGGCGCCGTCAGTTTTAGCCAGCATAAAGACAAGCCGTTTACGGTGGTGGGGATACTGGCGCCAACCGGTACTCCGGTGGATCAAACCGTGCATGTTAGCCTGGAAGCCATAGAAGCGATACACCTGGATTGGCAGCAAGGTGCGCCTATGCCCGGGCGCCAATTAAGCGCCGGGCAGGCGCTGGCGCAGGATTTAACGCCCAAGTCGATTACTGCCGCTATGGTCGGGTTAAAGTCGCGTATGGCAACCTTTACCGTACAGCGGCAGATTAACGAATTTAAAGCCGAGCCGTTAACCGCCATTTTACCCGGTGTAGCCCTGGCAGAGCTGTGGCAAATGCTGTCGATGGTAGAAAACTTATTATTGCTGATAAGCTTACTGGTGCTGCTGGCGGCGCTGGTTGGCATGGTCACCACCTTGCTGGCCTCAATGAAAGAGCGGCAGCGGGAAATGGCCATTTTACGCGCCACCGGTGCTCATCCCTGGTACCTGTTTGTGCTGATCCAGCTCGAAGTGCTGTTAATCACCTTGTTATCCATGCTGACGGCAGCGCTGTTATTAAGCGGCAGTTTATTGTTATTGCAGGACAGCCTGGCAGCCAATTATGGCCTTTTTATCGGTTTAAATATTATCAAACTTACCACGCTGTACTGGGCGGCGGGCATTTTGTTGCTGGCGATGCTGCTGGCGGTAATACCGGCGGTGTCGGCCTATCGCAAAGCGCTGGCCGATGGTTTAACCGTCAGGCTGTAGCACTTAGCGACAAGGGACCGCTGATGGTAACGGTGCAGCCGCTACTACCGTTTTGTAGCTGCACTTCCCCTTGTAGCAAGTGGGTTACCAGATTAAACACCAGGGTCAGCCCCAAGCCTTTGGCGCCCTGGCTGCGGCGGGTGGTGAAAAACGGTTCAAAGGCGCGGTTAAGTTCGTGCTGATCCATACCGCGGCCATTATCGGCTACGCTAAGCTGCCAGCTGTAGGCAGTGCTACTGGCGCTGATCAGCACTTGTCTGTGGTGCGTGCTGTTAAAGGCGTGCAGGCAGGCATTTTCCAGCAAGCGGTTTAAAATAGTAGCCAGTGCACTGGCAAAACTCTCTACTACCAGCTGCTTTGGCACCTGCAGTACCACCTCGACCTGATATTGCTGCAACATCGAGGCCATACTGGCCACCACTTTGGGAATAAACTGCGACAGCGTTATTGCTTCCGGGCGCTGATCACTGCTGTCGGTGGCAGTTTGTTTAAAGCTGTTAACCAAGTCTACCGTGCGTTGCAAATTGGTATTGACCATCGCTATGCTGTTTTTAATGGCCGCGCCGCTTTGACTAAATTGCTGGCGGGTAAGCTGGCCAGCCTGAAACAACTGCTCTAACTGGCGTAAAGTCGCCTCGGCATGGCTGTTGGCCGTGACAGCCACGCCCAGCGGGGTATTAATTTCATGTGCTATACCTGCTACCAACCGGCCCAGACTGGCCATTTTTTCTACCTCAATCAGCCGGTGCTGCGCTTGTTGTAACTGCTCCAGCGACTGCGTCAGCTCCTGCGTGCGCTGACTGATAATTTGCTCCAGCGAGCTGTTCACTTGCTCCAGCTCTGCCTGATAGCGCTGGCGCTCGGATGCACTGAGCGCGCGGCCATAAATGTCGGCCAGAAAGCCAGCGAATACGACTTCATCCAGCTGCCATTGTTTTGGCTGGCGATGCTCAATACAAATAATGCCCACCATAGCGCCATGATGCCGTATTGGCGTATCCAGCATCGACTGTATGCCAAGCGGTGTTAAATAACACGCTGAAAATTCGCTGGTTTGCGGATGTTGGTGGGCATTGTGGGCAATGATATTGCGCTCTTCGTCCAGCGCCTGAAAGTAACGGGGAAACTGCTGGCGTGCCAGTTGCAGTTGCGAGTCAGATAACTCACCGTTATCCAGCAGGTAACTGCACTGCATAACCTGATGATCATCTGACAAAAACCAGACGCTGGCCCTGTCGACTGCTAAACCTTCGGTAATGCCGGTCAGGATCAGGCTGTTGGCAGATAACAGCTCACCTTTATCAATGTCGGCGTTTTTGCTAATTCTGGTAAGAATATCCTGCAGCTTGGTTCGCATTACTACGCAGTGTACTCCGGTTGTGGCCACCTGCAGGGGCCTAATGGAAACAACAGCTTCAATGTATAGCATCTTTGCCGCTTATGCGCTAAATTTAACCGTGATTTTTCATTTATTTGCCGCTGTGGTTAGGCCTTAAAAGCAACAGCCGCCGGCAGCAATATGACAGACACCTAGCGGCAGGGCAGCGAGTATAGTGGACTTACAACAACAGTTAGACGCACTGCGTCTGGCTTATCTGGATAATGTAAAACAGCAGTTGCCGCAGCTGCAGCAGCAGGCCAACGCACTGACTGACGCATTAACTATGGCTGCCAGCGATGCTCACGAGTTGCTAATAGCACTGCGCGATAAGCTGCATATGCTTGCCGGCTCGGCCGGTACCTTTAACCTGCCAGAGCTGGGACAAGCCGCCAAGGCGTTGGAGCAACAGCTAAAACACTGGCTGGCACAGCCTGCAAGTTTTACGCCCGCGGCCCTGGGCGATTTTCAGCAGCAGCTGCAACAATTACCACTGTTGCTGAGCGCGGATGCCGGGCCGGTTAGCCAAAGCCGCAGTAAAGCCTTAACTGGCGGTAGCGGTGTTTACGTGTATTGCACTGAGCCGGTACTGTCGCAGCAGTTAAGCACCATGTTGGATATTTTTGGCTATCGCCATCAGTGGTTTAACCATTTAGAGGCGCTTACCGCTGCCATTAGTCAGCACAGCCCGGATGCACTGATTATCGATTTAGACATGCACAGTGCCCCGATGCAATGTATGCAGCACTTGCAGCAGCTACAACAGGCACAGCCCAAGCCATTACCGGTATTGCTAATAAGTGCACAAAACGACTTTCACAGCTATCTTAGCGCCGTGCGCGCCGGGGCCGTGGGCTATTTTGTTAAACCGCTTAATACCACTGAGCTTGAAGCCAGGCTACGGCAATTGCTGGCCAGTAAAGAGCGTGAGCCGTTTAAAGTGATGCTGGTCGATGACGATCAGCTGCTGGCACAGCATTATGCCCTGGTGCTGCGTCAGGCGGGTTTGCTGGTGGAAATTTTGTCAGAGCCGGCCCTTATTTTTGACTCGTTAAAGCGGTTTCACCCCGATGTGATTCTGCTGGATGTGAATATGCCGTTTTGCTCCGGCCCCGAGCTGGCGCAATTGGTGCGTTTGCAGCAGGCCTGGTTGGGCGTGCCGATAATTTATTTATCTTCTGAAACTGACACTGAGCAGCAATTGGCGGCGTTGATTAAAGCCGGTGATGACTTTATTACCAAGCCCATTACCGATACCGCACTGAAAGTGGCGGTGTTTGCCCGCGCCCAGCGCGCCCGGCAGCTGGCAGAAATTATGACCCGCGACAGCCTGACCGGTTTGTTACAGCATGCCCATATTAAAGAGCGGCTGGCGCTGGAAATGTTGCGCTCCGAACGCACCGGTTTGCCGGTGGCGGTGGTTATGCTGGACATTGACCACTTTAAAAAGGTCAATGATAACTACGGCCATCTGGTCGGCGATCAGGTGATTGCCAATCTGGCGAACTTACTTAAACAGCAGCTGCGCAAAACCGATTTAGTTGGCCGCTACGGTGGCGAAGAGTTTTTGCTGGTGCTGCCGGATTGCCCGCAGACACGCGCGGTTGAGGTGGTTGAACAAATTCGCCAGCGCTTTGCCGCTTTACCTTTTAGTGCAGCCGAGCAGCAATTTTTTTGCACCTTCAGTGCCGGCATCAGCCAGGCTGGTTGCGGAGCGGTCGATATGTTTATTGATCAGGCCGATCAGGCGTTGTATCAGGCCAAACATGGCGGCCGTAACTGTGTCAAGGTGTTTACACCTTAACCAGCGGCAACTGAATGTAAAAGCGGCAGCCGTGCGGCAGGTTTTCATAGCCGATGCTGCCCTGCATCGCCTCCAGCAGCTCTTTACAGATCGCCAGGCCTAAGCCGGTGCCCCCCGCCTGGCGTGAGTCGGCGGCTTCGGCCTGAGAAAACTTCTGAAACAATTTATGTTTAAAGTTATCGGCTATGCCCGGCCCCTGGTCCAGCACGGCAATTTCGGCCTGGCCCTGCGCAGTAACGCTGGCGGTGACGGTAATCACCGAGTGCGGCGGGGAGAATTTCACCGCGTTAGAGAGTAAATTGGTCAGCACCTGCTCTAAGCGCATTTTATCGGCGGTTAACCACACCTCAGCCCCCGGTGCCAGTTGCAGCGTACAGTGATGATTGTCGGCAAAGGGCTTATTGTGTGCCAGGCTTTGTGCCAGCGCAGCGCGGGCTGCCAGTGGCTCAGGGTAGAGCGTCATTTTGCCGGCCATTAATTTTTCAATATCCAGCAAATCGTTAATTAAATGAGTAAGCCGGCTGCAGTTATCACTGGCAATGGTCAGCATTTGTCTGGCCGCGTCAGACAAGGCGCCGCCCACACCACCCAGCACCAGCCCCAGTGAGCCGTTAATTGACGTCAGCGGCGTGCGCAGCTCATGGCTGACCACCGAGACAAACTGGCTTTTAAGCAGCTCTACCTCTTTGCGCTCAGTAATATCCCAGATAAAGCCATCAAGGTATTGCAGGTTGCCGTCTTTATCATAAATACCCCGGCCCAGCTCCTGCAGCCATTTTAACTGGCCACTGCGGGTTAAAATACGATACTCCACATCATAGCCCTGCCGCTGCTGCAGTGCTTGTTGCACCATCTGCTGCAGTTTGGGCCTGTCGTCAATGTAGGTGATTTGGTTAAAATTCACATTGCTGCCGCCGGTAAAGTCATCGGCGCGGTAACCGGTTAGCTGCTCCACCTGATCGCTGATAAACAGCATGCTCCATTGCTCGTCGTTACGGCAGCGAAACACCACCCCGGGCAGGTTTTCCAGCATCGAGCGGTAGCGCTGCTCGCTGTGCTGCAGCAAGGTGCTTTTATGCTGGTTATCCAGTGCCAGTTTGCGCGCTTTTAACAGCTCAATAGCTTGCTGGGCCAGCAGTTGCAGTGCAGTTAGCTGCTCCTGTGTCAGCTGCCGTTTTTCGGTGTCAACCACACACAAACTGCCCAGCGCCAAATCCTGCTCCAGCACCAGGGGCACACCGGCATAAAAACGAATGCCATTCTCGGCCAGTACCTGCGGGTTATCGGCAAAGCGACTGTCTGCGGTGGCATCGGGGACGTACAGCAGCTGATCTGGCTGTAAAATGGCATGGGCACAAAATGACACCTCACGGGATGTCTGGCTGTCGCTAATACCCTGGCGCGATTTAAACCATTGCCGGTCGGCGTCAATCAGTGAAATCACCGACATGGGGACGCCGCAGATCATGGTGGCTAACTTTGTCAGCGCATCAAAGGCGGCTTCAGCACCGGAGTCAAGAATATTCAGCTGATATAAGCTTTGTAGCCGCTTGGTTTCATTGGCGGGTAGGGCTGGTTTCATTCTGGTCTGCAAGCATAAAATCAGAAAACTATGCCGTTATATTGGCAGCTTAAGCGCAGAACGCAACCGGCTCAGGTGACATTTTTCCCGCTGGCGTTATACTGCCGCCGTCGGATTGATTGTTAACTTACGGAGCAGCGCATGCAGTTATTTTTGGTATACATCGGTGGTACAGCGCCCGGCGCAAATATAGAGCTGCATGATGTACGCTTTGTCGGTGCAGACAGTATTGAGCAAACACACGATCTGCTGCGTCAGCAGTGGTTTGGCACAGTAAAGGGGTTACACCTGGATGCCTACATGCAGGTTAATCATATAGACGGCTATGCGGTGTCGTTACAGCAGGCGCCGCAGCACAGCGAGCTTAAGCTGTTTTTTGTCAATTTTGGCGGCTATTACCCGGATAAAATTGCTGAGCAGCATGAGTTTATGCTGTGTGTGGCCCCAAGCGCCGCGGCAGCTAAGGCGCGGGCGAAAGCCTTATTGCTGACCGATGCCCAAAGCCCGCATAAAGACGATTTACTCGAGCTGGATGACTGCTTTGCCTTAGAGCAACTGCAAGGGCTTTATGTGCACCTGACGCCATCAGGCCAAAGCCAGCCGATGCATCCGCACTGGTCTGGCTATCAGGTTATTGGTTAGCCGTTAGCGCAGCCGAGATATAAGGCGAGGGCAGTGGCGTGCCGCGCATACGCTGCCACAGCCAGGGCAGGGCTTTAACGGCATCGCGGCGCATCGGTAGTTGCTGTGGCGCGCTGGCATCGGTGGGGTCGAGTTTAAACACAAACGCATAACTGCCTTCCTGCCCCATGCGTAAATCGGTTAACAGCAGGCTATCGCCCTGTTGCTCTAGGGCATAAAAGCCCTGGCTAAACCACGCCAGTTGCTGTACCGGCTTAAGCATGCCATAGCGCTGCTTTAATGCCGGATCTTGTTCTACCCAGTGCAGCTGCACATTGGCTTTGTTATCCAGCAGCGAATAAAAGCCTTCGCCATAGCCATGCTCGCTCATAACCACAATGCGCCACAGCACAGTGTTTAGCGGTGCCGGTGTGACCAGCAGCTGCTGATACTGCAGCTGCTGTTGTTGCAGGCTGACGCTAACCACCTGGCGCACATGCCACTGCGCCGCCACCGACCACAACAAGTACAGGCTGGAGAGACTCAGCATCACCATATTCAGCTGATAGCCGCGCCTGTGGCCAAACAGGTAATACAGCACCCCGGCAATTAATGGCAGCGTATACAGCGGGTCGATAATAAACATACTGCCTACGGCATAAGGCGTATTGGTAAAGGGCAAACCAAACTGAGTACCATAAATGGTCATCGCATCTATCAGGGTGTGGCTGATTAAAATCAGCCAGGTGGCTAATAACCAGCGCCAATAGTGCGCCCTTTGGCCACAGCACAGCGCCGCCAGCCAGGCCAGCAGTGGCGCGGCCAGTGTTTGGTAAAAAAAGGCGTGGCTTTGGGTGCGGTGCAGCACCATATTACTGACGGCATCGCCGTAATCTATGATGACGTCTAAATCGGGCAGGGTACCGAGCACTGCACCGGTTAATACCACCTTAGCCCGGCTGCCCGGCGTTTTCGCCAGTACGGCGGCGGCAACAGCGCTGCCCAGCGTTAACTGTGTTAAAGAATCCATCGGATAAACTACTGCCTAATTCACACCCAGTTGCTCTGGCTTCACGTCGCGCGATGGCACCAAGGTGTCAGGTTGCTCGGCAAATAACTGGGCCGCTAAAATATTGCTCAGGGTTTTGTATTCACAGCCCAGAGTATGAAAGGTGGCGCGGGCATCGACATAATAAGGTGCGCGTTTGCCGTTAAAATCCACCACCTCGCCAATTTGCACAAAATGAATACCAATACGTTTTAAAATACGCGCCAGCGCCGGCTCTATCATCACAAACACATGGTGTTTGCCGTAGTGCAGGCACATCAGCATGGCCACCAGATACAGCGAAATGGCCACCGCTTCACAGCAGCGCTGTTCCAACTGCAGCAGCAGTTTATTCAGATTATGGCCAAGCGGCGATTGGCTTTGTTTACGCTGGCGTATTTCGCCGGGCACCGCCAGGCGCGAAATTTCGCAAATTTGCTCACGCGGGAACGCCGCCGGGCATAGTGTCGGGTGATTCACCTTAGCGGCGAAATACTGCTCCAGCGGTAACAGTTGGCCGGCATCGGTTGAGGTAATCAGCCGTACGGTACCGGCCAGCTGAGCGGTACTCAGCCGTGAAATAGCACAATGTATAGCGCGGCTGTCATACTCGTCATGCTCTAAGCCACTGTCGCGCTGGGGCTCAAACTGTAATTCTTCGCAATACACCCGATGGCGCAACCGATAAGTCTGGTGTTTTTGAATGTCAGTTTGCGCCAGACTGGCATGGAAAAAGTGGGCAAAATGACGTAAAGGGCTGCTGGAGGCCAGCTCAGTGCCGAATAAAGGTGTAACCGTTGTTGCCGAATTTTGCCGTGCATCACTCTGCACTGCAGCCAGAGAAGTCATAAAACGCCCCAAAAGTTAGTCTGTGCGCTGATTTAAATATTTATAGGTAACATGCGCTAACTGGCAGCGATCCGTGCGGTTCTTAGACTGACAATTCCATTGCAGAGCCTTACAGCCGATTTACTATGCAGATCAATACGCACAACGTCAAATGTCAGTTTGGTTAAATTATGCACAAAAACCGGATAATTCAGCTAAGGTCATGATTTGAAATAGGTAAAAAAAATTTACAATTTAACCAATGTTATTAAATGTAATTCAGGGCAGGTTAAGTGGCACTGGTTTAGCAAAACAGCGGCGGCAGGGGGGTTAACCCGGGCTACATTGTTCAAGCCGTTGAATATCCAGCTGAACCTGCCTTGCCAGGCTGCGCAGCTGGATCATCCGCTCGTCGTTCAGGGAAATCTGGCAGCGCAGTGCAGCGGTAACACCAGCGACCTGTTGCTGCAGTGCTTTGCCTTCTGCGGTCAGCAATACCTTTTTTACCCGCTCATCTTCGGCACAGGGCAGCCGGCGTAGCCAGCCTTTTTGCTCCAGCTTTTTTACCAGCGGGGTCAGGGTGCCAGAGTCAAACAGGGTTTTTGCCCCCAACTCGCCTAAACTAATGTTGTCTTGCTGCCACAGTGCCAATAGCACCACATATTGCGGGTAGGTTAAGTCAAACGGCTGCAGCAAAGGCCGGTACAGCCGCACCATAGCGTTCGATGCGCTATACAGTGCAAAGCATATTTGCTCTTCCAGTGGCAGGGTTTTACTCATCATCGCCGCTTCGTTGGTTTTTTTGCAGTGTAGCAAATTTCAGGCTCCGGCAACCAGCCGTCCTGGTTATAAGGCAGCAATTTAAGTTATATACAAATATCTTGCATGCAAGATTAATTAGGGCTAGTATTGCTCGTGTTGAACAAAACGCCTGTGTTAAGCCAAAACCCAAAGGGGATTAGTATGGATATTTTATACAAAGCAGTAGTAACATCGACCGGCGGCCGTGACGGCGCTGCCAAATCAAACGACGGTTTATTAGAGGTTAAGCTGGCTCCGCCAAAAGAGCTGGGCGGTGCCGGTGGCGCCACTAACCCGGAGCAGCTGTTCGCAGCCGGCTACTCAGCCTGTTTTATCGGCGCGTTAAAATTTGTCGCCGGCGCAGCTAAAGTCAGCCTGCCAGCCGATGTAAGCCTGCGCGCTGAAGTAGGCATTGGCAAAATTGAAGGCGGTTTCGGCCTGGATGTCGATTTATTCGTTAACCTGCCAGGTATGGATAAAGCCGCCGCCGACGAGTTAGTGGCCAAAGCACACCAGGTGTGCCCATACTCAAACGCCACCCGCGGCAATATCGACGTACGCCTGCACGTAAGCGTTTAAGCCAAACGCTACAAAACAAAAGGCCAGCTTACGCTGGCCTTGTGCTATTTGGAGGGTGTTCAATATTCTGTGTCAGCCTGGTCACAGGTCAATATG
>NZ_BAFK01000002.1 GCF_000296695.1 Rheinheimera nanhaiensis E407-8
TATCCGGTTAACCACAAAGCGTCACCGCTTAAGTGAACAGTATTGGGCCAGCGTGCCGGGGTTTTTTATCAGTTGGTGAAAGACTACCGGCCCTAAATAAATGCAATTTTTGTATAAAATATGTGAATTAATGGTTTTAATTAAGGTGGCTATAGGGCAGAATTTCGAATCATATTAGTCTATCTGAGCTTTCCTATGTCAATTCGTCGATTTGTGGTTACAACCTCCTTGTTTACTGCACTGGTAAGCTGTGCTGCATTTGGTACTAATGAACAGAGTGCCAGAGTACCGCTTGATCGTCTGCAAGCTCTAGCAAATGGTAATCCTGTTACACCTTTACCTCCAACATTTTCAGCGCAGGCAACAAAGGGTATCGCCAATGATCAGCTTGCCATGTATCTGGCCGGTGTTATTGACAGTGGCGAAGGACAAAGCTGGTGTGTAGTAGCATCTAATATTCCACCGCATGAGGTTAATCAGCAGCTGTTAGCTGAGCTGCAACATGATTTGCAGCAGAAGAAATCTGCCGCTACAGCTAACTCCGCAGTATTGCTGGCAGCTAAGTTGAAAATTTTATTTCCTTGTAACTAACTTAAGTAGGGATGCGTTATGTCAGTTATCAAATACCAAGCCGTTGCCGATGCGTATGAAAAATACAATGCTTATGAAACAACAGAACTTTATCAATTGCTTGGTTGGGGCGATCTCATTGGCCGGCCGGAGTGGGCCAATACCTGCGCGGTTAGAATGAGCCTGGCACTGATTGAGGCGGGTATGACGGTATCTGGCCGTGTACAAGTTAAAAAAGGGGATCTTAAAGGCAAATGGATAGAGCCGGGGCAAAACCGTTTATCAGACTGGCTTATCCGCCACCTCGGCCAACCCGAAGTTTTTCCTTTTGATACCAGTAGTGCCGCAGGCCCACAATCGCTTTACGACAAAAAGGGCATAGTATCGTTTATGCGTATCCCCAGTTACTCCGGCGGCCATATCGACTTGCTGCAACCCTCAAATGATTACCTTACCTGCAGTCGCAGCTGTTATTTCACCGCCGGTGAAGTGCGTTTTTGGCAGTTAAACTAGGGGCGTGTTTATCGCGCCTTTTGACCTTGATTACTCACGGGTACTAGTACGCCGCCTTCCCGGTAGCCTTAGTGGCAGAAAACAAATTCTGGCCAACGGTAACCCGTATTGATGATGTATACGGCGACCGTAACCTGATCTGTTCCTGCCCAAGCCCGGAAGCGTATCGCTAAGCGGTTAGCGTGTTGCAGTAATGGCCAAAACCCCGGCCAGCGCGCCGGGGTTTTTAATGGCTAAGACCGACTCGTTTGTAGTGTAAAATGTGAGTTTGCAGTTTATCGATTATCGATATATGATTGGTTATAATCAAGAGTTTTAAATGTGCGGATACACAACAACTGTTTGAAACCGGTAAATCCAACCGGTGGTCCGCTATGGTAAAAGTTGCCACGCGCAAGTTAACTCAGTTAGAGGCTGCAACAACATTAGATTTTTTGCGTAGCCCACCCGGAAATAGGCTGGAATCTTTAAAGGGTAACCGTGCAGGGCAGTATAGCATTCGCATTAATGAGCAATGGCGGCTGTGTTTCCGCTGGGATGACGGTAATGCATGGGACGTTGAAATTGTCGATTATCACTAACGGGGGGAGTTATGTTTAAAAACGGCATGCGCGCAGTGCACCCTGGTGAAGTATTGCGTGAAGATTATTTGTTACCACTAAATATGAGTGCCAATGCCTTGGCTCAGGCGCTACGGGTAACACCTGCGCGGATCAATGAAATAGTGCGTGAAAAACGCGGTGTTACTGCTGACACAGCACTTCGGCTGGCTCGCTATTTTGGCGGCGATGCCCAAAGCTGGCTTAATCTGCAGGCGATATACGACCTTAAACTGGCCGAGCAGCAAAGTGGTGAGCAAATCCGCAAAGATATCTCACCTCATGCAGCTTGAATGTAAGCATTGCTATGCCACGTCGCACCTGCCCGTTTTGCTAGATACCAAATTGCTGCACACCAGATAGCGGCAGTTATCTTTTGTTTATCCATGTATGACAATCAAAGCCTGTTGGCTCCGAACAATGGAGCCGTGGCGAAGGTATGGCAATTGAATCAAAGGCGGCACTGGATGCACTGTTTGACGATATAAAAGGCTAAACAGATACCAGCTTACACGCTCGTTATTGTCCCTTCGCTGTACCATAAGCTTCCGTTCCCCACAGCGGCACGGTAGACAGGCTGTGTTTAAAGCTGCCGGACGTTTCTTTGGTGGCGTAAGACAAATACATCAGCGTCTGGTTTTGCGCATCATAGATGCGGCGTATCTTCATGCTTTTAAAGAAGATGCTTTTGGACTTGGTAAACAACACTTCACCGTTTTTGCTTTTGTCTATTTGCGCAATCATCTCAGCCGTAATCGCGCCGGTTTGACGACAGGCAATAGCACTGTCGGACGGATCAGCAAAGTCAAGATTGGCTTCAATACTGGACACATGACAGGTCACGCCTGTCACGATGGGATCGCTAAAGGCGTCGATTTTAATATCTTTGGTGGTAAAAACGCCTAATGACACATCAGCCACTTCATTTCGGTTACAGCCAACCAGCATCAGCAGTATCAAAATGCAATAAATCGGGCGCATGGCATAGCCTCTTTAATCAAACTGTTATTTGGTCTGCTGAATCATCTGCATCAGTTTTTTTGCGATCTGGGTATTATCCTGAAAGCCGGCAAAATCTTTGGCGTTTTTGCCATAAGCCAGTACCGCCACATCGGCTGCGGTGTGGCCGCCGGTGGTCCAGCCGGTGTAGGAATATTTCGCCACTAACTGATTAGACAGGTTGCGCAGCGCCGTTTCGTCTTGCTGGCGTGTTGCCAGTAAACTGGCTTGTTCTTCTGCGCTCAGGTTAATAGCGGTAAGCTCGGCCCACAGTGCCAGCGCTGCGCTGTCTGACTCTGCTTGTTTAAGCTGTTTGGCAATGCTTCTGCCGGTGGCTTTTACCTTGCGTACGACCTCGGGCAGCCACTGGTATTCACCTGCCGCGCCTAAAGATAAACCACCTGTCTCGTGATCTGCCGTGATAACCAGCAAGGTATCAGGGTGTTTATCGACATAGGCTTTAGCGACGGCTATCGCTTTGGCAAAATCGTCCATTTCTGCCATGGCGCAGGCGATATCGTTATCATGGCCACACCAGTCAATCTGGCTACCTTCTACCATTAATACAAAGCCTTTTTCGGCCGGGGTTAATAGCGCCAGTGCTTTTTCTGTCAGCGGGGCCAGCATGGCATCAAAACCACTGTTTAATTTGGCGGGTAAAGCTGTTTCAGCCAGTAACATCATGGCAGGGGCTTTGGTAATAGTGTCAAGCTGGGTGTAGTCGTCGGTGTACTGATAGCCCAGTTGTTTAAACTCGTTGATCAGGTTTCGGTCTTTACGCACAAAATACTTAGTACCGCCGCCTATCATCACATCGGCTACCGGTTTGCCATTAATGCGATAATCCAGATACATATCGGCGATTGCATCGTAGTTACGCCGGCTTTTATTGTGCGCTAAAAATGACGCTGGTGTAGCGTGGTTTATTTGTGAGCTGGCAACAATACCATTGGCTTTGCCCAGCGTTTTGGCCAGTTGCATCATGGTGCCAATTGGCACGTGCTGGCGGTTTACAGCTATAGCGCCGTTATAACTTTTTACCCCGGTTGCCAGCGCCGTTGCGCCTGCGGCAGAGTCGGTAACATAAGTATCATCGTCCGGGTTAGTGGTCGCCATGCCCAGCCACAGCTGGTCGAAAATGGTGTTCTCTACTTCGGCTGTAGTTTTATCATCACTGAAATAACGGTAAGCCGACAGGTAAGACGGGCCCATACCATCGCCAATCATGTAAATAATATTTTTCGGCGCAGCCAGCGCGACCACCGGGGCGACAAATAATGACAGGGATAACAGATGACGGCGCATAGAGCCTTACCTCAAATTTGCTTGATGTTCTGGTGAGCTAGTGTACTTTATAGCCTGAGTTAAACAAACCACCGTCGACAGATAACCCAATTCATCGGCTTAGTGTTGTCAATAAGGGTTTATTTAACCACATCAGATGGAACTGAATGAAAACTGAACAATCGAAAAGATGGAAATGTAGTCGTTGTCGTCGTATTGACCACACCGAGGCAATCGCAAGTCATCAGTAAGGTGTATTGTATGTCACTAATAACGAAAACAAAGACAGTTATCACAGCCATGTTATTCACCGGCTGCTGCCTAAGCGGCGCAAGCATAGCCGCAGAGCCGGATACAGTGCTTCTGCAACAGCTGGCTGACAGCGAGCAGCGAAGTGCACAGCACAGAGCTCGCAATGTTTACCGTAATCCGGTAGCAACCTTAGAATTTTTTGGTATCACCTCACAGATGTCGGTACTGGAAGTGTGGCCTGCCCACGGCTGGTATACCGAAATACTGGCACCCTATTTAAAACAGCAGGGCCAGTTAACGCTGGCGCAGTTTCGCCATAATGATGGTTCATTAAAAGACGAACGCAGTATTTTTTGGGCAAAAGTCAGTGAACGTTTGGCGCAGCGGTTAGCGGATAATAGCGACTATTTTGGTACACCTACGCTGATAGAACTGGAGCCACCATTATTTTCACCGGCCGTGACAGAGCAGTTTGATCTGGTGCTAACCTTTCGCAATGCCCATATCTGGAATGAAAGTGGCCACTTATTCGCTACCTTGCAAAGCCTGTTTCAGGCGTTAAAACCTGGTGGCGTCTTGGGTATGGTGGAACACAGAGCTGCCCGGTTGTCTGATATCTCCAGCTCTGCCGTAGAAGGCTATCTGGATGAAGCTTATGTCATTGAAGCGGCAGAGCGTGCCGGTTTTCAACTGCTGCAAACCAGCGAGATAAACGCCAACCCGAAAGACACAAAAGATTATCCCAAAGGCGTGTATGCACTGCCGCCAACCCTGGCGATGGGGCAAGACGATCGTCAGAAGTATCTGGCCATCGGTGAGAGCGACAGAATGACGCTGAAATTTATCAAACCGCTGCAGAGATGAGTGCAATTGTGTTAACAAAGCAATTGTGGGATGATTAGCCGTTAGAGTAATAACTCAAATAAAACCCGCTGTAAAATATAAGCGCAGCAGCAGATTGCGCCGGCATGGTTTTATATCTATAAAATAATAACCTTAGACAAGAGGAGAGGACGGTGGATAGAGTTTGGTTAAAACGTTACCCGTCAGGCGTACCTGCAGAAATAAATGCCGATCATTACCCGTCATTACTAGATATTTTTGAACAAAGCATTGCGCAGTATCCGGACAAAACGGCTTTTATCAATATGGGTAAAAGCATCAGCTACCGCGAACTGGACCAGCAAAGCACTGCCTTTGCCGCTTACCTGCAAAGCACACTGGGGCTGAAAAAAGGCGATGCCGTTGCCATCATGATGCCAAACCTGCTGCAATACCCCATTGCCTTGATGGGGGTGCTGCGTGCCGGCTGTGTGGTGGTAAACGTAAACCCGCTTTATACACCCCGAGAGCTGGAGCATCAGCTGAACGACTCTAAGGCAAAAGCCATTGTTATAGTAGAAAACTTCGCGCACACTTTGCAAGCTATTGAAAGCAAAGTGAAACTTGAGCATGTAATCCTAACCACCATGGGCGACAGACTGGGCTTTGTTAAAGGCAGCATTGTCAATTTGGTGGTACGGCATGTGAAAAAGCTGGTACCGGCCTATACATTAAGTAAGTTTGTTCGCTTTAATGATGTCCTAAAGCAGGGGGCCGGGCAGTCTTACAACAAGCCACAGCTGCAGGGCAGCGATATTGCCTTTTTACAATATACCGGTGGCACGACCGGCGTGTCGAAGGGTGCGATGTTAACGCACCGCAATATGGTGGGTAACCTGGAGCAGGTCAGCGGCTGTCTGGACAGCTTTCTGGTTAAAGGTGGTGAGTATGTGGTTACCGCGCTGCCGCTGTATCATATCTTTGCCTTAACGGCGAATTTCTTTACCTTCTTTAAATACGGCGGCACCAACCTGCTGATTACCAACCCGCGCGACATGCCCGGTTTTGTTAAAGAGCTGGCGAAATTCCCCTTTACCGCCATTACCGGGGTAAATACGCTGTTTAACGGCTTACTGAATACACCAGGCTTTGCCGAGCTGAATTTCAGCACGCTTAAGTTATCCTTAGGCGGCGGTATGGCGGTGCAGCGGCCAGTTGCCGAGCGCTGGCAAAAAGTGACCGGTACCCGACTGGTAGAAGGGTACGGCTTAACCGAATGCTGCCCGCTGGTGACGGTAAGCCCGTACGATTTAGACAGCTTTAATGGCAGCATCGGCCTGCCTGCGCCTTCCACCGATATTCGTCTGGTTGATGAGGCAGGTAATGACGTGCCAGCCGGTGAACCCGGCGAAATGTTGGTAAAGGGCCCGCAAGTGATGCTGGGTTATTTAAACCGGCCGGAAGAGACCGCTAAAGTGCTGAAAGACGGCTGGCTATACACCGGTGATATAGCCCGTATGGACGAAGAAGGCTTTTTCTATATAGTCGATCGGAAAAAAGACATGATTTTAGTGTCGGGCTTTAATGTGTATCCGAACGAAATAGAAGAAGTAGTGGCCATGATCGACAAAGTATTGGAAGTGGCGGCAGTGGGTGTGCCAAACGAAGCTACCGGCGAAGCTGTTAAGGTATTTGTGGTGAAGAAGGACGCCAGCCTGACCGAGCAGGAAGTGATCCAGCATTGCCGGCAACATTTAACGGGCTATAAAGTGCCTAAACTGGTAGAATTCCGCACAGAATTACCCAAAACCAATGTGGGTAAAATTTTACGCCGAGAGTTACGCGGCTAACGCTGAGTAAGACGAAAACCGGCTTTAATGCCGGTTTTTTATTTCAGCCAGGGTATTACAGGTAAGGCATGACTTCGTTAATCACAGATAATCAGGCACTGGCGGCATATTGCCAGCAAGTGGCTGGCAGTAAACTGTTGGCGCTGGACACTGAGTTTATCCGCCAGAGCACTTTTTTGCCAAAGCTAGGTTTAATTCAGCTGTTTGACGGCAAGGCTTTGGCATTGGTCGATCCGCTTACGATCTCCGACTGGCAGCCGTTACAGCAGTTGTGCGCCGATACCGCGGTGGTGAAATTATTACACTCATGCAGTGAAGATTTAGACGCCCTGGCCACTATTGGCATCAGCCAGATCAGCCCGTTGTTTGACACTCAACTGGCCGCAGAGCTCTTGGGCTGGGGCGCCAGTGTTGGCTATGCCCGGCTGGTAGAACAGCTAAGTGGCGAAGTGCTGGATAAAAGTGAGTCGCGTACCGACTGGCTGGCCCGGCCATTAACCGAGACACAATTACGCTACGCCGCCAACGACGTGCACTTTTTATACCCGTTGTATGACAAACTGTGTCAGTTGCTGTCAACGCAACATCAGGCGCTGCTGCTGCAAGAAGGCGAGCAATTGATCCGCCGGCGCAGCCAGCAAGTGCCACTGGCATTTAAATATCTGGAAATTAAAAACAGCTGGCAGCTAAGCCCGCGCGAACTGGCGGTGCTTAGGGAGTTGACAGCCTGGCGCTACAGCTACGCGGTAGAAAAAGACTTAGCACTGGGGCTGATATTAAAAGACATCCAGTTAGTTGAGCTGGCAAAACGTCGCCCGGCAACAGCCGAGAGTTTATTAAATGTACCCGGTTTACCGCCGCGGGAAATACGCCGGCATGCCAAAACGCTGGTGGAGCTTATCAGTGATGCCAAAGCCTTACCACTTGAGCAATGCCCGCAGCGTTTTTATCACCAGCACGACTTTGCCGGTTATAAAGAAACCAGCGAGCAGCTGAGCAAAGCCATTAAAGCAGCAGCAGCGGCGCAGCAAATTCCTGCAGAGTTTCTGGCGGTGAAAAGACAACTGAACGAATATTTAAACTGGTGTTGGCGGGTGTCTGATGAGCAGCGCGCTATGCTACCGGTACCGGAGTTTATGCAGGGCTGGCGTGCTTCGCTGTTACTGCCGTTTTTACCCAAACCGGCCCATATCAACAGTTGAACCAGTTATAAACGTCTGGATGTACAACACGGATCAGTGCATTTTTTGCATTAATTTGTCCACTTTTTAACAGGCTGTTTTCCTGATCCGGCTTAATTTCACTGGCGTAACTCTTCAGCAATCCACAAACTGAAGGGTTTCAACAATGAAAGGAATAAAAATCTTTGCTTTACCTGCAGTACTGTCGCTGTCGTTAACCGGCTGTTTTTTGGATGATGACTCAGATCCGTTGCCGTCACCTCCACCGCCACCACCGCCGCCAACAGTAGTGAATGCCAGTGTGCAGGTAGTACACACCTCTATTGACGCACCGGACGTTAACGTATTGGCTAACGGCGAAGCGGTGATTGAAGGTTTGCCGTTTGGTGAGGCATCGGATGTACTGTCGCTGCCACCGGCAACCTACAGCATAGCGGTCGACGCCTTACTGCCGGGCGATGAAACTGCCACTGTTATTGGCCCGCTGGATTTAACGCTGGAAGAAGCGGTGCGTTACACCGTATTCGCGGTGGGTAAAGTGGCTGAAGAGACCTTAGAGCCCATCGTGGTCACAGGTACTGTAGAGGATGTAGCCGAAGGCAAAATCCGCTTGCAGGTAGTGCATGCTGCCTCTACCGCGCCTGAAGTAGATATTCACGTCACCGCGCCTGATGCAGAGCTTGGCACGCCACTGGCAACGCTGATGTATAAAGACGCTACAGACTACGTTGAAGTCGACCCGGGCGAATATCAGGTAAGGGTAGCTCTGCCGGGTACTGACACTGTGGTATTTGACAGCGGTGCGCTTGATTTATCAACCGCAGGCACCGATTTAGTGGTAGCTGCCGTAGATACCCGCTTCTCAGGTGCGTCGCCAATATCGCTACTGGCAGTAGGCCAGGATGGCAGTGAGATGGACATTCTGGATATTAATGCCACTTCCTCTGTCCGTGTAGTACACAACGTATCAGACGCGCCTGCGGTCGATGTGATTGTTAACGATGCCATTACACTGGTAGACGCTTTAGCCTTCCCGGACTTTACCGACTATGCGGCAGTGGCACCAGACACTTACAACGTCAAAGTTGCAGCCGATGCTGATAACAGCGTAGTGGTGATTGATGCAGACTTAACACTGGAAGCCAGTGCCTTCTACAGCGTATTGGCCGTGGGCTCCTTAGGTGAAGATAGCATCGAGCCGCTGGTGTTAGCCGATATGCCACGCCGTATCGCCACTGAAGCGCAGGTGCGTATTGTGCACGGTTCTACTTTGGCCGGTAATGTAGATATTTACGTCACCGCGACCAATGATATCAGCGAAGCCACACCCGCTTTTGCCGATGTGTCGTTTAAAGCCGAGACCGGTTATGTATCATTAGCTGCCGGTGACTATGTGGTTACGGTAACACCTGCAGGTAGCAAAACTGCCGCCATTGGCCCGGTGACACTAACGCTGGAAGCCAACAGCATTTACACCGCGATAGCGCGTGACGGTGAAGGTTTAACCGCGGATGTAGGGTTAATTTTAATGGACGATTTCATCCAGCCGTAAAATTAAATAACAGAAGGTCCTGTTAAGCGAAAGCCCGCCTTGTGCGGGCTTTGTTTTTACTGTTAACGGCTGTGAAATATTTTGCCAGTATGCAAGCATTTTGCTACCTTGCTGCGGTGAAAATACTGATAACAGGAACGTTAACCTTGAACTCACTTTTTGTCCGGGCGTTATTAATTGGCGCCTTGTTAAGTAGCACTGTTTATGCTGGGCAGTTGCCGGTGGAAGCTTTTGCCAGTGCACCCGCCATTGACATGCTTAAACTGTCTCCTGATGGCAATAAACTGTCGATGATCCAACGGCTGGAAACCGACAAAGAGCAGCTGGTGTTGCTAAAACTGGTTGATCTTGAAAGCGGCGAACAGAAGTTTTTGATGAAAGCCGATACCCGTGAACTGAATATTTTCTCGGTCGTATGGGCTAATAACCGTCAGCTGTTGGTTAAAGCGGCTTATGCATCGCACCGTTATGGTACACCGGTCACGGAAACCCGGCTGGTGGTGGTCGATGTTAACACCGGCAAAAACTATAATGCTGTAAGAGGTCAGTTACAACGCAAGTTAGTGCGTACGCCACAGTTTCAATCAGAGATTGTTGCTTTAATGCCTGAAGATGAAGAGCATTTTTTGCTGGCGCTGGATGGGCTGAGTTATGGCATGGGCACGAGCGTCGTAAAAATTAATCTGGCCGGTGAAATTGCTGAAGTTATTGCGCATAGCCGGGAAAACCTGATTGATTGGGTGGCGGATCGCAGTCATACTCCGCGCATCGCGGTATTTCGAGAAGACAAACAGTTTCAAATCAAGCAACGGCTGGCTGAGAGTAACGAGTTTCGGCTGCTGTGGCAGTTCGAAGCATTTTCCGAGCAGGCTATCTGGCCGATTGGCTTTGATGCCGATCCCAACATTCTTTATGTGTCAGCCTACCATGATGGTCGCAAAGCCATTTTTACAGTTGACCTGAGCAGTACCGATTTAGCTTTACAGTTGGTCAAAGCCGATGCCAATTATGATGTGCCGGCCGACATCAGCTACTCCTGGCAGGATAACAAGATCATTGCTATTGCCGATGAGTATATTGACGATAAGTACCGCACCTTTCAGCGTGCCCTGGATAAAGCGCTACCGGACGCTGAAAACAGCATTATCAGCATGAGCCATGATCAAAACCGCTATATCGTGTTAAGCAGCAGCCAAACCAATGCCGGCATTTACTTGCTCGGCGATCGTAAAGCCAAAAGCCTGGAATACTTAACCGCCAAGTTTGCCCAGTTACCGCCTGAGCAGATGGTAGCTAAACAGACTATCAGCTATCAGGCCCGCGATGGCCTGACGATCGAAGGCTTTTTAACCACGCCGCTCGGGTACACTCAGGGCGCGCTGCCAACGATTATTTTTCCGCACGGCGGCCCTATTTCGTTTGACGATGACGGTTTTGATTACTGGACACAGTTTTTTGCCAACCGTGGTTATGCGGTGTTGCAAATGAACTTTCGCGGCTCATACGGTTATGGTTTCGACTTTATGCAAATGGGCTTGCAGGGCTGGGGCGCACAAATGCAGGACGACGTAGAAGATGGCACCCGTTGGCTAATCAGTAAAGGTATTGCCGATGCTAAACGTATTTGTATTGTCGGTGCCAGTTATGGTGGCTATGCCGCGCTGATGGGCGCAGTAAAAACGCCGGATCTATACCGCTGTGCTGTAAGCTTTGCCGGAGTTAGCGATCTGAAAGCCTTAGTGAAAGCCCAACGTGGCTTTACCAACTATGAAATTGTTAAAAAGCAAATTGGCGATGATTTTGACGTGTTAGAGCAGCGCTCGCCATTAACCTTTGCCCGCCAATTTAACCTGCCGGTGTTGTTAATTCATGGCACTGATGATCGCAGTGTGCGGGTCAATCAAAGTCGTGATTTGTACAAAGCGTTGCGCCGGTACGATAAAGACGTGCAGTATATCGAACTTGAAGACGGCGACCATTACCTCAGTACCAACAGCCACCGGTTGCAAACCTTTCAGGCGATGGACAGCTTTCTACAGCAACATTTAACTGCACCAGTACAACAAGCAGCAATTCAGTAGCAATCTAATAGCTGCACAAAAAAGCCCGCATTATGCGGGCTTTGTTTTTTACTGGCAGTGACTTTTAACGTTTATCATCCGGGAAGGTAACGTTAAGCTCGAGTACCGATAGCTCGTCGTCACGCTTCTCCAGCGATACCGCAATTTGCTCGGGTGAAATGTCCACGTACTTGCGGATCACCTCTAAAATATCGCGCTCTAACTGCGGCAGGTAATCCGGGCTGTTACGCTTTCTGCGCTCGTGCGCCACGATAATCTGCAGCCGCTCCTTGGCGGTGCTGGCGGTGTTTTTTTTGCTTGAACGAAAATAATCCAGTAACGACATGCGTTAACCTCCAAAAATCCGTTTTAACAGGCCTTTTTTCTCCACGGTTAAAAAGCGGAAAGGCACATTTTCGCCCAGCAGGCGGTCTACCGTATCTAAGTATGCTTGTCCGGCGTCGCTGTCTTTATCCAGAATCACCGGCTGGCCTGAGTTAGAGGCATTTAACACCGCCTGTGATTCAGGAATAACACCAATTAAATCGATAGACAGAATTTCTTTTACATCTTCTACGCTTAACATCTCGCCTTTTTCGACCCGCTCCGGGTTGTAGCGGGTCAGTAGCAAATGCTCTTTAATCGAATCCAGGCCTTGCTCTGCGCGGCGTGACTTGCTGGATAACATACCCAGAATGCGATCTGAGTCGCGTACCGATGACACTTCCGGGTTGGTTACCACCACAGCTTCATCGGCAAAATACAGTGCCATCATGGCGCCGCTTTCAATACCGGCCGGTGAGTCACATAAAATAAAGTCGAAGTCTTTGCTTAGCTCGTTTAATACCCGCTCTACACCCTCTTTGGTCAGGGCGTCTTTGTCGCGGGTTTGTGAGGCCGGCAGAATAAACAGGTTGTCGATGCGCTTATCTTTAATCAGCGTTTGCTTTAAATTGGCTTCGCCGTTTATCACATTAACAAAATCGTATACTACCCGGCGCTCACAGCCCATAATTAAATCCAGGTTTCTAAGGCCAATATCAAAGTCGATAATCACCGTTTTGTGGCCTTTTAATGCCAGGCCGGTGCCAATAGCGGCGCTGGAGGTAGTTTTGCCTACGCCGCCTTTACCTGAGGTGACAACAATAATTTTTGCCATCAAAAATTCCTTATACTAAATCCGCTAACACCAATTGATCGTCCTGCAGCCTGACACAGGCAGGCTTGCCCCAAAAATTGCCCTGCAGGCTCTCGCTTAGCCAGTAATTACCGGCAATAGACACCAGTTCGGCCTGCAGGTTGTAACAAAAAATTCGTTTGCTGCTATCGCCCGCTGCACCGGCGATGGCTTTGCCTCTTAAGGTACCATAAATGTGAATGTTGCCATCGGCAATCACTTCAGCACCGGCACCTACGGTGCCTTTAATCACTAAGTCGGCGCCTTTGGCATAAATTTGCTGGCCCGAGCGTACCGTTTGTTCAACAATTTTGCTGTCCATCGGCACCGGCACATTATTAGTGACGACCGAGGTTTGCCGCGAAGGGGCCGTCGCTGTCGGCTCAGCCGCTTGGCTGGCTTTGGCGGTTTTCCCCAGCTGTAATACTGCCAGACCTGCCTGCTGTGCCAGTTGCTTGTGTTCGCTGCTGGCACCGCAAACGCCTACCAACACCAGGTTAAGCTGGCTAAATAACTGCTTAATGGCGCTAAAATCAGGTGTTTGTTGGCTGTCGCTCAGGTTAAGCACAATCGGCGCCTGATAAAAAAACGCCGGCGCTTGCGCGAGCTTGTGTTCAAGTTGTGATTTAACTACCGCAAGGCTGAGGTCGGTGCATGACAGCACCGACAAAGGAAATAAACTGCCTTTTAATTCCAGAGACTGATCTGACATAAGGATAAGGTGCGCACTGTTAGGGTTTGTTACAGCCTGGCAGCCATCAGGCGCCGGCGCTGCGATTTATTTGCGTTGCTACCTTGTTGCCGGTACGCAACACCTGGCGGTCATGTTATAGTTTAGCCCTTAGTTAAGCAAGGTTGGGGCGTGGTTTTCTTCGATGTTATGTGCCGTATATAAAAGTCTGAAAAAAGACAGTACCTATTTGTTTGTTGAACGCCGGGATGATTTTTCTGCCGTGCCTGAGCCGCTGCTGGCCGCCTTTGGCACACCTGTGCTGGTAACCCTGATAAATTTAGCCAACCGGGAACATCTGGCGCAGGCGGATATCAACAAGGTACGGCAACAGTTAACTGCGCAGGGCTACTACCTGCAACTGCCACCGCCAGAGGAGAACCTGCTTGCGCAGCACAAAGCCAGCCAGCAGGGGCTATCGTCTTAATAATTCACAGGCCTTTTTAATTATGATTAGAGCAATATTTCGCGCCACCTGTAGTCGTCTGCTTCTAAGTGCCAGCTTATTCGTCGCCAGCCCTTATGTACTGGCCGAGCAGCAGAAGCCGGCTTTTGCTGACTATGTCGCTGCGTTAAAACAAGAGGCGCAAGGCAAGGGTTACCAAGCCGAGCTGCTTGATGCGGTGTTTAATTCGCTGCAATACCATGAGCGGGTGGTGTCGGCTGATAAAAGCCAGCCCGAGTTTGTTGAAACGCTAAATACCTATCTGCCCAAACGCGTTAGCGAAACGCGGATCAAAATGGCGCGTGAGCGTTATCAGCAATATTTGCCGGAGCTGACTAAAATTGGCCAGAAATACGGCGTGCAGCCGCGCTTTATTGTCGCGCTATGGGGGCTGGAGAGCAGCTTTGGCCGCTTTATGGGCACTTACTCTGTACCCTCTGCCTTAGTGACACTGGCGTATGATGGCCGGCGCGAAAGTTTTTTTAAACAAGAGTTTTTTCATGCGCTGGATATCCTGGCGCAAGGCCATATCAGCCTGGATGACATGAAAGGCTCCTGGGCCGGTGCTATGGGGCAAAGTCAGTTTATGCCCAGCTCCTTTATGGCCTATGCGCAGGACGGTGATGGCGATGGTAAAAAAGATATCTGGACCAATCAGCTGGATGTGTTCGCCTCTATTGCCAATTATTTAAAACAGCAGGGCTGGGATAACAGTAAAACCTGGGGCCGTGAAGTTAAGCTGCCAGCCGGTTTTGATGCCAGCCACGCCATTGCCCGCGGCAGCTTACAGCGCAGCGAATGGCTGGGCCGCTGGGCGCAGTCTGAGCGCAGCTTAGCGCAGTGGAATAAACTGGGCGTACAGCGGCTGAATAACACCGAATTACCCAAGCGGGATATTAATGCCGCCCTGGTACTGCCTGACGGCGAAGGCGGCCGGGCCTTTTTAGCCTATGATAACTACAAGGTGCTGATGCACTGGAACCGGTCTTATTATTTTGTCACCAGCGTGGGCTATTTAGCCGACCTTATTGTAGCAGAGCAGTCATGACGCCTTATCAGCACCTCGCACAAGATGGCAGTACCATCGCTTTGCCGGTTGGCAAAGTGGTCTGTATTGGCCAGAACTATCAGGACCACATCGCCGAGATGCAAAGCAAAACGGCGCCGCAGGCTCTGTTTTTTATTAAGCCTTCTACCTCTTTGTGTGCGCTGACGCCCGGCTTTAGCATTCCGGCGCAGCAAGGCGCGGTACATAACGAAACTGAGCTGGCGGTGTTAATTGGCAAGCCGCTAAAGCAGGCCGACTATGTCCAGGTGCATAACGCCATTTGGGGCTACAGCCTGGCGCTGGATTTAACCCTGCGCGATGTGCAGGCCGAGCTGAAAAAACTGGGCCGGCCCTGGGAGATTGCCAAAGGCTTTGACGGCGCCTGTCCGGTGGGGCCATTTATCAGTAAAGAGCAGGTGCAGCACCCGCAGCAGCTGGAGTTTCGCTTAATGGTGAATGGTCAGCTGCGCCAGGATGGCAATACCGCCAATATGATCCGCGGTATTCATCAGCTGATTAGCGAAATGAGCCAGCATTTTACCCTGTTGCCAGGCGATGTGGTGCTAACCGGTACCCCAGCCGGTGTGGGCCCGCTGCACAGCGGTGACAAGCTGGAATTACAACTGGCGGACCAGCTTCGCCTCAGCACTAAGGTAAATTAGTTATGGCGCTAACGGAACGGTTCTGGGAGCACAAAAGCCTGGATCAGATGAACACTGAAGAGTGGGAGGCGCTGTGTGACGGCTGCGCCAAATGCTGCCTGAACAAGTTTATTGATGATGACGAGGACGAAGGCCCGACGGCGGTGCTGCATGATAACGAGCAGGTGCACTACACCAATATTGCCTGTCGTTATTTAAACAGCCATAAGTGTGAATGCACGCAGTACAGCCAGCGCACAGTATTAGTGCCTGATTGTATTGCGCTAACCAAAGACAACTTAAAAGACATTTTTTTTATGCCCACCAGCTGTGCTTACCGCCGGCTACACGAGGGCCGCGGCTTGCCGCACTGGCACCCGCTGTTAAATGACGGCAAAAAAAGCCTGATGCACAAAAAACAAATGTCGGTACGCAATAAAACCATCTCTGAGTTAGACGTAAATATGGATGACTTTGAAGATTTTATTGTGCGCTGGCCGTTAAATGATCTGGATTAATCTGTAGGAACACCATCTTGTCCTGGTTCGATTATAGCCAACAACTGCTTAAGCACTTAAGCCCGGTGGCCGTGCAGCTGATCATCAGTGTCTGCGCGGTGCTATTGTATTTTATTATAAGCCGCCGGGTGATGCCGCTGCTGTATCAGGTTATCGCCCATAGCCGGCTAAAAGCCGAAATGAACAAACGCGCAGCAGCGGTGTTTCATATTTTACTGGTGCTGCTACTTATCGTGGTGTTAAGTATTGTCTGGGGTGTGGATATCCGCGGCCTGTTGGTGCTGGCCTCGTCGATGATTGCCGTGGTCGGTGTCGCCTTGTTTGCTGCCTGGAGCCTGCTTAGCAACATTACCGCCTTTTTTATTCTGCTGGGGCAAAAAGCCTTTGCCGAGGGCATGGAAGTGCGGGTCATTGATGGCGGTAACTATCTGGAAGGGCGCATTGTCGAAATAAACCTGTTTAGCACTGTGCTGCGTACCAAAGATAACGAGCAGGTGGTGTACCCGAACAATCTGCTTATCTCAAGGCCGGTGGTGGTATTTCCGAAAAAAAGCCGCCAGGTGAGAAAAAACACTATAACCGAGAAAGCGCTGCGCTGGCGCAGTAAAACCGGCATTAGTGCCAAGGCTGACTGATTTTTCCGTGACAGCCTTTTGGCCTGCTGCTACATTGCGCACAACGCCATGATAACTATAAGAACTGTATTGCTTAAATGCGCTTAAAACAGATCAAACTGTCGGGCTTTAAATCTTTTGTCGACAGTACCAGCGTGCCTTTTCCACAGCAGATGACGGCTGTGGTGGGCCCCAATGGTTGCGGTAAATCGAACGTGATTGACGCGGTGCGTTGGGTGCTGGGTGAAAGTTCAGCTAAGAACCTGCGTGGCGATGCGATGACCGACGTTATTTTTAACGGCTCGGCGCAGCGTAAGCCGGTGTCGCAAGCTTCAGTTGAGCTGGTGTTTGAAAACACTGAAGGCCGTCTGGCCGGCGGTCTGGCCGACCGCAGTGAAATTTCCATTAAACGTATCGTCACCCGCGATGCGCAGTCACTATATTTCCTCAACGGCAGCAAGTGCCGCCGTCGTGACATCACCGATATTTTCCTCGGTACCGGCCTTGGGCCGCGCAGCTATGCCATTATCGAGCAGGGCATGATTTCAAGGCTGATAGAGTCTAAGCCGCAGGAGCTTAGAGTTTTTATTGAAGAAGCGGCCGGGATTTCCAAGTACAAAGAGCGGCGGCGCGAGACAGAAAACCGTATTAAGCACACGCGTGAAAATTTAGATCGCTTAGCCGATGTGCGCGAAGAGCTGGGTAAAAACATTGATAAACTTAAACGCCAGGCCAGCGCGGCGCAGCGTTATAAAGAGCTAAAAGCCCAAGAGCGCAGATTAAAAGCCGAAGTTACCGCCATTAAATGGTTGCAGTTTAACAGCCGCTACACTGAGCTGGAGCAGCAGCTGAGTAAACAGCAAACCGAGCTGGAAAAATACCAGTCGCAGGAGCTGGGCGATCAGCGGGTGCTGTTAGAGCTTAAACAACAAGCACAAGAAACCCGCGCGCAGTTAGAGCAGGCGCAAAGCCGCTTTTATCAACTAGGCGCCACCATCAGCCGGCTGGAGCAACAAATACTGCACCAGCGGCAACAGCAGCAAACGCTCAGTACGCAACTGTCGCAGGCACAGCATAGTTTAAATCAGGCGCAGGACTATATTGCCGCCGAGCAGGCGCAGCAGCAAGAGCTTGAGCAACAGCTGGCCGACGATGAGCCAAGGCTTGAGATCATGCAGCAGCAGGTAGACGAGCTGGCCTTTACCCTACAGCAACTGGAAGACGAGCAGCAGCAACAGCAACAGGCATTGATGCAGTGGCAACAGCAGCAATTTCGTTTGCAGCAGCAACAGCAGCAATATCAGCTGCAGTTGCAGCATGAGCAGCAGCAAGACGGGCAGCAGCAGGCTGCGCTAATGCACATAGAGCAGGAAATTGACCAGTTGGCGCTTAAACCGCTGGAGCAAAAGCTGCAGCAATTAACGGCTGAATTAACCTCGTGTACTGCTAAGGTTAGCGCGCAGCAACAACTGCTGGCAGAGCGGCAACAGCAACTGGCAGAGCAAGAAAAGCGCACGCAATCCGCGTTAAGCCAATGGCAGCAGGCCAGCACCGAGCTGCAATTACTGCAGCGCGAGCAGGCGCAGTTAGCGCGCCAGCAACAGCAGCAGGCCACTGAGCAGCAACAATTATTACAGCAATTACAGGTTAAACCGGGCTGGGCGGCCAGTGTCGCCCTGGTGCTGGGCCAGCTACAGCATGCCAGTGTGAATACCAGCCTTAGCGATACGGCTATCAGCGAAGTGTTTGCCAGGCCGCAGCCGCGCCAGGCCGGTAGCCTGGCAGAGCAAATAGCAGAGGGGCTGTATCCGGATTATTTTAATCAGATTTTATGTGCTCAAAGCGTGACGGCTGCCCGTGAGCAGCTAAGCAGTTTAACTGCCGGCCAATCAGTTATTACCGCAGACGGCTATTGGCTGGGTAGCAACTGGGCGATACTGGCCGGTAGCAGCAACGCCGACAGCTATTTGCTGCGTGCCGAGCGCTTACAGGCACTGACAGCCGAGCTTGATAGCGCTCAGCAACATCTGACGGAACTGGATACCGCCTGTCAGGCGCAGCAACAGCAACTTGACGTATTACAACAGCAACAACGCGAGCAGCAAGCGGTATTACAACAGCTGCAGCAGCAACAGCAGCAGGCTCAAACGGCTAAATTGCTGTCAGAGCAAGAGTTGCAGCAGGCGCAAAAGCTGTTGCAAAAATTACAGGCCGAGCTTAACGACAAAACCCTGCAGCAGGCGCAGCGCCAGGAGCGCATTGAGCAGTTGCAACTAGCGTTAGAGCAAAGCGTTGAGCAACTGCTTAACCATGAAGCGGCGCAGTATGATTTAACCAGTCATAGCAGCGCCGCACAGCAACAATTGCAGCAGGTTAAACAGCGCTTTGAGCAGCAGCGAAGCAGCCAGCAGCAGTTAATTATGCAGCATAAAATGGCACAGCAGCAGCTGCAAACCCTTAGCCAAAACCTGAACCGCAGCCGCCAGCAGCAGCAACAACTGCAGGAGCAGGTAAGCCAGCTGGAGGCCAAGCTGCAACAAGATGACGAGCCTGAGCTGCTGTTACAGGAGCAGCTGCAGGACAATTTATTACAGCGTGAAGAGGCTGAGCAGGCGTTAATCAGCCAGCAGGATCTGCTGGCTAACCTGGAGCAGCAAATCCGTCAGTTAGAGCAAGGCCAGCAGGGTATCGTGCAGCTACTGAACAAAAAGCGCAATGAGCTGTCAGAACTGCGACTAGATGCTGAAGGTTACCGGGTGCGCGCCAACAATATGCTGGAGCTGCTGCGCGAACAGCAAGCCAGCATGAAAGAGTTGCTGGAAAGCTTACCGGCGGATGCCGACGAGACGCTATGGCAGCAGCAACTGGATAAGACCACCGATGCTATCGGCCGGCTGGGGCCAATTAACCTGGCGGCGATTGAAGAGTACGAGCAGCAGGCTGAGCGTAAGCTGTATTTAGACGCGCAGAATGATGATTTAATGGCGGCGATGGACACGCTGGAAACAGCCATCCGTAAAATTGATAAAGAAACCCGGCAGAAATTTAAAGACACCTTTGAGCAGGTAAACGATGGCTTAAAAACCTTGTTCCCGAAAGTGTTTGGCGGCGGCAGTGCTTATTTGGAGCTGACCGAGGATGATTTGCTGGAAACCGGGGTCACCATCATGGCCAGACCGCCGGGCAAAAAAAACAGCACAATACATTTATTATCGGGTGGTGAAAAAGCGCTGACGGCCTTATCATTGGTGTTTTCGATATTCCGGCTTAACCCGGCACCGTTTTGTATGCTGGATGAAGTGGATGCACCGCTGGATGACGCTAACGTAGGACGTTTTTGTAACCTGGTACGGGAAATGTCAGAAACGGTGCAATTTATTTATATCAGTCATAATAAGATAGCCATGGAAATGGCCGCACAGTTGATGGGTGTGACCATGCAGGAACCGGGTGTGTCGCGGGTCGTCGCTGTCGATGTAGACGATGCTGTTAAAATGGCAGCAGCCTCTTAATTTAGGGTAGCCTTATGGTAAATGAGTTACGTTTGGTATTAATTATTTTAGGTGCACTGGTGTTAGGCGCCCTGCTATTGCATGGCCTTTGGACAGTGCGCAAAAATGCCGGTCAGCCGCGCCACCGTTACCTGGACGAGAGCAGCGAGCACGCGGAAGAAAAAGCCGAAGGCTTCGACGAGCTGGGTGTAGGGCCGGTACGGGTCATTAAAAAAGCCGGTGGCGACAGTAGCACAGCAGAGAAACCTGCCTCGCCCCTGCAGGCGAAAAAGCCGCAGTTTAAATACAATACGCAGGCAAAACCTGCCGTAAGCGCTAAGCCTGTTGCCGAAATACAAAACGAGTTGCCGTTTGATGAGCCGAAAGAGCCGCAGCTGAATTTTAGTGCTTTAACCGATGACGAGCTACAGCAGGACGCTTTTGCTGAACCCTCTGCAGAGCACTCAACAGACTCAGCGCATGACAGCGACCAGGACCATGAAGCAGCAACCACGCCTGAGCCTGCAGAAGTACTGATCCTCTATGTGCTGCTGGCGGAAAATAAAGAAATGAAGGGGCCAGAGCTGTTATCAGCGCTGCTGACGCTGGGCTTTAAATATGGTGATATGGACATTTTTCACCGCCATCAGGACAGTGCCGGCTCAGGCGCGGTGCTGTTTAGTCTGGCCAATATGTTTAACCCCGGCACCTTTGACCTGGAAAACATTGACAAGCTAAGCACCCGCGGTGTCAGCCTGTTTATGACGCTGCCCGGGCCGGGTGAGCCACTGCAAAACTTTAACCTGATGCACAACGCGGCGAAAAAGCTGGCAGAAGAGTTTGGTGGTCAGGTGTTGGATGGCCAGCGCAGCGTATTAACGGTGCAAACTGTGCGCCATTACGTGGATAAGATCCGTGAGTTTCAGCGCCAGCAGCTGATCCACGGTTAACGGCGAAATTCTCAGCAGACACAACGGCAGGCAGTAGTCCTGCCGTTTTTGTTATGGCAAACTCAGGCGTTATTTTGCTACGGGCATAGATGCTATGGATCAGGTTTTATTGCAACAACTGCAGCAGCTGCGTCAGCAGCTGGAAGATTACAGTTATCAGTATTATGTGCTGGATAAACCCACTGTACCCGATGCCGAGTACGACCGGCTTTACCGCGAATTGCAACAGCTTGAGCAGCTGCATCCTGAACTGATAAGCCCGGACTCACCGACGCAGCGGGTAGGGGCGGCGCCGCTGACAAAATTTGGCCAGGTAAGCCACAGCATACCCATGCTGTCACTGGATAACGCCTTTGATGATACCGAATTTACCGCCTTTTGTAAGCGCATGGCTGACCGGCTGGATAGCAGCCAGGACTTTAGCTTTTGCTGCGAGCCTAAATTAGATGGCCTGGCAGTCAGTATCCGCTACGAAAACGGTGTGCTGGTGCAGGCCGCCACCCGGGGTGATGGCTACACCGGCGAAGACATCACCAGCAATATTAAAACCATCCGTGCAGTGCCGTTAAAATTAAAAGGTGATGCGCTGCCTGTGGTGCTTGAAGTGCGCGGTGAGGTATTTATGCCACTTGCCGGCTTTAATGCCATGAATGACAAGGCGCGTGCAGCAGGTGAAAAAGTGTTTGCCAACCCGCGTAATGCCGCAGCCGGTAGCTTGCGCCAACTGGATCCGAAAATTACCGCTCAGCGTCCGCTGATGTTTTATGCCTATGCGGTAGGGCTGGTAGAAGATCCTGCCGCATTGCTGGACAGTAACAGCCATTATCAGCGGCTTATGCAGTTAAAAGCCTGGGGCTTGCCGGTATGTCCGGAAATCCGCTTGGTTGAAGGCGCTCAGGCTGCGCTGGGTTATTATCAGGATATTCTTAAGCGCCGTAGTCAACTGGCCTATGAAATTGACGGTGTGGTAATCAAGGTGTCGGATTTAGCCCAGCAGCAGGCGCTGGGCTTTGTGGCGCGGGCGCCGCGTTGGGCTATTGCCTTTAAATTTCCGGCGCAGGAAATGCTGACGACTTTACTGGATGTAGAGTTTCAGGTGGGCCGTACCGGCGCTATTACGCCGGTAGCCCGGCTTGAGCCGGTGGTGGTCGGTGGCGTAACCGTCAGCAACGCCACCTTGCATAACCAGGACGAGATAGACCGGCTGGGCATTAAAATTGGCGACGCTGTTATCGTGCGCCGCGCCGGCGATGTGATCCCGCAGATTGTCTCAGTGGTAGTGGAGCAGCGCCCAGCAAATACGCGCGATATTGTGTTTCCGCTACAGTGCCCGGTGTGTCGCTCGGCGGTTGAGCGGGTAACAGGTGAGGCCGTGGCCCGTTGTAGCGGGGGCTTGTTCTGCGCTGCCCAGCTAAAAGAGTCGATAAAACACTTTGTTTCGCGCAAAGCCATGGATATAGAGGGCCTGGGCGACAAGCTGGTTGAGCAGCTGGTTGAGCAGCAATTGGTAAAAACCCCGGCTGACATTTATCAGCTGGATATGGCGGCACTGGTGGGGCTGGAGCGGATGGCGGAGAAGTCAGCACTGAAGCTGCTTAACGCTATTGCACAGTCAAAAAACACGACGCTGGCGCGTTTTATTTATGCGCTGGGCATTCGTGAAGTGGGCGAGGCGACCGCACTTAATCTGGCTAATCATTTTGCCTCGCTGCAGGCATTGCAGCAGGCAACGCTTGAGCAGTTACTGGAAGTGGCCGATGTCGGCGCTGTGGTGGCAGAGCATGTCAGCGGCTTTTTTGCCGAAGCGCATAATCAAGATGTGATCAGCGCGCTGCTGGCCGCCGGTATTCACTGGCCTGACATTGTAAAACAAGCGGCGACTGAGCAGCCTCTGGCCGGGCAAACACTGGTGCTTACCGGCACCTTAACCAGCATGGGGCGCGATGAGGCTAAAGCCGGCTTACAGCGGCTGGGCGCCAAGGTGTCTGGCTCAGTGTCAGCGAAAACCCACGCTGTTATTGCCGGAGATAATGCCGGCTCTAAGCTGGCTAAAGCCACTGAGCTTAATGTGCCGGTGTGGAGCGAACAGCAAATGTTAGATCTGTTTACGCAGTATGGAGTGAGCTAGATGCCTGATTTTCTCTATCAGCTGTTATTGGACTGGGGCGCGTTGTTTCGCCCTTATGTGCGTGATATTGCGCTGGCGCTGGTCGCTACGGCGTTGGTGGTGTTTGGCGATAACATTAACGCCTTTGTACGCCGCCAGACGCTGACGCTGCATTTTATCTGGCGTACGCTGATATTTATCCTGTTGTGTGCTTTTGGCTATGGTGCACTGACCATTTTCTTAACGCCGCTGGTAGCGGCACAACTGGCAAAACTAACCAACCTGTGGCTGCCCTGGATCACGCTGGCCATTTTTATTATGTTGGCGCTGCTGGCACAGCGTAAACGGCAGCTATGAGCCCGCCACCGCTGTGGCCGGTGCTGGATGACTACGGCCTGCATAAGGTACCGCTGCGCTTATACTGGCTGTTATTGTTATTGCTAAGGCCCTACATTTGCTGGGTATTGGTACTGACAATGCCACAGGGCAAGCAGGATCTGCTGGCGCTGTTTTATCCAAAACAGGCTGACTTTGTGCTGGCCTGCGCGGTGGCTGCGCCGTTATTGCTGCTGTTGGCAGCCCTGAGCCAACGCAAACCCAACGGCTATAAGCCGTGGCGTTATATCTGGCGTCTTGCGTTGCCGCTGTTGTTTTTGGTTACTGCAGCTGATTTAGTCATCACCCTTAGCCAGCTGCCAGCCGATGTGATGCTGGATGCGCCCTGGCGTATTATCACGCCCTTGTTGTTGCTGCTTAGCCTGCTGTGGTTGGTACGTTCGCGCACCTTGCGTCAGGTGTTTGCCGAATGGCCCGACAGTAACAGTTAAGCCAGTTTAGTTAAGTACTTTTGTTTTAGCTGCTGGTAACGCTGTAGCTGTTCGGTCTTCAGTTTGCTGTTTTCAATCAGCTGTTGGCACTGCTGTAACAGCTGTTGTTGCTGCGGTGCCGGGCACAGCGGCCTGGGTGAGGTGAGCAGGGTTTGCCACAGGTTAAGCGCTATACCGGCATTTTTTGGCATCACCTGCCAGGCCAGCATAAAAGCGGAAAAAGCTTCCTGCCAGTTACCATGCTGGTATAAATGTACGGCGTTGTTATTTAACTCACGTGGCCCATGCGCCATCGCTGCGCGTTCTTGCTGCTCCTGTTGTAAGTATTGTGCCAGCATCGGCTCTGGCTGTTGCGCAGCGCAATAGCTGCTGATCCGGCTGAACAGCGCTTTGGACGCCTCGGTTAACCCCACTTCATGCAGGGCCTTGGCTTTATCCAGCGCATCTTCCAAAGAGTGAATATCGTCATCGCTGCTAAGTTCGGCCAGCAACTGCCGGGCTTTATCACGCTGATCCTGTAGATATAATAATCTGGCCTGTAGCACCTGCAGCGCCTGCTCTGAAGCCGGTGGTGAGAATTGCCGCTGGGCGGTATTAAGCGACAAGGTGGCCTGGCGGTTTAAGCGGATTTGCTGCTCGCTATCTTCGCTACTGAGCGCAAAGTCGATGCTGGCACGGGCCAGGTTCAGGTATAAATCGCTTTGCTCATAAATAGAGTGGCGGGCAAATTTCACCATGTCACGGGCAGCGCGGTACTGGGTTTCGTAGTCGTGGTTGAGCCGCGACAGCTGCAGCAGTTTTTGTTGGCGTAGTAAATTGCGTGGCGCTATGTTGGCTGCTGTCAGAATATGCTGCTGTGCCTGTTGATAATGCTGCTGACGAAACTCCAGCTCTGTTAAACAGTCCAGCGCAAATAAGCGTGTTTCGCTGCGCGCTAGCATCTGCTCCAGCTCGCTAAAGGCGTCCTGCTCTTGCTGCAGGGCCAGCAAACAGCGCACCTTACCAATGCGCGCCCAGCCAAACGGCTGAATATGCAGCATGGCGCGAAAGAACGTCAGGCCGGTGTTGTAATCTTGTTGCTGCAGTAAAATATCGCCTTTTACTTTTAGTAGCAGCGGATACAGCTTATGCAGCTCGGGCTGTGTCAGTTGTTGATCCAGCAATCGCAACGCTTTGTCGTACAGTTGCAGGTCCAGCAGCTCATACACTGGCCGTAATTGTTGTTTGCGGCTGAGCACCCGTTCAATGCGTTGTTGTAAATCACGGATCACGAAGGGTTTGGCTAAGAACTCATCCGGCTGCAGTTCCAACACACTGTGTACCAGAGCAGGATCAGTATCGGCGCTGATAAAAATTAACCCGCAGCTGAGCTTTTGCAGACCGGTACTTTTAAGTTCATCAAACAACTGATAGCCGTCTTTGCCCTGAGGCAGGTTATAGGCACAGATAATCAGATCAAACGCATTTTGTTTACACAGGTTTAGTGCCGTCTGAGCGCGGTCAGCATAGCTGATATTCTGATAATTCAGCTGCTCCAGCGCATAGCGTAAATAGCTTTGGCTCAGGCTTTGATCATCAATAATTAGAATACGTTCATCACGTTTAACAGCGGGATCCATAATAGCAAAGCAAACCGGCAAGCAAAGTCTGGTTTTACTATAGCAACTTTATAGCAACAAGTAACAGGCGTAATGGCGTGTTGTATCGGAATAAAATTAGGAAATTTGGTGGATTGTACTGGGTTCGAACCAGTGACAACCGTCTCGTCGTAAAGAGTGGGCGGTGCTTTTCTTTGATAATCAGAGAATTGGTGGATTGTACTGGGTTCGAACCAGTGACCCCCGCCTTGTAAGGGCGGTGCTCTCCCAGCTGAGCTAACAATCCATGGGATATCAATTTGTAACCAAACTATTTTAAGATTGGTGGATTGTACTGGGGTGGTGCCAGTGACAACCGTTTTGTCATGAAGAGCGGGCGGTGCTTCTCATGATAAACCCCAAGTGGTGGATTGTACTGGGTTCGAACCAGTGACCCCCGCCTTGTAAGGGCGGTGCTCTCCCAGCTGAGCTAACAATCCATGGGATATCAATTTGTAACCAAACTATTTTAAGATTGGTGGATTGTACTGGGGTGGTGCCAGTGACAACCGTTTTGTCATGAAGAGCGGGCGGTGCTTCTCATGATAAACCCCAAGTGGTGGATTGTACTGGGTTCGAACCAGTGACCCCCGCCTTGTAAGGGCGGTGCTCTCCCAGCTGAGCTAACAATCCATGGGATATCAATTTGTAACCAAACTATTTTAAGATTGGTGGATTGTACTGGGGTGGTGCCAGTGACAACCGTTTTGTCATGAAGAGCGGGCGGTGCTTCTCATGATAAACCCCAAGTGGTGGATTGTACTGGGTTCGAACCAGTGACCCCCGCCTTGTAAGGGCGGTGCTCTCCCAGCTGAGCTAACAATCCATGGGATATCAATTTGTAATCAAACTATTTTAAGATTGGTGGATTGTACTGGGTTCGAACCAGTGACCCCCGCCTTGTAAGGGCGGTGCTCTCCCAGCTGAGCTAACAATCCACGCTGTTTGATGGCGCTCATTATAGGGAGCATGTTTTAGCTGTCAACATTAATTTGTCAATCAGGGTTTGCTTGCTGTAAAAGTAGACATTCTGCCTCCGCTGCCGGTAAAAAGCCGCTGCCTGGCCCCACCATAGCGGGTGCATCCGTTAAGCAGCATTGTTACAATAAGCACAATTTTGCACAGTGATGGATAAATTATGTCTCTTGTTACCCGTTTTGCTCCAAGCCCAACCGGCTATTTACATGTTGGTGGTGCCCGTACGGCGTTATTCAGTTGGTTATACGCGCGCAAACATGGCGGAAAATTTATTCTGCGCATTGAAGATACCGATTTAGAGCGTTCAACGCAGGAGTCGGTAGATGCTATTTTAGAAGGCATGCAGTGGTTAGGGCTGGACCATGACGAAGGCCCGTATTACCAAACCAAACGTTTTGATTTATATAAAGAAGTAGTGGCGCAGCTTTTGGCAGAGGGTAAAGCCTATAAATGCTTTTGCACGGTAGAAGAGGTTGAGGCCATGCGCGAGGCGCAAATGGCGGCCGGTGAAAAACCACGTTATAACGGTATGTGGCGCGACCGTACCGACCATCCAACCGATAAGCCTTTTGTTATCCGCTTTAAAAACCCGCAGGATGGCGTGGTAGTGATTGACGATATGATTAAAGGCCGTATTGAGATTGCCAATGCGGAACTGGACGATTTGGTCATCGCCCGCAGTGACGGCACACCCACCTACAACCTGACGGTGGTGGTAGATGACTGGAAAATGGGCATTACCCATGTTATCCGGGGTGATGACCATGTTAATAACACGCCACGGCAGATGAATATCCTGGCGGCGCTGGGGGCAGACATTCCCAAGTATGCCCATGTGCCGATGATTTTAGGCGATGATGGTAAGCGTTTATCTAAGCGCCACGGCGCCGTGGGCGTTATGCAGTACCGCGACAATGGCTTTTTGCCAGAAGCACTGCTGAATTATTTAGTGCGTTTAGGGTGGTCACATGGCGATCAGGAAATTTTCAGCAAAGACGAGCTGGTGCAGCTGTTCGATTTAGATAGCTGTAACCGCGCGCCTTCAGCCTTTAACACCGACAAACTGATTTGGTTAAACCAGCACTATATGAAAACCCTGCCGCCGGAGCAGGTGGCAAAGCAGTTAGAGTGGCACATAGCTGCGCAGCAGCTGGATATCAGCCAGGGCCCGGCGCTGACTGAGCTGGTAAAAGCCCAGGCTGAACGGGTTAAAACGCTAAAAGAGCTGGTGGAAGTAAGCCGCTATTTTTACGAAGACTTTAGCGAATTTGACGCTGAAGCAGCGAAGAAACACCTACGCCCGGTGGCGCTGGAGCCATTGCAGGCAGTGCAAGCCAATTTAGCGGCGTTAGCTGACTGGTCACAAGAGGCTGTGCATCAGGTGATTAACGCCACTGCCGAGCAGTTAGGTGTAGGCATGGGCAAAATTGGTATGCCGCTTCGGGTGGCGGTAACCGGTGGCGGTAACTCGCCGGCGCTGGATATTACGCTGTCACTGATTGGTAAAGCGCGCAGTCTGGCGCGGCTTAACCATGCCATTGAGTTTGTAAAGCAGCGTAGCAGCGAGTAATCGCGCTGCTGCTTTCGTTGAATGGTGCAGATCCTCAGCTCAGCGCCGCTGGGCTGAGGCAATAAACTTGATACAATTAAGCGGCGAGTCAGCCAGGGAACAAATAATAACAAGCCGGAGGCATTATCACTCATGGGTAAACCGTTAACAGGAGTCAAACAACGATACAATGCATGTTTCTATAATCGGTGTCGGTATCGCACTGATGTTAGGCTTGTTTGGGGTACAAGCGTCAGAAACAGCCAGTCTGCCAGACAGTGAAGAGCCGCTGCAGCCAATCGGCTTTTTCGGCACTGTTACCGGCGATGTTGAACTGGGGTTTTTGTTAACATCGGGCAATACAGATGCTTTTGCTATTCGTGCTAACAGCGAGCTGGTGCACGAGCTGGAGTATTTTCGTAACCGCTATCAGCTACAGAGTTTATTGCAAAAAAGCAATATTACCGATGGTAGCAGCGGTGAGCAGAGTCGTGTCACCACGGCCAGCCGTTACAGTTTTACCGGCCAGAGTAACTACAAGTTAGTCACTGGCCGCGAGTCGGTATTCGCCCGTGGCGCTTATGCTTACGACAAGTTTGGTGCTTTTACGCAGCAAGCATCGTTAGCGGTGGGCTACGGTAACCGGATTTACGAGCGGCGCACCAATTACCTGGACTTAGAGACCGGCCCCGGTTTTGCCCAGCAGGAAAGTGCAGCCGGCAATCAGCGTAGTGGTGCTATCTGGTTTTTAGCGGCCAATCTGGATTACAAGCTGTGGGACAACAGTAGCTTCCGCCAGAGCCTGGAGAGTGCCGTGTCGCTGGATGGGGAAAACTCGACCCTGCTCAGCCGCAGCAGCCTGACCGCTAAAGTGGCTGATAAACTGTCGATGCGCTTTAATTTTGTCGTGCGCTATAACTCGAGGCCCGAGGCCAACCTGCGTGAAACCGATACCGAAACCTCAGCGTCTTTGGTATACACCTTTTAAGCAGCTGCGGGCGTCTGGCGGCGCCCCGCTTTAATTCACCAGCTCGTTACCGGTGGTGGTATTGCTGGCAAACGCTAATAAGTTATCACTGGTCACCTGGCTGATTTCCTGCAATGCTTCGCGGGTAAAAAACGCCTGATGGCCGGTAATCAACACGTTAGGGAAGGTGAGCAGCCGTTTGAAGACGTCATCATCGATGACCTGCTCTGACAGATTTTCAAAAAACAGATCGGCTTCCTGTTCATACACATCCAGCCCCAGATAACCAATTTTACGGCTTTTTAAGCCGTTTATTACGGCCTTGCTGTCCAGCAGTGCACCACGGCTGGTGTTAATCAACATCACACCATCTTTCATTGCATTAATACTGTGTTGGTTGATCAGGTATTTGGTGTCTGGTGTTAACGGGCAATGCAGGCTGATAATGTCACTTTGCGCATAAAGCTCGTCAAGGCCGACATAACGGCCGCCAAGTTCAGTGATGGCTGGGTTGGCGACAATATCGTGACACAATAACCGGCAGCCAAAGCCCTGTAGTATGCGGGCGGTTGCCAAACCAATACGGCCGGTTCCAATTAGCCCTACTGTTTTGCCAAACAGGTTAAAACCCAACAGTCCGTCCAGCGCAAAATTGTCATCGCGCACTCTGTTATAGGCTTTATGCAGTTTACGGTTTAAGCACAGCATCATGCCGATGGTGTGCTCGGCGACCGCTTCGGGTGAGTAAGCCGGTACTCTGGCCACGCGAATGCCCAGCGCTTTAGCGGCATTGAGGTCGACATTATTAAAACCGGCGCAGCGCAGCGCCACCATTTCAATGCCCAGCTCTGACAGTTGCTGTAACACGGCAGCATTTAGCTCATCATTAACAAACACGCAGACCGCATGGCAGCCGGCAGCCAGCCGGGTGCTATCGGCGGTTAAGCGGCTGTCGATATAAATAAAGTGCAGGCTGCTATCAGCCCATTGGCTAAAACCATCACGGTCATACTTCTTCGCACTAAAAACGGCAACTTTCATGGTTTATCCTCCATCATATGCCGTTTAGCTTAGCGGACTTTACTGTGTGATAGTTAGCGCTGGATCAAAGTTACAGCAATTCTTCAATGGCACTGGCGATGGCTGTTGGCTTGGTACGCGGCGCGTAGCGCTTTACCACATCGCCATCTTTATTCACCAGAAACTTGGTAAAGTTCCATTTTATGGCGCGGGTTTTCATTAATCCGCGGGCACTGTCTTTTAAGTGCTCAAACAGTGGTGAGGCCTCCGGGCCATTGACCTGTAACTTGGCCATTACCGGAAAACTTAACCCATAATTTATCTGACAAAACTGCTGAATGTCGCTGTCAGAGCCGGGCTCCTGACCACCAAACTGATTACACGGAAATGCCAGGATCACCAGGCCCTTGGCATGATACTGCTGATAGAGCTGCTCTAACTCTTTATATTGCGGGGTAAAACCGCATTTACTGGCGGTATTAACAATAAGCACCACCTTGCCACGGTATTGGCTTAAATCTACCTCATTACCGGCAGCGTCTTTCACCTTAAACTGATGTACATTCGCCATGCTGCTTCCTTATTTAAATGCTTTTCATTGTGTGCGGAACTTTGTAAGCTTTGCGCCACAGTATGTCACAGATTTAAGTCATTAATATGTCAAATCAAGGTAATAACAAGGTCGCTTTTATCGGCTTGGGGGTAATGGGTTATCCAATGGCCGGATATCTGCAGCAAAAGGGCTATCAGGTTACCGTATATAACCGCACCAGTAGCAAAGCGGAAAAATGGGCGGCGCAATATGGTGGCAGTTTTGCCACGACGCCTGCAGCAGCAGCGCAGGGCGCCGCGTTGGTCTTTATGTGTGTGGGTAACGATAATGATGTGCGCTCGGTGGTATATAACGAGCAGGGCGTGCTGGCAGCGATGGCGCCGGGCAGCGTGTTAATTGACCACACGACTGCCTCAGCAGAACTAGCGCGCGAGCTTGCTGTTGCAGCCAGCGCAAAAGGTGTCGGCTTTTTAGATGCACCGGTATCGGGGGGGCAGGCCGGTGCTGAAAATGGTGTGTTAACGGTGATGATTGGCGGCGAGCCGGCTGATATGCAAAAAGCTGAAACCGCCATTATGAGTTTTGCCCGCTGCGCGAAATTGCTTGGGCCTGCAGGCTCGGGCCAACTGGCGAAGATGGTAAACCAGATTTGTATTGCCGGTGTGGTGCAAGGCCTGGCCGAAGCGCTGAATTTTGCCCAGAACGCCGGGTTAGATGCCGCCGCTGTGGTTGAGGTGATTTCACAAGGCGCGGCGTCGTCCTGGCAGATGCAAAACCGCTCGCTCACCATGCTGGACGGCAAATACGATTTTGGTTTTGCGGTAGATTGGATGCGTAAAGACTTAGGCATAGCGCTGAACGAAGCACGGCAAAACGGCAGCCATTTACCGCTAACAGCGCTGGTGGATCAATTCTATAGCGAAGTGCAGCAGATGGGCGGCGGCCGCTGGGACACCTCCAGCCTGCTGGCCAGATTAAAGCGTTAAGCGTCATAGCAAAAGAAAAGGCGCCGCGGCGCCTTTTTTGCTGTGTTTAGTTAAACACCATCTCCGGCACATCACCGTTGATTACCAGTTTACCGGCCGTTTTCTGCTGAATTTCTTCAACCGAAATACCCGGCGCGCGCTCGAGCAGGTGGAAGGCGCCGTTACGTACTTCCAGCACGGCTAAATCGGTAACGATTTTCTTCACGCAGCCTACGCCGGTAAGCGGCAGGGTGCAGTCGGTTAGCAGCTTGCTGTTGCCGTATTTGTCGGCGTGGGTCATGGTAACCACGATATTCTGCGCGCCGGCGACTAAATCCATCGCGCCGCCCATACCTTTTACCAGTTTGCCCGGGATCATCCAGCTGGCGATATTACCGTTTTGGTCGACTTCAAAGGCACCTAATACGGTTAAATCGACATGGCCGCCGCGGATCATGGCAAAGCTTTCCGCCGAGCTGAAAATCGCCGCGCCTTTAATGGCGGTCACAGTTTCTTTGCCGGCGTTAATCATATCGGCATCAATTTCATCTTCTGTCGGGTAGGGGCCCATGCCGAGCAAACCGTTTTCGGATTGCAGCATTACTTCTATACCGGCCGGCACATAGTTAGCCACCAGGGTAGGAATGCCGATACCTAAGTTAACGTAGTAACCGTCTTGCAGCTCCTGCGCCACGCGCATGGCAACCTGTTCACGAGATAAAGCCATTGTTGCCTCCTTAACCTTGACGGACCATACGACGTTCAATGCGTTTTTCAAAGTTGCCTTTGATCACGCGCTGTACGTAAATACCCGGGGTGTGAATTTGTGACGGCTCCAGCTCACCCGGCTCGACAATTTCTTCCACTTCTGCCACGGTAATTTTACCGGCGGTGGCCGCCATCGGGTTGAAGTTCATTGAGGTATGGCGAAACACCAGGTTGCCGTAACGGTCTGCTTTCCAGGCGCGCACTATGGCAAAATCACCGGTGATAGATTCTTCCAGCACATAGTTGCGGCCGTTAATTTCGCGGGTTTCTTTGCCTTCAGCTACCGGTGTACCGTAACCGGTGGCAGTGAAAAACGCCGGTATGCCAGCACCGCCGGCACGCATTTTCTCCGCCAGGGTGCCTTGTGGTGTTAATTCCACTTCCAGCTCGCCGCTGAGCAGTTGTTTTTCAAACAGCGCATTTTCACCCACGTAAGAGGCAACCATTTTTTTGATTTGCCGATCTTCGAGCAAAATACCCAAACCAAAGCCATCTACACCGCAGTTGTTTGATACTACGGTGAGATCTTTAGTTTGCATTTTTTTGATCTGGGCAATTAAGCCTTCCGGAATACCGCATAAGCCAAAGCCACCGGCAATAACGGTCATACCGTCCTGCAGGCCTGCCATGGCGTCTTCGTAGCTATGTACGACTTTATTAAACCCTGCCATTTTAAATCCTCTACGCGCTTTTTAACTGTTAGTTTGCGTGCACTTGGCCTTTAGCGCCAATCCTACTTTAGAACTAGGCTGCTTTCCCATCTTATCGGTAATAAACCAGCCGGCTTTGGCCAGCGCCGTTAAATCGATGCCGTGCGAAATGCCAAGGCCGTTCAGTAAATACACCACATCTTCAGTGGCAACATTGCCTGACGCACCGGCAGCGTAAGGGCAGCCGCCAAGGCCGGCCACGGCGCTGTCAATCACTGCTATACCGCGGTTTAGCGCCACGTAAATATTGGTTAACGCCTGGCCATAAGTATCGTGAAAATGCACCGCCAGCTTCTCCACCGGCACCATGGAAAGGACCGCATCGAGCATCGCATTCACTTTATCCGGTGTGCCAACGCCTATGGTATCGCCCAGCGAAATTTCGTAGCAGCCCATCTCCAGCAGCGCTTTAGCGACCAATGCTACTTCGGTAGGGGCAACATCACCCTGATAGGGGCAGCCGACCACGCAGGACACATAGCCGCGCACTTTAATACCGTCGGCTTTGGCGGCTTCGACCACAGGCGCAAAGCGTTCCAGGCTCTCGGCGATGCTGCAGTTAATGTTTTTCTGACTGAAGGCTTCTGATGCCGCACCAAAAATCGCTACTTCAGTGGCACCGGCGGCTTTGGCGGCTGCATAGCCTTTTAAGTTCGGCGTTAGCGCCGCATAGGTAACACCGGCTTTGCGGCTGATACCGGCAAACACCTCTGAAGAGTCCGCCATTTGCGGCACCCATTTGGGGGAAACAAAGGCGCCGCTTTCAATATAGCTGTGGCCGGCGGCGCTTAGCATATCAATCAGCGCGATTTTATCGGCGGTAGCCACGGCAGCTTCGTTTTGCAGGCCATCACGCGGGCCGACTTCAACAAGGCGTACTTGCTTTGGCAAACTCATGCTTCCTCCGGGGTAAAATCCACCAGCTCGGCGCCGTCTTTTACCAGATCGCCGGCGGCATAAAACACAGCATTTACCACGCCGTTTTTCGGCGCCTTTATGCTGTATTCCATCTTCATCGCTTCCATTATCACCAGCGTATCACCGGCTTTTACCGTTGTGCCGGCTTTGGCCATTACTGCGACGATAGTGCCGTTCATTGGTGCGGTTAAACTGCCGGCATGTTCGGCGCCATCAACCTCGGCGGCCACTTCGGTCTGGTAGATAAAGTCGTAACGCTGATGCTTAATAAACACGCTGATGGTGTGCTGATGCTGGCTTACCCGCACCTTGGTACGGTGATCGCCAAGCACCGCGCTTAGCTCGTCGCCATTCAGCTCGGCCGTGCAGCAAAGCTGCTGGCCTGCCACGTCAATCACATAATGCTGCTGCAGCTGCTGTACTTTTAATACCGAGTTTTGCTCGCCATGTTGCAGGCTGATCTCAACCGTTGGCATCTCGTTAATGCGCCAGCCGTGGCTGAACTGCCAGGGGCTAAAGCTGTTACAGGAAGCTTGCGGTGCTTTTTGCTGCTGCAGTATAAACAGCGCAGCCAGTACCAGCGCCTGATTGTTTTCTTTATTGGCCGGCGCAAAAAGGCTTTGCTGATGTTTATTAATAAAGTTGGTATCAAGCTCGGCCGCTTTAAAGGCCGGGTGCTCGGTTAAGCTGGTGAGAAAGCTTAAGTTAGTGGTAACACCGGCAATACGGTAATCATCCAGTGCACGTAACATGCGGGCAATAGCACGGTCGCGGCTTTCATCCCAGACAATCAGTTTGGCGATCATCGGATCATAAAACGGCGAGACTTCATCGTTTTCCACCACACCGGTATCCACGCGTACATGGCGGTTGGCTTCCGGCTGGCGCAAATAGGTCAGTTTACCGGTTTGCGGCAGGAAGTCGTTATCCGGATCTTCGGCATACACCCGCACTTCAATAGCGTGGCCATCCAGTTGAATATCATCCTGCGCCAGTGGCAGTGCTTCGCCGGCGGCGACTAACAGCTGCCATTTTACTAAGTCCTGGCCGGTGATCATCTCGGTAACCGGGTGCTCTACCTGCAGCCGGGTGTTCATTTCCATAAAGTAGAAAGAGCCGTCTTCGTCGAATAAAAACTCCACGGTACCGGCGCCGCGATAATCAATGGCTTTGGCCGCTTTTACCGCCGCTTCACCCATGGCTTGGCGCTGTGCGCTGCTAAAGTTTGGCGCCGGCGCTTCTTCAATCACTTTTTGGTGGCGGCGCTGTATCGAGCAGTCGCGCTCGGCCAGATATACCGCATTGCCGTGGTTATCGGCAAACACCTGAATTTCAATGTGCCGCGGCTTGGTTAAATAGCGCTCAATCAGCATCTTGTCATTGCCAAAACCGGCTTTGGCTTCACGCCGCGCACTGGCTAAGGCATCGGCAAACTCTTCGGCTTTCCACACCACGCGCATACCTTTGCCACCACCACCGTAGGCGGCTTTTAACAGCTGCGGGTAACCAATACGCGCTGATTCGGCTTTAAGTAAGTCATCGGACTGATCATCACCATGATAACCCGGTACCAGCGGCACGCCGGCTTTAGCCATGATCTCTTTGGCGGCGCTTTTTGAGCCCATCGCCGTAATAGCACCTACCGGTGGGCCGATAAACACTACGCCGGCTTCCTCACAGGCTTTGGCAAAGCTTTCATTTTCCGATAAAAAGCCGTAGCCGGGGTGAATGGCTTCGGCACCGCTTTGTTTGGCGATGGCGATAATTTTGTCACTGCGCAGGTAAGAGTCTTTGCTTGGCGCCGGGCCTAATAAATAAGCTTCATCGGCCATGCGCACATGGCGGGCATTGGCGTCGGCTTCAGAATACACGGCCACGCAGCGGATACCGAGCTTATGGGCGGTGTCGATAACGCGGCAGGCAATTTCGCCGCGGTTAGCTATTAATATTTTGCGAAACATTATGCGTCTTCCTTGCCAAGCCAGGCCGGTTTACGTTTTTCGAGGAATGCCGTTAAGCCTTCCTGACCTTCTGGCGATACCCGAATTTCAGCAATCGCCTGCTCGGTATGAGCAATCACATTGTTACTGATCTTACGGTTATAAATATTATGAATAAGCGCTTTGGCAGCGGTCATGGCGGCGGGGCTGTTTTGCAGCATAGTATTAATCAGGGTTTCAGCCACATCGCTCATTTCGCCTTCGGTTACTACTTCATGCAGCAGGCCAAGTTTTTTCGCTTTCGGCGCCATAAAGCGCTCGGCGGTTAAAAAATAGCGCCGGCTTTCACGCTCGCCAATGGCGCGCATGACATAGGGGCTTATTACCGCAGGGATCAGGCCAATACGCACTTCGCTTAAACAAAAACTGGCATTTTCTTCGGCGATAGCGATATCGCAACAGGCGACTAAGCCCAGCGCGCCACCAAAGGCCGCACCTTTTACCAGCGCCAGGGTGGGCTTGGGGAATTTGTCCAACCGGTGCATTAGCGTGGCCAGCTCTGCGGCGTCATTTAAATTTTGCTGGTAGTTTTTTTGCGCCATCGAGCGCATCCAGTTTAAGTCGGCACCGGCAGAGAAATTTTTGCCGTTGGCGGTCAGAACCAACAGCCGTACTTTATCGTTATTGGCTAAGTCTTTTAGCACGGCGATAAGCTCGGCGATCATCGCATCGTCAAAGGCGTTATGCACTTCGGGGCGATTCAGCGTTAAGGTGGCTACGCCGCGCGCATCGATATTCACTTGAGTGTAAAGCTGGTTCATGGTTATCCCCCGTTACATCCGGAACACGCCAAAGCGGCTCTCTTCAATCGGTGCATTCAGCGCAGCAGCTAAGGCCAGCCCTACTGTCATCCGGGTTTGTGCCGGGTCAATAATACCGTCATCCCACAAGCGGCCACTGGCATAATACGGGTGGCCCTGCTTTTCATACTGCTCGATAATCGGCTGCTTCAGCGCTTTTTCGGCGTCGCTTGATAAGGTTTCGCCTTTACGCGCCAGGCCATCTTTGGTCACCTGCGCCATTACACCGGCGGCTTGTTCGCCACCCATCACCGAGATACGGGCATTGGGCCACATCCACATCATAGTAGGGTCGTAAGCACGGCCACACATGCCGTAGTTACCGGCGCCGTAGCTGCCGCCAATCAGCACAGTAAATTTCGGCACCTTGGCACAGCTTACTGCCATCACCATTTTGGCACCGTGCTTGGCAATACCCTCGGCTTCATACTTTTTACCGACCATAAAACCAGTAATGTTTTGCAGGAACAGCAGCGGAATTTTGCGCTGGGCACAGAGCTCAATAAAGTGCGCGCCTTTTTGTGCCGATTCTGAGAAAAGTATTCCGTTATTGGCGACAATGCCTACCGGATAGCCGAAAATGCGTGCAAAACCGCACACCAGGGTTGCGCCATAATATTGTTTAAACTCATCAAAATCTGAGCCATCAACAATACGGGCAATCACTTCTTTCACATCAAACGGCTTGCGCAGGTCGGTGCCGACAATGCCGTACAGCTCTTTGGCGTCGTACAGTGGCTCTTGCGCCGGTTTAACGTCCATCGCTTGCGGCGCAGGGCGGTTTAAGCGGCTTACTGCGTTACGGGCCAGTTGCAGCGCATGCTCGTCGTTTAGTGCATAATGGTCGGCCACGCCGGAGATTTTACAGTGCACATCAGCACCACCGAGCTCTTCGGCGGAGACTTCTTCACCGGTAGCGGCTTTAACCAGCGGTGGGCCGGCTAAAAAGATGGTGCCTTGCTCTTTAACGATAATGCTTTCATCGGCCATCGCCGGCACATAAGCGCCACCGGCAGTACAGAGGCCCATTACCACGGCAATTTGCGGTATGCCTTTGGCTGACATATTGGCCTGATTAAAGAAAATACGGCCAAAGTGCAGTTTGTCGGGGAATACCTCATCCTGCCGTGGCAGGTTGGCGCCGCCGGAGTCGACCAGATAAATACAGGGCAGGTGGCAGCGCTCGGCGATTTCCTGGGCGCGTAAATGCTTTTTCACCGTAAGCGGGTAGTAAGTGCCGCCTTTTACCGTAGCGTCATTGGCGACAATCATGCACTCGACACCGCTGACACGGCCGATACCGGCGACCACGCCGGCGCTGGGCACGTAATCGTCGTAGCATTCCCAGCCGGCAAACTGGCCGACTTCTAAAAACGGTGAGCCCGGGTCGAGTAATTTTTGGATGCGGTCACGCACAAACAGCTTACCACGGGCGGTATGGCGGGCAATTAAGGCTTCGCCGCCACCGAGTTTAATTTGCTGTACTTTGCTTTGCAGATCATCCACTACAGCCTGCATGGCAGCAGCGTTTTTTTGGAAGTCCTCAGCGCGAGGATTAATTTTAGAGGTAATTCTGGTCACTTAAGTCACCTTATACCAGAGCTGGTTAGACAAAGCGGAACCGGAACAACTAAGCAGACGATCAAGAGCGAGGATGGGAGATCCGAGCGGGTCTGCGTGTTGTTACGGTGGAAGCTTTGGCCTGCACCGGACTTAGATTCACGGCTTTGCTGCTTTCACACATTTAACACACTCGCCCGTTCGCCGCTCCCCGGCTCACTTTTGATCGCTCGTTTAGTTAAATCTGTTACGCGCTTCGCCTCGTTCAACTTTCTATTTAGTTACGGCTATTTTGGCGGTGCGGAACCGGAACAACTAAGCAGACGATCAAGAGCGAATTTGGGAGAAATTCGCGGGTCTGCGAGTTGTTACGGTGGAAGTAGTCGCTTCCACCCGAGTTTCGCCTTTAAACCTTAGTTTGATTCGGTAAACAATTCCCGGCCAATCAGCATACGGCGGATTTCCGAGGTACCGGCGCCAATTTCGTACAGCTTGGCATCGCGCAGTAAGCGCCCGGTAGGGTACTCGTTAATGTAGCCGTTGCCGCCCAGCAGCTGAATCGCATCCAGCGCCATCCTGGTCGCCAGCTCCGCCGAATACAGAATAACCGCTGCCGCATCTTTACGTGTGGTTTCGCCGCGATCACAGGCTTTAGCTACAGTGTAAACGTAAGATTTCGCCGCATTCATCTGGGTATACATATCGGCCAGTTTACCCTGTACCAGTTGGAACTCACCGATAGACTGGCCAAACTGTTTACGGTCGTGAATATACGGCACTACCACGTCCATACAGGCCTGCATAATGCCAAGCGGGCCGGCGGATAACACCACACGCTCGTAATCCAGGCCGCTCATTAATACCTTAACGCCGCCGCCAACCTGGCCTAAGACGTTCTCTTCTGGTACTTCGCAGTCTTCAAACACCAGCTCACAGGTGTTTGAACCGCGCATACCCAGTTTGTCCAGCTTCTGCGCTGTGCTAAAGCCTTTAAAACCACGCTCAACAATAAAAGCGGTAATGCCTTTGCTGCCGGCATTAATATCGGTTTTGGCATAGATCACATAGGTATGCGCATCCGGGCCGTTGGTGATCCACATTTTATTGCCGTTTAAAATGTACTTGTCGCCTTTTTTCTCGGCACGCAGCTTCATGCTGACCACGTCTGAACCGGCGTTCGGCTCACTCATCGCCAGAGCGCCGATATGCTCGCCGGAGCACAGCTTGGGCAGATATTTCATCTTCTGTGCTTCGCTGCCGTTGCGGAAAATCTGGTTTACGCACAGGTTAGAATGGGCACCGTAAGACAAGCCAACCGAGGCCGAGGCGCGGCTGATCTCTTCCAGCGCCACCACGTGTTCTAAATAACCTAAGCCTGAGCCGCCGTATTTTTCATCGACGGTAATGCCCAGCAGGCCTAAATCACCGAATTTACGCCACAAATCATTTGGGAACTCATTTTTTTCGTCAATATGGGCGGCACGCGGGGCAATTTCTTCGCGGGCAAAGGCATTAACCTGCTCGCGGATCATATCTACCGTTTCGCCTAAATCGAAATTAAGCCCTTTATAACTGCTAATCATGGTTATCCCCGTTTGCTATGTCTTACCGCTTAAGCGGTTTTATGTTGTTTGGCGTCGGCTAAGGTATCGCGGCAACGTTTTTCTACCGTTACCAGCTCCATCAGCACCACTTTGATATCGTCCATCTGCTGATGCAGCTCGGCTTTTTTCAGCTCAATCAGCTTCAGCATGGTATTTAACTGAGTGACGCTGCTTTTATCAGCGTCATATAATTCGAACAGCTGACCGGTTTCGGCCAGGCTGAAACCCAAGCGCTTACCGCGTAAGATCAGTTTTAATCTTACGCGGTCGCGCTTGCTGTAAATGCGGGTTTGCCCGCTGCGTAGTGGCGTGATCAGCCCCTGATCTTCATAAAAGCGGATACTACGGGTAGTAATATCAAACTCTTTGGCCAGTTCGCTGATACTGTAGGTTTTTTCTTCTTTTTCTGTCATAAACGCCATCCCCGAAAACGCAGTCAATATAAGTGAAGTTTACGTAAAGGTAAAGCTGATGGCCGGCTGCCTAATCGGGCAACCGCGCGTTTTTGCCCGCTTTGTAAAGCAAAAATGCCAGTTGCTGCTGGTCAGACTGTACACTTTGCTGAACCAAAAGCGGCGTACACTACCATAGTGTTAGTGGGTTGACGTTGGCGTAAACGTAAATTTGGTGTAGGCTCTGGGGCAACTTTTTAGCCGACCGCTTCTGGGGAGAATATTATGGCTACCGACAATATTGTTATCGTTGCTGCAAAACGTACCGCTATGGGCGGCTTTATGGGCGGCTTAGCGGATGTAGACGCCACCGTGCTGGGTGCCACCGCCATCAAAGCGGCGCTGGAGCAGGCCGGTGTAAGCGGCGATAAGGTCAGCGAAGTGATTATGGGCAACGTGCTGCCGGCGGGCTTGGGCCAGGCTCCGGCGCGTCAGGCCACATTAAAAGCCGGTTTACCACTTACCGCCGGCGCCACCACCATTAATAAAGTCTGTGGTTCTGGCTTAAAAGCGGTAATGCTGGCCAGCGATTTACTCAAAGCCGGTAGCGCCGATGTGGTGGTGGCCGGTGGTATGGAGTCGATGAGTAACGCGCCGTACCTGCTGGATAAAGCCCGCAGCGGTTACCGTATGGGCCATGGTCAGATTAAAGATCATATGATGTTAGACGGCCTGGAAAATGCCTATGACGGCAAAGCCATGGGCTGTTTCGCCCAAGGCACTGCTGATGAAAAAGGCATTACCCGTGAGCAGATGGATGCCTTTGCCGTGCAATCGTTAACCCGTGCCCAGCAGGCGATAAGCTCAGGTGCCTTTGAAGGTGAAATCACCCCGGTCACCTTTCAGACCCGTAAAGGTGAAGTGACCTTTAACGTTGACGAGCAACCGGGCAATGCCAAAGTAGATAAAATCCCAACCCTGCGCCCGGCCTTTGCTAAAGACGGTACGATCACAGCCGCCAACTCCAGCTCAATTTCAGATGGTGCAGCCGCGCTGATATTAATGCGCGAGTCTGATGCCAAAGCGCAGGGCGCTAAGCCATTAGCACGGGTGGTTGCCCATGCGACGAATTCGATGGAACCGGCACTGTTTACCGTAGCCCCGGTTGGCGCCATGCAAAAAGTACTGCAAAAAGCCGGCTGGGATAAGCAGCAGGTAGACCTGTGGGAGATTAACGAAGCCTTTGCCATGGTCACTATGCTGGCCATTAACGAACTGGGCTTAGATAGCGCCAAAGTAAACGTCAACGGCGGTGCTTGTGCGCTGGGCCATCCTATCGGTGCCTCAGGTGCGCGTATTCTGGTGACGCTAATTCATGCGCTACGTAATCGTGGTTTAAGCAAAGGCGTTGCCTCGCTGTGTATCGGTGGCGGTGAAGCCGTCGCGCTGGCGGTAGAAGTTTTATAAAACACATATTAACCGCCAGCAGCATTTAATTACTAAACATACAACCAGCTGGCGGCATACCCAAACAATCGGGAGAAGCAACATGACACAACAGGTTAAACATTTTATCGACGGCGAGTTCGTTACCCCTACCGGTGACAAACTGATCCCCGTTACTGATCCGGCAACCCAGGAAGTGATTGCTCAGGTGGCTTGCGCCACGCCCAGCGAAATGGAACGCGCTATTGAATCAGCCAAGGCTGCCTTTAAAACCTGGAAAGAAGTGCCGGTATCGGAACGTGCCCGTTTAATGATGCGTTTCGCGCATTTATTAAAAGAGCACCAGGGCGAAATTGCTGACATTATCTGTCGTGAACTGGGCAAAACAGTAGAAGATGCCAAAGGCGATGTCTGGCGCGGTATTGAAGTCGTCGAACAAGCGGCGAATATTCCATCATTAATGATGGGCGAAACGGTAGAAAACGTCGCCCGCAGCATCGACACCTACAGCTATATTCAGCCGCTGGGTGTGTGTGCCGGTATTACGCCGTTTAACTTCCCGGCAATGATCCCATTGTGGATGTTCCCGATGGCCATTGCCTGCGGTAATACCTTTATTTTAAAACCGTCAGAGCAAGATCCGATGACGGTAAACAAAATCGCTGAGCTGTTTGTTAAATCCGGCGCGCCCAAAGGCGTATTACAAGTGGTGCATGGCGCCAAAGAGCAGGTTGATGCCATTTTGCACCACCCGGATATTAAAGCCATTTCGTTCGTCGGTTCAGTCAACGTGGGCCAGTACATTTACAAAACCGGTACTGATAATTTAAAACGCGTGCAGGCCTTTGCCGGCGCGAAAAACCATATGGTTATTATGCCGGATGCCAACAAACAGCAGGTGATCAATGCTTTAGTGGGTGCTTCTGTCGGTGCGGCCGGTCAGCGCTGTATGGCGATTTCAGTCGCCGTATTTGTTGGTGGCGCAGCGGATTGGATCCCGGAAGTGGCCGCTGCCATTGGCAAGGTACGCCCTGGTGTTTACACCGACCCGAACGCCGCTTATGGCCCGCAAATCAGCCCGCAAGCGCGTGCCCGGGTGTTATCGCTGATTGAGCAAGGTAAGAAAGAAGGCGCGACCTGCGTACTGGATGGCTCTGACTGCAAAGTCGACGGCTACCCGAACGGTAACTGGGTAGGCCCAACGGTGTTTAGCAACGTTACTACCGAGATGGAAATTTATAAGCAGGAAATTTTCGGCCCGGTACTGTCTACCATGCATGTTGCTTCATTAGATGAAGCGCTGAAAATAGTAAACGACAGCCCCTACGGTAACGGTACCTCTATTTTTACTGCCAGCGGCGCCGCTGCACGTAAGTATCAGCATGAAGTGGAAGTAGGCCAGGTGGGGATTAATATTCCTATTCCGGTGCCACTGCCGTTTTTCTCGTTTACCGGCTGGAAAGGCTCGTTCTATGGCGACCAGCATGCTTACGGTAAGCAGGCCGTGCGTTTCTACACTGAAACCAAGACCATTACCGCGCGCTGGTTTGACGACGATATTCAGGTGTCCGGCCCGAATATGTCGATTAACTTGCGGTAACAGCCATGTGGAGCCTGATTTTAGTCAGGCTCAGGCCTGCACACTTTACACGCCGACACGCCATAAACCATCCATGGGGCTCGACTCCGGCCATCCATGGCCTCCAACGGTCGGCTAAGTAAAGTCTGCAGTCCCTCTGCAATGCAGATTCGAAGCGGTTAACAAGGCGAAGTGCGGAGTAGATTTAACTTAGCGAGCGATCAAGAGTGAGCCGGGGAGCGGCGAACGGGCGAGCGTGTTAAATGTACGGAAGCATCTGAGCCGATTGGACAGACAGGACCAACTATGAATTTCAATTTAACAGAAGACCAACAAGCCTTTGTCGATGTGGCCAAACAGTTTGCCGAACAAGAACTGGCGCCACATGCCGCGCAGTGGGATCGCGATCACCACTTTCCTAAAGACGTCATTCAAAAAGCCGGTGAGCTGGGGTTCTGCTCGCTGTATACGCCAGAAGAAGACGGCGGTATGGGGCTGTCGCGGTTAGATTCCTCCATTATTTTCGAACAGCTGTCGATGGGCTGTACCGCTACCACAGCGATGCTGACCATTCACAATATGGCTACCTGGATGATTGCCAGCTGGGGTACCCGTGATGCCAAGGCAGAATGGATGGAGCATCTGGTAACAGGCCAGAAACTGGCGTCTTATTGCTTAACCGAGCCAGGCTCCGGCTCAGATGCCGCCGGCCTGCGCACCAGTGCGAAAAAAGACGGCAACGAGTATATTTTAAACGGCTCGAAAATGTTTATCTCCGGCGCAGGTTCTACCGAGGTGTTAGTAGTGATGGCGCGCACCGGTGAAGCCGGGCCAAAAGGCATTTCGGCCTTTATCGTACCGGCCGATGCTAAGGGCGTTATTTACGGTAAAGCCGAAGAGAAAATGGGCTGGAACGCCCAGCCAACCCGCTTGATCACTTTTGAAGATGTACGGATTCCGGCGCACTACCTGCTGGGTAATGAAGGCGAAGGTTTTGGCTTTGCCATGAAAGGCTTAGACGGCGGCCGCATTAATATTGCTACCTGCTCTATCGGCACCGCGCAGCAGGCGCTTAACACCGCGCGTAACTATATGCTGGAGCGTCAGCAGTTTGGTAAGCCACTGGCCGCCTTTCAGGCGCTGCAGTTTAAGCTGGCCGATATGGCAACCGAGTTGGTTGCTGCCCGGCAGTTAGTGCGCCTGGCGGCGTTTAAGTTAGATCAGAAAGACGGTGAAGCCACTGCCTATTGTGCGATGGCAAAACGCTTTGCGACTGACGTTGGTTTTCAGGTATGCGATCAGGCGCTGCAGTTACACGGCGGTTATGGCTACATTAAAGAATACCCGCTGGAGCGGCATTTCCGTGATGTACGTGTGCATCAGATTTTGGAAGGCACCAACGAGATTATGCGGCTGATAATCGGCCGGCGTTTACTGGATGAAGCCGCAGGCGATATTCTTTAACTAGCAGATGAACTCAAGCTGGGGGAACAGGATTGTTCTAAACCGACCGTTGGAGGCCATGGATGGCCGGAGTCGAGCCCCAGGGACGGTTTATGGCGTGTCGGTGTGGACAATGCTGTTTCACCGGGCACGTAGCATAAACTACGCCCAAATCAGGAGACAACAATGGCTCAATTAAAACTCGAAAAACGCGGCCACACGGCGCTGATTACCATGTCTAACCCGCCGGCGAATACCTGGACCCGCGACACCTTAACCCAGCTGCGCGACGCAGTAAAAAGCCTGGATGCTGATAAAAATATCTATGCGCTGGTTATCACCGGTGAGGGTGAAAAGTTTTTCTCGGCCGGTGCCGATTTAAAACTGTTTGCCGATGGCGATAAAGCCGTGGCCAGCGATATGGCGCGCATTTTCGGCGAAGCCTTTGAAACCTTAAGCGCGTTTCGTGGTGTGTCTATCGCCGCCATGAACGGCTACGCCATGGGCGGCGGCTTAGAAGTGGCTTTGGCCTGTGATATCCGTATTGCCGAGCAGCAGGCGCAAATGGCGCTGCCGGAAGCCAAAGTGGGTTTATTACCTTGTGCCGGCGGCACGCAGAACCTGGCATGGTTAGTCGGCGAGGGCTGGGCCAAACGGATGATTTTATGCGGCGAGCGTTTAGGCGCTGAAAAAGCGCTGCAAATTGGCCTGGTAGAAGAAGTCGTCGCCACCGGCATGGCGCTGGAAAGCGCGCTGGCGCTGGCTGATAAAGTAGCTGAGCAAAGCCCATCGTCAGTGACTGCCTGTAAAGCGCTTATCCAAAAAGGCCGCAGTGGCACTATGCAAAGTGCACTGCCGCTGGAGCGTGAGCTGTTCGTTGGCTTGTTCGATACCAAAGATCAGGTTGAAGGTGTGCAGGCGTTTTTAGAAAAACGTAAAGCCAACTGGGTGAACGGCTAATGAGCGGCGCGAACGAGGTAGTGCTGTATCAGCAGCTGGCAGCACACAACGGTAAAAAAATTGGTGTCGCCACGCTTAACTCAGAAAAGTCGCTTAATGCGCTCAGCCTGCCGATGGTCGAGTCATTACTGCCACAACTGCAAGCCTGGCAGGCCGATAACAGCATTAGCATGGTCGTACTGCAAGGCGCGGGCGATAAAGCCTTTTGTGCCGGCGGCGATATCCGTGACTTATACAAAGCCATGCTGGATAAACCCGGTGAATATGCGCCCTATGTGGAAGAGTTCTTTACCAAAGAATATACACTGGATTATCTCATTCACACCTTTGGCAAGCCGGTGTTGGTATGGGGTAACGGCATCGTCATGGGTGGCGGGTTAGGCTTAATGGCCGGCGCGTCGCATCGGGTAGTGACTGCCACCAGCCGTATTGCCATGCCGGAGATGGCGATAGGCTTGTACCCGGATGTCGGTGCCAGCTGGTTTTTAAACCGCATGCCGGCCGGTTGCGGTTTGTTCTTAGGTTTAACCGGTGCCTCAATTAACGCTGCTGACGCCAAGTTTATTGGCCTGGCTGATCACTTTTTGCTGCATGAGCGCAAAGAGGCACTGCTGGAAAAACTGCTAAGCATTAACTGGGGCGAGACGATAGCGCTGAATCATCAGAAGCTTAGCGATCTGCTGCGTAGCGAAGAAGAACAGTGTCGCACCCAGATGCCACTGAGTAATATCCGCCCGCATCAAAGCGCCATTGAAGCTTTAGCCAAACACGATAGTTTGCAAAGCGTAATCGCGGCCGTTAATGCGATGCCGGGCGAGGATAAATGGCTGCAAAAAGCCAAAGAGTCGCTGGCTTATGGCAGTCCGATTACCGCGCATATTGTGTTTGAGCTGTTAAAACTGGGCCAGAGCAAAATTCTGGCCGACAGCTTCCGCCTCGAGTTGGGTTTAAGCGTGCAGTGCGGCAAGCTGGGTGAGTTTACCGAAGGTGTGCGGGCGCTGTTGATGGATAAAGATTTACAGCCAAAATGGCAATACAAAACCGTAGATGAGGTGCCGCAGCCTGTAATTGACGAGCTGTTTCGCTCGCCGTGGGCGGCTAACGAGCACCCGCTGCGTGAGCTGGGCCAGCTGGATAACTAATTAGGAGAGCATATGGCGAAGGTTGCATTTATAGGCTTAGGTAACATGGGTGGCCCTATGGCCATCAATCTGGTAAAAGCCGGCCATGCGGTAACGGCGTTTGATTTATCGGCAGCGGCATTGGCGCAGGTAAAAGCGGAAGGCGCAGCGGTAGCAGCCACTGCCACTGAGGCGGTGAAAGGCGCCGAGTTTGTTATTTCGATGCTGCCGGCCGGTAAGCATGTATTGGGGCTGTATTTAGGCGAGCAGGGCGTAGCGGCACATATCAGTAAAGATGCACTGGTAATTGACTGCTCTACCATAGATGCCGACAGCGCGCGTAAAGTCGGCGCCGGCCTTGCGGCACAGGGCATCGCCTTTATCGACGCGCCGGTGTCCGGTGGTGTCGGTGGCGCTAAGGCCGGTACTTTAACCTTCATTGTTGGCGGTGATGCGGCGCATTTTGAGCGCGCCAAAACGGTGCTTGGCAATATGGGGAAAAACCTGTTTCATGCAGGCGCGGTGGGCGCAGGCCAGGTGGCGAAAATCTGCAACAATATGCTGCTGAGCATTTTAATGGTCGGCACTTCTGAGGCGCTGCAAATGGGCGTCGATAACGGCCTGGACCCGAAAGTACTCTCGGAGATTATGCTAAAAAGCTCCGGCCGCAACTGGACGTTAGAGCTGTACAACCCCTGCCCGGATGTGATGCCGAATGTGCCATCGTCCAATGGCTATCAGGGCGGCTTTATGGTCGATTTAATGGCAAAAGATTTAGGCCTGGCGCTGGAAGCTGCATTGCAAAGCCAAAGCAGCACCCCAATGGGGGCACTGGCGCGCAGCCTGTACGTGGCGCACCAGCGGGCCGGCAATGGCAAATTAGATTTTTCCAGTATTTTTAAGCTGTTTGAAAAGAAGTAATTGGTTAAGTAGTGAAGTCACGCGGCTACTGCGTACATTTTTTCTGAGACACGCCATAAACCGTCCATGGGGCTCGATTCCGGCCATCCATGGCCTCCAACGGTCTCAGAAAAAAGTACATCCGTATCCGCTACTACTGCTTTTCTACGTAGCCGGGCGTTACTTCAAAGACAGACGCGGATGTACTTTTTTGGCGGACCGTCTTTTTCAGGGATGAAAAAGAGGAGCCTACAGGGATGTATTTACGGCGTGTCCGACGAAAAATGTACGCAGCGGCTGTCGGTGCAGAACAATACTTGTAAATTAAGGTAGAAAGATGAACCTGCAAAACAAAACCATCGTTATCACTGGCGGTGCACAAGGCTTAGGCCTGGAAATGGCCCGCATGTGTGCGGCTGAGGGCGCCAAACTGGCATTAATTGATATGAATGCCGACCAGTTAGCGGCTGCCAAAGAAGAACTGGGCGCAACAACCACAGTACAAACTTACATTGCTAACGTCGCCAATGAACAACAGGTAGAAGACACCTTTGCTCAAATCGACAGTGATTTTAACGGCATTGACGGCCTTATTAACAACGCCGGTATTTTACGTGACGGCCTGTTGCTAAAGTACAAAGACGGCGAGCTGCAAAGCAAAATGTCGTTATCGCAGTTCCAGTCGGTTATCGACGTTAACTTAACCGGTGTATTTCTGTGTGGCCGCGAAGCCGCAGCGGCTATGGTTAAACGCGGTACTAAGGGCGTAATTATCAATATGTCCAGCGTGGCGCGGGCCGGTAATATGGGCCAGACCAACTACGCCGCCTCTAAAGCCGGTGTAGTAGCCATGACAGTAACCTGGGCGCGCGAATTAGGCCGCTTTGGTATTCGTGTCGGTGCCATAGCACCAGGTGTTATCCGCACCGCGATGACAGATGCGATGAAGCCCGAAGCGCGCGACCGATTAGAGAAAATGAAGCCGGTAGGGCGCTTAGGCGAGGCCAGTGAAATTGCCCACACCGCCAAGTACATTTTTGAAAACGACTTCTTCACCGGCCGGGTGGTAGAAATCGATGGCGGCATTAGCATGTAAGCTGGTGTGCAAAATAGCCAAAAAAGACGCTGCGGCGTCTTTTTTGTTTTTGTCTAACCAGATAAAGGTGGTGTATATTTGAAGCAGTAATGCACCAAAGGCAAAGGTGGAACAGATGACCCGTCAGAGTATTACCCTAAGTAAGCCCAATGATGAATGGCTGCAGCAGCAAGTGAGTGAAGGCGCTGAGTACAGCAGCAAAAGTGAGCTGATTAACGAACTTATCCGCAATGCCCGTAGGGCTGAAGCCATTAACAACAGGCTGGCACAGGCAGAGCAAAGCGGTTTTACCAGCCAAAGTGCAGCAGAGATGCTGCAGGAGTTTAAACAAGGCTTGGCCAGGCATGTATAACTGGCGGCTGTCTACGCTGGCAAAAGAAGATTTACGCCGCATTTACTACTACGGCGCTCAACACTTTGGCCAGCAGCAGGCAGACAGTTACTTTTATGCGTTTTTCAGCATGTTTGACAACATTGCTAAAAATCCACTTTTATACCAATCAGTAGATCATATCCGGCCCGGCTATCGGCGTTGCCCCTGCGGTGTCGACAGCATTTATTACCGCATTAACGGTAATATCATTGAGATTATGGCCATATTGGGCTCTCAGGCTGCGTATCCCTGGTTACCTTAGCGCTATATTGTGTGCTAGCTTAGCCAATAACAAAAACGAACAACAATAAACAACAGGGAACCCACCATGAAAACCAGCCTGCTGCTTACCACACTGCTATTAACGTCAATGCTTGTAACACCCACGCTTGTGCTGGCGGATGACAAAGCCGAACTTACCGCTTTATTAGCCGAATTTTTAGACGGCGCCACCCGCAACGATGCTGCTATTCACAATAAATACTGGGCCGATGAGCTTATTTATACCAGCTCGAGCGGTACGCGTTTTGGTAAGGCCGAGCTGATGCAAAGTGTGACCAGCCGCGGCCTGTTAAAAGCCGATGAAATAGACACTGTTTATAGCAGCGAAGATCTGCGCATTATGCAATACGGTGACACGGCGGTGGTGGCCTTTGTACTGGTGGGTAAATCAGCCAGCGAAACCAAGCGCTATTTAAACAGCGGCACCTTTGTACGTAAAAACGGCCAATGGCAGGCGGTAAACTGGCAAGCCACCATTAAAGCTGATTAATTTCTCGTATTTTTATCAGTACTTTTATCAGTTTTATAGCTAAGAGACATGAGTAATTGAACATAAAACATGACGATTTAAGCAGTGGCGAGGTAATAGCCTTGCTGCAAGAGCATCTGGCCGATATGTATGCGACATCACCACCCGAAAGTGTGCATGCGCTGGATGTCGAAGCGCTCAAAGCCAGTAATATCAGCTTTTTCAGTGCCTGGCAGGACAACACTTTAGCCGGTTGTGTCGCCATTAAAGCATTGGATAACCAGCTGGCCGAGCTAAAATCAATGCGTACCGCAACAGCGTTTCGTGGCAAGGGGGTAGGGCAGGCGTTATTGCAGTTTATTATCGACCATGCCAAAGCCCAGGGTTTTAGCGCGCTTAGCCTTGAAACCGGCACCCAGGATTATTTCGCCCCGGCCAGAGCGCTGTATCGTAAGTTTGGTTTTAGCGACTGCGGCCCCTTTGGCCAGTACAAGTTAGACCCAAACAGTCATTTTATGACGCTAAGCTTGCGCGGATAAAAACCAGCTGAAGCTAAAAGGAGGGCCCGATGCACTTTTTGCTGATATACGATACCGCACCGGATTATCTGCAGCGACGCGCTGAATTTCGTTCAGCACATCTGGCACTGGCCTGGCAAGCGGCACAGCGCGGCGAATTGCTGCTAGGCGGCGCCGTCGGCGAGCCGGCAGACAGCGCTCTACTACTGTTTAACTGCGACAGCGCCGATATCCCAGCTGCTTTTGCCAAAGCCGACCCCTACGTAGTAAACGGCCTGGTAAAGCGCTGGCAGGTTAAACCCTGGCATACGGTAGTAGGCGAGAGCGCAGCTAATCCGGTAAAGCCAGAGGCCGCAGGCTAATGGCAGAGACAAAAACCAAAGCAACCAACGCCAGTGTTGACGATTACCTAGCCAGCCGCGCTAACGCGCAGCAACTAAGCGATTGTCATCAGCTTATTACTTTATTTGGCGATGTAACCGGCGAAGCGGCAATTATGTGGGGGCCAAGTATTGTTGGTTTTGGTCGCTACCGTTATACCTACGACAGCGGCCATAGCGGTGAAGCCCCACTTACCGGCTTTGCCATTCGCGGCCGTGACATCGTTATTTACCTGCTGGCCGAAGGCCCTGAGCAAGAACAACTGCAGCAACAACTTGGCAAACACAAAATGGGCAAAGCCTGTTTGTATATAAAGCGTTTGGCTGATCTGGATATTGCGGTGCTAAAACAACTGGTGGTTAACTCTGTTGCAGAATTACAGCGGCGTTATGGTGCGGCTGGCTGATGTTAGCCAGCGTTTTCTGTCGCCAGCTGGTAACCAGATAGCTCTTGGCTGGCTTGAAATAAAGGGGCAGAGTAATAATCACCGAGCCTTGGCAAAATACCAAAATATATAGTGGCAAGTTGGATGGTCTTTAATGTGTCAAAAGCAGAAACTCCATCGGGTGCGCCTCATTGCACTCACATCGCTGTATTTATATCCAATTAGATGCTGAAGCCACATGTGCTTTGTTAGACGGTTTAACCCGTATTTGTCGCCAGCACAAATATAAGCTGTACCGATAAGTTATTGTAAGTTTTAAAGAGGCGGTGTAGTGTTCTGTACATAAAATTTACAAAGGCAGGTTAGCCCGTGTTTAAGTGCGGGCCGACCGGCCTAATAAGCGTTATATAACAAGAGGCAGATTCAAGTGAGTAAAGCCCTAATCATCATTGGCTGTTTAGCTCTTTTATATGCTATCGCGGCCTTCGCGGTAGACTTCTTACCGGTTGAGACATTTCAATCATCGTCTGATGATACTTACTTAAAGGTCGTACCTACTGCTGAGAATTCATTTAATTGGACGCAGTTTAGGTTCCCAGCATTAGCTGTTGGGACAATATTAGTTGCCATAGGCATGTTTGTCGGTGGTAAAAACTAGCATGTTATATAACAAATTGCTTAATTTCGTTCCGGCCACAAAAAGCGTGGCCTCCACTGGACTGCCTACGCTGCGCTGCGGCAGCCCATTAGTAATGCGTTAAGCCCGCTTCGATCAAAGCGAACAGTTCATATAACATAATTATTTTAAGCACCTGCAGCGCCAAACCTTCGCTTTCGCCTTATTGACGAGCAAAGCCTTACGGGTTTCAATCATTGTCTAATTGCGACTTCATGGCAGATAGACAATCGCAGGAAAAACAAGGAGTAATAATGCTGGTAAAAGGAAAAATAACCCAGTGGGATGATGCTAAAGGCTTTGGCTTTATTCAGCCGCTGCTACAAGGCGAGCGGGTGTTTTTGCATATAAAAGCGCTGCAAAACCGTACGCGCCGGCCAGTGATTGGCGAGGTGGTAACCTACTCAGTGACTAACGACGACAAAGGGCGGTTACAAGCGCAGGGGGTAACCTTCGCCGGTGAAAAGCGGCGGATAAAGGCGGCGAAAACTTCGTCAAATGCGCCTTTGTTGCTGGTGCTGTGTTTTGCTGCTGGGTTGGCTTTGACAGTATGGCTGGGTAAGCTGCCGCTGTATGTACTGGCAGCTTATATGCTGCTAAGTATGTTTACCTTTCTGGTGTACTGGCTGGATAAACGTAAAGCCCAGGCTGGGTATTGGCGTACGCCGGAGTCGACGTTACAGCTGTTAGCGTTGCTTGGCGGCTGGCCCGGTGCTTTGCTGGCGCAAAGTTATTTGCGGCATAAGTCACAAAAGCGGCCGTTTTTACTGCTGTTTTGGTGTGCTGTAGTGGCAAACCTTACCGCACTTAGCTGGGCAGCAACACAGCAGCTGCCGCCGTTACAATATTGGCTATAATTTGTACTATTTGCTGCTGCAGTTTTGGATCTAAGCTGTCAGCAGCGGCGTACAACATTTACCAATGTTACAACGGAGCCTGACTATGCCTTACCATCGTGTAGAACATTTAAACCATCAGGATGTACGTATTACCGAGCTTGTCGTGCATTCCTTTGAAATGGGCGTCTATCTGGTTGAAGCCGACTACGACGGCCGCCGGGCGTTTTTGGTTGATGACAGCAACAAACCGCAGCGCTTTAGCAGCGTAGAGCAGGTAAAGCAGGCGCTGGACCGCTGCACTATTTATCAGGCGTATCTGGTGCACCAGTCGGCCTATGATGAAATGTGCGGCGGCCCGGATAAGGTGGATAACACCTTAAAAGTGCCGCTGTATGTGCAGGGTGTTGCCTGAGTTAACTAATGGCCTGATACAGCCGTTGCCACATGGCGGTGTTTTGCTGTTTTAATGCCGCTGCCTTGGCCTTTACCTCTGCGCTTAAGCTGGTTTTGTTATCCAGCAGCTGCTGCAGGGCGGCCAATAGGCTTTGCTCGCTAAGTTCGGCCACGCAGTAATCGCCCATGGCGAAATCAGACATCATGGCGTGATATTTATGGCTCCAGCTGGTGGCGATGCAGGGCACGCCCTGGCTAAGCGCATTTACCGCGCCGTGAAAGCGTGAGCTTACCGCTAGCTCTGCTTTACCAATAAAGGCTTTTACCGCCAGCGGATCTTCAATTTGTACGATAGTGCAGGGCGCTTTGGCGGCAATTTCGGCGCAAAGCTCGGCATCTTCTTTGCCTTCGTGGTTTACCAGCACACATTGCAACCCCTCTGCAGATAGCTTATTGGCGGCAGCGGCAAAGGCGTTAATGTAGTCAGCACGCTGTTGCTCGGCGCTGGCATGGTTAAATTTAGACACCACTTTGTTATTGGGAATAAGCGCCGCGAAAGGGCCACTTATCTGCGGCAGCTCGTCATTGGCGCGTGGCGTTAGGCTAATGGTGAAATCGGGCGTCAGCACTACTGAGTCGGGCAGGTTAGGCACGCAGCTTTGTAAATGCTGCAGCGACACCGGATCGCGCACGAATATCAGCCGGGCGTGGTTGATAATATCGCGCATCGCCGCTTTGCTGGCGTCGCTGTTAAAGGGGCCAAAGGCTTGCGGCATAAACACAAAGGGTTTACCGGCTTTGGCAAAACGTACTACTTCTTTGGCGGTATTTTGCAAAAAGCGCAACGGCCACTGATCGCCATAGGCAAAGCCGCTGGCTTCCAGTACTAAATCTACCTGACGCTCGCTGACCATGCCGTAGCGGTTAAATAGCCGCTGCACTGCAGCAGGCAATTTGCCGATCAGCGGGGTTAAATCCAGCGCGCCGCGGCGAAACGACAACTTTTGCCAGGCGCCTAAGCGCGCGCGCTCGACATAAGGCAGGTTAGGGCCGGGTGATAACACCAGCTCCATCGGTTGCTTCAGGCCTTTTAAGCCTTCCAGGCAAGCCAACAGCATTAAATAGGCGCCCTTATTGCGAAATTGTACGCCTTTAATTTCAACAAACAGTGGTTTGCTCATAATAGCCCTTATCAGCTTGGTTGCCGGCGCGCCCGTATCAGTTGCCACAACTGGCTGCGGGTGCTTTTGGCGAAAAATAAAAAGAAAAATGAAGCATAAGCATACGAAATCAGCGTGGCCCACGCCGCGCCGACGATGCCCATAGTGGGAATTAGCCAGAGGTTTAAACCGACATTAAGCGCGGCGCCAACCGCGTGGCTTAACAGTGACAGCGGCTCCTGCTCGGTAATCAGCAAATGCTGGCTAATTAAATAACGCACAAAAATAAAGCAGCCGGCCCAGATATGAATGCGCAGTACTGCTACCGCACCGGCAAAGGCGTCACCAAACAGCAGGCTGACAATCCAGGGCGACAGTAGCGACATCACCACCGCAATAGCAAAAGCCATAGCAAAGAACAGCAGTGCAAAACGGCGTAGCTTCAGGTAATAGGGCGTCCAGCCTTGCTGATGAGCGCGGATCATATCCGGGTAATAGCGCGCGGCTAAGGTGGCCGGAAACACATACCATAGCTCAGATAAACGGCTGGCGGCGGCGTAAATACCGGCCTGCTCGGTGCCGGCGATAGAGCCTATCATTACGATATCAATTTTCAGGTAAATCACCGATACGATGCCAGACACCCACAGCCAGGAAGAGCGCTTCAGCAGCTGCTTAGCCTGGTTAACATTAAACCAGCGTGGATGATAGGCCGGCCAGCGTGCTTCGCCTTCTTTATACGGCTGGTGTTTGCGCCGGTACAGCAGGTACTGCGCCATACCGACGACAAAAAATTCGATACCGGTTAACAGCAGCAAACTGGCAATACCAAAGCCACTGTATAACAGCGCCAGTTTAGCGGCAAAGCTCACCAGGGATATGGCGGATTTAACATAGGCCACACTGCGAAAGGTGCCCTGGTAATTTAAGTAAAATTCAAACAGCAAAAAACCAAAAAAGGCCTGCAGTAAAAACAGCACCGGAATGGCAATGGCGGTATTGCCGCTAAACATGGCGGGGTATAACAGATGAAACGCCAGCAGCATCAGGCTGCCACCAAGTAAACCCAGCAGCAGGCGCATACTAATGGCGCTGTACAGCATGGTCATGGCATCAACGCCGTGCTCGTGTTTTACCATTTGGCGCACGACAACGTTATTCAGGCCCAGGCTGGTTAGCGGCACTAAAAAGGCGCTCCAGGCCATCACAATCGAATACACGCCCAGCTCGCTGGCGCCCAGCATACGGGCAACGAATACGGTTAGCACAGCGCCGGCAGCCAGTTTTACCAGTTTATCGCCCAGCATGGCCGTGGCGCGGGCCAGCAGAATTTTTTTCAGCAGTTTCACTACTTTACAACCCTAGGAACGGTGCGGCGCAGCCGCTTGTGTCGCAGGTGCGAAATAATACGCCAGATATGCTGCAGCAGATATAGGTAAGCGCCGAACAACAGCAAAAATAACAGTAGCATCAGCCAGTCGGGCAGCAGCAGGTATTCAGCAATAATGCCAATACAGGCAAAAATACAGGCCAGTGCGGTAATCAGTGCCAGCGACTCGCGCGAGCTTAGCCCCAGGCGCAGTGAAATATGGTGTAAATGCTCGCGGTCGGCCTGAAACGGCGATTGGCCCTTACGGATGCGCCGCACCATAATAGCAATCATGTCCATCAGCGGAATGGCAATGATCCAAAGCGCGGTGACCGGGCGAAAGCTGGCGCTTTCACTTTGGGTGCCGATAATCAGCAGCCAGATCACTGACAGGCCAATTAACATGCTGCCGGCATCGCCCATAAAAATGCGCCGGCCGGGAATAAGGTTCAGGTTGCAGGCCAGATAAGGTAGCAGTGCCACGGCCAGCAGCAGCGCCAGGGCGGCGTATTCCTGTTGCCCCCAAAGCGCCATAAAAATAGCAATGGCACTAAAGCTGACCAGGCTTAGCATACCGGCCAGGCCATCAATACCGTCGGTCATGTTAAAGGCATTAATGGCAGCAATAACGGCAACGAGTGTAACGGGTAAGCCCAATACGCCAAGCTCTATTACGCCAAAGCCAAATAAATTGCCCAGGCTGGCCAGGTGTAAATCCAGCGCGTAGGTCATCGCCAGCCCTACCAGCGTTTGTACCGCCAGGCGCAGTTTTACGCTTAAATCCAGATAATCATCAAACACGCCAAGCAGTACAATAACGCCGCTACAGGCCAGATAATACAGCGGTTGTATGCTGCTGTCGGCAAACAGCAGCAGCGACAGCGCCAGGCCACAGTAAGTGGCAATACCACCAATTAATGGCACCGCGCCCTGATGCTGCTTGCGCCCGCGCGGAATATCGACCAGGCCGACCCGGACAGACAGCGGGTACAGCACTAAGATGGCCAGGGCGGAGGCGATAAAGGCGCTAAGGTAAAGCATAGTATGTTCAGGCATTTAGCTATCCTGTTGCTGGTAGTACAGTCGTGATATTCAGCCGGGCGTCAGCTATTACAGGTTATATCTGTGTGCATTATGTTTGTTGCACACTGGTGCTATAAACTAAGTGTTTTTTTTATTAACAACAAGTATTGTACACAGCCGATGCGGCTGTCAGGATGAAATTTACGCGTGCAAAGCCATAATCTTAATCTTCTTATTGTCAGCAATATGGGACCTAAGCCGTCCAGCCCATTTCAGGGTAAGTTTGTTCACAACCAGGTATGGGCGCTGGCCGCGTTAAACCCTGCTTATCATTATATGCGCTGGCACAGTGACTCCCGGCTGAATAAAGTGCTGAAATACCCGGTGTTTCTGCTGGATTTTATCTGGCGTTTTATCCTGAGCCGGCGCCGCTTTGATATTATCCATGTGCACTTTTTTTATCCGACCATCTATTTGGCGCTGCTGTACAAATGGCTGCGTAACAGCCAGGTAAAAATTGTGGTGACCTGTCATGGCAGTGACATTTATAAATACCAGCCGCCGGGCAAGCTATACCGTTGGTGTGCAGCTAAAGTAGATCAGTGGATTTTTGCCAGCAAAGCCCTGGCGCAGCATTTTAGCCTGCCGGTAGCGAAAAAGCAGGTATTGCCGGCGGGCATCAGCGAGCTGTTTCGCCAGACCGACAGGCTAAGTTATCAGGAAAAGAGCATAGATCTGTTGTATGTCGGCAGTTTAGATCAGAATAAAGGCATGGACCGGCTACTGGCACTGTTGCCAGTACTGCACGATAAAAAAGTGGTGGTGGCCGGCAGCGGCCCCTGGCTGGCGCGCTTACAACATGCGGCGCAGCAGTTTCCTAATGTGCTGGTGGTGGGGCCTAAAGATACCGCAGCGCTTAAGCAGCTGTATTGCCAGGCGCGTGGTTTGATCAGCCTGTCGCGCCATGAAGCCTTTGGCCTGGTGATGGCCGAGGCGATGGCGTGCTATACGCCAGTGATCGCTACCGAGACTGACGGCGCACGGGAGCAGGTGCAACATGGCATCAATGGTTTACTGGTCAGCCAACAGGGGGAGGAAACCGAAGTGATAGCCCGGCTTAGCTCGGCATTACAGCAGTTTTTTAGCTTGTCAGAGCAGCAGTATCAATTACTGCAGCAGCAGGGCCGCGCCAGTGCTGAGCAATACCTGCTGGGGCAGGTGGTAACAGAATTACAGCAAGTTTATCAGAGAGTAATGTTATGAGTGATGCCAAAGCGGCAGCCGTAAGTGGGCAGATTGCGCAAGTGAGCGTAGGGCCGGTACAGGTATCCGCCTTTAACGACATGCAGCAGTTGCTGCAGTTTATCGTTGGTGACGACGGCAAGGTGTTTGCCGGCTCTGCCATTGCGATTAACCCGGAAAAAGTGTTAACCGCCATGCGTGAACCCCGCATCAATGAGGTGATCCGCGCCGCCGATATTCGCTACGCCGATGGTATCGGTGTGGTAAAAGTGATGCGAAAACGGCTGAATAAAAAAGTGCAGCGTATTCCCGGCTGCGAGCTGTGGCAGCAACTGATGCTGCGGGCGGCGAAATATCAGGTGCCGGTATTTATTGTCGGCGCTAAGCCTGAGGTAAACCAGCAAACGGCAGCTAAACTGCGCAGCCAGCAGGTGAACCTGGTTGGTGCGGTTGATGGCTATTTTAGCGATGAAGCCGCGCTGATTGCGCAAATTAAACACAGTGGTACCCGTATTGTCAGTGTGGCCATGGGGTCACCCAAGCAGGAGCTGTTAATCCAGCGTATCCGCGCCCAGCATCCGGATTGTTTTTACATGGGCGTGGGCGGTACCTACGATGTGTTTACCGGTAATGTTAAACGGGCGCCGGCACTTTGGTGTAAGCTGAATTTAGAATGGGCCTACCGCTTGTTGTCGCAGCCCAGTCGTATTGGCCGCCAGCTGGGGTTAGCCCGTTATTTGTGGTGGTATTGGACCGGTAAAATTTAATGGCGCAGGTGTGTTGAGATGGCAACTTCTAACTTTCCGCTGATCAGTGTCTACATGCCCACTTATAACCGGGTGCAGATGGCAATTCGGGCGATTGAATCGGTATTAGCACAGGATTACCCTAACCTGGAATTACTGGTGGTAGACGATGCCTCCAGCGACGATACCTGGCAGGTGCTAACGAATAAATACATTAACGACGAGCGTATCCGTTTTTTTCGCCAGAGTAGCGGCCAGGGCGCCTGTGCTGCCCGCAACCGCGCTATTAGCGAAGCGAAAGGTGAGTTTGTTACCGGCATTGACGATGATGACGAGTTTTTACCCAATCGCTTAAGCAGCCTGTACAGCGCCTATGATGATAAATACAGCTGTGTCTGCTCGGGTTATATCTGGGATTACGGCACCGTGCAAAAGCGGCTGTTCGCCACACGGCAGGTGGTGGGGTTGGCAGAATTATTAGATTTACACACACTGTCGAATCAGGCGCTGGTAAAGCGCGACCGGATGCTGGCACTGGGCGGTTTTGATATTAATCTGGCGGCGTTTCAGGACTACGACATGTGGGTGCGCGTGGTACAGGCCTATGGCCCGGCGCTGCGTATTGCTACGCCAAGCTACAAAGTGAATGTCGGCCATGAGCTGGGCCGTATTACCAACTCGCCAAAGCGGCTGGACGCGCATAAGCAGTTTGTAGCCAAGCACCGGGCACAGATGAGCGAGCGTAACTTGCAAAACCAGATGTTTTACCGGCGCAGCATGGAGCAAATTCCGTTTCGCTTTACCGAGCTTATCAGCAGTTGCCGCTATGGTTTGGTGACACTGAAATGGCGTTATTACCTTAAACATAAACTGGGTGTGCTAAGCCGCTGGCGCATTAAGGTATTTAGTAAAGGCCTGACTGGGTTGTTTAAAAAGTAATGCTGGCTACTACCCCGGCAGCGACATCACAGGCGTTATTACAGCCTGTACTCGACTGGCTGTTATGCCGTCTTATTCCCTGGTTTTTACTGGTTGATTGCCTAAACGGTGCCTTGCTGCAAACCCTGGGCAGCAGTTACGGCCTGGCCGCAGGCTATAAACTGCTGCTGTTATCCTTGATGGCGCTGAGCCTAGCCTGGCAACAGCCCAGATTGCTGCTGGCACTGGCCGTTAGCTGGTTGGCGCTGCTGCCAGGCCCTATGCTGCAGTGGCCGGCGTTGCCAATACGCTGGGTGCTGGCCGATGTGCAGTTAACGCTTAAGCTTGTAAGCCCACTGCTGGCACTGGCCTATTTATGTGCACTTAAGCAGCGCAGCCCAGCGCAGGCGGCCAGGCTGTTAAAACACAGCCTGCTAATCAGTAGCCTGGTGCTGCTGGTTAATGCACTGGCCGGTATCGCCGGTTTAGGCTTTACCGCCTATCAGCCGCTGGACGGCGTGGCACAAGCGTTTTTAGGCATTAAAGGCTTTTTTTACTCAACCAATGAGCTCTCTGCCGTGCTGCTGGTGCTGACGGCGGCAATGTTGTGTTTAAGCTGGCAGCATAAGCTGCTTTACGCTTTTGTCAGTGGCTGTGCGCTGCTGTTGGCGCTGTCGCTACTGACCAAAACCGGGCTATTTGGCGTTATGCTGCTGGTACTGTTGGTGCCACTGTTGTTACAGCAACGCCAGTTCTGGCAGGCAAAGCGCAAGCTATTAGGGCTACTGGCGCTGGCGGTATCGCTGGCGCTGCTACTGGCTATTGCCAATGGTGAGGCCTTGCTTAAACTGCTGGGCATATACGATAAACTCAGCTTTGTTTATCAGCAGCGCGGTATCAGCGGCATTTTACTTTCATCCCGGGATTATTACGCCGGGCGCATCTGGCAGCTGAGTAGTGAGCAATACACTATGCCGGAGCGTCTGTTTGGTGTGGGCCAGGGCGGGGTAGCGCTTTACCTGAAAAAGTATTTTGCTGAACTGGATTGGTTTGATCTGCTGGTGTTTTACGGCCTGGCCGGTGTTAGCCTGTTTGGGCTGGTATTTGCGGTGTTTATCCGCCATAGCTGGCGTTTGCGTTATACGGGCGCCGGGCGGGTGCTGTTGCTGCTTAACCTGCTACTGCTAATGGTCTCCAGCCTGGCCGGGCATATTCTCACCTCTGGTATGCTGTGGCTGCCCTGGGCGCTGTGTAATGCATTACTGCTGCAACTTTATCAGGCTGAACATGATGAAAGATCTGCTTGAACCGCTGTTATTCCCACATAATCTGCTGCTGCTGGGCTTATTGGCGGCCTGCATTGGCTACCGTAAAAAGGGCTTGTGGCTATTGCTGGCGTTTTACTATCTGGCCGGCAATACCTGGCTGGCCAATCAGGTACGGCACTGGTACAGCGGTTATGTGGCAACTTATGCCATCACTGCCGACAGCACTACCTTGTTGCTGGGCTGTGGTGGCTCTGCCAGCACTTTGCCGGCCTGTGCCAAGGCCCGGATCGACACCTTGGCAGGCCTGTTGCCAGAGCGCGCCAGTGTACTGATTAGCACAGCACACTGTCAGCCTTATGTTGAATATTTGCTGTCTCAGCAGCGTCAGCTGGCTGTTGATTGCTTTAACGGTGGCGATAACACCTATCAGGAGTTTAACAGCATCAGCGCCCGCGGCCTGAAGCCTGATTATATTCTGACCAGTGATTTTCATGCCTGGCGTGTTAGCCAACTGGTGAAGCAGCATGGTTTGAGCAGCCGGGTTATTGCCAGCAGCAGCCAGACCCTGCGGCCGGTCAATTGCAGTTACAACTGCTTTATTACGGTGAATTTGTCTAACTTTGATTTTTACAGCAAACTGACCGCCGAGTTTAGCAGCTATGCGGTATACCGTTTAACCACCGGCTGGACTGACTGGTATCAGGCGCCAACAAATTAGTTAGCGCCCCTGGCCAGGTTTGGCAGCTGCCCCCAATGCCATGGCTGAGCCAAGCCATTTTTCAATCTGGCCATAGTTGTCATATACTGCCACGGCGCGGGTCAGGTGCCAGATATATTGACCATCTAAACGGCGAAAACGAAACTCTATGTTGTACGGATCGCCGGTTCGCAGGCAGTGTTGCCAATGTGACATTACCCGTTCACGGTCTTCCGGGTGGACTATATCCAGCCAGTTTAGCAGTAGCTCTTCTGTTGGCATGCCGCTAAATGTGGTCATCAGTTGGCTGACAAAGGTTAGCTGGCCATCGCTGGCGGCTGTCCACACTACTATGGGCATACTGTCGGCCCATTGTTGAAACCGCTGCTGCGCCTGTATCAGGCGCATTTCGCTCTGGTGTACGGCATTGCTGTCCTGTAGCACACCCTGCAACAGGGCGTTGTCGTCGGCACAGCAATGGCCGATAATCCGCAACCAGCAGGGGGGCGACTCGTTTGGCAGGCATGGGCACTCGATGTCAAAGGCGGTGTATTGCTCCTGACACGCGGTTAAGGCTTGCTGCAGTGCTGAGCGATAGTCGGGGTGAAATAACTGGCAAAACTGGCTGACAGTAAGTTGCGTATCTGTATTGCCAGCGAGCAGCTTAGCAGCTTGCGGGCTTAGCGTAATCATTTTGCTGTGCGTATCCAGGTACCAGCAGCCAAACCTGGCCAGCTGGCTGGCCAGTTCTAACTGTTGCTGTTGCTGCGTTAAGTTGTCCCGGGTTGCCGATTCGCGCTGTTGTAATTGCATGGCGGAGCGTGTTTGCAGGTAAATCAGTAATAGGCATATGACCGCACCGGCACGGTTAGCCAGCACATAGACTGATGCAAAACCCGCCGGTGCAGCAGGTGACAACCAGTAACCCAGTACTACTGCCGCCACGGCCAGCACAAAGCTGACATTAAGCACCTGGGGCTGGTTGAGCAAACTTGCCAACAATAGCAGCGGCGCGTATAGCACACCATGAGCAAAACCAAGCTGGGTTTGGCTGTCGGCAATAAGGATTAACAGCAACAGTAAGTAAATCAGGTAAGCGGCGTTACTGTTGTCACGAAAATGTTGGATCCAATGACTCATTGCCTGCATCCTGCAACCTGGTGTGGGCTAATTATGGTACAAAGGTTGTAAAGTTGAAAAAAAATGAGGTGTCAGATGTGGAAATTTCTTCAGCTACTGCTGTTATCGGCAGTGTTGTTCCCCGGTTGTGCCAAAGCCGGCAGCCTGCATTGGCACACGCTGGCGCCAATGCCTGTTGCCGTGCAGGAAATTTACCCGGCAGTACATAACGGCAAAATTTATGTCGCCGGTGGCTTAAGTGATGCATTGCCAGAGACAGAGCAGCAAATGACTGACGCCGTGCAGCTTTATGATCCGGCTATGGATCGCTGGGCCATGGCACCGGCACTGCCAGAGCCGCGCCACCATGCTTATTTAGTCTCGGTGGCCAACCAGCTGTTTTTGTTCGGTGGTTTTGTTATTGCCGACGGCGGGCGCTGGAGCGCCAGTAGCGATGTGTTGCTGCTTGACGAAACCGCACAGCAGTGGCGCAAGGTGGCTAAGCTGCCTAAACCGCTGACGGAAACCGTGGCGGTGGTGCTAAACGGCAAAGTACACCTGGCCAGTGGCCGCTCGCCAGCCGGGGCAGAGAATGCGCAGTGGCGCGATCAGGCCGATGTAAACTTGCACTGGCTGTTTGACCCGCAGAGTTTAAGCGTTACGGACGCCGCGCCCTTGCCGCAGGCGTTTAATAGCGCGACCGGTGTGGTATTAGATGGCCAGTTTTATGTTGTCGGTGGCCGCCAGGTCGGCGGGGCTAACCTGGCACTGCTACTGCGCTTTGATGCCGCCACCAACAGCTGGCAGCAGCTTAGCGCTATGCCACAGGCACAGGGCGGGCTGGCGGCGGCCGTGCTGGGTGGCGATCTGCTGGTGTTTGGCGGTGAGTATTTTGACAATGATGGCGGGGTGTACAGCCAGGTGTGGCGATATCAGGTGGCAAAGGATCGCTGGCAACAAACAGGCACTATGCCGCTGCCACGCCATGGCTTAGGCGCCGTAAACCTGAATAACCGGGTTTATGTACTGGGCGGTGCGTCCGTGGTTGGGTTAAAAGCCACCTCTGCCGTGCTTGACGTTGTGACGCAGCCAAACTGATGAGTGCACCTTATGCGGTAATGCCGTGGCTGCTGGGCTTTTTACTGCCGTACCGTCGCCGGGTAATACTGGCGCTGCTGTGCTTATTGCTTGGCTCGCTAAGCTGGCTGGCGTTGGGGCAGGGCGTGCGTTTATTGGTAGATGAGGGCTTTGTTGCCAACAACAGTGCACGGTTAAACCAAATCACGCTGGCCATTTTGCTGCTGTGTGCGCTGACATCACTGGCGGTGTTCTGCCGCTTTTACTTAATGACCTGGCTGGGCGAGCGGGTAAGTGCCGATATCCGTAACCGGGTGTATCAGCATATGCTTAAGCTGTCGCCCACCTTTTACAGCCAAATGCGTACCGGTGAGGTGATCTCGCGTTTTACCGCTGACACTACCTTACTGCAAAGCGTCGTCGGTTCCAGTTTCTCGATGGCACTGCGCTCAGCCGTTACCGCTGTGGGCGGCTTACTGATGATGGCGCTAACCAGCTTTAAAATGACAGCGCTGGTGCTGCTGGCGGTGCCAATGGTGCTGCTGCCGATTATTATGCTTGGGCGTAAGGTGCGAAAATTATCGCGCGCCAGTCAGGATAAGCTGGCCGATGTTGGCGCCTATGTTGATGAAAGCCTGCATGAAATTCACACTGTGCAGGCCTATGGCCACGAAGCGGTTGATAAACAGCAGTTTGCCAGTCGCATCGAGCAGGTAATGCAGGCAGCACGGCAGCGTATTTTTTACCGCGCCTTGTTAATTGCTGCGGTGATGTTGCTCAGCATCAGCGCTATGGTGCTGATTAGCTGGGTGGGTGCCAAAGATGTGATGGCCGGTAGCGTCAGCGCCGGTGAGTTAACCGCCTTTATGTTTTACGCGGTCATGGTGGCCGGCAGCGCCGCCACCATCAGCGAAGTGATTGGCGATATTCAGCGCGCCGCCGGTGCTACTGAGCGGCTGATTGAGCTGGCCAGTGCACCGGTTGATATTGCCTCGCCGGCCACGCCTGCCGCGCTGCCTGCGGCGGTGGCAGGGGCGCTTAGTATCCGCCGGTTAAGTTTTGCCTACCCGCAAGTGGCCGATAAAACGGTATTGCAGCATCTCAGCATGGAGATTGAGCCAGGCGAGCGTATTGCTTTAGTTGGCCCCAGCGGCGGCGGTAAAACCACCTTGTTTCAGTTGCTGCAGCGCTTTTACCAGCCAACCGCAGGGCAGATCTTGCTCGATGGGGTGGATATCAGTACGCTGGATTTAGCCCAGCTACGTGCCCAGTTTGCCTTAGTGCCGCAAGACGCGGTCATTTTTGCTACGTCAGTGCTGGAAAACGTGCGCTATGGCCGGCCGGATGCCAGTGAGCAGGAAGTGATTGACGCCTGTGTTGCGGCGCGGGCTGATGAATTTATCCGCCAGTTTAGCCAGGGGTATGCCACACAACTTGGTGAGCGTGGCGTGCGTTTATCCGGCGGGCAAAAGCAGCGTATCGCTATTGCCCGTGCCATGCTGGCAAACCGGCCACTGCTGTTGTTAGATGAAGCCACCAGTGCGCTGGACGCCATTAGCGAGCAACAGGTACAGCAAGCGCTGGAGCAGTTAATGCAGGGCAAAACCAGCCTGATCATTGCCCATCGTTTAAGCACGGTAATTAATGCCGACCGTATTATGCTGCTGGATCAGGGTAAGTTACTGGCCGTGGGCACGCATCAACAATTGCTGCAGCAAAGCCCGCTATATCAGCAGTTGGCCGAGCTGCAGCTGTTAAGTTAATGGCAAAAAGGTGTTATGAGCATAACCACTAAGGACAAAGAGCTGGACCCGGCGCAGGCAATGCGCTACAGCCGCCAGTTGATGTTGCCGCAGATGGACTTTCGTGGCCAGGAGGTATTGCTGGCCAGCTCAGTGCTGCTAATTGGTCTGGGCGGTTTAGGCTGCGCGGCGGCACCTTACCTGGTGGCCAGTGGCGTGGGTCATATCACCCTGGTTGATGACGATACCATTGACCGTAGCAATTTACAGCGGCAAATACTGTACCGCGAAGCCGATATTGGCCTAAGCAAAGCAGCGCAGGCCGCGGCAAGCTTAAGCCAGCTGAATTCTGATATTGTTATTGAAGCGCGGTGCCAGCGCTTAACGGCTGATGACTTAGCGCAGCTGGTGCCGCAATATTCGCTGGTGCTGGATTGCACTGATAACTTAGTTAGCCGCAATGCGATTAACGCCGCTTGTGTAAAGGCTAAAGTACCGCTGGTATCCGGCGCCGCTATCCGTTTTGAAGGCCAGCTGGCCAGTTTTAGTATGCAGGGCGACAGTGCCTGTTATCACTGTTTAAGCCAGCTGTTTGGCGAGCAGCAACTTAGCTGTATGGAAGCGGGTATTTTAAGCCCGGTAGTGGGTATCGTCGGCGTAATGCAGGCATTGGAGGCGGTAAAAATCCTTGCTGGTGTTGGTACACCCCTGTATGGCAAATTGCAGCTTTTTGATGGTTTAACCAGCCAGTGGCGCCAGTTTAATCTGGCAAAAGATCCCGCATGCAGTGTCTGTGGTTCAGACAACGAATACGGCTGGCAGTACAGCTAAAGGAGGCTGAATAATGAGCGCACATCAACAGCAAATGCAGGCTTTTGCCAAATATAACCGCGAGTTTAATGCCCGGCTGTATCAGCTGGTGGCAGGGTTAAGCGATAGCGAGCGCAAAAACGATCTCGGCGCTTTTTTCGGCTCCATTCACGGTACGCTCAATCATATTCTGCTGGCTGATCGCATCTGGCTTGGCCGCTTTGCCAGCGCCTTTCCTGCGATGGAGTCGTTGCAGCAGGCGCAACTGGTGCAGCAGTTTAGTTCATTAGGCGATGAGCTGTATGCCGACTTTACTGAACTTAGCGCCCAAAGGCTGGCGACCGACAAGGTGATAACGCAGTTTGCCGATGAGCTAACCGCTGTGCAGCTGGCCGGTACCATGAAGTACCACAATTCTCAGGGTAAGTTACGCCAACACCCCACCTGGGTGGCGGTGGCGCATATGTTTAACCATCAAACCCATCACCGCGGCCAGCTAACCACGCTGTTGCACCAGTTGGGGCATGACGTTGGTGTCACCGATTTTGTTGCTTATGTAACTTAAAAGGCGTTGGTAAATATGACGATACAGCCAAAGGTAGTCAGTGCCATTTGCTGTCTGCTATCCCGCTAAAATAGCGCAGTATATTCTGCCATCACTTTTCAGAAGTTTGTTTAATACACCGTCCGCTAATAATTTTAAACCGGCTTGTCGCCTGCGGCAGATCAAAGTTACCCCGGCGAAATGACGTTATACTGGCGCTTCGCACCCTAAGCTAAGCGTAATTACAGAGGTCAAGATGGCGCCGGATACAAACAAGCTGCAGTGGGACCCTAAGTTAATCAGCAAATATAATATTAACGGCCCGCGTTATACCTCTTACCCCACCGCGCTGGCATTAAGCCCTGATTTTGCTCACACACAGATCCAAACCGCCATCGGCCAAAGCTCAAACGCGCTTAGCCTGTATTTGCATATCCCGTTTTGTCATAAGCTTTGTTATTACTGCGGTTGCAATAAGGTGGTGACACGGCATCAGCATAAGGCCGATATTTACCTTGATGCGTTGGCGCAGGAGATGGCGTTGTATGCGCCGCTACTGGACAGTAAACGTATTAATCAGCTGCATTTAGGTGGTGGGACGCCCACCTTTTTAACTGAAGTACAGTTAAGCCGGTTAATGGCGCTGCTGCAGCAACATTTTGCTGTAAATACTGATGCGGAAATCAGTATTGAAATTGACCCGCGCAGTTGCAGTGACGACAAGCTGCGGCATTTGCGTACGCTGGGCTTTAACCGGGTAAGCTTTGGCGTGCAGGATTTAGACGAAAAAGTGCAAATTGCCATTAACCGGCAACAAGACACCGACCTTATCCGCCATCAGGTCGCGCTTAGCCGCGAGCTCGGCTTTAGCTCGATAAACCTGGATCTTATCTATGGTTTGCCATTTCAGCAGAGCGCCAGTTTTGCTGAAACGGTCGAGGAAATTATCCGCCTTACTCCCGACCGGATCTCGTTATTTAGCTATGCGCATATCCCTGAGCGTTTTGCTGCGCAGCGTAAAATTGCCGATAGCAGCCTGCCGGATGCGCCGTTAAAGCTGGAGCTGATGCAGCTGGCCATTAACCGCTTTGTTGCGACCGGCTATCAGTTTATTGGCATGGACCACTTCGCCCGGCCAGGTGACGCCTTAGCCAAAGCCCGGCAAGCCGGTAAGCTGCAGCGTAATTTTCAGGGCTATACCACCGCAGGGCAAGATGCGTTAATTGGCCTGGGGGTGTCCAGCATTAGCCAGGTAAGTGGCGTATTGTGGCAAAACAGTAAAAATTTGCCTGATTATTACAGTGCGATTAGTGCCGGCACACTGCCGGTAGAGCGCGGTTTTAGCTTAAATAGCGACGACAAACTGCGCGCGGCGCTAATCAGTCAGCTTATCTGTCACTTCGAGTTGGATGTTGAAGCCTTTAGCGAGCGCTGGCACATTAATGGCTTCTGGCAATACTTCGCCGAGGCACTAGAGCGCTTGCAGCCGTTTATGGAAGATGGTTTGGTAGAAGTGTATGCCGGGCGCATTAAGGTAACCGAGGCCGGCCGGTTGTGGGTGCGCAGCATCTGCGCCTGTTTTGATGCCTATTTAACCCAGGGCCAGCAACGGTACTCTAAAGTGGTGTAAGCCGGCTGTTAAACACGCTTACACTTTTTTTCTTTCTGAACCGGCAAATGTACGCCATGCTGATAGTTATTTGCGTAGCGTTGATACATGGATAAGGCATCAGCCGGTAAGGGGAGAACAGCATGGCACTTGATACTACAGGCGTAAAACTTGAAGACAGGCCGATAGCCCAGGTCAGGGAAGAAGTAATAGACCAGCTTATTATGAACTACAGCCACGGCGTGATTTCTGAACAAGCCTTTGAGCGTCGGCTGGATATTGCCACCAATTCTGATGAGCATCTGCTGTTGGCAGAACAAGTGGCCGATTTAACCTTATTGCCGGATGCGAAATACCGCGCCATGTGGGCTCAGAGTTTTGCTAAGCCACAGCCTAAAGCAGAGCGCGGTGCAAATGCGGCCGACAGCGACCGGCTGGTGTCGGTGCTAAGCAGTGATGAGCGCAGCGGGCCTTGGCGGGTGCCGCAGCAACTGACCATTATTAATGCGTTGTCATCGGTAGAGCTGGATTTTTCCGACGCCGTATTTGACCAGCCGCAGGTAACACTGTACACCCGCAACTGGCTTGGCAGTATAGATATTAAGGTGCCGGAGCATGTAGCGGTGCTGAGCGATATTAACAATATCGCTTCGTCCAGCAGCAACAGTGTCAGTTCTGACAGGGCGGGGGTAAATAAAACCCACTTTATCCGCATTGAGGGCTATTCGGTTTTAGGCTCGGTGAGCATCAGTGTAAAACGCAGCCTGACAGAACGCTTCACCGACTTTGCTAACTCGGTACGTTCGGCGTTGGGGTTAAAGTAACGCCGGGATTATCGCGGCGTTGTTGATATAACGCCATTTAGCCAGTGTAACAAAGCCTGTGTTAGCTATGTGCTAAATTGGGGGGTGCACAGGCTAGGGTGCCAGTGCAATTACCTGATTGCGGCCTTGCTGTTTTGCCTGATACAGCGCTTTGTCGGCACGGGCAAATACCTCATCGAAGTATTCTTCCCGCGCTGTGCTAAGACAAGCCACACCGATACTGACACTGGTGTTGATGCCTTCTGGTTGCAGCTGTTGCAAGGCTTGGCACAGTTGCTGGGCTTTGTCGTGTGCTGTACTGAGATTGCAATCTGGTAACAACAGCACAAACTCTTCGCCGCCAAAACGCGCCAGGTATTGCTCTGTTGTGCACTGCGCTTGTAGCGCAGTGGCGACACGTTTTAAGACTTTATCACCGGTTTGATGGCCAAACTGATCATTTATCTGTTTAAAGTGATCAATATCCAGTACCAACACAGCCAGTGCCTGTTGCTGGCGGTTAGCCTCGGCAAAACGGCGCTTGGCCAGCTCAGTGAGAAAGTGGCGGTTATACAAGCCGGTCAGGTGGTCTTTCGTCGCCAGCTCCAGCAGCCGCTGCCGTTCGCGCGTTAATTGTTCGATTAAACGGGTGGCAGAGATCAGGTTATTTATCCGGGCAAACAGCTCTTCGTCCAGCACCGGCTTGGAAATATAGTCATTGGCGCCGGATTGCAGCGCCTGAATACGGCGGTGCACGCTCTCCAGGCTGGTAACGGCCAGGATCGGTGTTTGCGCAAAACGGTTGTCGGCGCGCAGCCGCTGAATAAAATCAATACCGGTTTCGTTATCCTGCAGCACGATGTCGGTCATGATCAGTTCGTACTTATTGTTGTCGAGTAACTGCAGTGCCTGTTGGATGGAAAAAGCATGATCCATCTGCAAGCCCAGCCGTTTTAACTTCGCATCTGTGGCTTTGGCAACCGTCAGGCTGTCTTCCAGGTACAGTGCTTTACCGCTGATGTTGTAACGAAATGGTCCCAGCGGAATAAGCGCATGCAGGCTTTCTTCCAGCCGCGGTAAATCATCTTTACGGATGATATCGCTGGCACCGGCCGTCAGTGCAGATGACAGCAGTTCCGGATCCGTCTCTGAGGTCACAATAAAGATCGGTACCTCGCTGTTACGCTGACGCACGTGCTGGCAAAAGTCGATACCGGTAAGATCTGGCAGGTACATGGCAACGCAAATCATCTGGAATTGATGCTGCGTTAAAGCGCGAAAGCCGGCAGTGGCAGAGTCGACAAAGGTAAGTTGAAAGTCATAACTTTCCAGCATTCGGGATAAAATGCGCTGATAAGTGGGGCTGGGTTCAACAATCAGAGCTTGCATGTGCTACTCGCTAATTGCGGTTGTGAGCTTAAGTCTATCGTAAGATAATAGTGTTGTGAAAAAAATGCTGCAAAAGTACCTGTTTTAGCGTGTTGCTGCAAAGTGCAGCGCATAATTCTGTGTAGTAAAAACAGCCGCTGCTGTTAACATCGCGCACCCTGTGCCTGGCAGCTATAGTTAATGCAGTTGTCAGGCAGTACAAGGGAGGCCAGATGTCGCAGCACGCTGATGCTACGCAGAAAAACAATACGGATGACGATGTTCTGCTATTCGCCGCTGACCGTGATGAACCAGAGCAAGCGCTGGCCAGCTGGAAGGTATTAATTGTCGATGATGACACAGAAATACACCAGATCACCCGGCTGGCGCTGCGTGATTTTAATTTTTTACAGCACAAACTTGAGTTTATCAGTGCTTACAGTGCCGCTGAAGCGCGTGAGATATTGGCGCAACATGCTGATATTGCTTTAATTTTGCTGGATGTGGTGATGGAAACCGATGACGCCGGTTTAACCTTAGTGCGCTATATCCGTGAGCAGCTGCATAACGATGTGGTACGCATTATTCTGCGCACCGGCCAGCCTGGTCAGGCACCGGAGCAGCGCGTGGTGCAGGATTACGATATTAACGATTATCGCGCCAAAACCGAGCTTACTGTGCAGCGCCTTAGCACCACAGTGGTGTCGGCACTGCGCGCCTTTGTCGCGATAGAGCAACTGGCGCAGTTAAATGCCAGCTTAGAGCAGCAGGTAACGGCCAGAACGGCTGAGCTTGAAGCCAGTAATCAGCAGTTGCAGCAAACGCTGGCTGAGCTGGAAGCCGGCGAGCGCGCCGGTAAGCAGGTGCAATTTAAAATGCTGCCACCGCCAGAGGCGAGTTTTGGCGCTTATCAGTTTAGCCATGTGCTGTATCCGTCCGAATTTATGAGTGGCGACTTTGTTGACTACTTTGCTGCCGACGAGCACAAAGTGGTGTTTTATATTGCCGATGTGTCGGGCCACGGCGTGGCGTCGGCCTTTGTTACCGTGTACTTAAAACGTTTTATCAGTGCCAACCTGGAGCGTTACCGCCGCGGCAGCTCTGCAATATTGCTCGATCCCGCACAACTGCTGGCGGCGTTAAACCGTGAATTACTGCAGGAAAAAATCGGCAAATATATTGCGCTGTTTTATGCCGTACTGGATACCGAAAACGGCGGGCTAAGCTATGCCAATGCCGGTGCCTTTCCGTGGCCGTTGCTGCATCAGGGGGCGGATGCCCGTTATCTGCCGCTAAAAAGTACACCGGTCGGCATGTTTGATTTTGCCAGCTACACTAACCACAGCCTGCAACTGCAGCGCGATAGCCGCCTGGTGTTAGTGTCTGACGGTATGCTGGATATGCTGCCGCCGGCAGATAATGAGGAAAAACTGCAGTATTTAGTTGGTATTAGCCAGCAGCATACGGCTATCAGCGGCGTGTTACAGGCACTGGCAATAACGCCGGAGCAGCCGCTGCCGGATGATTTAACGATACTGCAGTTAGCCTGTGGTTTGCCGTAAAGGTTACTGTAACGGCAGCCAGGGTTGGCAAACGGGGGAGGTGATATGACACAGCAACAACAACTGCTGTTTGCCTGTATCGAGAACTGCTGCTACTTCAAGCTAAGTGGTGAGCTGCGCTACACCAATGCCAGCGGTATGGATGACCTGGTCGAGCGCTTATTCACCAGCAAGCTGAACTGTCAGCAACTGGTGGTCGATTTAAACGATGTCAGTTTTATGGACAGTACCTATATTGGTTTACTGGCCAGTCTGGCGCGTTTTTGTCAGCAACAGCAGTTGCCGCGGCCAACACTGTTTTCTACCAACAGTGATGTCAATGAGCTGTTGTACAGCCTGTGTCTGGAGCAGGCGTTTGATATCGTGCAGCAAGCGACCTCAGCGGCGGTTGAGCTGTCTGCTGTCAGCGCTCAGCACTACAGCGAGCAGCAGCACGGCCAGATGATCCTGCGCGCCCACCAGGCATTAATCGCGCTGAACGATAAAAATAAAGCTGCTTTTCAGCCGGTGGTAGATTTACTGAAACAGCAGTTAAAGTGACACCGGCAGGTCGTCGCTTGCCAGCTATAGTAAAACCGCTGTTAAGCTCAGTGTACCTATAGTAAGCAGACAGCTATGGCTAATAGCCAAACGGGCGGCGCAAATATGGGGTTAATGACCGCGTTAGACGGTGTTTAGGCTATTTCGCTGTCGAAGAAGCGGTATCCGCCGCGGCCGGCGTTTTTCATCTGGTACATAGCAGCATCGGCTTTCTCCAACAAGTCGGCAAAAGCGGTGCCATGTTTGGGGTAAAGGCTGATGCCGATACTGGCGCCAAGCTGATAAGTTTTACCTTCAACAATATAAGGCTGTTGCAGACAATGCAGAATTTTCTTTGCAATCTCTGCAGCCTGCTGTTGCTGTTCCAGTTGGGTGGCAATCACAACAAACTCGTCACCACCAATACGGGCACAAATGTCGGTGCTGCGCAGGCAGGCTTGCATCCGCTGCGCCACTTGTTGCAGCACCAAATCGCCCACTTTGTGGCCGGCCTGGTCGTTAACCGGCTTAAACTTATCTAAATCAATATAATACAGTGCCAGAAACTGATGTGGCCGGGTGGCCAGTTGCAGTGCCTTGCCAAACAGCGCATCAACATAACGCTTATTGCTCAGGCCGGTAAGCGGATCTTTATATGCCAGCTCCAGCGCTTTGCTTTCTGAGTCGAGTAAACGTTTTTGAAACAGCGACAACACTGCGGCAATTAACGCTGTGTACTGCATCACCACCAGAGCAGTGCCAATAATAAAGGCCACCGTGCGCCAGTCGTGATAAACCATTCTGGAGATGGGTACAAATAGCAGCCAGTGCAGCATTAACAGAGCACAGGTCAGTATAATGGTGAGCTTAATACCACCGTGTAGCGCTACGGTACCGCGTAAAACAGAGATAATAAACAGCAGCAGGCAGCTGGCGTTAAATAATGCCAGGCCGGAACTGTACACTGCAGAAGAGTACTGATAAAAATGCGCGCTTAGCAGCCATAGCTGCATCAATAGCGTCATCAGTAATAAAATACGGGGGCTGAGCACGGTAGCAAAAAAGCGTGCCGCGCCAATCAGTAGCAACAGTTTTTCAGTAATGCTGAGCAGGGCATACAATAGTTTTGCCAGGGCGGCATCATCTGCCTGTACGCTTAGAAATGCCAACCGGGCGACGAAAGCAACGAAAATGGCGGCAGCCCACCAGCCACAGCCCGGGTTAGTGCGCGGCACCCGGCTGGCAAGTAGCAGCAAAATAGAAAACACAAAATAAATTGCGCTTCCGGCGCTGTGAACTATCTGAAACAGCATAAAAACCTGCACTTCCATTTGCGTCTGCCTGCTGGCAACCTTGCCCGTGTGGCTAACGGTTGGTTTACTGCACTGTCAAGCGGTGCTCCGTTTGCTCTGTTGTTAACAATAGCCAGTAGTGGCACAAGTGCAACTATTTTTACTGTCGGCGCAAGGTTTGCAAACTGCCTGTTTACGCGTTAGTGTTTTAGACCAAAAATGGAAATTTAATATGGTCTGAGCTAACTGTGGCGGCGCCGGGCAGATGAACATCTATGCCGGAGCACGCCGAGCATGATGCCTGGCACGATACCACCACCATCGCCCGGCTGGACTGGATCCACTGGAACACCTCGGCCAAACAGGCGAAAACCCGTGCTGAGCGGGTCAGTGATGCCTGCAATATGCTGGCTGAAGGCAAACGGCGGGTGTGTTGTTTTGACCCGTCCGGTTTTTACAGCAAAGCCTTTAGCGCGCCCAAGGCAGCGGACTAACATTAGGTGCCTGCAGGCAGAGTTTAACTAACGCAGTGCAGTTGCTGCCTGGCGGTGGTGGTAATTTGTTGCCGCAACTGCGCCATTAACGGGCTTTCACTTTGCCAGTAGTGCCAGTACAGCGGGGTATCCAGGTGATAGTGTGGCGTTAAATCAACCAGCTGTTTAGTTTGCAGATAGGGCTGCATTTGCAGCTCTGGCAGCAAACCAAAACCCAGTCCGGCCAGGGCTGCGCGTAAAAAACCTTCTGACGAGGGGCATAAATGGGTTTGTTGCGGTGGCTTACCACAGACATCCTGCAGGTACTGATGCTGCAATTGATCATCCTGATTAAACACCAAACACGGCGCCTGCGGCAGTTGTGTCAGCAGTTGCTGATCTAAGCGGTAACGGCGGATAAAATCCGGGCTGGCCACAGCGCGGTAACGCAGCGCCCCCAGCGCCTGCACTTTAGCGCCGTTTACCGGCTGGCTGCTGGCACAGAGGCAGGCCATTACATCGCCCTGTTTCATTCGTTTTAATCCGACCGACTGATCCTCGACGACAAAGTCAAAGCACAGCTGCGGGTAGTGCGGCATTACCAATGCCTGTGGCAACCAGGTCGCCAGTGAGTCGGCATTTACCGCCAGTCTTAGCGTAGTCACGCTGGTCGCCTCCAGCCCCAGTGTGGCTTCCATTTGCCGTACCTGCTGCAAATGGTTCAGCAGCCGTTGCCCGGTCGGCGTCGCCACCGGCGGCGCAGTGCGCAGTAACACCGGCTGGCCGGCAAGGGCTTCAAGCTGCTTAATGCGGTGGCTAACCGCCGACTGTGTCAGACACAATAGTTTTGCTGCCCGCTCAAAACCACCTTGTTCCACCACGGCAGACAGTGCCTGCAATAAATGATAATCAATCATTAATTTTATTCATCTGTACATAAAATAATTCGTTGGATTAATGATAGTGGCAAAGGGTATGGTCTGCACCAGGTTTTATAGGGTGAGTTAGCAGCATGACGTTTTTATTGGGGTTTGGTGTCGGTTTAAGTTTAATCGTTGCCATCGGCGCGCAAAATATCTGGGTGTTAAGCCAAAGCATGGCCGGGGCCAACCGGCTGGTTATTGCTACCGTGTGTATTGTCTGTGACTGCCTGCTGATTGTGCTCGGCGTATTTGCCGTGCAGCAAATGCAGCTATGGGTGCCGCCGCTGGTACCGCTATTAACCTGGCTGGGGGTGGCCTTACTGTTGTGGCTGGCGTGGCAGGCAGCCAGCCGCGCCTGGGCTGGCGGCAAAGGCTTGCAAACCGATACCGGTACTCAGGTAATGAGCAACAGCAAAACCGCGCTAACGGCACTGGCCATTACCTTATTAAACCCGCATGTGTATTTAGATACAGTATTTTTAATCGGCGGCGTAGCAAATCAGCAAGCCGCACCGCTATGGTTTATGGCCGGCGCCTGTATGGCATCGCTGCTGTGGTTTTCCTCACTAACCGCTTTGGCGCCCAAGCTTAAAATCTGGCTTAACTCGGCTAAACGCTGGCAGCTATTTGATAGCGCCATCGCGGTGTTGCTTGGCGGTATCGCGCTTAATCTGGCGCTGCAGTAGCCCAGTGCAGTTCTGCTGATCGGTTTTACCGGCCTCGTTATCAGCTTTATAAAGTGGTGCATAGCAAGGAAATACATTTATTGCTTTTTGCTTGATAGGAAACTAATATGTTTCTTATTGATGCAAAAGCAATATATATAACTACTAATATGGTCTCTATTCTGCAACAAATAAAACAGCGCCGGCTGACACTGGGTTTAAAGCAGAACGATATGCTGCTGCGTGTCGGGGTATCACGTCAGCAGTACCAGCGCCTTGAAGCCAAGGGTAACCCTAGATTGAACACTCTTGAGCTGATAGCGCAGGGGCTAAACAGCGAACTGCTGCTGATCCCAAGAGAAAAGCTCAGTGCAGTAATGGATGTACTGGAACAAGAGCCCTCATTGCAACAATCTGCTAAATCTGCCATGGAAAATGCGCAGAAAAGTCTGGCCGATGACCCATGGCAGGACTTATTGGGAGACAACCAATGAGCAGTGGCCTCGTGGACGAGATAAGTGTTTTAAAGTTAACCTTGCACAACAGGTTAGTGGGCTACCTTGCCGGATTTCAAACTGGTAAAAATATATTGAGTTTTGCCGGGGAATTTAAGCAGGATCCTAATCGCCCTACCTTTAGCCTGATAACCCACCCAGCGTTTCCCAGAGCTGAAAAATTAATGGCTGAATCCTGGTCAAGAAACCAAAGGTTGCACCCTATACTATCCAATCTGCTGCCGGAAGGTGCGTTAAGGGAGTTAATAGCACAAGGGCTTAAAGTGCATGTCGACAACGAATTCCATATTCTTTCCTATTTGGGCGCGGATTTGCCTGGTGCTCTGGTAGCTGAGCCTATGGAACCAGACGACGTGCCGGACACCGTGCTTAGCGTACACCACAACGTCAGAGCCGTTAAATTTAATAAAACTGTAACAGAGAACAAGTTTTCGCTGGCGGGTGTGCAGATGAAGTTTTCCATGAAGGAAAAGGATGGACGCTACAACCTGGCCAAAGGTGATGTGTTGGGAGACTGGATAATCAAAACACCGTCGACCAAACATAAAAATGTACCGCTGAACGAGTACACTGCAATGAAACTTGCAGCACTAATTGGCATCGACATTCCCGACATCAAGCTGGTTGAACTGAATAAACTGGACAACCTTCCGCCGATAAATCTGCCTGATGAAAAGCTGGCCTTTGCGATAAAACGGTTTGATCGCAACGATAATATCCGTATTCACATGGAAGATTTTGCCCAGGTATTAGTGAAGTATCCGCATGAAAAATACCAATCGGCAAACTATGAGCAAATTGGCAAGATTATCTATGATTTTTCCGGAGATGGCCTGGCTGACGCGCAACAATTTGCCAGACGGCTGTTGGGCAATATCCTGCTAGCCAACGGCGATGCGCACCTGAAAAATTGGAGCTTGCTCTATGCTGATCAAGTCACGCCACGGCTGTCACCGGCTTACGACATCGTCACAACCAGTGTATATATTGACGGCGAACGGCACTTTGCCCTTAATTTAGGCAAAACCAAACAATGGTACGACGTTTCGCTGGCAAACTTTCAGTTGTGGGCTGACCGCGCCGGCATCCCATGGCGAGCCATTAAACCTCATCTGGATGATGCAATAGCAAAAGCCAGAAGCCTTTGGCCGGATGCCATCAACGACCTGCCAATGCATGACGATCACAAACGTAAGCTAAAGCAGCACTGGCGCAATTTGACAGAAGATTTTCAGATCAAATGAAATGGCCAGTTGCTCTGCGTCACGCAATGCCAAACGGGGCGCAAGCCTAACAGTATCAGCTTCAGCAATGCGCTGACTGGCGGTATTGTGCTTAAAGTTAGCCCAATGGTGGCAACGGTTTTTACTGGCAGGTAAGTTGTTGAGCAATATATTGACTTCTTCCGCGCAGAGGCCTGAATCACTCAGTATTTCAATATATAAGCTTGTATGTTAACGCTATGAAAAATATTGAAATAAATGGAAAAATAATGACAAAAAGGAATATTGCCAAGAGCATCGCTGCATTTATCGTTTTTTCAGTGATGACGTCATCTGTTTTTGAGCAGCAGGCGTCAGGTGCCAGTGGTGACTACACACTGCTGACAGAAACACTGCACTCTGCCGTGCTCAACGAGAGCCGAACCATTACAGTACAACTTCCCAAAAGCTATGCTTCCACGCCCAACAAAAAGTATCCGGTTATCTATCGGCTTGATGGTAAAGGCAATATCCCGCTTATTACGGCGGTTTTAGAAAAACTGCAAGACGCAAGCGCTGCGCCTGAGGTGATCATTGTTGCAATTGAAAATACCGACAGGATGCGGGATTTGTTTCCAACCGTTAATCAAGAGCCACAGGGCCCGGTCGGTATCGGCGGCGGAGCGCCAAAGTTCTTAACTTTTATAGAAAAAGAACTTATCCCTTTCGTGGACAAAAAATACCGTACGCATAACTTTAAAGTTATTGCCGGGGCGTCTGCCGCTGGCGTATTCGTACTTTATGCTCTGCAAACCAAGCCTGAGCTTTTTCAGGCGCATTTGGCCTACAGTGCCGCAGTTTGGTGGGATCACGGCGCATCGGTAAAAAGCACAAAAGCCTTTATGGCTAACACAAAAAACCTAGACAACTATTTATACATGAACATTGGTGAAGAAAGCGGCTTTATGCGACATCGCTATGACGATTTGCAACACTTCATGTCGTCTAATACGCCCAAGGGCTTAACCTTTATTAGTGAAGAGTTCGCCACTGTGCCACACGGCTTAACATCAGTTGCCGGTATTTTTAACGCCTATCACCAGCTGTTCTTACCGTTGCGTATGCCGCTGCGCGCCTTTACCAGCGACACCCGCTCTATTGCCGATTATTACAACCGGCTGTCGCAGCAATATGGCGAACAAACTTCGCCGCCGGAATGGCTGGTACGCGAGCTGGGTTACCACTTCGTCAATACCGGCAATCTTGAACAAGCTATTAAGCTGTTTGAATACGGCATAACGCTCTATCCCGACAAACCAGATGCTTACAACGGTCTGGCTTATGGCTACGAGCAGGGCGAGCGGTACGAAGAGTCACTCGCACAGGTCAACAAAGCGCTCGCGTTAGCGGCGCAGGGCTATGATGGCTATGACGTTTACCTGGCCCGAAAAGAGCAGTTACTTAAACTATTGGCGCAGTAAACGCCAGATCAGAGCCTGCTTTAGACGCCCTGTAAACAATGTCGCTAATTCACTTATAGCGGCTAAAGCGATTGCAGGGGCAGGTTTAATTTTGTTCTGACCCCCAATAGCTACTGACCCCCAATAGCTACAGTTTACTGGCCGCCAATGAGCAACAGATACAAAAAGATATACAGGCAGGTTTATTAATAGAGGTCGGTAGTGAAAGATAATAGACTTGAAAGAATTCAGCAGATGGCAGAACATTTTCATCAAACGGGCACCATCGATAAAGTCACAATGCGGCAAATCAATGCGCTGACAGAGCAGGCAAAACCGCCGCAAATGAGTGCGGAAGATATCCGGACTTTACGGATACGCGAAGGCATTAGCCAGGGCGTGTTGGCTACCATTCTGAATATGAGCAGTGAAAGTGTGCAGAAGTGGGAGCAGGGTAAATCCAAACCACAAGGTGCGGCCCTGCGTTTATTGTCCATCATCCAGCGCAACGGTGTAAAAGCCGTTATTTAACTGATTAACCATCAAGGCAAACCAGCGTTATCCAGCCAACTAAGATTATGCTATTTAAATGCTTGACCAAGTGTGTTTTTTCGGTAAATTTAACAGCTGGTTTAAGGTTAAATCAGTTCTTTATTTTGTTGTGGTAGGGAATGGTAAAAGCAATACCAGACCCTGGGTGCTCGATAGTACTAAAATGTGTTTAGTCTATTTTCCGTCAAATGCCGTAAGCTGGCTCAATATTAGTTTGGTTGTATCGAATAGTGATTCTGGTGAAGGTAGAACTTCACCTACAACCATTTTCTTAAAATCACCATGATAGGTGACCTCAAGTTGCCCCCAAATAGATTCAAGATCGTAAAATACAATGGCTTGTGCCAGCGGTTGATCGAACCAAGGCACTGAAGTAAAAGTGCGTCGATCACTTTCAATCACTCTAATTGCCATATCTGTAAAGCCATTTGATAGTAAAAATTTCTTCGTAAATTCATCATTTATCAGAAAATGGATATCGTACAAATGACGAATTTTATTGTTTATGTTATTGATATGATTGTCACCATAGGAGGCTTTAATCATTCCCATGATTTTTTCACAGAGCGTTCTGGAGGTGCATAGAACATTCATTTCAAAAGGTTCAAGTGAGTATTGAGCAATTACCTCTTGGCGACCAGTAGATATAAGAAAATCAGCTACATAACTAGAGATCTGCATCATTCTATGAGGTTCAGGATCAGCGAATGCGTTGACCTCAAGTAACAGACTGTTGGTAATTTGGCCTTGTGGTTCAACTGTCTCATCTAGCCTAGGATACTGGAAACGAATCTTGCGGAAATGTGAGTTTTTCGTTGTATCAGGTGATTCAATTTCTTCAAAACATTCTGGCAATATAGTACAAGCTTTTTTGACTTGTCTTCTAACTTGATTTGTAGATAAAGAGTCAGTAAAAACAGCAATATCAACGTCTTCGGAGAATCGAGAGATCAAGCCATACGCTTTGCTTAACGACGTGCCGCCTTTAAAAACAATATTTTTGCTAATATCAGAGTTGGCCAATGCTTTAAGAGCGAGAGTTACCCAGTAATCCTTTTCCACATACGTCATCGGTAAAGAAAGATGTTGCGCAGTAGCACGGATAGCCTCTTCGAAAATCCCTCTATCGTTATGTAATTCCACTAATTTACCTTTATTCTATTTGCTAAATATAAGATGCCAGTGCTTTTTAGCATTTGGCATTTTATATGAATAGGAAAAGTAATATGTGGACGTCGGGTTTAATGACCTATATAGCTTTTCACTAAAATGATGTAAATAATGCTCTAGAAATGTGCCAAGTAACGCTTTTGTTCTTTCGGAATATGCTTCTGTGGCGATGCCTTCCATCTCTTCTATTGAAGATTGAGAAAATTGTTTCAATTTTAAACTCAACTTACTAGAAACGTCGTCTACATTGGCATCAGGAATTCGTTCGATGTTATTCAACACATCTAAAAATTGCAGTAACTCTATATTGCTACTAGTAACACCCTTGTATCGAGCAGGAATAGTAGTTATACGTAACCCTGAAAGATTTGCTTTTTCCTGTTTTGATGTTGCTGTAGCAACGGTTACTTCCGCAGGAACTTGAGTGGTTAATCCCCAACGATAATAGAGAGCAGGTCCTGTGACATAACCAACAGTACGACTTTCACGCTTGGTGAAATATTGGATGACTTCACTTTCCTTAGGAGCCATTGGCCCAAACCGACCAACTTCAGCCTTATAGAAAAGCCCTTTTTTAACTTTGATTAATCCAAGCTTACTGACATTGCGATTTACAGCTTTAACTACCGCATCGCTATGTTCTGCATACACATCAAGATCCTGATAAGAAAACAACTTACCCGGTTTGATATGTTCGATTTCTTTATAAACGGATTTTGCAATAGTCATAGATATCTCCAGATAATGAGATTCTATTCCGATGCACCGGAAAATGTCCAGTTTTTTGAAAAAAAAAAAGACATTTTTGTTGTAAAAGACAGATGGCGCATCAGCGTCGCCTGTTGTAGCTTAGCTAGAATATGCTCTGCTCGCTCAGCGCTGAAGGATGAGACTTGCCATATACTTCAGCTAACTTCGAGCGAGAGACATAGGTGTAAATTTGTGTAGTCTAAATATAAGCGTGCCTCAACATCTCCCACTTCAGCACCTCAGGGGCAGGTTTTGCTTTTTGCCACTCAAAAAAGCAGCACAGAGACGCTGATAACTTCCGTTTAAATGTACCACTAAGACATTAAACAAACATCGCCGCCGGTATACCAAACCGCTTGGATAAAGCGCGGGTACAGCCGGGCGTTAGCGAGCGCTTGCCGCTGAGTATTTCTGATACCAGCGATTTACCACCTATTTCCTGCTGAAAATCACTTTGCATAAGGCCGTGCAGCGTGGCTATGACTTAGAAAAGAATCTTGTGGTATCGTAATTATTGCTAACGTATAGTTAACGCAAATTATCCATTTCAGCAAAGGAACTGTTATGAACCTGGCTCATCAACATGCCGAGAATAAATACCAATCATTCAGAACACATGCCATTGCGGCGGCTCAAGCTGCACTACCACAACACTTTCAGGATTCCGTGTCACTAAGAAATATCGATACCGAAGCGTTGCAACAGGCCAGGATCTGGGAAGCTCGCAGGCAAATTTTGGGAACTCCAGTGCCGTGGTCTTTTGCCAGAAGTTATCCAGCGTGGAGCTCCCGTCACCCGAACAGACTGGATGTTGCCACCTGGAGTAGAACTACACTTTGCGGGCTGGCAATTGGCATTCCAACAAAAACCGGAAAATCAATGCGGCTAGATGTCATAGAAGCCAATCCCGACCAAACACCCTGTTCAGGCCAGGTTTTCACTATTGCGATGACCGCTTTTGAAGCCTATGCTGACGCTATTGGCGCGACACAAATTAAGATTATGCGCCCGTTAAATCAGCGGCTCATTTCGTTGTACCAACAAAAAGGCTTTATTTATCAGAAAAGCAAAGGTAGCAACCCCGAGCATTTGTGGAGATGGTTATGAGTGAAAAAAACTCTGTGAAACCCAGGCCGGTGCATAGTAAACAGCCTGAACCACGCCCTGAACCTGGTACACCAGAATTTGAAGCCTGGCTACTTAAACGTGCCAAAGAACGGGCGGCTGAATATTTTTCGGGTGACTACGATTTGGGTGATGATGAACGCGGCATACTTGCCGGTGGCTATGAGCGTTTACTGATGTCTGATGAGGAGCTTGCTGAAGAAGAAGAAGCTATGGAGCAAGCCCAAAAGCAAGAGCGGCGTAAACACCTTAAACCTGTTAATAAATAACGGCTCTTGATTCTCAAACCTTGGGAGCAGGTTTTAAATTTTGCATTTTATTGCCTGCCTCTTAAATGTGCTTGGAAGCAATTAAACAAACATAGCCGCTGGTATACCAAACCGCTTGGACAATGCCCGGATATGGCCGAGTGTTAGCGAGCGCTTGCCGCTGAGTATTTGTGATACCAGCGATTTACCGCCTATCTCCTGCTGAAAATCACTTTGCGTCAGGCCGTGCTGATCTATCAGTTGCCGCAACATGGCTATGCCCGGGTCTAAATCTTCTATCCGCTGATTTGCATTGCAGTCTGCAAAATTTGGTGTAAGTCCGTGTCAGCGTGTAGACTATTCAAACAAATAATTTGCTGCTGGGGTATTTATGTTACCTGCCACTAAGCTGATTGAATCTGAGGCGCTTTCTCTTCCTGTGTCAGAACGTGCAGAACTGGTTGTGCATCTGCTGAACAGTCTGGAACCCCGCCCAACGGCTGCTCCTGCTCAGGTTGAAAATATCTGGGTGCACGAGGCCAATCGACGTTACCAGTCCTACCTGCACGGAGAGGAGGAGTCTTATTCTGCTGACGAAGTTTTCTCAGAATTACGGACAGATGACGATTTAAGCCAATTTAGTTAATCCAACGCTACCGCTTTTATCTGCGCATAGACTTGCTGCCCAACCTTTAACCCCAATCGCTCTACCGATTGTTTAGTTAGCAGTGCCTGCAGTGGCTGGCCTGCCAGTGTTAGCTGCACCAGGGTTTCGGCCGGGTGGGGGGCGTTGTTAAAGCCGCTGATGCTGACTTGCAACTGATTGCTGACTGAGCTGTCGTTAAGTGGCGTCAGGCTAAGCGCGACATCGCGCGCCTGAATACGTAAGCGGTAGCAAGTGGGGGAGTAGTTAACGCTATCGCTATGTAGCGGTGCCGGTAGTTGCAACTGCTGTTGGCCAAGGCTGAGTTTAAGCAGGTGGTTAGTGCTGCCGTGGCTTTTGGCATGCAATAGCGACATAGCGCCGATAGCGGCTAGTTGTGGTTGTAGCAATTGCTGTTGCAACGGGCCTTGGCTGTGAATGCGACCATGTTGCGTCAGGCTGTGTTACCCTTAATACAGTACTGCAACCACAGGAGAGCTTATGGAAGCCAATCATGTTGAAGTGCGTCATCTGACCCATGAGGATATGACGGCGCTGCGTAAAGCGTCTGAGCAGGTGTATCAGGATGCACCTTTACTTGCCTGGACTGAGCCGGTGGTTAATACGCTGCTGACCAAGTTTCCGGAAGGCCAGCTGTGTGTTTGTGTCGATGGCAAGGTAGTAGGCTGCGCCTTTTCGCTGATTATTGATTACAGCAAATTTGGTGACGAGCATACTTATGATCAAATCGTCACTGGCTTTTCTTTTAAAAACCATGACCCTAACGGTGATGTGCTGTACGGCATAGAAGTGTTTATTCACCCCGATTACCGCGGCCTGCGCCTGGCGCGGCGCTTGTACGATGCCCGCAAAGAGCTGTGCGAAAATCTGAATTTACGCGCCATTATGGCTGGCGGCCGGATGCCGAACTATAACGAATATGCCGACAAAATGAGTGCCAAGCAATATATTGAAAAAGTGAAGGTGCGGGAAATTCATGATCCGGTACTGAGCTTTCAGCTGGCCAATGGTTTTCATGTGCGTAAGTTACTTAAAGGCTATCTGCGCGGTGATACCCAGTCACAGGAATATGCTACCTTGCTGGAGTGGGCCAATATTTACTATACCAAGTCGGTTAAACTGATTAATGCCCCTAAAGCAGAGGTGCGTTTAGGCCTGGTGCAGTGGCAAATGCGCAATATGAAAGATATAAACCAGTTGTTTGCGCAAATGGAGTTTTTTGTTGATGCGGTATCTGATTACAAAAGCGATTTTATTCTGTTTCCTGAACTGTTTGCCGCGCCTTTAATGGAGCATTACAACCATTTAAGCGTGACCGAAAGCATTCGCCAGCTGGCAAAATACACTGAAACCATCCGTGATAAGTTTGTCGAATTTGCCATTGCCTATAACATTAACATCATCACCGGCAGCATGCCGTATCTGATAGATGGCAAGCTGTATAACAGCGGCTTTTTATGTCGCCGCGATGGCAGCTGGGAGCAGTATGACAAAGTACATGTAACCCCGGCAGAAAAACGTAACTGGGCGATGACCGGCGGCAGTAAGGTTGAAGTGTTTGACACCGATTGCGGCAAAATTGGCATTATGATTTGCTACGACGTCGAGTTTCCGGAATACGCCCGGCTGTTGTCCGATCAGGGCATGAATATTTTGTTTGTACCATTTTTAACCGATACGCAAAACGGTTATACCCGGGTGCGCCACTGCGCTATGGCCCGCGCGATAGAAAACGAATGTTATGTTGCTATTGCCGGGGCGGTGGGGAATTTGGCGCGGGTGAATAATATGGATATTCAGTATGCGCAGTCGGCGCTGTTTACGCCATCGGATTTTGCCTTTCCGACCACCGGCATTAAAGCCGAGGCCACGCCTAACTCTGAGATGCTGCTGATTGTTGATGTCGACCTGGATGCGCTAAAAGAGCTGCACACCCATGGCAGTGTTAATACCATGAAAGACCGGCGCCATGATGTGTATCAGTTGTCTTTGGTTAAGCCACTGAAGAAATAGCAGTGCAGCAAGCAAAAGGGCAGCGCTTGTCGCTCAATTTTCGCTTTCATTTGTGCATTAGGCCTGCTTTGCTACTGCTGTGCACCCTTTGCAAGGGGCGTTGGCACCGTTATTACTGCGCCAGCGCGGCAGGCGAACAACCTTACATGCTGAATAAACGAAAGTTAGGTTTCGTTTATTCTAATTTGGTCGTGTCGTTATCTGTCCTATAGTGCAGGGTACAGCGAACAACTACTTAAGACAAAATCGCTAAACACGGTTTTACTGAGTGGGTTGTTAAACAGAGGCAAGCACAGTGCAGCATAATCAGTATTCTGCGCTGTGTGGGGTGGAAATGTTGATTAGATTCTATGTTGCGTTGCAAAAAATCTGCTTAAGTGTTGCCGGCGTTGTTGTCATGACAGTGACCGCTTCGGCAAGCTCTCCACCAGCTTACGAGCGACTGCGGCAAGATGAAAATTGGTCTGCTTGGTGTCGTGACAACCCCGATAGCGAGTACCCATACAAATGTTTGCGTCCGACAAAGGAGAGTTTGCTCAGTGTCGGGGGGGAAGGCCGCTGGCGATATGCGGTCACAAACGGTGCGAATTGGCAGGATGACACCGATGGTAGCGATGGCGCATTCCTGCAACGCTATGTTGTGTTTGCAGACTGGCGTCTTTCGCCTTCTGTTCGAATTTATACCCAGCTGTACAGTGCGCTGTCGGCAGGATTAGAACAGGGTCCATCTCCTTTAGATGAAAACCGGTTGAGTTTTCAACAGGTATTTGTTCAGTTCTCAGATGATGAACGTTGGCAAGTGAGGCTGGGCCGGCAAGAGCTTGCTTTTGGAACAGGCCGTTTAGTTGACGCACGAGAAGGACCAAACGTGCGGCGCCGCTATGACGCGTTACGGCTGACGTCACAGGTTAAATCCTGGCAGATAGACGCTTTCGTTGGCCGCCCGTGGCAAACTTTCCAAGGTAGCTTTGATGACAGATTAGATCATAAGCAGGCTTTTTGGGGTATTTACGCGGTTAACGATGATGATGAGTGGCACAACCTTGACCTTTACTACCTTGGTTATAGAAATGATGAAGCCAATTATTTGCAAGGGAGTGGTGCAGAGCACAGGCACACTTTAGGCACCCGATTGGCGGGAACAAGCGGGGGGCTAACCCTTAATTGGGAACTGGCGTTCCAGTTTGGCCGGTTTAATGAGCAGGATATCAGGGCCTGGACCATTGCTGCAGATACCCGTTTTGCGTTGAAGCGTTACCCATTGACCAGTGTAGGGGTCTCTGCAAATGTTGCCAGCGGCGATAAAAATCCGGACGATAATACCTTGGGGACTTTTAATCCACTGTTTCCCAGAGGGAATTATTTTTCAGAATTAGCGCTCCTTGGTCCGAGAAATTTCTATAACGTTCAACCGTATCTTACTTTTCAACCGCATTCCGCCGTTGAGGTTACCTCTGCCGTCAATTTTTATTGGCGCTTGTCTACTGAGGATGGCGTCTATGGCCCGGGCGGTAATTTATTAAACGTAGACAGTACGTCAGACAGGCGTTACGTGGCGACAGAGTTTTCTCTCAGTACAAAAGTCAGCTTAACGGACGCAACAACATTGTCACTGGTTTATGGCCGCTCTTTTCCTGCGGCTCTGGTGCAACAAACCGGTAACCGGGGGGAGACGGATTATGTGGAGTTTACCGCTAAAGTGCTGTTTTGATTGCAATTAGACTACGGGCCCGTTGGTCTACTTATCGCAAAATCAAGCAATGATAGCGGTTACCCGTATTTCGATACGCATCTCTGGCAACCCTAAAGATTCCACGCCCAGCTGTGTCCATATCGGCGCATGGTTAGGCATGTAGTGGCGATAGAGTTTAGTCATGGTTACATTCACTATTGGCGGGAAGCCACCGACATGATAGGAGTTAACGTGTACAACGTGCTGCCAACTCGCACCGGCAGTGGCCAGTGTACGCTCCACATTGTGGAATGCCTGAGCGATTTCTTCTTCAACCGAGGCTGGTATCTTTAAATCATCATCCCAGCCGCCCTGGCCTGAGGTTTCTACACGATTGCCGATTTTTAAGGCTTGCGAGTAATGTAAAGCTTTCAGCATGGTTTCGCCGTAGCCAGGGGTGACTAATAATGTTGGTTTTTCCATGGTATTTCTCCGTTAGTTGCTTAATTTGGCAGGTTTACAATGCTCAATTTTTTGTGGGAATACGTGCGATAACTTTGATTTCGAAATCAAAGCCGGACAGCCAGGTTACGCCAACTGCAGTCCAGTTTGGGTAGGGGGCCGACGGAAACATCTTTTGTTTTACCGCCATAATTGTATCGAACTGGTGTTGAGGATCGGTATGGAATGTTGTGACATCGACAATATCATTGAGCGTGCACCCTGCAGCACTTAGCGTGGCTTGCAGGTTAGCAAACGCCAATTCAACCTGGCGTTTAAAGTCGGGCTCTGGCTTGCCATCGGGCAGGCTGCCTACTTGCCCTGAGACAAATAGCAAATCGCCGGATTTAATAGCGGCTGAGTAAGCATGTTGCTCGTAAAGAGCATGTCTGCCCTCAGGAGTGATGATTTCACGTTTAGTCATTTTGAAACCTCGGTACATTGATATTTGCAGACTGTGCTATGCGCCGTGCATAAAAATAATTTAATATACACGCCGTATGTATGGTATTTCACATTCGTGTCGTATGTCAATTTAATTTATACGTGTCGTATGTCAAAGTGGGGTTACGATGAATCAACGTTTGAAAACTATGGCTGAGAACCGGGCAAAGCTGATCTTAGCCGCTCGAAAAGCTTTTGCAGAAAAAGGCTATGCAGCCTCATCAATGGATGATTTAACCGCCGATGTTGGCTTGACACGCGGTGCGCTTTATCACAACTTCGGCGACAAACGTGGATTGTTGGCGGCAGTTGTTGAGCAAATTGATTCAGAAATGGCGGCTCATGCTAAAAAAGCCCGGGCAAAGGCGGGTGATGGTTGGCAGGGGCTTCTGGCTGAAGGTGTAGCTTATATCGAGCTTGCTCTTGACCCTGAGGTACAGCGCATAGTGCTGCTGGATGGCCCGGCAGTTTTGGGCGATCCATCACAGTGGCCAAGTCAGAGTAGTTGTCTGGAGTCAACAAAGCTGATTGTTGAAAGGTTAATTGCTGAGGGAACATTAAAACAAATTGATGCTGAAGCTGCGGCGCGTTTGCTCAATGGTGCGGCGCTTAACGCCGCATTGTGGGTTGCAGCAAGTGCAGCCCCGCAGGACGTGCTACCAAAAGCTGTTGCAGCGTTTTCTGCACTGGCGACGGGGCTGCTGAAAGCGCCTGCTTGAGTAAACACAAAGTCTAATAATAAGTGTGTAATTGAATTCATGGGGTGTTTTTAGCCGACGCCCCTGGCACTCCCATGCGGATGATTCGGGAGAAGTTGTGTTTTTCTGCAGCGTCACTTTCTTTGGCACGGGCATTGATATACCCCAGTTCCTGTAATTGTGTATAGCTATACTCAGGTATCAATGCGCCTAAATCGTAAGCATACTCGGCAAAGTGGCCTGATAACACCAGCCGGTAATCCAGCGGGAGCTCAGGTGCTATCTGGCGGGCTAAATCAAACACTATTGTTGTGCAGTTGCTGGTTAAGCTGTTGTAAAAATCAGGTTCAGTGCGCAGCGTCTCAGCAGCCTCTAAGTAGCCCAGAAACAGCGTCCGCAGTTGCTCCGGGTTCATGGTCAGACGATACAGGTAAACGTCTTCATTACGCGCGTTGCTGCGGGTGCGAATGATGTCCTGCTCATCTGCGGCGATGATCACCTGCTCAAACTGGCGAAAAAAGCCGCCGATAGCGGAGAACGACTCATGACGTTCTTTACGTATCTCCATAGAAAAAGCAAGTTGCCGGCCATCGTTAAAACCGAATGAAACCAGCGTATGCGCAATGTGCGGCCCCATCCAGTATGAGAGGATCAGATCGGCAGAAACCAGCTGGTTCAAATTGTAATGGCGGGTTTCCCAGTTAGGTGTGTAATCAGTTTCAGTACGCCAGTCGAAATTACGGACATTATGCAGCGTGATTTGATCACCCTGTATTTCGGCTTGCAGCAGATAAGCAACATCATCGGCCCAATCCCGTTGGTGCGAAGGCGGAATGTTGTACCACCAAACCAGTAACAGCGTGGCCGACAGCGTATAAGCGCCAAGTAAACTGCGGCGGTAGCGTGCTTGATAACGCCAGAAAAGCGTGAAAGCAGAAATTGCACCCAGCAGGCCCCAGACGCCTAATACTATCAAACCAAGAGCGGTAAACTGGCGGGGTAGCTGAAACCACAATGCCAGGCAACCCCAGGCCGTTGCTACGAGCACTATCAGACCAACTACTGTTTGTCCCCATCGCATACACTTTCTCCATTTACCGCGTTTTACTTAGCTTATCCTCTAAGCTTGTTTCCGGCTATCTGCAATTGATATACATAAGTATAGGTTTGGGCTATCAAGGGAACGAGCCCGGCAGCAGGTACTTATCGGGGCTGCGGTATATTTATTCAGCAGGCGGTAGCAAGCTCTGCGCCTTGATAAAGCATAATGCGCCGTGCTGCAATGTTATTCAGTTGGAAGAAATGGTTCCAACCGCTTTTGGTATCGGCGTACTTCCCTCCGTCAGTTCAAGTATCTTTCGGCTTACTGCGGGTGTGTGGATTAGCTCTGCGAGCGTTGCCGCAACATCGTCACGGCGAACCTCAGTATGAATTTGTGCGACACCAAGGCTAATCGTTCCTGTGCCGGGATCGTTTTTCAGGGCGGATGGACGCAAGATAACCCAGTCCAGGTCGCTTTTTGAGAGCGCGATGTCGGCCTGTTTTTTCACCATGATGTAATGTTCGAAGCCTTCATCCATGTGCCTTTCACGCCATGCCTCGGGAAATACCGAAACAAGAAAGAAACGCTTGATGCCTGCCAGCTTGGCCGCCGCGATTGACTTGGTAACGCCTTCGCCGTCAATCGCTTTGGTCATCGCATGACTATCGCCACCAGCGCCTGCGCTGAAAACAATAGTATCACTTCCGCGCATGGCGTCAGCCAACTGCCGTGGCTCAATGCTCACAAGATCGCCTAAGGTGGCTGTTACACCAATGCTATTAAGTGCCTTAGTCTGGTTTGGGCTTCTGTAGAGGCCATTAACTTCATCACCACCTAGCTTAAGGATACGTGCCAGACGAAATCCTATCCCGCCGGTAATTCCAACAATAAAAATCTTCATCTTAGTTTCTCCTTATCAACCCCCTTATTGCCGGCAGTTAAGCACTTGAACGTCAAGCGCGTAACGCCGGACACAGCGCTGGTTAATCAGAACTCTTGCTTAGTCGGACGCAGCACAATTTCATTGATATCGACATCGGCCGGTTGCTCAATGGCAAATGCAATGGCGCGTGCCACTGAACTGGCCGGAATAGCGTCTTTGTAAAAATTCAACACGGTTTCAGCGGCAGTGCCGGAAGTGCTGTATTTAAGATCGCTGTCAACTGCACCAGGCTGAATAGAGGTGACGCGGATTTTCTCGCCGACTTCCTGCCGTAACCCGTCAGAGATGGCCCGAACTGCAAACTTGGTACCCGAATATACAGTGCCGCCGGGTGCGAAAACCTTGATACCGGCTACTGAACTCAGGTTAATAATATGGCCACTCTCTTGTGCAATGAAGCGCGGCAGCACGGCGGCGATGCCATACAATGTGCCTTTAAGGTTTACATCGATCATTGCATCCCACTCGTCGGTATTGACTTCGGCCATGGGGCGGATCGGCATCAAGCCGGCGTTATTGATCAGAACGTCAATCTTGCCAAAATCAGCAACCACAGCGGCCACAGTCGCCTCTACCTGCGCTTTGTTTGTTACGTCAAGCTCATAGGCCCGGCCAGTACCACCACTGGCGTTAATATCGTTAACCACTTCATCAAGTTTAGTTTTACGGCGGGCGGCTACAGCCACTTTTGCGCCGCGGGAAGCAAGAAAGCGTGCAGTTTCAGCGCCCAGGCCAGTGCTGCCGCCGGTGATCAGGATAACTTTGTTTTCAATACCGTTGCTCATAAAATCGCCTTTTCGTAGTGGGGTGATGTTTTGGAATTTATCAATGAGTCATCCTCAAACCCCAGTTGCACGCTACGGTTGCTCGTGGCAGGGGTAGAGGGTGACTGCTGGTAAAAAACACTTATTATTTCGTGCTATTACTTAACTGTGCGATTAACGCCTCAGCGGCAGGTGCTGATGATGCCGGGTTCTGACCAGTGATTAACAGGCCATCGCTAACAACATAAGGAGCCCAATCTTCGCCCTTCAGGAAGATGCCGCCTTTGGCGGTAAAGTCATCTTCAATCAGAAATGGCACCACGTCAGTTAAGCCGACAGCCGCTTCTTCACTGTTGGTAAATCCGGTGACTTTTTTACCTTCAACCAGCGGACGGCCATCAGCTGTCCTGACGTGGCGCAGCACGCCAGGTGCATGACATACCAGAGCAACGGGTTTAGCCGCAGCAAAGAAAGACTGGATCAACGCAATTGAGTGTTTGTCTTCAGCCAGATCCCACAGCGGGCCGTGCCCACCCGGATAGAATACTGTGTCGAAGTCAGCCTGTGACACGCTGTCCAGGCGCACGGTGCTGGCAAGTTGTGCCTGAGCATCAGCATCAGCTTCAAAACGACGGGTCAGTTCGGTCTGAAAGGCCGGCTCGTTACTTTTGGGATCAAGTGGCGGCTGGCCACCTTTAGGTGATGCTAATACGATCTCGGCTCCGGCATCTTTGAAGGTATAGTAGGGAGCAGCCAGCTCTTCAAGCCAAAAGCCTGTTTTGCGGCCGGTATTACCCAGTTGGTCGTGTGAAGTTAAAACCATTAATACTTTCATGTTGTGTCTCCAGTTTGCTAGTTAAGTAGTACATTTATATTAGACCGGTCGTATTTTGATTTGATTCAAAAAAACACTTCAAACGAAGTGATTTTTAAAACCTTTCCCCGGTCAGGTGGAAAGGTTAAGAACCTGGCGAGTTGTCCGCATGGCCGTCTCAAAAGGTTGCTTGGTGCGTACAATTTTCACCATCACACTAGCGCCAAGCCATAACTGATACAGGCTTTGTGCTGTGCTATAGGGATCACCGTCGATTGAAAGTGAACCTTCTTTCATACCTGTTTCAATAGCCCGCGCCAAACGCTCGATAATTCCGGCGGTGCCGCGTTTGAGCGCCAATCGCATTGCTTCTGATAAGTCTGCGACTTCTGCGCCTAGTTTGACCGCAAGGCATTTGCCCTGACAGTCGAAGGAAACCTGGTTATCTTGCCAGTCCTGCCAATAATTCATCAGGCGTTCTGCCATTGTCTGCGCAGGCTGATTGAGTGTCCGGTCAAGCTCGGCAAGATACTCCTCAAAATAGCTTTCCAGCATCGCTTCTCCGAACGCTTCCTTTGAACCAAAGTAATGGTAAAAAGAGCCTTTCGGCACGCCAGCCGTCGCCAGTATTTCATTTAAACCAACACCCGAGAAACCTTTGCCAGCGATAATACGTTGGCCTGTAGCAAGGATGTTTTCACGTACATCAGACATGTTGTGTGTAGCTCCAGCGTTAATGTGCGTTACTTTAACTCAAAATAGACAAGTCGTCTAGTAATTGTTTTAAATAATTTTAACGTCCTGCACAGGCTTAGTTCTATCTGTACTTTAGGGTGAAATCAGTACCTTATTATTGCGGTTAGGTTTAAGAAAAGGTGTAACGAGCAACATTACCGCACCTATAACTACCAGCACCCACAACGATAGATGAAAACTGTCGCCCAGGTCCCGTAAAAATCCAACTAACAAAGGCCCTACGGCGGCCACTATATAACTGGGTAGCATAACAAAAGCACTCCAGGCACCCGCTTCCTCCGGAGTAGAGGCATTATCCAGCGGCAGCGTCATCGCGAGGGTGAAAGCACCGCCTGTGCCAAATGCCGCCAGCGGAACCCATAACATGGGTAAGGTGTTAGGTGCCACGGCTATAGCGAGGCTGCCCAGCAGAGCAATACCGGCACTTACAGCCAAAACTATACGCCGATCTTCGTTTCGGCTGATAAAGCCAAACAGTGGCGTGGCCACCATAAAGCCCAGGGTATAGCCTGCTAAAATCATGCCCGCTGCGGTTGGTGTGTTACCAAGTTCTATATATATCGGCGCAAGCCAGGCGATCATGGCGTAAAACACCAAATTGTTACAAGCAAAAAACAGCGCAATCAGCCAGGCAGTCGGGTTACGTAAAGGCAGACGAGGTGCCACAGACAAGGCTCCGGATGCACGTTTCTGACGCCCGTTACGCTCAATAAACAGCCAGGCACCGATAGCTAACGCAACGGGTAGCACCCAGAATCCGGCAGCCCAACGCCAATTTTCCGCAGCTTCAGCCAAAGGGCCGGTAGAGGCCGCTGCCAGGGTGCTGCCCAGTGCTATGGATGTTGTATAAAGTCCCATAAATATAGCAACTTTGGTCGGAAAACGGGCTTTGACATAACCGGATAGCAAAGTGCCGGCGATAGCAATACCGGCTCCTACGCCGGCAGTTGCGAAGAACAACTGTCCGATTGATCCGACTAAGGTTCTCAAGCCAATCGAAGCGCCCAGCACGAGCAGTGCGGCCAGAATGACACGGTCGCGACCAAAGCGATGAGCGAGCCAGGGCGCGGGTATAGCCAAAGCTCCCATCAGCAAGGTCGGGATACTGGTTAAAAGCGCGGCTTGAATATAGCTTAACCCCAGCTCCTGTATGATTGCCGGTAGTAAGGGGCCAATAGAGACAATACCCGGGCGCAGCGTTAGCGCCACCAGTACAATACATAAAACGGCTATTGCAATAGATGGTCCCTTGGCTTCTTCAAGCAATGGGTTTACCGCCGTTTGGGGTAAGGTTTTGCACTGCACTAACATACTCAAATCTCCAATCAGTTGTGTGCGACACCGGCGTCGCGCTTTCAATTGCCATTGATAAAGCGCGGTTATGCCCGGTGGCTTGTGTTAGTCACGATACGCCGGGTAATCGGTAAGCCCTTGCTCAGCACCACCATAAACAGTGGCGGGATCGACAGAATTCAACGGCCAACCATTGGCTATTCTTGTCGGCAAGTCCGGATTGGCGATAAAGGGGCGGCCAAAGGCCACGAGATCGCCCAGCCCGGAGTCAATCAAGCGCTCTGCGCGCTCTGCGGTATAACGACCGGCGTAGATAATGCAGCCACTGAACGTCTGACGAACCGCACGGCGAAAGGATTCAGGCAGGTCCGGTGCGTTGTCCCAGTCGGCTTCGGCAATGGATAAGTAAGCTACGCCGGCGGCTTCCAATACCTTGATCGCTTCGACGTATGTGGTATGCGGGTCTTCTTCAACCAAGCCAATGTAAACCCGGTCCTGCTCTGTACTGGTAAACAGCGGTGTGAAACGTACCCCCAGACGATCAGCGCCAACGGCGTCCGCTACGGCAGCGACTATCTCGCGCAAAAAGCGCAAACGGTTATGCAGCGAGCCGCCATATTCGTCATCACGCTGGTTGGCGTGGGCCGAGATAAACTGATTAACCAGATAGCCGTTAGCGGCATGAATTTCTACCCCGTCGAAACCGGCTGCAATCGCATTGCGGGCGGCCTGAGCATACTGCGCGACCAACTGCTGGATCTCTGTTACGCTAAGCGCACGCGGCACCGGTGGCTGAACCAGTTCGCCAGTGCCCGGGCCGGTTTGGATAAAGGCTTTGACTTTCTGAGCCTGGATGGCCGAAGGTGCTACCGGAGCTTCGCCGCCGGGTTGCAGCTCGTTGTGTGAAACGCGTCCGACATGCCATAGCTGGGCAAAAATAACGCCGCCTTCGGCATGTACTGCCTCTGTCACTTTACGCCAGCCGTCAATTTGCGCCTGAGTGTAAATACCGGGCGTCCAGGCATAGCCTTGGCCACGCGGCTCGATTTGGGTGCCTTCGCTAACCATAAAGCCGGCGCTGGCGCGTTGACGGTAATAAGTGGCCATCAGTTCGGTGGCAATATCGCCCGGCTGAGCGCTGCGTTGCCTTGTAAGAGGCGGCAGCACGATACGATTTTTTAACGTGTGGCGCCCCAGGTTAATTGAGGTAAAAAGCTTTTGGTGTTTCATGTTCTGTGTCCTATCTATATTGAGTGTGTTAGCTAACCGTTGGGTGCGCGAACGGGAAAAGCGGATACACAGAGGTATCCGCTACGTCATACCAATGATCAGAATGATTTTTTGATCAACAGGGTTTTGGGATTGGTAAACAACAGGCGTCCTTCATGGCCTTGCTCTGTGCCAATACCTGACTGCTTGTGACCACCGAAAGGAATATCCACGCCCTGGGTATGGATTTCGTTCACCCATACCATGCCTGCTTCTACCCGATTCGCGACGGCAACCGCGGCCTTGGTATCACGCCCCCAAACCGAGCCGCCTAAGCCGTAGATAGAGGCGTTGGCACGATTCACAGCGTCGTCGATATCGTCATAAACGATAATTGGGATGATAGGACCGAATTGCTCTTCCTGAACGATTTTGCTGTGCTCTGGCGGGTTGTCGACAACGGTGATCGGGAAGAAGTAGCCAGACTGCGTTTCGTCAATATCACCACCAAATGCAATCTTCTGACCGTTTGCCTTGATGTCGTCAAGGAAGGTTTTTAGCTTGTCAAACTGCATCTGGTTTTGCACTGGCCCCAGACCAACTTCCGGATCAAGACCGTCGCCAACTTTCACTGTTTTGGCGTAGTCAACGAAAGCAGCTACGAAATCGGCATGGAATGAGCGGTGGATGTAAAGCCGCTTAATACCCACACACCACTGGCCCTGGTTACCAAAGGCGCCCCAGAAAAGCTGTGGGATAATGGCTTTGTAGTCTGCATCTGGCAGGACTATTGCTGCATCGTTGCCGCCAAGTTCCAGGGTTACGCGCTTAACGGTTCCGGCCGCCGAACGCAGCACGTGCTTGCCGGTTTCTGTTGAACCGGTGAAGCTAATCTTGGCAATATCCGGGTGGTTAGTCATCTGTGGGCCTAAGTGATCACCACCAGATACGACAGACAGGACACCGGCAGGAAGTACGCTTTGTGCTATCTGACCAAAACGCAAAGCCGTTAACGGCGTATATGGCGTGGGTTTAAGTACAAAGGTGTTACCGGTGATCAGGGCAGGTGCCACTTTCCACAGGGCAAGCAGCACGGGGAAATTCCAGGGTGTGATGCCACCTACAACGCCAAGCGGAACATGGTGCAGCTCAACGACATGCGAGTCGTTTTCTTCAACAATTTCAACCGGAATACGACGAGCCGCAATCTGGCGGATATAGGAGATAGCCTGATCGACTTCTGGCGCAGCCATGCTATTAAGTGGTTTGCCTTGCTCTAAGGTTAACAGGCGAACCAGCTCATCGCGGTGTTGCTGTAATGCGTCAGCATAGCGATCCAAATAGACCTGACGCTCGTCATAGCTGATGGCTGACCACGTTTTAAATGCCGTTTTGGCCGCAGTGATGGCTGCTTCAAGTTGTTCGGCTGAGGCTGCTGGTGCTTTAGCAAACACCTTGCCGGTTGCCGGGTTGATTACATCAAAACTGTCTTTGGCCTCTACCAGCTTGCCAGCGATGCTCAGATAGTAGGGACCATCGAAAATACTGACACTGTGTGATGTTTGTGCTGCTGTGGACATAAATATACTCCTGATTATAGCGTTTTCCGTTTGGTAGCTATCTTCATTGGTAGCCACCTGGCGGGTGATAGGTGTTAACAGCGCCCGACATTGGGCTTGCCTGCGACGGACAGCGCTTCTGGACACATGCAGGGAAACGGGGAATGTTTTGCATTGCGCTAGAATAGACCAGTCGTCTTGGTGTCATCTTAGACCGGTCGTCTATAGTTTGCAACTGATAAATACACGACTAATTAAAAAATTCAGAAATGGCTTTACTGGTGCGCCGTGCTTTTTACGCCATCTTGGTAGCTAAACGGAACTAAAGACGAGTCGACGCCTGACGGGATAACTTGGCGCAAAAGCTTTGGTTAATTAGCTCTTTAGCTCCAGGAAATAATGATAAGCACCTGTGTCTCTTATATACCCTAAAGATTCGTAGAGTTTTTGAGCACTAGTGTTGTCTTTGGCTGTTTCCAACGATAGACCTTTGGCCTGTGTCGCGATAGCGAAAGTTCTTGCCGCATCCATCAGCTTTTTTGCTACCCCTGTACGTCTGGCTTCAATGGCAACGTATAAGTCGTTCAGGATCCATGTACGACAGACTGAAATTGATGAGAAAGCGGGATACAGCTGAGTGAAGCCCACAGCCACACCATGCTCATTTTTGGCTACAAAAATGACGGACTCATTATTTTGTAAGCGCTCTTTCAGAAAAGTACGGGCCTTGTCTAAGTTGTTATTCTGCCCATAGAAAACCCTGTACAAGTTAAAGAGAGGGCTGATTAAGTCCAGATCATCAATGCTTGCTTTTACAATTTGCATATTATAAATGCTCCAAATGAATCGTTATCTGTAACCTAGGCACTTCCCAGCCGTTTCTGGGCTATCCATTGCAGTAGCCTGGTCAGAGTAGTGTCTTCAGGCCACAAAACTGATCAACAGGGCCTCTTAAATAGATACTATTGCTGTTGCAACCACTCTCTGGGGCTGGCGCCGGTTTTACGCCTGAACGCCCGCGCCAGCGCGGATGGGCTTTCGTAGCCCACTTCATCGGCAATCAGCGCTATAGGCCGGCCTTCGCGCAAGCGTTTTTGCGTCAGGCTAACACGCCAGCTTAGCAGGTAGTCGGCCGGGGTTTTACCTACCACTTTATGAAACTGCGCCGCAAAACTGGCGCGCGACATACTGGCGGCGCTGGCTAATTCTGCCACCGACCAGGGCCTGGCGGGTTGATCGTGCATTAGCGTAACCGCGCGGGCCAAGCGTAAATCGGCCAGCCCGGCCATCATACCGGATGACAAGCTGCTACTGGCCATGATATGGCGCAGCAGCTGGATCATCACCAGCTCAAACAGCCGGTTTAACACCGCGTTTTTACCGCAGTTTTGCTCAGCGGCTTCGCTGAATAACCACAATAGGCTGTCGCCCAAAATGGGTAACTCACTAACCGGCAGCAGCATATAGTCAGGTAAGGCGGTGGTTAACGGATTATCCAGGCCGCCGTCGAAACTTAGCGCCGCACTGACCAACTGGGTATTGTCTGTCGCTACCGCACTTAGCTGGTGTTTACAGGGCCTGGGAATAAACAGCAGGCTGGGCTGGCTAATCACAATCTCCTGTTTGGCGATATGCAACCGGGCCTTACCGCTATTAAACAAATGCAGCTTGCCGCTGTGCTCCCGGGTGTCAAAGGCCAGCTCACCACTAAAAGTGCCGGCATAAAAAGTTGTAGCGTGCATGCCAAACTGCGCCAGTAAGGTTGAAAGCCGGTCCATAACCACCTCAATTAGACTATCTGCAGCATAATTTAGACAGTATGGCGCCAAAAGGCAAGGTTAACCGCCTAATATACTGCCAACGCTTACAACTGAGTTGAAGCTAAGTAGTACGCCACTTCAGGCATGACGTTAACCAACGAAAACACTATTAACAGAACAGGAATACATGATGACTAAGTTCAAATTTCGCCACATCGCCGCTGCGGTTGCTACAGCAGCTTTAACATTAAGCAGTGCCGCCTTTGCTGCCGAAAAGCCCACAGTGGTGCTGGTGCATGGCGCCTTTGCTGAATCGTCCAGCTGGAACGGCGTAGCCGCTAACCTGCTGCAACAAGGCTACCCGGTAGTGGCGGTGGCTAACCCGCTGCGCAGTTTAACGGCCGATGCCGACTATGTTGCCAGCCTGGTAAAACAGACCAGCGGCCCGGTGGTATTGGTTGGCCACTCCTACGGTGGCGCGGTGATCAGCAACGCCGTGCAGGACAATACGAATGTTAGCGCCCTGGTCTATGTTGCCGCTTTTGCCCCGGAGCAGGGGGAAACGGTACTGGAATTATCCGGCCGTTACCCGGGCAGCACTTTAGGCCCGACACTGGCGGCACCGGTGCTGTTAAAAGACGGCAGTAAAGACTTATACATCCAGCAGGATAAGTTCGCTGCACAGTTTGCTGCTGATGTACCGGCCGCAGAGGCCGTGCTGATGGCCGCCACCCAGCGCCCGGTTACCGAACTGGCGTTAACTGAGGCCGCCGGCCAGCCCGCCTGGCACACAGTGCCGTCATGGGCCATTTATGGTACCGCCGACAAGAATATTCCGGCGGTAGCAATGAAGTTTATGGCACAGCGGGCTAAAGCGAAAAAAATTGTTGAAGTGCCGGGCGCTTCGCATGTGGTGATGACATCTCACCCGGACAAAGTTGCTGCGCTGATTGTTGAAGCGGCAACCGCTACCAGCAAATAACGGCCATATAAACGGCACACTTAACTGTAACCAAATTAACTGAATTATTGAGGACACCACCATGAAAACATTAAACACTGTGATCACTGCCAGCCTGTTAGCCTTAAGTATCGGCAATGTGTTTGCCGCCGGCTCACCGGGCGTTGAAACTAAAACCCAGGGCTTTTTAACTGCGTTGGCCCAGGGCGGCGGTAAGCCACTGGAGCAGTTATCGGTAGCCGACGCCCGTGCTGTGCTGATAGGTGCTCAGCAAGGTGCGGTTTTGCCGGCAGCTGATGTCAGCGAGAAAATTATCAAGGTAGATGGCCAGAGCATTAAACTGGTGATTGTAAAACCACAAGGCACTAAAGGCACTTTGCCGGCCTTTATGTTCTTCCACGGTGGTGGCTGGGTATTGGGTGATTTTCCCACGCACGAGCGTTTAATCCGTGACTTAGTACAGCGCTCTGGCGCAGTAGCGGTTTACGTTGATTACACCCCGTCACCGGAGGCCAAATACCCCACGGCGATTAACCAGGCCTATGCGGCAACCCAATGGGTGGCAACGCATGGTAAAGAGATTGGCGTGGATGGCAGCCGTTTAGCGGTAGCGGGGAACAGTGTCGGCGGTAATATGGCCGCGGTAGTGGCGTTAAAAGCCAAAGCCGCAGGTACACCAAGGCTGAAATTCCAGTTATTGCTGTGGCCGGTTACCGATGCCAGCTTTAATAACAGCTCGTATCAAACCTATGCCGAGGGCCACTTTTTAACCCGCAATATGATGCAGTGGTTTTGGGATAATTACACCACGTCGCAGGAGCAGCGCAACGACATTTACGCCTCGCCACTGCGCGCCACCACTGAGCAGTTACGGGGATTACCACCGGCGCTTATTCAAACCGCAGAAATGGACGTGCTGCGCGATGAAGGTGAAGCCTATGGCCGTCATCTGAATGCGGCCGGTGTTGCCGTGACGACAGTGCGCTATAACGGCATGATCCACGACTTTGGCTTGCTGAATGTACTAAGCGACGTACCGGCAGTACAGGATGCGTTAGATCAGGCCGGTCGTGAGCTGAAGGACCATCTGAAATAACTGAAACAATACAAATTTGTTTTGACGAAAGGTTGCCACTTTAGTTAGTGCTAAGTGGCAACAAATCACTTTGCTTTAGGTCTGGTAACTACAGCAGTAGTTAAGGTTAAAACTGTAGGCAGCATTCTTTTCGTAATCATAGCCACTGTTTACGGTATGGTTGGCAAATTTGTCTTGTAACCTTTATGATCCAGGTTAAGTGGTTACTGTCGTGAGTCTGACTTAATTTAAGTAACCGCACATAATGTCGTCTAAAGGTTGCTTATGTTGATATCTGAAATTTTGCATGACAAAAATATAACTGATGCCCCCTTGCTGGGAGACCACTTAGCAATGGACTTACTCAATACTGAAGCTCGTAGTGGAGATAAGATAGTTGATTACTGGACTAGTGATGCCGCTGTGCTGAGATGGCTGGGCCAGAATGACATCTTTCCTGCTGCGCAGCAGCGCGCCTTGGCTGATGGTGAGTTACTCTCGCAAGCTAAGGCTTTAAGAGCGCTTGCGCATCAGCTGATTACAGCGTTTAAGCAGCAAAAAACACCGGACATCAGCGAGCTGAATACTTACCTGCATAGCTATGTTAGCGCGCCGCATCTGGCACCTGACAGCGATGGCAAGCTGGAAATAACTCGTCTCTCATGTGGTGACACTGCGGCTTCTATGCTGGGACAGGTTGCCGAAGCGGTGGCTCAGTTGTTGGTTGAAGGTGACGCGACACTGGTTAAGCAATGCGAACACCCGGACTGTATTTTGTGGTTTTATGATCGGACAAAAGCGCATAAACGGCGTTGGTGCAGTATGGCAACCTGTGGCAATCGTTATAAAGCTGCGCAGTTCAGGAAACGAAACAGTGATTAGCCCGAAGCTGTAATGCTGTTGTCAGCCTCTAAAATACCCTTACCTAATAAGTAACCTTTATAACTTTACTTTAGAGGTTATAAAGTTTAAAGTAACCTCTAAATTTTTATTTATATGGTTACGAGGTTGTTTATGCAATCAAAAACAATTCCAGCGATGTTACTTGCCAGCGGCATGGTGAGTGGAGTGGCATTAGCTGATCAGAGCAATAACGCTACTAAGCCGCATGTGCGTTTTAACTATGAGCAAGTAGACAACGTCAATATTTTCTACCGAGAGGTTGGACGTAAAGATTCACCAACAATTCTGATGTTGCACGGCTATGCGGCCTCGTCTTTTATGTGGCGTGATGTCATCGATGCACTAGCTGCTGACTATCATGTTATCGCTTTAGATTTGCCTGCCTTTGGCTTTACAGAGTCTCCGGCAAGAGAAGACTATGAGTACACCTTTGCCAACCTTGCAAATACTGTAGATAAATTTATCAAGCAAAAAGGGCTTAACTCTTTTGCCATTGCAGTTCACGATTACGGTGCCCCCGTCGGCTGGCGCCTGGCGCTGAAAAACCCTGGTAAAGTAACAGCGATCATCTCGCAAAATGGCAATGCTTACGAAGAAGGTTTAGCCGATGGCTGGGGACCGATTAAAAAATACTGGCAAAACCCTTCCAGCGAAAATAGAGCAGCCCTGAGCGACTTCCCGACAGCAGCATCCATTAAATGGCAATACGTGGAAGGGGTACCCGATCTAACCAAAGTTTCTCCGGATGGCTACACCCTGGAAGGACTACACGTATCAAAGCCCGGCATGGCCGATATTCAGTTGGACTTGTTGCTTGATTATAAATCCAACGTAGAGCAGTATCCGCAATATCAGGCATATTTCCGTCAATACCAGCCGCCACTTCTGGCAGTTTGGGGAAAGCACGATCCTTTCTTCTCACCAGAGGGTGCGCAAGCCTGGAAGAGGGATATCCCTAAGGCTGAAATCCACTTTTTTGATACTGGCCACTTTGCATTGGAGACCCACCACTCAGAGATCATTGCGGTGATCAAAGATTTCCTGCAACGCCACGTAAAGTAACTCAATCACGGCGATGGAGCCATTAATCAGGCCCATTCGCCTTTCCCCGCCACTCCTTGTATAATACGCGCCCTTGTTACGCTCAGGTGCTTAATTTATGTCCACTGCTGCTCCCGTTTCCCGCAAGTCTGCCCCTGTAGCACGCATGGCGCCTGAGCGCGATTTATTCTCCTACCCGAAATACTGGGCCGAGTGCTATGGCACGGCACCGTTTTTACCGATGTCACGCGCTGAGATGGATAAACTGGGCTGGGACAGCTGCGATGTGATTCTGGTTGTCGGTGATGCCTATGTAGACCACCCCAGCTTTGGTATGGCGGTAGTCGGGCGCATGTTAGAAGCGCAGGGCTACCGGGTAGGCATTATTGCCCAGCCTAACTGGCACAGCAAAGATGACTTTATGCGCCTGGGCAAGCCCAACCTGTTTTTTGGCGTGTCGGCCGGCAATATGGACTCGATGATTAACCGCTACACCGCCGATAAAAAGCTGCGCCACGACGATGCTTATACGCCGGGCGATGTCGGCGGCAAACGGCCGGACCGCGCGGTTACCGTGTATACCCAGCGCTGTAAAGAAGCGTTTAAAGAGGTGCCGGTGATTATCGGCGGTATAGAGGCCAGTTTGCGCCGTATTGCCCATTATGATTACTGGTCAGAGAAAGTGCGCCGCTCGGTGATTTTTGACGCCAAGGCCGATATCTTAATTTACGGCAATGCTGAGCGCCCGTTGGTAGAAGTGGCACACCGCATTGCTTCGGGTGTGCCGGTAAGTGAGATACAGGATGTGCGCGGCACGGCGGTTATTCGTAAAGAGCCACTGCCGGGCTGGCGCGGGGTGGATTCCACTGCGATAGATAAAATCGGCAAAATTGACCCCATTCCAAACCCCTATGGCGCCGATGATGTGGGTTGCAGCAGCTATTCAGAATTTGCCAAAGCCGGTATCGATTTAACTAAGCCACAAGAGGTTGAAGCCAAGCCGATTTTAGTACAGCCGCCACGACAAAAGCCGTGGGAGCAAACCTATGTGAAGTTACCGGCCTTTGAGCAGGTAAGCGTAAATAAGCCACTGTATGCTCATGCTTCGCGCATTTTGCACCAGGAAACCAACCCCGGCTGCGCCCGCGCCATTATGCAGCGCCATGGCGACCGGCACATTTGGGTGAACCCGCCGGCCTTTCCGCTGAGTACCGAAGAGATGGATTTGGTATTTGGCCTGCCGTATCAGCGTGTGCCGCACCCGGTATATGGCAAGGAAAAAATTCCGGCCTACGAGATGATTAAAACCTCGGTCAATATCATGCGTGGCTGTTTTGGCGGCTGCTCGTTCTGCTCTATTACCGAGCATGAAGGCCGTATTATTCAAAGCCGGTCGAAAGAGTCGATTATGCAGGAGATCAAGGATATTCGCGACAAAGTGCCGGGTTTTACCGGCGTGATATCCGATTTGGGTGGCCCAACGGCCAATATGTACCGCTTAAACTGTAAAAACCCCAAAGCCGAGCAAACCTGCCGCAGGCCATCTTGTGTATACCCGACCATTTGCGAGCATATGGACACCGACCAGAGCCCGACGGTAGAGCTGTACCGCGAGGCACGTAATTTACCCGGCATTAAAAAGGTGCTGGTGGCCTCAGGCGTGCGTTACGATTTAGCGGTAGAAGATCCGAACTATGTGCGCGAGCTGGTGCAGCATCATGTTGGCGGCTATTTAAAAATAGCGCCGGAGCATACCGAAGAAGGCCCGCTATCGAAGATGATGAAGCCGGGCATGGGGGCTTATGACAAGTTTAAAGAAATGTTCGACCGCTTTAGTAAAGAAGCCGGTAAACAGCAGTTTTTAATTCCGTATTTTATTGCCGCCCACCCCGGTACCACTGATATGGATATGATAAACCTGGCGCTGTGGCTGAAAGAGCGTGATTTTAAGCTGGATCAGGTACAAAACTTTTACCCCAGCCCAATGGCGAATGCGACCACCATTTACCATACCGAGATGAACTCGCTGAAAAACATCAATAAAGCCAATACCGAACAGGTGCCGGTACCTAAAGGTGAACGTCAGCGCCGCTTGCACAAAGCCATACTGCGCTACCATGACCCAAAAGGCTGGCCGATGATCCGCGAAGCCCTGGTTAAAATGGGCCTGGCGCATTTAATTGGCCGCACTAAAGGCTGCTTAGTGCCGCCCGAGAGCAAAGACGAGCAGTTTAAAAAGCCGCGCAGCGGTGGCAAACCGGCGCTGAGCCGTCACACCGGTTTAAACCCGGCGGCCAAGGCGACAGCCAAGCACACCGACAAAACCGCTAAAAAGCCATTTAATACCAAGCCTGCTGCAAAAGCAGTCGCCGGCAAACCTCATGGCGCTAAAGCGCCTAAACGGTCTAATGGCTAATGCAGCGGCTGTTTTTCAGCCTTAAATTTATCCCTGAGCAGCAACAGCTGTTGCTGCCTTATCAACAGCAGGCGCTTGATTTGTGTCCGGCGGCTAAAGCCGTTGATGTCGATAATTTGCACTTAACGCTGTTTTTCTTGGGTCAGGTTGATGCAACACAGCAACAGCGGCTGATTAGCGCAGCACAGCAGATTACTATTCCGCCGTTTAGCCTGACACTGGATACGTTAAGCAGTTTTATCAAACCGAAAATTTTGTATCTGGCACCGTCGCAGCAGCCTGATGCACTGTTGCAGTTGCAGCAACAAGTGGCACAGTGTTGTAAGGCCTTGGGCTTTAGTGATATCCATGATAAATACCGGCCGCATATTACCCTGGCGCGGCACGCCGTGTGCGATGCTGCATTGCAGCAGCCGGTGGAGCCATTAACTCTGCTGGTTAGTGAGTTTGCGCTTTATCAGTCGGTGAATATTAACGGTGCAGTGCGATACCTGCCTGAAACTGTGTTTGGTGAAAGGCACTCAGGTACAGCTTAACCTGAGTGTTATTGGTAGTTGTTCAGAAACCGGTTTCAAAGTAAGCCGTTGCTTGTACTGATGTCCAGGTGCCATCGGTATAAAGAACTATGGCTTTACCGACATGTTCCATATAAGGCCGGATTGGTTTGGTGCAATAGGTAGAGCTTGAAGCACAGCCGCTGGCAGCTTCAGACCAGATCACGGATGAAATAGGCTTTGTGGTACCAACCACCCGCCAGATGGCATCATTTGGATTGTTGTCCATGGTATATTCTAAGCTGATACAATAACCTTGTGACCAATTATCATAAGCGGCGGTGTCAACCATACATTCCATTTGTGCTGCCATGGTTGAACCTGATGCCAATAACAAACCTAAAGCAGTAAGTATCTTTTTCATTATATTTTCCTTATTCAATATATTATGTAAACCCTGATTGTTTTGCTTGAAGCCTGTTCAGTCAACAACGGAAATATAATTGCGTCAAATGATAATTTCGTATCATATGTTTATCATTTATTTATCTTTTTGCGCGCTATGGTAGCCAGGTGGCAGTGACGCATTTTTGCGGCAAAGCATGCATGCCGGTAATAAACCGGCGGTATAACAACTCTTTACCAGCACAGACTTAAGCCTTAATCGCTTTGCTGCTATAGTTCATCGGTGATTAACCTTCACCGTCTATACTCGCTTAACAGTTTGCTTTACTGCCCGTTTACAAGGATGGCTTATGTCTGGCTCTTTGTCGTTTTTTCATAGATTGTTTCGAACGCTGTTTGGTGCTATTAGCTGGAGCGCGCCAGCCTGGCTTAAGCGGCTTAAACACTGCGCTAACCAGCAACCGCTAAAGTTTTACAGCGCACTGTTATTGCTGCTGGCGGGCTTAGCCGCACTGACGGGCGGTTATTACTACTACCAACAGCTGCCCAAGCCGTTACAGGTGATTGCCAGTGTAGAAGCACCGCTGATTGGCGATTATGTTGATGATACTGAGCAACCGACACCGTTAACCCTGCGCTTTGCTTACGATACGCCTGACAGTCCCGCACAAAGTATGCCGGCTACGCCATTATCCGCCGCCCGGCTGGATTTAATTGGCGAGGTGATAACGAAAGGCGTTAGCTTAAGCCCGGCACTTGCCGGTAAATGGTCATGGCAGGATGACAATAGCCTAGTTTTTACCCCTGAGCAGGCCTGGCCGGCTGGCACCGCCTATACCGTTAACCTGGATAACACCATTTTTGCGCCTGCCACCAGGCTGGCGCAACGCCAGTACCGCTTTAGCACGAAGGACCTCACCGTAGACATTGAGCAGCTGCGCTTTTATCAACACCCCACCGAGCAAACAACGCGGCAGGTGGTGGCGACACTGAATTTTAGCCACCCGGTACAGCTTGACAGCGTAAAGCGCAACCTATCACTGCTGATGCGCCCCTCTGGTGCTGATGTTAACAGCAAAGGCCAGCCGCTGGGGTTTAACGTAACAGCCGATAACAGTGACCGTCAGTTGTATCTGCAGTCTGATGCGCTGACCTTACCCGCACAAGAGCAATATTTAACCCTGAGCTTAAAGCAAGGCGTGGCTGCCAGTAATGGAAAGGCCAGCACTTCGCAAGCTCTGGAGCAGCAGCTGCTGATCCCCGATAAAAGCAGCTTTTTAAAAGTAGCCGAGCTTAAAACCGATATCGTTAGAAATGAAGCACAGGAGCCCGAGCAGGTGCTGCTGTTAAGCTTTACCGACCGCATTAACCGCACTGAGCTTGGGCAAAAACTGAAGCTGTATCAGCTGCCGAAGCATCCAAGGCGCAGTTCAAACTACTGGGCGCCGGGCGAGGTGACCAGCGCCGTGTTACAGCAGGCCAGCTTATTAAACTATCAGCTGATGCCAACGAGCGAAGCGCACGACAGTGCCTTTAGTATTAAGCTGGATTTACCGCCCGGCCAAAGCCTGTTTGTTAGCCTGCAAAAGGGCATGGCGTCATTTAATGATTTCACCTTAGCCAATGAATACCGCGCCGTGGTGCAGGCACCGCAATACCCGAAAGAAGCCCGCATTAACGGTGAAGGGGCGCTGCTTACGCTAAGCGGCGAGCAAACGCTGCAGCTGTTAAGCCGCGGCGTAAAAGGTGTGCGGGTAAGCTTAAATAAGCTGTTGCCCGGTGAGCTGCAGCATTTTATCAGCCAGAGCGGCGGCGATATCAGTAAGCCGTATTTTTATAACTATGAATTTGATGCCAGCAATATTAGCCACCGCTTCGACAAAACCTTTACCCTGGCCAATAGCCACGCCAAAGCGGCCAATTATCTGGCGCTGCCGTTAAAGCCCTATCTGGCCGAGGCGGGTATGGGCGTGTTCTTTATTGAGCTGACTGAATATGACCCGGCGCGGCCGGATGACACCGGCCAGACGCTGGACAAGCGGGTAGTGCTGGTGACCGACTTAGGCTTATTGGTAAAACACAATAATGATAGCAGCCAGCAGGTATTTGTTATGTCACTGGCCAGCGGCAAACCGCTTGCCGGTGCTAAAGTGGCGCTGCTGGGTAAAAACGGCTTGCCGGTATTAAGCGGCAGTACCGACGAGCGCGGCAGTGTGATGCTGGGTAAAACCAATGGCTTTAACCGCGAGCGCCAGCCGGTGGTGTATCTGGTTAGCCACAGCGCCAACGGCGTCAGCGACAGCAGTTTTATTCCTTATGACAGATACAGCCGGCAGCTGGATTACTCGAAATTTGACACCAGTGGCCGTTATCAGCAGGAGCAAACTGACAAAGCGCTCAGTGCCTATATGTTTAGCGACCGCGGCATTTACCGCCCCGGCGAGCAGGTACAGTTGGCAGCTATTATCCGCCATAACGATTTATCCGCCGCGGCGCAGCAACTGCCACTGAGAATACAGGTGCAGGGCCCGCGCGGCGCCACCTTTTATCAGCAAAACTTTAGTTTATCCGGTCGCGGACTACATAGCTTTAGCCTGGATACCCAGCCCTACAGCGACACCGGTAATTACCATGCCAGTATCAGCCTGCTGGATAAAGACGGCAATGCCAGTCACTACCTGGGCTCGGTCAGCTTTGCGCTGGAAGAGTTTATGCCCGACAGCTTGAAAATTAGCAGCCGCTTTAATCAGGCACTGGCTAATAATGAGCCGGGTTGGCTATCGCCAACCGATTTGGTCGCGCAGGTGCAGTTAGATAACTTATTTGGCACGCCGGCACAGCAGCGCCGCGTCAGTGCGCGCTTTGAGCTTATTCCCAGCCGTTTTAGTTTCAGCCAGTATCCGGATCATATTTTTATTGCGCCGCAGGATGAGAACGCCGAAAAAGCCGGCCGGGTCAGGCAGAGCCTGGATGATCAGCAAACCGACGCCGAAGGCAAAGCCCGCTTTGCGCTGCCACTGGCGCAATACAGCGGTGGCAGCTACCGTTTGCTGTTAACCACCGAAGGCTTTGACGGTGCCGGCGGGCGCAGTGTGCAGCATATCAGCAGCGCCCTGGTGTCACCGCTGAACAGCCTGGTGGGGGTAAGAACCGATGGCGGGCTCAGCTACCTGAAAAAGCAGCAAAGCCGCAGCGTACAGTTTATTGCCATAGATAACCGCCTGGCGCAGGTGGCGCTGGATGATCTTAAGCTAAGCCTGATAGAAAAGCGGCCGCTGTCCAGCCTGGTGAAACAACGCGACGGCACCTATCAGTACCAGAGCATAGTGCAGCAGGTTAAGCTTAATGAAACGCCTTTTAGCATTGCTGCAACGGGCAGCAACTATAGCCTGCCGACTGACACGCCGGGCGATTTTGAGCTGCAGCTGCATCAGGGCCAGCAGCTATTGGGCACGCTGAGCTTTAGCGTGGTGGGCGAAGGTAATATTAACGCCATGCTGGAGAAAAACGCTGCCCTTAGCGTAAAACTGGATAAAACTGACTATAAAGCCGGCGACTGGATAGAGCTTAATATTACCGCGCCGTACACCGGCAGCGGCCTTATCAGCATTGAAAGTGACAAAGTACACGCCTTTAGCTGGTTTAACAGTGACAGCACCAGCAGTATTCAGCGCATTGCGCTGCCCGAAGGCATTGAAGGCAATGCTTATATTAATGTCAGCTTTGTCCGCGCAGCGGACTCAGATGAACTCTTTGTCAGTCCGCTAAGCTATGCAGTCGTGCCGTTTAATATTGACCGCAGCCGCCGCCAGCTGACCATCACGCTTAGCGCGCCTGAAGAGGTGCGGCCGGGTAAAGCCTTTAACGTGCAGTACCAAAGCGGCCAAAGCGCCGATATGCTGTTGTACGGCGTAGACGAGGGCATTTTGCAGGTGGCCGGTTATCAGCTACCCGATCCGTTATCGCATTACCTGCAAAAGCGCGCCTTGCAGGTACGCAGCATGCAAATGCTTGATCTGTTGTTGCCGGAGTTTAGCCTGCTGAAGCGCCAGTTAGCCGGTGTTGGTGGCGATACCGAACGCATGGCGATGGCCAGTATGATGATGGATAAAAACCTCAACCCCTTTGCCCGGCGCGCCGAGCAGCCAGGGGTATTTTGGCTGGGCCGCTTAACGGCAGGCCCTGAGCTTAAAACGGCGCAAGTCAGCCTGCCGGCCAGCTTTAGCGGTAATGTGAAACTGATGGCGGTGGCGGTAAGTGACACGGCGCTGGGCTCTGCGGTAACGGATATCCGCGTGCGCGGCCCCTTTGTGCTAACGCCGGATGTGCTGTTAAGCGCCGCACCGGGGGATGAGTTTGATGTTAGCATCACGGTGGCTAATGGCATTAAAGGCTCTGGCGCCGCTGCGCCGGTAAACGTAAGCCTTAACCTGCCGGCGAACCTGAGCGTTGTCGGGCCTGATAAGGCCACACTGGCCATTAGTGAAGGCAGTGAGCAAAGTGCGCGCTTCCGGTTAAAAGCCGGCCCGGCGCTGGGCAGTGTCGATCTTGGCTTTACGGCGCGGTATCAACAAGGCGGGGTAACTGAAGAGGCCAGCCGCAATGTCAGTATCAGCATTCGTCCGGCCAGCGCCTATCAAACCACATTAACCGCTGGCTATGCCGACAAAGGCCCGCTGAGTATTGACACCCGCTATCCGCTGTATGGCGAATTTGCTCAGCTTAACGTAACGGCATCAAGCAACCCGCTGGTGCTGGCTGAGGCCTTTACCCATTATCTGGCGCAATACCCGCATGGCTGTACCGAGCAGGTGGTATCGCAAGTGTTCCCCTGGATTGGTTTGGTGCAGCAGGACGCTTATCAGGCGCAGTGGCCGGCACTGAATGAAAAATTTGCCGTGCTGGTGCAAAAGCTGGCCGAGCGCCAGCAAAGCGATGGCGGCTTTAGTTTCTGGCCGGGCGGTTATCACAGTGCTGATTTTCCCAGCATTTACGTGATGCACTTTTTACTGGCCGCGCGTGAGCAGGGCCTGGCAGTGCCGGATTATCTGTATCAGCAGGGGCTTGACTATCTGCGCGGCGTGGCGCGGCAAAGTGGCGCTAACCTTTATCAGGCCAGGCTAAGGGCTAATGCCATTTACCTGTTAACCCGCAGCGGCGAAGTGACCACCAATTATCTTACCGCGCTGCACGAGCGGCTGGAAAAGCAGCACCAGCAGGGCTGGCAAGGCGATATTACCGCGGTGTATATGGCGGCCACCTATCAGCTGCTGCAACAACCGGCCCTGGCAAACGGCCTGCTGGCGGGCTACCGGCTGGGCAAGCCCTCGGGTTTGCAAAGCCAGTATCTGGCGCGTATTGCCCAGCCACTGCCAGCTTTTGCCAACCCGGCGTTTCAGTCACAGCTAAGTTTAGATGCGCAGTATGTTTACCTGTTAGCCAGCCATTTTGCCGACAAGGCGCGTGCACTAGATGGCGGGCAAATATTACAGCTGCTGCAGCCGGCCTTTAGTGGCCAGTACAACACCATCGCCAGCGCTTATACGGTACTGGCATTGTCGGCCTATGCCAGGTTAAGCGGCGATGCTGAGCTGACTGCACCGGCGTTTTATCAGCGCCTGGCCGATGGCAGCGAAGTGCCGCTTAGCCCGGCAGATAACCACAGCGCGATGCCTAAAGTTGCCTTTGATCATCAGGCGACGCAGATCCTGCTACAAAGCCAGCAAGCAATGTTTTATGCGCTAAGCGAAGCCGGTTTTGCTAAAACTGCGCCCGAAAAAGCCGTATCGGCTAGCCTTGAGCTGGTGCGCGATTATCTGGACAGCGACGGCAAGGTGGTGACACAGGCCAAGCAAGGTGATGAGCTGACGGTGCGCTTAAGGCTGCGCAGCACCGATGGCCAGTGGCATAACAATATCGCCTTAATTGACTTACTGCCGGCCGGTTTTAGCATAGTGCGCAGCTCAGTAGCGCGGCAAAGCGGGCCCTGGCGTGCCGATTATGTCGATATCCGCGAAGACCGTCTGGTGTATTACGCTAGTTTCGGCAGCCAGATGACTGAGCTTAGCTACCAGGTAAAACTGACGGCGGCCGGTAACTTTACCCTGCCCACGGCGCAGGCGCAGTCGATGTACGATCCGGCGGTGCATGCCAGCACTGCCGCCGGGCGTTTTGTGGTTGACGCCAGATAACCGGCGCTAACGATGTTAAACCGGTTAAGTAAAAAACCGCGCTTACTGGCATTGCTGGTCGCTGTGCCGGCGGCGCTGTTGGCGTTGGTTTTGTTGCTGCTGAGCCTATCGCCCAGGCCAGAGCTGTACAGCGGTTACCGGCAAAGCGGCGCCTATTTTGCCGCCGGCGGCGAGCTGTTAAGCCTGCGTTTGGCGCAGGATCAGCGCTACCGGCTTAAAGTGACACTGGACGATATCGCCCCCACGCTACAACAGGCCACCTTACTGTATGAAGACCGGCGTTTTTACCAGCATGTTGGTGTGGATCTGACGGCCGTCGGTCGTGCCTTCTGGCAAAGCATAGTAAAAAGCGGCCGCCGTCAGGGCGCATCGACCATTACCATGCAGCTGGCGCGGCTGCGCTATGGTTTAAATACCAGTACCTTCGCCGGTAAGCTACAGCAGCTGGTGCTGGCGCTGTATCTGGAATGGCACCTGAGCAAAGCCGATATTTTACAGGGCTATTTTAATTACGCCCCTTATGGCGGCAATATTGAAAGCGCCGCTGCCGCCAGCCTGATCTACTTTGGCAAAGAAGTAAGCCGCCTTAGCCTGCCCGAAGCGCTGGCGCTAAGTGTAATACCACAAAACCCTAACCAGCGCAGCCCGTTAAGTACAACCGGCCGTGAGCAGCTGGAGCGGGCGCGACAGCGTTTAGCTGCGCTTTGGCTGGCGCAGTACGGCCAAGCCGTTGAGGATGCCCGTTTAAGCCTGCCGCTGCACTATTATCAGCGTAGCGATCTCACCAACCAGGCACCGCACTTTGTTACTCAGTTACAGCAGGGCGGCGAGCTACTAACGGCAGATGCCGGCACTGAAGGCCGCTTTTATACCAGTTTGCAGTTACCGTTGCAGCAGGTGTTGGCGCAGCAGGTTAACCGCTATTTGCGCCGCCAGCAGCAAGCCGGTTTTACCAATGCCAGCGCGCTGTTGATAAAGCGCAGCAGCATGCAGGTGCTGGCCTGGCTGGGGTCGGCCGATTTTAACAATGCCGCTATTTTAGGCCAGGTCGATGGCGTGAGCGCTTTGCGCTCGCCAGGCTCGGCGTTAAAGCCCTTTGTCTATGCGCTGGCGCTGCAACAAGGGCTTATTCACCCGCAAAGTCTACTTAGCGATATACCGCGCCGTTATGGCAGCTTTAACCCGGAGAATTTCGACGGCAAGTTTGCCGGCCCGCTGCCGGCAACCGAGGCGCTGATTAACAGCCGCAATGTGCCGGCGGTGCAGTTACAGGCGCAGTTAACCGCGCCGGATTTTTATCACTGGCTAAAACTCGCCGGGGTACACCTGCCAAAAGGGCCCGGGCATTATGGCCTGGCGCTGGTATTGGGCGGCATGGAAATTAGCATGGCGCAGCTGGTGCAGCTGTATGCCACTTTGGGCAATGGCGGAAGCTGGCAGGCGCTGCAGTGGCAGGCCATGCCTGTAGCAAGCAAGAGCCAGGCACTGCTTAGCCCTGAGGCGGCATTTTTAACGCTGGATATGCTGCGTCAGCACCCCAGGCCACAGGCGGGGCTTGTACACAAGTTGGTTGAGCAACTGCCGGTCGCCTGGAAAACCGGCACCTCTTATGCCTTTCGCGATGCCTGGGCTATTGGTTTAACCGGCGACTATGTACTGGCGGTATGGTTGGGTAACTTTGATGGCAGCAGTAACCCTAATCTGGTCGGTTTAACTGCCGCCGGCCCCTTGCTGTTTGAGCTGTTAGCCTTGTTACCGGCAGATAACGACGCCAACAAAGCGCTGTTTACGCCGTCAGGCAAGCTTAATATTCAGCAGGTCGCGCTCTGTAGCCGCAGCGGACAGTTGCCAAATAAATATTGCCCGCACACCACACCCGGCTGGTTTATTCCGGGGGTGTCGCCAATAAAGGTTTCTGACGTGCACCGCGCGGTGCCGGTGTATACCGACAGCGGCCTTAGAGCTTGTCGCCATCAGCCGCCAAAAACTGAGCTTAAGGTGTATGAATTTTGGCCGTCAGATATAGCGCGGGCTTATCAGCAGGCCGGGCTTATGCTGCAAACTGCGCCTGAGTATCAGCAACCCTGTACGTTGCAGCAACTGGCCGGTCAGCCACCGCAGATCCGCACACCTCAGCCGGATCTGATCTATCAGTTGGGCAATACGCCACAGCAGCGGCAAATTGCGCTAAAGGCCAGCTTTGATGGCGGCGTGAGCCGGGCGCACTGGTTTATCGATCAGCGTTATATCGGCGCAGTCAGCCCGGGGGAAACCCTGCTCTGGCCGGCAGAAAGTGGCCAGTTTCAGCTAAGAGTGGTGGATGATTTAGGCGGCGTCGCTACCCAACGCCTGCAGGTGCAGTAAAGCCTTATGTTAACGCGGCAGCTGCGCTAAAATGGCGGTGTTTTTTCTAAGATGTCGGATCTGCCATGTACTGCGCCCATTTTGCGGCTAAACGCTGTCAGTCTTGCCACTGGCTGGACAAACCCTATGCTGAGCAGCTAAGCCTGAAGCAGCAACACCTTACTGCTTTGTTAGCGCCTGCAAACGATGTTGAGCTGCTATCGCCGGTGGCCTCCGCCGAGCAGGGCTTTCGTTATAAAGCCAAAATGGTGGTGCAGGGCAGTGCTGATGCGCCCATATTGGGCATTATCAATGCACAGGGCGAGGCGGTAGACTTAGCCGATTGCCCGCTGTACCCAGCGGCGTTTGCTACTGCCTTTGATCTTTGTAAAGCCTTTATTCGCAAGGCGAAGTTAACACCCTACGATATTAATGCCCGCCGCGGCGAGCTTAAATACCTGCTGCTTAGCCAAAGCCTGCACAGCGGCCGCTTTATGCTGCGTTTGGTGCTGCGCTCGAAAAACTGTCTGGCATCGATTGAAAAACATTTACCCTGGCTGTTGGCGCAGTGGCCTGAACTTGACGTGTGCTCGGTGAATTTGCAGCCCAAGCCGGCCGCGCTTTTAGAAGGCGATGAAGAAATTGTGCTAAGCGTACAGCATCAGCTGGCCGAGCAGCTAAATCAGGTGCCGCTGTATTTAACGCCACAAAGCTTTTTTCAAACCCAGCCGGTGGTGGCGGCCAGCTTATATCAGACCGCCGCACAGTGGGCCACAGAGCTGCAGCAAGAACACACCTTTAGTGAAATTTGGGATTTATTTTGTGGTGTCGGCGGTTTTGGCCTGCATGTGGCAACGCCAGCGCAGCAACTGGTGGGCATCGAAATTGCCTCTAATGCCATTGCCAGTGCCAGCCGCTCGGCAGCAGAGCTGGGGCTTAGCAAAGTAAACTTTCAGGCGCTGGATGCCGGTGCCTTTGCCAATGCCGCGGCCAAAGCGCCGGATCTGCTACTGGTTAACCCGCCACGGCGTGGCCTGGGTGCGACACTGTGCCAGGATATTCAGCGGCTGGCTCCGCGCTGGCTAATGTACTCAAGCTGTAATGCAGCCAGCCTGGCGCAGGATTTGGCCCAGCTGACTGATTATAAGTTACTCAAAGTGCAACTGTTCGATATGCTCGCCCACAGCAGCCACTATGAAGTGCTGACCTTATTACGCCGTAATCATTAGTGGCCACGCAGGTTAGCGATGGCCATCCAGAATACGCACGATTTCTCTGCTGTGTTCAAACAGTTCGATAATAGTGCCTTCAATTTGCACGGTGATAATGCCGTCAGTAGCCGGGCGGCTGATCACTTTGGCGCGGCGGTAATAGTCTTCTGCCAGAAATTGGCCTGGTGCCAGTTTCTTCTGCCAGCCAGGGGGCAAGGGTTCACCTTTGGCCAGTTTTTTTGCCAGGCCCGGTGGTAACGACTTGTCCTGATCCGGTTTTGCCTGTACGGCAAAACTTAAACTCACCATTAAAACACACACCAGGGAAATGAGCGTTTTCATCATTGTCTACTCCGTTTGTTTTCACGGTTTTTAACATAGCTGGCTTAATGCCGGCTTAATTGCCTGCCTTAATTACATGCTGTGCTGCACCACTTGCATCCTGCCAGTCTTGTTATATACTGTATTTGTATACAGTAATTTGGTGGTGTATGTCGGCAATTATCGCGCAATTAACCCGGCGCCAGCTGTTATGGCAGGGCAATAATCAACAAGCCGCTTATCAGGCGTTAAGCTCGGGCTTTGCTGAGCTGGACGCCCGCTTAGGCGGTGGCTTTCCGGCCACTGGCTTAATAGAGCTGCAAACGGATGCGGGCATTGGCGAGCTGCGTGTCATGCTGCCCTATTTAAAACAGCAACAGGCCAGCGGCCGCTTACTGGTACTGATTGCGCCACCGGCTGAGCCTTGTGCTGATATGCTCGCCGCTGCCGGCATTAACCTGGACGCCCTACTGATCATTAGCCCGGCGAATAATAACGCTATGCTATGGGCCGCTGAGCAGTGTCTGCACAGTGGTTGCTGCGCTTCGGTGCTATTGTGGCAGCCGCAGCTAAGCCTGGCGCAGGCCCGGCGTTTACAGCTGGCGGCAGAGCAGGGCGCGGCCAGTTTAATAGTGCTGCGAAAGCCGGCGCAGTATTTAAGCCTGCCGGTAAATTTAAGCCTGGCGTTAACCGCCAAAGCGCAAGGCCTTAGCGTTAAGGTGCTAAAACGTAAAGGTGGCTGGGCCGGCGAGGTAGTCAATATCAGCATGCAGCAGCACTGGCCGGCGCTGTGTTTAGCTGACAGCAGCGCTGCCACCGCGTTAACGGCTGTCGCAGGTTAGCCGCTATGGCGCTGTATTTGTATTTACAGTTGCCATCTTTGCTGGTCGACTGCGTAAGCCCGCTGCCGGCTAAGGTACCGCTGGCAGTAGCCGATGCGCAGCACCGCCTGGTGCAGTTAAACGCAGAAGCCGCCGCGCGTGGTATTACCCTGGGGATGTCGCTAGGCACGGCCGCCGCGCTCTGTGCTGATTTACAGCTGCTGCCGTATCAGACAGAGCGGCAACAGCAGTTGCTGCAAAGTGTGGCGCAGCAGCTGTATCAGCTGACGGCCGATATCGCGCTGGACCCACCAGATGGCCTGTATTTACGCCTTTGTGCCATGTTAAGGCTATACCGTGGCCTTAATGGCTACTGGCAGGTGCTTTATAAGGCACTGCAGGCGCTGGGTTATCGTTATCAGTTTAGTTGTGGCACCACACCACTGGCCGCCAAATGCCTGGCGCGGCAGCAGCTTAACCTGTTAAGTGCCGACAGCACCGGGCTTAGCGCAGCACTAAAACGCAGCCCGCTTGTGGCGAGCGAGCTGAGCCTGCCATTACAGCAGCAGTTAAAACGGTTGGGTATTAATACCTTAGGCCAGCTGCTGGCGCTGGCACCGGCCGAGCTGTCGCGCCGCTTCGAGCCTGAGCTGTTAAGCTATCTGGGCAGGCTAAACGGCGATTTTTATCATGCACTTAATTATATTCAGCCGGCGCCGGGTTTTAGCCGTTATATCGAACTGTTGTACGATATTGCTGACACCCGTGTACTGACTGCTCCACTTAGCAGCCTGCTGCAACAGTTATCCATGCAGCTGAAACAGCGTGATGCACTGTGTTATCAGTTGCAGCTTAGCTTGCATTTTCGCTCTGGCCGGCCCGCCATAGTGTTAGCGGTTGGCTCGGCGCAGGGCGAATATCTGCCAGAGCGCTGGTTAATGCTGTGCCAGCTGCAGTTATGCCGGCTTAAGCTGGCCGAGCCGGTCAGCGGCCTTGAGCTTAACTGCGATGATTTTAAGCCGAGGCAGGCGCAAACCGCGGCCTTATTTGATAACTCAGTGGCTACCCTGTCGCCTTTACAGTTGGTGTCATTGCTTGAAGCCAGGCTGGGGCGTGGAGCTATCAGCAGCCTTAGCCTGCAAAACCAACATTTACCTGAGCTGGCCAGCCGCCGGCAACCGCCGTTATGGACGCAGCAGAGCCAACACCAGAAGCAGCAAAACCAGAGTGGTGGTGGGGCAGCATTGAAGCCTGTTATACCTTTAGCGTTAAGGCCAGCCTTTATTTTGCCCAGCCCCAGGCCATTAACTGAGCCGGTAGAGATCACGTCTGGCCCGGAGCGACTATGCCCAAACGGCTGGCAGCTGGCGGCGCAGCGTGATTATTTTATTGGCCGTAACCGCAAAGGCCAGTGGCTGTGGCTGTACCGCACGGTGTCGCAGCAGTGGTTTGTGCACGGCCTGTTTAGTTAGCCACCGCCATGGCCTACGCAGAGCTGTTTTGTCAAAGCCACTTTAGTTTTTTACAGGGCGCATCCAGCCCGCAGGAGCTGGTGCAGCAAGCCGCTGCGCTGGGGTACAGCGCGCTGGCACTGACCGATGAGTGCTCGGTGGCCGGCGTGGTGCGCGCCTACCGTGAAATTAACGAGCTTAAGCTTAACCTTAAGCTGATTGTCGGCAGTTATTTTCAGCTCGACAGGCTACAGCTGGTGCTGCTGTGCCCGGATAAAACCGCCTACAGTGAGCTGTGCCGTATTATTACCAATGCCCGCCGGCGCAGCAGCAAAGGCCAGTATCAGCTAACGCCATGGGATCTGATGTCGGTGAAACACTGTTTGCTGCTGTGGCTGCCCTCGGGCGAGCCTGACAGCGACCAGCACTGGCTGGCCTGGCTGCAAAAATATCACACTGAGCGCTTGTGGTTAGCGCTGCGGCGTGAGCTTAGCCATAACGAACCGGCTTTTAGCGCTTATTGTCTGGCGCTGGCGGCCCGGCATCAGCTAAGTGTAGTGGCCTGCGGTGCTGTGTTGATGCACAGCCCCGGCCGGCTGGCACTGCAGCACTGTTTAACCGCCATTAAAGCCGGTATGCCGCTGGCACAACTGGGCCGGCAGCTACTGAGTAATGCCGAGCGTGCACTGCGGCCGCTGAGCAAGCTGTCACGCTTATTTACCGCTGAGCAGCTGGCGCAAACGGCATTAATTGCCGCGCGCTGCAGCTTTAATTTGAAAGAGCTGAAATACCAATACCCCAGTGAGCTGGTGCCGGTAGGAGAAACGCCTGCCAGTTATCTGGCAAAGCTGGTGGCCGAGGGCGCGCAGCAGCGCTTTAACCGGCAGGTGCCCACAAAAGTACAGGCGCTGATTGATAAAGAGCTAACACTTATCGCTGAGCTGGGCTACGAGTACTTTTTCCTCACCATTTATGATTTGGTATGCTTTGCCAAAAGCCGCGGTATTTTGTATCAGGGCCGCGGCTCAGCAGCCAATTCGGTGGTGTGTTACTGCTTGTTTATCACCGCTGTTGATCCGGCCAAAGTTGAGGTGCTGTTTGAGCGCTTTTTATCCAAAGAGCGCCGGGAGCCGCCGGATATTGATGTCGATTTTGAGCACGAGCGGCGTGAAGAAGTGATCCAGTATCTGTACCAGAAATACGGCCGCGAGCGGGCGGCACTGGCCGCTACCGTAATTAGCTACCGCTTTAAAAGTGCCTTTCGGGATGTGGGGAAAGCGCTGGGGCTGCCGCTTAATCAGCTGGAGTTTTTGCTAAAGCATATTCAGCGGCGCGACCCTGCTGTTAGCTGGCAGCAGCAGTTAAATAGCCTGGGGCTAAATAGCCATTCGCAGCTCACCCAGCAACTTATCAGCCTGGTGGAGCAGTTACGTGGCTTTCCGCGCCATTTATCGCAGCATGTCGGTGGCTTTGTTATCTCCAGCGGGCCTTTGTACGAACTGGTGCCACTGGAAAACGCCGCTATGGCCGGCCGTACTGTGATCCAGTGGGATAAGGATGATTTAGAAACACTGGAGCTGTTAAAAGTCGATGTGCTGGCGCTTGGCATGTTAACCGCCATTGGTAAGTGTTTTGCGCTGGTAAAACAGCATTTTCAGCAAGAGCTGAGCGTGGCCGGTATTTGTGGCAAGGGCGATGATGCCAGCGTGTACCAGATGATGCAGCAGGCAGACACCATCGGCGTGTTTCAGATTGAATCACGCGCTCAGATGAGCATGCTGCCAAGGCTGAAACCCAACTGTTACTACGATTTAGTGGTGCAAATTGCCATAGTACGGCCTGGCCCGATTCAGGGCGATATGGTGCACCCTTATTTAAAGCGGCGCGATGGTATAGAAGCGGTGAGCTATCCGTCTGAGGCAGTAAAAGGGGTGCTGGGACGCACCCTGGGCGTGCCGATTTTTCAGGAGCAGGTAATAGCACTGGCGATGGTAGCAGCCGGTTTTAGCGGCGGTGAGGCCGACCAGCTACGCCGGGCTATGGCCAGCTGGAAGAAAACCGGCGAGCTGTTGCAGTTTAAACATAAGCTGATTGACGGTATGCAAAGTCGCGGTTATCCGCTTGACTATGCCGGGCGTATTTACCAGCAAATTTGCGGCTTTGGTGAGTATGGTTTTCCCGAGTCGCATTCGGCCAGTTTTGCCGTGCTGGCCTATGTGTCTGCCTGGCTTAAGTATTATTACCCGGCGGCGTTTTGCGCGGCTTTATTAAACAGCCAGCCGATGGGATTTTACTCGCCCTCGCAATTGTTGCAGGATGCGCGCCGCCATGGTGTCACTGTGCTGCCATTGTGTGTTAACCACAGCCAGTGGCTGTATAGCCTTGAGCAGCAGGGCAAAGCTATCCGGCTGGGGTTAAAGCAAATTAAAGGCCTAAGCCAGGCGGGCGCAGAAAGGCTGCTAACTAAGCGCCCGGCTAATGGCTATCGCAGCCTGGCTGAGCTAAAACAATTAGGGCTAAGCCGCGCCGATTTACAGGCGCTGGCCAGTGCCAATGCGCTAAAGGCGTTAAGTGGTGACCGCTATAACAGCCGCTGGCAACTGCTGGATCAGCAGCACAGCCTGCCGCTGTTTGCTGCAGTGACAGAGCCGCAAACCGCTTATCTGGCCCCACCGGACCAGCTGGCCAATGTGCTGGAAGATTACGCCGCCACCGGGCTTAGTCTGGAGCAGCACCCGCTGGCCTTGCTGCGCCGCGCCAATAAATTGCCACGCAGCAAGCAGGTGGCAGAGCTTAGCAGTGTCAGGCACAACAGCCCGGTGCGGCTAAGTGGCCTGGTCACCTTACGCCAGCGGCCCGGTACCGCAGCGGGGGTAACCTTTATGTCACTGGAAGATGAAACCGGTACCGCCAATGTGCTGGTGTGGCTGGCCACTGCTCAGGCGCAGCAGCAGGCGTTTTTAACCTCGACCATTTTGCAGGTCGATGGCATTTTGCAGCGCGAAGGCGAGGTAGTGCATATTATCGCCGGTAAGCTGGTTGACTTATCGCCACTTTTGGCTGAACTTAGTTTAGCCGCGCGGCATTTTCACTGAAGCAAAGGGGCTTGTATGCTAGTTAATCCAGCGCAGAGTCAGGTGTTATTGATTGATATTCAGCAAAAGCTGGCACCGGCTATTTTCGATGGCAAAGCGGTAGAGCAGGCGGCGGCCTGGGTGCTGCAGGTAGCGTTACAGCTGGATATCCCGCTATGGGCCACCGAGCAATACCCGCAGGGGCTTGGGCCGACGGTGCCGGCGTTAGCGGAGTTAATTCCACCCGGGCGGGTGCTGCAGAAAATGCACTTTAGCGCCTTAAGAGAGCCGCTGATTGTCAGTAACCTGGCCTGTACCGAGCGTAAACAGGTGATCGTGCTGGGCACGGAAACCCACGTCTGTGTGCTGCAGTCGGTGCTGGATTTACTGCAACTGGGCTATCAGGTGTTTGTGGTAGTCGAGGCGGTGGGCTCGCGCAGCGAGCAAAATAAGCAGCTGGCGCTTAGCCGTATGCAGCAGTGCGGCGCTTATATTATCAGCAAAGAAATGCTGGCGTTTGAGTGGTTAGAGCGCTGCGGCACCGACACCTTTCGCCAAATTAGCAAAGGCTGGATCCGTTAACCTGCAGCAGCTTTATCAGCCAACAGCCGCTCAAGCAACATGGCCAAACGCACTGCAGCTTGCATCAGGCGCTGTTCCAGCACTGGCTGATACTGCGCCACATAGTCGGCCTCTATCAGCATGCCGGGTTTATAGTCACGATAAATTGCCTGGGTTATTTTGGCCGACTCATTGGCCCAGGCGAGTATGTCTGTTTGTTGCCACTGTGCCTTAAGCGGCTGGCCCTGTTCGCTGTTAAGCAGGTTTAACAGCGCGCCAGCCCTGGCGGCATCGTCTTCATAGCCCAACTGCTGTAGCATGGCAAAATCCCACACCCCGTGCAGGTTATTCGGCTGGCCAAAAAAATACACTGCAGTGCGGTTGCCGCCTAAGTCATCGGCAAAGCTGACATGCAGCGGCTGGTGTAAATCGGCAATAAAGTGGGCTAAAAACAGCAGCGCCTGCCAGTCGTTATGATCTTGCTTAAGGCGCTGTTGCATAGTGTCAATGGCAGACAAAATACAGCCCTGCGCCGGGCAATCTGCCGGTGTCACTTCGTGTTTGTCGCGGGCAAAATTGACAAAGTGCAGCGGCGCACTCCAGTGAAATCCGGGCTGTGAGCGCACCTCATCAGGCCAGACACAAGCGCTGGCAAAATAGGTATAACCGGCCTTGTTGGTTAAGGTGTCCAGTTGCTGGCGGCTGCTGGCGCTAACCAGCTGATACGCCATATCACACACCAGCTGATGGCCTGTAGCACCAAATGCCAGCGCCTGTGCCGGGCTGAGTAGCAGCAGGGTTACCAAAATAAACTTGTGCATTTTTACTCGGCCACCAGTTGATGCACGCTAAAGTCGCCCTGCGGACTTAGTAGCGGGCTAAGCTCGGTGAGTGCTGTGCGCATGGTATCGGCCAGTGTGTAGGGCGGGTTAACCACCAGCATGCCGCTGCCGGTCATGCCAAAACCGCTGCTGTCGGGCAGCGGGCAATATTCAATGCGCAGCATATCTTTAATGCCGGTGCCCACTAAGGCGCTGATAAAAGCTTCTACCGCTGCGCGTTCTATTACCGGGTACCAGATAGCATAAGTGGCTTGCGGAAAACGGCTGTAGGCCAGGCTCAGGCCGTGCACGACATCCTGATATTCGGTTTTCAGCTCGTAGGGTGGGTCTATCAGCACCAGGCCACGCTTATGCAGCGGTGGTAGCATGGCTTTAAAGCCGGCCCAGGCATCCATGTTTTCAATGCGGCTATGGCGGCGGCGTACAAACTGGCTGGCCAGAATAGGGTAGTCGCTTGGGTGCAGCTCGCTGGCCTGGATGCTGTCAGTTGCGCGCAGCATCAGCGCGGCAATTTTTGGTGAGCCGGGGTAAAACGCCAGTTCGCCATCCGGGTTTAATTGCTTTACCAGTTCAATATAATGCTGCAGCACCGGGCTTTGCGCCTGATACTGCCACAGTTTGCCAATACCGGTCTGATACTCGCTGGTTTTTTGCGCCTGTTCACCCAGCAAGCTGTATAAGCCGGCGCCGGCATGGCTGTCGTGGTAGCAAAAGGGTTTATCTTTTTGCAGCAGGTAGTCCAGAATTGCCACCTGCACCAGATGTTTAATAACATCGGCATGGTTGCCGGCATGAAAACTGTGACGGTAACTCAGCATAAAGGGTCCTGTTGCGGCAAATTTAAAGGCCGCCAGCATACTGCGCGAGCAAAAAATTACAAGTGTTGTTGCAATCTGCGCCGCGTATTTTCGCGCGCTCAGCTTAGCCGCTGCTGCCCCGGCACTGCAGCAAGCGGTCAAAGGCCAGCAGCCAGTCGTCATCGGTGTCAAACAGAAAACGTTTATCCGCTAATGTCTGGGTTATTTCTGCAGCAGGGCGTGCCGCGAGCAGCATGGCGGTTAGCTGGTAACGGGCGGCACCGGCGTCGTAGGGGGCCAGCGCGGCGGCGGTGTTAATATCGGCTAAGCCATTGCCGCCCTGGCGAAATTGCGCCATGCCGCGCAGCAGGTAGGCGTCAATTTTAAGCGGAACCCGTGTTACCGGGTTAGCTATCACCCGGCTAAAACTGCTATGCGCAGCCTGCCAGTCACCACGAAACAGTTGCAACAGGCCGCCGGCCATATCGGCAAATTCAGAGTTTTTCGCGGAAATTTTTGGCAAAGATACATAGCCTTCCACGCCCTGACTGCGCAATTTGGTTGGTGCATTATTTAAATGACGGTTGAACTCGAGAAACTGCAAATCGTCACCGGTGTGACCGATCACCTGTGTCGTGTTTAATGCTGCTGTGATTGGCAAGCCTTTTACGGCGCGGAATTTTTTTACCACATCATCATCCAGCACTATACCGGCCATATGATAACGCCGCCGCGGCAGCGGTGTGTACAGGCTGTGCTGTTGGCAGCGCAGCGGCCAAAGTTCGAGATGTTGTTTGCGGTAATCACAGGGCAGGCGGCTATTGCTGCTGCAGCCCGGATAAGCAGCCTGATAACGCGGCAGCAGTACTTCAACCTCTACCACTACGTTGCTGCCAAAGCGTTGCGTGCTGCCCAGCACCACCATTTGTGCCAGCAGTTTTGCCTGCTGCGCAGTGCGAATAGCGACATCTTGTTGCGTCAGGCTCAGGCTGTCGGGGCTCCATTTAATTATGCCGCGGCCAAAATCCAGCTTGTCAGGGTTGTCTGGCCAGGGCGCTTTGCGGCTGGTCTGGGCCAGCTGCAACGACAGCACAGTGCTGACATTGCGCCCCAAAGTGGTATCGCCGCCAAAGGCCGGAAAAAACACCGTGATCTGATCAGGATTCTGCTGTGCCGATACCGGCAGCAGGCTGCAAAGCAGGCAGATAGCGCTAAGCAGTTGCTTCATCTGTTGCACTCCGCTTTCAGCGCCAGAATGCTTTGCTCAATTTTTTGCTCCAGCTCGCCTCCCAGCTGCGGTTGCTGTGTACTAATGGCTTTGGCGCGCTTTAAGGCTTCACTGAGCAGGGCAATAATAGCGGTAAATTTGTTGCACCCGACATCCGGCTGGTTAGCAATGGCATACAAAATGGCTACCGAATGGCTATCGAAGGTGGTGTCAAAATAATTGCCGGTTAGTGGCAGCTCGATATCGATCATTTCCTGCGCCACGGCGGGTTTTAGCTTACCCCAATACAAGGTAGTGCGAATGCTGGGCACATCAGCCTGCACATCGACAACACCGGTCAGCAGTGCCAGGGCGCCGACGTCATGCCAGTAACGCTGGCGCAGCTGTAAATTACCAATCAGTTCCGACGGGCGGCGCAATTGATTATTGTCGCCGGTTACCGGCACAATTCTGATGGCTTTTAGTACCGGTAATGCCTCGCCCAGTGCCAGCTCATCAGACAAACGTGGCATTTTCTCTTCCAGCACGTAACGAAAATCTTCAAACAGTGCCGCCCGCTGCTCTGTGGTGGTTAAACCATACTGAAACAGATGCAGATCCGCGCGCTGCTGTGCAGCGGCTGCCGCAGAACATAACAGTAGCGACAGATAAATTAAGCCGGCGGGCAGGTGCATGTCAGCTCCTGAGAAGACGGTTTTTGTGCAAAAGAGACGCTGTGTAAGCGGATTTTTATCCGGCAGTCTGCGCTCTGACGCAACGAAAACGGCACCAGGCCGCCAGGGCTGATGGTGTCGATAGTGCTGAGTATGATGGCGCGGGTGTCACCACCGTTAACCAGTTTATCGGCAACCTCCAGCCGGATTTGCAGTGGCTGGTACTCGCCGCTGCTGCTAAATTCTGCATGGCTTAGTATGGCGGCGCGGTTGCCCAAATTACTGGCAAATAACTCTACTTGTTTGGTATCACAGCGGGTTAGTGTAAATTGCAAATCTGATGCTTTAGGCGCTAACCTGTCGTAAACAAAGGTAAAGGCCAGTGTACAAATGGGCACCAATGCAATCAGGCCACTGAGTACATTACCGGACAGCCAGCGATACAGCGGATGTTGGTATTCGCCACAGGTGGTGCATTTTTTCGCTGCGACGGGCAGCGAATGTCCGCATACCCGGCAGCTTGTCAGATCATTGCTCAAAGCCTAAGGCCTCAAGTAAGGCTGCGCTTATCTGGCCATCCACTGGCAGATTGTTTTGCTGCTGATAGTCGCTTATCGCCTGTCGGGTGCGCGGGCCGATAATACCGTCTGCCTTACCGGCGTCAAACCCAAGGCTGTTAAGCTTTTCCTGTACCGCGCGGATCAGGTTTTCTGGCCACTGGTTATTATCGGCGGGGCGGTGCAGCAATTCGCCTGCTGACGCCGGAGTGGCAGCGGCAAACGCCAGTATCACAGCAAAAAGACCTTTTAGCAGGCTGCGTTTAGAGTGCGAATGAACAGTTGGCATAGTGCTTCCTCCACAGAATTAAACAAATGTAGGAGCCTGGAGCATTAAATGGTGACATCGGTAAACTGCACACGCCATTGCCTGCTCAGTATAGCCAGCCTTAGCAAGAGTGCCACCGCCACAGCACCTGGCCGGAAAAAGCATAAGTAATGTTGCAAGTGAGCTGGTAAAATCAGCGCCATTATTGATATTTCACCGCGCGGCGGTGTCAGCAGGATATGTTATGTCACAGCACAACAGTAAAAGCGCAAAGGCGGCTAAGCCATTACACAAGCCCTGGGCCAAGGGCGCCAATGCGAAAAACGCCAGGCCGGCAGCTAAACCGCAGGTAAAAACCGGCAGCGTTAAGCCGCAGCGCGCGGTACTGGATGATGAAAGTAAAGTTTATGGTGAAAATGCCTGCCGAGTATTGTTTACCCAACGGCCCGATGCGCTGATCAGGCTCTATGTGTCTGCGCACATGGCCGCGAAATTTGCCGATGTTATGAAATACCTGGCGGCAGCTAAAAAAGCCTATCATATTGTTGATGATGCCGAGCTGGAAAAAGTCGCGGCCAGCCAGCATCACGGTGGCGTGGTGCTGCTGGTTAAGCGTAAGCCTATTCAGACATTAGCCCGGTATTTGCAGCAGGACAGTCGTAAACGGCAAGACTGCCTGCTGGCGTTAGATGGCGTTGGCAACCCACACAATTTAGGTGCAATAACCCGCAGCTGTGCTCACTTTGGTGTTGGTGGCATTATTATGAAACAGCCTGAATTGCTGCAGTCGGGCGCGGCGCTGCGTACTGCTGAGGGCGGTGGCGAGTTTGTTGAGGGCTTAAGCTGCGATAATCTGCCACTGGCATTAAAGCTGTGCAAGGATGCCGGTTATACGCTGATCACCACCTCCAGCCATGGCGGCAGCTCGTTGTATCAAACCAAATTACCCGCCAAGGTGGTGATTGTATTTGGTGAAGAGATGTTTGGCGTGTCGCAAAATGTGGCAAAAAACGCCGATATCGCGCTGCAAATACCAGGCTCCGGCAAGGTTGAGTCGCTGAATGTCAGCGTAGCGGCCAGCCTGATCTTAGGCGAATGGTATCGCCAGCAGCTGTGACTTTTCTGCGATGTCCACGCGACTGCAACAGTTGCGTTTTTGTCAGAACAATATCAGCTAAACCTCACGAAATTCCCTGTTTTGGTGCTGGTTATTCCTGCGCTTGCAGCTAGGCTTTATCTCACTGCCGGGCTGGTGCTGATGTACCGTCTGTAGTAGCTGTGGTAAACAGCCGGCGAAAATGAAGTCGGCGGCAACCGAAAAGCCTTAACAGAGTAGGTACAGCTAACAGGGAGTACTTGTCATGCCAAATCTGGTGCAGGAACTTAACAGTTTAGATTTTAGTGTCTATATCGGTGGCCCTATGCAGGCCGCTGTACAAGCTCAGCATGCCGCGTCTATGTCGCAGGTCAGCTTTATTCAGGCGGTGGGTTTTGAAGAAAATGGTGGCAATAAAACACTGCGCTATGTCGACTTTGAATTTAAAAAGTCGGTCCCTAACCCGCATTTTGGTAAGTCTGCCCAGCAGTTACAGGATGAAGGCTTACCCGCCAATGCCGGGGACAACCAGTTTGATCAGCAAGATGTGGCCATTAAGGTGCCGTTTTTAACCATGCTAACCATACCGGCGCTGCGGATTGAAGAGCTGACAATTGATTTTCATGCCAAGCTTACGTCCACGGAAACGGCGAATGTATCCAGTGAGTTTGCTGCCAGTGCAGAGCTTGGCATCAACTATAAAATCGTCAACTTTAAAGCATCGGCGTCGTATAAGCGCTCGTCTACCCGCGGTGTCAGCGTGGAAAAAACCTACAACCTGGGGGTTAAAGTGACCGCCTTAAATGACGAAATTCCGGCCGGGTTAGACCGCATTCTGACGATGCTTGAAGACAGTATTGTCAGTGCCTGAGTTGTTTTGATGCTGGTAAGGCTGGCAGCGCAAGGCTGTCAGCCGGCTTTTTTACAGGGACATTAAGATGCCGAATTTAAACGAATACTTAGGCAGTATTATCAGCAGTATTACCAATGCCAGAGTGATGGCCGACATTCAGACGGTAAAAGTGGCGGAAGAATATGCCAAACATGACTTACTTAAGCATTTTGCCGTACCGCATATGCGGGTGGGAGATGTTGAGTTGACGATACCGGTAGCGCTGGATGCACTGACAGAAAAAACCGAAACTCAATACCAACCCATTGATAACACGAAATTTAATAGTCTGATGTATAAAGAGCTGACCAACAGTCTGGGGCGTACCAGCCTGCCGTCCAAAGCGTCTAAAGCCCTGCGCGCCGTGCTGGTGGAGCAAACCCATAACCTGGAACAGGCACTGCGGATGCAGCAGGATATGGCACCGGTGACCGAGTACAGCCAGCAAGCGGTAAGGCAGCTGGTGCAGCTGGCCGATGAGTATCAGCTGGTCAGCCGGGAATCTCTGCCTAAGCTTAATATTGAACAGATAACATCGCGGCTGGTGGCGGCGGCAACGCAGGAAATAAAAGTATTAAGCCAGCGCAAAGTGATAGAAAATTTAAATGTGATAGCCGAGTCACATAAATTGCGGGAAGAAAAGCCGGAAAACATTATCTATATCAAACTGAAAATCTCAGAAGATGGCATGGAATGGCAGCAGATGGAAAGCAGTGATGGCCAGATCAGTCGTCGGTTACTGCCGGAATAAGTCTTATGCAAAAATCCATTGTGCATCTGGTGAATGAACTCAGCCGCCTGTTACTGGCGTTTTCGCCTCTGGTCAGCCAGTTTGAACGTAAGCAGCCGCAGGCGTTGGCATCGTTACTAAGCTGGTTGGCTGAAGCCGAGCAATTGCTTAGCAGCTATGGTTTGGTGGCCAGTGCAGAGCTGGCTGGCCAGCGCAGCAAACTGAGTGCGCCGGCACTGAGTAATGAGCATCGCGGCCAGCTGCGTAAGCAACAGCTCAGAGTGGCGGTAGATATTTTGTATCCGCTACAGCAATGTTTGCAGCAGGTTTTGTTACCCTATCAGCAGAAATTACAGCAAAGCACAGATTTAATTCGGCATTTGCTTAGTGTGATAAGCCAAAGTGGTGCGCTAAGCTATAACCCTGCTGCCGGTTTTGACAGCTTTGTGCAGCAATTGTGGCAGCTGATTGGCCAGCATGAGCAGCTAAAGGCGGGGGCGGTACAACTGCGTACTTGGTTGGCGCAGGCAGATATTATGCTGCTGCTGGCACAGGAGACTAACCCGGCGGATTTTCCATAACACCCGGTGGCAGGGTGTTACCAATATACTGAAAACGCGGTAACAGCTCGCCGGCAATTTCAACGTTTTCGGTAAACATGTTAAGTGGCCGTGCCCACAGACCGTAATCGCCGTACAAGGCGCGGTAAATTACCAGCCACTCTTCTGTTTCACTGTGGCGGGCGCAATCAATTACCTGATAATAAGCGCCTTTGTAATGCTGATAATAGCCCGCCTCCAGCGGTGGTTTACTGTTGTTCATACCAGCTCTCAAAAATAATCTTCGCCGACAGGCTGTCTACCTTGTCCTTGGCCAGGTTACGATAGCCCCCTTGCGCAAACAGCATGCTGCGTGCTTCGGTGGTGGTCAGGCGCTCGTCATGCAGTACTACCGGCAGGCCAAAGCGGCCATGCAGGCGGTTGGCAAATTTACGGGTGCGGGCGGTAAACGGCTGCTCAGTGCCGTCCATATTTAGCGGTAAACCGACCAGTAACAACTGCGGCTGCCATTCTTTGATCAACTTTTCTATTAAGGCCCAGTCAGGGGTACCGTCCTGGGCTTTTAACGCGCTTAATAACGAGGCGGTGCCGGTAAGCTCCTGGCCTACCGCCACGCCAATACTTTTGGTGCCGTAATCGAAGGTTAAAATGGTGCGACTCATCAGGCGTGTCCGGCCTCGTTGGTCAGTTGCCACGGCTTAATACCCATTTTGGCGGTGGCGCTTTGCCACTTTTCGGCGTGGGTCAAATCAAAAATAATGCTGCTGTCAGCCGGGATCACTAACCAGGAGTTGTCGGCGATCTCCTGCTCCAACTGGCCGGCCGTCCAACCGGCGTAGCCCAGCGCCAGTATAAACTTGTCCGGTGCGCGCTCGGTGGTTAAATCAAACAGTATGTCTTTTGATGTCGTCACCATCAGCTCGTCACTGAGCGCCATACTGCTGCCATAACCGGCTTTGGCGGTATGCAGCACAAAGCCTCTGTCGTGTTGCACCGGCCCGCCGGCACAGACGTGGGCCTGGGCAGCCGGGCTTTGTGTGTCAAATTCAATTTCCAGTTGTTTTAGTAAATCCGCCACCTTAACTTCCAGCGGATGGTTTATGACTATGCCCATCGCACCTTCTTCATTGTGCTCGCAAATATAGGTGACGCTGCGTTTAAACAGCGGGTCGTCCAGCGCTGGCATAGCAATTAAAAAATGATTCTGAAAATTCTGCATAGTGACCTCGGTACATCTGGGTTGTCACTGGCGGGCTGCCAGCAGCTGTTCAATCTCATCAAATAACATGGCGGTAATACTGATTGGAAACGCCGCTTCAATTTCGCGGATACAGGTTGGGCTGGTAACATTAATTTCGGTCAGCTTGTCACCAATGACATCTAGCCCGACAAACACTAAGCCTTTGGCTTTTAACGTTGGCGCTACCGCATTGGCAATGGCCCAGTCGCTGTCTGACAGGGGGCGGGCCTCGCCGCGGCCACCGGCCGCTAAGTTACCGCGGGTTTCGCCACTGGCCGGAATGCGTGCTAAGCAGTATGGCACAGGTTTGCCGTTTACCACCAAAATACGTTTGTCGCCGTCGCTAATTTGCGGAATAAAGCGCTGCGCCATCGCATAGCGGCTGCCATGCTCAGTGAGGGTTTCAATGATCACGCTGACATTGGCATCATTGGGTTTTAAGCGAAAAATAGAGGCGCCACCCATACCGTCCAGCGGTTTTAAGATCACGTCCTGCTCGGCCTGATAAAAAGCTTTTAGCCTAGCAGGGTCGCGGCTGACCAGGGTTTTCGGCGTAAATTGGCTAAACCAGCTGGTGTACAGCTTTTCGTTAGCATCGCGCAGGCTTTGCGGCTTGTTCACAATTAACGTACCTTCATCTTCAGCCCGCTCTAACATGTAGGTGGCGTAGATGTACTCGGTATCAAACGGCGGATCTTTGCGCATTAAAATGACATTAAGCTCGCTTAACGCTATATCCTGTGTGGCGCCGAACTGATACCAATTAGCCGGATCTTGCTGCACGGTTAACCGCTTGGTGCTGGCTCTGGCCTGGCCTTCCAGCAAGTACAGATCAGCCATTTCCATATAATGTATTTCGTAACCACGTTGCTGCGCCTGCAGCAGCATGGCGAAGCTGGAGTCTTTTTTGATATTGATGGCGCTTATCGGGTCCATCACTATGCCAAGCTTAATCGGTGTTTGCATGCGTTATCCTCAGGCCAGATCGCCAAATTGTAGTTGCAATGCACTGATCGCGGTAAGGGCAGCGGTTTCGGTGCGCAGCACACGTGGCCCCAGCTGAATACCGGTAAAACCGGCGGCTGTGGTTTGCGCCATTTCCTGCTCGCTAAAGCCACCCTCAGGGCCAATTACCAGGCGGATCTGTGTATTGGGTATTAACGTCTTAATGGTGTCTTTTGCCCACGGATGCAAGGTCAGCTTTAATGCTTTTGTTTGCTGCGCCAGCCAGTTATCCAGTGTAATGGCCGGGTGTACAGTCGGCACTCTGCTGCGGCCGCTTTGCTCACAAGCACTGATGGCGATTTTCTGCCACTGCTCGTTGCGTTTAGTCAGCCGCTCGCCGTCCAGCTTAACGCCGCAGCGCTCGGTAAACAGCGGGGTAATTTCCGTTACGCCAAGCTCAACCGCTTTTTGAATGGCAAAATCCATTCTGTCGCCTCGCGATATACCCTGACCTAAGTGAATGCTAAGCGGCGATTCGACCGGGTTGTCGTGTTTGGCCGTGGTGATAACCCAAACCCGTTTTTTATCGCTATTGCTGATGTTGGCGCTGTAGTTAAAACCATCGCCATTAAATAGTTGCAGCTCGCTGCCGTTAGGCATACGCAGCACGCGGCCAACATGGTTGGCGGCATCTTCATCGAGTTGAAATTCGCTATTAAGCGCTATAGCGCCGCTGTGGTAAATCCGGGGAATACGCATAGCTTGATCGCACAAAGAAAACATGTCGCTATGGTAGCAGGCTGCCTGGTTTAGCAACAGAAAAAACAAACCCTGCCTAGGCAGGGTTTGACACAGTAGCATTTGACACAGCAGGGTACTTAGTTAGCCGCAGGGTAGCTGTAGCTTGAACCTAAACCCAGCGGAATATCCAGCGCCCAGAAACCCAGCAGGAAGGCGGTCCATAATACCAGCATCACCACAGAGTAAGGCAGCATCAGCGCGACCAGGGTGCCGATACCGCTGTTTTTCACATACTTCTGGCAGAACACTACTATCAGCGGAAAGTACGGCAGTAAAGGCGTGATGATATTGGTAGATGAATCACCTACGCGGTAAGCTGCTTGGGTTAAGTCGGGTGAAATACCCAGCTCCATCAGCATAGGCACCATAATAGCGCCAATCAGTGCCCATTTGGCTGAGGCAGAGCCTACTACTAAATTGACCAGACCCGACAGGAACACTATGCCAACCAGTGTCATGCCAAGTGGCAGGCCCATTTCTTTTAATGCGTTAGCACCTTTGAGTGCCAGTAATACGCCTAAATTTGACTGGCTAAACGCATATAAAAACAGCGCACAGAAGAACGCCATAACAATGTAGTAGCCCATGCCACTCATGGCATGGCTCATGCCTTTTACCACATCACGATGGTTTTGCACTGAACCTGACACATAGCCATATACAATACCCGGCACCAGGAAGAAGATAAAAATAATACTGACAATAGACTTCATTAACGGCGCAGCGGCAGTAAGCAGTGGGTTGACACCGGGCAATACCTGCTCGGGTTTAGCTGCCCAGGGCGTAACATCTGGTACAACTATGGTCAGCACTAAAATGGCGGTAACCGCCAGCATAGAAAAACCTGCCGCCCTTAAACCACGCACTTCGTTTGGTTTAAGTGCATCCATGGTGACCATTTGCGAGGTGTCGCCATCAACTTTGGTGCCTTTTAAGCGCGGCTCGATCACTTTATCGGTCAGCACCCAACCAATAATCACAATCAGGAAGGTGGAGGCCGTGGTGAAAATGTAGTTATTCAGCGGGTTTACCGTAACGCTCGGGTCTAAAATTTGTGCCGAAGTTTGCGTTAACCCTGCCAGTAACGGATCTAAACTGGACGGTAGGAAAAAGGTTGCCGAGAAGCCACCGGATACACCGGCAAAGGCAGCGGCAATACCCGCCAGCGGATGACGCCCGGCAGCGTAAAATATCACTGCACCTAAGGGCACCACCAACACATAGCCGGCATCTACCGCAACATGACTTAGCACGCCTACAGCAATCAGCACCGGTGTTAACAGCATTTTGGGCGTAACGCTTAAGATTGAGCGTAAGCCGGCGTTAATAAAACCGGTGTATTCTGCTACACCCAGGCCCAGCATGGCGACCAACACTACACCCAAGGGCGGAAAGGTGACAAAGGTATTAACGATGCTGGAGGTAAAGTTGGTCAGTGCTTCACCAGAGAGTAAATTAACAATTTGTATTTGCTGGCCAGAGCGCGGGTCCAGCTCGGTAAACGTGACACCGGAGAGCAGCCAGGAGATAACCCAGACCACAACCATTAATAAAGCAAACAGTACCGCAGGGTCGGGCAGTTTATTACCGACCACCTCAATGGTATTTAGCGCACGGTTAAGCCAGCCGGTTCTTTCGGCAGTGGCAGTTTGTTCAGACATAGTGGTTCCTTTCTTATAGTTTTAAAGCGCTGTGCAAGGCAACACAGGACCCTGGTATTTTTACAACGGCTTATCATACACAAAAAGTGCCGGATGATAAGGCTAAACTGCGGTTTATCCGGTAAGGCGATTAAAATAGCGGCTGAAAAAAAGGAGAGCCGGGCTCTCCTTTTCTGACATCTAACCAGCGTTACTTGGCGTACTGGCGCAGTAACTCGGCTTTGTCGGTTTGCTCCCACGGGAACTCGATACGGCCAAAGTGACCATAAGCTGCCGTTGGCTGATAAATGGGCCGCTCTAACTTTAACATTTCAATTAAGCCGTACGGGCGTAAATCGAAGTGCTCGCGTACCAGTTTAATCAGCTCGTCTTCGGTCAGCTTACTGGTACCAAAGGTTTCCAGGCTGATAGAGGTTGGTTCAGCGACGCCGATAGCATAAGACACCTGCAGCTCACAGCGGTCTGCCAGGCCAGCTGCCACGATATTTTTTGCTACATAACGGGCAGCGTAAGCGGCTGAGCGGTCCACTTTCGATGGATCTTTACCAGAGAAGGCACCACCGCCATGGCGGGCCATACCGCCATAAGTATCAACGATAATTTTACGGCCAGTTAAGCCGCAGTCGCCCATAGGGCCGCCGATAACAAAGCGGCCGGTAGGGTTAATAAAGAATTTGGTTTTGCTGGTTAACCATTCAGCCGGCAGCACTGGTTTAATGATGGTTTCCATTACCGCTTCACGTAAATCAGCCGTGCTGATGGTGTCGCAGTGCTGGGTAGACAGTACTACCGCATCAATGCCCACAGGTTTGCCATCTTCGTAGATAAAGCTTAACTGTGATTTGGCATCCGGGCGTAACCAGGGCAGGGTACCGTCTTTACGCACCTGCGCCTGACGCTGCACCAGGCGGTGTGAATAAGTAATAGGTGCTGGCATTAACACGTCAGTTTCGTTACTGGCGTAACCGAACATCAGGCCCTGATCGCCGGCGCCTTGCTCTTTCGGATCGGCTTTATCTACGCCCTGATTAATGTCAGGTGACTGCTTACCGATGGCATTTAATACCGCACAAGAGTCGGCGTCGAAGCCCATATCGGAGTGGGTATAGCCAATTTCACGTACGGTTTTACGGGTAATTTCTTCAATATCTACCCAGGCTGAGGTAGTAATTTCACCACCGACCAGCACCATACCGGTTTTTACGAAGGTTTCGCACGCAACACGGGCTTTGGGATCTTGTTCCAGGATTGCATCCAGTACGGCGTCTGAAATCTGATCGGCGATTTTATCCGGATGACCTTCCGATACCGACTCAGAGGTAAAAATGTGTTGTGCCATCTGTTGTATTCCAAAAATAAGGTTAATGCAGTTAAGTTCACAGCCAGTAAGTACACCAGCATGAACTCAAAAAAATAGGCGGCTATTCTAGAGAAAGCGTTAACACTTTGCCAGAAAAATCTGCCACCCAGACGTCTTTAATGCTATTTTAACGGCAATAATACGCTAAGCGGCGCGCTTGGATTAGTGGTGGGTAAAATTCTTTTTTTACCACCGATTAAAATTTGCCATCTGGCAGGGGCTCTGGGAAAATAGCGCGCCATGCCGCCTTGAGCAATCAGCTTTTATAATAAGTCGCTTCGCCAAACAGAAGCCGCCTACAGTCAGGAGTGAAGATGCCATCTCGTAAACAACTCGCTAATGCGATCCGTGCGTTAAGTATGGATGCGGTGCAAAAAGCCAAATCAGGACACCCGGGCGCCCCTATGGGCATGGCAGATATTGCCGAAGTGTTATGGCGCGATTTCCTCAAGCACAATCCGCAAGATCCGAGCTGGCCAAACCGCGACCGCTTTATCTTATCTAATGGTCACGGCTCGATGTTGTTATATTCACTATTGCACTTAAGCGGTTATGAGCTGAGCATTGACGATGTAAAGCAGTTCAGGCAGTTGCACTCAAAAACGCCGGGCCACCCGGAGTATGGTTATGCACCGGGCGTAGAAACCACCACAGGCCCACTGGGCCAGGGCATTACCAACGCCGTGGGTATGGCGATTGCTGAAAAAGCACTGGCGGCACAATTTAACCAGCCGGGCTTTGAGATTGTTGACCATCATACCTATGTGTTTTTAGGTGATGGCTGTTTAATGGAAGGCATTTCACACGAAGCGTGCTCGCTGGCTGGCACCCTGGGTCTGGGTAAGTTAATTGCGTTTTGGGATGATAACGGCATTTCCATTGACGGCCATGTTGAAGGCTGGTTTACCGATAATACCCCGGCCCGGTTTGAAGCCTACGGTTGGCATGTCATTAGTAATGTTGATGGCCATGATGCAGCTGCGGTAGAAGCGGCAATTAAACAAGCCAAGGCCGAAACCGGTAAACCCACGCTGATTTGCTGTCGCACTGTAATAGGCTACGGCGCGCCAAATAAAGGTGGCAGCCATGATTGCCACGGTGCACCGCTGGGCGATGCTGAAATCGCTGCCGCCCGTGAGTATTTGCAGTGGCCGCATGCACCTTTTGATATTCCAGCCGATATTTATGCCGACTGGGATGCCAAAGCCAAAGGCGGCGAAGCACAGCAAAGCTGGCAGCAACTGTTTGCCCGTTACAGCGCCGCGCACCCAGAGCTAGCGGCCGAGTTTAGCCGTCGTGTCGCCGGTCAGTTGCCTGAGGGCTGGGCGGTACAATCACAAGCCTATATTGAGCAGCTGCAGGCCAACCCGGCAACGATTGCTACCCGTAAGGCGTCGCAAAATGCCCTGAATGCCTTTGGTCCGCTGTTGCCAGAGTTTATCGGCGGCTCGGCTGATTTAGCCGGCTCTAACCTGACTATCTGGTCGGGCTCTAAACCGCTTACTGCGCAAGATGCCAGCGGTAACTACATTTATTACGGTGTGCGTGAATTTGGTATGTCGGCCATTATGAACGGCATAGCGCTACACGGCGGCTTTGTACCCTACGGTGCGACCTTCTTAATGTTTATGGAATACGCCCGTAATGCGGTGCGTATGGCAGCCTTGATGAAGCAGCGCGTTATCTTTGTTTACACCCACGACTCTATTGGTTTGGGTGAAGATGGCCCAACCCATCAGCCGGTGGAGCAGCTGGCAGCGCTGCGCGCCACGCCAAACTTGATGAACTGGCGTCCTTGTGATCAGGTTGAATCAGCCATTGCCTGGCAGGCCGCGATTGAGCGTACCGAAGGCCCAACCACGCTGATTTTTACCCGGCAAAACCTGGTACAGCAAACGCGCGATGCTAAGCAACTGGCTGACGTGAAACGCGGCGGTTATATCTTACGTGATTGCGCCGGCACGCCAGAGCTTATTTTTATTGCTACCGGTTCAGAGGTTGAGCTGGCCATGCAGGCGGCTACAAAGCTTACGGCAGAGGGTAAAGCGGTGCGGGTGGTATCTATGCCATCAACCGATGTGTTTGAGCAGCAGGATGCCAACTACCGTGAGGCGGTATTGCCCTCTGCTGTGACTAAACGGGTAGCGGTAGAAGCGGGTATTACCGATTGTTGGTATAAATACGTGGGTTTAACCGGCAAAATTATCGGCATGACCAGCTTTGGTGAGTCGGCGCCGGCTGAGCAGTTATTTGAACACTTTGGTATTACGGCCGACAAGGTGCTGCAGGCTGCGCGTGAGCTTCTGGCATAAGGGTTAATCTAATGGGATCAGTTATGGTCCCATTTTTCTATGTGGTGTTATGGCAATCCGACTGGCAATAAATGGCTTTGGCCGTATTGGCCGCAATATACTGCGGGCAATTTATGAAAATGGCTTGCAACACCAGTTGCAGGTGGTGGCAATTAATGAACTGGCCGATGCTAAAGGCGTAACGCACCTGTTAAAGTACGACTCGTCGCACGGCCGTTTTGCCTTTGATGTGAGTGCCTTTGACGGCGGTATCCGGGTTGCCGGTGATGCTATCAGGCTGTTTTGCGAGGCGGATCCGCTGGAGCTGCCGTGGCGTGAGCTGCAGGTGGACATCGTGCTGGAGTGTACCGGTGTATTTCATAGCCGTGAGCATGCTAACTGGCATTTAACTGCCGGTGCGAAGAAAGTGTTGTTTTCCCATCCGGCCGACAGCGATATGGATGCCACTATTATTTATGGCATTAATCAGCAGCTGTTAACGGCGCAGATGTCGGTGGTATCAGCAGGCTCCTGCACCACTAACTGTATCGTACCGGTGATCCAGGTGCTGGATCAGCACTTTGGGGTAGAAAGTGGCACCATCACCACTATTCATGCTTCGATGCACGATCAGCAGGTAATAGATGCTTATCATCCGGATCTGCGCCGTACCCGCGCGGCCAGCCAGTCGATTATTCCGGTGGATACCAAATTAGCGCTGGGTATAGAACGTATTCTGCCAAAATTTGCCGGCCGCTTCGAAGCTATAGCGGTGCGGGTACCTACCTTAAATGTTACCGCGATGGATTTAAGCGTCACGCTGCATCAGGATGTCAGTATTGCGGCCGTTAATCAGGTGCTGGCGCAAGCGCGTCAGGGCGCCTTAAACGGTATTTTAGATTACACCGAAGAGCCGCTGGTATCAGTTGATTTTAACCATGATCCCCACTCTTGCATTGTCGATGGTTCACAAACCCGGGTCAGTCATAAGCGGCTGGTTAAATGTCTGGTCTGGTGCGACAACGAATGGGGTTTTGCTAATCGCATGCTCGATACCGCGCGGGCGATGATGCAACCGAATTTACAACAAGGAGCTTGAAATGTCTGTTATTCGCATGAGCGATCTGGATCTTAACGGCAAACGCGTGCTGATCCGGGAAGATTTAAACGTGCCGGTAAAAAATGGCAAAGTTACCTCAGATGCCCGCTTAAAAGCCGCTATTCCAACCATTGAACTGGCACTGAGCAAGGGGGCCAAAGTGATGGTGATGTCACATTTGGGCCGGCCGGAAGAGGGCGTGTATGACGCTGAAGCCTCATTGCAGCCGGTGGTCGATTATCTGGCCCAGGTATTAAAGGCACCGGTGCGCTTAGCCGCTGATTATCTGGGCGGTATCGACGTTGCGGCTGGTGAAGTGGTGGTATTTGAAAACGTGCGCTTTAACAAAGGCGAGGGCAAAAACGACGATAGCCTGGCGCAAAAGCTGGCCGCGCTGTGCGATGTGTTTGTAATGGATGCTTTTGGTACCGCACACCGCGCTCAGGCCTCAACCCATGGCGTGGCCAAATATGCGCCTGTGGCCTGCGCCGGCCCCTTGCTGGTAGCCGAGCTTGACGCCTTAGCGGCAGCATTAAAGAACCCAAAACGGCCATTGGTGGCTATTGTGGGTGGCTCTAAGGTGTCGACTAAACTTACCGTGCTGGAATCGCTGTCTGGGATTGTTGATCAGTTGATTGTCGGCGGCGGCATCGCTAACACCTTTATTGCGGCAAACGGTAATAATGTGGGTAAATCTTTATATGAGGCCGATTTAATTGCCGAAGCGCAGCGCTTGATGGCGCAGGCCAAAGCGCGTGGCGGCAATATACCGGTGCCAACCGATGTGGTGGTTGGTCAGGCTTTTAGTGAAACCACTCCCGCCACGTTAAAGCCGGTATCAGCCGTTGCCGCTGAGGATATGATTTTTGATATAGGCCCGGATACCACAGCCCAGCTGGTGGAGATCTTAGAAACCGCCGGCACCATCGTCTGGAACGGCCCGGTCGGGGTGTTTGAGTTTGACCAGTTTGCCAAAGGCACAGAAGCGATAGCACAGGCTATAGCGCAAAGCCCGGCATTCTCTATTGCCGGTGGCGGTGATACCCTGGCGGCGATAGATAAGTACAATATTGCTGACAAAGTATCTTATGTCTCAACCGGTGGTGGTGCCTTTTTAGAGTTTTTAGAAGGTAAAACCTTACCGGCAGTGGCTATACTGGAACAGCGTGCTAAAGCATAAAACATAATAATAATGTCATATTACAACTGTACCCTAAAAGATTAAGAGAGGATTTCATGGCCCTTATTTCACTGCGTCAGATGCTGGATCATGCCGCCGAGTTTGGTTACGGCATACCCGCGTTTAACGTCAACAACCTCGAGCAGATGCGCGCTATTATGCTGGCAGCGGATAAAACCGACAGCCCGGTGATAGTGCAGGCTTCTGCTGGTGCGCGTAAATATGCCGGTGCGCCTTTTTTGCGCCACTTAATTCTGGCGGCAGTAGAGGAGTTTCCGCATATTCCGGTGGTGATGCACCAGGATCACGGCACTTCACTGGCTGTGTGTCAGCGTTCTATTGCGCTGGGCTTTTCTTCCGTGATGATGGATGGCTCTTTAGGCGAAGATGGTAAAACGCCGATGGATTATGCCTACAATGCCGATGTAACGCGCAAAGTTGTTGAAATAGCGCACGCTTGTGGTGTCTCGGTTGAGGGCGAGTTAGGGTGTTTAGGCTCGCTGGAAACCGGTGCTGCCGGTGAGGAAGATGGTATCGGCGCTGACTGTATATTAAGCCATGACCAGATGCTGACCGATCCGGAAGAAGCGGCGCAGTTTGTACGCGAGACGCAGGTCGACGCACTGGCGATTGCCTGCGGTACCTCGCATGGCGCTTATAAATTCAGCCGGCCACCGACAGGCGATATTCTGGCGATTGACCGTATCAAGGCCATCCACGAGCGTATTCCGGATACGCACTTGGTTATGCATGGCTCATCATCTGTACCGCAGGACTGGCTGCAAATTATCAATGAATATGGCGGCCAAATTCCTGAAACCTATGGTGTGCCGGTAGAGCAAATTCAGCAGGGTATTAAATACGGTGTGCGTAAAGTCAATATCGATACTGACTTACGTTTGGCCTCCACTGGCGCAATTCGCCGTTATCTGGCGAAGCATCCGGCGGAGTTTGACCCGCGCAAATATTTGCAGGAGTCAGTCAAAGCGATGATGGAAATTTGTATTGCCCGTTATGAGGCATTCAATGCCGCAGGACACGGCAGTAAAATTAAACCCATATCATTGGATGCGATGGTTACTTTATATGCCGCAGGTAAACTGACACCGAATATAAAGTAAGCTAAAAAATTAATGAACTATAACAAATAAATTTTCATTTGTTTAATAGTGCATAAATTGGGTGCAAAACCGTGCAAGGTACCGCGTCAGAGCAGACCTCTGGGCGCCTGAGTTGGCTTGACAAGGGCGTTTTTACCTGTAATGATGCGGACGGTTTACCCTCTAACCGAGGGCCTTTTCTGTCGTTAAGAATGGCTGGGCCCTTACAACTTCAGGTTACGTTAATCAGCAATAATTGGTTGGGAACTATGTTTAACAATAAAATTCGCAAGAGTCTTGTTGCAACAGCTCTGGCCGGTACCTTCGCGTTATCTGCGAACGTTCTGGCAACAGATTTAAAAGCGTTGCAGCAGGAAGGTAGTCAGATCCAACGCGCAGCAGTGCAGTCTCAGGAAAAAATCAACACTATTTATGAACAGTCACAGGAATTACTGGGCGAGTACCGCCAGGTTGTTGACCAGACTGAGAACCTGAAAGTTTATAACGACTTTTTAGCAACGCTGGTTGCCGATCAGCAGCGCCAGATCAATTCAATTCAGCGTCAGATTAACGGCCTGGAAGATACCCGTAAAGGTACAGTGCCGCTGATGTTCCGGATGATTGATGCATTAGAGCAGTTCGTAAAGGCAGACATCCCTCTGCGTACCGAGCGTCGTTTAGAGCGCGTTGAGCGCCTGCGTGAACTGATGGGCCGTTCAGATGTGCAGTTATCTGAGCAATACCGTCAAATCCTTGAAGCATACAGCATTGAAGTGGGCTACGGCTCAGAGCTGGCTGCATTCCAGGGCAACTTACCGCTGAACGGTCAGGACATCACGGTTGAGTATGTGCATGTTGGTCGTCTGTCTTTAATGGCACTGGCGCTTGATGGCAGTGCTGGCTGGGTGTGGAACAAGCAAACCTCGAGCTGGGATGAGTTACCAGGTTCATACCTGACCTCAGTAGGCCAGTTCATCAAGATGGCGCGTCGTGAAGCCACGCTTGAGATGGATCGCGTACCACTTATCGCAGCGGAGTAAGAACAGATGAAACAAGTATTTAAATCAATGTTAATTGCCGCAGCGGTAACATTATCCGCTGGTGTTGCTTTTAACGCAGCCGCCAACACTGAAAAGCTAGATCAGCTGTTAGAGCAACTGAAAAAAGAACGTACAGTAGAAGGCCGTATTAACCAGGAACGCGAGCGTGCGTTCTTAGCTGACCGCGCTGACAAACAAGCATTATTAAACACCGCTAAGCGCCAGTACTCAGAAGAGGAAGCTCGCGGTAAACGTTTACAAAAAGAATATGCTGACAATGACATTTTAATTGGTCAGAAGCAGCAAGAGTTAGAAAGTGCCTTAGGTACTATGGGTGAGTTGTTTGGTGTAGTACGCCAGTCAGCTAACCAATCTATTGGTACTATCACCGGCTCTATCGTCAGTGCCCAGTACCCAGGTCGTGACGTACCACTGCGCTCTGTTGCTTCTGCGACTGAATTACCAACGCTGACAGAAATGGAAGAGTTGTGGATGGCGCTGCTGACCGAAATGACCGAGTCAGGCAAAGTGGCTCAGTTTGACGCTGAAGTTGTGAAACTGGATGGTGGTGTTGAGACTAAACGTATTACCCGTTTCGGTACTTTCCACCTGACAACGGAATCTGAGTACCTGATCATTAACAACGACACTGACCAAATCCAACCACTGGGCCGTCAGCCACAGTCAAAAATTCATAACTCAGTGGCGGCGTATCACAACGCTAACAACGGTGAGATCACTGGTATTTACCTTGACCCAACCAAAGGCAACAGCTTACTGCGGTTAAACCAGCAGCGTTCTACTCTGTTTGAATACTATCAAGCGGGTGGCGAAGTAGGTTACATTATCACTGCGGTATTCTTTATCGGTTTACTGATTGCGCTTGAACGTATCCTTGTATTGTCTGCTGTTGGCGGTAAGATCCGTGCTCAGCTTAAAAACCTGGCTAACCCGTCAGATTCAAACCCATTGGGCCGTATTCTGCGTGTTTATCATGAGAACAAAACTGCTGATGCAGAAAACCTGGAGCTTAAACTGGATGAAGCCATTCTGCGCGAGACACCAAAAGTGGAACGTGGCATTGGGTTAATCAAGCTGTTCTCTGCGGTAGCACCGTTACTGGGTCTGTTAGGTACTGTTATCGGTATGATCCTGACATTCCAGCAAATTACGCTGTACGGTACTGGTGACCCGAAACTGATGGCAGGCTCTATCTCTCTGGCGCTGGTAACAACAGCTCAGGGTCTGGTTGCAGCTATCCCGTTACTGTTTGTTCACTCTATTGTATCGTCAAAAGCAAAATCAATTTTGCATGTGTTAGATGAGCAGGCTGCCGGCATTATTGCTGCGCACGCGGAGCAGGAGAAAGCCTAATGATACTCCAGCTAGTAGAGCTGTGGGAATCTGTTCAGGATTTTATCCATACCGGTGGCAACGTCTTGTACGTTGTCGCCCTGGTACTCTTCGTCATGTGGTTTTTGATGATAGAGCGCTACTGGTTTCTGAAAACGGAATATCCAAAAATGAAAAAGGATATTATAGCCCGTTGGGACGCCAGAGCTGATACCACGTCATGGTATGCGCATAAGATCCGTGATTGTTGGATTTCCGAGGCTTCAGATAAATTAGATCAGCGGATGCTGCTGATTAAAACCCTGGTTGCACTGTGCCCGCTGGTAGGCTTGTTGGGAACCGTAACTGGTATGATTGCTGTATTCGATATTATGGCGACACAAGGTACTGGTAACCCAAGAACCATGGCGACAGGTATCTCTATGGCGACTATTCCGACGATGTCTGGTTTGGTTGCGGCGATATCAGGTGTATTTTTCAGTGCGCGGTTAGACGTACAGGTGAAGCGAGAGAAAGCAAGCCTGGCTGACAGTCTGCCGCATCATTAAAGAGAGTTTTTTATGGCACGCAAACGTATTCGCGAAGCTGAAACGGCAGAGATCGATATCACGCCGATGATGGATATCGTATTCATCATGCTGATCTTCTTCATCGTTACGACTTCTTTCGTGAAAGAGGCCGGTATTGATGTAAACAAACCCGAAGCTGCACAAGCTCAGAAGAAACCCAGTGCAACTATCTTTATCGCTATCCGTGCAAACGGTGAGATTTGGATGGATAAACGTACGGTAGACGTTGAGCGGGTGTCTGCAAACATTGAACGGCTACGTGCCGAATCACCAACCGATACGATCATCATTCAGGCTGATAAAGAAGCTAAGCATGGTATCGTGATGGAAGTTATGGATCAGATTAAAGCAGCTGACCCATCGCTGGTGATCAGTGTGGCCGGGGAGACTAAGTAATTATGGTACGTTTCCTGACATCGTTAATAATCGGTGCGGTGGTAACGTTTCTGTTGTTTTTAATGATGGCTACTTTGCTGCAATCCAGTGGAAAGCGTGAAGTAAAAGAGCAAGAGCGTATTGTTATCGAGATCAACACTACGCCGCCAGACTCAGAAACGCAGACGCGGCGTCCGCCACCGCCACCGCCGCCACCACCGCCAGCTCAGCCGCCTAAAGCGCCTCAACCTGAGCCTGACAATGTAAATGCTGCTGGTGCTATCGGCTTTAATATGCCGGGACTGGAGTTAGGTGCAGGTGCAGGTGGCCTTGGTGACCCATCCAGCATGATGCGCGATGGTGATGCAACGCCAATAGTGCGGATTGAACCGCGCTATCCGGTGCAGGCCGCACGTGATGGTTTACAAGGCTGGGTAAAGCTGCGTTTCAGCATTATGGAAGACGGTAGTGTGGACGAGGTTGAAGTGATTGAAGCTGAACCACGCCGCGTGTTTGATCGTGAAGCCATTCGTGCACTTCGTCGCTGGAAATACAGCCCGAAAGTTGTTGATGGTAAGCCGATGAAACAGACTGGCCAGCAAGTACAACTAGACTTCACTCTCGACATGGCCGGAGGTTAAGATGAAAAAGTTGACAAAACTTACCTCAGCTTTAATGGTGATGACGGCTTTAGGCGTATGTTCCGCACCTGTATTCGCAGCGGTTCAGCCAAACATGGCCAAGGTGGAAGAGCGTAAAGCGCGGAAAACCCAAATCGTTGGCGAGCGCGTTGGTAAGGTGTTAGTAAAAGCCTTTGAGTTATACAACGAAGATAAAGTGAACGAAGCTATAGCAGCCTTGTTGGATGTGAGTTCAAGTAACGAATTTGATACCGCTACATTAAATCGTTTCTTAGGTAATCTATATGCCACTAAGGACGAAAAACAAGCTATCAAATATCTGACGCTCGCTGTGAAGCCTGATGTGCTGACGTTTGCTGACCAGGCGTCTTCGATGAAGTTGCTGGCGGACATGTTACTGCAGGATAAGCAGTATCAGAAAGCGATTAAAGCCTATGAAGACTGGATTATGTTCACTGGTGAGCAAAATTCAGACGCTTATATGCGTATAGCCAACGCGTACTGGTTGATGACTCAGTACGACAAAGTGCTTTCTCCGGCTGATGATGCTATTCGGTTCGCAGCAAAACCAATAGAAGGTCCTTATCAGCTTAAAATGGCTGCGCTTTATGAGCTTAAGCGTTATAAAGAGCTGGTAGCAGTGGTGGAAACCATGGTGCAGTTATTCCCGGAGAATAAGCAGTTCTGGGTATATTTGGGCAACTTCTACACCTTAACCGAAGAGTACGGCAAGGCATTAGCGACACTGCAAATGGCTTACTCACAAGGTTATCTGGAGAAGGACTCAGAAGTAAGGATGTTAGCGCAAATGTACGCTAACAATAATATTCCTTACAAAGCGGCTGTGACGATGGAAAAGCATATGAAGAGCGGTTTGGTGAAGAAAGATAAAACCAACCTGAACTTCATTGCTTCAAATTTCCAGTCTGCGCGTGAGTTTGCCAAAGCAGCAGATTACTATGGTGAGTTGGCTAAATTGACCAACGACGCCGATGCTTATCGTCGTCAAGGTTCTGCTTATTCAGCAATCCAAAAGTACAATGAAGCCATAGCCGCTTACGACAAAGCGCTGTCATTAAATGTCGATAAGCCATCTAGTGTTTATATGAGCCTGGTAGATGCTTATTTCTATCAGAAGAAATATAAAGAAGCTTATGCAGCGTTAATGAATGCGAAAAAAGATCCTGCTATGTCCCGTCAGGTGCGTAGTTGGGAGTCGTATATCAGAGACAAAGCCAAACAAAAGGGCATCAGCCTGTAATGAAAAACCCCACTTCGGTGGGGTTTTTTGTCGATTTTAATCATCGGGCTTAGAGGTAAGTTGTTACCTTTTATCGCTCAGCGAAACTAAGCCATTTGGGTATCGGGTTAAACTTCCGTTTCAGTATTACGCAAATCGTGTAAGCGATACTTATCAATCAGGGCATACAGTGTCGGCCGGGTAATACCCAGGCTGTCGGCCGTTTTTGATAAATTGCCATTGGCCAGAGTGTAGGCGTGGCGGATAGCTTGTGTTTCTGCCAGCTCGCGTACTTTTCTGAGGGTGTCGGTTTTAATCTGTTGGCTGGCCAGTCCCAGGTCTTCTGCACTTATATATTTGCTGTCGGCCAAAATGACCGCTGATTTTAGTTTGTTTTGCAATTCACGAATATTGCCTGGCCATGGATACGCCAACATAGCTTGTAGCGCATTGTCACTGAAACCTTGTACCTGAGTATTAAACTCCTGGTTAAACCTATGCAGCAAGGCTTTGGCTATTACAGCAATATCATGCCCGCGCTCACGCAGGGGAGGGATGGTTAAGGTGATTTCGCTAATGCGATAGTACAGGTCTTCACGAAAGCTTTGCTGAGCAACCATATCGGCAAGATTACGGTGGGTGGCGCAGATCACTCTGACATCTACTTCAAGCTCCTGGCGTCCACCAACGCGCTCAATAACCCTTTCCTGTAAAAAGCGTAACATTTTTGCCTGCAGGCTAAGCGGCATATCGCCTATTTCATCCAGTAACAGGGTGCCACCATTGGCGCACTCTATTTTGCCCAGTGTGGTTTTGTTGGCGCCGGTAAAAGCGCCTTTTTCATAGCCAAACAGTTCACTTTCCAATAGGTTTTCGGGTATTGATGCACAGTTAATGGCCACAAAGGGTTTTTTATTACGCGGACTTTGCCGGTGAATAGCACGGGCAAATACCTCTTTACCCGTGCCGCTTTCGCCAAGCAACAACGTTGTGATCTCGGTAGGCGCTATTTTTTCCACTGTGCGGCAGGCTTTTAAAATGGCCTCGCTGTTACCGATAATATCGTTACTGACCATACCGGCGCTTTTCAGCGCCCGATTCTCGGCTTCAAGTTCGCTTATTTTAAAAGCCCGCGCCAATATTATGCTTAACACATTGACATCAATTGGTTTTTGATAGTAGTCATAAGCGCCGAGCGCTATGGCTTTTAAGGCATGTTCGTTGTCAGTGTTACCGGTGAGTACGATCACTTTGCACTCTGGCTGTGTGGCCAAAATATCGTTTAAACAGGCCAGCCCTTCGCTGGCGTTAGCAGCATCGGGGGGTAAACCTAGATCCAGTGTGACAACCGCAGGTTCATAGCGGCGCAGCTGGCTCATCGCAGAGGCTCTGTCGGCAGCAAACACCAGTTCGTAGTCTGGTAAACTCCATTTCAGTTGTTTTTGAATGCCAATGTCATCTTCAATGACTAATACTGTCTTCATGCAACAATCCTTGTAATTATCTTATGGCCCGCTGCTAGTTTAACGGAAGCATAAGGCTAAAGGTAGTTCCGACACCTTGTTCACTCTTTACCAGCAGTTGCCCCTGATGCTGCTGTGCAAAGTGTAGCGCATCATAAGCACCAACGCCCATGCCAGAGTTGCCTTTTGTCGAGTCAAAGGGTTTAAACAGACGTTGCTGGATAAATTGCTCTGACATACCGCAGCCGGTATCGCTGATACTAATGCAAAGGTTACTTTGCCCGAGCGTAAGGCGAACGGTAATGGTACCGTCATTAGCAGTGGCGTGCTGGGCATTGTCGATTAAATGGTACAGCACACTGGCAAGACGCTCCTTATCGATAGACAGCTGTACGTCCTGCTCTGCGATGAGTAATGGTAACGGCTGTTTCGCCGCGCAGCGCTGCGTGATGACTTGCTCTATCAAGTTGCGTACGCTAAAGGTGCTGGCCATTGAGGTGGTGGTACGTTTGTTACTGAGCTGATCCAGCATATGCCCAAGCCGCTGCTGCATGGCCGCGAGCGTGTCGAAGGTATCGGCAATAAACTCGGGGTTATCCTTGTGGCGCTGGCTATTGGTCAGGATCAAATCGATTTGCGCTTTCACGTTTTTCAGATCATGTACAACAAAGGCCGACATCCGGCTGAAGGCAGCGAACTGTGCATTTTCACTTAAGGTTTTGCTGGCTTGCATCAGCATCAGATAACTGGAGATCTGCTCGGTAACGAGCATCAGATAATCCCTAAGCTCCCAGTTCAGTTTTTGCTTGTCTACCTCGGGTGCGTTCATCAGGCATAAACCCCAAAGCTCTCCTTCAGAGTGTATCGGCAAGATTAACTGGATATCGACACTGGCCAAATCTTGCTGGGCACTGGCGAAAGGATCCTTGGGATCAGACAAGTCCACCAGCCAATGTTGCTGAGCGTAACGCGCTGCATAACGGTTTATCAGCGTCATTTCATCAACTGATAAGCTGCTGCGCCCGCTACAGGAAAGTAGCCGCGCCGGTGTGGTATGACTTAGCCGCACCAGGCAGCCCCGGCTATAACCTATGGCATTTAACCAGGCTTGTAACAGCGTATCGTATTGCTCGGCGCTGCTTAAATCGACCTGGCGTAAATGCCGGGTGAGTTCCAGCCATTTTTGCCGGTAATCAAATTTATTAGCGAAGAAGTGCTTTTCAATAAAGACGCGGAAATGTCTGCGCACAGTGCCGGAGAACAGCATAAGCGCCAGCATGGCAAACCCCAGAGCTAAAAACGTGGTTTGCAGCAGGTTTGACCAGGTGCCGCCAACATAACGCAGGTAAAAGCCTACTATGGATATTAAACACAGATATAGGCCTGAGGCCAGCACCAGCGAGCTTTGCAGTACGATATCGCGGCTAACATAAACGCTGATGCCCCAGGCCTGAATACGGCGTACGGCAACGATGGCTATCGGTATCATTGCAGTATAAACATAACCGCGGGCGGCCCATAACTGGTTATCGACCTGACCGAACAGTGCAGACTCCGCCAGCAATACAAAATCGAACAATAATGGCACACTTAAACTTAATATCAGCGGTTTGTATTGCCAGCGGTTACCTGCCGCTTTGCGGTACATTGCTTCCAGTAAGGCCAGTTGTAGCACCCCAAGCACCAGACTGCCGGTAAATATCAGGTTGGCCGTTAACCAGGATGAGGTGCAAAGCATAAACCACAGCAAAAGCGTCAGGCTGAGTAACCAGACCGTGCGGGAGCTGAAAAATTGCGGCAGGCTTTGGCTTTTTGCGCTAAGTGCAGAGAGCAGAAATAGCAGCAGCAAATAGCTGCGGCCGAGTTCAAGACCTAAGGATGTCAGGGTAGAGTAAGGTACAATTTGGTTAAGGCTATAATACAACGCCCAGGCTAAACCTCCCAGTGCCCAACTGAGCAGTAACAAACGGGGCAGGTTTTTTACCCGGGTAACCAGGATCAGCAGAAAAAAGACAAAATACGCCAGTGCAGCCAGCATAAAGCCAATTTTATCTACAGCAAGTTGGGTCAGCAGATCCATAGCAGTGTTACCGTCCAGACAGCATTTTTAAGGTGGATTATTGCAACAGCGGCAGTAAAAAGCGCACAGGGATAGCATAGCTAATGGCACTGGGATCGCTAAGCACGGCTTCACGGGTAGATTTGACGTATACCTTGTTAATAACACCGATAACGTCGCCAGTTTGCGCATTATACAGCGGGCTACCGCTGTTACCCGGGTAAGCTGTGGCGTCTAACTGATACACCAGATAAGGCTGCTGCAGCCGGCGCAGTGCCGCAGCTTGCAGCTGGCCAGAGTTATCCGCCGGTATGGCAATAGGGGTTAATGCCGAGATGATGCCGCGGTGTGTGGCCGGGTATAAGCCCAGCACAGCCGTAATAGGAAAGCCGGTAAAAGCAATGGCAGTGCCTTCGGCCTGAAGCTCGGCAGAGCCCAGCGTTAAGGCTGGCAGACGTTCTTTAATCGTCAGCACGGCCAGATCATAGGCTGCTTCATGGCGACTGCTGATAATAGGGTGTACTTTAACCTGGTCTGCACTGCCGGAGAGCACCACATACTGCTCATTTTTATCGTTATTTAATCGTGGTGCAATGACATGGTAATTGGTGGCAATTTTGCTGCCATCTGCAACCGCAAAGCCAGTACCAATTAAACGGATCCGGGGCGCGCCAAGTGGGTTATGAATACCAATGGCGACTACAGAGGGTTTAACCTTAGCAATGGTATCAGGCAGGCTGGCAAGCCCAGGTAACGGCCAGCACAGCAGCAAGGCAAGACAATACCAAACACGATACATAAGCCAGACATTCCTTATCTACATTCTTGTGTTCTGGCATCATCTTAGCCCAGATTGGCACAAATAGCTGCATCAATCTCTGGCAGAACACGCAATATGTCCCATACTAACAAAGTGATGTAAATGCTAAGGACAGAGCCCGTATGCCGTTTCAAACCAACGCACAGATAGTGCCTATTTTTTCTGGCGGTGGTACCCGCTTAAGTTGTTATATCGGCATCTTGCAAGCGCTGAATGATATGGGGTTTCGTTTTAATCATCTGGTAGGCGTGTCTGGCGGCAGTATCGTTGCATCCTTGTATGCTGCAGGCTGGAGTTTACCTGACATTAAAGCCCTGGCGCTACAAACCGATTTTCGTCAGTTCTGGAGTTTCTCTTTTACCTCACTGCTGCGCAGCGGTGGTTTATGTAATGGCAACCGGCTGGAGCTATGGCTGGACAAGCAATTACAGGGCGCGACGTTTGACAGCCTGAATTATGATTTGCACGTATTAGCCACCGATATTAATGGTGGCGGGCCTGTGGTGTTTAATAAAAGCCTGACACCTAAACTTAAAGTATCAAAGGCAGTGCGCTTCTCTATGTCAATTCCGCTGTTTTTTTCCTTTCAGGCGTTTGAGAATCATATTATGACCGACGGTGTGATCTTGTCTGAAGATGCGTTGCACCATGACTGGTCGGGTGCCGGGTTACCGCTGATTTGCTTTCGGCTAAAAAGTGATGCTGAAGCCAGGCCTTTGCAGCCGCGCCGTTACTTTCCGCTGGTTTCTTATCTGATTATGCTGACCCGCACCTTTATGAGTGCAGTGTCGCGCGAGTACGTGCATGCTGAGCACTGGCACAACACCATAGTGGTGAACACCGGGGCAGTGTCATCAGTCGATTTTGCCATGAACAGCGAGCAAAAGCAGATGTTGTATGATGCCGGCTATAACACCGCCAGCCAGATAGTTCCGCTTAAATTGGCCCAGCTGTTTGCGGCTAAACCGCAGGGGGCCCAGGCATAAAAAAAGCCACTTTCCAGTGGCTTTATCGGACGCGAACCAGCTTTAAGCTTTGCCGCGACGGATAATTTCCTGCGCCATCAGATCGGCAACAACGCTGGTCGGTTGCTGTTCAGCATCCGCGCGTTGGAACAGGTTTAGCAGTGTATCGTAAATGGCCATCACTTTTGCCGTTGACTCAGCCTCAGAGTAACCTTGTGGCCGCATTTCAAAGGCAACATTGATAATACCACCGGCGTTAATCACATAATCCGGTGCATATAAAATGCCTTTTTGCCGCAGCACTTCACCATGGCGCGCTTCTTTTAACTGGTTATTAGCACAGCCGGCGATAATACGCACTTTAAGCTGGCTAATAGTGTTGTCGTTTAGTGTTGCGCCCAGCGCGCAAGGTGCATAAATATCGGCATCGACGCGGTAAATATCATCCAGTCCTACGGCGACAGCAGCAAACTGCTCAACGGCGCGCTTAACGGCATCCTGGTTAATATCGGTCACGATTAATTTAGCGCCATCGCGGTGTAAATGTTCACACAAATAGAAACCAACACTGCCAAGGCCCTGTACCGCCACCGTTTTACCACGTAAATCATCGCTGCCAAACTGGTGTTTAGCGGCGGCTTTAATGCCACGGTATGTACCCAGCGCAGTAAAAGGTGCCGGATTGCCGCTTTTACCTTCTAAGCCGGCGACAAAAGGTGTCTCTTTGTTGACGATCATGATATCGCCGGTGGTAATGTTGACATCCTCTGCGCTGTAATAGCTACCAGATAACCGGTGAACCATACGGCCAAAAGCACGGAACAGTGCTTCAGATTTAATGCTTTTGGCATCGCCGATAATCACCGACTTACCACCACCCAGCGGTAAGCCCGCCATGGCATTCTTATAGGTCATACCGCGTGACAAGCGCAGCACATCATTAATAGCGTCTTCATCAGAGGCGTAATTCCATAAACGGCAACCGCCAACCGCCGGGCCTAAGGCGGTACTGTGTACCGCAATAATGGCTTTTAAACCGGTTTCTGCATCACTGCAGAACACCACTTGCTCATGATTATCGAATTCAGAATGATTAAATACTGCCACGACTGATTTCTCCGTATATTGGCCGCCAAATGGGGCGCACGTCTGTCTGGTAACTGGCGGCTTAATGCCTGCTTTTGCGCGGCGCAATGTAACATTTCAGCCTGGCTTACACCAGAATTCAGCAAAAATAATGCCTGGTCAGGCCAGTGAATTGTCGACAATCTGTCAAGGCGCTTGATTGTCGGCGGTGAGTCACCTAAAGTAGCGCAAACATTAATGCAGGAACCAAAACTGATGAGTGAGCAGTTAACTCAGCAACAAACGGAACAAGCCAGAGCCGAGTGGGTGCGGGCGCAGTTTCAAAAAGCCAATGAACATTTAGCCAGTAAAGGCATCATACCGGATAATGTTGCAGTAAATGACAGCCGTTATTTGCCGCCTTATCTGGCGGTGTGGAAACTAAATACCAAAGATAAGCAGACCTTTTGGGTAATTAGCGGTGATTTGCCGACCGATCACTTGCCATTGTCAGCGGCAAAAGATGCGCGAGAAGCGGTGCGGGCCTTTTCGCTAAATTGGCAGCTTAAAGCACAGCAAATTATTGCCGCTGCCACAATGGATAAAACTCAACAAGACTTTGCTAACTTATTGATTGGCCGCGCTCAGGGCTTATATGAGATGTTTGAAAAAGATGAGCTATGGCGCAGCAGTCAGTTGGCCTAACTGTAGCTTAATCTTTACAAAAGAAAAAAACCGCAATTAATGCGGTTTTTTTTATGTTCACCAATAACAGCAAAACTTACTCGCTAAAGTACCAGTAGCCCTGATTAATTAAGCTGGTTAACAGCATGGTGCGCTCGGCTGAGCTGCAAAAATGCTGATTTTGCATCTGATCTAGTTCGGTAAAATCGCACAGCAACCGGGCGGTGGTTAGCTCAGAGGGCGGCAGTCTGATTTCGTCGCCATTGATAAACAACAAGATGTCGCTACTGTCATCCTGTTGGAAATAACAGCAGCGTAAGCCGCCAACACGGCTTAGCACTGAGCCTTCCTCCAGGTATTCTGCAATTTCATCACTGCCGTAGTGTGGCTCGGGCTCATTTAAATCCAGCTCGTGTTTGGCGCGGGTAATAAGGCCGCCAAACCAGTGTGGCAGCAGGCTGTTATCTGACACCAGTTGCAGCAGTAACTGCTGCACTTTGGTTAAATCCTGCGCTGAGATAGCGCCGACTGACTGCACCTGCTGTCGCCCGGCGTCAGTGAAGCGGCTGCCGGTGAGGTCATGGTCAAGCAGATAATCAGCTAAGCCGGTGAGTAAGTCTTTTTGCGCTGGTGCGCGAAAACCCACCGAATAATTCAGGCTGTTCTCCAGGCTGGTGCCTTCATGTGGGCAACCCGGTGGAATATACAAGATGTCACCCGGCTCGGTAATCACATCAATACAGGCGTTAAATGGGCTTACCTGCAGCAAACGCGGATGTGGGCAAAGCTGTTGTAAGCTGTTATCAGGCATGCCAACGCGCCAGTGACGCTTGCCTTCGCCCTGAATAATAAACACATCGTACTGATCCAGGTGCGGGCCCACGCCACCGCCAGCGGTAGAGAAACTGACCATTAAATCATCAATACGCCAGTTGGGGATAAAACGAAACGGATCGAGTAAAGTCGCCGCCGGCGGATGCCAGTGATCGACCGCCTGCACCAGCAGGGTCCAGTTTTGCTCGCCAAAGGCGGCAAAGTCTTCAAAGGGGCCGCTTTGCATGTCCCACTGCTGATTGATATTACTCACTACCCGTGACTCTACGTTTTCGTCCAGCGCCAGGCCAGCCAGCTCATCGGCCGTTAACGGATCCTGAAACTGCTTAAAGCCACCTTTGAGCAGCACAGGTTTTTGCTGCCAGTAGTCGCGCAAAAACTCTGCAATGCTCAGGCTGCCAAAGTCTAATTGATACATAGTCCGTCCTCAGAAAAAAGGCGCTGTTGAGGCGCCTTAGGGTCGTTAGCCAAGTGTGCTGGTGATCTCAACTGCCGCACCGATGTAATTGGCCGGTGTCAGTTGTTTCAGCTGCTGCTTTACTGGCTCTGGCAGTTCAAGCTTGTCAATAAACAGATGTAAGTCGGCTTTGGTAATGCGCTTACCACGGGTCAGCTCTTTTAGCTTTTCATACGGCTGCTCAATGCCGTATTTTCGCATCACCGTTTGCACCGGCTCGGCTAACAGCTCCCAGTTTGCATCCAGCTCAGCCAGCAGGTTGGCGGCGTTTACTTCAAGCTTACTAATACCTTTTAACGTTGCCTGATAGGCAATCAGGGTATAACCAAAGCCCATGCCTAAATTGCGTAGAACCGTCGAGTCGGTCAGATCGCGCTGCCAGCGCGATACCGGTAGCTTGGCCGATAAATGGTTAAACAGTGCATTGGCAATACCGAGGTTACCCTCAGAGTTTTCAAAATCAATCGGGTTAACTTTATGCGGCATGGTGGATGAGCCAATTTCACCAGCGATGGTGCGCTGTTTAAAGTGCCCCAGTGCGATATAGCCCCAAACGTCGCGGTCAAAATCCAGCAATATCGTATTAAAACGCGCCACAGCATCAAACAGCTCGGCAATATAGTCGTGCGGCTCAATCTGGGTGGTAAAGGCATTCCAACTGAGGCCCAGGCTGGTGACAAACTGCTCTGACAACTGGTGCCAGTTCAGCTCGGGATAGGCTGACAGGTGGGCATTGTAGTTGCCTACAGCACCGTTTAGCTTACCGAGGATCTCCACAGCGGCTATCTGGTCACGCTGGCGCTTCAGGCGCATATACACGTTTGCCATTTCTTTGCCCATAGTCGTGGGCGAGGCTGGCTGGCCATGGGTGCGCGCCATCATCGGCACCTGTTTTAGCTCCTGCGCCAGGTGTTTAATCGCCTCTAACAGGGCGTCGCACTGGGGCAGTAACACATCACGGCGCGCCTCGGTTAACATCAGGCCATGTGACAGGTTATTAATGTCTTCTGAGGTACAGGCGAAGTGAATAAACTCGCTGATGGCGGCAAGCTCGCTGTTGGCGGCCACTTTTTCTTTTAACAGATACTCGACAGCTTTAACGTCATGGTTGGTGGTACGCTCAATCTCTTTGACCCGTTCGGCGTCAGCCAGGCTGAAATTGTCGACAATATCGTTTAGCAGCTGATTTGCGCCGGCCGATAAGGCCGGTACTTCAGCGATGCCAGCTGTGGCGGCCAGTTGCTGTAACCAGCGCACCTCTACCATCACCCGGTATTTTATCAGGCCAAACTCACTGAAATAGTTACGTAATTCAGTGGTTTTGCTGCCATAGCGCCCGTCTACGGGGGAGATGGCGGTAAGGGCATTCAGTTGCATACAGGCTCCTATAAGCTTGATGAGGGTAGTTGTGCCAGCATTTGCCGGGCTTGTTCTACCAGCTTGCGACGTTTAAAAATAAAGTTAAGACGGCTACCACCGGCCTGGCGCCATAGCACTGCGGCGCGCACAGCAGAGAGCAGCAAGGCGCGCACCTTGTGTTGTACGGCCGGTTGTTTTAAAAGCTCTGGCTGGCCGTAAATCTGAATACGGCCACCTAAACTGCTGATGCAGTCTGAGTAGATATCGGCCAGGTTAGCCAGCATATTGTCATCCAGCACGCTAAAGTGCTGCAGTTGCCGTTGCAGGTGTTGCAGTTTGTCGCCCAGTCGTGCCAGGTTGGCCGGCGTTTTGGCCAGCCGGCGCTCCAGCGCCAGTACACCCACGATATAACGGGTCAGCTCAACATCTTTTTGTGGCTTATCACCCAGCTGGTCAACAATCAGCTTAAACCCCTCACGCAGGTTAGCGGCGTCGTCACCGTATATTTGCAGTGGTCGCTCAGCGTCAATCACGGCAACACTTTGCAGTATCAGGCTGAGGGCTTCTTTATCCAGCTCGCTGCTGCGCGCGACCTGTTGCACCAATCTTAGCGCCTGACACAGTGCGGCCAGCGCAATAATTTGCGTCGAAAGTGAGTATTGCATTTTAGTTTATCGCCTGGTCAATAATGCCGCCGCCCAGACAGACGTCGCCAAGGTAAAATACCGCTGACTGGCCCGGCGTAACCGCTTTTTGCGGGCTGTCAAACTGCACATTCAGGCTGCCATCGGCCTGAGGGATCACTAAGCAGGGGATGTCCTGCTGGCGGTAACGGGTTTTTACACTGCAGCGCAGCGGGGCCGTTGGGCCTTGGCGATCAGTCCAGTGCAACTGGCTGGCCATTAAGCCAGTTGACAGTAAGCTTGGGTGGTCATGGCCTTGCGCAACAATAAGCTGGTTAGTATCAAGGTTTTTACCCACCACATACCAGGGCTCGTCAGAGCCATCGCGCAGGCCGCCAATACCCAAGCCTTTGCGCTGGCCAAGGGTGTGGTACATCAGGCCTTCATGACGGCCGATGACCTCGCCATCTACACTGACAATATCACCCGGCTGGGCCGGCAGATATTGCTGCAGAAAATCTTTAAATTTACGCTCACCGATAAAACATATGCCGGTGCTGTCTTTTTTGTCGTGGGTAATCAGCCCTTGCTGCTCTGCAATAGCGCGCACCAACGGTTTTTCCAACTCGCCAACCGGGAACAGCGTTTGGGCCACATGCTCTTCGCCCAGGGTGTACAGAAAATAACTTTGATCTTTGTTGTTATCCAGGCCGCGCAGTAACTGCCAGTGGCCATTGTCAAAGCGGCGGCGCACATAGTGGCCGGTGGCAATATAGTCAGCGCCTAAGGCTTCGGCGGCAAACTCTAAAAAGGCTTTAAACTTGATTTCTTTGTTGCACATGATATCCGGGTTGGGTGTGCGTCCGGCTTTATATTCTGCCAGAAAATATTCAAACACATTGTCCCAATATTCGGCCGCAAAGTTGACTTTGTGCAGCACTATCCCCAGCTTATCGCATACGGCCTGAGCATCAGCCATATCCTCTGCCGCTGCGCAATATTCGTCATTGTCGTCTTCTTCCCAGTTTTTCATAAACAGGCCTTCTACCTGATAGCCTTGCTGCAGCAGCAAGTAGGCAGAAACAGAAGAGTCGACACCACCGGACATACCGACGATGACTTTCTTATTGCTGTTGGCTGATGGCTCAACCAGTTTTGGCTCGGACATAGGCTTCATTATCACAACAGAATCACAACAAAAAACGAGGCGCGGATTATACATGAAATTTATCGCCAGCGCATGTTATCGCGCCGGTTTAAGTACTTAGCGTACCGGCTGGATCAGTGCCAAGGGTAAACGTACACCCTGCAGGTATAAGTCTATCGCATCGCTAACCAGGGCGCTGCGAAGCGGTAACGCTTGCTCAGCCAGCTGCTGTGCGCTTAACCAGTGCAGCGCCAGAATATCACTATCCTGTGGCTGATACTGTGCAGGTAATGACACCGGCTCAAACACAAAATTGATACGCACATAACGATGGTTATTGGCCGCTTGTAACTGCGAAATACCCAACCAGGCGCAAGGTTCAAGCGCCAGGCCTGTTTCTTCAAACAGCTCACGTTTTACCGCGCTGAGTAAATCTTCATCCTGCTCGACATGGCCGGCCGGCTGATTCAACACGCGCTGGCCGGTGACTTTGTCGGTTTCTTCTACCAGCAAAAACTTTTGTTCAAACTGCACTATGGCAGCAACGGTAAGGTGTAACTGTGCTCTGCTCATTCACCAAGGCCTTTAGTTATTATATCGTCTGCTGTCAGCGCCACACTGCGATACTCGCCCGGTGCTAAATCGGCCAGTTGCCAGGGGCCGATAGCCACGCGTACCAAACGCAGGGTGGGAAAACCAACAGCGGCGGTCATCCGTCTTACCTGACGGTTACGGCCTTCGGTAATGGTCAGACTGATCCAACTGGTCGGAATAGCAGCGCGGTAACGTACCGGTGGGGTGCGTGGCCAGAGGGTTGGTGCATCGATACGGCATGCGGTCGCGGGTAGCGTCGGGCCATCGTTGAGCATTACACCGTCGCATAGTTGTTGCAATGCTGTATCGGTAATGTCTCCCTCCAGCTGAACCCAGTAAGTTTTGGCCATTTTATGCCTGGGATCGCTGATAAGATGCTGGGTTTTACCGCAGTTGGTTAGCAGCAATAAGCCCTCACTGTCACGATCGAGCCGGCCGGCCGCATAAACGTCGGCTACCTTAATAAAATCGGCCAGGGTGGCGCGCTTTGGGCTGCTGTTGTCGGTAAATTGGCACAAGACGTCAAACGGCTTATTAAACAGCAGCAATATCGGCGGCTCGACCTTAGTCGCATTGCGTTTTTTCGCTGTTGCGCTAGCGTGTGGTTTGGCTTTATTGCGGGCAGTTTTCACGGGCAGTTATCTCGGTAAATGTCAGGGTGGCTTGGGCATAACATACTGTCAGTATTAGTGAACAGCTCAGCGTCTGACAGCGTAAAATACCAACTGTCAGTGCAACTGGCCCGAGCAGCGCGTTGCCTATTTTATTGATTGTCATGCTGCTATACTAGCGCCGCTTTGCAACAAATGCGTTTTAAACACCAGCATCAGCAGGGTGCAGGTAGGCGCTGGGCCGCTGTGCTATGAAGCGTTCAGTGCGTCGCGAACACATTACAGGAACTAACATGTCACAAGAAATTGCAAAAATCATTTACACCGAAACAGATGAAGCGCCCGCGCTGGCGACCTACTCACTGCTGCCTATTATTCAGGCGTTTTCTGCTGCTGCCGGTATCGCAGTAGAAACCCGTGATATTTCTTTATCTGGCCGCATTATTGCCAACTTTGCCGATTTTCTAAAGCCAGAGCAGCGTATCGGTGATGCGTTAACCGAGCTTGGCCAGCTGGCAAATCAGCCAGAGGCAAACATTATCAAACTGCCAAATATCAGTGCGTCTATTCCGCAGTTAAAAGCGGCGATTAAAGAGCTGCAGCAGCAGGGCTATGCACTGCCAGATTACCCGGCTGAGCCAAAAACTGAGCAAGAGCGCGATGTTAAAGCGCGTTATGACAAGATTAAAGGCAGTGCGGTAAACCCGGTGCTGCGTGAGGGCAACTCAGACCGTCGGGCACCTGCTTCGGTTAAGCAATACGCGAAGAAAAACCCGCATAGCATGGGAGCCTGGTCGGCACAGTCAAAATCACACGTGGCGCATATGAGCCAGGGCGATTTTTATGGCAGTGAGCAGTCAACCACTTTCGCCAGTGCCGATACGCTGAAAATTCAGCTGGTCGCCACCGATGGCTCAGTGTCGGTATTAAAAGACAAAGTCGCAGTGCAGGCCGGTGAGGTGGTGGATGCCGCTACGATGAGCAAACAAGCCCTGCGCGCCTTTTATCAGCAGGAAATTGCTGCTGCCAAGCAGCAGGATGTGCTGTTATCGCTGCATTTAAAAGCCACCATGATGAAGGTATCAGACCCTATCATGTTTGGTCATGCGGTAGTGGAGTTCTTCAAGCCGGTATTTGATAAGCATGCTGCACTGTTTAACGAGTTAGGCGTGGATGTCAATAACGGTGCCGGCGACTTGTTTGCGAAAGTGGCCAGCCTGCCACAAGCACAACAGGATGCAGTGATGGCAGACATCAAAGCCTGTTATGCTGCCCAGCCTGCATTAGCGATGGTGAACTCTGACAAAGGTATCACTAACCTGCATGTACCCAGCGATGTGATTATCGATGCGTCTATGCCGGCGATGATCCGCAGTTCAGGCCAGATGTGGGGCCCGGATGGCAAGCTTAAAGATACCAAAGCGATGATCCCGGATCGCTGCTATGCCGGCGTGTATCAGGAAACCATTGATTTTTGTAAAAAGAACGGGGCCTTTGACCCGCGCACTATGGGCTCGGTGCCTAACGTGGGCCTGATGGCACAAAAAGCTGAAGAGTACGGCTCACATGATAAAACCTTTGAAATTGCTGCCGATGGCAAAGTTCAGGTGCTAAACAGCAAAGGTGATGTAGTGTTTGAGCACAACGTAGCACAAGGCGATATCTGGCGTATGTGCCAGGTGAAAGATGCGCCTATTCGTGACTGGGTAAAACTGGCCGTGAACCGTGCCCGCTTAAGCAACACGCCAGCGGTATTCTGGCTGGACAGCGAGCGCGCGCACGATGCGCAGCTGATTAGCAAAGTGCAGCAGTACTTAAAAGATCACGACACTGCCGGTTTGGACATTCAGATCCTGTCGCCGGTCGAAGCGACACGCCTGTCACTGCAGCGTATGAAGCAAGGGCTGGATACTATTTCTGTTACCGGTAACGTACTGCGTGACTACTTAACCGATCTGTTCCCAATCTTAGAGCTGGGTACCAGTGCTAAGATGCTGTCAGTAGTGCCTTTGATGAATGGCGGCGGTCTGTTTGAAACCGGTGCTGGCGGCTCTGCTCCTAAGCATGTTGAGCAGTTTATCGAAGAAAACTATCTGCGCTGGGATTCTCTGGGCGAGTTTTTAGCGCTGGCGGCCTCACTGGAGCATTTAAGCCAGGTAACCGGTAATGCTAAGGCTAAAGTGCTGGCAGATGCCTTAGATGCGGCAACCGCCAAGTTCCTTGATAATGATAAATCACCACGGCGTAAACTGGGTGAGTTGGATAACCGCGGCAGCCATTTTTACCTGGCGCTGTACTGGGCAGAGGCACTGGCAGCGCAAACGGCTGACGCTGAACTGCAGGCGCGTTTTGCCAAACTGGCCAAAACGCTGCAACAGCAGGAAGCCACTATTGTCGCAGAGCTAAATGGTGCCCAGGGTAAAGCGGTAGACATCGGTGGTTACTACCGGCCAAACCCTGAACTGGCCGCGAAAGCCATGCGGCCAAGCCAGACCTTTAACCAGGCACTGGCTAACGCCTAATGGGTTGATTACCCCCGGTAAAAGCAAAAGCAGGCGAGAGCCTGCTTTTTTATCTTCATATATGCTCTACGCTGAGCGAATATTTATTCTGTCAGATCACCGGGCACTTTAATATTCACAGCGTGTAAGCCTTTGGGGCCTTCAGACAGATCAAATTCAACATCCTGTCCGGCCTTTAGCGTGCGGTATCCGTCCATGCTAATGGTTGAATAATGAGCAAAGATATCTTCATCACGACCATCTTCACGAATAAATCCAAATCCTTTGGCATTATTGAACCATTTTACTTTACCGGTAGCCATACAACTTACTTCCTTCTCTAAGTTAGCTAAATTCTGTATTCTTAGTCTCAATGTCGGGATTGTTTGTTGATCCCAACAACTAATGTAGATAATTTGAGCACACAGTCAAGTTATTTGCATAATTAAACTAAAAATTTACCAATAATTAACCTAAAGCTCCTTTGATGGAATACGCAGGCGTGGCTATAGTTTATGAGCGGCAATAAAGAAAGCAACGTACAACAGGGTGGGTTAGAAGAGCTGACACGGCAACGTGTCGCTCCGCCGCCGATGTATAAAGTGGTACTGCATAATGACGATTACACCCCGATGGATTTCGTTATCGATGTGTTAAGCCGGTTTTTTAATATGCAGTACGAACAAGCGACGGAAGTAATGTTAAAAGTGCATTACGAGGGCAAAGGGGTATGTGGCGTCTTTACCGCTGAAATAGCGGAAACCAAAGTGCAGCAGGTGATGCAGTATGCCAAAGAGCACCAACACCCGCTGCTGTGTACCATGGAGCGCGCTTAAGGTCAGTCCTGGCATGATTCTGGTGTCGTTACTCAGGTGGATTAGGAGTGGTGTATGTTAAATAAAGATCTTGAGTTAACTCTGAATTTGGCTTTCAGGTTTGCGCGCGAGCGTCGTCATGAATACATGACGGTAGAACATTTACTGCTGGCGCTATTAGATAACCCTGCCGCCGGTGAAGCACTGCGCTCCTGCGGTGCTAACATTGAAAAGCTGCGCCAGGAGCTGGCCAGTTTTATCGACTCTACCACACCAGTACTGCCTGAGGGCGAGCTGGAGCGGGATACCCAGCCCACCCTAGGGTTTCAGCGGGTACTGCAGCGGGCAGTATTTCATGTGCAGTCCTCTGGCAAGTCTGAAGTGACCGGCGCCAATGTGTTGGTTGCCATTTTCAGTGAGCAGGAATCACAAGCGGTGTATTTGCTGAAGAAAATTGATATTACCCGCTTAGATGTGGTGAATTTTATCTCGCACGGCGTTACCAAAACCGAGAAGCTCGACCAGCACGATGAGCATGCACAGGAAGAGGGTGCTGATACAGTTAGCGATGACAGCAAATATTTAGAAAACTTTACCGCTAACTTAAACTTACAGGCAAAAAATGGCCAGATAGATCCGCTTATCGGCCGCGAGCATGAGGTTGAACGGGCAATACAAGTATTGTGCCGGCGCAAAAAAAATAACCCGCTGCTGGTGGGTGAAGCCGGCGTGGGTAAAACCGCCATTGCTGAAGGGTTAGCCTACCGTATTGTGCACAACGAAGTGCCGGAAGTGATTGCCAATGCCACCATCTACTCGTTAGATATGGGTGCCTTGCTGGCGGGTACCAAATATCGCGGCGACTTTGAAAAACGCTTGAAATCGTTACTTAAAGAGCTGGAGCGGGAAAAAGACGCCATTTTATTTATCGATGAAATTCATACCGTGATTGGCGCCGGTGCGGCATCGGGCGGTGTTATGGATGCCAGTAATTTGATTAAACCGCTGCTGTCCAGTGGCCGCTTGCGCTGCATGGGGTCGACCACCTATCAGGAGTTTAAGAGTATCTTTGAAAAAGATACCGCGCTGGTGCGCCGCTTTCAGAAGATTGATGTGGCAGAGCCCAGTGTCGAAGATACCACCCGTATTCTGCTCGGGTTAAAAGAGCGCTACGAGCAGCACCACAATGTACGTTATACACAAAAAGCCATTCGGGCGGCGGCTGAGCTGTCCGCTAAATACATTAACGAGCGGCATTTGCCGGATAAAGCGATTGATGTGATTGACGAAGCTGGCGCCAGCCAGCGCTTATTGCCAAGCTCTAAGCGCAAGAAAGTGATCAACGTGCCGGAAATTGAGCATGTGATTGCCAAAATGGCACGTATTCCGGAAAAGTCGGTATCGGCTTCCGATAAAGATGTGCTGGCTAACTTAGATCGTAATTTAAAACTGGTGGTGTTTGGTCAGGACGAGCCTATTGAGGTGCTGACAGCGGCTATCCGCTTGTCGCGCTCAGGCCTTGGCAGCGAAGAGAAACCTATCGGTAACTTCCTGTTTGCCGGCCCTACCGGTGTGGGTAAAACGGAAGTGACGAAGCAGCTGGCCAAAGCGCTGGGCGTTGAGCTGTTGCGGTTTGATATGTCTGAGTATATGGAGCGCCATGCCATTAGCCGCTTAATTGGTGCACCACCGGGCTACGTGGGTTTTGAACAGGGCGGTTTGTTAACCGACGCCGTGTCGAAACACCCATATTCTGTGGTGCTGTTGGATGAAATTGAAAAAGCCCACAGCGACATTTACAACATACTGCTGCAGGTGATGGATCACGGCACTTTAACGGATAATAACGGCCGCAAAATTGATTTTCGTAACGTGGTGCTGGTGATGACGACCAACGCCGGTGTGCAGGAAACCATTCGTAAATCGATTGGCTTTAAGCAGCAAGACCACAGCCACGATGCGATGGCGGAAATTAACCGTACCTTTAGTCCGGAGTTTCGTAACCGGCTGGATGGCATTATTTGGTTTAAACACTTATCTGCTGAAATCATTTTGCAAATTGTCGATAAATTTATCTGCGATTTACAGGTGCAACTGGATAAGAAACAGGTATCGCTGGAACTGAGCAGTGCAGCCCGGCAGTGGCTGGCTGATAAAGGCTACGACCATGCGATGGGCGCACGACCAATGGCCAGAGTAATTCAGGAGCAGCTGAAAAAGCCATTGGCAAACGAGATCCTGTTTGGCCGGCTGGTAAATGGCGGTGATGTCAGTGTCGATCTGCAAGACGGCGCTTTGAGCTTTGACTACCATACCGCCGAGGAAGCGGCGCTGGCTGATTAGTAAAAAGGTACCGACGAGCGGCGATAGCGTACCAAAGCAACAAACCCGGCTAAGGCCGGGTTTGTTTTTAAAGCTGATAATGCTGCCGGCTTAACGCTGGCGGAACACGATACGGCCTTTGGTTAAGTCGTATGGTGTTAACTCTACGGTTACCTTATCGCCGGTTAAAATACGGATATAGTTTTTGCGCATTTTACCTGAAATATGAGCGATAACGACATGGCCGTTTTCCAGTTCAACTTTGAACATGGTATTTGGCAGGGTATCCAAAATGGTACCTTGCATTTCAATTACGTCTTCCTTCGCCATTCAGCGCACTTGCCTCTTAAATTTGGGTGAACCAGAAAAAACTGCGCAGATTGTGCCGAAATCGCCAGCATAAGTAAAGCGACAAGCGCTTTTTTAGCCAAATGAGCGCCATTGTCCCTGAATAAATCGCTGTTGTGGCAAAAATGCGGCCTTATAGGCCATTTTCTGACAGGCATCAATTTGATAGCCCAGATACAGCCACTTTTTCTGCCGCTGCATTGCCGCTTGTAGCAGAAACAAAATGGCCAGTATGCCGGGAGAAAACTGGCTAACAGCGGGCTGATAAAAGGTATAAACAGCCGATAACGCATCGGTGGTTTCATCAACTATTGTTACGGCAACCAGCTCGCCCTGATAAAACTGCTTTAGCAAGCGCACGGCTAACCAGGAGCAGTTCAGCATGCCCTCAAGCTGCTCTGGCGCAGGCGGGAACATACTGCCATCGGCATGTTTATGGCGGATATAATCGGCAAACAAAGGGTAATAATCGCCGGCAGTATCGTTATCCAGCTGATAACGCCAGCCCAGGCGTGATGCTTTGTTCAGTAAACGGCGCTGACTGGCGCTGGGCGCAAAATGCTCTGGCGCTATACGCACGGACTGACAGGCCTGACAACTGGGGCAATGTGGTGTGTACACCTGCTCAGCACTGCGGCGAAAGTTCAGCTGAAGTAACTGCTGGTATAAGCTGGCATCGAGCGGCTGTTCGGGTAGTAAAAAGACTAACTGCTCTTGCTGACTGGGTAGATAACTGCAGGGCATCGCTGCGGTGAGGCCAAAACGTAGCTCAGTCATACTCATTTTCCAGCGTGAAAAACCGCGGCTGCCAAAAATCGGCTGGCAGGCGTTGCCCGCGCTGCGCAGTCAACAGGGTCAGGTATTGCTGGCGTGATATCGGCTGTACGCCCAGCTGCAATAAAAAAGGGTTGGGCATCTGGCAATCTATCCAGCCCGCAGCTGCTTGCTGTAGCAAGGTTTGCAGTGCCACCAGCGCCAGCTTGGCGGTATCGGGCAGGCGGTTAAACATCGATTCACCACAAAACAAGCCGCCTATTTGTACACCGTACAAGCCACCGACCAGTTTGTCCTGTTGCCACACTTCGATACTGTGGGCGTGGCCGTGCTGGTGTAGCGCCAGGTAAGCCTGCTGCATGGCCGGTAAAATCCAGGTGCCTGGTTGTTTGGCTCTGGGGGCCGCACACTGGCTTATTACCTGAGCAAAGGCTCGGTTAACACTAAAGCGTAACTGATAACGGCGCAGCTGTTTTTTCAGCGTGCGGCTAAGTGTCAGGCTGTCCGGGGCAAATACGGCGCGGGTAGACGGGCTCCACCACAACAGTGGGTCACCGTCGCTAAACCAGGGGAAAATACCCTGCCGATAGGCACTTAACAAGCGCGGCACTGATAAATCGCCGCCCATCGCCAAAAGGCCGTCAGGTTCACTCAGTGCACGATGTAGCGGTGGAAAGCTGACATCGTGCGCGCTGAGTTCAGGCAAATAAATGGCCACAACCGGCCTTATTTACTTAACGCGTCCAGGTAGCGCTCGGCATCCAGTGCAGCCATGCAGCCGGTGCCTGCTGAGGTAATAGCCTGGCGGTAAATATGATCAGACACATCACCGGCAGCAAATACGCCCTCGATGCTGGTTTGGGTGGCATTACCTTCAGTGCCACTTTGCACTTTTAAATAACCACCGTTCATCTCCAGCTGGCCAGCGAAGATGTCGGTATTGGGTTTGTGGCCGATAGCAATAAATACACCCTGTAAGGCTAATTCTTTGTTGGCTTCGCCTTTGGTCGATTTCAAGCGCACGCCGGTCACGCCCATTTCATCGCCTATTACCTCTTCCAGCTCGCAGTGGGTATGTAGCACGATATTGCCACTGGCCACTTTGGCCATCAGGCGGTCGACCAGAATTTTCTCAGCCTTAAAGCTGTCACGCCGGTGCACTAAGTGCACTTCGGTGGCGATGTTCGACAGATAAAGCGCTTCTTCAACCGCAGTGTTACCGCCACCGATTACGGCCACTTTCTGGTTACGGTAAAAAAAGCCGTCACAGGTGGCACAGGCTGATACACCGCGGCCACTGAATGCTTGTTCAGATGGCAGGCCCAGATACTTAGCAGAAGCACCGGTACAAATAATCAGCGCATCACAGCTGTAAGTACCATTGTCGCCGGTTAGCATAAAAGGACGCTGCTTCAGGTTAACAGTGTGAATATGGTCAAACACGATTTCGGTATTAAAGGTTTCGGCGTGCACACGCATCCGATCCATTAATGCCGGGCCGGTCAACCCATGCGCATCGCCAGGCCAGTTTTCTACTTCAGTGGTCGTGGTTAACTGACCACCTTGCTGCATACCGGTGATCAGCACCGGGTTTAAATTCGCACGGGCAGCATAAACGGCAGCGGTATAGCCAGCCGGGCCTGAACCTAAAATAAGCAGGCGGCTGTGTTTAACATCAGACATGTCTTTCTCCGGGACAACATAATTAAAATAGCTAATGCGGGCGATTCTAAAAGAATGCAACTGCAAGCGAAAGTGTCAGCGCAGATTTAATCCTCCGTGCACTGTAAAGCATTATGCTCTGTGCTATGTTTAGCCCGTATTGACCATTTTTCGCGATAACTTTTTCGGCAACTTTAAGTAGCGTAAAAGTTACTGCAACTCCTTCCGATTGACAGAGGTTAGCTTGCACTGGCGCAACAGGTTTTATTTTTTTGCTCTGCTCATGGTGGTGGTAGCTGGCAGCATCAACAGTCTGGCCGCAGCGCAGCAGCGCTTTAGCCGGCTGGGCGTTGACGATGGCTTGCCCAACGCCACTATTTACAGTGTTAAGCAGGATAGCAACGGCTTTTTATGGCTGGGTTCAACCAATTCCGGTTTATTACGCTTTGATGGTTATCGCTTTGTCGAATTTGCCGTGTTAACAGAGGCTGAGCTGGCCATACAGCAAACGCCGGACGTCGGTGTGGTACTGATTGATGCCCAAGATAACATCTGGGCCGGCACCTGGGGCCTGGGTTTGTCGAAGCTGGTGCCAGGCAGCAGCGCGCCGCTGAGGTACACGCAGGCGCAGGGGCTGGCAGGTAATTATATTCAAAGCCTGTTGCAAGATAAGCAAGGGCGGATTTGGGTTGGTACCACCACCGGGCTTAGCCGGATCAATACCGATGGCAGTATTACGCTGATAGGCCAGGCGCAGCAGCAACAACAACTGGCCGCTCAGCGCATCTGGAGCCTGGAGCAGGGGGTTGACGGCCAGATCTGGATCGGTACTTCAGCCGGCTTACATCACTGGCACGACAATAGCGGGCTGAGCGAGGTTATCGAGCTGGTACCGGGGGCGGATAGCCTAAACCGTGGTAATGAGATCCGTGCCCTTAAGCAAGTGGGAGTAACGCTGTGGATCGGCAGCCGGCAGGGGGTGTTTCAGTACTCTGGTGCAGCACAACGCTTTATTGCGCAGCCACTTACGGCACCAGATCAGCATGAGCCGGTGGTTAATGTGCTGCAGCACAGTGCTGATGGCAAGACGCTACTGATTGGCAGTTACACTGGTCTGTATCAGTTGGCGCTTGACAGCCTGAGCAACGACGCCCCGGCACCCTTTGCTCTGGTCAGTTCGCAGCTTAGTCATGTTAACGTGCGCAGTATTTTGTATGACCGTTCAGGCGTGCTTTGGCTTGGTACCCGCGAAAGTGGCTTGTTTCGTAATCGGGTGTCCAGTGCGGCCTTTAGTGACGCGCGAGAACTTTCTGCTGAGCTGGCCAACGCACAGCCGTTTTCCGTCACCGCTATTCTGAACACTTCAGCCACATTGTGGCTGGGCAGTACCGACATGTTGTATCGCATCAACCGCGCTGACGGTCAGCTGCAACGCTTTACTACCGGTAGCCGGGTTAATGCCATGGCGCAGTCGGCTGAGGGGCTGATTTATATTGCCACTGACAACGGTTTACTGCAATACGATAAGGCAGCAGCGCAACTTACCGAGCTCACCTTACCCTTTGAGTTGGCACAGGTATCAAACCGTAATGTAAGAGACATCAAGATTGCCGCTGATGGTACCCTGTATCTTGGCCTGTGGGGTGAGGGTGTTATTGTCTGGCACCCGATGCGTGGCACAGTCAAACATTGGTTATCGCGTTTATCTGAGCAGAGTGCCGGCAATGCGGTGCAGCAGTTATTTCTTGGCAGTGAACAGCAGCTGTGGGTCGCTACCCGCTACAGCGGCTTGTATCAGATTGATATACCGAGCCAGCAGGTTCGACAGCACAGCCCGACAGTGACAGGGAGAGGGGCCGTGGCAATTACACACAGCAATGTGCTCTGTGTCAGTGAACACCGGCGGATACTGGCCGTGTGTAGCCGTGATGAGGTATTGCTACAGGATCTGGATACCGGCCAGCAACAGCGGTTAACCGGCGAGCAGGGTTTACCTGGCCATACGGTGCTGGGTGTGCTGCAGCAGGATGAGCGGCTATGGGTGATGACGGCGGCTGGTTTGGCGCTGCGCAATAACGACAGTGAGCGTTTTGTGCTGTATAACAGCGCGGACGGCATGCTGGCATCAGAGTTAAACCTGCATGCGGTTGCTGCTAATCAGCAGCAGCTGTATTTTGGCAGCATAGCCGGCTTGGTGGTACTTAAGCCAGCGTTGTTACAGGCCAACCGTCAACCCCCGCAAGCCGTGCTGTCTGCAGTGGTGATTGATCATCAGCAACTACAGTTAAAGCCACATGCCACTGCCTGGCCCACTATAAAGTTGTCGGCGAACAACCATACGGTTAACTTTGAGTTCAGCGCACTGGATTTTCAGGATCCACAGCGTAATCAGTTTCACTACCGGCTTGAGGGGGTTGACGCTGACTGGGTGTTAGCCGGTGCGCGCAACAGCGCTTTTTATGCGAATTTGCCGCCCGGCGATTATCCGCTATGGCTTCGGGCATCTAACAATCATGGCATCTTTAGTAGCCCTCAGATTGTCGCCAGCTTGCAGGTGCAACCACATTGGTGGCAGCGCAAGCCGGTGCTTTATGCTGCGCTGCTGATCGCGCTGGTGCTGATTTGGCTGTTACATCTGTACCGGCTGCGCCATGTGCGGCAAATTAACCGTTTGTTACAGTCAGCCGTAGAGGATAAAGCCAAAGCTCAGCTCATTTTGGAAACCAGAGTGTCAGAGCGTACTCAGGCATTGGAGCAAAGCTCTGTCACGCTGTCACTACGCACGCGGCAACTTGAGCGCAGCCTGGCGGAGCTGGCCAAATCAAACCAGGAGTTAAAACAACTGGATAAACTTAAAGATGAGTTTATCGCCACCGTCAGCCATGAACTGCGCACGCCGCTGACTGCAATTCGTGGCGCTATTGGTCTGGTGGCGCAGCAAGTGGTTACGCCGGACAACCCTATGTACCTTAACATGCTGCAAACGGCGCAAGCCAATAGCGAGCGCCTGTCGCAATTGATCAATGATTTACTCGATTTGCAGAAGTTTGCTGCCGGTACCTTTACCCTTAGCTGCAAAGCTTTAAATTTGTCACTGTTGCTTCAGCAGGCTGTATTAGCCATGCAACCCTATGCCAAACGCTATCAGGTGGATCTGCTGCTGGACAGTCCCGGCGTGGATAACTGCTGGGTTGATGCTGATGCACTGCGACTGCGCCAGGTGATTGATAATCTGATCTCTAATGCCATTAAGTTTTCACCGCCTGAGGCGCTGGTCAGGGTGCGTTTGCTGTGCCACAACGATGAAGTAAAGGTAGAAGTTGAAGATCAGGGTGCCGGCATTCCGCTGGCGTTCCAACAGCGGGTGTTTGAGAAGTTTTCTCAGGCTGACAGCTCAGATCAGCGTGCGAAAGAGGGCAGTGGCCTGGGGCTGGCTATATGCAAAAAAATCATTGAAAACCATCAGGGCCAGATAGGCTTTTCCTCAGAACTGGCCAAAGGCTCCGTTTTTTGGTTTCGGTTAAAACGCATCGCCACGCCACAGCCGACGAAGAATAACCAGTTAACATAGGTTACTGTGTGCAATGACAAATCTAAACAAGTACCTAAAAAACTCAATTTGTTTCTGATAGTTATATAAATTTCCTATCCTGGGTTTATCTCATGCATTTGTAATGAATTTATAATCTGTTTGTAATGGAGCTCTGATCCGCAATTGGTTACTTTTTGTGCTGCAGGATGCCGACCGAACAACATGGAACATAAAAATTAACCAAGGGTACTATGATGAAAAAAATGACTACCGTACTGGCAGCTGCGTCTGCTGGTTGTTTTGCGCTGAGCCTGACCTCTGTAGCTGTTGCTGAGGGCGTTAAAAAGCCGGAAGCTAAACTGAGCTTAGCTGAATTGGCTGAAACAAAAGCCACCCGCTATATCGTTAAATTTAAAGAACCGGTTGCCACTATGGGCGCTGATGGTCGCAGTCAGCGTCCGGAGTTTTCTGTTGCCCGTGCTCAGCAGGCGCTGCAAAAAGCCAATGTACAAGCGTTATCGCATTTACACTTGGTACATGCCAGTGTGGCGGAGTTAACGCCAAAGCAGCTTCGGATGCTGCAAAATGATCCTGACGTTGAATATGTTGAAGAGGACCACAAACGTTATCTGATGGACGTAATTACACCTATGGCGCAAAGCACGCCATACGGTATCAATATGGTTCAGGCTAACCAGGTCAGTGACAGTAGCGCTGGTAACACCAAAGTGTGTGTGATTGATACCGGTTGGGCTGCGGGGCATGAAGATCTGCAAAACTCGGGTGTAACGGGGTACTCATTTTCAGGCCACGGCACCTGGTACTCTGACGGCAACGGTCATGGCACCCATGTGGCGGGTACCATGGTGGCACTGAATAATAACACCGGTGTGGTAGGAACCATAGGCAACGGCCAGGCGGGTGTGCATATTGTTAAAATTTTTAATAACTCGGGCAACTGGACTACGGCGTCCAACCTGATCACCGCCATTCAGTCATGTAAAGACGCGGGTGCCAAAGTGGTGAATATGAGTCTTGGTGGTAGTTCGTCTAACCAGACAGAAAACACTGCTATGACTAATTTTTATAATGGTGGCATGCTGTTAGTGGCCGCGGCGGGTAATGCCGGTAATACCAGCTTCTCTTATCCAGCGTCGTACAATGCCGTTGTATCTGTTGCCGCAGTGAATTCCAGTGGTACGCTGGCCAGCTTTTCACAGCGTAACTCGCAGGTTGAAATTGCCGCCCCGGGGGTAAGCGTAAACTCGACCTGGAATAACGGTGGCTATAACAGCATCAGCGGTACTTCTATGGCATCGCCACATGTTGCGGGTGTTGCCGCCTTAGTATGGAGTAACCACCCACAATGTACAGCTGCACAAATCCGTAATGCCTTAAATGCAACGGCGGAAGACCGGGGGGCCACTGGCCGTGATACCTCATACGGTTGGGGTATTGTTAAAGCCAAAGCTGCCCACGACTATCTGACCAACAATGGTTGTGATGGCTCAGGCGGCGGTGGTACTAATCCACCACCAACAGGCGGCGCCACCTTCCCGAATTTATCGGCATCCAGCGGTCAGTGGCTGCGTGGCAGCTATGCGATTCCGTCTGGCGTATCCAGTGTTACCTTCCAGATCTCTGGCGGTACAGGTGATGCTGACCTGTATGTGCGTTATGGCAGCGAGCCTACCACCACGAGCTACAACTGCCGGCCTTATCTGAACGGTAACAATGAAGTATGTACCATTAATAACCCGCAGGCGGGTACCTGGCATGTTGGTATCCGGGCATATACTGCGTTTAGCGGTGTAACCTTTAGCTATCAGTATTAAGCTAAAAGTGCCAGTACAGTAGAAACTCCAAGCAGGTCAGTTCTTTGGCCTGCTTTTTATCGTGTCAGGGCAAAATAATATACGGCAAAAAAATGCAGCACACTGCCGGCTAATACGAACAGATGCCAGATCAGATGATGCAGATATAAGCGCTTCCAGACATAAAAAATCACTCCAAATGAGTAACATAAGCCGCCAGCCAGTAACAGCAACAACCCCGGGGTATCTACATGGCGCAGCATAGGTTCAATCGCTACGATCACCAGCCAGCCCATGCCCAGGTAAAGTGACAGCGACAGCTTCTTATATTTAAGCCCGGTGGCCAGCTCAATAATTACGCCTGCCAGTGCGATAAGCCAAATCACAGCAAACAACGCCAGCCCCCAGCTTTCACGCAGATTAATCAGTGTGAAGGGGGTGTAGGTGCCTGCTATCAGGATAAAGATGGCCGCATGATCCAGCTGGCGTAGTCGTCGCTTTAGCAAAACATCTGAGACGGCATGATACAGCGTTGAGCTGCTGTACAGTAAGATCAGGCTGCTGCCGTAGATAATACTGCTGGCGACATACCAGCCATCCTGCAATTGCAGGCTAACGGCCAGCATGACTAGCAGAGCGGTAATGCTCAGTAGCGCACCCATGCCATGGCTTAGCGCATGCAATAGCTCTTCCGCTTTGGAGTAATGACTGACACTCATGCTGATGTTCCACGGCTAAGGATTGTTGTATCTTAGCATGACAGCTGGTCCTGCCAAGCTGTTGCGATGGGCAAAAAACCGCTAAACTGCCGCCTTTTAACAGGTGGGGATAATGGTGAGTCAGGTGCCTTTACTGGTCGTGGTCGGTTATGTCTGGCCTGAGCCCAACTCTTCAGCGGCTGGCTATCGTATGCTTAGCTTGCTCAAACTCTATTTGGCACAGGGCTGGCAGGTTGTGTTTGCCAGTGCTGCAGAGCCCGGTATGCACCGTTATCCGTTGGCTGAGCTGGGCGTGATTGAGCAGCAGATTGCGTTAAATGACAGCAGCTTTGATAACTGGATTACCGCGCTTAATCCGCAGGCAGTGCTGTTTGATCGTTTTATGCTCGAAGAGCAGTTTGGCTGGCGGGTAGAGCAAGCCTGCCCAGAGGCGCTGCGTATACTGGATATGGAAGACTGTCATGCGCTTAGAGCGGCGCGCGAGCAGTGTGCAAAGACGACAGCGGCGTTGGATGCAGCCGCACTTAATTCAGAGCTGGCGCTGAGGGAAATTGCCGCTATTTATCGCTGCGATATCACGTTGGTGATTTCCAGCTATGAAATGCAGCTGCTGCAACAGCATTATCAGGTGCCCGCGGCCTTGCTGTGTTACTGCCCCTTTTTACTGGAGCAGGAGCCGACACCAAACCGGCTGAAGTTTGACCAGCGTGAGCATTTTGTCGCTATTGGCAATTTTCGCCATGCCCCTAACTGGCATGCAGTGTTGTGGTTAAAGCAACAGATCTGGCCATTAATTCGTGCCCGCTTACCGCAGGCACAGCTGCATATCTATGGCGCTTATCCACCCCCTAAAGCTACCGCCTTGCACAATGTTCGCGACGGTTTTTTGGTAAAAGGCTGGGCAGAAGATGCCTGTGTGGTGATGGAGCAAGCGAGAGTGTGTCTGGCGCCGCTGGCATTTGGGGCCGGTTTAAAAGGTAAACTGCTGGATGCAATGCGCTGTGGCACGCCCAGCGTAACCACCGATATAGGTGCTGAGGGCATGCAGCCAGACGGTGCGTCAGTACAAGCAGATAACCCGGACCAGAGGCTATGGGCCGGGATTATCGCTAATGATGCTAAGGGTATTGCTGAGGCGGCAGTGAAGTTGTATCAGCAACCTGAGCTTTGGTCTCGTTGTCAGCAGCAAGGGTATGCCATCGTAACGGAAAAATTTATGCTGGCAGCACATCAAACAAGGCTTTGGCAACAGCTGGAGCAGGTAAGGCAGCAGCTTGAGTTACACAGACAGCACAATTTTACCGGCTTAATGCTCAGGCATCATGCTTATCGCAGCACTAAGTTTATGGGGCAGTGGATTGAAGCGAAAAACCGGCTTGGCGCTTCTACAGCGGCAGAGCCGGATGCAGTGCCAGCGCCGGAGGCAAATTAGCGGGTGCCGCGCGGCTTGCGCTGCTGCTCACCAATACGGCTAGCCCACAAGGCTTGAGCCGACTGGCCGTTACCGCTGCTTTTGGCTTTTGCTTTGGACGCCGTTTTAGCGGCCGCTTTGGGCGCTGCAGCTTTAGCGGCAGGCTTTTTATCCTCCGCTTTTTTGTCTGCAGCCGGTTTGGCGGCAGTTTTGCCTTTGGCGCCAGCGTAACTGGCGGTCAGCTCTGCCAGCTCAGCCAGACGAATATTCTTGCCGCCATCTACACTGAACCAGCCCGGTTTTTGCTCCAACTGTGGCGCTTTACCAAAGGCCGCTTTGTAGGCTGCGGTAAACTCGGCAACCACCTGATCTTTATCCAATTTGCTCATACGGATCCTTAACTGAGATTATTTAAGCAAGTCGCGCATTATTTATACACCATTTTGACCGCTTAACACAAATGTGCCTGATTTCTTAGCCAGTTGCAGTACAATAACCGCTAATCGAGTGAAGGAGCTTTGCTGATGATTTCGCGTGACGAGCTGGTGAGTTTTTTAAACCAACATTTACAAAGTGAACGAATACGTGATTACTGCCCGAATGGTTTGCAGGTAGAAGGTAAGAGCCAGATCCGCAGAGTGGTTACCGGGGTTACCGCCAGTCAGGCTTTGCTGGACGCGGCTGTTAACGCCGGGGCCGATGCTGTTGTGGTACACCATGGCTACTTTTGGAAAAATGAAGCGCCGCAGGTCACCGGTATGAAAAATGCAAACCTTGCTGCAGCATGACATCAACCTGCTGGCGTATCACCTGCCGTTGGATGTGCACCCGGTGCAGGGCAATAACGCTCAGTTAGGGGCCTTGCTCGGCGTGCAAAATATCCGGCCGCTACTTAGTGTTGAGCCTGAAGGCGTGGTGCAGCAAGGCGAGCTATCTACAGCGTTAAGCCCGGCGCAGCTGGCGGCAAAGCTTGAGACGTGGCTTAAGCGGCCGGTGTTACTGCATCAGGCCACGCTGCCTGCTGCTGACAGCCTTGTCAGTAAACTGGCCTGGTGTACCGGCGGGGGGCAGAGCTATATTGAACAAGCGGCCGCCGCTGGTGCCCAGCTGTTTATCAGTGGTGAGGTGTCGGAGCAGACCATTCATGTGTCGCGCGAACTGGGTATTCACTTTATTGCCGCCGGTCATCATGCTACCGAGCGCTATGGCGTAAAGGCGCTGGGGGAGCTGATTGCACAGCAGTTTGGCCTTGAGGTGCAATTTATTGATATAGACAACCCGGCATGACAAAAAAAACCGATCGCAGTTTTGATGGTATTGCCGCTAAATTTGCCCGCAATATCTACAGCAGCAGTAAAGGTGCGCTGCGCCAGGCGGTGTTGTTACGTGACTTGCTGGAGCTGTCGCAGCTGCAGCAGCCCTGTCAGGTGCTGGATGTCGGGGCAGGTCAGGGCCAGGTTGCGCTGGCGTTAGCCGCGCGGGGGCATAGTGTTCATCTTACGGATATTTCCGCTGACATGCTGCAAATGGCCCGGCAGCAGGCTGATTTGGCCCAGTTACAACAGGTCAGCTTTGAGCAGGTTGGTTTAGCCCAGCTTGCTGCAGCAAAGCCCGGTGTTTATCCGCTGGTGCTGTGTCATGCCATGCTGGAATGGCTGGCCGAGCCTGAGCAGGCACTGGCGCAGCTGAGGCAATTGGTAGCGCCTGACGGGGTCTTGTCACTGATGTTCTACAACAAAGATGCCAAGCGTTTTGCCAATATGGTGTTTGGCAATTTTGACTATGTTGCGGCCGATTTGCAGGTGAAGAAAAAAGTCAGCCTAAACCCGCAGCAGCCGCTGGTGCCAGCCGAGGTGTTAGTTTGGGCACAGCAGGCCGGTTTTCGCCTGCAGGGTAAAACCGGTGTACGTTGTTTTCATGACTACTTACGCGATCGCAACCTGCAGCACAGCCATTTTGACCAGTTACTGGCGCTTGAGCTGCAATTTAACCGTCAGGAGCCTTATGCTTCGCTGGGGCGCTATCAACATCTGCTGCTACAAGCGGTATAGCTGTTGGCGTAATAGGTGCAGATATGCTTAGTCGAACTCAAACTTATACAACAGATCGACGGCGTTATCTAAACCCGATACCGCCTCCAGATACAGCCGGCGCATCAGGCGGTAGCGTAGGGTAAATTCGCCTACCGCATTAAAAATGCCGTAACCGTATTTTAGCTGCAAGTCGCGTGATAAATAGCCGCTTACCGTTACCTGAGAGTTATCACCGGCCCCGGCAGTGTCCAGTGTCAGATCACGTAAGCCGAAAGCTTCGCCAATTTCGCCGACCACTTTGCTGCCGGATGACAGCGTCATGCCAATCAAACTGGTGGTCACGGCTGTGCCGGCATTGCCACTGTCACCGCCCAGGTCTCGCCCCATCACCAAATAGGCCAGCGCACTGGCTTGCGATTTAGCCGGCTCGGAAAAAATCACCACATTAGGATCATCGGCCGGGCCTGTTACTCTGATGCCGGCGATGACATCATCTTCCATATTGGCAGGGTTACGAATAGCTTCAACATTTAAAAACGGCTGATCGGCCGGGCCGTTAAAATTCATTTTGCCTTTACGGATCAGTAAGTCCTGACCGTAGGCCCGAAAAGTACCATCGACCAAATTGACATCACCATTTAATCGTAACGGCTGCAATGGCTGCTGTCTTACCCGCAGATTGCCACTGAGGCGGGTTTGCAGACCAAAAGCGGACAGCCGTACCCGCTCACCCAGCTGCACGTTTAAGTCGGTTTGCAGCGCAAACAGGCCGTCATTGCTAACGGCTTGCGGTGTTAAGTCGGCGTCAAGCAATACCGTATCGCCAGACAGCTCTACTGCACTGGCCGGCAGATCGTCGATATTAATACGGGCGTTGGGAATACGCACCGTACCGCTGAGCCTGGTGAGCTCTGGGCTGGCTTTAATGGTCAGATCCGGCGCTATTTGTAAGCTGGCTTGTGGCACCTGTAACCTGATCTCATCGCCTTTTATGTTAAGCTGCGCCTGCCAGTTGTCCAGCTGTTGCCAATCGGCCTGGCCAGTTAATACCACCTCGCCTTTGGGGGTGATCACCTGGCCGTTTAGCCTGGCGTTACTGCCGCTAAAATCGAGCTGCAGATCTGCATCATCAATATCTACCGGCGCCAGCTTGCCCTTCACTTTAGTGTTGCTAAGCCGGGTCTGGCCGTGCAGCAGCGGTTGTTGCAGGGTGCCACTGAGCTTAAGCTCAGTGTCCAGCACACCACTAAGTTCGGTAAGTTCACCCAGTAACGGCTGCAGAAAATCGATAGCAAAATGGTTTAGACGTACGTCACCACTGAGGGGTTTAGCGCCGGCATCGGCGTAAGCCAGCGTTATATTGGCATCGAGTTTGGCTTGCTCGTTAAAAGCCACCTGCAGCGTATTGTGCAGGGCGTTATCACGGATTTCCGTATTAACTGCCAACTGCTGCCAGCTTAGCGTAAGGGGAGTATCCAGTTGCTGCGTCAAGCTGCCCTGCGCGCTGCTAAGGTGTGCAGTAGCCTTTAGCGGTTTATCCTGTTGCCAACTCAACATTGCCCCGGCATCAACACGGCCTTCCAGGTTAGTGTTCGCTGGTAGCAGCGCTGCTAGTGCGCTCAGTTCAAGCTGCTGCAAGGTTAGTTTGGCGCTGGCTTGTACCGGACTAAACTGCATGGTTTGCGTGGCGCACAGCGAGGCTAAGTCTTGCTGCCAGCAATGAGCCGCCACACTAAGCTGCTGCTCTTTGTCCTGGTAGGTTAGCGCAGCAGGCGCTTTAAGCCGCCAACTTCCGAGCAGGCTGCTGATTTGTGCCTGTTGTAACTGGCCTTGCCATTGGTTGTTTTGCCGTCCGCCAGCCAGGCTTAGCTGTGCCTGGTGCTGGTCGGCATCTATATCAAGCCTGAGCGCGTGCTGCTGTTCGCTGCCATGCAAATGCAGCGCCAGTTGCGTTAATTTGTGCTGCTGATAACGGCCGCTTTGTGCCTGCAGGGTGATATCCGTGTGCCAACGCTTTTGCTCATCCAGCCACACTGAACTATCAAATTTAAGCTGCTTTAGCCGCAGCTGGTCAAAGCCTATATCCTGGCCGCTTACAGCGCCTTTAAGTTTAGGGTGCAGACGGGGGCCGGTTAAAGTGAACTGGCCCTGGACCTTACCTTGTGCCTGGTCAAGCGATTGGCTGATATCGCTGATGTCCAGAGCCAGCATCAGATCCCAGCTTTGCTGCAGGCTACCGGCCAAACGCAGCTTGTTGTCAGCGTGGCTTATTTGCAGTCCGGGGCTGCTAAAACGGTAGTCGCCGTTGCCAGTAGCATCATCGGCCCGGGCACTGCCGCTTAGGGTTAACACGTAGTCACGCAGCTTACCGCTAATATCGATGTTATCCAGCGCCAGCTGCCAGCCATGTTGCTGATTAACCTCAGCCCGGTAGTGCAGGCTGCCGTTAAGCTCACCGGGGTATGCTGGCCAGAACATGCCGGGTTGAATAGCCCTGAGCTTACCATTCCCCTCGACCCTGATACCTTGCTGCCAGTTCAGGCTAAGCGGGCTTTGTACCTGGCCCCCCAGGGTATCAAGCTGCAGTTGCGACAGCACCAGTTGCTCGGGTGTCAGCTGGCCGTCAAAGGCGATGGCCATCGCTGGCAGGCTATCGCTGTTAAGGCTGACGCGGCCACTCAGGGCGCTTTGCTTGCTATCGCCTGACAGCTTAAGCTCACCGCGCGACAGGGTAAGCATGGCGCTTTGCTCACCTTCAGCCATCGGCCAGCTGAGGTTAGCAAGATTGAGCACAAGCTGGTGTGGCAGCAGCTCGCTAAGTAAGTTCAGCTGGGCGTCAACATCCAGCGCAACAGGGCCGCGCGCAGCCAGTTCAAGGCGAAGCGCTGACAAGTCGCCACTGGCGTTAAGTTGCAGTTGTTGCTGCGCCAAAGCGCCATCGCTGATGTGCGCCGACACCTGTGCGCTTAGTGGATAACGGCCGCTTGCGCTTAGACGGGCTGAGCTTTGCACTTTGCCAAGCGGATGATAGAGATCTAACTGCGTCAGGTTTAATTCGTTTTGCTGCCACTGCAAGCTGATATAAGCGCGCTCCAGCGCAACATGCTGTTGTTGCTGCTTAAGCACAACATTGTGCAGGCTAAAACGGTCGACAAACAGTTGTAGCGGCAGGCTAAAGTCAGTTAACACCGGCGGGATATAGTTAAAACCTGTGCTCTGCTCGGTGTCTGCTGCGCTGTCGGGCAGCGTTAACTGCACGTCTTGCCAGTTGGGGGTGGTCAGTTGCAGTTTATTGCCCCAGGCGTCTAACCGGGTGCTGAGCTGTTGCCAAGTCAACTGATAGTCATCAAGGCGGATATCACCCTGGGTAATACTAAAGCCAGACAGCGTAACAGGAAAGGGCAGCCAGAATGCGCGGGTGGCCGGGTTGGCAGTTTGGCTGCTGCTTTGGACATCATCCAGCTCTGCAGCAGCGGTTTGCCAGTTCACACTCAGGTTATCCAGTTGCAGCTGCTCGGTGCACAGCGCCAGTTGCAGTAAACAGCGATGATTAAAGCGCAGTGAAAATTGTTGCAGTTGTACCCAGTTACTGCCCTGTTGCCAGCGTACCTGCTGCAAGGTGTGGCCGCCCAATACACTGCCCTGACTGGCGCCAATGCTAAGGCCTGGTATCAGCGCCTGCGCCAGTGCAATATTCAGCCGCAAGCCGGCATGGCTAAACAGCAGGGCGGCCAACAGCAGACACAGCAGCAGGCTGGGCAGTAAAATTGTCCAGTTCAGCCATTTCAGGCTAAGCCGGCATAGGGCTTTTGCGCGCAGCCAACTCATAATTCAGGCCCTAAAGCAAAGTGCAGCTGAAAACCACTGCCGGGCTGGTCCAGGCCAAAGGCGAAATCAAGCCGGATTGGCCCTACTGGCGATGCCCAGCGCACGCCAACCCCCACACCCTGTTGCCAGTCGGGGTTGTCATCCCAGGCGCTGCCATAATCAGTAAAGGCGGCCAGCCACCAGTTGCCCCGTAACCGATACTGGTATTCTGCCGAACCGGTCAATAAATAACGCCCGCCAATCAGCTCGCCTTGCTCATTAGTCGGCGAGATAGTTTCATAACCAAAACCACGAATGCTGTTGTCGCCGCCGGCGAAAAAACGTAAGGAAGGGGGAAGCTTACGTAGTGCTTCCATTAAAATAGCGCCGGCATCTAAGCGGGTAACAAAGCGGTGGTTATCGCCGGCGCTGCCTATCCAGCCGGCGCGCCCGCGCAATCTGACAAAGCTGGCACCAGAGCCCCAGGCTTCATCTGACACTTCTACCCGCAGCGCTAACCTGTCAGCGCTGTGGGGCATGGCACCACCGGCCTGACGGCTGCGGTTATAGCTGATACCTGGCATGATCAGGCTGATATTGTCCCGTTGATCGGCCTGTACAAAGTCTTCATATAACCAGCGCAGCGATGCAGTGCGATACCATTGGTTACCCAGCAACCAATAACGCTCTAACACCAGGTTAGACTCGCGGCTGGCGGTATCTTCAGTATCGCGGTTTCGTACCCCTAGTTGTAACTGATAGTAATCTGTTGCGCTGTGTTGTAACGGCAACTTATAGGCTGCTTCAATGCTTTGCTCTATTTCTGATAAGGCGAGGTCGGTACGCAAGCTGTGGCCAGCGCTGTTTAACCAGGGCTTTAGCCAGTTAAGCTTCAGCCTGGCGCCTACGTCGGTCGAGTAGCCAATACCGGTTTCGATAATATTGCGCCGCTCCGGTGCCAGGCTAACCTCTACTGGTAAGTGAAAATCGCTGATTTGCTCCGTATTACCCTCAACCAGAATGGAGGAAAACCAACCTGTTGTAGCCAGCGCCTGATTCAGTTCGCCTAATTGGCTGGCCAGATAGGCATCGCCTGCAGCGAACGGCAATAACGACTGCAGCCGGGCGCTGTCAATTTGCTGGCCGCTAAAGGTAACCTCGCCAAAGCGGTAACGCACACCGCTGTCAAAATGCAGCCGCACAAATGCCTGGTTTAGCTCAGGGGCCACCTCAAGCCGGTTCAGGCTAAAGCGGGCATCAAAATAGCCTTTACGTAAAGCCAGATTGCGCAGCGCACTTTTTAACCCCTCGTACTGACCATGATGTAATATGGCGCCGCGTTTGGGCGCCTGTTGCTGCAACAAAGCGGCAAAATCTGCATCGTTGGCGGCATCCCCGCTTAACTGAATATCGACAGTGTCAATCAGCACCGGTTTGCCAGCCTTAATGTGCAGTGTCAGGGCCAGCGGGTTATCCGGTTTGGGGTGCACCTCAATCTCACTTTGATAGTACCCCAGCGCCTGCAGCGCTTTTTCTGCTTCCTGCGTCAATGCGGCGTGTAGGCGCGTGCCGGCGCTGACTTCATCTTCAGTGAATTTTTGCAGATAAATGGCCACGTTGTCTTTTAACTCACCTTTAATGCCTGTGATATTCAGTGTTAAGGCCGACTGCGCCCAAGCTTGCGCACTGACAGCCAGCAAGCCACAAAGCATTAAACAGCGGACGAACACAAACTTAGGCATGGGTGAGATAAGATCCTGCGTATTGACCAAAAAAGATAACCAGATGCCGGCTATTATGACCCAGCCCCGTAGTTACTGTACACCGCAACGGTTAAACCCGATCTGAATAAGATATTGGTTTACGCCACAATTTATCTGACAAGCCGAGATCAGGTATACTGATGCCATTCACCGTGCGGTTAGCCTACCGCTGTAATCAAGGTTATGAAAATGAAAAATGTCGTAATAAGTGGTTCAGGTTTATTTACCCCCAGCGAAACGGTCAGTAATGAAGAGTTAGTGGCGAGTTATAATTTGTACGTCGACCAGTTTAATGCTGAGCATGCACAGGCGATTAGCCGTGGCGAAGTAGCCGCGCTGGAGCACTCCAGCTGTGAGTTTATCGAAAAAGCATCGGGTATTAAGTCACGTCATGTGCTGTATAAAGAGGGTATTTTAGACCCTGCTATTATGCGTCCGGTGTTTGCGCGGCGCAGCGAAGAACAACTGCCGGAAATGGTCGAAATGGCACTTAGCGCCGCCCGTGAAGCCATGACTCAGGCCAATAAAACCGCGGCCGATATTGATCTGATTATCTGCGCTGCCTCGAATATGCAGCGGCCCTATCCGGCGCTGTCTATTGAACTGCAGCAGCAGCTTGGTTGCCGCGGTTATGCTTTTGATATGAACGTCGCCTGCTCATCAGCGACCTTTGCCATCAGTAACGCGGTGAACGCTATTCGTGGCGGCACAGCGAAAGTGGTGCTGGTGGTGAACCCGGAATTTGCCTCGCCGCAGGTGAATTACAGCAGCCGCGACAGTCACTTTATTTTCGGTGATGTCTGTACTGCCACTATTATTGAAGCCGAACAGAGCTGCAACAGCGACAATGCCTGGCGTATTAACGGCATGCGGCTGAAAACCGAGTTTTCTAATAATATCCGCTGCGACATGGGCTATACCGAGCATTGTTTACCCGCTGATCCATTGGTGCCGTTTTTTAAACAACAGGGCCGCAAGGTGTTCAAAGAGCTGCTGCCTATCGTTGCCGATGTGATCCTCGATGAAATGGCTGCCCAGCAGTTGGCGCCAGAGCAGTTAAAACGCTTGTGGCTGCATCAGGCGAATATCAACATGAATATTTTTGCGGCGAAAAAAATTCTTGGCCGTGATCCGCTGCCCGAAGAAGCGCCGCTGGTGCTGGATACTTATGCCAACACGGCATCTGCCGGTTCTGTTATCGCCTTTCATAAGTACAAGCAAGGCCTGCAAGCTGGCGACCACGCTATTTTATGCTCGTTCGGTGCCGGTTATTCCGTAGGGTGTTTAGTGCTGCAAAAATGCTAGTGAGCAGGGGTAGTTAAGACTAAACAGGGCAGCTTCGGCTGCCCTTGGTGTTGGTCAGCAAAGGTCACAGCCGTACAACGGAGTTATGATCGTACGACACCGGTGATGGCTGATAGCTGTCGGCTGCCTCGTCGTTTAACCAGGTGCCGCCGTTAACCAGATAACGGAACTGGTATTCTTTGTTTTTTTCCAGGTTAACGGTGGCGGTAAAGTCGCCGCTTTTGGTTTTTTTCATCGGCAGCGCTATCGGATCCCAGTCGTTAAACTCACCCAGTAAGGCGGCATGCTCTATTTGTGCCAGCCGGTGCGCGGGCAGAGTAAAGGTGACTTTGCACAGCGGTTTGGTTTTCAGATACTGTTTACTGATACTCATGGTAGTTCCCTCATAATAGTAAATAGAAAGACGTCTGCGCTTGTCCGCTCATCATGCGCTGCTGGTGTGATGTTTTTATGACCAGTTTGCGCAAAAAACACCATAGAGAATTTAACCACTAACAGCAAATAACCCTTTTTAAGGTGGTTATAACCAAAGCGTTAGGTGGTCAGGGCGCCATTTACTGGGTTCAGTTGTAACAAGATATTACTAAAACCAATAGATGGTGCGCCGGTTTTAGACACAAGTTGCCATCATGGCGCTGCTGCAACAAGGTGCGATACCAGTAAATTCAGGCGTCGGCATAACCTGGTCTTGTCTGGCAAACCACGGCTATTGGCTCGCAATGTTAGCCAGCTTCTCTACACTGATACAAAGCGTAACATTCGCGGCGTTACTTTAATTTTCCGCCGCTTTACTATAAAGCCAGTAAAACAGCATTGTGGAAATCAACATGGCAGCAAAAATTATAAAAATTCTGGTTCCGGTGGGGGTAATTGGCATTGCGGTAGTAATGGCCGTGGGCTTAACCAGTATGCGTAAACCGCCGGAGAAAAAGGATGAGCAGCGCCCGGCGGTGTTAGTTAATGCAACACCGATAGTGGCAGAAGATTTGGTGTATAAAATCCAGTCGCAGGGCACGGTAAAAGCCAAACTGGAAACTAACCTCAGCTCAGAAGTGAATGGCCGTATTGTTGAAGTGTCGCCCAGCTTTGTTGAAGGCGGTTTTTTTAATGCCGGTGACTTACTGATCCGGGTAGAGCCGGCTGACTATTTAACCAATGTAAAAGCTGCAGAGGCCAGCCTGGCCAACGCGTTGGCTGCGCTTGAAGAAGAAAAAGCCCGCGGCCGGGTGGCAGAAGAAGAATGGCGCTCTTTTACCGACGGTAAAGCGCCCGAGCTGGGGTTACGCCGGCCGCAGCTGGCCGGAGCGCTGGCCAGTGTGCGCTCGGCAGAAGCAGAACTTGAGCGCGCTAAACGCGACTTGGCGCGCACCGAAATCCGCGCGCCTTTCGCCGGTATGGTCAAAAGCCGCAACGTGAACCTGGGCCAGTTTATTAGCCGGGGCACCAATGTTGGTATGATTTACGGCACCGACCTCGCTGAGGTGCGGTTACCTATTACCGACAACGATTTGGCGTTTATGCAGCTGCCTGATTTTGCCAGCGACGATGTTCAACCTGAAGTGGTGTTAACCGCGGTGGTGGGTGGCCAAATTGCCCAATGGCCGGCTAAATTAGTGCGCACCGAAGGCGTGCTGGACGAGCGCAGCCGGGTGATTTATGCGGTCGCGCAAATACAGGACCCTTATCAGCGCAACAACACTGGCAAGCTGCCACTGCGCTTTGGCCGCTTTGTGCAGGCGCAAATCCTGGGCAACGCTACTGACAATGTGGTCGTGGTGCCGCGTCATTTATTGCTGGCACAGCAGCAGGTGCTGGTGGTGGATAAAGACAGCCAGTTACAATTTCGTCCGGTAACGCTGGAGCGTACCGACGATAGCTTTGCCTATATCACCGGTGGTTTTGTTGAGGGTGACCGGCTGGCCGTCTCGGCCATTGCTAACCCGCTGGCGGGCACTTTGGTGCGGGTGGCCTCTGATAAAGCAGAAACCGACGTGGCCGATAAAAAAGACGCTGCTGCGCCTGTGCTGACCACTCAGGTGAAGGAGTAAGCCGATGGATACCAATAAGGGCCTGATTTCCTGGTTTGCCCGCAACAGCGTAGCCGCCAATTTACTGATGGCGATTATCCTGGTGGCTGGCGTGTTTTCGCTGTTCACCATCAAAAAGCAGATTTTTCCGGAAATCGTGCTGGAGCAGGTGAATATCCGCGTGCCTTATTTGGGCGCTGCACCGCAGGAAGTGGAAAGCGGTGTAATAGATAAAATTGAAGAAAGCCTGCGTGGTGTTAATGGTATCAAGCGTATTCGCTCCACTGCTGTGGAGGGGTTGGCAACCGTAAGGACTGAAATTGCCAATGGCTATAATGTGCAGGAGGTGATGGACGAGATTAAAACCCAGGTCTCGGCTATTTCATCACTCCCCGAGCAAACCGAAAAACCGGTGGTGTACCGGGTGCGTTTTCAAAGCAACGTAATGTGGTTGTCGCTGTATGGCGATGCCAGCGAGCATACGTTAAAGGAGCTGTCTAAAGACGTACGCGATGAGCTGAAAAAGCTGCCGGGTATCAGTAAGGTTGATGTGGTGGGCGCGCGTGATTATGAAATTGCTATTGAACTGTCTGAGCTGAAATTAAAAGAGTACGGCCTGACCTTTGAAGAAGTGGTTAGCGCCATTCGCGGCAGCTCAGTGGATTTACCCGGTGGCTCTATTAAATCTGAAAGCGGTAATATTTTGCTGCGCACCAAAGGCCAGGCGTATTACGCGCAGGACTTTGAAGACATAGTGTTGCTGACTTTTGCCGATGGCACCCGCTTATCGCTAAAAGATATTGCCAGCATTAATGATGGTTTTATCGAACGCGAAGATTTATCCACTTTTGATGGTAAAAACTCGGTGTCAATCCGGGTTGATGCCGTGGGCGATGACAACACCCTGCGTATCGCTGAGCAAGTAAAAGCCTATGTAGAGCGTAAGCAAAAAGAATTACCCTCATCGGTGTCGATTGCGCACTGGGGCGACTCCAGTTACTACCTGCAGGGCCGGTTAGATTTAATGAGCAGCAACCTGTTAATGGGCGCTTTTCTGGTGTTGCTGGCGCTAACCCTGTTCCTGGAGTTTCGTATTGCCTTCTGGGTGATGGTGGGCATACCAGTGTGCTTCCTTGGTGCGATGGCGATGCTGCCACTGCCGATGTTTAACGTTTCTATCAATATGATCAGCTTATTTGGCTTTATTCTGGTGCTGGGCATAGTGGTCGATGACGCCATTATCATAGGCGAGAGCGCCTACAGTGAAATTGAAAAGCGCGGTAAGTCCGTCGATGCGGTGATTGCCGGCGCGAAAAAAGTCGCCATGCCAGCCACCTTTGGTGTGTTAACCACTATTGCTGCCTTTACGCCGATGCTAATGGTAGGTGGGGCCCAGGCGCCTATCTGGGGCTCTATTGCCTGGGTAGTGGTGCTGTGTCTGATTTTCTCACTGGTCGAATCAAAAATGATCCTGCCGGCGCACATTGTGAATATGGACACCAAACCCTGGGATCCGGATCGCAAAGGGCTGTTTTATGCATTAGGCCGCGGCTGTAGCCGGGTTTTAAAAGGTATCCGTGAAACTATTGCTGCGGCAATGCACCGTTTTGTGACCAAGCGCTATCAGCCTTTTGTTGAGCGCTGCATTGAATATCGTTACACCACTATGGCGGTGTTTTTTGCCATGCTGATTGTGATGTTTGGAGTATTAGGTGGTGGTTTAGTGCGCTGGGTATTTTTTCCTAATATTCCCAGCGACTTTATCAATGCCAACCTGACCATGCAGGAAGGTGCCTCGGCCGAAGCGACGGTAAATGCATTACGTGAAGCAGAAGCCGCACTTGTTCGGGCCAATGAAAAACTCAGCGTCGAATTTGACGATGCCATCGTCAAGCACCGGTTGATGTTTCTCGACAGTGACACTGGTGGCCAATTGGTGGTCGAGCTGGAAAAAAGCGAAGGCCGTGAGGTGGATGGTTTTGAAATTGCCAACCGCTGGCGCGAGGAAATGCCGGAAATTCCGGGGTTAAAAGCCTTTAAAATTAATGCCTCTACCGGCGGTGGTGGCGGCGCCGACATAGCACTGCAACTACGCGGTACTAACCTGGATAACCTGAAGCTGGCCACCGAAGAGCTAAAAGCCCGTCTGGGCGAATACGCCGGCATTTATGATATTGAAGATAATTTGCTCGGCGGTAATGACGAGATAGTACTGCAGTTAAAACCTGAAGCCCATTTGCTGGGCTTAACGCTGGCCGATGTGGCCCGCCAGGTACGTTATGGCTTTTATGGCGCCGAAGCGCAGCGTGTGCAGCGTGACGGTGAAGAGGTTAAAGTCATGGTGCGCTACCCGCGTGAGGAGCGCAGCTCCGTCGGTAATTTGGAGAACATGCGTATCCGTACTGCCGATGGCGGCGAAATTCCGTTCAGTCAGGTCGCCAGTTATTCACTGCAGCCCAGTTTCAGCGCCATTAACCGGGTCAACGGCGAGCGCGCGGTGACCATTACCGCGGCGGCAGATAAAAATACCGTTGAGCCGGGCAAAATTGTTGGCGATATGCGCAAAACCGTGATCCCGGAAATTACGGCTAAGTATGATGGTGTGACCGGTGAGCTTGACGGTGCCAGCCAGGATGAACTGGATGCGCAGGTCGATTTATTAAAAGCCGGTGTGTTTGCGCTGTTTTGTATCTACGCCCTAATGGCGATACCGCTGAAATCTTACAGCCAGCCTTTGATCATTATGAGCGTTATTCCGTTTGGTCTGGTAGGCGCGGTAGTGGGGCATATGGTGCTGGGCCTGAGTATGAGCATTATGTCTATTTTCGGCCTGGTAGCACTGGCGGGGGTAGTGGTGAACGACTCCCTGGTGATGGTCGACTTTGTCAACCGCGCCCGTGAAGAGGGTATGTCGGTGCGTCAGGCGGTATCACAAGCCGGGGCGCAGCGCTTTAGGGCGATACTGCTTACCTCACTCACCACCTTTGTCGGCTTAGCGCCGATAGTGCTGGAGCGCAGCTTACAGGCCAAAATTGTGGTGCCAATGGCGGTATCACTGGCCTTTGGTATTTTGTTTGCTACGGTGATTACGCTGATTTTAATTCCCGCGCTGTATGTCATTCTGGAAGATGTGAAAAACCTGTTTCGTAAGAAAGAGGCAAAGCAAGACACCCGTATTGGCTCTGCGATAGTGAAATAAGCCCGTCAGCGCGAAATAAAAAGGCCACGCAATAGCGTGGCCTTTCACTGTTAGCTTACTAATAAGCTTAATAAGCTTGGGTGTGCACGTCGCGTACGGCACGGCCCGATGGGTCAGTCAGCTGCGCCATTTTCTCATCCCAGGCCAGCGCTTCCGGCGTAGAGCAGGCGACTGACTTACCGCCCGGTACACAGGCAATAGCGCCGGCATGCGGGAAGTGCTCTTCAAAGATCACCCGGTAGTAGTAGGCTTCTTTACTGTCTGGCGTGTTTACCGGGAAGCGGAAGCTGGCGGTAGCCATTTGCTGATCGGTCACTTCTTTGGCGGCATGGGCTTTTAAGCTGTCAATCCAGCTGTAGCCGACACCGTCTGAGAACTGCTCTTTCTGGCGCCATAAAATCTCATCCGGTAACACGCCGGTAAAAGCTTCGCGCAGGATATGTTTTTCCATTTTGCCGCCACCGCACATTTTTTCCTGTGGGTTTAAGCGCATGGCCACATCCATAAAGTCTTTATCTAAAAACGGTACACGGGCTTCAATACCCCAGGCCGACATGGCTTTGTTGGCGCGGTTACAGTCGAACATATGTAAGCGGTCAAGTTTACGTAAGGTTTCTTCATGGAACTCTTTGGCGTTTGGCGCTTTATGGAAGTACAGATAGCCGCCAAACAGCTCATCAGAGCCTTCACCGGATAACACCATTTTAATGCCCATGGCTTTAATTTTACGCGCCATCAGGTACATCGGGGTAGAGGCGCGAATGGTGGTGACATCATAGGTTTCCAGAAAGTAAATCACGTCACGCAGTGCATCCAAACCTTCCTGCACGGTAAAGTGCACGGTGTGGTGCACAGTACCAATAGCATCAGCCACTTTTTGCGCCGCGATTAAATCCGGCGAGCCGGCCAGGCCCACGGCAAAAGAGTGCAGGCGCGGCCACCAGGCTTCACTTTGGTCGTCATCTTCTACCCGGCGTTTGGCAAATTGCTGCGCAATGGCTGAGATCAGTGACGAGTCCAGACCGCCGGATAGCAGCACGCCATAGGGTACATCTGACATCAGATGGCTTTTAACGCTGTGCTCCAGGGCGGCCTTCAGCTCGGCTAAGCTGGCGGGGTTGTCTTTTACCGCCTCATAGCTTTGCCAGTCGCGCTGGTAGTATTTGCGCAGCTCACCCACTTTGCTGTCAAAGTAGTGGCCTGGCGGGAACTCTTTAATTTGTTTACACACCGGCACCAGCGCTTTTAGCTCTGAGGCGACAAACAGCTGGCCGTGCTCATCGTAACCGTAGTACAGCGGAATAATGCCGATATGGTCACGGGCAATTAAGTAACGGTTTTGCTCGGCATCGTACAAAATAAAAGCGAACATGCCTTGCAGCATATCGATAAAGCTGCTGCCATGCTCCAGATATAACGGCAAAATCACTTCACAGTCAGACTTGGTTTTAAACGGATAAAGGTTGCCGAGGCCTTTTTCGAGCTGCTTATGATTATAGATCTCACCATTCACTGCCAGAATGTGATTTCGATTATCATTAATCAGAGGCTGGGCGCCATTTTCAGTATCTACAATCGCCAGGCGCTCGTGCACTAAAATGGCATTGTCGTTATTCCATACGCCAGACCAGTCTGGCCCGCGGTGACGTAATAACTTGGATAACTGCAGCGCCTGTTGGCGCAAGGCTTTAACATCAGTTTTGATGTCAAGCACCCCGAATATCGAACACATGATAACCTCTATTAAATTAATTCGATTAAACCCACCGGTTTAAACACATTTTGCACCCTAAATATTTCAACTTACACGTAGGCGGCAAGGCAATTTATCCCCTTGAGCTTAGCTGTACTAAGTGATAGGGGTAAAGTGTCGCAGCCAACACCCGTGTGGGTTGAAAGATGACGGGTAGTTTTGGCAGTATGTACGGCTAAACGTACCCCCTGAATGTGCCATGCCATGCTAAAATTGCAAGCGCTTTTTCGCGCTTTTAACAAGTAATTGCCGCTGAGGAGTTTCAGCTGCAACAACAGAACAGACGGTTTATGCAAAAAACAGAGGTAAAAAGCCGCTTTACGCCGCCAACACAGTGGCAGAGCGCAGTGATGGCAAATAACCCGATTTTTGCCGACTTGTGCCAACGCTTTGGTGTTCACCGCTTAGCGCAATGGCCAGATGTCGGCTGGCTCAATAGTTTGGCCACGCAAGTAGCCGTGACGTTTGTCGACAATGAGGCCTTAATGGCCGATGGCCGCTATTACGAAGAATATATTTATGCAACTGCGCAGGTGCCTACACGCAAAGACAACTGGCATGACTTTTTTGGTGCCCTTATCTGGTGTTTATTTCCTAAAACTAAAGGCTTGTTAAATCAGCTGCATATGGCTGAAATTGCCGCTTTTGGCTTAAAACAGCGCAGTAAGCTGCGTAATAAACTGACGTTATTTGATGAGTGCGGCGTGATTATTTGCCTGGAGCCTGATGCATGGCCGCACGCAGACTTATTACGCCAGCATCAATGGCCGCAAAGTTTTCTCGCCCATCGCACGGACTGGTGGCACAGCATAAGGCCAATGGTGTTTGGCCATGCCATTTACGAGATGGCCACCGCGCCCTTTATCGGCCTTACGGCTAAGGCACTCTTCGTTGACGTGCCGCAGGGCTTTAGCGCCTGGCCTTTAACAGCTGCTTACAGTTTTGTTGATGATAAATTACATGAACAAATTGCTAACCAGGCACTACTTCTTGATAATCAACAGCTAACGCCTTTGCCAGTATTGGGCGTGCCGGGCTGGTATAACGACAACAACACCGCCAGTTTTTATAACAATACCGACTACTTCCGCCCCCGCCGGCAGCAGTAACGGTTTTGATAACAGGATGCTTGCATGATAGAAATTCAGGATTTAGCCAAAGCTTTTGCGCTTAGTAAAAACAATAAGTTATCTGATACCGAAAAACAGGATGTGCGCTATAGCAAAGACGCCTTTCATTCAGTGCGTAGTGTCAGCTTCAGCTGCGGCAGTGGCGAAGTGCTGGGCCTGCTGGGGCCTAATGGTGCCGGTAAAACGACCACGCTCAGAATGTTGTCGACGGCATTAAAACCCGATGCCGGCTCGGTGCTGTTAAACGGCGTTGATGTGTTAAAGCAACCGGTTAAAGCGCGCCAGCAAATTGGATTTTTATCCGCTGATACCGGTTTGTACGGCAAACTGACCGCCTATGAAAATATCGCCTATTTTGGCCGTTTACATGGTATGAGCGAGCAAGCTTTAAAGCAGCGTATTGACGAGCTGTTTACCTTACTCAACATGCATGATTTTGCCAACCGTCGCGCCGATAATATGTCGACCGGTATGAAGCAAAAGACTGCCATTGCCCGTGCGGTAGTACACAGCCCCAAGGTAGTGATTTTGGACGAGCCCACCACAGGCCTGGATATTATGACGGTACAAACGGTACTGGATTTTATTAAAGGCTTAAAAGCGGCCGGTACGCCGGTTATTTTCTCTACCCACCATTTAGATGAAGTGGCGTCTTTGTGTGACCGCGTGGTGGTGATAGATAAAGGCATTAGCGCCTTTTCCGGCGATATTGCACAGTTTAAAACGCTATCGGACAAGGGTGATCTGCGCCAAGCCTTTTTGTCAGTGCTAAAAGGCTCACAACAATTACAACAGCAAGGAGCAGCATAATGTGGCAGGTATATCTGAAAGAGCTTACTGAGCTGATGCGGGATAAAAAAACGCTGATTTTCGTTATTCTGCTACCGATTTTTATTTTCCCGGTGATCTTTGGTGTGATGGGACTGGTGTTATCCAGCACCACCAACAAGGCCATGCAGGAGCAGCATCGCTACGTGATTATTAACGCCGGGCAGGCACCCAAGTTTGCCGATGCGTTGTTTTACCATAAAAACTTTAAGCAGCTAAGCACCGATAAAAGCACCGAGGAAGAGTTAATTGCCGCCATTCGCAATGACGAGTTCGATGTGGCTATTGTTATCCCTGCCGACTTTAACGACAAGCGTCTGGCAGTAGAGCAAGCGCAGTGGCAGATCATTTACAATCAGTCATCGCAGTTTGACTTTATGTACCGCTATTTCTCGGAAATCCTGGCTAATTTCAACGAGCAGCTGCAGCGCGACACCTTAACGCAGCTTAATGTGGACCCGGCTAAGCTGACCGCTATTATCAAACCGGTTGATGTAAAAAAAGTAGATACGGCGGCGAAGCGGGAAAACATCGGCGAAAAGTTCGGCGCCATTATCGCCTACATTCTTATTCCGCTGTGTCTGCTCGGCGCATCTTACCCGGCCATTGACATGGGCGCCGGTGAGAAAGAGCGCGGTACACTGGAAACCTTGCTGATTTGCCCAATCAGCCGGGTTAGCATCGTACTGGGTAAGTTTTTAACCGTGCTGACCACCGGCTTAGTCGGCGCCCTGATAACAGTGGGCAGCTTTGGCCTGTGGGGCGCGATTATCGGCTCTTTCGCCGGCATGGCGGTGGTGCAGGAGGCCATGTCAGCCATTGCCATTACTGAGCTGGTGCTGATTTTCTCGCTATTGCTGCCGATTTCTGCCGTGTTTGCCGCGTTGTTGCTGGCGATATCCATTTATGCCCGCACCTTTAAAGAGGCGCAGAATTACATCAGCCCCTTGTCGATTTTGATCTTCCTGCCGCTGGTGGCGGCCATGATGCCGGGGGTAGAGCTAAACAGCAAAACCGCACTGGTGCCGATAATGAACGTGGCGCTGGCCATTAAAGAGCTGATCAAAGGCACGGCAGATTACATGATGCTGGCGCTGATCTTTGGCTCGACCCTGGTGCTGGCAACCGTTGCGATTGGCTTTTGCGTGCACTGGTTCCAGCAGGAAAAGGTACTGTTCCGCTAAGCACAGTCTACTCAGCAAAGTTTGCTAACCCAGCATGCTTTGCTGCCGCCCAAGGCCCGCGTTGTGCGGGCCTTGTTATTGGTAATAGTTCAACTTAACAAATACTATTGATAATGGTTCTTAATAATATTAAAATGCCGACGTACTGTTACCGGAGTGCTGTTATGTACGTCTGTTTATGCAAAGCTGTGACTGATAAAACCATCAAGCAAAAAGTGGCTGAGGGTGTATCGACTATGCGTGAGCTAAAGATGTGCACTAGCCTGGGTACTCAGTGCGGTAAATGCACCTGCCAGGCGCAGCAAATTTTGCATAACGAGTTAGTGCGTTTAGCCGATAACCGCTTTGATTTAGCCCAGCCTGCAGCCTAGATACTATTTAAGCTGGCATTTATATTCTTAAAAACTGCATTTGAATTCTTTAGCTATTCTTTTTTCCTACCGTTCTGGTCATAATGCGGCCTTTAATTTAGGCTAAGCTCAGGCTTAGTATCAGTAACCGGGGTAGGCAAAGTGGCAGATCAAATACAGCAAGTTGCTATTGTTGGCGGCGTTCATGGCAACGAATTTTCCGGCATTTATTTAGTTAAGCAGTATCAGGCCAACCCTGAGCAGGCCAGCCGCAGCAGTTTTACTACTCAACTGGTATGGGCCAACCCGGAAGCCCATTATGCCAACAAACGTTACCTGCACAGTGATTTAAACCGTCAGTTTAAAACCGCGGATTTAGCCAACCCCCAGCTTGCCAATTATGAGCAAAGCCGTGCCAAGGTGCTTAATGCGCAGTTAGGCCCCAAAGGTAATGCCAAAACCGATTTACTGATTGATTTGCATAACACCACCAGCAATATGGGCGCCTGTTTAATTCTGACGCAGGCCGGGCCTTTTTATAATAAGCTGGCGGCCTACGTAAAAATGAAGATGCCTGAAGCGATTATCTCGCGTGATGAAGATCATTTTGCGGCTGAAGATCATGCGCTCATGTGCACCCTGGGCCGTTATGGCGTGTTGGTAGAGGTGGGGCCGCAGCCGCAGTCGGTGCTGCGCCAGGACGTCCTGGAGCTGATGCACCGCATGACACAGCATATTCTCGATTTTGTGCAGCTGTACAACACCAACAATTTGCCAGCGCTGCCCAAGCACACCGAAGCTTTTCGCTACCTGCACAGTATTAAGCTGCCGATGAACGATAAAGGCGAGCGCATCGGAATGGTGCATAAAAATGTGCAGGATAATGACTATCAGCCAATAAACCCAGGTGACCCGATTTTTACCCTGTTTGATGGCTCAGAAATTTATTATGACGGCGACAGCACGGTATACCCCACCTTTATTAACGAGGCGGCGTACTATGACAATAACCTGGCGATGTCGCTGAACGAAAAAGTGCTTATTACGCTGGAGTAACAGGCCTCCTGTTGGGCCTGGCTAACGCACAGGATTTTGATTTCTTTTTAGCAACGGCTGTGTTATTAACTTGTTAGGTTAACCAGAAGTATACCTAAGTGGTGACAGATGATATTCAAGCAGGCTGCACGCGTACTGCTTTTCAAAGTGTTGTTTATTAATATCTTATTAAGTTTTCCCCTTGCTGCTGCAACGCAGTTGCAATGGTTAACCGAGCACAGCCCGCCGGGCCAGTATCTGGACGAGCAGGGCAAACTAAGCGGGGTGACCGTTGCGCTGATCCGCGAGTTACAGCAGCGCTTAAACGAGCCTGCAGATATTCAGTTATTGCCCTGGGGCCGGGCCATGATGATGGCGAAAACCGAGCCCAATACCGCGCTGTTTGAAACCGTACGCACACCAGAGCGTGACAGCTGGTTTAAGTGGGTTGGGCCCTTAATGCATTACCATATTAACTTATATGGCTTGCGCCAACGCTTGGGTGTAAATGCGAACACCCTGGCATTACCCGGTAAACTGATTGCCTGCAGTTATCGCAACGCGGCAACGGTAAATGACATTAAGGCCTTTGGTTTTGTCGAAGGGCGCAACCTGATCCTGACCAGCCAAACCGGTGAGTGTCTGGATATGTTAATTGCCGGTCGCATTGACGTGTTAGCGATTACCGAATACAGCTTTCCTGCCTATGCCGCCAGAGTGCAGGCGGCCGGCTTTGAGCTGACCACAGTGCATTATTTAACCGAGCGTAAACGCTATATCGCATTCTCTAAAGATGTGACAGAGGATCGCATTGCCGCCTGGCAGCAGGCACTGGAGCAAAGTTACCGCGACGGCACTATGCGTAAGTTATATCAGGGGGCATACAGTGAGGCGATAATAAGCCGGCTGGAGCAAGCGGCCCAGGCGCAGCAGCGCTAGGCTGCTGCAATACTTGCTTACAGCGTATCGTAATGCTGTTTTTTCTGAATTAGCTCAATGGCGTAATTATCCGGGTCACGTACAAAGGCAATTTCCGTGGTGCCACCTTTTACCGGGCCCGGCTCGCGGCTAATTACACCGCCTTTAGCGCGAATTTTATCGCAGGCGTCATAAACGTTGTCTACTTCCAGCGCGATATGGCCAAAGGCCGTACCTAAGTCATAGCTGTCGGTGCCCCAGTTGTAGGTAAGCTCCAGTACCGTATTTTCCGTCTCGTCACCATAGCCAACAAACGCCAGCGTGTACTTGTACTCGGGGTTTTCTGACTGGCGCAGCAATTTCATGCCCAGCACTTCAGTGTAAAAGGCGATAGATTTTTCTAAATTACCCACGCGTAGCATGGTGTGTAGCATTCTCATAAAAAACTCCTGTTTGCTATTAGCATGATTAGCCGCTGAATACAGGCCAGGCTTAATGTTCTGCTGGCCCGCCATGGTGAACCTTTGCCGCTGATTGTACCATAGCGCCGCCTGGTGCTAATGGCTAATTGTGTTTATAACGGCGACAAAGAGATGAACAACGCATGACAAAGGCATTCGGCTTGTAGTATCAGTAATTCGCTTTGCCGTAACCCTATAGCCCTGGCGCTGATACCCCAACTAAAGTGCTTAAAAAAATAATAACAGCAGGCTAGTTGTACCTGCAGAAAACTAAGTACACCCCGGGGAGGATAAGACATGTTAAAGCTTAATACGATAACGATGGCCATTGTAATGGCTTTTGCACTGCCGCTTGGCGCACAGGAAACTGAGCAGACAGTGGATGATGCGCCAACACCGGCATCAGCAAAAAATGACACAGCCATTGAAGTGATTTCCGTAACGGCTACCAAGCGTAAAACCAGGTTAATGGAAACGCCGGTGGCCATTTCGGCACTAAGTGAAGCCCAGCTTAGGCAAAGCGGCGTTAATAACGTGAAAGACATTGCTGATTTAGTGCCGGGGTTGGATATTTCAACCGCTACCGATCAGGCGGCACCGGTGATTTCAATGCGTGGGGTACGTTCGACCAATCTTACAGAGCTTGGCGATCCGGCCGTAGGTGTGCATTTAGACGGTATTTATTCGCCGCGCATGCAGGGGGCGCTGGCGCTGATGTATGACGTAGAGCGGGTAGAGGCACTGCGCGGGCCCCAGGGTACCTTATTTGGCCGTAACTCAACGGTGGGCAGTATTAACGTGCTATCGGCCAAGCCTGATTTCAGCGGTTTTGCCGGTACTATCAATGCGGAAGCCGGCCGCTTTAACAGTAAGAACCTCGGTGGTTTTATTAACATTCCGCTAAATGATGAATTTGCTGTTCGTATTGCTGCCAAAGGCTTAAAGCGTGATTCTTACCTTGAAGGCTACTGGGACCCTAACCAGTATGACACCCGCCATCTGAGCGACGAGGTGCTCAATGCTCCTGTTATTTCGGAAGATTCTTATCAGGGCATCGGCGCTACCGTAACACAGCGGGAAAACTGGTGGATAGATGGCGCCGGTACCAACCCTGAAGCGCAGCGCGTGCGGGCGCTGACGCCGGCTGATAAAAGCGATTTTTATAACAATGCAAACGAGCACTCGTTTCGTATCAGTACCTTATGGCAGCCGGCGCACGGCCAGTTCAGTAACCACACGGTTTTTCAGCAATATGTCAATAACAGCGCCGGTACGCTGGATTTAGTCAATTGTGATCAGCTGCGTGGCCGGCCGACAGAATACGGCGGCGATTGCTCATCGTTTTTACCCAGCGACAATACCTATCAGGCAGTCGTTAACTTACCGGGTGAGCTTAATCTGGACATAACGTACCTGCGCAACACGCTAAACTACACGCTAAGCGATGAACTAAGTCTGGTATGGCTGCTGGGCTATGAGGATATGGACAGATCGTCGGCGCAGGACAGCGAAACCGGCCTTGACCCCTGGGATGGCGCTATTTATTTCCTTAAAGGCACCGGGGCAACATCTTATTCGACAGAGCTGCAGTTGCAATCTGACGAATTTGGCGATCTGGTGTGGATTGCCGGTATTAACTATTTTCACGAAAAGACCACAACAGTAGGCTACTACGATAACCCGATGGATGACAAAGCGTTCTGGGATCAACCGGATCGCTCAACCGAAGCCTATGCGTTGTTTGGCCAGGCGACCTACAACATCAGTGACGATTTGCACGCTACCTTGGGTTACCGCTTCAGCCACGAAACCAAACAGGATAAAGGCGGCCGCACCTATCGCTGCTCGAACGCCGATGGCTGTGCACCAGGCTGGTTAAACCGCACCGTCCTTAGCGAGTTACCGGTGGACTATTTTAATGATCCGTCTATCTATGCCTCGTACTTTGAAAACGATAATAAAGGCCAGTGGCGTAACCACGATTTTAGAGTCGGCCTGGATTACAATCTGAGCGCAGATACCATGCTGTACAGTTATCTGGCCTCAGGTTTTAAAGCCGGTGGTATCGGTGATGTGTTTGAAGTGGTCAACGACCGAACCGGTGAGGTCAGCCGTTTTGAAACCCAGTTTGAGCCGGAAAAAGTGCTAACGTTAGAACTGGGCGCAAAATCAAGCTTTCTGAATAACTCGCTAAACCTGCAGGCGGCGTTTTTCTATACCGATTACACCGATATGCAGTACGCGTCTGTTGGCTCTATCGGCAATGTCGAGCGTTTATCACCGGTTGAAGATGAAAACGGCGCGCCCATTCTGGATGAAAACGGCATGCCGGTGCTGGATTATCAGAACCAGCCGGTAATTGCTTACTACACGCAAAACGTACCGGGTGCCACTATTAAAGGCATCGAGTTTGAGTTTGACTGGAAGCCGTATCAAAATGGCCGTATCACCGGTTACGCCACCTGGACTCACGCCCGTGTTACCGAGGATTGGATCACCAAGTGGGATTACGATCCGGAATACCTGTTCGGCTTGTCGTATGAAGACTCGATAGACCCTGAAAACACGCTGCTGACCACCAATCTGAAAGGCAATGATCTGGCGATGACGCCGCGTTTTACTGCCAATGTCAGCTATACCCACAGTTTTGACTTAGGCCGCTTTGGCTATGTACATGGCTGGTTTAACCTGAGCTGGAAGGATAAATCCTACACCACCATCTGGAATCTGGATAAACATCTGGACGATATGGACTTTACCGTCAGCGATGAAGCCGCGCTGTACATTACCGATAAACGTGATGCCTACACCATGCTAAATGCGTCATTAAAATATGAACCACAAAGCCAGGCCTGGTACGCCGAAGTGTTTATCAATAATGCCACCGACGAAGTGGTGCAGTACTGGAATAACACCGGCAAAGGCATCAATAAAGGCAGTTTTGGTATGCCGCGTTATTACGGCATTCGCGCCGGCTTTAATTTCTAACGCCGTTCTTGTGTAAATGCAGCGCCCGCAGCCGCAGGTTTTCGCTTCGGGCGCTTTATACCGTAACAGGCAGAACAGTTTAATGAACATCTCATCTGCTTTGCCATTGCGGCATAGTTGTACTGCAGACGTATAGGATTTCACTATGTCTTTTGTTTCACATACCATGCTTGTTAAAACCTTGTGTGTTTGCTCAGCACTGCTTGTTTGCAGTATTAACACTGCCGCCGAAAACGTCAGCTGGCCTAAAGTGAACACTGCGCTAAAGCCCGATCCGGCGATAGAGCAACAGCTGGATGTGTTGCTGGCCAGCATGAGCATTGAGCAGAAAGTGGCGCAAATTATCCAGCCTGAGATTGGCTATTTAAGCGTGGCGCAAATGCGCAAATATGGTTTTGGCTCTTACCTTAATGGCGGCAACACCGCGCCTTATGGCCAAAAGCAGGCTGATGCCAAAACCTGGCTGCAATATGCTGATGAAATGTATGCCGCATCCGTCGATAGCAGCGAGGATGGCAGCAGTATTCCCACCATCTGGGGTACTGATGCGATGCACGGTCACAGCAATGTGTATGGCGCGACCTTGTTCCCGCATAATATTGGCCTTGGCGCGGCGCGCGATGCGGATTTAATTCATAAAATAGGCCAGGCGACAGCGAAAGAAGTGGCGGCAACCGGTATCGAGTGGATGTTTGCGCCGACAGTAGCGGTGGTGCGGGACGATCGCTGGGGCCGCACTTATGAGAGCTTTGCTGAAGATCCGGACATTGTTGCCACATACGCCGGCCCTTTGGTAACCGGTGTACAGGGCGAAATTAGTGAGGCCTTTTTAACTGATTACCGGCGTATTGCTACAGCGAAACACTTTATTGGCGATGGCGGCACCGAAAACGGCATCGACCGTGGTGATACTGTAACGAGCGAACGGGCGCTGCGTGATATTCATGCCGCAGGCTATTACACTGCTATAGCGGCCGGTGTGCAGTCGGTGATGGCGTCCTTTAACAGCTGGAACGGTAAACGGGTGCACGGCGATCACTATCTGCTGACCGAAGTGTTGAAACAACAAATGGGCTTTGATGGCTTTGTCATCAGTGACTGGAATGCACATAAGTTTGTTGATGGTTGTGATTTAGAGCAATGCGCCGCCGCCTTTAATGCCGGTGTTGATGTGATGATGGTGCCGGAGCACTTTGAAGCCTTTTACCACAATACCCTGCAGCAGGTAAAACACGGTGTTATCCCGATGGCACGGCTGGATGATGCGGTGCGGCGCTTTCTACGTGCCAAACTACGCTGGGGCGTGTTTACGCGTGGTAAACCCTCAACCCGGCCGGAATCTTTAAAGCCAGAGTGGTTTAATGCGCCTGAACACCGTGACTTGGCCAGAGAAGCGGTGCGAAAATCGCTGGTACTGCTAAAAAACAATAATAATATTCTGCCGCTGTCGCCAAAAAGCAAAGTGCTTATCGCCGGTGATGGCGCAGATAACATTGCCAAGCAGGCCGGTGGCTGGAGCGTATCCTGGCAGGGGACTGATAATACCAATGCTGATTTTCCCAATGCGACATCGATTTATACCGGTTTACGTCAGCAAATTGCAGCGGCCGGCGGTACGGTAGAACTTAGTATCGATGGACAATACCGCAGTAAACCCGATGTCGCTATCGTAGTGATTGGTGAAGAACCTTATGCCGAATGGTTTGGTGATATTCAGCAACTGGAATACCAGCACGGAAACAAGCGCGATTTAGCGCTGCTTAAACGCTTAAAACAGCAGAATATTCCTGTGGTGACGGTTTTTCTAAGTGGCCGGCCGCTGTGGGTTAATAAAGAGCTGAATGCATCTGATGCCTTCGTTGCGGCCTGGTTACCCGGCTCAGAAGGGCAGGGCATCGCCGATGTGCTGCTGACCGACAGCGCGGGCAACATCCAGTATGATTTTCATGGCAAACTGAGCTTTTCCTGGCCAAAGTACGATGATCAGTACCGGTTAAATGTCGGTCAGGCACAGTACGAGCCGTTGTTTGCTTATGGCTATGGCCTGACGTATGCTGACGAGGTTCTGCTGGCGCCTTTATCTGAAGCTACAAGAGCGCAGAAAGTAGAACATGCTGCAGAGCAAACACCGCTGTTTGTCAGAAACTTAGCCGATGGCATGTTGTGGGCACTATCAGATAGCAGCGCCCCGTTACAGCGGTTTAATACGCCGTCAGCGGTTAGTGCCGATGGTAACAGTATCACTATGCAGTCGGTTAATTTGGCCTATCAGGAAGATGGCAGAAAATTTGTCTGGCAAAACGCTGACAACAGGGCCGCGGCCAGTTTAGTCTACGCCGAGACGCAGCTATTAACGCAAGCGGTGCGCAGCAAATTTTTACAGTTGAGTATCCGGCTTGACCAGACTGCTATCAATGATATGACCATGGCCGCTATGTGCCATCAACAAAGCTGTCTGCGCACCGTATCGTTGCAACCGCTGCTACAACACTTGCCTGCAGGCAAATGGCATAGCCTGGCCTTGCCACTGCATTGCGACGCGGCAGACACTATGCCGTCAGTAGAAGAGGCTGTACGCTTTACGGCCAAACAGCCATCCAGCCTGGCGGTAGCTGATATCGCCCTGGTTAACAACGTGGCGTCATCCACGCTGGTGTTGGGGTGTGGCTCCTAGCTGTGCAGTGAGCCCGGCAAGCAAATCCGCTGGGCCGCTATTGAAGCTAAAGGTTATTGATTGATAAAGCTCGAATCGAAAAGGCAGTTGTTTTGGTTGTGCCAGTACTGTGGCTGGCTGGCATACGCCTTACTGACCGAACTGATGATTAAAATGCCGGGGCAGGAGCCCTGGCTTATTCATCTGCCCCATCTGGTACTCGACACCTGTTGCGGCTTTTTTATTACGCTGTGGCTGAGAAAGCTCTATGCGGGGTTCCGGCAGCGGCAGATTGTGGTCAGCGCTGCTTTGCATATCGTCTGTCTGCTGGCAGCGTCACTGCTATGGACACAGTTTAAATGGTACAGCTTGCAGTGGTTTTATGGCAGCTGGTGGCAGCCAATGACCTGGTTCGATTTTGGTACCTGGACCTCGGCGTCGTTAACCATGCTGGCTACCTGGACTGCCGGTTACTATGGTATAAAAATCTATCTGGATAACGCCGAGCAGCGCCATCAGGCGGCAGAGGCATTGCACCTGGCAAAAGAGTCGCAGCTGAAGATGCTGCGCTATCAGTTAAACCCGCATTTTATGTTTAACAGCATCAATGCCATTTGCACACTTATTCTGAAGCAGCACAACGCCAATGCGGTAGCGATGCTGGAAAAGCTGTGTGATTTTTTGCGCTACAGTTTATATACCGATCCGCTGGCAAAAATCACCGTGCAGGATGAAATTGCCATACTGCAAACCTATGTTGATATAGAGCAGTGCCGCTTTCAGAGTGGGCTGAAAGTAGTCATCACGGCTGAGCCGTGCTGCCAGGCGGCGCTGATGCCATCGCTGTTATTACAACCGCTGGTGGAGAATGCGTTAAAACATGGCATGGATCAGAACAGCAGTATCATTATTACCGTCAGCTTCACGCAAGCCGCCGGTAAGCTGTATATCAGTGTCAGCGATAGTGGTACCGGCTTTAGCCCGGCCGCACCGGCAGCTTTGGGCATCGGCATTAAAAATTGTCAGGAGCGGCTGCAGCTGATTTATCCCGGCGCCAGCCAGTTAACCCTGGGCAATGCTGAACATGGCGGCGCCAGAGTGAATATTGCTATCCCGCTGGAACTGGCCGGGAGCAGGCAATGAACAAGCTAAAAACGCTGCTGGTAGATGATGAATACAGTGCTATTGAAGGGCTGGCGATTAGGCTTGAAGCTTTCCCGCAGATTAAGGTGGTAGGCTATGCCCGCAATGTGGCCGATGCGCTGGCGCTGATCAGTAAAACCGAGCCAGATCTCATTTTTCTTGATATCGAGATGCCGGGCCAATCCGGCTTTGAATTAATCAAGCAATTGCAGCCGGAAAACTGTCCGGCCATCATCTTTGTTACCGCCTTTCATCAATATGCGGTTAAAGCCTTTGAAGTCAGGGCGCTGGATTATTTACTGAAACCAGTAAAGAAAGAGCGGCTGGCCGAGGCGATAGCCAGAGTCGTGGCCAGGGCTGAGCCGCAGCCCAACAAGCAGCAACTGCTGGAAGTGGCCGATATAGTGCAAAACGCTGCAGCCACGTCGCCAACTGACACCGCCACATACCGTATTGAACAGGAAAAACTGTTGATCCAGGACGGGCACCATCCGGCGCAATTGATCCCGTACCGCGACATTTTATGGATAGACGCCGCCGGTGACTATATGTGTGTGCACACCAGCAACGAAACCTTTGTTATGCGCGCCAGAATGAAAAGCCTGATCAGCGAAGTACTACCCGACGGCTTTGTCCGCATTCATAAGTCAACCATTGTTAACCTGCAGCATGTTGCCAAGCTCGAACCCTTGATTAACTCAGAGTACAAGCTGACCTTAGTTAATAATAAAGCGCTAAAAGTCAGCCGGACTTACAGCAAACAGCTAAAAGAGAGTTTGTCCGCCTGACAACATTAAAACGTCCGGGGTTTAATGTTCAGTTTTATCTCTAAACTCACACAAATCTTCAATAATACAGCTGCCACAGCGCGGCTTACGGGCCATACAAGTATAACGGCCGTGCAGGATAAGCCAGTGGTGTACGTCGAGTTTAAACTCGGCGGGTACTACTTTTAGTAGTTTTTGCTCGACTTCATCGACGTTTTTACCCGGCGCCAGCTTGGTGCGGTTAGATACGCGGAAAATATGGGTGTCTACCGCTATGGTAGGCCAGCGAAAGGCGGTGTTGAGTACCACATTCGCGGTTTTACGGCCCACGCCGGGCAGGGCTTCTAAGGCTTCGCGATTTTCTGGCACTTCTCCGCCGTGCTGCTCGACTAAAATGCGGCAGGTTTTAATCACGTTTTCGGCTTTGGTGTTAAACAGGCCGATGGTTTTAATGTAGTGCTTCACGCCATCAACGCCTAAGTCCAGCATCGCCTGTGGTGTGCGCGCTACCGGGAACAAATGTTTGGTTGCCTTATTCACGCCGACATCGGTGGCCTGGGCCGATAATAGCACGGCGATTAACAGCTCGAACGGTGAGCTGTACTCCAACTCGGTAGTAGGCTCTGGGTTAGCCGCGCGCAGCCGGCTTAGCATTTCAATACGTTTTTGTTTATTCATACTCTTTACTGCGCCGCGCCGGTAACGCGGGCGCGGGCGATGCTGCCTTTTTCAACAGCTTTTTTTTGCTTAAGTTTGTTATCTATGCTGTTTTTCAGCGCGATTAACAGCCCCATACCCAAAAAAGCGCCTGGTGGCAGTAACGCCAGTAAAAACTGGCTGTCTAGCTGAAACAGTTCAATACGTAGTACCTTAGCCCAGTCGCCCAGTAGTAAATCGGCACCGTCAAATAAGGTACCCTGGCCGAGTATTTCACGCATGGCGCCCAGTACCAGCAACACCAGCATAAAGCCCAGGCCCATCATAATGGCATCAATGGCAGAAGGCAGCACAGCGTTTTTCGAGGCAAAGGCTTCGGCACGGCCAATAATGGCGCAGTTGGTGACGATAAGCGGAATAAAGATGCCCAGAGACAAATACAAGTCATAGGTGTAAGCGTTCATTAACAGCTGCACTACGGTGACCAGGCTGGCAATAATCAGCACAAATACCGGGATACGAATTTCATTGGCAACATGGTTACGCACCAGGGATACCGCCACATTGGAGCCTAATAGCACCAGCAAGGTTGCCAAACCCAGCCCCAGCGCATTGGTGACGGTGGCGGTTACCGCCAGCAGCGGGCATAACCCCAGCAGCTGCACCAAACCTGGGTTGTTTTTCCATAACCCCTGCAGGGTTAACTCTTTAAACTGGCTCATAGGATTACCTTATTGTGCCGGGCAGTTCGCACTTAATGCCGCAAGTTCAGGATGCTGCTGAATATAGAGTGCGGCCTTACGCACAGCAGTTACCACGGCCCGGGGCGTAATGGTGGCGCCGGTAAACTGGTCAAACTGGCCGCCGTCTTTGCGCACCGCCCACTTGGCGCTGTTCTCTTCTGTAACCTGCTGCTGCGCAAAACTTAATATCCACTCAGAGCGGCGCAGCTCAATTTTATCACCAAGGCCAGGGGTTTCTTTGTGCTCCAGCACCCGGCTACCTAACACAGTGCCATCGGGCGTTACTGCAACTAACAAATCGATATTGCCACTGTAGCCATCGGGCGCGGTGGTTTCAATAATATAGGCGCTCAGCGTATCTTGTGGCCGCCAGCGGTATATCGCCTGTGCGCTGTCGCGCCCCAAAAGCTCAGCGTCTCGCACCAGCACGCAGTCGGCCAGCAGGGTAGCGCTGGCGTCACTACCGGGTAATACCTCAGATAAGATGGCCAGCTTGCTGCTCAGACGCTGCTGCGCGATGCGCTCGTGGGTAAGCTGGTTTACTAACCCCAGCACCGCTACACAAAGCGCTGCTGCTGCGCCAAGCGCCAGGGCATTTTTACTGATAGCGCGGATCATTAACGTTCACTCCGGGTGCGATGGCCATAAGTGCGCGGCCGGGTGTAATAATCAATCAGCGGCACCGCCATATTGGCCAGTAACACGGCAAAGGCGTAGGCGTCCGGGTAGCCGCCAAAATTACGGATTAAAAACACCAGCACACCGATTAAAGCACCGTAAATTAACCGGCCGCGGTTAGTGGTCGAGGCCGACACCGGATCGGTGGCGATAAAAAAAGCTGCCAGCATAGTGCCGCCGCTGAACAGATGAAACAGCGGACCGGCCATAGTGTCGGGTGCCGCTAAACTGGCGATGCTGGATAGCACAAACAGGCTGGCCAGCACCGCCACCGGGATACGCCAGCTGATAATTTTTTGCTGGATAAGTAATAAGCCCCCCAGCAGATAAGCCAGATTAACCCAGAGCCAGCCTGCGCCGGCAAAGGCAAAAAACACCGGCTTGGTCAGGCTTTCATCCAGCGTGAGGCCACGGCTTAAATCAGTACGCAGCGTATCCAGCGGCGTGGCCATCGTGATGCCATCAATACTGCTTTGCAATTGCGTCAGGCTAAAGCCGCTGCAGCTATATTGGCTGAACACCGCACACACGGCATCTGCCGGCGTTAAACTGACACTTTGCAGTGACAAGGGCGGCAGCCACTGCGTCATCTGTAGCGGAAAAGAGATAAGTAGCAGCACATAAGCGGCCATGGCCGGATTAAACAGGTTGTTGCCCAGGCCGCCGTATAACTGCTTCACCATAATAATGGCAAAGGCGGTACCGATCACAATGATCCACCAGGGCGCATAGGGCGGTATGGCAATGGCCAGCAGCACGGCAGTGAGCAGGGCACTGTTGTCTTTAAGCCGCGGTAATATGGGTTTGTTACGCAGTTTAAGCACCAGGGCTTCACTGCACCAGGCCGTCACAATGGCCAGTAGCAACTGAATAATTACGCCATAACCAAACAGCACCGCTTGCACGGCAATACCCGGCAAACAGGCAAAGGCAACCAGGCGCATGATCTGCGCTGTGCTAAGCTGGTTGTGCTGGTGTGGTGAGCTGGCGATTTTAAAACTCATGAGTTCTCACTATCGGCTTGTTTTTTTGCTTTTGCACGTGCTATGGCAGCGGCAATGGCGGCTTTGCGTGGATCGACGCCGTTACCGGCCTCGCTATCGGCCGCAGTTAAGGCTGCAGCCGCTGTTTCTGCCGGTGCTGTACTTTGCATTGTCTCGGCAGCCTTTTTCGCTTTAGCGCGGGCCAGTGCGGCCGCTACCGCAGCTTTACGCGGATCAGCGTCGTTGTCGGTTTCAGTTTTGGCTTCGGTGCTGGCTTCGGCATCGGTTTGCACTGGCGCTGCGGTATTCGGTGCCGTCTCTGCGGCTTTTTTCGCTCTGGCCCGGGCAATGGCGGCAGCAACAGCTGCTGCCTTGTTATCGGCTGTGCTATTGCTGTTATCTGCAGCGGCGCTATCACTTGGCGTTGCTATTTGGTCTGTACTGGCGTCAGTCGCTGCGTTTTCGTCGGCCTTCATTTCCGCAGCTATAGCAGCGGCTTTTTGCTGCTGATATTCACGTGCCTGCTGCTTTTTGCGCTCGCGCTCGGCCAGGATGGCCGTTTTATCAGCGCTGCTTTGTGTCGCTGCGCTGGCCGTTTCAGTCGCTGTATTGGCCGTGTCAGCACTGGCTTGCGCCTGTTTGGCTTTAATGCGCGCTAAGGCATCGGCCACTGCATTATTGGCACCACTGGCCAATTGCTGTTGTTGCCGCGCGGCGGCCAGTTGTTGGTTGCGTTCGGCGCGCTCTTGTTTTTCCCGCTCCAGCCTGGCGTTTCGCGCTTCAAAGCGGGCTTTGGCCTGTTCAGCCTTAAGTGCTTCACGCTGCTGTTCGCGTAGCTCTGCTTTGGCTACCCGGTAGTATTGCACCAGGGGGATTTCGCTCGGGCAAACATAAGCACAGGCGCCACATTCAATGCAGTCGGCCAGGTTATACTCGGCCAGTTTTTCGCTGTCTTTGGCTTTGCTGTACCACAATAGCTGCTGTGGCAATAAACTGGCCGGGCAGGCATCCGCGCAGCTGCTGCAGCGGATACAGTCCATTTCGTTGCTGGCGGCCGGCAGCTCCTCTGCGGTGGGCGCTAAAATACAGTTAGTGGTTTTTACCACCGGCACGCTTAGGTCCGCCAGGGTAAAGCCCATCATCGGGCCGCCCATAATCACCCTTTGTTTCGGCTCGCTTTGAAAGCCGCAAAAATTCAGCAGGCTGGACACCGGCGTGCCGATAAGCGTGAGCACATTCTGCGGCTGGCTTAAGGTGTCACCGGCCACGGTGACAATGCGCGACAGCAGCGGATGATCGTCCAGCACCGCCTGGGCGATAGCAAAGGCGGTCCCGACATTTTGCATCACGATGCCAATATCAACCGGACGGCGGCCATTGGGCACTTCTTTATTGGTCAAAAGCTGAATAAGCTGTTTTTCACCACCCGACGGGTACTTGGTAGGCACGGTACGCACATAATAGTGTTCACGTTGGCTGCAGGCAGCCATCATAGCCGCGGCGGCAATAGGCTTGTCATCTTCTATGCCAATCAGCACCGCTTTGGGGTTTAACAGCTGGCAGAGAATATCAATGCCTTTGACAATAGTGGTAGCCGCCTCCTGCATCAGCAGATCGTCAGCGGTAATGTACGGCTCGCACTCAACCGCATTGATAATTAAGTAATCGACTGGCTGATTAACACCGGTTTTTAAATGGGTTGGAAAGCCTGCGCCCCCCATGCCGGCTATGCCACTTTCCTGAATACGGTTTAGCAGTGTCATATTATCGCAACTGGCCAGGGTAAGGGGCTCGCGCTCACGCCATTGCTCTTTGCCATCAGGCGCCAGTACCAGCGTAAGCTCAGGTAAAGCAGAAGGGTGAGCACCGGTATGCGGCGTAATCGCCAGCACCGTGCCTGAGGTGGGCGCATGTACCGGTACTGCCATAGAGTTATCGGCCAGCGTCAGTGGCTGGCCTTTTAGTACCGTCTCGCCTGCTTTAACCAGCAGTTGGCCGGCCACACCTATGTGTTGGCGCAGCGGGATATAAAGCCGGTCAGGCAGGGGCATCACCGCGACCGGTTTTTGGCTGGTTTGCTGTTTGCGTGTTGGCGGATGAATACCACCATGGAAGTCCCACACTTTACCGGCTTGAATTTGCTGAAATAAACTTGGCATGCTTAATCTACCATCTTTACCGGTATGCTGGCTAAATCCCACTTCCAGCGCTCGGGCGTTACTGTCAGCGGGACCATATCAATACAATCTACCGGGCAGGGCTCGACACAGAGATCGCAGCCGGTACATTCATCTACCAGCACGGTATGCATTAATTTAGAGGCGCCGACGATGGCATCGACCGGGCAGGCCTGAATACATTTGGTACAGCCAATACACTCATCTTCACGAATGTAGGCAACCCGTTTTACGCTCTCCGTTTGCGCTTCGTTCAGTGGCTTGGCTTCAACCCCCATTAAATCAGCCAGTTTGCGGATCGTCGCTTCACCGCCGGGTGGGCACTTATTGATGTCATCACCGTTGGCAATAGCCTCGGCGTAAGGACGACACCCCGGATAGCCGCACTGGCCGCATTGGGTTTGCGGCAAAATATCATCGATTTGCTCAACCAGCGGGTCGGCTTCCACTTTAAACCGGATAGCGGCATAGCCCAATACCGCCCCAAATACCAGGGCCAGGGTGCCAACCGCAATTAAGGCAGTAACGAGGGTCATCCGATTTTTACCAAACCTGTAAAGCCCATAAAGGCCAGCGACATTAAGCCGGCTGTAATCATACCAATGGCCGCGCCTTTAAACGGCACCGGCACATCAGCTGCCGCCAAACGCTCACGCATGGCAGCAAACAAAATAAGCACTAACGAGAAACCCACCGCAGCACCGAAGCCATACACTACCGAGTTGATAAAGTTGTGGCGCGCATTCACATTAAGCAGCGCCACACCTAACACGGCGCAGTTGGTGGTAATCAGTGGTAAAAAAATGCCCAGCAAGCGATACAGTGTAGGGCTGGTTTTATGCACGACCATTTCGGTAAATTGCACTACCACTGCAATCACCAGAATAAAGGCCAGTGTTTGCAGGTACAACAGGTCAAGCGGGGCCAGTAAATAGTGATTCACCAGATAACTGCACAGCGATGCCAGTGTCAGCACAAAGGTGGTGGCCAGTGACATGCCAATTGCTGTTTCCAGCTTGCCTGACACGCCCATAAAGGGGCATAACCCGAGAAACTTTACCAGTACAAAGTTATTTACCAGCACAGTACTGATTAACAACAGGAGAAATTCAGTCATCATTACGCCCGGGAAAAATGAGGGCCATATTATGCAATTAAGCTGCTGTAGACACAACCGGATAAAGCTTAGGGGTATTAAGGCAGGGCGCTTGATAGCGCCCCTGTTGCCTGTTCAGATGTTAGCTTGGCTATACCCTTTACAGTGGCGCCGGTTTGCCAACGTAATAGCCCTGGTTGCCGTCGATAAACAGTGACTCCAGCATATGCTTCTCTTCCTGCGTTTCCACGCTTTCGGCGAACACGCCCACACCGATGCGGTGCGCCAGGTCAATCATTAAGCGCATAAAGTACTGATTATTTTTATCTTCGTTAATATGGCGGGTGTAGCTGCCGTCCATCTTGACGTAGTCGGGCTTTAAATCACGGAAAAACTTAAATGAGGTAATACCGACACCGAATTTTTCCACTGTCACCCGGGCACCGGCACGGTGTACCATATCAATAAAGCGTTTGCTGGTTTTTAAGTTTTGCTGCAGGCCAAATTCAGTCACTTCAAACACCAGTTTGGCGGCGATGTGCGCATCTTTTAATAAACGCCGCTCCAGCCAGATAATAAACTGATCGTCATGCACGCAACGCGCCGACAGGTTTAAGCCAAAATACTGATCCTGCAGGTTTTTGTTTTTTATCGTTACCAGCGCGGTTTCGATAATTAAACGGTCTACCGCCACTATGCGGTCAAGCTTCTCGGCCATGGCCAAAAACGAGGCGGTGGGCAGAATCTGGCCTTCCTGCGTTTTAAAGCGCACCAGAATTTCGGAATAGGCTTTTGCCGAGCGGTTGGATGGCTGAATAAGCTGTGCCAGTAAACTGATGCGATGATTGGTCAGCACATCGTCAATCACATTGCGCCAGTTTTGGTTGCCATAACCACCGCTGGCCATTTCCAGGCCAGCCGATTCTTTTTGTAAATGCCAGGCATTGGGCTGTTTGGTCTGTGCCAGGCTGATTGAGGTGTCGGCCACTGCCAGCAGCTCACCGAGCGCCTTGCCTGATTCATAGGTCACCAGGCCGGTATAGGCAACAGAGTCTAGCTCGGCCATTTTTTGGTATTCATTGAGCCGGCTTTGCAGTTGCAGCGCGAAGTTTTCCGCCTCTTTCGGCGTTACCCGTGGCAGTAAAATACCAAAATCCGAACTGTTTAAGCGGTATATTTTGTGATCTTTGTAGGTGCCACTGAGTTTTTTAATCAGATCTGCCACTTCGCGTACATAGTTATCGCCTTCCTGATAACCACGGGTTTGGTTCAGGCTTTGCAACTCTGTGCAGCGGGTAATGGCAAATACACCGAACTCGTTGTTGTCATTCTGGCGGATATTTTCTTCATAAAACTGCACAAAGCGATTACGGTTGGGCAGCTGTGTTACCGGATCTTTATACGCCTCTTCGGCTATCTGATGTGCATTGGAGGCCATTTCGTTGTACTGGCTGCGGGTGTAATTGGCCAGTTTTTGTAAGGCTGTATTGATATCAGAAAATTCCGGTGGAATTTTCTGCCAATCGGGTTCGGCTTTTTGCGGATCTTTAATAAAGCGGTCGATTAATTCGTTAACGGCCGCTGTGGTGCGCCGGTAGCTGCGGGTAATGCTGCTTTTGCTTAGCAGCACCGGTAGCCAGCCAATTAAAAAAGGTAACAGGAATAATACCAACACCATCAACTGAAACTGTGCCAGGCGGGCGCTGAAATCGAGCTGATAGCTTACTTGTACATTATGTTGTTCATTGCGTATCGACTGGTTTTTAAACTGTGTGCCAAACAGCTCCAACAGCAAGGTAGCCACCGGCGTTTTATCGCCATTGATGTTTTGCTCATGCAGCATGGTGTTATCCAGCTGGCTTATTCTTAAACTTTTCAGCCGGAAACTGCGGTCCAGCTGTCTGCTCAGCACCTTACCGTCACCGGTAATATGATGCTCGAGGATTTGCTCAATCGCCATCCTGGCTGATTTCTCGTCGGCCTCAAGTTGTTGCTGAGTGTAAATAACCAATACCGCCAGTGCTGCCAGTGACAGTATGACTGCAGATAATAATTGGCTGATAAGCAGAGTACGTAATATTCTCATAAGCTTTGACCACCAGACATAACCAGTTTCCTTGTCTTAACGCTTAATATAGTTTAGCTATACGCAATAGAAAGCTAATTAAATCAAAAAAATACTGAGAAATATAGCAATAACGACAGACTGACGGAAAAACGCGGGTGAGTGTGGCTCCCCAGACTGGACTCGAACCAGTGACCTACGGATTAACAGTCCGCCGCTCTAACCAACTGAGCTACTAGGGAATAGTATTCAACGGGGCGCAATACTAATGCCAGCTATACCCACTGTCAACACTTTGGCTGCGGGATTTTTGCTATTGCTGACCACTTGCGTATTGTTTGAGCAAAGCCGTTGTGTCAGGGCCTTGATTCGGCATAAAAACCGCTGTTGCCCGCTTAAAATAGCGCTGCTTGCACCGGCGATAAAATTGCAACAACCCCCTTATCTTGCTGTGGCTATAGCCGGCGCCTGTTGCAGCGACTTACCCACAGAAACTGTGGGTAAGTCTGTGGATGGGCAGGGTGTTACTGCGGCAAAGCAGCATGCGCCTTAGCTTTATCGTAGGTCAAGCAACTTGCGACGAAAATTTAATCTGTTATAAAACAATGCTTTACGCTTTTTGTGCTGGCAGCTTACTTTCGTTACGCGATAAAAAAATTGGCACAGCTTAAGCAAGGCGGAATTGTGAACTGTTTCGCCAGCTAAAGCCGTATCAGGATGCAATACCCGCTATACGCGGCGAAGCGGCTAAATAGGCGTAGTGCCCACGCCGGCTTTTCTTTACAATAGGCCGACACCTCAACCGTGCTGTAGTTATGACCTCTGCCAATTCACTGACGCAAAATCCGATCCAGCCCACGTTAGTGGCGATGACCCTGCCAATGCTGGTCGGTATGATCACGCTGATGAGCTTTAACCTGGTGGATACCTTTTTTATCAGTATGCTGGGCACAGTAGAGCTGGCCGCTATCAGCTTTACCTTTCCGGTGTCGTTTACCCTGATAAGCCTGGCCATTGGCTTAAGTATTGGCACCTCAGCGGTGATTGCTAAGGCGCTCGGGGCCGGGCGCTTAACGGAAGCGCGCACCGATGGCCAGGTAGCACTGTGGCTGGCCGCTGCCATGGTTGCGCTATTGGCCTTAGTTGGTTATGTCTTTACCCAGCCGTTGTTTAGTGCCCTGGGGGCCGGTGACGACGTGTTGGTGTTTATCCGCCAATATATGGATATCTGGTTTGCTGGCGCAGTGCTACTGGTAGTGCCTATGGTGGGCAATGCGGTGCTGCGCGCCGCCGGCGATACCAAAACGCCCAGTCTGATTATGGCCGGCTCCGGCCTGGTGAATGCGGTGCTTGACCCTCTGTTAATTTTCGGCCTGGGCCCGGTGCCCGCACTGGGTATGCAAGGCGCCGCTATTGCCACCGTGCTGTCGTGGGTGTTTGGTTCTGTGATGATTATCGCCCTGCTGCTAAAACGCGATCTTATTGCAACGCATTGGATTATGCCGGTAATGCTTATAGGCATTTGCCGTAAAATCCTGCGCATAGGTTTGCCGGCCGCCGGCGCCAATATGCTCACGCCGCTGGCGATGGCGGTGCTGACAGCCATTATTGCCGGTTATGGCGATGCGGCAGTGGCAGCTTTTGGCGTGGGTATCAGGCTGGAGAGCATGGCGTGTCTGGTGGTGCTGGCGTTATCAATGACGCTGCCACCTTTTGTCAGCCAGAACTTTGGTGCTGGTCTTTTGCACCGGGTGCAACAGGCCTACCGGCTTTGTGGCCGCTTTGTCATGTTATGGCAGTTTGGTATCTATTTGTTGCTGGCATTAGTTGCCATACCGCTGGCGCGTTTATTCAGCGATGAGGCTGAAGTGGTGCGTGTTATCTGTCAATTTTTGTGGATAGTGCCGCTGGCGTATGGCCTGCAGGGCATTATTATTCTCACTAATTCGTCTTTTAATGCGCTGCACCAACCAGGCAGTGCACTGCTGCTTAGCATAGTGCGCTTATTTGTGTTTTACGTGCCACTGGCCTGGCTTGGCGGTAAGCTTTATGGTGTCACCGGGTTGTTTATCGGCTGTGTGATCGCCAATATCTGCACTGCCGCCTTGGCCTGGGGCTGGTTTAACAGGGCCGTGACACGTACCTTACAGGAGAGTAGCCAATGAGCCGCGACTTTGAATTATGCTCCAGTTATCAGCCGGCCGGCGATCAGCCGCAGGCCATTGATAAACTGGTTGACGGGCTTGAAGCCGGACTGGCGCATCAGACCCTGCTGGGCGTTACCGGCTCAGGCAAAACCTTTACCATGGCTAATGTTATTGCCAGGGTGAACCGGCCGACGCTGATTATGGCGCACAATAAAACCCTGGCGGCACAGCTGTATGGCGAAATGAAAGAGTTCTTCCCGCATAACGCGGTGGAATACTTCGTTTCTTATTACGATTACTACCAGCCAGAAGCCTATGTGCCTTCCACTGATACCTTTATTGAGAAAGATGCCTCTATTAATGAGCATATCGAGCAGATGCGTCTGTCGGCCACCAAAGCGCTGATGGAGCGGCGCGATGTGGTGATTATTGCATCGGTATCGGCTATCTACGGTTTGGGCGATCCTGAGTCTTACATGAAAATGCTGCTGCATTTAAAAGTGGGCGATATCGTCGATCAGCGTTTTATTTTGCGCCGGCTGGCCGAGCTGCAATACAGCCGTAACGACATCGACTTTGCCCGTGCCACTTACCGGGTGCGGGGCGATGTGATTGATATTTTCCCGGCCGAGTCGGACGACATTGCCGTGCGCATTGAGCTGTTTGATGAAGAAATTGAGCGGATCAGCTTGTTTGACCCCTTAACCGGTGCGGTCGAAAAGGTGGTAACCCGCTATACGGTCTATCCGAAAACCCACTATGTCACGCCGCGCGAGAAAATTCTGGCGGCGGTTGATGAAATAAAAGTTGAGCTCAAGCAGCGCCGCGACGAGCTTATGGCGCACAACAAACTGGTAGAAGAGCAGCGGCTGAGTCAACGTACCTTGTTTGATATCGAGATGATGATTGAGCTGGGGTACTGCTCAGGTATTGAAAACTACTCGCGCTATCTGTCGGGCCGGGCCAACGGCGAGCCGCCACCGACCTTGCTGGACTATTTCCCGGCGGATGGCCTGATGTTTATTGACGAGTCGCATGTGACCATTTCACAAATCGGCGCCATGTATAAAGGCGACCGCTCGCGGAAAGAAAACCTGGTTAATTATGGTTTTCGTCTGCCCTCGGCGCTGGATAACCGGCCATTAAAGTTTGACGAGTTTGAAGCCATAGCGCCACAGCGCATTTATGTGTCGGCCACGCCAGCCGCCTATGAGCTTGAGCATTCAGCTGGCGAAGTAGTTGAGCAGGTGGTACGGCCCACCGGTTTGGTTGACCCGCAAATTGAGATCCGCCCGGTGGCCACCCAGGTGGATGACTTATTGTCCGAAGCCTTTATCCGGGCAGAGCGCCAGGAGCGGGTGCTGGTGACCACGCTAACCAAGAAGATGGCAGAAGATTTAACCGAATATCTAAACGAGCACGGTGTTAAGGTGCGCTATCTGCACTCAGATATTGATACCGTCGAGCGGATGGAGATTATCCGCGACTTACGCCTGGGCGTATTTGATGTATTGGTAGGCATTAACCTGCTGCGTGAAGGCTTAGATATACCCGAAGTGTCGCTGGTCGCGATTTTAGACGCCGATAAAGAAGGCTTTTTGCGCTCTGAGCGCTCACTTATTCAAACCATAGGCCGGGCGGCGCGTAACTTACAGGGCCGGGCCATTTTATATGCCGATCGTATTACCGGCTCTATGCAGCGTGCAATAGATGAAACCGAGCGCCGCCGCGCCAAACAGCTGCAGTTTAATCAGCTGCATGGCATAGCGCCGCAAGCGATTAAACGCAAAATTGCCGATGTGATGGACTTAGGCCAGGATGCCAAAACAGCGCTGCCGCAGGTGGCCGAAAAAATACGGCTGATAAAGGGTAAAACACCCTATCAGGTTGAGGCTGAAATTAAACAGCTGGAGCAAAAAATGCTGCAGCATGCCCGTGAATTGGAATTTGAACAGGCGGCAAAACTGCGCGATCAGGTGCAGTTATTAAAGCAGGCGCTGTTGGAAATTTAGCCAGGCGCAGGCCGGGGTTATCACAGTATAAAGTGGTTACAAAACAACTGGCTAATAAGGTGCTGGGTTCATTGATTGTTCAGCAATAACTGTTAGTATGCGCGCGGGCTGTGTCAGCCCCAAATGCCCTTGGGTTTTACTTTTTTAAGGACAGTTATGAAAACTACAATGTTAGCGTCTGTTATCGCCGTTTTTTCTGCCTCTGCACTGGCCAATAGTTATCAGCATCAATCAGACGCCAGCTTTGGCTGGGGTGATGTGGCAACCGGTGAGGTACAAAACTGGTCACTGCGTCATCAGTTTTATTTAACGCCAGTGCGCAGCGGCACTGTTCCTTATGCCGAAGCCGCCTTTATCAGCCGTAATGCCAGTGTGTATGCCGGCTATGACTATGCCCAGTTTGACTTGCCAGGTATGGCTGAATTCAGCTTCAGTAACTGGCAACTAGGCGGTGTATATCAGGACAAGGCGCACAATTTTTATGCTGCCGCCGCCCTGACCGAGTTTAACGGCACTGATGATCGGCAACTTGATATCAGCTTAGGTTACTTTGTGGCCAGCGACTGGCTGGTAAAACTGGATGGCCGTCATATTGATGACGAAGGACAGGGCAGTTATACCGAGTACGGTATCAGCACGAAAAAACTGCTGGCGCTGGAAAACGGCAACTTTATCAATATTGAAGCCAGCTTTATGGATCTCAAACAAAACGATAACTCGGAATACAGCGTGGCAGCCGATTATTACTTTGGCCGTAACATCGCTGTAGGTTTAGTGTATGACTGGTTATCGGACGATCTGGTTAACGCTGAAGAAGACAGCTTTACCTTACGTGGCAGCTGGTACCTGCAAGCTAATCTGGCGCTTAACGCAGCCGTCACTTTTGATGATATCTTTACGCAGGACGATCTTTATCAGTTAGGTATCAGCTACCGTTTCTAAGCCGTGATTTATTGGTACCAAAAACCCGCCCATTGTGGCGGGTTTTTTCATCATGGCGAAAAAAACATGCTGTTAAGCAAGGCTTTTTTGCGGTTAAATAAGGCGCGCTGGTCAGACTTGGCTAAGCTTGAACGGCACCTTTATTTTCTTCATGTTTCAGGATGATACTTATGCGTCGACCCTTGCCCGTAATTCTTAGTGTCAGCCTTGCTGCCATAGTGTTAACCAGTTGCTCAAAACCTGCACCAGAGCCGGTGGCTGAGCAGGTGCAGCCGGTAAAACTGCATCAGGTAAGCCGTGAGGCGCAAGGCGCTGTGCGCCAGTTTCCGGCCGTGGTGGCGCCCACTGAGCGTGCCAGCCTGACGTTTCGCGTCAGTGGTAAATTGGTACAGCTGGTAGCCCGGCCCGGCCAAATGGTAGTAAAGGGTGAATTGTTAGCCCGGCTGGATGACACCGATTTTGCCTTAAAGCTTGATCAGGCCAAAGCCCGTTTTGAACTGGCACAAACCCAGTTTACCCGCGCTGAGCAGCTTATTGCGCAAAAGCTGGTATCGCAAGCCGTGTTTGATGAAGCCAAAGCGCAGCTGCAGGTGGCGCAGGCGGATTTATCTACCGCTGAAACGGCACTTAGTTATACCCGGCTGGAAGCACCCTTTGCCGGTAATATTTCCCGTCTGCTGGTCGAAAACCACGAAAACGTCGCTGCCCAGCAGCCGATTATGGAGCTACAGGTGCGCGATCAGGTTGATGTGATCATTCAGGTGCCGGAAGATGTGATCTCCAATGTGCGTAAAGACTTTGATTATCAGCCCGAAGTGGTGTTTGACTCGCACCCGGAGCTGCGTTACCGCGCCCGGATTCGTGAGTGGGATACCCAGGCCGATCCGGCCACTAACAGTTTTAAAGTGGTATTTAGTATGCCAACACCGGCTGAATTTAACGTGTTATCGGGCATGACGGCCAATGTGATTGCCGAGGTCAGTAAAATCAGCGCGGTGTTTACCGATGCACTTTATATTCCGGCCAGCGCCATTTTTATGCCGGCCGATATCGCCCTGGAGCAGCAGCAAAGCTATGTCTGGGTATATCAGCCAGACAGCGGCATGGTGACTAAAAGAGCCATAACAGTAAAAAGCTTAAGCAGTGCCGGCGCGGCTGTGACCGCCGGCTTAACGGAAGGCGAGCAGGTGGTCAGTGCCGGGGTGCAGCATTTAACGGAAGGCCAGCGCGTGCGGCCCTGGGTGCGTGAGCGGGGGCTGTAAGCATGGATATCGCCCGTTATTTTATTAAGTACCGCACCTCGTCCTGGTTGTTTGCCGCCATTTTGTTGTTTGGCGGCATCGTCTCTTATCTGGGCTTGGGGCGGCTGGAAGATCCGCAATTTACGCTAAAACAGGCGCTTATCATCACCCAGTACCCGGGGGCATCACCGACACAGGTTGAAGAAGAAGTGACTTACCCGCTGGAAAATGCCATTCAGCAATTGCCTTACGTGAATCATGTCACTTCTGTCTCGACTGCCGGTTTGTCGCAATTAATGGTCGAGATGAAAGACACTTACCGCGCCAAAGAGTTAAAGCAAATTTGGGATGAGCTGCGCCATAAAGTAAATGATTTGCAGCCACAACTGCCACCGGGTGTGCAGGTACCGCAGGTAAAAGATGATTTTGGCGATGTATACGGCATTTTATATGCGGTGACCGGTGACGGCTACAGCGATGATGAGCTTCGGGACTATGTCGATTTTCTGCGCCGCGAGCTGGTGTTGGTGCCAAGCGTAGGTAAGGTGGCGGTATCCGGTGTACAGCAGGAGCAGGTTATTGTCGAAATTTCCCGGCCCAGGCTGACCGCGCTGGGTATAGCGCCGCAAACCTTATCGGCACTGCTGCAAAGTCAGAATATGGTGGCCAATGCCGGCTCGATTAAGGTAGGGCCGGATCGGCTGCGTATTTACCCCACCGGTGAGTTTGAATCGGTAAAAGAGCTGGAAAACCTGATTATCTCCAGCCCGGATTCAAAAGAGCTGATTTATTTAGGCGATGTGGCGCGGGTATACCGCGAAAATGCCGAAGTCCCGGCCCAACTTATTCGTTTTGCTGGCCAGAATGCTCTTACGCTGGGGGTGTCGTTTTCTGCCGGCGTTAACGTGGTCGATGCCGGCGCACAAATTAAGCAGCGTTTAGCACAGCTGGAGTACAACCGGCCGGTCGGTATCACGCTACATACTATTTACAACCAGCCCGACGAGGTGGCCAATTCGGTTACCGGCTTTATTGTCAATCTGGCCGCTGCGGTGGCCATAGTCATACTGGTGCTGCTGGTGTTTATGGGGCTGCGCAGCGGCATCTTAATTGGCCTTATTTTGCTGTTAACCGTGCTGGGCAGCTTTATTTTTATGCAGCAAATGCAGATTGAGCTGCAGCGCGTATCACTGGGCGCGCTGATTATTGCGCTGGGCATGCTGGTGGATAACGCCATTGTTATTACCGAAGGTATTTTAATAGGTATGCAGCGCCGGCTTAAACTGGCCGATGCAGCCAGTTTAATTGTCAGGCAAACCCAATGGCCGCTTTTGGGCGCAACGGTAATAGCCATAGCGGCTTTTGCGCCTATTGGCTTATCCAGTGATGCCACCGGTGAGTTTGCCGGCAGCTTGTTTTGGGTGCTGCTGGTATCCTTACTGCTAAGTTGGGTAACGGCCATTACGCTGACACCGTTTTTTGCCAGTTTGCTATTTAAAGATACGCCGGCAGAGCAGGGCGAGCCTGCGCAGCTGTACCAGGGCATTATTTTTACCCTGTACCGCAAGTTGCTGTGGCTGGCGCTGCGCCAACGTGCGCTAACCTATACGCTGACGCTGGTACTGTTGGTGCTGGCGGTAGTGGGTTTTGGTAAGGTGAAGCAGGTGTTTTTTCCGCCGTCGAACACGCCGATTTTTCTGGTTGACTTGTGGCAGCCTGAAGGGAGCGATATCCGCCACTCGGCAGAGGATGCGCTGGCGCTGATGCGTTATCTGCAGACGCTTGACGGTGTCAGCCATGTGACCAGTACCAGTGGCCGCGGCGCTGAGCGCTTTATGCTGACCTATCAGCCGGAGAAAAACTTCGCCGCCTACAGCCAGCTTATTGTCCGTGCTGAGCAGTTAGAGCAGTTGCCGGCGCTGATGCAACAAACCCGGCGCTACATTACTGAGCAGTTGCCACGGCTGCAGTATAAACTGCTGCGCTTAGAAGTGGGGCCATCAACGCCGGCCAAAATTGAGGCCCGCTTCAGTGGCGCCGACCCTGACGTGCTGCGCGCACTGGCCGAGCAAGCGAAAGCCATTTTGCTGGCCGATGGCCGTGCGGTCAGCGTGCGGGACAACTGGCGGGAGCGCACCAAAGTGATTAGGCCGCGTTTTAACGAAGCGATGGCGCGCCGCGCCGGTATCAGTAAGCAGGATATCGACGAAGTGCTGCTCAGCAGCATGTCGGGCCGTACCGTCGGTATTTACCGCGACGGCACCCATTTACTGCCAATCGTTGCCCGCTCGCCACTGTCTGAGCGTGACAACCTCGATGCTTTGTACGATTTACAGGTGTACAGCAATAAACTGCAGCGTTATGTGCCGATAACCCAGGTGGTTACCGGTTTTGATCTGGTATGGGAAGATGCACAAATTCAGCGCCGTGACCGCAAACGCACCATTACCGTGATGGCCGAGCATGACAATTTAACTGATGATACCGCCTCTGCCTTACTGGCCAGGGTAAAAGCCGATATTGAAGCCATAGCGCTGCCAACCGGCTATTTCCTCAGTTGGGGCGGGGAGTATGAAGCACAGCAAAAAGCGCAAACCGCGCTGTTTAGCTCGCTGCCGCTGGGCTATCTGATGATGTTTATTATCACGGTGCTGCTGTTTAACTCACTGCGCAGCGCTTTAGTAATTTGGGCTTGTGTGCCGCTGGCCATTATTGGTGTCAGCTTTGGCCTGTTGCTGCTGGGCGCGCCCTTTGGTTTTATCGCGCTGCTGGGCTTTTTAAGTTTATCCGGCATGCTGATTAAAAACTGTATTGTGCTGGTTGAGCAAATCAAGCTGGAACTTAGCGAGGGCAAAGCGGCGTTTAACGCTGTGTTTGACAGTGCTGTCAGCCGGGTGCGGCCGGTGTCGATGGCTGCCATTACCACCATTTTAGGCATGTTGCCGCTGCTGGGTGATGTGTTTTTTGCCAGCCTGGCGGTGGTGATTATGTTTGGTTTGGGTTTTGCCACTGTGCTGACACTGGTGTTTTTACCGGTGCTGTATTGCAGTATGTTTAATATTAAAACGCCACAGGAAACACCATGAAGCTTTTCGCTCCGTCAATGCTGGCGCTCTGTCTGGCCGCCTCTGGCCAGGGCCGGGCCGCCGATGACTGGTTACCGCCATTACCCGCCTGGCAGGGCGCAAGTGAGCAACTGTTAAAACAGCAGGGCGATGCCTGGGTAACCCCGGCAGAGCTGACTGGCCTGACCGATAGCCCGGATTATGCTGCCACGCTGGCCTATTTAACCAAGCTGGTAGACAGCTCAGATTTACTGCAACTGGAGCAATTTGGCCAAAGCCCGCAGGGGCGGCCGCTGTATCTGGTGAAGGCCAGCAAGGTGCTGCATAAAATTGCCAATAACCCCAACCGGCCATTGTTGTTAGTGCAGGCCGGTATTCACAGTGGTGAAATTGATGGTAAAGATGCCGGGCTAATGCTGCTGCGCGATATTGCCCACGGCGGCAAAGCGGCGCTGTTGGAGAGCGCCGATCTGGTGTTTATTCCGGTGTTATCGCCCGACGGCCATGAACGGCGCTCGCTGTATAACCGGATGAACCAGCGCGGCCCCTTGCAGCAAGGCTGGCGCGCCACCGCACAAAACCTGAACCTGAATCGCGATTATGCCAAAGCCGATGCGCCGGAGATGCAGGCGCTATTGGGCGTGCTTAAGCAATATCAGCCCGATTTGTATATAGATGTGCATGTTACCGACGGCGAAGATTATCAGTACGACATTACCTACGGCTTTAACGAGCCCTTTGCTGCGGTCAGTGTAAATGCCGCCAGCTGGCTGGCAAAGGTGTATCGCCCGGCGGTCAACGCAGCGCTGACCCAGGCCGGCCATATACCGGGGCCGCTGGTATTTGGGGTCGACAGCAATGACTTTAGCAAAGGCATTAGTGGCTGGACTGCCAGCCCGCGCTTTTCCAACGGCTATGGTGATGTACGCCATTTACCCACGGTGCTGGTAGAGAACCACAGCTTAAAGCCTTACCGGCAGCGCGTACTGGGCACTTATGTGTTACTTGAACGAAGCCTTAAGTTGTTAAACGAGCAGGGCAAAGCGCTGATGCTGGCACGCCAGGCCGATTTACAGGCCAGGCCACAACAGCTGGTGCTTAGCTACAAAGCCAGTGAACAAGCCGATTTTATCGACTTTAAAGGCATCAGCTTCGAGCAGCGCCAGTCTGACATCAGTGGTGCGCCCTATGTTGCCTGGACCGGCAAGCCGGTGCTGTACCAGCAGTTGCCAGTGTACTGGGATAAAGTGGCGGATATTACTGTGCAAATCCCGGCGGCTTATTGGATCCCACCTGAGCAGCAGCAGGTTATTGCCCGCCTGGCGCTGCACGGAGTTGAAATGACCACGCTGACACAGGCGAAAAAGCTCAAGCTGCAGCAGCTGAGCGTAGAAGACTATCGCTTTGCTGATAAACCGTTTGAAAGCCGTTTTATGCTAAGTGAGGCCCGCTTTAGTGAGCACAGTGTGCAGCGCAATTTAACTGCCGGTTGGGTGCGGGTAAGTACCGATCAGCCGCTGGGCCGCTTAGCGGTGGCACTGCTGGAGCCCAGCGCGCCCGACTCATTCTTTAGCTGGGGCTTTTTCCCGGGGATGTTTGAGCGCACCGAGTATTTTGAGCCCTATGCCATAGAGCCATTAATTGCCCGTATGCTGGCACAGCAGCCGGCGTTAAAGCAACAGTTTGACAAGGCGCTGGCAGCAGATGAGCAGCTGAGAAACAACCCGCGTGCGCGCTATAACTGGTTTTACCGCCAGATGCCATTTTACGATCAGCAATACCTGAAATACCCGGTACTGATTGAGCGCTAAAGCTGCAGGCAAGCGCTGTTATTATGACTTCCTTGCCATCGCTGCTGATAATTACGCTATGCCGGCAATAAAAAAGCCCCGCGGTGAAAACCGGCGGGGCTTTTATCAAAGCGCTACAGCTTAGTTTTTAGCAGCAGCGGCTTTCTTTTCTTTCTCTTTGGCGATTACCGCGTCCGCGACGTTAGTCGGGCACGGTGAGTAGTGCGAGAACTCCATAGAGAACTGACCACGGCCTGACGTCATAGTACGCAGGGTTGAGATGTAACCGAACATCTCAGACAGTGGTACGTCGCCTTTAATACGTACGCCTGTTACACCCGCTTCCTGACCAGAGATCATGCCACGACGACGGTTTAAGTCACCGATAACGTCACCTACGTGATCTTCTGGAGTGAACACGTCAACTTTCATGATTGGCTCTAACAGCTGTGGGCCAGCTTTAGGCATAGATTGACGGAATGCACCTTTAGCTGCGATTTCGAACGCGATAGCTGATGAGTCAACAGCGTGGAAACCACCGTCGAACAGTTCAACTTCAACGTCCAGTACCGGGAAGCCAGCCAGAGGACCGGTTGACATCATAGACTCGAAGCCTTTTTCAATCGCCGGGAAGAATTCTTTCGGAACGCTACCACCAACTACTGTAGAAGTGAACTTGAAGCCTGAGTTCTGCTCGCCCGGACGAATGCGGTAGTCAATTTTACCGTACTGACCAGAACCACCAGACTGCTTCTTGTGCGTGTAGCTGTCTTCGATTTCACGGGTAATAGTTTCGCGGTAAGCAACCTGAGGCTGACCAACCACTAACTCAACGCCATAAGTACGCTTTAAGATGTCTACTTTGATATCCAGGTGTAATTCACCCATACCTTTAAGGATGGTTTCACCTGAATCTGGGTCAGTTTCAACACGGAACGTTGGATCTTCAGCCACCATCTTACCGATAGCAATACCCATCTTCTCTACAGAGCCTTTGTCTTTTGGCGTTACAGAGATAGAAATTACCGGCTCTGGGAATACCATTGGCTCAAGGGTACAAGGCGATTTAGGGTCACACAGGGTATGGCCAGTCTGGGTGTTGTTTTTCAGACCTACCAGCGCGATGATGTCACCGGCTTGTGCTGTGGTCAGGTCGGTACGGTCGTTTGCGTGCATTTCAACCATACGGCCAACACGTTCAGTTTTACCGGTGTAAGAGTTCAGGATGGTGTCACCCTTGTTAAGTACACCAGAGTAAATACGGATAAAGGTCAGGGCGCCGAAACGGTCATCCATGATTTTGAACGCTAAAGCGCGGAACGGCTCGTCTGGCGATACGATAGCGTGCTGGCCAGTCTCGTTACCTTCTTCGTCAGTCAGTGGCTGAGGAATAACTTCAGTTGGTGACGGCAGGTAATCAACAACAGCGTCTAACAGTAACTGCATACCTTTGTTTTTAAAGGCAGAACCACAGTAAGTTGGGAAGAACGCCAGGTCACGGCAGCCTTTACGGATACAACGCTTAATGTCTTCAATTGACGGCTCTTCGCCTTCCATGTACGCCATTAACAGGTCATCGTCCTGCTCAACCGCAGTCTCGATCAGCTGCTGACGGTACATTTCAACGTCATCAGCCATATCAGCTGGTACGTCAGTTACGGTGTAGTTTTCTGGCTGGCCAGACTCGTCCCACACGTAAGCTTGCTTGGTTAACAGGTCAACCACGCCTTTAAAGGTATCTTCACGGCCGATTGGTAATGTCATGATCAGCGGGTTTGCACCCAGCACTTTTTTCACCTGCTCGGTAACGCGGATAAAGTCAGCACCGATACGGTCTAACTTGTTAACGAAGATCAGACGTGATACTTCAGCGTCGTTGGCATAACGCCAGTTAGTTTCTGACTGAGGTTCAACACCGCCAGAGCCACAGAATACGCCGATACCGCCGTCCAGAACTTTCAGCGAACGGTATACTTCTACCGTAAAGTCAACGTGACCCGGGGTATCGATAACGTTGAAACGGTGGCCTTTCCAGAAGCAGCTAACCGCGGCTGACTGGATAGTAATACCACGCTCGGCTTCCTGCTCCATAAAGTCGGTAGTCGATTCACCTTCGTGAACTTCACCTAACTTATGGATCTTACCGGTCAGTTTCAGGATACGCTCGGTAGTAGTGGTTTTGCCGGCATCAACGTGGGCGAAGATACCAATGTTTCTGTATAAGGATAAATCTGCTGACATAGTCATCTCTATAAGCTAGGGTTTGAAAATAGTGCGGTAATATACAGGATTTCAAAACGTTTTGCAGGAAAAAAAATCTTGTTGCGGGCTAATTTTTTATCCTTGCTGTCAAAGCACACGTACAGTTGCCGCCGGCCACTTTATTTACCGCGGTTTTAGCCGCTTACGCCCGGTATCCGCTTCTGGGGCAAGTCACTGTACGCGGTTAAATAGCACAGCATAATTGGTGAAGATGCTGCTTTTGCTGCAAGCTTATGCTTTACCCTATCTTATGCTTTACCCGATATTGGAGGGCGATATGCGTACCACAGTAACCATTGACGATGAGTTATATCAGCAAGCGCTGGCGTTGGCAGAGCCGGGTACTGACAAAGCCGGGCTGTTTCGTGAAGCGATGAAAACCTATATTCGGGTGCAAGCCGCCCACAGGCTGGCAGCAGTTGGCTGCACAACCCCCGCTATGCCTATACCTAAGCGGCGCTTTGGCATAGCGTTTAAACAACATGACTGATAATACCGCCCCGGTCCAACGCCAGTTGGATGCTTACAACGCGAAGGATCTCGCCGCCTTTATCAGCTGTTACCACAGCGATATTGCCATTTACCGTATGCCGGCAACGCAGCCGTCCTTAAAAGGCCGAGACGCACTGGCAGCCTTTTATAAAACCGAACGCTTTAGCATAGCGTCGCTGCACGCCGAAGTGCTGCAGCGGATGGTGGTGGGTAATAAGGTTATCGACCATGAAAGGGTATACGGCATGGCCGAACAGCCGTATGAGGTAATGGTGGTGTACGAAGTACAAGACGGCTTAATCGTAAACGCCTGGTTTTATCCGGCGGGATGATCGGCTGTTGGAATTGCAGCTGTATGCCCAAATCGGACTGTCGCCTCTGTCTTTAGCACTGTTCAATCTCTTAAGCGAACATGATGTTTTATATTTTTATATACAGTGTTATTTGCAATATCCGGCATGTCAGGTCAAATATCCCGCTAACATTGCGCACAAGCTAATTGCTGTTTTGATTTACATACTATAAATTAGGTACTTACGAAAGCGAAGTAAATAAATATAACGCACAGGCTTCGAAATATAACGTATGCTCGTTTTTCCGGAATGTGAAAGTGAAATGCTGAATTTTTCTTTTATTTTACAAGGATGTTTCAGTAGTTGTTTCCTCTATAGGAAATGAGGAGGCAAGCATGCGCAATAATAAAATGTTATGTGTCAGTGCAGTGCCAGTAGGGAGTCGTCAGGTTGGAAATAGCTATCTATATTGTTTTGGTTATTTTTCTACTGGTAGTGGCAGCTTCACTAGCATGGTTAATGTGGCTGTTGGCGGCTAAGTGGCTTCCGTCAAAATGTGTCATGCCACCAAATCGGATGGCATTTGCGAGTGTGGTGCTTTCGTTGGTAACAGCTACGCTGTTTAATTTAGAACTTGAGAGTGGCGCATTATCAGCCCCGATATTTGTGTTGGTGTTTTCAGTCTTATGGTCGGCATTTTTAATACCGACAAGTGCTTTAACAAAGTATTTTGGGGGTATTAAACGTGCTTAAAAACACACATAACAAACCGCGGCATTCGGGGCCTACGGCCCCAGCGACGCTCACAAGTTCTCGCGCATGCGCACGGCGTTAGAGTTTTCTGGAGTTTCGATGAAATTTTTAGTGTCGTTGCTACTTTTATTTCCATTAATAACTTTTGCGTGTTCAAACACTGCAGTGCAACGTGAATTAAAGTCTTATGCACTGGTTTTATCTAAGGGTGAACTACTGGAAGTCGCAGTCTATTTCCCTTCCGAGGTCGAAAAAGCGAAAGCTTCGTCAACCAGAGTCGCGTACATGAAAAATAATAAAGTTGTGCTTTGGGTAGCAACGATGGTAGAGACACCATATCAGCTTGAAAACGAGCCAAAATTTGAGGGTTATAGTGTTTCATATTTAGTTGTTAATGCTGAAAAAATAAATGAAATTGAGTTGGCTGTTCAATACAGCTTTCCGACCGATGTATATGGTGGCGTAACTATGTGCGGACCTGTCCGCAATTACAAACTGTCTGAGTTATTAAGTGAAAAACTCTAACAATCGCCATCAAAAACGCGCCCGCTGGGCGCTCGACTCGCAACACGTTGCTCGCGTTTGTGGCGGGCGTTATGCATACATGGAAAATTTTGAGTCATGATTAAAACAATAATAGTCACAGAGAAAGATTACCTTAACTTCACAGATTATGTGTTTAGGCGCCTGTGTGCACCACAACAGAAGGGCGGTTCAGGTTTTCTCAAAAACATGATTATCTGGTGCATTTTAGCGATAGCTTTTATGTTTATATTTCAGATCGATTCAATATCATTATCTAGCTTCCATTGGCCGTCAGCGGCAATAGCTGTACTCCCTTTTGTTGTGTTTATTATCGCGTACTCTAGCAATATGCGTAAACTCCGTCAGTCGAGCACTCCCAATGAAAATGGCTTAATGCTTGGAGAGAAAACCATAGAGTTTGGTACTGGCGGAATTACAGAAATAAACCCACTTGGAAGTTGTTTCTATAAATGGGAAAGCGTTGAGTCAGTAGAAGATAATAATGGTGATCTTTATATTTTTTTAGATAAGCTTCTTGCCTTAATCATCCCAGCGTCTTCTTTTTCTTCAGATATAGAAAAAGCAGAGCTCCAAGCAATAGTGAAAAAGTATGTATAACAATGCCAGCCAAGGCGACGGCTTCTCCGTTGCAGCTTCGCCTACACTACGAAGCCGCGCTTGCTGGCAGCGTTATGGTTTTCCCAGTGGGAGGTATCAGTGCAAGACAATGAGATCGTAATCGGCATTGCCTGGTTTCAACCTGAAAGCTGGGTGCGGTTAAAGAAGATCGCTGATGATCGTGCTGATTTAGATGATAGCTACGACGAATGGAAGAAAAATGCAAACTCGGCATTAAGTGATATTCGCGCAACGGGCAAGATAGTGAAAAGAGTAAATGTTGATATTGACGAGCTACTTAGTTGGTGTAAGGCTCAAAATAAGCCAGTCAATTCAGCTTCACGGGCACAGTTTGTTTCGGGTAAGTTACGTGTTAAACCCAATAAACCATAACAAGGCCAGTCAGCAACGCTCCCGTTGGTCGCTGGACCTCAAACCTCGACTCGCAACACGTTGCTCGCGTTTGTGGCGGGCGTTATGCACTTTGAGAGGACGTCGAAATGACAAAACTATCTACTATTGGCCAAATTGCGATTACCGTTAGTGATGTGGAGAAAGCCCTAGCTTTTTACCGCGATGCATTGGGATTGGATTTTCTCTTCAGCGCTGGTCCCGAGCTTGCATTCCTGAATGCCGATGGGGTGCGCATAATGCTCAGCACTCCACAAGGAGCAGGAACGGTCGGCGCCAACTCTATTCTCTACTTCAAAGTCTCAAATATCGAAGCGGTCCATTCGTCTATCGTTGCGCGTGGTGCACAAAATGAGCGTGATCCACAACTTGCTGCCAAGATGTCAGACCATGAGCTGTGGACAGGATTCCTCCGGGACCCAGATGGGAACTTGGTGGGGCTTATGGAAGAAAAGCGGTAATGTTTGGCGTTGCGCATAACAAAGCGCAGCAATACGCGCCTGGCGGCGCCTTGGGTGCGCATGCTGCAAGCGTTAATGTCCGTTATTCGCTAATAGCAACCATCCGTAATAATTTTGGCTGCAAAAAGCCGTGCCGGCGTTTTAACAATACTGCCCGATAATACAGCATGCATTGTTGTGCTACTGTTATTGCAGCCAATATCTGTTAACGGGAGCCGGCTGATGGACGAAAAAAGCGCCGTTGTTGCAGAAATAGAACGTGAAATAAAAGCCCGCTATCGCTATTCCAAGTTCGATTTTGTGCTTAATCATCTGCTGTTATTGCTGGTGGTTGTGGCAAGCAGTTACCCGGCTTTTGCACAGATATTTGGTGATGGCCAGAGCAAGCTAACAGCTGCTATTGCGGCTATTCCGGCCTTTGTTTTACTGTTCCAGCGTACATTTAAATGGGAACAGCGTGGTGAATGGCATTGGGACTACCGCCGCAGGCTGATAGCAATACTGCGTGAAGTGCGCGACCAAGGGTTATCCGATAGCGATGCCAGTAAAAAACTGAATTTACTGGAAGAAGAGCTGGCCGGTAGTTTTCCTGGTGTTAATTATCCCGCCAGCAAAGAAAAGTAATAGGTTAACTTTTTTTGCCAGACCCTTCTACCATACCGCTGGTTTGGTAACTGCATGGCTGTGCTGTTATGCTTTATTGTGCGGCCTGGCACCATACTGTGCCTGGCCGGAATAAGCTGAAGGGGCGCTTATACCATGCACCATTGCGTACATCGCTTAACCCGCAGACACTGCCTTAAATTACTTACCGCCGCCATGGCGGCCGGCTTATTGCCGGCATGGCCCGGTTTTGCCGCCGATAGCATGCCTTGGCAAAAGCCGATTGGTAACAGCAATAACACCCTGCCGGTAATTGGTATGGGCACCTGGCGTACCTTTAACGTTGGCAGTGATCGGCAGCTGCTTGCTGCACGCACTGAACTGGTAAAAGCCTTTTTTGCACTGGGCGGCGGCCTGATAGATTCTTCCCCTATGTATGGCTCGGCACCGGATGTAATGGGGTATGCACTGGCGCAGCTTGGTAAAGCAGACAGCCTGTTTGCCGCCGAAAAAATCTGGAGCCCGGCCGGCGGCTCTGCCCGTGAGCAGGTGGCTGATTTGCAGCGGCGCTGGAATATAGCGCAATTTAATTTACTGCAGGTACATAACCTGACCGACTGGCGCGAACACCTGGCAGTGCTGCGGGAGTTAAAAGCCGCCGGCAAGGTGGGCTATATTGGCATTACCACCTCACATGGCCGCCGCCACGCTGAGGTGGAGCAGATAATGGCCGCTGAAGACATCGACTTTGTACAGCTAACTTACAATATTGCCCAGCGCGACGCCGAACAGCGGCTGCTGCCATTGGCGGCAGAGAAGGGCATAGCGGTAATAGCTAACCGGCCGTACAACGGCGGCAGTTTAATTAAAAACCTGAAACGCCGTGGCGAGCGCATACCCGGCTGGGCGGCAGAATATGGCTGCAACAGCTGGGCAGAGTTTTTGCTGAAATTTATTGTCAGCCACCCGGCTGTTACCTGTGCCATTCCGGCCACTACCCAGCTTGCGCATTTACAGGAAAATATGCGCGCCGGCCTTAATCCCATGCCAGCTGCCGCTGCCCGTCAGCAAATGGCGCGCTTTATCGAAGCGCTATGAACAACACCGGCGCGCTATGACAAGTTACGCCAGCTACCAGTTGCAGGATTTTGTCCCCTTTAGCGCTGAGGTGTATTTTCGCCTGCTTGAGCGTATCAGCGAAAGCTGGTGGCCACTGCATGTGCTCAGCCTGGCGCTGGGGATAGCAGCCGTTGTGCTGGCCTTAAAAAACCGTGGCCGGCTGGCGTGCCTGTTAATTGCACCGGTGTGGGCCTTTGTAGCGCTGGTGTTTTTCCGCCAGCACTATGCCCAGCTTAACTGGGCGGCTAACTATATTGCTTACGCTTTTTTTGCTCAGGCCATACTGCTGTTATTACCGGCGTTAACCGGCTTTGGCCTGAGTAAGAGCGCGGCGGCGACAATGCCTGGGCGTGGTGCGGTGGCAATTGCTATGGGGGGCGCTATTGCCGTTACCGGGCTGATTGTGCAGCCGCTTATTGCGCTGATGGGCGCTAGTGGCTGGCAAGTTCAGGTGTTTGGCATTCATGCCGATCCTACTGCTATCACCACGCTGGGCCTGGTGCTTATGCTGCTGCGGGGCTGGCGTGTGTGGCTGCTTGCTGCTATTCCGCTAATTTGGCTGTTGCTGTCAGGCCTGACCTTGTGGGTGTTACAGGCAACAGCAGCCTGGCTGTTGTTCGTGGTATTGGCCGCCGCGCTGAGCGCTTGCGTCCTTTTATGCCGATTTTTATCCGCAGCTGGCAGAACAAGATAGCCAAAATATGTTAATTTTGCCCTCTTTTAATCGTAACGGGCCCGCTATGGCTAATTCTGCTGCATCTGCTGCAATAGGTATTTTCGATTCCGGCATCGGAGGGCTCTCGGTCGCCCGTGCGGTGCGTGCACTGCTACCACACGAGCGGCTGCTTTACGTTGCAGATAGCGGCCATGCGCCTTATGGCGAAAAGACGGATGAGTATATTTACCAGCGCATGCATGTGATTACCCAGCAGTTGTTGGCGTCGGATGCCAAGGCGATAGTGGTGGCGTGTAACACCGCCACCACAGCAGCGATTGCTAAGCTAAGAGCAGAGTTCAGTGTGCCGATTATCGGTGTAGAGCCGGGGGTAAAGCCGGCAGTGCTGGCCAGTACAACCGGTGTGGTGGGGGTGCTTGCCACCCCGCGTACCCTGCAAACGCCGGCCTTTAGCCAGTTAAGTGCACGCTATGCCGGCAGCGCCCGTATTTTGCTGCAGCCGTGCCCTGGCCTGGTGCCGCTTATTGAGGCACTGGCGCTTAAAAGCCCAGAGCTGCGTCAGTTGTTGCAAAGCTATATTCAGCCGCTATTGGCACAAGGCGCCGACACCCTGGTGCTGGGCTGCACCCATTACAATTTTATCGCTGAGGTGATTGCCGACATTGCCGGGCCAGCGATCACTATAGTGCGCACCGAAATGGCGGTAGCGAAACAGCTGCAGCGCAGGCTTAGCGAGCTTGGTTTACTTAATAGCAGCGCTGAGCCGGCGCCTGACCACTTTAGCAGCAGTGGTGATAACGCCCTGTTTCAGCGTCAGCTACAGCAGCTCTGGTGTTTATAACACCAGATACTGCGGCCAGCCGAGTAACGGGCTGGTTAAACCCTGTTTGCCCTCGAAGGCATCGAGCTTTTCCGGTGAGGCCTGACTTGCCACCAGTTGCTGATACTTTTGCGCAAACTGCAGGGTGCGCAGCAGTGCCGGCATAAAATGCTGGCCTAAATCGGCGCGGATGGCGGCGGCATTGTCGGCCGGTAACTGTGCCAGGGCTGCATCGGTGTGGGCTTGAAAAAACGCCTCGTTAAACCACTCAGGCTTAAGCGTAATATTAACAATACGTTGTTTTAAATCGGGCCGCACTTTATCGCTGCCGGTCAACGCGCGGTAAAATACCACCTCGGCCAATACTTCCTCTAAGCTGAAATGCTCAAACTCATCAAACTGCTTACGGGCGTAAAATTGCTGCTGTAAAAGCTGCATTGACTGAGTACGCCGATGCTCGATAAGCGCTTGCTGATACTGCTGATAACCGTCCCATTCTTCGGCATCGGGCGGGCAGGAAATGCTTTGTAATAGCTGCTCGGCTACCTCACCATACAGTGAGGCTTTACCGGTCTTTTTGCTGACAGTGGCCAGCATGCTCCAGCCTTTTTGAAACGGCTTTACCAGACCTTCCGGTGCCTGCAATAGGGCTAATGCCCGGGCGGGGTCTTTTTCGCTCAGCTCCTGTAAACCCAGGCTTACCACGCCAATCACGTCATAAGCCGCTTGCTCCAGCAGGTGCATTTTGTACTTATTGTAGAACTTGTCGGCAAATTTCAGGCTCATTAGCACGGCTTTGCTTTTTATCTGCGCCAGCTCGGCGGATTTAAGTAAGCCTTCAGCACGGGCATAATTAAGCACCTGGCTTAAAAAAGGGCCGTTACTGCCATCACGAACGATTAACTGCATAACTGCTGACCCTTAATCCAGAAAGCTGAACATCTCGTCCACTTCGCTAAACGCATCGTCCGTAGCCTGGTTTTTCTCTTTGGCTTGTAGCACCAGCTCAGCCGCAAATTTGTTGATAATGCCTTCCCAGGGTGAATTTTCATTACGAATAAGTGCTTTAATGGCCGTTTCTACCTCAGGCGTAAGCTGGCGGATTAACGCCAGCAGGCTGCGCGGATCGTCAAAACCCAGATTGTGGGTATCTTCTGCCAGTTGCCGCTCGGTGTAGGCTTCGGCTTCTTCTAAATGCTCTTCATCTTCGTACAGCTTATCTTCCCAGTAGTTTTCATATTCGAGAATTTCACCACGGTAAATTTCGATAAACGGAATAGATAAATAGAACAAACCGGCCGGATCTTCGGCGATACAGGTTAAAATTTCGGCCTGCTTTTCTTCGCTATCCTGGGTGCGGATCAGATAAGTTAAAAAATCAAAGGTGTGCTGCTTTAACTCTTCGGCATTGTTTTTAATTTTCTCTTCCCAGTACAGCGGCTGCTGGCAGACAATGTCGCGAATACGCTCGGGCGTCATCAGTTCGGTCATGATTGACGGAAAAGAAATATCATGCTCGCTGTTAATCTGCGTAAGGGTAACAATATCAATTTGTTCAATGACTTCGGTTAACTGCTCATCGCTTAGGGTATTGGCAATCAGCTCGAACTTTTTACTGGCCTGCTTGGGGTCAACCACCGCCAGCTCTTTAATTTCCGCTACCGCAATTTCAATTAAACTGGTGCTCATTAAGCTTACTCTCCTTTAAAGCGGATATTGTCGTACTGATCGTCGTAGCCTTCTTCGTCACTGTCGTCGCTGTCATAGTCGTCGTTGCTGTCGTCATCAGCATAGTCGTCAGCATAGTTATCGCCGTCATTGGCGTCCTGGTCAGCGGCTTCAGCTGGGGCGCTATTGCGGCTTACTGCGCTAAGACTGGCGTTATCCAGCATAAATAACACGGCGCAGGCTTCAATTAATAAGCTTTGCGAGTAAGCGCGCACCGCTTTTACCAGCTCTAAATCAGCATTGGCAAAGGCAATAGCGGTTTTAAACTGGTCCCAGTGCGGCGCTTTGCCCGTTTGTAGCCAGCTTTGCCACTGGCTTTTGGCCGCTGGCGGAAACTTTACCCGGCCGTACAGCGCCATCGGCAGATATTCCGGCACCGAGTCGAGCATTTGGGGATCGGCCAGTAAAATGGCTTTCATTTTGGCGGTAAATTGCTCCAGCGCTTTGGGCGTATCCGGGTCCAGATAAGACTCGATGTTTTCCTGGGCATCGCGGTGAAGGGCGCGAATGCGCGCCAGATCCAGTTTTTCTGTCATAAGTGGCTCGTTTGGGCTTTGCTAATCGGCATGATTAAGGGTAGTACTGATCCCACAGTTCCTGCATGGCAGCAGCGGGGTCGGTTACAATGACGTTATTAAAATCTTTAATATAGGCCGCGCGTAGTTTGGCATCTGATAACACCTCATACGCGGCTTTTACCCGTTGCAACTGGGCGGCAGCAGCGTCTTTTTCCTCATCGCTTAAGCCGAGCAGTTTATCCGGGTGGTACTTATTGGCCAGACGGCGGTAAGCCTTTTTTATCTCATCTTCGCTGGCGTTACTTTTAACACCCAGGATGCGAAAGTGGTTAATCATAGCATTTCCTGCAACAACAACGATTTTATGCCGCTTAGCAAGTGCTGGCAACCGGCAAACAGCCGCTAATCATAGCAGAGCTGCGCCGGTTCACCTAGCTGTGTGCTGTCCGTTTTTACTAAGCGCAGGCGTTTTTACTCAGCAACGGCGCTTTTACTGTGTAGCGCCGATAAACCAGCGTGGGTCTACCGGCAGCGTAAACAGTAAAGGCGCAAATTTGTTAAAGTGAGCCGCATTGGCCGGGCAGTTAATATTGTCCGGGTAGTGCTTTTTCCAGGCATCATTTACCAGATAAACGGTATCGTTATACACCGCCACCCCCTCTATCGCGGTTTGCACCATAAATTCATAAGCCGGGCAGGGGCTGTCGGCCGGTGTGGGCGCATAGTAGGCCATTTGCTGCACAAAAGGCGCCTGCTGCTGGCTAATATCGATGATCCACAGCTGATCGTCATTACGCGCGGCCGCCACTAAATAACCCGGATGGCCGGCTTTTTTCGCCGGCAGATAATCCAGGCCGTTAATCGGGTGGTCTTTAGCGTCCGGTACCGGCAGCACAAAGCCGGTATCCTGCACCTTTACATAGCCGTCCTGTTGCCAAAAGGTTTTATCGTAGGGCGTTTTGAAAATCATTGGCGCATTGGCTGCATTTTGCTCCAGTGCCAGGTATAAATTGCCGGCATTATCAAAGGCTAAGCCTTCAATGCCATCGTTGGGGGCATTACCCACTAACGATGCCGCAGGAAACTGCACCGGCCGCACCGCGGTGATTTGTGCGCGGCTTAATGGTTTATCGGTGTCAATTTTTACCAGCAAAGTGGGGTAGTCTGTCGAGTTTGTTTCGCCATAGCGCGCTTTACACTCGGGGCTTAACTGCACAAAGGAGGAATCTTCCGTCACGCTGATAAACACGGTATCGTCGACTCTGTCCCAGGTTAGCGATTCAAAATCGGCATAGTGTTTAAACAGCTCGCCAAAACAGCCGTTTAGTACGCTATCGGCTACGGTGATGGGCAGTGGCTCTGCCAGCAGCTGTGCAGTTTGCGGGTTTATCCTCAAAAGCTTATTACGCATCGGCTCTGCCGCGCTATTGTCGCCTATATGAATAAGCTCACCGTGGCGCCAGGTAAAGCCAGAGCTTTGCGGATCGTTCAGGGTTTGGCCCTGTAAATCGGTGATCCATTTACCAGCGACGGGTTGCTCTGTGGCACCGATAGCGGCGGCGAAACATAAACTGGCTAAGTACAGGCTGGGCTTCATAGATGTTCTTCATAATCTTTAATTAACGCTATTTTGCCAGCCGAAGATGACAAATTAAACCCTGTTAGGTTTAGCAACGCTTAGGGTAGGTTTAGCTGCCGGCCGCCATCCAGCGCTATCACTTTACCGGTGATATAGCGACTGTTTAACAGATACTGCACGGCATTGCTCATTTCCTCGGCACCTGGCTCACATTGCAACAAGGACTTTCTCAGTGCTTTTTGTCGGTATGGCTCGTCGTCATGCTGGTTAAACATCAGTAGCGCTGGCGCTATGGCATTTACTTTTACTTTGGGTGCTAAGGCGCGGGCAAAGCTGTAGGTTAAATTCTCCAGCGCCGCTTTAGAGGCGGCATACGCCATATGTTTGCTGCTGCCAACGCTGGCAACAAAGTCGGTCAGGTGAATAATATCGCTGGCACCGTTTTGGGCCTGCAGTAGCGGCGTAAAAGCGCGGTTAAGTAAGTAGGGTGCTTTGGCATGTACGGCCTGCATCGCATCATAGATGGCAGCATCTTGCTTCAGGCCGTCTGGGCTTTGTGCGCCCGTTAAATCGGCTTTCCAGTCGGAAGCATTGTGAATAAGCGCGCGCAAACTGCCCAGTTGCTGCTGCATGCGGCTGATAAACGCCGCCAAGGCTGCTTGCTCAGTAACATCTAATTGCACACATTGCACGCCGGCGGCCCTTAACTGGGCCAGGCCGGGTTTTTCACTGCGGTAGGTGGCAATCACCTGATAACCGGCGTGCTGCAGTGTTAAAGCACAGTGCAAACCCAGCCGCTGGGCGGCGCCGGTGATAATAATGTTGTTTTCCATCAAAGAAGTTCCTGCTAATCGCTGCTAAGCTCAACGTTGTAACTGCTACGTGACAAAGATGATTTGGTTTGCCGACAGTGTAGAAAAAACCGACTAAACCAAGTCGCGCGCTAATCAGTACAAAACCACAGAACAATAAGGTCTTAAGGTAAACAAGACCACAAGTGCAGCAGTAACGTGACCATAAACAACATCAGAGGCAATATTATGACCAATAGCAGAAGACGTTTTCTTAAACTGTCCGCCGGCGGCGTGGTGGGCTTAAGCATGGGCGGCATCAGCTTAAAGGCTTTTGCCAACGAGCAGCTAGACCCGGAAAACCCGCAGGCTAAGGCACTGCAATATGTGCATAAATCAGCAAAGGAAGGACAAGACTGTGCCAACTGCGCGCTAATTCAGGGCAGTGACGGCGAGCCGTGGCGGCCATGCAGTATTTTCCCGGGTAAGCTGGTTAACAGCGAAGGCTGGTGTGCCGCCTGGGCGAAAAAGCCGGGTTAGTATTAACTATCAGGCCCGCTATCGCGGGCCTGATAAGTGTTAACATTCGATAATATTTACTGCCAAGCCACCGCGTGAGGTTTCCTTATACTTGGTTTGCATATCCTTGCCGGTATCCCACATGGTTTTGATTACCTTATCCAGCGACACCTTGTGATCGCCGCTACCGCGCAGTGCTAAGCGTGAAGCGTTAATGGCCTTAATCGCGCCCATGGCGTTGCGTTCAATACAGGGCACCTGCACCAAACCGCCCACCGGATCGCAGGTCAGGCCCAGGTTATGCTCCATACCAATTTCGGCGGCGTTTTCCACATGCGATGGCGTACCGCCAAGGACTTCGGTTAAGGCGGCAGCCGCCATAGAGCAGGCCACGCCCACTTCGCCCTGACAGCCCACTTCTGCGCCGGAAATAGAGGCGTTTTTCTTATACAAGATGCCAATAGCGGCGGCAGTGAGCAGGTATTGCACGGCAATATCCGGCGTAACCGGCTGAATAAACTTATCGTAGTACATCAGTACCGCCGGAATAATACCGGCTGCGCCGTTAGTCGGCGCGGTAACCACCCGGCCACCGGCGGCATTCTCTTCATTTACCGCCAGCGCAAACAGGTTCACCCAGTCCATTACCTGCAAAGGGTCACTGCTTTTTTCTGCCATCAGCTTTTTATACAGTGCCGGCGCGCGGCGTTTTACTTTTAAGCCGCCAGGCAAGATACCTTCAGTTTTAATGCCGCGCTCTATACAGGCACGCATGGTCAGCCAGATATTGTTTAGCTGGTCGGTAATTTGCGCCGGGCTTCTGAGAACTTTTTCGTTTTCCAGCATTAAAGCAGCAATCGACAAGCCGTGTTCTTTGCACAGGGCTAACAGCTCAGCGCCTGATTCAAACGGAAACGGCGGCGGGTTATCGGCAGCAAACTGGCTGGCGGCTTCTTTTTCTTTGGCGAAATCTTCGGCTTTAACAATAAAACCGCCGCCAATCGAGAAATACACGTCACTTAGTACGACGTTTTTGTCTTTGTCAAAAGCGATAAGCTCCATGCCGTTGGAATGCTCTTTTAGCGTTTTACGCCGGTGAAATACGATGGCGCCCTCGCGCGGGAAGCTGACCGGGTGGCTTTTTGCCAGCCGGATTTGCTGCTCATCATGCACTTGTTTTAACAAGCCCGGCACGGCATCCGGGTCAATGCTTTCCGGCAAATAGCCGGCTAAACCTAAAATCACCGCTTTGCCGGTACCGTGGCCAACACCGGTTTGGCCCAGCGAGCCATACAGCTCTACCTTGACGCTGGCCACTTTTTCCAGCAGGTTTTGCTCTGCCAAATCGTCGGTAAATTTTTTCGCTGCCCGCATTGGGCCCACAGTGTGTGAACTGGACGGCCCTATGCCGATGCTAAACATATCAAAAGCGCTGATAATCATAATTTATTCTGTTTGGTCGTTATCAAAGTAGCGTCATTGTAGCCCAAGCAGCGTGCTTCTGTAAGTCGGTTGGTAACTGGTCAGCGCTTATTACAGATGAGAAAAACTAATAGGAAATGCTAATGGCAAAAATTAATTCATTTAGCTTTTTTACGCCGATTAAAGCTTATTGCTTTGTGGTGTCACCTTAACTATATTCACGATTGTTATTTTTGAATATTTGAGGTGTGCTATGGCAACTACCAGCTTGAGTCTGGGTGAGCATTGGGAAGCCTTTATTAAGAATGAGATAGCCAGCGGGCGCTATGGCTCTGCCAGTGAAGTGGTGCGTGATGCACTTAGAACACTGGAAGAGCGTAAGAGTAAACTAGACGCCTTACGGGTGCATTTAGCTGAAGGAGCAAGGCAAGCCGGCAAGGGTGAGTTTGTCGAGAACTTCAGTATGGATGAGTTTATTCACCAGCTGGACAGCGACGTTTAATGGTGCGAAAGGCAAAGAAGCACTATCGGGTTACTCTTAGGGCCAGAGACGACTTGCTGAATATCGCGTGCTACACCGAAAGTTTATGGGGTAAGAAGCAACGCGATATTTATTTAAAACAACTCGAAAAACGTTTTGCCTGGCTGGCCGAAAACCCTTTACTGGGTAAACACCGCACGGATATCCAGCAGGGGTACTACAGTTTTCCGCAAGGTCAGCATGTAATTTTTTATCTGGTGGGTCAAAATGTTATTGATATTATCGGCGTGCTGCACCAACAGATGGACGTGATAGGCTACTTTAACGCACAGCTATAACAGCCACGCTTAATACTTATGCCAATTGCACACACAACCGATGCAAGATAGCGGCGGTAGCGCCCCAGATAAACTTATCCTGATAGGGCATGGCGTGTAGCTGCTGTATTTTGCCGCGCAGCGGCAGGCTGAATTGATAGCGGTTTTCCTGCTGCAAAAAATGCGTTAATGGCACTTCAAACACGCCGGCCACTTCGTCAACCTGCAAAATCCAGCGTCGCTGCGGTTTAAGCAAACCGACCCAGGGCTGAATGGTAAAACCGGTGCTGGTGCTTTGCAGTGGTAAGCGGCCTAAGAGTTCTACCGCGCTGGGTAATAAACCAATTTCTTCTTCGGCTTCTCTTAGCGCGGCCAGGCTACTGCTTTCGCCTGGCTCTATGCGCCCGCCGGGAAAGCTGATTTGCCCCGGGTGGTGGCGCAAATGCAGCGCACGCTGCGTAAACAACACCTGCAGTTTATCGCCGTAATCAACTAGCGGCACCAGTACCGCTGCCTGGTGTTTGTCACTGGCCGCGATCGTGTCGGCCGCAGCGGCTTGCTGTAGTATAAAGCGCTGGCGAAACTCACCTGCCAGCATCTTAGTGCTCCGTACCGGCCAGTACCGGCAGAATTTTATTTACTTTATCTAAGGTTTCCTGATATTCGCTATCGGCGTCAGAGTCAGCCACTATGCCGCCGCCGGCCTGACAATAAATGTGGCCATCGCTGCAAATCAGCGTGCGAATAGCGATATTGCTGTCCATATCACCGCTGCTGTTAATGTAACCGATAGCACCGCAGTACACCGAGCGCCGCTGTGGCTCCAGCTGCTCGATAATTTCCATTGCCCTAACCTTGGGCGCGCCGGTAATAGAGCCGCCGGGAAAAGCGCCGCGCAGTAAATCACAGGCGCTGTACTCGGGCGATAGCTCGCCGGTTACGGTGCTAACCAGATGATGCACGGCCGGAAAGCTTTCAATGGCGAACAGCTGTGGCACAGTAACGCTGCCTGGCAAGCAGACTTTGCCTAAATCGTTACGCAGTAAATCGACGATCATCACGTTTTCGGCGCGATCTTTGGCCGAATGGCGCAGGTTATCGGCTTCTACTTCGTCGGTCTGCGGGCAAATACCACGCGGCCTTGTGCCTTTAATCGGTTTGGTTTCTACCTTGCCACTGTGTAGCTGTAAAAAGCGCTCGGGCGAAATGCTCAGCACCGCGCCTTGCGGCAGGCGGATAAAGGCGGAAAAGGGTGCCGCGTTTTTATCGCGTAGCTGCAAATAGGCCTGCCATTCATCACCCTGATACTGTGCGCTAAAGCGCTGGGTCAGGTTTATCTGGTAACAATCGCCACTTAGCAGATATTGCTGCACCTGATTAAAGCGGCTGACATAGCCGGCTTTATCCATATTGGCCTGCCAGGGCGTGCTTAAGCTAAAAGCCGGCGTTGTCGGCACTTTTTGCACTAAGCGCTGGTGCAGCTTTTGCCAGCCTTGTAAGGCATTACCGCGATAATCGACATACCACAACTGCTTTTGCTGTTTATCCAGGATAAGCGCCCATTGGTAAAGGCCTACCGCCAGATCGGGCAGTTTGATATCGGCCTCTGCACGTACCGGCAGTTTTTCGATATAACGGCCTAAATCATAACCAAAGTAGCCCAGCGCGCCGCCAACAAAGGGCAGGGTGCTGTTAACCGGGGCAGGAAAATAGCGCTTTAGCGCGCAGTTAAGTACAGTAAACGGGTCTTCGTTGTAGGTATGCGCGCCTTGCTCATCCGTTAAAATGCTGACACCGTTTTTCGCCTCTAAGGTGGCGACAGGCTCTGCCACTAAGATGTCATAGCGGCTGTTAACGTGCTCTGGCGCAGCCGAGTCGAGCAGCATGGCCCACGGCTGCTGAGCGAAGTGGCTGAACTGCACAAGTAGGTTGTCCGGTGTTTCAGCGTAAATTTCCGCTGGAATAAGGTACTGCTGCATCAATGGGGCTAGCCGCTGTTTCTGATGCGCGCTATCATACCAGCACCCGCTAAAATAGTTAAACATGGCGCAGCCAGAGGCGTCAGAGGACAAGTAAAAATGACGGTTATTCGCCAGCAAGACTTTATCGACAGCATCGAAGATGCGCTGCAGTACATCTCTTATTATCACCCGCTGGATTTTATCAAAGCGCTGGAAGTGGCCTACCACAAAGAGCAAAACCAGGCGGCGAAAGATGCCATTGCACAAATTTTAATTAACTCGCGTATGTCGGCCGAAGGCCACCGGCCGATTTGTCAGGACACCGGTATTGTCACCTGTTTTGTCAAAATTGGTATGGACGTAAAGTGGGACAAAACCGATCTGACGGTGCAGCAGATGGTAGACGAAGGTACCCGTCGCGCTTATTTAAACCCGGATAACCCGCTGCGCGCCTCTATCGTGGCCGACCCGGCAGGCCTGCGTAAAAACACCAAAGATAATACGCCGTCAGTGGTGCATATCGATTTAGTGCCGGGCCATCATGTTGAAGTGATGATTGCCGCCAAAGGCGGCGGCTCGGAAAACAAAACCAAGATGGCGATGCTTAACCCGTCTGATTCTATTGTCGATTGGGTGCTGGAAACCTTACCGAAAATGGGCGCCGGCTGGTGTCCGCCGGGTATGCTGGGTATAGGTATTGGCGGTACCGCCGAAAAAGCCGCCGTGCTGGCCAAAGAAGCCTTAATGGAGCCGGTGGATATTCAGGAGCTGATTGCCAAAGGCGCAGAAACGGCTGATGAAAAGCTGCGCTTAGAGCTGTATGAAAAAGTGAACAAACTGGGGATCGGTGCCCAGGGTTTAGGTGGCTTAACTACGGTTGTTGATGTGAAAATTAACAGCGTACCGACCCATGCTGCCAGCTTACCGGTAGTGATGATCCCTAACTGCGCTGCCACGCGCCATGTGCACTTTCATTTAGATGGCACGGGGCCTGCCGATATTCAGCCACCAAAACTGGAAGATTGGCCGCAGGTGACCTGGGAGCTGGGCGCCAATGTGCGCCGGGTGAATTTAGATACGGTAACGCCGGAAGATGTGCAAAGCTGGCAAGCCGGTGAAACCGTGCTGCTTAGCGGCAAAATGCTTACCGGCCGCGATGCCGCGCATAAACGCATTGCCGATATGTTAAACCGTGGCGAGCCGCTACCGGACGGTGTGGACTTTAAAAACCGCTTTATCTACTACGTTGGCCCGGTGGATGCTGTGGGCGATGAAGTAGTAGGCCCGGCCGGCCCGACTACCGCGACACGGATGGATAAATTTACCGATATGATGCTGTCGCAAACCGGTTTGCTGGGCATGATTGGTAAATCTGAGCGTGGTGATAAAACTGTACAGAGCATTAAAAAACACAAAGCGGTGTATTTAATGGCAGTGGGCGGTGCAGCCTATTTAGTCTCCAAAGCGATTAAAAAAGCCCGCGTGGTGGCCTTTGCCGATTTAGGTATGGAAGCCATTTACGAGTTTGACGTGCAGGATATGCCGGTAACAGTAGCAGTTGACCCCAACGGTAACAATGTGCACCAGCAGGGGCCGGCTATCTGGAAGGCGAAAATTGAAGATCTGGATGCGGCACTAAAAGCCTAAACCTGACCAAGGCTACAGCACTGCTGTGGCCTTTATTTTTTCAGCTTATAACAACAAAAAATCAAGGGATACGCATGAAAAAGACCTTAGTTACGCTGGCGCTTATAACCTGCGCCAGCGCCATGGCCAAGGGGCCATTAACGGTAGAGCATTTAAACCGCTTTAATAAACTGCACGATGTGGTGTTGTCGCCTGATGGCCGTTTTCTGGCCTATGGTCTGACTAACGCCGGTTTTAGCCCGGCCGACAGCTCATCTGACTTGTACCTGATGGATTTATCCAACTTAAATAAAGTCACCCGCTTAACCCAAAGCGCCGGCCGTGAAAGCCAGCTGCAGTGGGCAAGCGACGGCCAGAGTCTTTATTTTATTGCCGATCGTAGCGGCTCGAACCAGGTATGGCAATTGCCACTGTACGGCGGTGAAGCGCTGCAGGTCACCGATTTGCCGCTGCCGGTAGAGGGCTTCAAAGTAGCTGCCGATGGTAAGCAAATTGCGCTGTCACTATCAGTTAAACCCGGCTGTCAGAATCTGCAATGTACGCTGGACGCCAAAGCCGCTGACACAGCGAAAAAAGACACGGCCATGGCCTATGACCAGCTGATGGTGCGCCACTGGGATCACTGGTTAACGCCGTACCGCAGCCATTTACATGTGGCGGCATTGGGGCAGGGCATCGTGAAAGACGCCAGCAACCTGATGAGTGAGTGGAACACTAATATTGCCGGTATGAAAGAAGTGGCCTTTACGCCGGATAATCAGCGGTTGGTGTTTAGCGCTAAGATCCCGGCAACAGATCAGGCCTGGCACACCAATTACGATATCTTTATGGTGCCGGTAACGGGTGGTGAAAAGCAGAATTTAACGGCCGCCAACCCGGCCTGGGATGCACAGCCGTCGTTCTCCAGCGATGGCCGCTTTATGGCCTACAAAGCCATGAGTAAACCACAGGCCGAAGCGGATAAATTCAGCCTGATGCTGCTGGATATGGTGACCGGGCAGAAAAAAGAGCTGGCACCCGAGTTTGACCGCTCAGTAAGCGATTATAAATTCGGCCCGGATAACCGCACTGTGTATGTCACGACGCAGGATGTCGGCCAGTACAGCATTTATGCTATTAACACCGGCTTTGGTGATGTGCGTAAAGTGTTTGGCGATGGCACCGCAGGCGCACTGAATGTCGCCAGCGATAAACTGGTGTTTACCAACCACAAGCTGGATATGCCGCCGGAGGTATTTCAGTTAAACCTCGATGGCAGCAATTTAACCCAGCTAACCGACATTAACGCCGACTGGCGCAAAGACGTGCAATTTGGTGACTATGAGCAATTTAGCTTTAACGGCGCCAATGATGAAACCGTGTACGGTTATCTGGTAAAACCGTGGAATTTTGATGCCAAGAAAAAATACCCGCTGGCCTTTTTAGTGCACGGCGGCCCGCAAGGCAGCTTCGGCAATATGTTTAACGAGCGCTGGAACGCGCAGATGTATGCCGCCCAGGGCTACGCGGTGGTGATGGTCGATTTTCATGGCTCTACCGGCTATGGCCAGGCCTTTACCGACTCGATTAGCCGTGACTGGGGCGGTAAGCCGCTGGAAGATTTGAAAAAAGGCTTTGAGTACATTGTAAAAGCCCAGCCCTGGATCGACGGCAACCGTGCCTGTGCATTGGGCGCGTCATACGGTGGCTATATGATGAACTGGATTGCCGGCAACTGGCCAACCGGCTTTAAGTGTCTGGTAAACCATGCCGGTTTATACGATATGCCAAGCTTTTACGGCAGCACCGAAGAGCTGTGGTTTCCGGAATTTGATTTAGGCGGCCCGGCCTGGAACGCCGACTCTGACTATCAGAAATTTAACCCGGCCGCACACGCCGACAAATGGCAAACACCAATGCTGGTTATTCACGGTTTAAAAGATTACCGCGTGCCTTATGCGCAGGGGTTAGGCGCCTTTACTAACCTTCAGCGCAAGGGTATCGACTCGCGTTTAGTGATTTTCCCGGATGAAAATCACTGGATCTTAAATAAAGATAACCGTGTGCGCTGGTACAACGAAGTGTTTCAGTGGCTGGAGAAGTACACTAAACCCTAAGTTAGTTTGACAGAACCCTGCATAATGCAGGGTTCTGAGTTTCGTGCAGGGGTAAAGCTGAATGCGACAAGAAGGCCGGTTTGTGCTAAACCAACCGTTGAAGGCATGGATGCCTGAGACGAGCCTACAGGGATGTATCTACGGCGTGTTGGTGTGTACAAACCGGCCTTCTATTTACAACACTATCCCCGGAGATCCCTATGGCTTTTGACTTTCAACAATGCCGTGATTATTGCCTGATGCAACTACAAAGCGTGGAAGACTTTCCGTTTGGCCCTGATATTTATGTGTATAAAGTCGGCAAAATATTCGCCATTCTAAGCGAACAGGATGGCGTGGCGCGGGTGAATTTAAAATGCGACCCTGCAGAAGCCGTTATGCTGCGCGATATTTTTCCGGCGATTACGCCCGGTTATCATATGAATAAACAGCACTGGAATACCGTGTTGCTTGATGGCAGCGTGCCGGATAACGAGATAAAACGCCAGATAGAGAATTCATATCAGTTAATCGTAAACAGCCTGCCCAAAGCGAAAAGGCCGCTGTTAACACAATAGGAAAAGAATATGCCGTTATCTGATGTCGTGATCTTAGCTGGTGCCCGCACCGCTATTGGCAGTTTTAGTGGCAGTTTAGCCGGCTTAAGCCCGGCGCAGCTGGGCACGGTGGCGGCACAAGCGGCAATACAGCGCGCTGGCGTAGTGGCAACGGATATCGACCATGCGGTGTTTGGCCATATCATTACTACCAGTGCTGAAGATGCTTATTTAGCCCGGCATATCGCGTTAAATGCCGGTATGGCGCCAGGCTCGGCCGCCTTTAATGTGAACCGTTTATGTGGCTCGGCGCTGCAGTCGGTGATCTCCGCCGCGCAGCTGATACAACTGGGGCAGAGCAAGATTGCCCTAGCCGGTGGTGCCGAGAGCATGAGTAACGGTGCTTATTTGCTGCCCAGGGTGCGGCGCGGGCTGAAAATGGGCCACAGTGCTATCACCGATTTAACCCTGGGTATTTTAAGCGACCCGTTTGGTAGCGGCCATATGGGCATTACCGCTGAAACCATAGCGGCGCAATATGGTTTTAACCGCGCCGATTTAGACGCCTTTGCGCTGCAAAGTCAGCAGCGGGCGGCTTATGCCCGGCAGCAAGGCTATTTTGACGAGCAGATAGTGCCACTAACAGTGCCAGCAGGTCGCAGCGAAGTGCTGTTTAACCGTGATGAGCATATCCGTGCTGATACCAGCCTGGATAGCCTGGCGCAGCTTAAACCGGCATTTAAAGCAGACGGCATCGTTACCGCCGGTAATGCTTCAGGGTTAAATGACGGCGCGGCGGCGCTGCTGCTAACCAGTCGGTTTGAAGCTGACAAACGTGGTTTACAGCCACAGGCGCGCATTCTTGGTTATGCCTTTGCCGGCGTCGAGCCGGGTGTGATGGGGCTGGGGCCAATACCGGCAGTGCAGCAGGTGCTGGCGCAAACAGGCTTAACGGTGGCCGATTTAGACGTGATTGAATCTAACGAAGCGTTTGCTGCCCAGGCGATGGCGGTAAGCCAAAGCCTGGGTTTTGACAGCAACAAGGTAAACCCCAATGGTGGCGCTATTGCCCTGGGCCATCCGGTGGGCGCGACCGGCTCGATATTGCTCATCAAACTCATAGCGGAGCTTAAGCGCATTAATGGCCGTTTTGGCTTGGTGACCATGTGTATTGGTGGTGGCCAGGGCATAGCGCTATTGGTAGAAGCGTTATAACAACGGCTTAGGTAAATCGTGCTAGTTAATTTAAAAAGACGTAGCGCAAAGCCTTTGCGCTACGTCTTTATTGTGTCAGGCCTGCTCAGCAGCAATCTGCTTTAACGCTGCCGCTAATTGCGCCGGCTCCTGCGCACCGGAAATCAGGTATTTATTATTAATAATAAAGGCTGGCACTGAGGAGATACCCGCTTGCTGATATTTGGCAATATCCTGCTGCACGGTATCGCGGTAAGCATCGCTGGCCAGTATGCGCTGTGCTTCGCCGCTATCCAGCCCGGCGCTCGCGGCGCAATCAGCTAATACTTTTGCATCTGATACATCTTTGGCCTCACCAAAATAGGCGTCAAACAGTGCCAGTTTCATTGCGGTGGCTTTTTGCTCTGTCGCCTCTGCCCACTTTACCAGCCGGTGTGCGTCAAAGGTGTTGCAGGTAAAGCGCTGCTGCATCCTGGTAAAATTAAGCCCTAAGTCAGCAGCTATTTGCATCATATTGGCCTGAGCTTGGCGCATTTCCTCTTCACTGCGGCCATATTTACGGCTTAGCGCCGGTAAAATAGGCTCCTTCGGCGCGTTTTTATCCGGGTTTAGCTCAAAGGCATGCCACTGAAGTTCAATATGTATATCCGGCAGACTAGCCAGCGCCTGCTGCAATCTGGCGTAGCCAATAGCACACCAGGGGCAGGCGATATCGGATACCAGATCAATTTTGATACTGCTCATTTTGTTTCTGCCTCTGCCGGTAAGCTCAGCAGGTAGTTGACCAGCGCATTAAACTGCTGCTGTGAGGAGACGGCGCTAATGTTGACCAGATATTTGTTGTTTACGACAAAGCTGGGTACTGAGCGGATATTCGCCGCTGCTACTGCGTCATCATATTCAGTCACCAGGCTATTAACGGGGAGGCTGTCAAAATGCGCATCCAGTTGCACCTGCTCTACACCAATACTGGCAAACAGCTTGGTGATATCGCTGCGGTTTTGTGGCGGTTTACGCTGTTGATGAATTTGATTAAACAGCGCGGCGGTAAAGGCGTCTTCAATGTTTAACAGCCCGGCAGTGGCGTGGGCGCGTTGCACAGTAGCGGCCATATTGCCGCCTAAAAACGCCACCGGCACCTTATGTAGCGGTGTGCCCGCCGGCAGGGCTTTTTTCAGCTCGGCGACAATAGGCTCAAAGTTATAGCAAAACGGGCAGTAGTAAGAAAAATATTCCACTACCTGTGCGTTTGGGCTTGGGGGCGTGGCCAGTAGCTGATAATGCTCGTCTTGCATAAAGCTATCGCTGGCAAAGCTTAGCTGGCTGGCTAATAACAGTAGTGCGGCAAAAAGAAATTTCATAGTGTGTCCAATACCTGATGACGTTAACTGAAACGCTATCACAGCGCAGGCGGCGAACCAAGTTGGCTGGCCAGATAATCGACCAAAACCCGCACTTTTGCCGACAAGTGCCGGTTTTGCGGGTACAGCGCCCAGATACCATCGTCGGGTTGGCGCAGCTCGTTGAGTACAGCAACCAGCTCGCCGCTGTTCAACTTATCAGCGACGTAATAATCGGGCAGTTGCACCAGCCCCAGCCCTTTAAGTGCAGCATCCAGTAGCGCCACACCACTGTTGCAGACAATACGGCCCTGAGGTTTGAACTGGACCACTTTGCCTTGTTGCATAAAACGCCACTGTGCCACTGTGCCGGTCAGGCATTGATGGCTGGCCAGTTCGGTTAAGTTGGCCGGGGTGCCATATTTGGCCAGATAAGCCGGCGACGCCACGACATACTGGGTGCGGCTGGCCAGTTTACGTGCAATCAGGCTGGAGCTTTCCAGCGTGCCTAAGCGAATGGCTAAATCAAAGCCGCCCTGCACTAAGTCCAGTTTGCTATTGCTAAGCTGTAAATCAAGCTCTGTATCCGGGTATAGCAGCATAAAATCATGCAGCAGTGGCGCAATGCGGGTTTCGCCATAAAACACCGGCGCAGTGAGTTTAATTTGGCCGCGCGGTGTCGCTTTTAAATTAGCCAGGGTGCGATTGGCTTCGTCTAAACTGGCGACCAAATGTTTGCAATGCTGCAAATACAGCAAGCCTTCTTCGGTTAAACTGACACTGCGCGTGCTGCGATACAGCAGTTTAATCGCCAGGCTGGCTTCCAGCTCGGCAATATTGCGGCTTACCTGCGCCACAGAGATACCCAGCTGCTTTGCGGCCTTGGTAAAACTTTGCAGCTCTGCTACTGCAACAAATTCGCTGATGCCGGTCCAGTGTTTCACTAAGCCCTATGCTCCGTCAACAGGCTGCTTGCGTTACAACACCCGCCCTGGCTCGCCACAGCAACTCGCCCTTGTGCCTACGGCAGGGCTCAGACACTCTGTGGCGACCAGAACGGGGTTCTAACCGCAGCCTTCCGTTCGGTTAATTGTTTCATATTTGAAAAACTGATTTGCATTTTAATGCTATTAGTACTGATATGGCAAAAATAAAAATCAGGTTACACTTGCTGGGTGTAGATGTTGCCTGTGCAAACAACAAAAAGGATAAATTGATGCAAATGATCAAAACACGCGCTGCGGTGGCCTGGGGCCCGGGCCAGCCATTATCGATTGAAGAAGTAGATTTAATGCCGCCACAAAAAGGCGAAGTGTTGGTGCGTATTGTTGCCAGCGGCGTGTGCCATACCGATGCCTTCACCTTATCGGGCGAAGATCCTGAGGGTATTTTTCCGGCTATTTTAGGCCACGAAGGCGGCGGTATTGTAGAAGCGGTGGGCGAGGGCGTCACTTCAGTGGCGGTGGGCGACCATGTTATCCCGCTGTACACGCCAGAGTGTGGCAAATGTAAATTTTGTTTATCCGGCAAAACCAACCTGTGTCAGGCCATTCGCGCCACCCAGGGCAAAGGTTTAATGCCGGATGGCACCACGCGTTTCTCCAAAGACGGTAAGCCGATTTATCACTATATGGGCACCTCAACCTTCTCGGAATACACCGTATTGCCGGAAATTTCACTGGCGAAAATTAACAAAGCGGCGCCGCTGGAAAAAGTCTGCTTGCTCGGCTGCGGTGTCACCACCGGCATGGGCGCTGTGGTTAATGCCGCTAAGGTGAAAGAAGGTGATACCGTCGCCGTATTTGGCTTAGGCGGTATTGGTTTATCGGTGATTATCGGCGCGGTGATGGCCAAAGCCGGCCGTATTCTTGCCATTGATATTAACGAAGATAAGTTTGATATCGCGAAAAAACTTGGCGCTACCGATGTGGTTAACCCGAAGAAATTCGACAAGCCGATTCAGGATGTGATTGTTGAGATGACCGATGGCGGGGTGGATTACTCCTTTGAGTGTATTGGCAATGTCAATGTCATGCGCTCGGCGCTGGAGTGCTGCCATAAGGGCTGGGGTGAGTCGGTGATTATTGGTGTCGCCGGTGCCGGCCAGGAAATTTCAACCCGGCCGTTTCAGCTGGTTACCGGCCGGGTGTGGCGCGGTACTGCTTTTGGTGGTGTAAAAGGCCGCTCGCAGCTGCCGGAGTATGTTGAGCGCTACTTAAACGGCGAGTTTGAGCTGGACACTTTTATTACCCATACCATGCCGTTGGAGAGGATCAATGAAGCTTTTGACTTGATGCATGAGGGTAAGTCGATTCGGACGGTGATTCATTTTTAATTCTGTATCTTTCCGAGTCAGGACGGATTACAACGCCCGCCCTGGCTCGCCACAGCAACTATGTCGGGCTATCCTGCCCGACACCAGAGGCCAGCCAACGCTGTTCAAATTCGTTCCAGACGAATTTGTCGCCAGCCTACGGCAGGGCTCAGACACTCTGTGGCGACCAGAACGGGGTTCTAATCCTCTTTATCAGAGAACTAAAGGTCACCCATTATGGCAGCATCCGAGACAACCAAATTAACCAAAGTGAGCGAACAGCTGTGTTTTGGCGGCAAACAAATCCGCTTTAAACATCCATCATCCGTATTGCACTGTGAGATGCAGTTCTCGGTGTTTTTACCACCACAAGCCGATAACGCCAGGGTGCCTGCACTATACTGGCTGTCGGGTTTAACCTGCACCGATGAGAACTTTTCCAGCAAAGCCGGGGCACAGCGCATTGCCGCCGAGCTTGGCATTGCCCTGATCATACCGGACACCAGCCCGCGCGGTGACGGTGTGCCGGATGATGACAACGGCGCTTATGATTTTGGCTTAGGCGCTGGCTTTTATGTTAACGCTACGCGTGAGCCATTCGCCCGGCATTACCAGATGTACGACTATATCGTCAGCGAATTACCGGCACAGGTAGAAGCAGAGCTACCGCTGTCAGATAAACGCAGCATTAGCGGCCATTCAATGGGTGGCCATGGTGCTTTGGTGATCGGCCTGCGTAACAGCCAGCGTTATCGCAGTATTTCGGCGTTTTCGCCAATTGGTAACCCGGTAAATTGCCCCTGGGGCATTAAAGCCTTTACCGGCTATTTAGGCGAAGATAAAAGCCAATGGCAGCAGTACGATGCTTCAGTGCTGCTGGCTGAGGCGCAAAAGCCGCTGCCGATTTTGGTTGACCAGGGCAGCGCTGACAGCTTTTACCCTGAGCAGCTGCGTACCGACAGTCTGATAGCGGCGGCAAAGCAAAGCGGCGCGCCGGCACAAATTCGGCTGCAGCAAGGTTACGACCATAGCTATTACTTTATTGCCAGTTTTATTGAGCAGCATCTTAAGTTTCACGCAGGATATTTACTCGGTTAAAACGCTTTGCTGCAACACCCGCCTTGGCTCGCCACAGCAACTCGCCCTACTGCCTACGGCAGGGCTCAGACACTCTGTGGCGACCAAAACGGGGTTCCAGCCCGCGTTTGAAAGCTCATTTGTATCGCCAAAGCTGGTTTTATCGCTTCAGTTACTGGCATACTTGGCTAACTATGTCCGCATAAAGGAGCACTGCATGAGCTACGATAACAACAATATTTTCGCCAAAATTCTGCGCGGCGAAATCCCCAGTTTTAAAGTGTATGAAGATGATTACACCCTGGCCTTTATGGACATTATGCCGCAGGCTGATGGCCACACCCTGGTGATCCCAAAATTTGCTGCGCAAACCCTGCTCGATATACCAGCAGACCAGCTAAGCCATACGATGACCACAGTACAAAAAGTGATGTCGGCGCTCAAATCTACCTTAGGTGCTGAAGGCGTGGTGCTGATGCAACTTAACGGCGAAGCAGCCGGCCAAACGGTGCCGCATCTGCACTTTCATCTGATCCCCGAGCATTTATCGAAGCTAAAAGGCCACGGTGCGGCGATGGGCGATATGGAAAAAATTAACGCCCTGGCGGAAAAAATTCGCGCCGCGTTGTAAATCGGCTTAAGCTTTGGCAAATATAACAATAATAAGCTGTCATGCCGTATTTTTATCACACCTTATCTGAGTTAACCCGGCGAGTGTCGGGCTCTGTGCTTTGGCGCAATCTGCTGCTATTTTTGCTTTGGTTAGCGGTGTGGATGTTAGGTTTGCTGGTCGAATATACCGAGCATGCCAGTGTCTGGTTTCCGGCGGCCGGTTTAACCTTTGCTGCACTATTTATTGGCGGCGTACGGGTAATGCCAGTGCTGGTAGCCGCTTGTGTCTGTATTACCTACTGGGCCGGGCATTACTATCAGCTAAACCTGAGTTTCTGGCAGTTAACCCAGGCCGGGTTGCTGTTTGCTATCGCCCATATTCTGCCGTATTACGTTGGCGCCCGGCTACTTCGGCATATTGCGCTGGGTACGGTTTTTAATTTGCCGCTGTTTGTCATTAGCTTTTTAGTCATCGCAGCGCTTGCAGCGCTGCTGGCAACAGCGCTGGTGATCTGTGCTTTGGTAATATCTGGCATGCTGCCATTAGCGGAGGTTAGCCGTACCTGGCTACCATTCTGGGTTGGTGATATGGCCGGTGTTATCGTGATAGCGCCGCTGTTTGCCAGTTTACTGAGTGCGTTATACCCAGCCCCCAAGTTTGTGTTAGATAATGTGCTGGGGCCGCAGCAACGTATTGCCAGCAACCAGTTTAAGTACAAATTACTGCTGAATATCAGCTTGCTCAGTCTGGCGATGCTGCTGGCCTGGTATGCCGATACGCCGGAAAGCGCCTTTGCTATCTTCTTTTTAGTGATCCCGCATATGTGGATCGCCAGCACCGAAGCGCCGTTTTATAACGCAGTCAGTGTGGCGTTAAGCAGCTTTGTGATTGCCTTATTAGTAAACCTGCTGGCGCTGATGGATTATGTCATGGTGTACCAGTTTGCCATTAATGTGATTGCCGCCAATGCCTTGTTTGCCCTGGCCGTACCCAGTTTAACGGCGGCTAATCAGCAGCTTAAACTGGTAGCCTCTACCGATAGCCTGACTCAGGTGGCCTCGCGTGAGCACTTGCAGCAACGGGCGAGTTTAGAGATTAGCCGCAGCCTGGAGCAACACCAGGCTTTGTGTTTAATGGTGTTTGATATCGACCACTTTAAGCAAATTAACGACAAATACGGCCACAGTAAAGGCGATGAAGTGCTGCAGCAGGCGTGTCTGGCGGCGCAGCAAATGCTCAGGCCAACCGATGTGATAGGCCGCTATGGTGGTGATGAGTTTGTCGTGATCCTGCCGCATACCGAGCAGGACGTTGTAGTGGCGATAGGGCAGCGTATTATTGAGCGGCTAAAACACATTACACTGGATGAGCAGTTAACGGTATCGGCCAGTTTTGGTGTTGCCGCATTGAAAGCAGATGATAATTTTCGCAGCCTATTTGAACGTGCCGATACGGCTTTGTACCGCGCTAAGCAGCAGGGGCGCAGCCAGGTTGCCTGGCACTAGGCTAAATATGGCGTTGTCATGTTATTTTCACTTGAGCTGGCAGTGAATTCTGCTTAAGGTAGCCGGCCTGTTTTTATCCTTTACTGTATTGGGTTGAGTTATGAAGCGCTCACTGCACACTACCTTTTTGCAAATTGCCTTTCTGTGTACTGCATTGTGCAGTGTATTTTTTCTTCCTGCCTGCACTACGCCATCAGCAGACAACGCTGGCTTGACACTGCGCCTTATTCATATTAACGACACCCATTCACAGTTTGACCCAAGCCCGGCCGCCTTTAAAAACGCCGACAATCAGCCGCTTTATACCTTTATTGGTGGCCATCCGCGTTTGCTGACACAAGCAGCGCAATTGCGCCAGCAAGCCCGGCAAGATGCGACAGCTGCGCTATTTTTACACGGCGGTGATGCCTTTAAAGGCAGCGCCTATTTTGAGCTGTTCGAGCAGCGTATTAATATCGATATCCTGAATAGGATGAATATTGATGCGATGGCACTGGGCAATCACGAATTTGATATTGGCCTTAACAAACTGGCCGACTTTATCGACAACGTCAATTTTCCCGTGTTGGCGGCCAATGTCGACACCTCAGCTGAACCCATACTGGCAGACAGTGAAAACTTAAAGCCTTATCAGTTATTTGTGCTGGAAAATAACCAACTTAGCGCCATTGCATCCATAAGCCAGGCGGCCGGGCGTGAGCTGGTGGCGGTATTGGGTTTGGCGCTGGAAGATATGCGTGCGATATCGCCCGATACCGGCGCTTTAGTGTTTGACAGCGAAGTGGCCAGCGCGCAGCGCACTGTCGATAGCCTGCAACAGCAAGGCGTGAAGCATATTATTGCGCTGACGCATTTGGGCCATCAGCGCGACCTGGCGCTGGCCAGCGCGGTAAATGGTATCGACGCCATCGTCGGCGGCCATTCGCACAGTCTGCTGGGCGATTTTCGCCACTGGTATTTAGGCCAGCAGCGGCCCTATGCCGAGCTTATTACTAACCCCGACGGTGTTGGCCGTACCTGTGTGGTACAAGCCGGCCAGTTTGCCCAGGCAGTGGGGCAGGCTGAACTCACATTTAACCGCGATGGCCGCCTAACGGCCTGCAGCGGCGGCAATACCTTGCTGGCCAGCCGTGATTATTTCAGCTCAGCACTTCGCACCGACGACAGCCGTATTGATAGCCAGGCACAGCAGGCGACAGCGCGTTTTGTGGCCAGGTTGCCGGGTACCGCCATTGTTGAGGAAAACCTAATGCTGCGCGCTGTGTTGGATAACAGCTACTTGCCGGCGGTACGTGAGGCCTATGGCAAGGTCATTAGCGTAACAGATGCCGAAGTCGCGCATGTGCGTTTGCCTGGCTCGGGTGGCAGTGATCAGCATGGCTCTAAGCTTGCCGGCCATATTGCCGATGCCATGCTGTGGTATTTGAATACTGATGATGTGCAGCGGCTGATGAAAAAGCCGGTGCAGCTGGCACTGATTGGCGCCGGCAATATCCGTGCGCCGCTGCCGGCTGGTGAAATACGTGAGGGCAATATCCGCCTGGAAGTCTTGCCCTTTAATACGCCGCTCAGTGTGCTAAGTGTAACGGGCAGTGAGCTTAGAGCTTTACTTAGCGGCATTATCAGCCAGTCGGTGGTAGCCGGTGCCCATACCGGTAAATACCCTTATGTCGCCGGCATGCGTTACACTGCCAAGCAAAACGGGCCAGATACGGCAATTCTTACTCAGTTAGATATTCAGCAGCAAGGCCGTTGGCAACCTTTGGATGACAAGGCGCGCTATACGCTAGTCACCACCAGTTATCTGGCCGATGGCAATGACGGCTGGCAGCTACTGCAACAACTGCAGGCCGAAAAAACTGACCGCGTAGATATGGTGCTGCGTCAGCAGCAACCTGCGTTGTATCCGGTAACCAAGGTAGAAGCAAAGGCCGACAGCAGTGGCAAGCTTTCTTTTGCTGCCCGTTATTATAATTTGCCCGCACTGCCGTGTAATAGCGAAGGGGTAGATTGTAAAGTAGCAGCACAGGCTTTTATTGACTACCTGCAAGCAAAACCTGAGCTATGGCAGCAACAGCGCGAGCCGACGGTGACTCTGTTACGTTGAAAAGATCAAAGAAGAGATTAGGGCAGTGTAAACTGCCCTAATCTAAAGAAATTCCATATATATCACGCTGTAGATTACTGAGAACAAACAAGAACCCATCATCCACGCTGCCAGCATTTTGTCGCGTTTGGTCGAGATTTTGTGCAACAAGTAAGGGTCGATAAACATAGCGAACTCGCCCCAAATCGATGGCGGAGTAACCAGTTTTATTGCATAAGTGGCCACCCGCCAGCCGGGACCGTCCCATTGGCTAATGGTATCTTTGTTAAGTGCTCTAAGCTTCTTCTCCAGTGGCCGCATGCTTAATTGAGCAAACACCAACCAGGAGGCGGCGAAGTTGAGCATTACAAAGATGCCGAAGACAGTAGCAATATCCAGAGTATTATTTAACTCTGTAACAGACATTAGTGTTCAGCCCCTTGTGAAGTTCTGAAAAGCTAGTTATTCAATAAACAAGGTAAAGCCAATTGCCATTGCTATTGCTGTCAACCAAGAAAGCCAGAACCATACAGCTCTTTTGGTATCAGCGGATGTTGCCAGCTTATGTAGCAAATAGGGATCTAAAAACATCGTGTAGTTTCCCCAAATATGCGGTGGCAGGACTAGTTTTATCGCATAAGTGGCCACCCGCCAGCCAGGGCCATCCCAATCGCTTAGATTGTCTTTGTTAATTTCACGCAATTTTTTCTCAAGTGGTCGCATGCTGTAATGGGCAAAAACAAGCCAAGAGATTGCGGCGTTTAGCAGCACAAAAATACCAGCCAATAAATACTGTAATTCAAAGTCTGTGTGGTTAATGCCTTTGTCCATTAGCTTTTAACTCGTAATTTGAGCGCGCTTTTATTGTATGTGTTATGAAAATGTCTCAACGTACCAAATGCATAAAATAACGAACAACAGACCTGACAACATTAACCAAAACGCAAGTGTTTTGTCTTTAGTCGTAGCTAATTGTTTAAGTAAGTGAGGATCAATCAGCATCGTATTTTTACCCCAAAATGATGCTGGCAACACCAGTTTCATCGCGTAGGTAACCACCCGCCAGCCCGGCCCGTCCCACTGACTGATCGAATCTTTATTCAGCGCTTTTAACTTCTTCTCTAATGGCCGCATACTCAGGTGCGCGAATATCAGCCAGGAGAGAAAAAAATTGATCATAAATGCAAACATTAAGATGGTTGCTGTGAACAAAATATCGTCAGAGGTGAACTCTGAAATCATCTTCTCCCCCTGGTCGAATAATTTGCACTTCGATCGTAAATGACACCAGCACCAGTTTTTGCTGCTGAATTAACGTATTTAGCTGAGTAGTAACCTGCTGCTAATGCGGTTAAGCCTGCTCCGGCTAGAATAACCCATCCAGCAGGCGTCCAACCCAATGCAATACCTACTTTTGTCATTGCCGCAGCGGTAGATGCGAAAGCAATTTGTGCTGTATATGCACCTGCAGCAGTACTGGCACCAAAACCGGTAATTTCTTGTACTGCAACTCGATGATAATCTTGTCCTTGCTGTTTTGCATCTGCAACACTGTAAGCTCTGAGTCCAGCATCAATCAGGATTACACTGTTCCCAAGATATGTTGCTCGCTTGGACATATTGCGTAAAGTTTTAACATCAGTTGATTTTGTCACTTCAAGTTTGGCAACAGTAGATTGGTTTAACCTGCCAGACATAGCGATATTAGTGCCTCGGTTGGCACTAGCGATAGCGCTTCGGGCTCTGGGAGACTTGAAGTTAGCAAGGTGTCGCTTGAGTTGATATTCAAAGGTTTGCTGTAGTTTTCCATGATGAGTTTTAGCAATTTGTTCAAGGCGTCGTATTTCAACTTTGGTTGCGCCTTGCTTTCTGGCTTCGTATATCTGCAATAATGCTTTTTCATACTTAGCCATACTTTCCATCAAGCCGTTTCTGCTTGAGGAGAGTGTGCCTGCCAGCGCACCACTTAAGGTGGAACCATCGTCTTTTAAGTATGGATAAATATGCTCATCATACATAGCTGCCAGTGCCAGCGTATTGTCAGAACCGATACTTTCTACGGTATGACCGATCACTTCGCGCTGTTGCTGCGGAATAGTACACATTTGGCTGTAAAAATCATGAGCGTCTGCCGCCCCGGCATTTAGCACATAGGGCTGGTAGGGCTGCAGAATATCGGCAACTATGCTTCTGTTATTGCGATAAAACTGCTGCTGCCAGTTTTTATCTGCAAAAGCAGCATCAGCAAATAACCTATTCGTATGTTGCGGGCGGGTGTTTAACAGAATATCAGCCATAACCATGTCCTTATCGGTAAATAGGGCTGATTTTACGGTGTGGCTAAAATTGGTGCAATAATTGTTTACAATTAATTATCTGTGTATTTCTTTATTTATCACCTTAACGTTTAAATTTGGTTTCTAAAATCACCGATGAGTTAGTGCGCTCTACGCCGTCTAAATTACCGATATCATCCAGTATATGGCTTAGCTGCTCGGTGCTTTGCGCCTGCACTATAGCGATAAGATCGTACTCACCGCTGATGGCATACAACGCCGACACCTGCGGTATCTGTTTTAGCTCAACGTTGGTTTTGGCGGTTAGTTTTTGCCGCACTTTAATACTGACATGGGCCGATACTAAGGATGCCAGATAATCCTCGCCGTAATCGACCGAATAGCCTTTGATGACGCCGCTTTGCTCTAAGCGGGCGATGCGGGTTTGTACTGTAGAGCGCGATAAATTAAGCATCCGGGCCAGGTCAGAAATACTGGCCCGGGCATTGTGTTTCAGCGCTGCGAGTAACTTCTCATCTTCCTTGCTTATCATTTTGTAAAACCTGCACGTTAAATTGCAATATTAAGCTGTAAAATTGCTGATAATGATACTGCAATATGACATGGCTGACCAATATAATAAAGACACTTTTTACAGCGCCGCCAAGTATTATTCGAACCAAGGCCGGCTAAACGTAGGCAACAGTGAGGTTTTTATGCAGGTAACAAGAAGTTTGTTCGACGAGGTGATGGTACCTAACTATGCACCGTCAAAAATTATCCCGGTAAAAGGGGAAGGCTCACGGCTGTGGGATCAGGATGGCCGCGAGTTTATCGACTTTGCCGGCGGTATTGCCGTTAACTGTTTAGGCCATTGCCATCCGGCGTTAGTGACGGCGTTAAAAGAGCAGGCCGACAAGCTGTGGCACTTATCTAACGTGATGACCAACGAGCCGGCGCTACTGCTGGCCAAAGCGCTGGTAGAGGCAACCTTTGCCGAGAAAGTTTACTTTGCTAACTCAGGCGCTGAAGCCAACGAAGCGGCATTAAAGCTGGCACGCCGTTATGCCAAAGACAAGTACGGCGAGCAGAAAAACCAGATCATTGCCTTTAAACAGGGCTTTCATGGCCGTACTTTCTTTACCGTGACCGTAGGTGGACAGCCGGCCTATTCTGATGGTTTTGGCCCCAAGCCAGAGGCTATCGTGCATGGCGAGTTTAATAACCTCGATAGCTTAAAAGCGCTGATCAGCGACAACACCTGCGCTGTGATGGTAGAGCCGGTGCAGGGCGAGGGCGGTGTTATGCCGGCCACGGTTGAGTTTATTAAAGGCGTACGCGAGCTGTGTGATGCACATAACGCCCTGCTGATTTTTGATGAAGTACAAACCGGCGTTGGTCGCACCGGCGAGCTGTATGCCTATATGGGCTATGGCGTAACGCCGGATATTTTAGCCACCGCCAAAGCGCTGGGCGGCGGTTTCCCGATTGGCGCTATGTTAACTACGACCGAGATTGCCAAGCATTTGGTGGTTGGCACCCATGGCTCGACTTACGGCGGAAACCCGCTGGCCTGTGCGGTGGCCTTGGCGGCGCTTAACACCGTAAATACGCCAACCGTTTTAGCGGGCGTAAAAGCTAAAGCGCAGCTGTTTAAAGACGGGCTGAACAAAATTAACGAGAAATACCATGTATTTAGCGAAGTACGTGGCCAGGGCTTATTAATTGGCGCCCAGTTAAACAGCGATTACGCCGGCAAAGCACGTGACTTTATGCTGGCGGCGGCCGACCAAGGCTTAATGGCCTTAGTGGCTGGCACCAGCGTGATCCGCTTTACGCCATCGCTGGTTATTCCGGATGCCGATATCGCTGCAGGCTTAGCCCGCTTTGAGCAGGCGGTCGCACAAGTGGTTAAGGGCTAAGTTATGTTAGTGATCCGGCCGATAACGGCAGCGGATTTTGCTGCACTGAAGCAAATTGCTATTGAGTCTGGCGCGGGGTTTACCTCGCTGCCGGTGAATGATGCACGTTTGCAGCAAAAAATTGCCCATGCCGAACACAGCTTTGCTGCCAGGGTAGAGGGCCCGGGCGATCAGGGCTATCTGTTTGTGCTGGAAGATACACAAACCGGTGAAATTGTCGGCACCACCGGTATTGAGGCGGCAGTGGGCTTAAGTACGCCGCTGTATCACTTTCAGCAAAATACCGTTATTCACCACAGTGCTGAGCTAAACGTCTTTAACCAGTTAAAAACCCTGACGCTATGTAACGACTACACCGGCGCGTCAGAGATTTGTACCTTGTTTTTGCGTGAAAGCTACCGGCGTAACCATGCCGGCCGGTTTTTATCCAAGGTGCGGTTTTTGTTTATGGCCGAATACCCCGAGCGCTTTAGCGATCGGGTAATTGCCGAGATGCGTGGCGCGGCCGACAGTGACGGCCAGCCGCCATTCTGGCACTGGCTGCAAAAGCTGTTTTTAACCATTGATTTCCCCACTGCCGACCATTTAATTGGTATAGGTAAAAAAGCCTTTATTGCCGAGCTGATGCCGCGCCACCCGATTTATGTTGGCTTATTGCCCGAATGTGCGCAGCAGGTGATTGGTCAGGTGCATCAAAACACCAAGCCGGCGCTGAAAATGCTGGAAAATGAAGGCTTTGCCCACCGCGGCTATATCGACTTATTTGATGCCGGCCCTACGGTAGAAGCGCGCTTAAGCCAGATCAAATCAGTGGCGGCCAGTAAAAAAGTGCCGGTGAAAATAGCTGAGGTACAGGGCGAGCAAACGCTGGCGGTGGCGAACACTGAGCTGCAGGGCTTTCGTGCCAGCTTTAGTAAAAACGCAAAGTTTGATGCAGATCAGCAGCAATTGCTGCTAACTAGCGAGTTTGCCGATACACTGCGGCTGCGCGATGGCGACCTGGCAAGATTTATTGTATTGGACAAGGCCTGAGGGCCAAGCAAGTAATAACGTGTAATGAAAAGGCGGATAAAAAATGCATACTGATGTAAAAGTGTTGTTTGCCAACCTGTGGCAAGACTATGTAGCCGTAACTCCTTCTGCCAAAAAAGTACACCAGTTACTTGGCAGTTCGCAGCAGGATGATGTGATTAACGATCATATTGCGCTGCGTACCTTTAATCTGGAAAAAGTCGGGCTGGAAAAACTGGCCGCGCACTTTAAAGCGCTGGGCTATGAAGAGTGTGGTGAATACCATTTTGAGGCGAAAAAGCTGTATGCCAAGCACTATGAGCATCCGGATCGCAGCCTGCCAAAGGTGTTTATCTCTGAGCTGTTGCTGGATAAATGCTCGGCTTACCTGCGGGATACCATCACCGCCTTGGTTGAGCAAATTCCCGCTGAAGCAGTAACTGCCGATAACTTTCTGTACAGCGGTACGCACTGGCAGGTAAACCAGGCCACCTATGAAAAGCTGCTGGCAGAAAGCGAATACGCCGCCTGGGTTGCCGCCTGGGGCTACCGTGCGAATCACTTTACGGTAAGCGTGAACGAGCTGCACAGTTTCGATACGTTAGAGCAAGTGAATGCAGCGCTTAAAGAGGCTGGCTTCCTGCTAAATACGTCTGGCGGTGAAATTAAAGGCACGCCAGAGGTATACCTGGAGCAGTCATCAACGTTGGCCGATTTACATCCTGTGCAGTTTAGCGATACCGTTGCGACCATTCCAAGCTGCTTCTATGAGTTTGCCCGTCGTTATCCGCTGGCTAACGGCTTGCTGTACACCGGTTTTGTTGCGGCCTCTGCTGATAAAATTTTTGAGAGCACTAACGCCCGTTAATACGGTAGTGTGACGTGTAAAGTGATCGGGGCCAGCAGCTTTGCTGGCCTTTTTTATTGCTGCCCGGCGCGATTTTGGTTGATCTGCGGCAACTTTCGTTCTGTACTGCACTCTTAGCAAACGCAAACTACCGATAAGGGTTTATCTGCCAGTGGTTAAAACTATTTTTGCCATTACGCTGCTGGGTGTTGTTGCGGCATTGCCGCTAGCGCAGGCCAGCACTATCACCACACAAATTATTCCGCTGCCGCACCCGCCTAATGGCAGTGTGTTGCATTTGGCCGACAATAAACAACTGGCGGTGTCCGGCTTCAGCCAGTTTGAGCGTTGGTTAAGTGTGGTCAATTTAACCGATTACAGCAGCCGCATGCTGCCGATACCCGATGATGCACAATATTTTAGTCAGGCAAAACTGGCCGGTAGCAGTGGTGACACCCTGGTGTTTCTCGGGCTGGGCGGTGTCAGTGTATTAAGCGCTGACGGCAGCTATGCCCAGCGTATTGTCACCAGCGAGTCAATTTACCGGGTACTGGATAAAAACCGCCTGCGCGAAGCCGATTTTGTTGTCGATTTAGGTTCGGGCCTGAGTGACTTTTTAATTCCGGATTTTCAGCACACACATTTATACCGTCAGCAGAGTGACGGTAGCTTTGTGCATTACCCGCTTACTGTGTCCGCCCAGATGCGCAGTTGGCGTAATAGCCCGGACTATACACCCAGACGTCACTTTATTGCCGATGTGAATAACGATGGCAGGCAGGATCTTGTTTTTGTCGCTGACGGCAAGTTTCAGCTGTTTCTGCAGCAAGCCGATGGCAGCGTTAACACAGCACCTGTCGTTGCAGATTGGCCGGTAAGCCTGTCGACCGAGCAGGAAGCTGATCAGCGCAACGATGCCGGGCGCAGCTATAACGGCCAGAATATCGATACGCTGCGTGATATCACTGATATCGACGGCGATGGCATAGTCGATTTAGTGATTAACCGCGAGCAGCTGGCCGACGCACTGGAACGTAACAACAGCTTTCGTATTCATTTTGGCCAAATGACAGAGCAGGGGCTTAATTTTAACGCTGAACCAGAGACTTTTATTACTACGGATACCTCGCCAATTGATGTGGTGATAGACGATTTTAACGCCGATGGTCGCAAAGATTTTTATATCCCCAGCACCCATTTTGGTGTCGGCACTATCGTACGGGTGTTACTGCGTGGCAGTGCAAATTTAGATATCGATTTTTACCTGCTCAGCCAAGATCGGCAGTACCCGAAAAAAGCCGATTTTCGCCAGCAAGCCACTATCGATGTCAGCATTGGTAATCTGCGCTACGATATGCCGCTGTTTAAACTGGCGGATATGCAGGGAACCGGGCATAAATCGCTATTGGTGGGGGAAGGTAGCGGGCAGTTAAAGCTGTACCAGCACGAGGATAAACGTTTATTCAGCCGGCGCGCTGAGCGCTTTAAACTGGCGCTGCCGCGTGATGCCAGCCGCGCCAAAGTATTTGATTTAAACGGCGATGGTAAAGAAGATTTGGTACTGCCGTTTGACAGCCAGGAGGCTGAGCAATACCGCAATCAACTGCATTTGCTGATTATGCCATAGTGGCTTATTCCACCATTGCCATCACATCGTTAATCATGTCGTCCATGGTTAACAGGCCACTCAGCTGGTTATCGCGCAGCACCAGCAGCCGTTTTAATTTATGTTGTGTCATCAGGCTGGCGGCATGTTTTAGCGCCAGCTGCTCAGTAACTGCAATAGCCGGTTTAACGCAAACGTCGTAGACGTTGATAAGGTCAATATCGCCTTCTTCGGCAATAATGGTTTTCAGAATATTGGTGTAGGTAATAAGGCCGTAGGCATCGTGCTCATGTTGGCGGTCAACTACCAGGCTTTTTACCTTATGTTTTTTCATCAGGCTCATGGCTTCGCGCAAGGTGCTAAAAGGTGAAATACAAATTACCGGGCTGACCATCAAGTCTTTTACCAGTTTAACTGCCATGCTGTTGCTCCTAGTTGTCTTGCTCGCGCAAATGTTGTTCAAATTTCATGATCTGGCTCATATCAATACCGGTCAGATGGTCAATCGGCACAGTGAACGCTATACCGCGTGACTTACCGTCCTCAAGCAAAATAGCCTGCATCTTTTTTAAAATAGGCAAAGATAAATGCTTGGCGACTACCATCAGTAACACCGACTGGCTGCCTTCAAAGGTCATACCAAAAAAGGTTTTTTTACTCTCACCCCCTATGCCTTTACCGCTCAGAATAGTAATGCCGGTGGCGCCGGTTGCCTGGGCTTGTTCTATCGCCGTTTGCTCCAGCTCTTCCGGGGTAATCACGACAATGGCAGAAAATTTCATACCGGTACACTCCTGCGTTTTATAAGTTGCTCTACCACTATGGCGTACAACATAACGGTAATAATAGGAAAGATAGAGGCAAAGGCGATTAGACCAAAGCCATCAATTAATACATTGCGCCCTTCAATTGACGAGGCCAGGCCAATGCCCAGCGCGGTCACCAGCGGTACAGTAACCTCAGAGGTGGTAACGCCACCTAAGTCAAAGGCCAGTGCGGTAATATAAGCCGGCGCCAGAGCGGTTAGCAGTACCACCAGCAGGTAACCGGCCATAATGTAATAGTGAATAGCGTCGCCGCTGATAATACGATACACGCCAACGGTAATGCCTATGGCGACACCCAGTGCCACGATAAAACGGATCACCGAGCCTTTGAGCTTACCGGGCGATGCTTGCTCAGCCTGCTCGCCTATGGCAATAAGTGCCGGCTCGGCCATGGTGGTGGCAAAGCCAATCATAAAAGCAAACAACAAAATAAGCGCAGTATAGTTTTTTGCAATCAGCTGCTCTGCCATCAGGCTGCCAACCGGAAACAGGCCCAGTTTTAACCCCAGCACAAAGGCATAAAGCCCTAATAACACCATGCTAAAGCCCAGCACCACCTTGATTGGGTTTGCCAGCGGCCGGCGCAAAATAACATACTGAAACACCAGTACCACTAACATCATGGGCAGAATGTCTTTGAGCATAGTGGCCAGATCGATGAGAGCTTTTACCAACCAAAATACCGGTTTCGCCTCTGTCGCAGCGGCAACAACAGTGGCCGCCGTACTGTAGTTATATACCCAGATGCCGTACAGCTGTACGCTAATCATCGGTACCATCACCGCCAGTGCCACTAGCCCAAAGCCATCCATCAACGGGTTGCGGCCTTTAATTGAGCTGGCCAGGCCCAACCCCAGAGCGGCAATTAACGGCACCGTGACGATGTTGGTGGTCACGCCGCCGGAATCATAGGCCAGGCCGACTATTTCGGCCGGGGCAAAAAAAGTCACGGTAAGCACCAGAATGTAGCCACCAATCATTAACCAGTGAATTGGCCAGCCTAAAATAATGCGCAAAATACCCAGCGCCATCACCATACCGACCGAGCAAGCCACAATTAAGCGCAGCGTTAAGCCATTAACCCGGCCTTCGCTAATCAGCTGCGCCTGCTGTGCTACGGCAATCAACGCCGGCTCGGCAATCACAGCGGCAAAGCCGATAGCAAAGCCAAACAGCAGTAACAGCGGCAGCGAGCCTTTGCGGGCAAATTGGTTGGCCAGGTTTTTACCCACCGGAAAAATGCTTAAATCTAACCCGAGTAAAAACAGCGCTATACCAATAGCAACAATCAGTAAGCCAATAATAATGCTAAGCGGCTCAGGCGGTAGGGTTTGAAAAATAGCCAGCTGAAAAAACAGCACCACCGCCACTATTGGCAGCAGGTTTTTCAGCGCATGTAAAAATTGATGCAGAAACTGCTGCAGTAACAGCACCGGGGCTCCACGGCTTAAGGTTTAAAACTGCAACACAGTATAGGTTATTTTGTCTGGAACTGATTGATCAGGAACAAATAAAGTGCCTAAAGCTAAGGTTTATCTGCATAAACCTTAACGCATAAGACGAGGTAAAAGAGAGTCAATTATGACCAAGTTAGCCGACGTTATGATATGAATCTTCATAACCTGAGTTAACAGGCTAACAATCAGTGCAGCGGAGGGTTAGCTCCCTTCAACTTTGCTGCAAGTACGCACTTTTTTATTTGAACCTATCACTTTTTCATTACGGCACACTAATCTGCCTTCCTCTGAGTTCTCTGCAGCCGCTTGAGGGGCTGTCGTGGCCTCGGTAGAGGTAGGTGTCGCCTCTGAGCTAGCTTTTTCTGTTGATGCACAAGCAGTTAGCATGAAAATGACAATAGTAGTAACAAGAATACGCAAGATAAAATCCCTAAATTAGTTATATTGCTGCGACACAGTATTTAACTGTTAAGGTTTTTGCAATGCTAATAAATAAATATTTACAATTTAATCGGGTAGTGGGCGTTTTCATTAGCAAATGGGGTCAGAGTTCTCTGACCCCATTTTTGGCGATTAACGCGGTTCAAACTCAAATGGCAGGCGTTTTACCTCACGCAGGCCAATTTCGTTGAGGCTATTGGCATCGTACAAACGGCCATTCACCATCGTATGGGTTACCCGATCGCTTTGGCGGATATCTTCAAGCGGGTTGCCGTCAATCACGATTAAATCAGCCAGTTTACCCACTTCCAACGAGCCTAGCTGATGGTCCATACCAAAGGTTTTTGCCGGGTTGATGGTAGCGGTTTTTAATGCTTCCAGCGGGCTCATACCACCCTGGGCGAACATCCAGATTTCCCAGTGTGCGCCTAAGCCTTCGCGCTGGCCGTGGGCGCCGATATTGGCTATTACACCAACATCGCTCAGCTCTTTGGCGGTTTTAACCACATTAAAATGGTTGTAGTGATGCTCTGGTGCTTTTGGCCGGCGCATACTGCGTGGCGCCAGCTGGTCCATCGGCACATAGGTACGTAATTTGGGGTGTTTCCACACTTCGGTTTTGTCATACCAATAGTTTTCACCCCAGATACCGCCATAGGCCACGTTTAGCGTTGGGGTGTAGGCGGTGCCACTGGCCTGCCACAGCTGTTTCACATCCTCATACACTTTTGCCGCAGGCAGCGCGTGTTCTATGGTGGTGTGGCCATCGACTATCATGGAAAGGTTATGCTGCATTAACGAGCCGCCCTCGGGCACCACCATCATATTCAGCTCACGTGCCGCTTGTATTACCTGCTGGCGCTGGTTGCGCCGTGGCTGGTTATAGCTTTTAACGCTAAAAGCACCGGCTTTTTGCAAGCGCTCTAAGTGAAATTTGGCATCCTCCAGGCTGTCGATATGCGAGGTATAACCCGCGCCCTCAGCGCCATATAAAATGGTACCGGTGGAGAAAATACGCGGCCCGGCAATGCGGCCGGCCTTTTGCATTTCGCTGGCAGCGAATACTTCGCGGGTATCATTGGACGGGTCGTGAATGGCGGTTACGCCAAAAGCTAACGAGGCATAATTCAGCCAGTTTTGCTGTGGGATGATCTGATTACTGCCCTGGCTGCCATGGGCATGGGCATCAAATAAGCCCGGCATAATAGTTTTTCCAGTAATATCAAACACTTTTGCTTTGACTGGAATGGCAATATCAGCCCGTTTACCTACGGCGATAATCTTGTTGTTTTCAACTACGACCACGCCGTCCTGAATGACCTCATCGCCATTCATGGTAATCACCTGGCCGCCAACAAAGGCCACGGTGCCGCGTGGGCTGTCCACTGCAGCGTTAAAGCCAAGGTTAACGCCATTTTTGGCGGCAAAGTCGGTTTTACTGTCAAAGCCAAACAAGCCGTCGATGCTGGCATGGTAAAGCTCCGGCCCTAAGCTCCAGTACAGGTGACGGCTATCACCGGCCCAGCTGATATATTCACCGGCGCGCACCGACAGCTGTTTTACTGGAAACTGTTTATCGCTGCCGCTAACATCAATAGCGCTGCCACGCTCGGTAAAGGGCGTAACAAACACTTTAAAGCGATCGGCAAAGGCCAGGTATTTGCCATCTGGCGACAGTTTAAACTCGGTGCCAAATTTGGCCGTGTACAGCGTTTGCTGGCTGTGTTTGGTTAAATCGATACGGATCAGGCTGGGCGCTTTGCCATAGTCCATCGCATACACGGCGTCATTAGCAGCAGCAAACATCGGCGCGCGGCCATTGCGGCTGATAAGCTCCGGCGTGCCGCCTTTATGGCTGATTTTATACAGGCCGGTGTTTAACGACCACTGCCGGGGTAACAGGCTGCCGGCGCCGGTTTTGCGGTACACCACGGTTTTGCCATCCGGGCTGAACACCGGCTCGACATATTTGCCCGGCTCGCTGGTCAGTTTGCTGATACGGCCGTTACGTAAATTCAGAATATTCACCGCGCCCTGGCTGTTATCATTCCAGCTGACGTACACCAGCTCTTTGCCGTCACGGGAGAACTGCGGGTAATATTCAAAGTCGGTGCTTTGTTTGGTTAAGCGTCTTGGCTTGGGGTTAGCCACATCAGTAATATACAAATGCCCCAGCGCGGTAAATACCGCTTGTTTGCCATCGGGCGATACCTGCACAAAGCGCAGCATCTTAGTATCAAACTGCTCCTGATCCAGGTTTTGCTTTATCCGTACTGCGGTTTGAACTTGCTTAGTGGTATCTACGCTAAACGGCACAGTCGCCAGCTTTTTGTCGGCAACACTGAGCTGTTTAATTTCACCGCCGGACCAAAACAACAGCGCTTTGTTGTCCGGCGTCCAGGCCAGTGTAGGATAAACGCCATGAATAGCCCAGGTTTCCTGCATATCGCGGTCTAAGCCGTCATACAACTTAATATGCTCACCGTTTTGCAAGTCGTACAAAAACAGCGTGCTTTGAAAATCTACCCGGCGGATATAGGCCAGATATTTGCCATCCGGTGACGGCGTCGGGCGGATAGCGCCACCAGCGCCGTCTAATACCACTTCCCATTTGCCGCTTTCACGCTCAAAGCGCTTTATTTTATAAATGCCGCTTTCGGAGTCTTTGCTGTAATGGAAGGTTTTGCCCGGTGTGTCATCCTGTGAAAAGTAAATGTATTTGCCGTCGGGTGAAAATGCCGGCTCGCCTAAGTCTTTTTGATCGTTCGGCCGCTCGGTCAGCATAATGCCGCTGCCACCGGTTTTATGGTACTGCCAAATCTCACCGGCGCCCAACGAGCGGCTGGCGGTAAAGTGCTTGCGCGCCACAATAAACTCGCCGTCCGGGCTCCAGGCAGGGCTATTGAGCAGGCGGAAGGTTTCGTTAGTGACTGCGCGCTGGTCGCTGCCGTCAGCGTTCATCAGCCAGATATTATCGCCGCCGCCTTCATCGCTGGTGTAGGCAATATATTTGCCATCCGGGCTAAAGGTGGGCTGCATTTGCCAGCCAATGTCCGGCGTTAAGCGTTTAGCCTGGCCGCCGCTCACCGGCATGGTGTAGATATCGCCCAGTAAGTCAAAAGCGATTGTCTTGCCATCCGGGCTTATTGCCACGTTCATCCAGCTGCCCTGGTTAACCTTAATATTAACCTCATTAAACTGGCCCTGCGGCGCGTTAACATTCCAGGCCGGGGCTTTGTCGGTTTCGGCATGCAGAAAAAAACTGCTTAGCATCAGTGCCAGCAGACTGGGTGTAAAAGCTTTCATCATCGGTTCCTTGGAGGTGAGCTGTTATTATTATCAGAATATGGCTTACCAGAGTGACATAAACTGGTTGCAGAGTTAAGTTTTTGCTGGCTGCAGTGCGCTGAAAGTCACTACATAGGAGACAAAGTGCGCTATTGTTGCATTTTACTGCTTTGCAAGGATATTGCTGAGCCAGATCAAAGGTTCAGGAAATCAGTCTTGTAATATAGCCGCAACTGGTACAGATTTTACAGGGCACATAAGCGGAGTCTGAGATGAAATTTAAACTTATTATGGTGTTTACCGACATTGATAAAACCGACAAGTTGCTGGACGCCGCCCGGCAAGCTGGTGCTACGGGAGCGACGATTATCTCCAGTGCAAAAGGGCAGGGCCTTGGCAAAGCCATCGGTATTTTTGGTCTGGAGCTGTTAAACCCCCGTGATGTAATTCTGGTGCTGGTAGAGCAGCGCCGCGCCGACCATGTGTTGGAAACCATAGTAGATATTGGTGGGCTGGATGAAAAGCTGGATACCGGCATTGCCATCATGCTGGACGTTGAACGTGCGCTAGGGTTAACTGAACATATCCGCACGCTGGAACGTAACATTCCGGTTGAGTAACCCACCATTAGCCCTAAACAGACAAACCGGCAAATTTATCTGTTAGTACTGGTCAGCCGGACCGCGTCATTGCTATTATTGCGCTAAGTTATTGACATAGCATAAAGGTCTGCCAGTTTAGGCTGGCAGGCCAGCCGCTTTTCTGTTTAGCGAGAGCTCATATCATCATGTTTGTTGTCGACCAATTAATAATGCTGGCCGCTATTCTGATTTTGCTGGGTATTTTATCCAGCAAACTGTCGGCCCGGCTTGGCTTACCTATGCTGGTGCTGTTTTTACTGGTCGGTATGCTGGCAGGTGAGGACGGCATTGGCCGTATTGCCTTTGACAACCCGCAAGCAGCGCATGCGCTGGGTACGCTGGCACTGGCACTGATTTTGTTTGACGGCGGCTTACAAACGCCGGTGCAGTCAATTAAACAGGTGTGGAAACCTGCCTCTATACTCGCCACGCTGGGTGTATTGATTACAGCCGTGGCGACTGGTGTCGCAGCCAGTTACATCCTGCAAATTAGTTTACTGGAAGGTCTGCTGCTGGGCGCTATCGTTGGTTCAACGGATGCGGCTGCAGTATTTTCGTTGTTGCGTAATGCCGGTATTAACCTTAACAGCCGGCTTAAATCGACTCTTGAAATAGAAAGCGCCTCGAACGATCCGATGGCTATTTTCCTCACTGTAGGTTTGTTGGAAATTTTGGTTAACGGCCTAAAGCCTGGCGTGGGTTTGTTGCAGTTGTTTTTGCTGCAAATGGGGCTGGGTGCCATCATTGGCTTAGCAGTTGGCTACGGCATTATCAGTATTATCAATCGTATTCATCTGCAGGCCAGTGGTTTATATCCGATAATGGTTACGGCCGCGGGCTTACTGGCGTTTGGTGTGGCGGCCAACCTGGGCGGTAGTGGCTTTTTGGCGGTATTTATTTGCGGTGTTATTGTCGGCAATGCCCGCTTTGTATTTCAGCGCACCACATTTTTATTTCACGACGGTCTGGCCTGGCTAAGCCAAATAACCATGTTTGTTATGTTGGGCTTGTTAATTACACCTAGTTCGTTACTTACAGTATGGTGGCAGGGTTTATTAATTGCCGCGGTGTTAGTATTTGTCGCCCGGCCTATTGCGGTGCTACCTGTGCTAAAGCTGTTCGGTTTTAACAGCCGCGAAATGACATTGGTATCCTGGGTAGGGCTTCGTGGTTCTGTGCCGATTATTCTGGCGATTTTTCCGCTGATGTTTGGTCTTGGTAGTGCCGAGCTGATTTTTAACGTGGTGTTTTTCGTGGTATTGATTTCGGCAACCTTACAAGGCTCAACTTTGGCCTGGGTGGCGCGTAAGCTAAAATTGATTGAACCCTTACCGGCTAAAGCGCCAGCTACACTGGAGATTACCTCATTAGGTGAGGTAGACGCCGAGATTGTTGAATACACCTTGTCGGATAACTCGCGGGCAGCCAACCGTCGTTTAGCCCGTATGGCACTGCCCGAAGGTGTGGTGGTGGCGATGATTACCCGGCAGGAAAAAGTGATACCGCCGCGCGGGTCTACGGTGTTGCAGGCCAACGATCATCTGTTTGTGGTGATGAAAAACGACTATAAAGCCATAGTAGAGCAGGTATTTGCCGACAAAGGCTTCAAACCGGCCAAAGTAGCCACTGAGTTCAGACTTAAAGGCACCAGCACGCTGATGGATATCGATTGGTGTTTTGGCTTTAATTTAGCTCTGAGCCATGCAGATATGTCGCTGGAGCAATTGTGTAAACAGCAACTGGGTGACACCCTGGCAGAACAGCAACAGTTTAGCATAGAGCAGTATCAGTTTACTGTGGCCGAAATGGTCGGTGAGCGGGTCACTACGGTATTGCTGCATGTTGTTGCGCAGACTGAGGCCGATACGGCATCGTCTGGTGCAGACAACGCAGTGTCTGAATGAGAAAAATCTTGTGATTGAATCACCTTGTGTAGCCTGTTGCCGGCTAAACGCCGATAAAGTCTGTGTTGGCTGTTATCGTCATATTACCGAAATAGTTGACTGGAACCGGCGTACAGATGATGAAAATGCGGCTATATTACAACAAGTTGCTATAAGAAAACGTCAGGCTGAGCACACAGGTGATATTGAAGGCCTTACCAGCCCAATTACTCAGGCCGAGTGGCAGGCGGCAAAACAACAGGTACGTAACCGTTAAGGAATAACTATGGTTGACTGGCAGCTGGTGTTTAATATCAGTCCTTTTGCCTGGACTGAGCTGGGTACAGCATTACTGTGCGGTTTTATTATTGGCCTGGAGCGGCAGCTACGAGGTAAACCGGCCGGTATACGTACCAGTATTCTTATTGTGATGGGCACCTATGTGTTTATTGCCGCGTCGATGTCGGTGAACAGCAATATGACCGATCCGTCACGCATTATCGGCCAGGTGATTACCGGCGTTGGCTTTTTAGGTGCCGGTGTGATGCTGGCGCGTGATGGCATGGTACTGGGTGTAACCTCGGCTGCAACGATTTGGGTGCTGGCAGCTATTGGTGTCTGTATTGGCATCGGCCAGGATCTGGTAGCAATAAAACTGTCGGTACTGGTGGTGGCGGTATTGGTGGGTATAGATATACTGGAGAATTCATCGTCAGCGATGCGCCGTGGCGTGCATCGTACTTACAATGAATGGTTGCACCGGGCTAATGGGAGTTTGTTTGGCCGGCGGAAAGAGGATCAGGTTGCTGCGGCAAAGCAGGATATTGACGACCCGCATTAACAACGGCATGCAATTAAAAAAGGCGCTATAAAAGCGCCTTTTTTATGAAAATCAGTATATTAGCTGGCGCTACGCTCTTTGATCGTGTTAATGATTGGCGAGCTGGCAAAACCATTGCTATTGGCCCACTCGATATCACCTGAAGCGGCTACCTGGCTGCCTGGTAACTGGCTGATAATAAAGCCGGCAGCGTCTGCAGCGTTGTGCTTAATAGCGTGGCGAACCAGTGGTAAACCGTCACATACGATACCATCGTAAACGTTACGCAGACGTAAACGGTTGTCTGATAAGGCTTTGCGCAGGTTATTTTTGTTATCTGCAGCAACGTAAGAGCAGATAGACATGGCTAACTGGTCGTCGGCAGCAACCGGAGCACTGATAAATGAAGTAGTGGCGATAACAGCGGCTAAAGTGAATAATTTTGCTTTCATATTCAAGCTCCAAAATGAGTTAAGGTTCAATCATCAGTACAACAACTGTTGCAACACACGAAAGGACATAAGGCATGTCGTTTAACTCTGACAGAGCAGAATAAACATCGCACTTAGCGACGGCAGCCCAGCTATCGTAGAAGTCAGCTTACTGACAACCTTAGACCTGAAGCTTTGCGTGTTCACCCTTTCGGGTGACTTGCCTTTCGAGCGTGCGCATTCTAATAAGCGCTTAATTTTTATGCAAGCGAAATTTTCAGCAAAACAAAAATATTTTTAACTTTAATCGCTTAGCTAAACAGCCCTGATGGCGGCAGTGTTGCTGGCGCACTGCTGGGTAACCAGTGTTAGCGCCTCGCAGGTAAGCTTCGCACTCATGCTGGCAGCACCGGCAAGGCGGCAAGCTTGTTCTGGCAGTAACGGCAGTTTTAGCAGAGCACCCTGTAAATTAGTGTTCTGATGTTTGATATAGTGCATTAAACCATAATAAGCATGGTTGGCGACGCCAGTGCCGGCATGATAAGACAATTGAGCCGGGATCTGTTGCTGTTGCAAGGTACTGACCAGTGCTGCCAGCGGCAGGTTGCTAAAGTAAGCGGCCGGGCCATGTTGTGCGGTCAGGCTGTCTTTGGCAATCTGGTTATCCTGATCCGGGCTTAGGCAGTGGTTAATATTTAGCGCAACCTTTTCCAGGCTGATTTGTGTTTGTGCTGCATCTTGTGCCAGCAGCAACAGCACCGCCGGTTTATGCTGGGTAATCAGCTGCTCCAGCACGACTAAACTGCGTTTAAATGCATAAGGCAGTGCAGCTAACTGCAGCTGATAGCCGTCAGTGCTGCCAGTCTTCACCAGCGGTGTTAACGCATTAAATAAGGTGTGCTTATCCTGTGGGCTGGCCGCATCCAACGCGGCAAGTAGTATGGTACGCATCGGCGTTCTGCTCCTTCAGCTTAGCGCTGTTAACATACTACAGCCGTTAGTGTATTGCCAGATCCAGCACCAGTAGCGATGACACTGCGCGCTGCCAGCGCTGCTGCAACTGCTGTGCGCTGTCATTGCTAAGCTGTGGCGATAGCCTCTGGCCAGCGCGCCATACCTGGCTGATGTCCGTTAGCTTTGTAAACCAGCCCAGCTGCAATGCCGCCAAAAAGGCGGCACCCAGTGCGGTGGCGTCACTGTTGGCAGCGGGCTCAACCCTAAGCTGGCAGATATCGGCCAGCGCCTGCAAAAACCATTGGTTTACCGTCATGCCGCCATCAACCCGCAGCTGGCTAATATTAATGCCATCACTTTGCATCGCCTTAAGTAAATCCTGGCTTTGATAGGCCACGCTTAATAGTGCCGCGGCACAAAGTTGTGGCGCACCGCTGTCGCGTGTCATGCCAAGCAGTGCCGCTCTTACCTCAGGCTGCCAGTAGGGCGCACCCAGGCCGGTAAAGGCCGGGATCAGTAGTTCCGACTGCTGATAATAGCTTTGGCTGGCCAGGTGTTCTGTGTCACTGGCCTTTTGTATCACACCCAGCTTGTCGCGTAGCCACTGCACCGTGGCGCCGGCCATAAAAATGCTGCCTTCCAGTGCATAGGTCGCCTGGCCGTTAAGTTGCCAGGCTAGGGTGCTTAATAACTTATGCTGGCTACGTAGCACCTTTTTACCGGTATTGACCACCGTAAAGCAGCCAGTGCCATAGGTGCTTTTACTCATACCAGGCTCGGTGCAGGCCTGGCCCAGCAGTGCCGCTTGCTGATCGCCAATCATGCTTAATATCGGTATGGCAGTGCCAAACAGTTCTGCGCTGGTATGGCCAAACAAGCTGGCATTATCCTTAATGCTTGGTAGCAGCTGCGGCGGGATACTAAACAGCGTTAACAGCTCGTCATCCCAGTCTTGCTGTTGCAGGTTAAACAGCAGGGTGCGGCTGGCATTGCTGGCATCGGTGGCATGCACTTTACCGCCGGTCAGGCGCCACAGCAGATAGCTGTCGACGGTACCAAAACACAACTCGCCACGCTGTGCTTGCTGGCGTGCATCGGGCACGTGATCGAGCAGCCAACGTAGTTTAGTGGCAGAGAAATACGGGTCGGCTAACAGGCCGGTTTTTTGCTGCAGCAGCGGCTCCTGGCCGCTGGTTTTGAACTGCTGGCAATAATCGGCACTGCGCCTGTCTTGCCAGACAATGGCCGGATATACGCAGTGGCCGCTGTCTTTATGCCATAAAACGGTAGTTTCCCGCTGATTCGTTATGCCTAAAGCAGCAATATCGGCTGCGCTCAGTGTAGCTTGCTCAAGAGCCTGACGAATGCAGCTGACGACACTTTGCCACAGCTGCTCAGGGTCTTGTTCTACCCAACCAGGCTTGGGGTAATGTAAGCTAATTTCCTGCTGCGCTTGTGCCACCACCTCAAGCTGGCGGTTATACACTATGGCGCGGCTGGAGGTGGTGCCCTGGTCTATGGCAATCAGATAGTCTGGCATGGTGTAACGCTTAACCTTTTGCTTTAGTTATTGTTTAGCCTAGCAGCAAACGGCTACACTGCCTATCAGTAAAGCGGAGGCCATGATGATAGTAACGTTTAAAACCAAAGCCAGTGGTGATGTGACCTATACCGGTGACATTGCCCTGACGCTGCTGAAGATGATGGGGCGCGATGATAAAGTGCCTTCTGCTTTATATGCTGAGGATGTCACACCGGCGCTTGAAGCGCTGCGCGCTGCACTGGCGCAGTATGTTGCCCGCCAACAGGCTGAATCGGCTAACCATGACAAGGATCCTCATCAGGACGCTGCACAAAAGCGCAGCATTGCGCTAACGGTGCGGGCGCAGCCTTTATTGCAGTTACTGGAAAAAGCGGCGAAAAAACACTCCCCGGTGCTGTGGCAATAACTTAGTGTGCTGACAGCCTGTCGCTAGGCTGTGATCAGTTTGGCCGGGCCGGCAGGCTGAGCTGCACCTGTAGCCCGCTTTGGGTATTGCCAAGCCAGATATTACTTAGTTGGATACTACCGCCGTGTGCTTCTATAATGTCGCGGCATAAACTTAAGCCTATGCCCGAGCCACCGGTTTTACTGGTGTAAAACGGCACCAGCGCATGTTGTAGCTGCTCGTCACTCATGCCACCACCATTATCGCGCACACAGATTAACAGCTCTGTAGCCTGCTCGCTAAAGCTAAGGCTGATAAGATGTGGCGCTGAGCCAGACTCATGGGCATTTTTAATAATATTCAGCAACGCCTGCTGCAACTGCTGCGCATCGGCTTGCCAGGTGCGCATGGGCAACTCGCCGCTCAGCTCAAACTCGTATAAATCCTGTAACTGATTAACCAGTCTGGGCCAGTTAACCGGGCTAAGGTTGGGGCGGGGTAGTTTGGCAAACTGTATATAGCCCTGCACAAATTGGTTAAGTGCCTGGCTGCGCTCGCTGAGGGTGCTAAACAGGCCTGCCAGTTCGTTTTGTTGTAAGGCTCTGGCACGCTGCTCACCGCTAAACGCCAGCGATGACAGCGGCGCCAGGGTATTATTCAGCTCGTGGCCTATGACTCTTAGCAATTTTTTCCAGGCGTTTAGCTCCTCACGCTGAATTTCCCGTGTCATTGGTTTGAGTAAAATAAGCTGATGATGCTGCTGATTTAACTGAAACTGACTGAGCGACAAATGCCAGATGCTGTTATCGGGCAAATGCAGCAGGCCTTGCTGTTTGGCGGCTATAGCCTTCGCCAATAGCGGGTGGGCGCTAAGTACAGTGTTAAGCCTGGCACCGTCGAAAGCTTTACCCTGGCTTAGCAATTGGCGCGCTGCAGGGTTACTCATCAGGATAATATCTTGCCGGTCGGTTAGTAGCAGCGCACTGGGGCTGCTTTGTAACACGGTGTCCAGCAGTAATTCGCGCTGGTACAGCGTGGCACGCTCTTTTCGCAGCTGGGCTGACATCAAGTTTAAACTGCCGGCCAGCGCGCTTAACTCGTGTACAACAAGCTGATTGGCGTTGGTATTAAAGCTGCCATCCTGCAGGTTTTGTGCATGCAGGTTAACGGCGTTCACTTCGCGCCATAGCGGCGCCATTGCCCACCGTTGTAACAACGCCAGTACAATGCCGGCAGCAATAATACTGGCACTGAGGCGCCAGTCAGCTGTGTAAAACTGCTGTTGCAACACAAGTAACAGCAGGGTTAGCGCCAGACATACAAGGTCAAGCCGCCGTTGGCTGCCCAGGCGCAGTGCTTTGGCAACGTATTGGCGGTTAGGGCGCGGCAATGCCGTAATACTCCATGCGCCGGTACAAGGCCTGGCGGCTAATGCCCAGCTGCTTTGCCGCGCGGGATACCACACCACCGGCTTGCCGTAGCGCCTGCTCCAGTGCTGCGCGGTCAATATCGTCCAGTGCCCGCTTGCCACTTACCACATCAGGTAAGCCCAGATCCTGGCTACTGATCTCATTGCTGCGACTTAATAACAAGGCGCGCTGACAAACATTTTGCAGCTCGCGCACATTGCCCGGCCAGCTGTAGCTTTGCAGCAGCTGCTCAGCCTCGCTGCTTAGGGCTTTTTTAGCGGCTAAAAACAGCCGTGCCAATGGCAGTATGTCGTCTTTACGCTCGGCCAGGGCCGGTAACGCCAGCTGCACCACATTAATGCGGTAGTATAAATCCTGGCGAAATTCGCCGCGGCCTATCGCCGCTGTTAAATCGGTATTGGTGGCACTGATAAGCCGAACATCCACTTTGCGCGTGAGGCTTGAACCTAAGCGCTCGAACTCGCCGGTTTGCAGTACACGCAGCAACTTGGCCTGACCGGCCAGCGACAAATTGCCAATTTCATCTAAAAACAGGCTGCCACCGTCGGCGGCCTCAAAGCGGCCAATACGGGTTTTAGTGGCGCCACTATAGGCACCGGCTTCGGCACCAAACAGCTCAGCTTCCATTAAATCGCTTGGCAGCGCACCCATATTCAGTTTGATAAAGGCTTTATCGCGCCGGTTGGAATTGGCATGCAGCACATTGGCAATGCCTTCTTTGCCGGCCCCATTGGGGCCGGTTATTAGCACTGCGGCGTTTGACGGCGCCAGTTGCAGTGTCATCTGTAATAACTGTTGCATCTGGCTGCTGGCAAACACCAGGCCGCATAAGTCTTTACCGGCAAAGTTGCTATGGCGTGCCTGCTCGGCCTTTTGCTGCTGCAGCGTCAGTTGCTGCAGCTTTAGCGCATTGGCTACGGTAAGCAGCAGACGCTGATCATCCCAGGGTTTGGCGATGTAATCTGTAGCGCCGGCTTTTACCAACTCGACCACCATTTCCAGCTGAGTCCAGGCGGTCATCAGTACAATAGGAATGTCCGGATACTGCTGGCGTAGCTGGTAAAACAAGGTTTTACCCTGCTCACCTTGCATCTGGCCGGCGCTGAAGTTCATGTCCTGCAAAATCAGCTCAATCTGGTGTGCTGCCAATAGCTGCCAGGCCTGCTCGGGCGAGCCGGCGCACAGCACCTGGTAACCCTGCAGCGCGAACAGGGTTTGCAGCGCCTGGCAAATCGGTTGATTATCGTCAATCACCAATAATTTCAGCATGTTTTATAAGGCTTTAGTGGCAGTGGCCGGTGATACCCGGGTGGCAATGGCCGCAGGATACCATGTTGCTACCGTGACACAAAGTAGTAACACCGCTATGGTAATTAGCGGTAAATAGCCACTAAGTGCCGGTATTGAGATCACCTGCGCCAGCGCCTGGTTTAGCAGTAGCGCCAGCATAACACCGAGCAGGGCGCCGACAGCGGTGCAAAGCCAGTTTTCACTTAGCAGTTCGATAAAAATAGTGTTTTTGCTGGCACCTAACGCTCGTTTAATGCCAATTTCCTGCTGGCGTTTTAAAGCATGAAAATAGGTACTGCTGTAACTGGACACCATAGTGACCAGCAACATTAAGGCGCTTAAGATGGCCAGTAACATCGCCAGACCATATTCGTTGCGGTACAAGCGCTGATGCTGCTCTGCAAGGGTGCGGATATGAAATATTTCTATATTTGGCTCAACGGCACGTAACGTCTGAACAAGTTGCTGCCTGACTGCATCAGCGCGGCCGGGGGCTGTGCGCAGTAAGATGCTGTAGCCCCAGTCTACGCCAAAGGGGGGGGCAACCTGGATGCTGTTAAACATCACATTAGTGCCGCTGCGCTGGCCGTAAAAGTCAGAGATAACTGCAGCCAACCGGCCGCGGTTAAGCTGCTGGCCAATAGCCGGTTTGTCAGCAAATAACTGTCTGGCCAGGCTTTGTGTTATCACCACATCCGGCTGTACCGGGTTATCCAGCGATACCGACTGCTGTGGCAGTTCGCCTTGCAGTAACTTGCTGTCGAACACGTGGAAAAAGTCTTTTGAGACAAAATACATGGGCACCGATGGTTGATTGCTGCGGCCTTCTTCACCGTCCAGATAGACATTGCCGTTATTACCGCCCTGCAGGATTGCCGACTGGTTAGAATAAGCTGCGGCAACCACGCCAGGTAAGGCACTAACAGCTGCCAGTTGCCGGTTGAGTAACTCTTCCAGTGCCGGATACACCCGCAGCGAGGCCGTAGTGGGTTTAAGTTGCACCAGCACGATATTGTTCAGATCTAATCCGGTAGGCTGGTTTAGCTGCTGATGAGTTTGTTGTGCCAGTAATATACTGTTTAACAGCAGCGCCAGTGTCATGGCCAGCTGCAGTAATAGCAGGGCGGTGACCACCTTACGGCTGAGTAGGCCTTTTATCAGTAAATAGAAAGACATGAGGGTTATTCCTTAAGCTGCTGATTTAACGTACCAAAAGAGGCGCGAAGCGACGGATATAAGGTGACCAGATAGCTGCAGACAACGGCGATGGCAAGCAGGCCCAGTAGCAAGGGCAGATCCCAGTCTGAAAACAAACGGTTGGCAGGTAACAGCTGGTTCATCAGCTTGATACCGGCATAACCGGTAAGCAGGGCACCGGCAATGGTAAAGCTGGCCATCAGCAACACATCGACCAGCATCTGCAGTTGTAACTGGCTGCGGCTGGCGCCCAGCGCGCGGCGCAGGCTAAACTCATACTGGTTACTTAAATAGCGGTTTAACGATAAGTGGCTGGCATTAAACAGACACACCAGCAAAAACAACAGCGTAACTAAAGCAAAGGCCTTAATGTCGCTACTGTCGCCACCAAAGTAGCTGACAATATCCTGCATCGCGACCAGTTGGTTATTTGGCTCTGACGGGTGGCGGCCGGCCGCTTTTTCATCCATCACCAGATTGTGCATAAACTGACGATACGCCTGCTGTTGTGCCGGCGTATCCAGCTGTACCCAGTATTGCAGCTGATGCAGGGCACCGGTGCGGCCCTGGGTGCTTAACTGGCGATAGTCGGTATCATCAAAGGTGGATGACTGGCTGTTTGACAAATAATTCATGTCATAGCCGGTTTCCAGTGGCAGATAGATATCGTCAGCATCAGTTAAATGATTGCGGTTGTTGGCGTCATACAGCCGGGGTAGCATTTGCCAGCTATCCAGTACCGCGCTGACCGTAACATTGCGGTCATCCAGCAGCAGGGTTTCACCTATCACTTCAGTGCGGCCAAACAGTTTTTCCGCACTGGCCCGGGTTAAAATCACTTCGAGGCGGGCGCTGTTATCAGGCCAGATACTGCCATGCAGCAGCGGCACCTCAAACATTGTGAAAAAATCGCGCTGAGTTAGGCGGATGCTGACCGGCAATGGCGGTTGGTCGGCGTTTACACGCAGGTAACCGTCTGCACTGTACATGGCGGCAGCCTGAGTGGGAATGCCTGACTGGCTGAGCTTTTGCACATTACTGTAACTTAAAACCCGCGGTGTGCGGCAATCTGTAGTGCACTGATAAGGCACCAGATTTATCATCGGAAAAAACAGCTTGTCGCTTTTATGTGGCAAGGGGTCGCTGTTTAACTGATAGTAGAAAGTGGCATTGGCAAAAAATACCCCCAGACCCACGCTTAAAATAAAAATAGTCAGCGCATAGGGCAGCGGCGCACGCTTAATGCCTTTGAGGCTGACTTTCAGATAATAAATAAACTGTTCCATTTGCTTTACCTTATGCGCTATGTGCTGCCAGCGGCTCATACAAGGTGCTGTCGTGCAGCTGACCATCGATGATCTGAATATGCCGCCCGGCGCGGCGCGCCTGATCCGGGTCATGCGTCACCATTAAAATGGTGCAGCCTTGTTGGTTAATTTTTTCCAGCAGTTCCATCACCTGCCGTGCCATTAATGAATCCAGGTTACCGGTGGGTTCGTCAGCCAGCAAAATGCGCGGCTCACCGGCAATGGCGCGGGCAATAGCGACGCGCTGCTGCTGGCCGCCAGAGAGCTGGCCCGGCAAATAATCGCGCCGGGCATGCAGGCCTACCAGCTCTAATGCCTGCTCAATACGGCGTTTACGCTCGGCGGCATTAAAGCCGCGATAACGTAACGGCAGTTCGATATTGTCATAGATGCTAAAGTCTTTTATCAGATTAAAGCTTTGAAAGATAAAGCCGATTTTTTCATTGCGCAGTTTAGATAAGGCTGCATCGGATAAGCCTTTAACCGACTGGCCATCGAGTAAATAATCGCCGCTGTCAAAGTGCTCCAGCGTGCCAAGGATATTCAGCAGTGTAGACTTACCCGAGCCGGACGGGCCGGTCAGGGCGGCAAACTCGCCTTCGTTTACCTGCAGGTTTACCTCGCGCAGGGCATGGGTTTCAATTAGTTCGGTACGGAAAATCTTGCTTAAATTGCTTAACTTAATCATTTTGTAGTCCTTTTTTGCTAACCGTTAGTTCAGGTTTACTCTGTCCAGATCTTTAAACTCACTTAAGCTGGAAATAACCCATTGTTCGCCTTCAGTGGCGCCGCTTAAAATCTCTACCCATTGCACCGACAAGGCGCCCAGCTCGATATTTTTGCGCAGTGCCTGGTTATCCAGCACCTGATAGGCCTGACGGCCACCGCCGGAGCTGACAAAGTCGCCGCGGGCAATTTTCAATACATTCTGCTTGTGTTCCAGAATAACCCGGGCGGTTAAACGCTGGCTCTGGCGCAGGGCGGTGCTGTCGGCCTCGTTAAAGCGTACTCTGGCGCTAACCTGATTGTTGCGCACCTCAGCCGCTATAGTGCTGATGCTGCCGCTTAGCTGCTGATTACCTAATGTCACTTCAACCTGTTGGCCGGGCGCTAAGTCGCGGGCGTAGCTTTCCGGTACCGCCAGTTCGGCCTCGTACTGGCTTAAGTCGATTACGGTCAGCAGCGGCTGGCCGGGTAGCACATGGCTTTGCTGCTCGACTAACCAGTTGCCCAACTGGCCGGTAACAGGGGCAGTAATATCAAGCGCAGCCACTTTGCGCTCAAGCTCACTTACCACCAATTGCTGGCGGTGAATATCCTGCTCGCGCGAGCGCTGCTCGAAGCTCAGCTTGTCTTTAGCCAGCACCACTTTACGTTTGGCGTGGTCAAATTCCAGCTCTGCTTTAGTCAGATTATCTTTGGCAATATCAAAGTCGAGCTTGCGGATCACGCCCATCTCTATCGACTGTGTGGCCCGCGCCAGCTCGCGCTTTGCCGCCAGCAGGTTTACCTGGGCGTTGTTCATTACCTGCTCAATATCCAGCTGCTGCTCGCGCGCCGCCAACACCGCACGCTCGGCCTCACTTTGCATACTGGCCAACACCGCCTGTTGCTGTTGTAAATCGTTCTGTAACGTGGGGCTGCTAATTCTGGCCAGTAAGTCGCCTAAGGTTACGGCTTCGCCCGGCTGTTTAAATAATTGCACCTGACCGGTTTCCTGGCTGTACAGGGTGGGGGCGTTAGCCGCGACAATACGGCCTTGTACTGCGATATCACGCACTAAATCGCCGCGCTGCACGGTAGCAAACTGCAGCTGAGCGCGCGGTAGCACCAGGCTGGCGCTTTGGCCGGTGGCCTGAAACAGCAAAACGGCCAATAGCGCCAGCGCTGTGCCGGCTGCTGCCAGCGGCAGATAGCGGCGCCAAACCGGTTTTGCCGGCCGCGCAATAATATGGTCTTGCTGTGCTGTACCCTGGATCATGTTTTGTCCTTGCTTTTCTGTTGTTGCAGCGTCTGCTTTGATATAGCAGCTTTAATGCCAAAACTTAACTTATTGAATTTGTTAGCTAAGTTAAGTTTGGCGTTAGAGTTTATGCTGTCCGCGGACAGTTTTAGTGTCCGTTGCCGTGCTGCGGACAACTATTGCTAAAACAATTGCTTAACGTAGAATCAACGCAGGAATAAGAAGCGTGAACAACAATATGGATACTTTGGCTCGTCAATGCGATAACTGCTTTACCACCTTACAGGGTGATTTTTGCCATCAGTGTGGCCAGGAAAAGAAAAGCTATATCCGTAATGTCAGTGGTGTGGTGACAGAGTTCTTTGGTGAGTTCAGTAACTGGGACACCCGGGTGTGGCGTACTTTACTGCCGCTGTGGTTTCGCCCCGGTTATTTAAGCCGGCGTTATGTTAGCGGCCATCGGGTGCCTTATGTGCCGCCGCTGCGGCTGTATTTATTTACCTCGATAATCGCGTTTTTGCTGCTGGCAAAGTTATTGCCAAACAACGGGGTAAACATTAATAACGCTAACGAAGAGCTACCTTCAGTCGTCAGTGGTGAACCTGTCTCGCCAGAGCAGTTTAAGCAGGAACTGTTCAGTCAGATGCAGACCGAAGCCAAGGATCAGGGTATGGCGCTGCCATTGTTATCAACCGAGACCAATAGCGAGTTTGAGCGCAAAATTGCCCAGTTAAGTGCTAACCCCAAACAGGCGGTGAATAAGTTTTTTAGCCTGGCGCCACAGATGATGCTGTTGCTACTGCCGCTGTTTGCGCTGCTGCTAAAGCTGGTTTATCTGCGCTCTGAGCGTTACTACATGGAGCATTTAATCGTCGCGCTGCACAGCCACAGCTTTATTTTGCAGTTTTCGGTGTTTTATCTGGCGCTGGAACTGCTGGCGCAAAGTATCAGCCTGGCCTGGCTGTCGCAAAGTATTAAGTGGCTGGCTAACGGCGTCTTGCTGTGGATACCACTGTATTTACTGCTGTGCCAAAAGTATTACTACCGGCAAAGCTGGGGTAAAACTTTAGTAAAGTTCTGGCTGGTAAGCTCGGTGTATAACCTGATGGCAGTCAGCGCGCTGGTGGGGCTGATTATTCTCAGTATTTTATGGGCCTGAGTTATGAGGTAAGTGAGGTATGACGGTGCACGCTATGCAGAATATTGGTTGGGCAGATTTCCAAAGGGTAGACATCCGCGTGAGCACTATCGTTGATGTTGAAGATTTTCCGCAGGCACGAAAGCCAGCTCTCAGGTAAAGGCAGATTAAATCATGGTAACAATGGAATTATCGGTAATCGTACTAAATGCCGTTATTGTTTTGGTGGCTTATCTTTCGGTTTACCCCAAGCTGGCCGGCAATAGCTTTAATAAAATTTCTTTTTATGACCTGTTTGCCTCCGGCCTGGCGCTGGCTATTGTTGGCTCTAAATATTGGGGTAGCGGTCAGCAATTTAGCCTGGTTGTCGCCGACGTTAACTGGTTTTGGTTTACCCTGATTACTTACGCCATTATCGAAATACCGGTAATGCTTTGGTATTTCAAGAAAAATAATGTGGATGTGAAGATAAAACGCTAGCAAGCCACTAGATAAAGGCAGATATATACATGCTCTGTATCGTTTGTTTTTTCTAAGAGCGCAGGGTTTTACTACTGTAGCATTGAGATTATAAATTCTGGGGATTGCCACTGTGATTAGCTTTAAGCCTACTAACGATTTAACGCAAGCAGCAAGGTTTACTCTGGACAATATGCGGCCATATTATGCCCACTATGCGGTAGATTGGGATGAAACACAGATAGAGCAGATGACCAGAGATCTGGTTAATTTCGATATAGTGCTGCAACAGCACGTTGTTGGTGTTTTGCGCTTATCTTTTAACGCAGAAGAATGCTGGCTACGTGATTTGCAAGTAGATAGGGCTTATCAGAATCGAGGTATTGGCGCTATTGCCCTTGCTGAGGCAGTGCGGCTGGCTAAACACAATCGCTGTCCAATATTGAAACTTAGGGTATTTAACATCAGCCCTGCGGTTAATTTGTATAAGCGTGAGGGGTTTGCAGTCATCAACGAAGACGAGCGCTTTTGTTATATGAGCCGGGAAATTGAGTAACGGCTTATTTCTCTGCTGCGGGTAATTGAATTGAAACTCTTTACATAACAGTTGTGTAAATACTTGGTAAATTAACACAAGGTTAAGTTAATTTGTGCCACTTTAATCAGCAAACATAATTACAGGAGAACACAGATGAAACTGATTATTGGCCTGGCTATCAGCCTGACATTATTGATATTTAGCAACAACGCCTTAGCCTGTGGCTTTCGGCTGGATAACGGCAAGTTATTACGCTGCGGCATGAACCGCATCGAGCTGTTATCACTGGCCGGTGAGCCGGTAAGTAAAGATATTGAAACGCTGGGTGTGGATACCGGCGAGCCGGTTAAAGGCGAGACGATAGAAACCTGGTCGTACCGCCTACAGGGCGATATGGGCGGGCAGTTTTTAGTATCAGTAAGCCTGCAAGCGGGCAAGGTAACGGCGATAACATCTAAACAACAAAGCCGGCTATAAACCGGTTTTGTTGTTTAGTGTTGCAACAATCGGACCTGCCTCTCTAAATCCGAATGTACCTATAACCTGTTGTAAGTTATCAATAAACGAAGTAAAGTCTTATACATTAAATTTACAATGGCGGAAAAATCCGTATTTAAATATGAATTTTTTCCGCCGAATAAGTTTTAGGCATACAAGGAGTTAGTAGATGGTTAACTTTAAAAGTTATTTGATGGCGGTAATTTTAGGTATTGCACTGGCATTTGCATCGGTTGTTATTGTTGGGTATGGTGCAGCAGTATCTGTGCCTGCAGAAATTTTAAAAACGCTAACAAAAATTTCAGATCTATTCGCTTTTGTTGTGCTCGATTTCTTTACTATTGCGGTTCCGTTGGCTGTAGCTTTTTTGCTGTTAGCTTATGTATGTAAGTTTTTATTCAACAGGCCTGACGATAAATTTTACTTGTTGTTGCTTGCTCCGCTGGTTCTATTGAATGTTTATTTTCTTCTGCAATTGCCACCACAATTAAACGTTATCGTACCAATGTTACGAGGGTGTTCAATATTCTGTGTCAGCCTGGTCACAGGTCAATA
>NZ_BAFK01000001.1 GCF_000296695.1 Rheinheimera nanhaiensis E407-8
TGCTCAAGCCATAGAGCTTGACCCCGGTGTGCTGGCCATTCGTATTTACTGGACTGTATTTGCCAATAGACAAGCTGTTTATGAAATGTATGAGCCGCATGAATATAAAGATAAACTACCTGCACAACAAATTCAGTTATTTTTGGATGACAATATACCAGTGCAGTTGCTGCGGAATGAGGGCACTTTATATAATTATGAATCTTTTGTCCGCTCCGGTTTCCGCTATTTTCCTCATACTGCGCCTTCACAGACTGAGAGTATGTGGCAGCAAACCTATTCTGAGTTTTATAACCGGATCTTTTTAAGCAGTGATATTGAAGATAAGGCGACAACAAGTACCCTCAACCGTTACAAACGAAACATGGTTTCAGGCGTTACCGCTCTAGAACTTGCTGGTGGTTTGTTTAACGCCCCTTTTGCCATCTTCCTGTATATTGGAGATAAACCAGCCAGCGCAGAGATCATGGTTCCACAACAGGATCTGGCAGCACGTTCAACAGAAAACTACGACCCAACACTGTTTTTCCGAGTTCGTGTACCGAACGAGCTGACGCCCGTACTAAACCAACCGTATCGGCAAGAATAGACCATCAGTATGGAACCCCAACCAATACTAACAGCACGCATAACACTGCCAATAGCAGCAGAGCCCGAATTTACCCAACCGATTAGCTGGGGTTAACATTATGCGTTTTGTCTTGCTACTGTTGGTTACGTTAGCCAGCATAAGTTGCTCTAAGCCCGAACCCGCTAACCTTAGTGTCGCTAAGCAGCAAGTTAAACTTGGCGAACACGACCCTAAGCAGTACTCGCTGCTAAATGAGCAAATGGTCTACAACCACCGGATAGCAATAGTGCAAAAAAACAGCGAAAGTAAAACTGCTTACCTAAAGCTTGTTACCGCGCTATAAGGCGGCGACAGCTGGATGGCGGAAGCAATTGACGTGATGATCGTTCACCATGCCGCAGGCCTGCATATGGGCGTAAATAATGGTTGAGCCAACAAACTTAAAGCCGCGCTGTTTTAAGTCTTTGCTAAAAGCATCCGATTCCGGGCTGGTGGCGCGGTAATCTGCCGGGCTGGCAATATGGTTTTGCTGCGGCTTACCGCCAACAAACTGCCATTGGTAGTTGCTAAAGCTACCAAATGCCGCCTGCACTTCTAAAAAGCGCGCAGCATTGTTAATGGCGGCGGCAATTTTTAACCGGTTGCGGATAATGCCGGGGTTTTGCAGTAATTCTGCCGCTTTAGCCTCGTCAAAAGCCGCCACTTTCACCGGGTCAAAGTTGGCAAAAGCAGCGCGATAGCTGTCGCGTTTTTTCAGCACCGTGTACCAACTCAGCCCGGCCTGAGCGGCTTCCAGGGTTAAAAACTCAAATAGTTTATTGTCGTCATATACCGGCACGCCCCATTCGGTGTCATGGTAGGCGACATAGTCAGGTTTGCTTAAGTCGACCCAGTGGCAGCGGCACGGTGTATTCATTATTGTTTCTCTGTCGTTGGCGGATTGGCTAAGTAATCCAGTGCTAAACCGGTAAGAGCCCGCACACCGTTAACTAAGGCATCTTCGTTTACATCAAACATCGGCGAATGGTTTGGCGGTACTTCACTCAGTGGCTTGCCTTCGGGGGAGATACCTAAAAAGAAGAATACGCCTGGAATTTGCTGTTGGTAAAACGAGAAATCTTCCGCGCCGGTTATCGGTTTAATTGGCGCGACACCTTTTTCGCCGGCCGCCCACTTCAGGCTTGGCATGGCCCAGTCGGTCAGCGTCGGGTCGTTCCAGGTAACAGCGGCAAAATTATGTACATGAAAATGTGCCTCGGCGCCGCTGGCTTTGGCAATATGCTCGCTGGTGTGCGCCATGCGGGCGATTAAGTCTTCGCGCATCTCGCTGTCAAAGGTGCGGATGGTGCCCTCTAATTTCACGTCGTCGGGAATAATGTTCCAGCGAATACCGCCATGTACCTGGCCAAACGACACTACCGCCGGTGCTTTGGTAACATCAATTTGCCGCGCTGGGATCAGGTTTATGGCGTTAATCAGCTGGCCGGTAACGTTAATCGGGTCTATACCGCGCCAGGGTGACGAGCCATGTACCTGTTTGCCTTTAACCGTAATTTGAAAGCTGTCAGCCGCGGCCATAATACCTTCAGTTTTTACCTGCAACTGACCAGGTTCGCCCGGCCAAACGTGTAAGCCAAAAATGGCCGACGGGCTGGGGTTGGCAAATAAACCTTCTGCCAACATCATTTTAGCACCGCCTTCTTCGCCGGCCGGTGGGCCTTCTTCAGCCGGCTGAAACACAAACATAATAGTACCGGCAATGTCGGCGCGTTGTTTGGCCAGTACTTCGGCTGCACCCATCAGCATAGCCACATGGGCATCGTGGCCGCAGGCGTGCATTACGCCGGTTTGCTGGCCGTTAAACTCGCTCACTACCTTTGACGCAAACGGCAAGCCGGTTTGCTCGGTCACCGGCAGGGCGTCCATATCAGCGCGCAGCGCTACCACTGGGCCGGGTTTGCCACCTGTTAAAATACCGACCACACCGGTATGGGCGATGCCGGTGCGCACTTCCAGCCCGAGTTTTTCCAGGTGTGCGGCTACTTTAGCCGCGGTGCGCACTTCGCGGTTAGACAGTTCCGGGTGCTGGTGAATATCACGGCGCCAGCTAATCACTTTGGGCATCACCTGTTCAATGTGTTTGCTTAGCTCAGTGCGTGATTCCGCTAAGACGACAGGGCTATGGAATAAGGGGAGGATTGCCAAACCTGTTTTTGTCAAACTTAGTAGTGAACAGCGCATAGTAGCTCCAGATAATGTGCATTGCGTAGTACCATAAGCGCCGGCAGCGAAAATGGCAATTGTTGCTGGATAATTGCCTTAAGCTTGGGTAATGTCAGACCAGTTGCTTACGCATAGGCTTAATACACATTAATGCAGTTACATATTCTCAAAGGCTATATTCAAAACATTTATCTGGTGCAGGAAGATGCGGGTTTATTACTGCTCGATGGCTGCAGCCGGGCGGATATTGCTACCCTATGTGATTACATTGAGCAGCACTTAGCCTTGCCGTTAAGCGCGCTAAAACTGATTATGGTTACCCATATGCACCCCGATCATGCCGGTGGCGCCCATAAACTGCGGCGCTTAACCGGTGCGCAAATTGCCTGCCACCCGAAAGCGCGGCGCTGGTATGCCGGTTTACTCGGGCGCACTGCGCATTTAATTGATGTTAGCCTGACCTGGTGGGTCGCCAACCGGCTGGGTAAGGCAAAAAAACATATCTGGTATAACCCGATTTTAAAGCCTGACCTGCTACTGCTGGACGGGCAATCGCTGCCGGGCTTTGCCGACTGGCAGGTGCTGTACACGCCGGGCCATACTGATCATGACCTTTCACTGCTGCATGTGCCGACAAAGCAGCTGTATATTGCCGATCTGATTGTCTCAGTAAAAAAACGCCTGGTGCCGCCATACCCGGTGTGCCACCCGAACCAGTATAAACAGTCATTAAAGCGGGTCAGTGACCTTGCGCCCAACCAGCTGTATTTTGCCCACCTGCCGCCCCGCGCGGCGGCGAGTATAAACTTTGACGCCATTTTGGCTCAGGCACCTACTTTACCGAAAAATCACTGGCATTCGATGAAAAATCGCATTTTGCACACACTGGGCCGGCAGACCAAGCAACACTGAGGCTATTGCTGCTTTTGTCGTGTTTGAACAACACTTGGTGAAAAGAATACGGTGTAATTGCCATTTACTACTGATAACGGATGGCTAACCATGCGCCTGCTTCTACTGTTACTGCTTTTTGTTTCCTGTTGTCTTCATGCTTTTAGCGCTAATGTGATGGCACCCTTGTTAGTGCAGGACAGAGATACTTTTCGTCAGCAGTTACAGATTGCCAAGCAGATAGGAGTTGAGGGTGTCTCTGTTGATGTTTGGTGGGGGCTGGTTGAAGAGCGCGGCGATCAGCAGTTCAACTGGCAATACTACGACGAAATTTTTGCCGACATTCGCGGCGCGGGCCTCAAAATTATGCCAATTATGGCATTCCATCAATGTGGAGGTAATGTTGGCGATGACTGTGATGTGCCATTGCCTGCGTGGGTTTGGCAACACTTTAGACCACAGGGGCTAACTATAGCTGACCTGCAATACCAAAGCGAGTACGGCAACCGGTCGGCAGAGACGCTGGCGCTTTGGGCTGACCCTTGGGCAATGCCACAATATATAGAGTTTATGAAGGCATTTGTCAGCCAGTACTCCGCCTTAGCTAAAGATATCAGCGAAATTAATATCTCTATGGGGCCGGCGGGTGAGCTGCGGTATCCGTCATATAACAGTCATGATGGCGGCCGCACCGCCTACCCAAGCCGTGGTGGCTTTCAGGCGTATTCTGCTCTGGCAGTAGCGGACTTTCGTACCAGCATGCAACAGCGCTATCAGCACATTGAGCAGTTAAACCTGGCCTGGCAAACGGCTTTTCGCAGTTTTGAACAGCTGGGACCGCCGCCAGATGCCGAAGCCTTTATAAAAAGTGGTGCCCAGTTTAATAGCGTCTACGGCCGCGACTTTATCAACTGGTATCACAGCGCCTTAGTGGCGCATGGCCAGCGTATGCTAGACGCTGCAGCAGTAGCCTTTGATGGCGTTTTTAGCCAGACAGCGCTGGGCTTTAAAATTCCGGGCATTCACTGGCAAATGACGTCTACTGGCAATTTTGCCCGTAGCGCTGAACTTGCCGCAGGGCTGATTGACAGCCAGCAAGAGTACTCGGCGGAGAATGGTTATGGTTATCAGCAGATCGTGGCACTAGCCGCTGAGTTTAGCCGTCGGAAACGCCCGGTAGTATTGCATTTTACTGCGCTTGAAATGGACAATAACGCCGGCGCACCCAGTTACTCGCTGGCAAAAAGCCTGGTGCAGTGGCTGGGGGCAGAAGCTGCGCGCCAGCAGGTCACATTAAAAGGTGAAAACGCACTGGCCGCTGGTGTTACCCACAAACAGGGCTGGGACAATATTGAAGCGGTATTTACCCGTGGCCATTACAGTGGCATTACCGTGCTGCGAATACAGCAGGTTACGAGTGGCGGTGTTGGCCAGCAGCGTTTCGAACAACTGATATCAAGACAAAAAGCCTTACTCCGATAGTCAATTGCCTGCTGCCGGTTGATGACTACCTTAGGATCAGCAAACTGCATTTGGCTTTGCTAATCATCGCCGTGGTGGTGCTGCCGACAATAAACTGGCGGATGCGTGAATGACCGTAGGCGCCCATGACCAGCAGATCAATATTATGCTGCTGCTGATACTGATGCAGCACGGCTTCTGGTTCGCCGCCAACAATGGCGACGGTAGTCATAAAACCGGCATTGCGTAAAATGGCAGCGGCACTTGCAATTAGTGCTTCTGTGGCGTCGGTGGTGGCTCCGGCCATCACCAGGTGCACCGGTAAGCCTTTGCCCAACGGGCTGGCGGCTAACATTTCCAGGCCTTTTAGTGCGGTGGCACTGCCATCATAGGCCAACATAATGCTGTTAGGCTCAGTGTAGCTTTGTTGGGTGAGTAATATCGGCTTGTGCAGGCTGCGGATCACCCGCTCAACATGCAGGCCCATATGGCCATGGGCATCGGCGCTGCTAAAGCCACGTTTGCCCAGTACCAGCAAGCGCGTCTCGTCTGCCAGTTCGGTTAAAGTATCTACCAGCTCACCGTGGCGTAAGCGCTCGTCTACGGCGCTTACGCCGGCCGCCTCAGCGCGCTCTTTGGCGGCATCCAACATAATACGGCCGCGTTGTAATGCCAGTTTGGCGTGCTGGGCATCCAACTCGGCCAGCTGGGCTAATAAGGCTTCCTGGCTGCCCAGACCAATACTGCCGCTAAAGTCGGTATGTACGGTTTTATGGCTGTTATCCAGCACATGTACTACCGACATGGCGACATTAAGTTTTTTCGCTGCCCAAACCGCATAGTCACATACCGCCTGGGCATAGGGTGAGGCGTCAATACACGCCAGTACTTTTCTGCTCATGTTGGATCTCCTAGTGGCCCATCAGTTTTTCTACTGCATCAGGGCGGTTGTGCATAGCAAATTTATCAACTAAGGTGGCGCTGGCGTCATTTAAGCCCAGTAACTGCACATCGGTACCCTCGCGGCGGAATTTCAACACCACTTTATCCAGTGAGCTGATGGCGGTGATATCCCAAAAATGCGCTTTGCTTAAGTCTATCGTCACTTTCTCTACCGCGTCTTTAAAGTCAAAGGCGTTAACAAATTGCTCACTGGAGCTGAAAAACACCTGGCCGACCACGGTGTAGGTTCTTTCGTGGCCATCTTTGGATAAGCTGGAGCCAATATACAAAATTTGCCCGACTTTGTTGGCAAAAAACAACGCACTTAACAGCACGCCAACGAGTACGCCATAGGCCAGATTATGGGTAGCAACTACCACGATCACAGTGGCAATCATTACCACCGATGAGCTTGCCGGATTTTTGCGCAGGTCTTTTACTGAAGACCAGCTAAAGGTGCCAATTGACACCATGATCATCACTGCGACTAACGCTGCCATCGGGATCATGCCAACCCATTGATCTAAAAACACCACCATCAGTAGCAGTAAGCTGCCGGCCAATAGCGCCGATAAGCGGGTGCGACCACCAGATTTCACATTAATCACCGACTGGCCAATCATGGCACAACCGGCCATGCCGCCAATTAAACCCGAGCCAATGTTAGCAATGCCCTGGCCAACACATTCACGGTTTTTATCACTTGAGGTGTCGGTAAAATCATCCACAATAGTGGCGGTCATTAACGACTCTAAAATACCTACAACCGCCAACGCTAGCGCATAAGGGAAGATAATTTGCAGCGTTTCCAGGTTAAGCGGCACATCTGGCCATAAAAATACCGGCAAGCTGTCGGGCAGTTCACCCATATCAGCGACGGTGCGGATATCAAGATTAAAATACACTGCTATAGCCGTTAGCACGATGATACACACCAGCGGTGAGGGGATTTTTTTCGTCACATAAGGAAACAGGTAAATAATCGCCAACCCCAGCGCTGTCATGCCGTACACGGTAACGGTGCCGTAGGTACCGCTTAGTTCAGGCAGTTGCGCCATAAAAATCAGAATCGCCAACGCATTAACAAAGCCGGTCACCACCGAGCGCGACACAAAGCGCATTAAATCGCCCAGTTTAAACAGGCCAAAGATAATCTGGATAACACCGGTGAGTAAGGTGGCTGCCAGCAGGTATTCCAGACCATGCTGTTTTACCAGGGTGATCATTAACAGTGCCATAGCGCCGGTCGCGGCCGAGATCATACCCGGACGGGCACCGGCAAAGGCGATAATCACACAAATAGCAAAAGAGGCATACAAACCCACTTTGGGGTCAACGCCGGCGATAATCGAAAAGGCAATAGCTTCAGGAATAAGGGCTAAGGCTACGACAATAGCAGATAGAACATCGCCTCTAAGGTTAGAGAACCAGTTCTGTTGAATAGCTTTCAACATAAAATATCCAATGAGTTAAAACACAGGGTAAACATAAACAACACAGCATAAATTGCACCTAAAGTTGCGCATCTCGTCGTTCTGCGTTGCCAACTGTCAACTTTACTAGCAATTAATTAAAGTGTTGCGTTGTTACACCGGCCCATCCTCATTGAATATGTGTTGCGTTAAAAAACAGGCGCGAAGTCTACACTAAACAGGCTGCCTTTTGTAGCTTTTAACCCAGAACGCTGTCTGCTAAGCCGGGGCAATCGAGCACAAAGGCGATTTTTTTCAGTGCTTTTTGCTCCAGTTGTAAGTCGGCCGCCAGCAGGCTTTGCTGTGTCAGCCAATCGGCAGGCAGCTGCAACTGCAGGTATTGCACACCGGCGGTGGCGGTCAGTTCCGGTAAAATATCGTCACGCCGCTTTTGGTTTAACAGCACCGCCAGGCGCAGCAGCACCAACAAGCAAACTACTTGTGGCAATTGGTATAGGCTGAACGTAGGTATGTCATCGGCGCGGATTTTACGCCGGTGAAAGCGTACCAGTGTCGCAACCAGCTGTTGTTGCTCCTGGTTAAAACCGGGCAGGTTGGCGTTTTGTAAAATGTAGGCTGAATGTTTTTGTACCCCTGACGAGTTAATGTGCAGGCCCACCTCGTACAAGGTGGCCGCCCAACCCAGCAATAACGCATCTTCATCGCTTAGCTGCCAACTGTTGCGCACCTGGCTAAACAGGGTTAAGGCGGTATGGCTTACCCGCTGAGCCTGCGCCATATCGACATCGTAACGCCGTTGCAGGCTGGCCACGCTGTGCTCGCGGATATCCAGATGCTGCAGCCGGTCGCTCATCTCATACAGCACACCCTCGCGCAGCGCCGCGTCGCAATACACCAGCTGCTCAATTTGCAGCAGGTTAAAGGCGGCAATTAAAATGGCTAAGCCTGAGCAAATCAGCAGCTTTCTATCATCAGTTAAGCCGGGCAAATCCAGCTGATAGCTGTTTTCCTGCGCCACCAGATGATCTTTCAGTGCTAACAAATGCGCGCGTTCAATTGCATTGTTGCTAAAACCCAGGCCCACAATAATATCTCGAATCGTTTTTACTGTGCCCGAGGTGCCTACAGCCTGTTGCCAGCCGGCTGCTTTAAAGCTGCTGATAATAGGCTCCAGCTCTTGCTCGGCTTGCAAAATGGCGCGGTTAAAGCGTTTTTCGCTGATACGGCCCTGCGGGAAATGCTGCATGGCATAACTGACGCAGCCCATATTGCGGCTGCTGAGCCGAAGTGGCTGCACGCCTTCGCCGATGGCAAACTCGGTGCTACCGCCGCCGATGTCTATCACCAGCCGGCGGCCGGAAAAATGCTCAAAATGCGCGACACCCTGATAAATAAAACGCGCTTCTTCCTGGCCGGAAATCACCTCGATAGGAAACGGAAACACCGCTTTGGCGCGGCGTAAAAAGGTAGCGGCATTACGCGCCCGGCGCAGGGTATAGGTTGCGATAACCCGCACCGACTGGGGCGCAAAGGGCTTTAAGGTGTCGGCAAATTGCGCCAACACATTCAGGCCGCGCTCTATCGCTTCTTCGCTTAACACCAACTGATCGTTTAAGCCCTCAGCCAGCTGCACTTTTTGCTTTTCGCGGTGCAGCAGCTGAATATCGCCGGCAATCACCCGGGCAATTACCATATGAAAGGAGTTTGAGCCCAGGTCAACGGCGGCCATATAGGCCTGCGGATGCGTTAAAGGCGATTCGGTGGTGTCGGTCATTCTTCTTGGCTATCAACCTGCTGTCGGCCCTGCATGCGGGCGAAGTAATCGTAGATCTGCTGCTGCGAGCGGATGCTGCGTTTATTGCCGCGTTTTACATAGGCATTGCTTTGTCTGGCATCAATAATACGTGCCTTTACGTTATCCCGCCACTGAATATCCAGCGTGTCCAGCACTTGCTGCTTCAGACGGATATCATAAATAGGTACGCCTACTTCGACCCGCTGGTCGATATTGCGCGTCATCCAGTCAGCAGAAGAAATATACACATCGGTCTCGCCGCCGTTATGAAACACATAGACGCGGGCATGCTCTAAAAAGCGGTCTAGTACCGAAATAATCTTAATATTCTGACTTTTACCGGCAATGCCGGGCATCAGTGAGCACATGCCGCGTACAATTATGCGTATTTTTACCCCGGCCTGGCTGGCGCGGTACAGCAGCTCGACAATTTGCTGATCGACCAGGTTATTTACTTTGAGGAAAATCTCAGCCTTGCGCCCGCTCACGGCAAAGTCTATTTCCCGCTGGATCAGCGCGGTTAGCCGCGAGCGGCTCCAGGTCGGCGAGACAATCAGGTGGTTAAACTGATAAGGCCGGTAGCTGTACTCAATAAATTCAAACACCTGGCCAATTTCGCCGGTAATTTCCTGATGGCAGGTAAACAGGCTCATGTCGGTGTAAATGCGGGCGGTTTTCTCGTTAAAGTTACCGGTACCGATATGGCCATACTGCACCAGTTTGCCTTTTTCCATCCGGCTAATCAGGCACAGTTTCGAGTGAATTTTCAGTGTGGTTAAGCCAAATACCACCTGAATACCGGCCTCGGTCATTTTGCGCGCCCAGTTGATGTTGTTTTCTTCATCAAAGCGGGCTTTAAGCTCAACCACTACAGTGACTTTTTTACCGTTACGCACCGCATCCAATAAAGAGTGGATCACCCGTGAATGTTTTGCTACCCGGTACATGGTCATTTTAATATGAGTCACTTTAGGGTCAAACGACGCCTGGCGCACCCACTCGGTAAAATAGCCAAAGTTATGGTAGGGGTAATACAGCAGAATATCGCCGGCCCGGATGGCATCAAAGCTGGTGGCGTACTGCTCAAATTCCGGGCTGTTAAGCGGCGGCATCGTCGGGAATTCCAGGCTTTGATGGCCGATATTGGGAAAGCCGATAAAGTCTTTAAAGTTACGGTAGCGGCTGCCGGGAATCAGCGAGTCAACCGAACTGGTGCCCAGCTGCTTGCTCAGCACTTTTAGCATTTGCTCCGGCATCGCCGCATCGTACACCAGGCGTACCGGCTCCGATTTTAACCGTTGCCGTATACCCTTGGACATCTTATCAATTAAGCTTTGGTCCAGCGTATCGCTGATATTGTACTCGGCGTCACGGGTTAGTTTTAACGAGTAAGCCTGAATGGCGTCAAACTCGAAAAAACCGCTGAACAAGTCGGCAATACAGTGCACGATCACATCGTCCAGCAGCAAAATTTGCCGCCGGTAATGGCCGTTTTTCTTGCGCGTGTTTAAGTGCAGCGGCAGCTCAATAAAGCGCGACAGCTCATTGGTAGGCACCTGCACTATCGCATATTCGGGTTTGCCGCTGCCGGTCATCTCGACCATCAGGTAGGTGGTGTTATCTTCCAGGGCTTTAGACAGGCTGACTTCATCGCCGGATAAAATCATCGGCGAGATATGTTTTATCACTTCACTGCGAAAGTAACTGCGTACCCAGCTTGATTGCAGCTCGGTTAGCTTAAAGTTGTCGATAAGCTCGATATTGTGCTTGCGCAGCTCCAGCTGAATGTCGAGGTAAATGGCATTAAAACGTGCGCCCAGCTCCAACACCTGCTGCTGAATATCCTGCATCAGATGTTCGGCATCTTCCTGCTCGCTGCTTTGATATTTTTTCAGCAAAATGCGCCGCTTGACATCGGCTACCCGCACACGGAAAAACTCGTCCATGTTGTTGGAGTAAATACCTAAAAAGCGCAGCCGTTCAATCGGCGGGTTACGCTCGTCGGCCGCTTCCTGTAATACCCGGCCGTTAAAGGCCAGCCAGCTTAATTCACGTGGATAAGTGGGAAATTCAGTGCCAACAGTGGTGTTGGGGTGTTCCATGGTCCAGCTCCCTGACTACAACTTAGGGTTACTCTATGGCAATTTTATGACAGCAAGATGAACGCCGCCGCTTAAACCGGGCAAAGCGGCGGCAATAGCGGCTTAAACGCCGGTTTCTACGTCTACCACTATGTCAGTGGCAATGGCTTCCAGTGCTTTTACCACTTCATCCCGGCTGACACTGGCGGGTAACTCTACCGTAGCAACGGCATTAAACAGCGGTACGCCCCAGTTGGGTGCACTTTGCTTGCTGCTTTCAAAATGAATAATGTTGGTGCCTTTGTGTTTAATCACCGATGACAGCTCGCGTACTATGCCGGGCCTGTCGTTACCGGTAATAACAAATTTCAGCTGTTGCTGCTCGTTTAACGCACTGGGGATACCGTGCTGAATTTTAATATCCAGATCGGTCAGCTGCTCCAGCGCTGCAGTAAGCGCTGCTAAGTCCTGCTCGGCGACTTCAATCTGCAAAATGCCGGCAAAGTAACCGGCCAGGTGGCTGAGGTTACTGGCCATCCAGTTACCATTGTGACGGCTTACCACAGTGGCCAGTTGCTCTACCAGGCCAGCTTTATCTTTACCTATTAATGTCAGTACTAACTGCTTCATTTAATTTCTTCCTGTAAAAACCTGAAACAACATCGCGGCGGCTACCCCGGATAGCGCTGAAAAAGCGTAAAAAGCCACCTGAGTGTAGCCGCCAGCCTGCAGTTTTTAAATGTATTGCTAACAATATTTGTAAATTTAACGGCTTAGCCTGCTACGGCCTGAAGGTGTTGGCGAAAAAATCAGTGGCCACCGCTGGTGCAAGGCTGGCAGTGGCGGGCGCTTTCTGCCTATACTTAGCGCATCATCCGGGGTATCAGCATTCGCCCGGTTAACTTACCGCAAACGGAGAGCGCAGTGGATAAGCTCAATTTAAGTAAACATATTTCCAGCTCCTTTAATGATGAAATTGACGAAGTGCTTAACCATGTGATGGCGATGGGTGGCCTGATTGAACAGCAGCTAAACAACGCGCTGATGGCGATTGCCAATGCCGATGTCGAGCTGGCACAGCGGGTCATCGACACCGACTTAAAAGTGAATGACTGGGAGCTGCAAATTGATAAAGAGTGCACCAGCATTATTGTAAAGCGCCAGCCGGCAGCCAGTGATTTACGCCTTATTATGGCCATTATGAAAACCATTGCTGATTTAGAGCGCATCGGCGATGAAACCCGCCGTATTGCAAGGGTCGCGCTGGAGTCGTTTAACAGTGAGCAGCAGGATTTACTGGTTAATCTGGATAATTTAGGCCGCCATGTTGGTCAGATGCTGCACGATGTGCTGGATGCCTTTGCCCGCATGGACGTAGAAACCGCCGTGGCCGTGCATCAGGAAGATAAAAAAGTAGACCGTGAATACGAGGCCATCACCCGTCAGCTGATGACGTACATGATTGAAGATCCACGCTCTATTCCAAAAATTATGAATGTGCTGTGGTCAGCCCGCTCACTGGAGCGCATTGGTGACCGCTGTAAAAACCTGGCTGAATACATCATCTTCTTTGTTAAGGGTAAGGTGGTGCGCCACAGCAGTGCGGAAAAACTGGAGCAAGAAGCACGCAGCTGATTTTTAAGCGGTTTTATCCAAAGGTGGCGACGCCCTGACGATAACACGTGCAGGGCGTTTTCATCTGGGATTCATTTTTCGTTTTTATTGCGCTTTGAATGCCGTTACAATGCGCGCCGACTGAAGTCAAACCAACATACGGGACCAGGCTATGCCAGCAAGTACTTTTTTATCCGTGTTTGCCAAATCACCTATTAAACCGATAGAAGAACATATCCGCAAAGTACATCAGGCCAGCGAATTATTGCTGCCGTTTTTTGATGCGGTCTATCAGCAGGATTGGCAAACTGCGGCCGAGGTGCGTAAAAACATCGTCGCGTTGGAAAAGGAAGCCGACAAATTAAAACGGGAAATCCGCATTAACCTGCCACGTGGCCTGTTTTTGCCGGTAGACCGTACCGACATTCTGGAGCTGGTGTCACAGCAAGACAAAATTGCTAACAAAACCAAAGATATCACCGGCCGTGTGCTGGGCCGTGAACTGTTGATCCCGGCCAGCTTACAAACCGATTTTAAAACCTATGTGCAGCGCTGCATTGACGCTACTGCCCTGGCCAGCGAAGTGATTAACGAGCTGGATGAGTTACTGGAGACCGGCTTTCGCGGCCGCGAAGTCGATCTGGTGATCAAAATGGTCGAGCAGCTGGACGCCATTGAAGGCGACACTGACGATATGCAAATCAAACTGCGCAAGGCCCTGCGCCTGGCTGAAAAAGAGCTAAACCCGATAGACGTGATGTTTTTATACCGCACGCTGGAGTGGATTGGCGATTTGGCCGACGTAGCGCTGAAAGTTGGTTCGCGCCTCGAAATTATGTTAGCCCGCTAAAACAAAAAGGTTTTCCTGATGGATATTATTCAATCATACGGCTTAATTCTCATCGTTGTTGCCGCCGTGTTCGGCTTTCTGATGGCGTACGGTGTCGGTGCCAATGATGTGGCCAACGCTATGGGCACCTCAGTCGGCTCTAAAGCGTTAACTATTAAACAAGCCATCATCATTGCCGCAATATTTGAGTTTGCCGGTGCTTACCTGGCCGGCGGCTCGGTTACCTCGACTATCCGTGGTGGTATTACTGATGCGTCGTTCTTTGTCGATACGCCAGAACTGATGGCCTACGGCATGATAGCCGCATTGCTGGCAGCTGCTACCTGGTTAATAGTAGCGTCGTATTTTGGCTGGCCGGTATCGACTACCCACTCTATTGTCGGCGCTATCATCGGTTTTGCTGCGGTTGGTGTGGGTATGGATGCGGTGCACTGGAACAAAGTCGGCGGTATTGTCGGTAGCTGGGTAGTCACACCTATGCTGGCCGGTGTACTGGCCTATATGTTTTTTATGAGTGCGCAGCGGCTGATTTTTGATACCGATAACCCGCTGGCGAACGCCAAAAAATATGTGCCGTTTTATATGGCCTTTGCTGCCTTTGTCATGACCTTGGTTACCGTGCAAAAAGGCTTGAAACATGTTGGCTTGCATATCAGTACGGCAGAGGGCTACTACATTTCAATTGCTATTGCTGTGGTTATTGGTGTGATCGGTAAAGTGGTTATCGGTAGGTTAAAATTTGACCCGGCCGCCGATAAAAAAATGCAGTTTAATAACGTCGAGCGCATCTTTGGTGTACTGATGATTACCACCGCCTGCTGTATGGCGTTTGCCCACGGCTCTAACGATGTAGCTAATGCGATAGGCCCATTGGCCGCTGTGGTTAGCGTTGTGACCAGTGGTGGCGAGATCAGCAGCAAGGCACAGCTAGCCTGGTGGATCCTGCCATTGGGCGCCATTGGTATCGTTATCGGTTTAGCCACGTTAGGCGCGCGGGTCATTAAAACGGTCGGCACTGCCATTACCCATTTAACCCCCAGCCGTGGTTTTGCTGCCGAATTATCAGCGGCGTCCACCGTGGTTATCGCCTCTGGCGCTGGTTTACCTATCTCTACCACCCAAACGCTGGTGGGTGCGGTATTAGGGGTTGGTTTAGCCCGTGGTATTGCGGCGCTTAATTTGGGCGTAGTGCGTAATATCTTTATTTCCTGGGTTATTACGCTGCCGGTAGGTGCTGGCCTGGCTATTGTGTTCTTCTACATTATGAAGGCGATTTTTGGTTAACAACCAGCCTAATCTGGGTAAATAGCCCGAATTAAAAAGCCCTCAGTGTTGAGGGCTTTTTTGTGTCTCTCCGTTAAGTTCCAGCGTATTTAAGGCTGGTATTCGCTGAAAGTAGCTTTTCTTCTAATTCGGGTTTTATCTTACGCGCCCGGCCAGAATACTGTGGGTTAACTTCAAATGTTAGTTGAGAATAAAAAGTTAGAGCCGGCGCAGTATATCGAGTAAACCACCTTCTTTTAAAAGTCGATCCGACACATGTATTTCCTGAAAGTTTTCTTTAAATTTCAGGTTGTCGCGGCTCGCATTTATGAAAACAAAACCTTTGCTGTGGTCGTCACCAACTGCCATTACTCGGCGCACGGTCAGTTCTTCACCTGCAACTATTTCTGTTACTGAGTTTTTGCCTGACGGTTCTCCACCTTCAGCAGCAGACTTCCACAACCGATTTTCTATCGTATTAACTAACCAAGCAGCTGCAACGCGAGGGAACTCGGTTTGGTACAGCAAGATTCCCGGTTCATCCTGCCTATTTTCATACGGTGAGGGGGATTTCTTTATAAAAACTAGTTCTCCGTCTGAAGCGACAATAAACAGCTTTTCGTTATCAAACAGTAAATAATCAATATTGGCTTTAACTTGGTAGCCGGTCGGTAAATTGTCAGTATGAAGTAACATAGTTCAGCCTTTGAGGGGGGTAGCAGGTAATATGGCTATAGATGACCCTAGCTCATTCACGGTTAGTGGATCTCGTTCGAAGGTAAAAGTTTCTGCAACTCCAAATTGTTGAGGTACGTCATTACCATAGCGGTTCTCACTATTAACTTTTGTTAGACCGTTCCCTGAGAACAACGAGTTAGCACCACATTCAGATTGAATCTTATGCCGTACCATAATTTTGTTGATCTTTTCGTCGTTTGCATCTATCGCCATCAAATGCTCTTTCACTGCATCAGCATTATGCTCACTTTTTCCCGTAGTTGCATAATCAGCCATGAATGCTTCGTATTCTATAGAAAAATCATCATTTAATACTTCAGATACATCACCGAGAGCGCCTAGTTCTCTTGCTGTCAGCTCATTGTTACAGAACTCTGTCATTTTCTCGAAGGTCGGCACAAAACTTTGTCGCTCAGCTTTCGGGGGCAAGTTGTGTGTGTCAATAATGACAAGAGAGTACTCGTTAACAGGTGAATAGTCTTTTATGCCAAGTATGCATGCTAATAGCTCTGGATCAGTATCTGCTGCCTCCGCCATATCAAACGTTGTTGCCCAGTACGGAGCTCTGTCTGAAGGACGTTTGAAGCCGAGAGTGGAAGTTTTAATAACTTCTGCGCTTCTATTAATTAAGCGAACATGAAAGCGATCATTGGCAATATCACCTGCTTTCGCCATTGCTAACAGCTCGGCATCTGAGTATTTCGGCTGGTAGCCGCTTTGCTCAATTTGCTTGCGGCGCTCTGCCAAAATTTGCTGTGCGTGCTCCAGGCTTTCAGGTTCCACTTTCTTGGATGCTACAGGCTTTGCCACTGCACCCTCATGCCCCGCAGCTTTCGCTGCCACTGGAGCCTCTGAGGTTACCCATCCACCTTTGTTCTTAGCCGCTTTGGCGGCGGGTTTGCTGCTGGTATTGCCACTGCTGGCTGGCGCTAAGCCGCCATCGCCGATGCCATTGCCTTCGGGCTGCTTGCCCCAGCCATCGCTCAGTTGCCAGACGTGCATTTCGCCAGCAGCAAATATTTGCAATAAAGCATCACGCAACTGAAAATCAGTAAACTTCGATAAATCAAAAGCCCAAGGTTTGGCGTGTTGATACATTTCAGTCCAAATTTGGCGTAAGTTCCATGATGGTTCTAAGTCGTGCAAAAAATAGCGGCCATATACCTTGTCGTTAACGTCAGAAATGTAGCCTTCACCTAAATCAGCGTAGGCCAATAAGCAACTGCTGCACAGATAGGTTTTACCCCATTTATCTTCAAGAACTACGCCGTTGTATTGCCGGTCTTGCATCCTGCACCTTTGAATATTTATATAGCTTATAAGGCTGCGCCAACCACTTCATTTAGCTCGGCTTTAGATAAAAAGTCTGATTCAATTTTTATGGCGTTACCCGCGTCGTCAAATGCGAATAGGAATGACTGATCCTTACCGATACTGAAATAAATTCTTAACTTGTCACCAGCCCACCCTCCTACATCATGACCGTCTACGAACACGCCTTTGAATGCGGTCAACTCATCTGAGTTACAACTCTCATTAGTCGTAGCGGTAAATAGCACTGCAAAAAACACTTCAGCCTGACAACCAAAGTTCATGCTTTCATCTGGAGTGATATTGGAGAAAGCTAAATACTTCTTGCCTTTTTCCGCACCATAACGAAACAGCAGCAGGTGGTTTTCACCACCTATGGCTGCTACAAGCGAAGCTTTGGGAGGCACTGAAAAAATATGGTTGCTGTAGAGCAATTCTGTTTTAGCAGGACTGGTAGATGCCTGACAGCCAAGCGCGCTGAGTAAAAGCAGTATAGGTATATACGTTATTTTCATTTTACACCCCAGACAGCGCCATCATTATTTTCGTCTTGTAACGAAGCCCAACAACACCTTTGCAAGAGTTATATATTGCAGTATCGCCACTCTGAATACGCTTACCAATTCCTGCAAGTTGTTTCAGCACATACTTTATGCCAGATTTGGCGTAAGTAGGCCTTGGCACTAAATCCATAGAATTTGAACAAACATTCGCCTGCTCAAGTGCTTCATAAGCAACAAGTGCCGCAGCCTCGTTAACCCCTTCAGGCGTTGTTGTATTGCGCCCCCAAAAATAGTTAATCACTGTTGCTACATACTTCTTGTCGTTCACATCCATTGACTTAGTCCTTTTGTTTGCTAAAAAGTAAAATTTGAGTGAATTTTTTCAGCTGTGGTAAGGGTTGTCAACTAACAAAGTGCTGATATTGTTGGTCATTGCAAGGCATTAGAATGGTGCCGTCATTACTTACAGACGAACCTTGTAGGGTAACCTTATGATTAAAATAGATAAACGACACTGCAAAACTGTTGCGGCGGTAAAACTGATGAAAAAAGCCGCAAATTTTTGCGGCTTTAAGCTATTAAGCGATACACAACTTAAGGCTGATACTCACTGACCAGCGTTAAACCGGTTACCGCGCGGTAACCATACACCGACATATGCCAGGTACCGGCTTGCGGGTTTTCTATCACACAGCTTTCTTCATTACCGTTTTTATTCGGCCGGCAATCGTAACTGCCGCTGCTAGGCTGGCTGGCGTATTTTACATACAAGTCAGCATCACCACGGCCGCCGCCGATGGTCACGCTCAGCTGCGCCATGCCCTCGGGCACTTCCAGCGTGTAATGCTGCCAGCTGCGGCGCGCCACACTAATGTTGCTGATGGTCTCGCCACCGGCATCGGGTAAATCGGGTGCCACAAAGCTGCCGGTTAAATTAACGTCAGCAAAGGCGGTATAACCAATTAATTTGACGAAATAAGTGCCTGCCTGGGCCGGATCGATCGGGCAGCTTTCGTTGTTGCCAAACAGATATGGCCGGCAATCCCAGTCAGACGCCGTTGGCTCAGCACCAAACTTGACATACAAGTCGGCATCACCGGTGCCGCCGTTCATTACGAATGACAGGTTGCTGGCGCCCTCTGGTACATTCAGCGTAAACAGCAGCTCATCACCGGCAGCACCGGCCAGCGCTGATACGGTTTCGCCATTTACTAGTTCAGTACCCGTTGGCGGCGGCGGTGGTGGCGTGTCGTCATCGTCACCGGCACAGCCGTATTGCGCCAGGTAATCTACTGCGGCTTTAGCCTGCACCAAACCAAAACCGTAAGAAGTGTCACGACCGGCAGTACCTAAATCTTCCGCGGTGGCGGCCAGCGCGCTGCGGATTTGTGCATTGGTACACTGTGGATAATGGCTCCACACCAATGCTGCGACACCAGCCACATGTGGCGATGCCATAGAGGTCCCGCTCATCAGGCCGTAATTAGACGCACCCGAGAACAGGTAGGCATCATTGCCCAGCTCGTTCATCAGCAGGTTGCCGTCTTCCAGCGACACACTGACGGCGGCAATAGTGGTAGTGGGGTTGTCACCCAGGGTGCCACCAAAGTTACCTGACACATTGTTATAAATAATGGCGCCGACGCCACCCCCGGCCTGACAGGACTCTACTTTTTGTGCGAAGGCGACTTCACCACGCTGAATAACACAGATCTTGCCGTCAACATCGGTACAGGTGGTAACACCCAAACCACAGCTGGCCAGTTCAGCATTAAGGTTTGCCGTGCCGGAGCCGGTCATCGGAATGACATCAAACGACTGGGCACCCACCGCCAGGTTGGCTTCCAGTGCACCGCCTTCAGGATAGGTGCTGCGGACGTTGACGCCCGGGCCTGCCAGTTCAACCTGCGTATTGCGCTGGGAGAAATCGGCCAGCGTCTTAGTGTCGTCTACTGCTGCCACTGACACCACAGAATCATAGGACGCCGGGTAAGACATAGCGGTGTTGCCATCGTTACCGGCTGCAGCAATCAGCAGTACGCCGGCATCAAAGGCCGCTTGCATTGCATTGCGCTCGGTCACGCTGGAGCCGGCACCGCCTAAGCTCATATTAATTACAGTGGCGCCATTTTGTGCACAGGTGTCGACAGCCTGCGCCAGGCTGGACGAATAACCCCAACCATCGTCGTTAAATACTTTGACGATATGCAGCTTAAGGTGGCCATTGGGCATCACCCCAACAATACCCACATCGTTATTCAGCGCCGCTATGGTGCCTGCAACGTGGGTGCCGTGTGGGCCGCCGGCATCAAACCAGTTGCCGGTGCCGATGTCATTGCTGCCGGTGATATTGGCGGCATTAAAATCTTCGTGCGGTAAGCCCAGGCCCGAGTCAATCACACAGACGGTCTGGTTAGAGGCAAACTCGTCGCTGACCTGATCGGCCTGCACCATAGTAAAACCATAGGGAATTTGCTGCATCATCGGAAAACGGGGTAAATCGCGTTCGACATATTCTACTGTTGGGTCGGCTTTTAACCGCGCCAGCATTACCGGGTTTAGCTCGGCCGCCAGTGCATTGCGCTTAGCCAGTAATTTGTGTACCCGTACGCCCTGACGGCTTAAACGCTCGCCGTTGCTGCTAAGGGCAGCCAGAGCTTGCTGTTTGGTGGCTTTACTTTGTTGCAGCGCCTGCTCTTTACTCAGACCGGCTTCTTTATACTTGATGATATAGCGTTGGTTGCTGGCCTGCTCCGCAGCCTGACGCAGGCTGTCGCCTGGTGCTGCAATGGCATTCGCTACGCTGGCGGCCAGCAGGCTAACGCCAGCTAACAGCACGAGATTTTGACTTCTGGACATGTTCACCCTCCAGGTGATTGTTATCGTTATAGTGTGTAATGCCCGGTACTGCGCGGACTGCCTGGCTCGACATCTGGGCTGGTTTGGTTAGAAAATGTAAACAAAAATAGCTTTTATCGCCGCTTATCGCGCAAAGTGGGTATTTATGCTTGCATTTGGTTATCAAACTATAACAAATGTAAATTTTGTTCAAACTTAAAATTACAAATCGGACAAGTGAATAACTAGAGGTAGTGCTGACAAGGCCAGGTAAGCTGAAAAGCCTTGCATCTTCAGGCAGGGCAGCGTACATTTTAAACGTTTATTTAAACGACAATCGCATTTTTTAATCGGAATAAATAATGAAGCGCTTACCCAGTGTTAAACAGTTACAGTATTTACTGGCCTTGCACGAACATCAGCATTTTGGCCGGGCGGCAGAAGCCTGTTATATCGGCCAGTCTACGCTAAGTGCTGCCATTGCTAACCTGGAAGAAACCATGCACGCTCAGTTGCTGGAGCGCGATCATAAAACCTTTATTTTTACCCCGCTGGGCGAAGATGTGGTGCGCCAGGCCCGTTATATTGTTGAGCAGTGTGAAGAGCTGACCGAGTTTGCCAAATGTCAGGGTAAACCCATGGCCGGGCCATTCCGGTTGGGCTGCATTCCGACCATAGCCCCTTTTGTGTTAAGCGAAGTGATGGCAATGTGCCGCCAGCAATACCCTGAGCTGCAGCTTTTGCTGCGTGAAGATACCTCGGACAACTCGCTGCATGCGTTAGCTGAGGGGCGGCTGGATATGGTGCTGCTGGCGCTGCCCTATGAGACCGGTGCCTTTCACACCGAAGTGCTGGCCAAAGATGGCTTTAAGCTGGTGCTGCACAAAGACTGGCTGGACAGAGGCTTTAATCAGGACATTAGCCAGTGGCCGGATGAAAGTATCTTTTTGCTGGAACGCGAGCATTGCTTAACGAACCACGCAGTAAAAGCCTGCGAGCTGGAAGATAGCCGCAAAGTAAACCCGTTTTTTGCCACCAGCCTGCATACGCTAACCCAAATGGTGAACAACAAACTGGGCGTGACTTTTATGCCGCAAATGGCGATTAACAGCGGCCTGCTCGACGGCACTGAACTGGTAGCGCAAGCGCCGGGTAATGCCGCGGCTTACCGCGATATCGGCGTTGCCTGGCGGCCTACCTCAACCAAGGCTCGCAGTTACCGCCTGATGGCAGATTTAATTGCCCAGGTGCTGGCAAACAAATGCCGTTAAGCAGCGCTTTCTGTTAAACTGCGCGCTGTTTTTTCGCCGTGCCCCTCTGGTCGGTAAAGCCAAGGACCTCTCTATGTCAGTAACAAGTATGCAAGTTAAAGACTTTTCATTCGAGCTGCCCGAGCAGCTGATTGCCCGTTTTCCCAAAGCCGAACGTTCATCCAGCCGCCTGCTGGCGATGGATAAACACAGCGGTGAGTTAAGCCATCATATTTTTAAAGATCTCGCCGACTTTTTGCAGCCCGGTGATTTGCTGGTATTTAACAATACCAAGGTGATACCGGCACGTTTATTTGGCCAGAAGGCCTCGGGCGGCAAGGTAGAAGTGCTGGTAGAACGTATGCTGGACAAGCAGCGCTTTTTAGCCCATGTCCGCGCCAGCAAAGCGCCGAAACCGGGCACTGAGCTGCTGCTGGAAGGCAGTGCCAAAGTGGTGATGAACCAGCGGCATGATGAATTGTTTGAGCTGCAGGTTATCGGCGATGAACCGGTACTGGACATGCTGGAGCGCTTAGGCCATATGCCGCTGCCGCCTTATATTGACCGGCCGGATACCGAGGAAGACAAAGCGCGTTACCAAACGGTGTATAACGAAAAACCCGGCGCTGTGGCGGCTCCTACCGCGGGCTTGCATTTTGATCAGCCGCTTTTAGACAAGCTAAAAGCCAAGGGCGTTGAGTTTGCTTATATTACCCTGCACGTCGGCGCCGGCACCTTTCAGCCGGTGCGGGTAGACAATGTGTTAGAGCATAAAATGCACGCTGAATATATCGAGGTGCCACAGCCGGTAGTCGATGCTATCGCCGCCTGTAAGGCACGCGGTAATAAAGTGGTGGCGGTAGGTACTACTTCGGTGCGCTCACTGGAATCTGCCGCGCAGCAGGGCGGCGGTCAGCTTGTTGCCTACAGTGGTGATACGCAAATTTTTATCTACCCTGGTTATCAGTTTAAGGTAATAGACGCCTTAATCACTAACTTCCATTTACCGGAATCGACACTGATTATGCTGGTATCGGCGTTTAGTAGCCGCGAAAACATAATGCATGCTTACAAAACGGCGATTGCTGAGCAATACCGGTTTTATTCGTATGGCGATGCGATGTTTATCCGTTAACGAGATCTTTAGCGTGTCGCAGGGCTTACGGCAGGGAAATGCTAATACGGTGTCGACGAAGCTGGTGCCGGGTGTTCTTATGCAGCAGCGGCAGGGATGCCGCGCAGGCTGAGACAGCACAGGGACGTGCTGTTGAAGGCGGCGAAATAAGAATTTCCCGGCACTGGCTGTTGCACTGAACCCGTCTATGTCTTAGCCGTTTAGTTTATCGGGCGTAAGCTGCTATAATCGCGGCGCAAAAAAGCCAGACTGTTTCTCTGGCGCATGAGGAAAGTAATGAAATTTGAATTAGACACCACAGATGGCAAGGCCCGCCGTGGCCGGCTTATTTTTGACCGCGGCGTGGTAGAAACGCCTGCCTTTATGCCGGTAGGTACCTACGGCACCGTTAAAGGCATGACGCCGGAAGAGCTCGAGGCTACCGGCGCACAAATCTGTTTAGGTAATACCTTTCACCTGATGCTGCGCCCGGGCACCGAGATCATCAAAAAGCATGGCGACCTGCATGACTTTATGCACTGGCATAAGCCGATCCTGACCGACTCGGGCGGTTTTCAGGTCTTTAGCTTGGGTGAGCTGCGCAAAATTACCGAAGAGGGCGTTAAGTTCCGCTCGCCGTTAAATGGTGAGCGCATTATGTTAACGCCGGAGCGCTCAATGGAAGTACAGCGGGATTTAGGCTCCGACATCGTGATGATTTTCGATGAGTGTACGCCGTATCCGGCGACGGAAATGCAGGCAAAAAAATCGATGGAAATGTCGCTGCGCTGGGCCAAACGTAGTAAAGATGCGCATGGTGATAACTCTGCGGCATTGTTTGGCATTATTCAGGGCGGTATGTACCCGCACCTGCGCGATGTGTCGTTAAACGGTCTGGAAGAAATTGGCTTTGACGGCTATGCCATCGGTGGTTTATCGGTTGGCGAGCCCAAAGAAGACATGATCCGCATTTTAGACCACACCACCGATAAAATGCCGGCGCATAAACCGCGGTATTTAATGGGTGTGGGTAAGCCAGAAGATATCGTAGAAGCGGTACGCCGCGGTATCGACATGTTCGACTGCGTGATGCCCACCCGCAATGCCCGTAATGGCCATTTGTTTGTTTCAACCGGCGTGGTCAAAATCCGCAACGCCAAATACAAAGACGATATAGGCCCACTGGACGCAGAATGTGATTGCTACACGTGCAAAAACTATTCGCGGGCTTATTTACACCATTTAGACCGCTGCAATGAAATTCAGGGTGCGCGTTTAAACACCATTCACAACCTGCATCACTACCAGAAACTGATGCAAGGATTGCGTGGCGCCATCGCCGCTGGTACTTTGGAGCAGTTTGTCGCACAATTTTACGCTAAACGCGGTATGGCGGTGCCTGAACTGGCGGCGCCGGCACAGAATAACGAACAACATTAATCACAATTAAGGGGAAATTTATGAGTTTATTTATCAGCAATGCTTATGCGCAGGCCGCACCAGCTGGACAACCACAAGGTGGTGGCTGGGATCTGATCATTATGCTGGTGGCCTTTGGTCTGATTTTCTATTTTCTGATCTACCGGCCACAGGCTAAACGCGTTAAAGAGCACCGCAACCTGATGGCGGCGCTGGCGAAGGGCGATGAAGTATTAACCCAGGGCGGTTTAGTCGGCCGCATCAGCAAAATTGCCGAAGACAAAGACTTCGTGGTACTGGCGCTGAATGACAGCACTGAAGTAACCGTACAAAAAGCGGCTATTAGTGCTGTGTTGCCTAAAGGCACGCTGAAATCGCTGTAATTTTCAGGAAAAGGATAAACAGGTGTTAAATCAAAACCCCGTTTGGCGCTACTTTCTGGTGCTTGGCATGTTATTGCTGGCACTGGTGTATGCGTTGCCAAACCTGTACCCGGAAGATCCGGCGCTGAATATCAGCGCCACCCGGGGCGGTAGCGTAGATGACGCTACCCGGGCCCGACTGGAACAAAGCTTTATCGACGCCAATATTGCTGCTAAATCGGTAGTGCTGGAAAACGGCCAGGTACTGGCCCGCTTTAACAGCACGGAAGATCAGCTGCAGGCGCGCGAAGTTGCTAACCAGCTGTTGGGCATTAACTTTATTACCGCGCTGAACCTGGCACCGGCAACCCCGGACTGGTTAAGCGCTATTGGTGCTTCGCCAATGAAACTGGGCCTGGACTTACGTGGTGGCGTACATTTTTTAATGGCCGTCGACATGAAAGCCGCGCTGGATAAAAACGTTAATGACATGGTGCAAACCTTCCGCGCCGATTTGCGCGAAGACAAAATCCGCTACCGCAGTGTACAGCCCGATTTAGCCAATAGCCGGGTCATTGTCAGTTTGCGTACTGCTGAAGACGTGGCAGCGGCTGAAGCGGCACTTAAAGCGCGCGACCGTGAACTGGTATTTAGCCAGGGCAGCGACGATTTAACATTGCTTGTCGGCATTAGTGAAATTCGCTTAAAAGAAATCCGCGAATATGCACTGGAGCAAAATATCACCATTATCCGTAACCGGGTAAACGAAATTGGTGTGGCTGAGCCGCTGGTGCAGCGCCAGGGCGCAGACCGCATTGTGGTGCAGCTGCCCGGTGTGCAGGATACGGCTCAGGCGAAAGAAATTTTAGGTGCCACTGCCTCGCTGGAGTTTCGCTTAGTCGATGAAGAGGGCGATTTAGCCGCCGCGCTGGAAGGCCGTGTACCGCCTAACGCAGAGCTGTACTACACCCGCGATGGCCGCCCGCTGCTGCTGGAAAAACGGATTATGTTAACCGGTGAGCATATTACTGGCGCTAACTCGGCGTTTGATGAATACAGCCGGCCACAGGTTAGCATTAAGCTGGATGCCAAAGGCGGTAATATGTTATCGGCGGCGACCCGCGATGCTATTGGCCGGCGCATGGCGTCGGTGTTTATTGAATATAAACCCGGTACTGAAATTGGCGCAGATGGCAACCCGATCCTGATTAAGCAGCAAGAAGTGATTAACGATGCCACCATACAGGCCCGTTTAGGCCGTGATTTCCGCATTACCGGTATCAACTCGCCTGGCGAAGCACAAAACCTGGCCACTTTATTACGTGCAGGTGCCTTAATAGCGCCTATTCAGATTATTGAAGAGCGCACCATAGGCCCAAGCCTGGGTAAAGAGAACATTGAGCTTGGTGTAACGGCTATTCAGTGGGGCATGGTCGCCGTGCTGGTGTTTATGGTGATTTACTACAAAGCCTTTGGTGTGGTGGCTAATTTAGCATTGGTGGCTAACCTGGTGCTGATTGTTGGCGTAATGTCGATGATCCCCGGGGCTACCTTAACACTACCGGGTATGGCCGGTATTGTCTTAACAGTAGGTATGGCGGTAGACGCTAACGTACTGATCTTTGAACGTATTCGGGAAGAATTGGCCGAAGGGCGTTCGGTGCAACAGGCTATCCATCAGGGCTATGACCGTGCCTTTGCCACCATTGCCGACTCGAATATCACCACCTTATTGGTGGCGCTGATCCTGTTTGGCATTGGTACCGGCCCGGTGAAAGGCTTTGCCGTGACGCTGGCGATCGGCATTTTAACCTCTATTTTCACGGCGGTAGTGGGTACTCGCTTAGTCGTCAATTTAATTTGGGGTGGCCGCCGTGTGCAGTCACTGCCAATCTAAGGAGTACGGCATGAGAATATTTTACTTTAGCCAGCCGCTGAATTTTATGCGGTTAAAATGGCCGGCCATGGTGTTATCAACCTTGCTGATCCTGGGCTCTTTTGTGTCGTTTTTTACCAAGGGTATTAACTGGGGGCTGGATTTTACCGGCGGTACTGTCATTGAAGTAGGTTTTGCACAGCCGGCCGATTTGCCAGCCGTACGGCAAACGCTGACGGCTGCCGGCTATGGTGATGCCGTAGTGCAGCTATTTGGTACCAGCCGCGATGTGTTAATTCGTATACCGCTGCGTACCGATATCGATCAATCTACCCTGGGGGATAGCATTGTTTCTGTGCTAAACAGCCAGCAGGCTGAGCCGGTTACGGTGCGCCGTATTGAATTCGTTGGCCCAAGCGTTGGGCAAGAGCTCAAAGAAGACGGTGGCCTGGCCATGCTGGTGGCGCTGATTGGTATTTTGCTGTATGTCACCATGCGTTTTGAATGGCGTCTGTCGGTAGGTGCGGTAATGGCGTTGTTTCATGACGTTACCTTAACCATGGGCTTATTCTCAGTGTTACAGCTGGAGTTTGATCTGACGGTACTGGCGGCCATATTGGCGCTAATAGGCTACTCGATAAACGATACCATAGTGGTGTTTGACCGCATTCGTGAGAGCTTTCGCAAATTGCGTGACACCAGTGTCGATGACACCATAAACGATGCCATTACCTCAACGCTAAACCGCACCGTGGTCACCTCGTTAACCACGGTATTGGTATTGGTGGTGCTGTTTTATATGGGCGGCGCCTTAATACATGGCTTCGCCACCGCGCTGCTGTTTGGTATTGCTATTGGTACCTACTCATCGGTGTATGTCGCCAGCTCTATTGCAGAAATTCTCGGCATTAGCCGTGAAGATATGCTACCGCCGCCACCGGTGGAAAAAGAGGGCGAAAATACCGACGCCTTGCTGTAATTGCGCGGTTAAAGATGCTAAAAATGCCAGTCACTGACTGGCATTTTTTTACGCTTATTAAGGATAACTATTATGAGCAAACAACATGCCCCGGGTTTTCTGGCACTGGTAGAGCAGGCCAAAGCGCAGATCAACGAAATTAGCATTGATGAGATGCTGCAGCATAACCAACCCTATGTGCTACTGGATATCCGCGAAGATCACGAATGGCTGGCCGGTCATTTGCCAGAGGCTATGCATCTGGGAAAAGGCATTATTGAGCGCGATATTGAGCAGACGGTAGCAGATAAAAAGCAGAAAATTGTGTTGTACTGCGGTGGAGGTTATCGTTCAGCGCTGTCAGCGCAAACGCTGCAGCAGATGGGCTATCAAAATGTGTTTAGCTTAGCCGGTGGCTACCGTGAGTGGTGCGAGCGTAAGTTACCGGTAGAAGTGCCAAAACCTTAGACAGGTGATTTAGCAGGCGTGATGCGTCACGCCTGCTGCTATAGTCTGGAACCCCGATGCGCAGCCACAGAGTGTCTGAGCAAGCCAGGGATGGCTTGCGAGTTGCTGTGGCGAGCACAGCGGGTGTTGCAGACTATGAAGAAATTAACCAAAACCGATTTAGCGAGACAAGGCTTCAGTTAAATGTGGCCGAATGCCTTTTAACATACCGGCCAGTACTTTCGGGCTGGCCGCGACAATATTACCGCTGCGCATCTGGTTGCTGCCGCCGGTAAAGTCAGACACTAAACCACCGGCTTCACGCACAATAAGCTCGCCGGCAGCAATGTCCCACGGCTTTAAGCCAATTTCAAAGAAGCCGTCAAAGCGGCCAGCGGCCACATAGGCTAAATCCAGCGCGGCAGAGCCGGTACGGCGAATATCGGCAGCATCAGCTAATAAGCTGGTAACCATAGCCGCATGTGCCGGTATATGGGTTTTGTTTTTAAACGGAAAGCCGGTGGCTAAAATAGTGCCGCCCATATCCGGCAGGTTGGTTACCCGGATGCGGGTGCCGTTTAACTGGGCGCCGCGGCCGCGTGAGGCGGTAAATAGCTCACCGCGCAGTGGATCAAAGATCACTGCCTGGTCTAATTTACCCTGATGTTTTAACGCGATAGACACCGCAAAGTGCGGAATGCCTTTAATAAAGTTGGTGGTGCCGTCCAGCGGGTCAATAATCCATTGAAACTCGCTGTCACTATTGCCGTAATCGCCATGCTCTTCGCCGACAATACCGTGGGTCGGGAACGATTTTTTTAACACCTGAACAATGGCTTGTTCAGCTTCTTTGTCTACATTGGTAACAAAGTCGTTGGTGCCTTTTTGCAGTTTCTGAACCATGTCCAGCTGGCCACAGGCGCGTGCGATCACGTTACCGGCGCTGCGGGCAGCGCGAACCGCGATGTTTAACATCGGATGCATAGCAATTACCTTATTTTGAAAAGAGCTGTGTAAATTTCGGTCAAAAGAGCGGCGCGTATTGTAACGGCTACAGCTAAAAAGTAAAGGTAAAACCCGCCCGGGCCGGTGATTTTGTCGCCTGTTCACGTTCTGTTACAAGCGGGTGCCACTGTCAGGTTAGTTTTAGTATAAAATCAGCTTAATTATTCAGAGGCAATTCAGTTTGCCGGTACTAGCTTGGCAGCAGGCCAGCGGTATTTTCACTCTTGATAAAGGACTTACTATGAAAAGCTTAATTGTCAGTGCGCTTATTATCACCACCCTAAGTTTAAGCGGTTGTGGTGCGCTGCATACAGCGGTGGCAAAGCGCAATCTGGATGTGCAAACCAAGATGAGCAGCTCTATTTTTCTCGATCCGGTAGAGCCTGAGCAGCGCACAGTGTTTGTCGATATTCGCAACACCTCAGATAAACCGGAGTTTGACCTTAAACCGCAGGTGATCCAAAGCCTGCAGGCACGTGGTTATCAGGTAATAGATAGCCCGAAACGGGCACATTACTGGTTGCAGGCCAATGTGCTGCAGGTGGGGCGCAGTAATGCCCGTGACACCAATAGTGCGCTGGCAGCCGGCCCTGGTGTTGCCGGTGGCGCAGTAACCGGCTATGCGCTGCACCGTGCTACCGGCGGTAGCTCGGGCGGTGGCGCCGCTATTGGTGCGGCCGTAGGTGGCGCCATTGTTGGCACTGTGGTCGACGCCATGGTTGAAGACGTGTATTACAGCGTGATTACCGACATTCAGATCATGGAGCGCTTTGAGGGGGTCGTCAGTGAAAGCTCGCAACATCAGCTTATTCAGGGCGACAGCGGCAGCACCACCTCCAGTTACCAGCGCGACAGCAATATGCGTAAATACCAAACCCGCATTGTCAGCTTTGCCAACCAGGCCAATTTAAAATGGCCGCAGGCCGAGCCAGAGTTAACCCAGGGCATGGTACGGGCGCTGGCAGGCCTATTCTAAATGCAACGCTGGCTGTTACTTGCTGCGGTGCTGCTGTTAAGTGGTTGCACCGCAGTGCATACCTCTGTGGCGAAACGCAATCTGGACGTGCAAACCCGCATGAGCCAAACGGTATACCTGGACCCGGTAGAGCCAGAGCAGCGCACCATTTATCTGGATATCCGCAACACCACGGCAGAATATCAACTGCCGCTGGCCGACGATGTGCGCAGCTTTATGCTAAGCCGCGGCTATCAGCTGGTAAGTTCGCCATTGCAGGCACAGTATTGGTTACAGGTAAATGTGCGTACGGTATTAAAAGAGCGGCCGGACAAGGTGCTGGCCGACGAATACGGCATGACACCGCAGGAAGTCAGCGAGCTGTTGCACCCGGGTATGGCACCGCCGCCCGAGCCGGAAACACCCGAGCAGCGCGCCGAGCGCTACAGCCGTAATTCGGCGGTGTTTGTTGATACGTCGATTGGCACCAATGTCGATGGCAAAGATATTGCCCGCGCCTTAGTGGTGTTGGCGGCTTTTGCCGGCGCCGAGTATATCGGCAATCAACTGGTGCAGGATAAGTACTACACCATGCTAACCGATATTCAAATCGCCGAGCGCATCAGCCCTGACAGCGGGCAAAAAGTGCAGGAGTACAGCGAACACCAGCTACGGCAGGGCGACAGCGGGGCTTTTGAGCAGCTCTGGCAGCGCGATACCGATATGCGCAAATATCAGGTGCGGGTAGTCAGTTTTGCCAATAAAGCCAACCTGAACTGGCAAGACGCCGAACAACCACTGCATCAGGGCCTGCTGCGCTCACTGGCCGGTATTTTTTAACCGGCCGCTGTTAAGAGACCGGAATTTTTTAACCGGCCACTGCGTGTGTATCACCTTTAATTACGTCACTCAGCGCCCGCACATCCATACCACTGGGGTGCTGGTAAACCCTTAAGCCAAATTCGGGCAATATCGCCAGTAAATGATCAAAAATATCCGACTGGATGCTTTCGTACTTCAGCCAGGCGGTGGTATTGGTAAAACAATACAGCTCCAGCGGCAAGCCGTCGGCGGTAGCAGGCAACTGCCGGGCCATCAGCGTCATGTGCTGGTGAATGCCAGGGTGGCTTTGTAAATAGCGCTCAACGTAGGCGCGAAAAGTGCCAATATTGGTGATGCGCCGGGTGTTTACCGGCTCTTTGCCTTCCTCTGCCAGCTGGGTGTTCCAGTCATCAATTTCCTGCTGTTTACTGGCCAGATAGTCTTTTAACAACTTAAAGCGGCCCAGACGCTTTTTTTGCTCTGCATCTAAAAAGTGCACGCTTTGTTGATCAAGAAAAATGCAGCGCTTAATGCGCCGGCCGCCTGACTCCTGCATACCGCGCCAGTTTTTAAACGGATCGGTCATAAAGCGGCGGGTAGGGATAGTGGTAATGGTTTTATCCCAGTTTTGTATTTTTACCGTATGCAGGGCGATATCAATCACATCGCCATCGGCGTTTAGCTGCGGCATTTCCACCCAGTCGCCTACGCGCAACACATCGTTAGAGGAAATTTGCACACTGGCCACCAGAGATAAAATGGTGTCCTGAAAAATCAGCATCAGCACCGCGGCCATCGCGCCTAAACCTGACAGCAAAATCAGCGGTGAGCGATCAAACAGCGCCGCGATAATCAGGATCAGTGTTACCGCGTAGATAACGATTTTTAATACCTGGATATAGCCTTTAATTGGCCGTATTTTCGCATCGGGCCGCTGTTCGTAAATGGAATTGACGATATCCAACAGGTTGCTCAGCGCCAACGCGATAGTCAGCACCACAAAGGCATTACACACATTGACTATAACGGTAGCCGCGGCCTCCGGCACGCCGCTGACATAACCGATACCGGTAGAAATAATCAGTGCCGGCACCACATTTGACAGCCGCGAGACAAAATTGAATTTTTGCACCACATGTTGCTCATTAATTGGCGTGGCGCGCAGCAGTTTAAAAATACCGCCGATTAAAATGCGTTTTATTACAAAGTTACCCAGCCAGCTAAGGAGTAACAGCAAGGCCAATTCAGTGGGTAATTCTAATTGCGGGTAGTGCTGCAGCGTGTCTTGCAGCGGTTGTATTATTTCATCCACACTCTTTCTCCATCACCAGTGGCGTACAGCGTGGCATAGCTTACCCTGATCCAGGCTGAATGTCGTTGTGCCGACAATAGCTTACCAATATTGCTCTACGGTGATATTACCCGGCGCGCGGCGCAGGTTCTTTTTCAGGCCTAAGCTTTCCAGCGTGGTTTTGGTGTCTTTGATCATATCCGGGTTGCCGCACAGCATCACCTGTGAGCGGTTATTTAATGTTTGCTGGCAAGCGCGTTGCAATTCACCACTGTGGATAAGTTCGGGCAGGCGTTTATTCAGTGCGCCGCTGTGTGCCTCGCGGGTCACAATGGGCTGGTAATGCAGCTGGCCCGGGTATTGGTGCTGATATTGGCCGATTAGATCACGGTATACCAAGTCGCCAATAGTACGCACGCTGTGCACCAGCACGATATGACCAAAGCGCTGCCATAGCTGATGCGTGCCCAGCATCGACAAATAAGGCCCAATGCCGGTGCCGCTGGCGATAAGCCATAAATTGTCACCCTCTGGTACTTCATCCAGCACAAAAAAGCCCGATGCTGGCTGGCTTAGCTCAACACTATCGCCCATTTTAAGTTGCTGCAGCAGTGGTGATAGTTTGCCCTCAGCTACTGTGCTGATTAAGAATTCCTGCTCGCTGCTACCAGGGCTGTTTACCAGCGAATAGGCGCGCTGTAGCCGGCCCTCGTCAGTATTTAACGCCAGCCGGACAAACTGACCGGCGGTAAAGCTAAAGGCGTCGGTTTTCACTTTTAAGCTGAATAAATTGGCATGCCAGTGATGATTGTCGGTTACGGAGCCGCTAAGCCATTGTGCCATAATCAGTTTCCTCTTCGTTTGTTGCCTTAAGCCTAGCAAACAAGCGCTGTTCTACCAGCTTGGGGCTAAACTAACGCCTTAGTGCATGTTATCTTGGGCAACAAAGCCAAAATTACAAGTTATTATGAGCAATACGTTTTTTCTTGCCGACTGGCAGGTAAACCCTAGCGATAATACCCTACGCCAAGGCAAACAGGTTCAGCAGTTAGAGCCCAAGGCGATGGATGTGCTGCTGTTACTGTGCCGTCATGCCGGCGAGGTATTAAGCAGCGATGACATTATTGGTCAGTGCTGGCCTGGCATCGCTACCGGCGATAACCCGCTACATAAAACACTGACCCAACTGCGTAAAGCACTGGGCGACAGTGCCACCACACCGGTTTACATTGAAACCATTCGCAAACGTGGTTACCGCGTTATTGCCAAGGTACGCTATCCGCTGGGGCAAGAACAAAGTGTGGCCGGGCATAGCTGGCAGCAGGGCTCGCCGTTTCCCGGCCTTAAAGCCTACGATGCCAGTTATGCCAGCGTGTTTTTCGGCCGTGGCGCACAAATAGACACCTTGCTTAGCCGCATTGCGCAGCAAATTAAATTTGGCCGTGACTTTTGCTTACTGCTGGGCCCCAGTGGTAGCGGTAAATCGTCGCTGATCAATGCCGGCGTTATGCCTAACTTAATGCAGCCCGGCGGTTTTAATGGCGTAGAGGTACTTTCGTTTACCAGCCTGGATTTAGCCGATGTGGCCAAAGGCCAGTTGCTGCCCAGCCTGGCCAGCAGCTTGCTGGATTGGGAGCTTAATGATGCGCCGGTATTTGCCGGCGACAGCGCCGCCAGCCTGGCAGCGCAATTAGCACAACCAGAGCCGTTATTGCATCGATGTAAAACCTTACTCGGCAGCAAAGGGCGGCACAGCCGGCGCTTTGCCCTTTTTGTTGACCGTTTAGAGGTACTGTTATCGTCACCGCTGTTTAGCGAGCAAGAGCGCACCGGCTTTGTGGCGTTATTAGAACAATTGGCCTGCAGTGGCGCTGTGCTGGTGTTAAGTGCCTGCAGAAACGAGTTCTACCCCGATTTAGTCGACTACCCCAGCTTAATGGCCGGTAAAGCCAAAGGCGCGCATTTTGATTTAGCTGCCCCCGGCCGCGCCGACTTACTGCAAATGATCCGTTTACCGGCACTGGCCGCCGGTTTAAGCTTTGACATCGACCCCGACAGCGCCATGCCACTGGATGAGATCCTGGTGCAAGAGGCCGCCAGCAACCCCGATGCCTTACCGATGTTGCAATACACCTTACAGCAGCTGTACTTGCAGCGTAGCAGTGACAATAAATTGCTGTTAAGTGTGTATCAGGCACTGGGCGGTATTGAAGGCGCTATTGGTAAAAACGCCGAGCAGGCGATTAAAGGCTTAGGCAAAGCCGAGCAAGATTGCCTGCCAAAGGTGTTGTCCTTGCTGGTGACCCTGCGTGAAGATGAGCAAAGCATTACCAGCCGCAGTGCCCGCTTAGCTCAGCTCACCAGCAACGCCGAGCGCACCTTGGTCAATACCATGATTGAGCAGCGGCTGTTTGTGTCTAACCTGCAGCAAGGCGAGCCGTGTTTTAGCATAGCGCACGAAGCGCTGCTTCGGCGCTGGCCGCGCGCTACTGCCTGGATCAGCGAGCATTTTGACAGCTTAAGCGTAAAAAGCCGCTTGCTGCACTTAAGCCAGCGCTGGCGTAGCGAGCAGAAAAACAGTGCTTATTTACTGGCCGAGGGCAAACCGCTGCAAGAGGCGCTGTTGCTGCAGCAAAACACCCTGTTTCAGCTTGATAGCGAAGAGGCCGAGTTTATTCAGGCCTCTCATGCCAAAGCGCGGTTAAAGCGCTGGACGCGCCGCGCCACTGTCAGCTTGCTTTGTGTGCTAACGGTCACCGCCATGACCATGGGTGTGCGCAGTTTTCAGGCCGAGCAACAGGCACAGCAAAAGCGGCTGGCGGCAGAAAATCTGCTCGGTTTTATGGTGGGCGATTTTGCCGACAAACTGCGCAGTATCGGTCGCATGGACTTGCTCGACGGTATCAGCAATAAAGCGCTGGAATACTTTACTGATTACAGCAGCGATGACAGCAGTTTAAGTATTGCCGCCCGCTTGCAGCACGGCCAAACGCTGGAAGCGATGGGCGAGGTGGCCTATTCGCGCGGTAAAACCGACGAAGCGGTAGCGGCGCTGCAAGCTGCCCGGGTGCAACTTGAAGCGGTACTGGCGCAGCAGCCGGATAATTTAGAGCTGCTAAAAACCCTGGGCGCCAATGCGTTTTGGCTGGGGCAGATACAGTACGACGCCAGTAACTGGCAGGCGGTGCAACCAGAGTTTGAGCGTTATTACCAGTACAGTGAGCGAATGTATGAACTGGCACCCGATAACCTCGACGCCATTATGGAGCTGTCCTACGCCACCAATTCGCTGGGCTCGCTGGCGATGCAGCGGCAGCAGTTTGATAAAGCGCGGCAGAATTTTGAGGAATCTCTGCAGTTGAGATTATTAGCACAAGCCAAACAGCCTGATAATAAGCAGTTGCTGGCAGATATCGCCAACACCCGCTCATGGCTGGCTAGTGCAGCTCTGGCGCAAGGTGATATTGCCACAGCTTTAATTGCACACAACGAGATCCAACGCATGTTGGTTACTGCTGGCGAAAACGCTGAACTGTATCTGCTGGAAATGCTGGCAAGTAGCTACCAAATGTCTGCAGACTTATTTGACTTTACGGGACAGACAACGGCAGCTTTAGCTAATGTTAAGTCTGCTGACATAGTCATCCGCAGAGCGTTAGCTCAGGATCCGGACAATAGCCGTTGGCGCAATTTAAAATACTATGTCTTTTATCAATCGCTTAAGTTTTCGCTAGATTTGTCAGAGCATGAAGTTAAGCAAAGTCCGTCGCAGTTAATGAGTCTGCTGAGTAGGGATGGGCTTGATTTATCAGCTACGCGTGAGCAGCAAATGCAAGCCCGGCACTGGTTGACTGCAGCGCAGATACTACTGAAAAAAGGTAATCTACAATCCGCCAAAACCTATGCCGAGCAAGCTTTAATAACGTATGAGCTAGTTGTTGCAAAACATAGCGGTAATTTGCGTAACAGAGCAGGCAAAGCGAATAGTTACCTTGTGCTGGCGAGAATAACAGAAAATAAAGACTTGCCGGCGACACATCAATTTTGCCAACATGCCTTGGATGAACTCGCTGACATCGTGGTTGTAAATAGAGAACCCGATTTTACTGTACCTTATGCTCAAGCACTGGACTGTCAGGGAAAACTTAACAGCGAAAGCGAGCTTATAGCGCAGCTGCAGCAAAGTGGTGTTGTTAATTATCGTTTCAATCCGCAACTATAAGGAAATATGTTATGCCAACTACTCAAGCCGCCAGTTTAATTCAGGTTGTTGTCAATCTGGAAAACGGTGAACCGGTATTCAGTTATCAGACTACCAGCGGCCAACCGCTACCCAACGGTGATATTACCGTTACCGAAGCGGGTACACTCACTTACCAATTGGTCGACAATACCGGCAAAGGTTTAAAGTTTGTTGGTGTTGGTTTTACCACACCTTTTGATGGCATTATTGATGCGATTACCGTGAGCAGCGATGGTCAGTTAGTACAAATGCTGGATATGGACCGCAGTGCCGGCAGTACTAAGTTTCAGTTTGTGCTGACGAACACCGCCAATACCTTGATGGTGCTAAGCCCAGATCCGGAAGTGAAAAACCTGCCACCAAATTAAATCTCTGCTCCAAACTCAGAATTAAAGCCCCGCAAGGGGCTTTTTAGTCTATATAAATCAATAGATTAAATCAGAAGATTACCGAAAGGTTCGCCTGCGTATAAATAGCTAAAGTTGGCAGCAGTTAAATTAGCACTGCGGGAAAGCCAAATGAACACTGCACAGCGCAACAGCCAGATACCAGCCCATGCCTTAAACGATGACAGCCCCTGGCTGGAAGATACGGCCACCAATCCTGGCCTGGATTTGGGCAGTTTTATTCAGTACCTGGCCGAGGCGGTGCTGGTGGTTAGCCCGGATGGCGTAATTGAATGCGCCAACGCCAAAGCTGCACTGCTGCTTAATTGTGTTGGCGCGCCGCTGATTGGCCGTAAGTGGCCGCAGTTTCTGGTGAGCCGCTGCCAGCAGCAATACGAGGGGCTGGTGAATATGGTAGCCAAACGCATTTTATCCCTGCAGGCCGGCCCCAGTGAAATGGCGGTGCGCTGCGCCGATGGCGAAATAAAAGATATTGAGCTGTCAGTGTCGTTTTTACCTGAGCCCGAGGCACATTTGGTGCTGGTGATGCGCGATTTAACCCGCTACAAGGCCGAATGCGAGCAGCTACGGCTGGAAGCCGCTACTGATGCACTGACTGGCCTGGCGAACCGGCGTGGTTTTGACGAGCAGTTGCAAACGCAGTGGCTGCAATGTACACAAGCGCGCCGGCCGCTTAGCGTGATCATTATCGATATCGACTTTTTTAAACAGTTTAACGACCGCTACGGCCATATTCAGGGCGATGCCTGTTTGCGCAAAGTGGCCGGTGCCATAGTGCAGGCCATGCCGGTGGACGGCAAGCTGGCGGCGCGCTATGGCGGTGAAGAGTTTGCGCTTATTTTACCTAACCATAATGAAATCAGTGCATTAAAGGTGGCGCGTGAGGTGCAGCAGGCGGTAAGGCAGTTAAGCTTTAGCGATGCCGGTTTACCCTCAACAGTCAATGTTAGCGTCAGCCAGGGCGTGGCAACTGAAATTAACGGCCAATACCGCACCGCGCTGGCGCTGCTGTGTGCCGCGGATACGGCGCTGTATCGCGCCAAAGCGGATGGCCGCGACTGTGTTAATACCAGCAGTTAACAGCAACACTGAGATGAGTCAGTTAAGAGCAATGTTAAGCGCAGCAGCCTTAACAGCAAGCCAGCTGAAAGTGCACGGTTTTATCGCAGTTGCTGCGGCCGCTTTCATCGCACAGCTGCATAAAACGGATGGCATACCGGTATTTATTGCCGCTTACGGTGGGGTACACGCCATCGGCAGGCGTGTAACGAATACGCAGTAGCTGATGCTGCTCTGTGTTGCTCTGGTAAAAGCCGTTTTCGGCGGCGACTTCACTAAACTGGCCTTTCTCGCGGCAAAAATTCAGCACAAACCCCAGCGCGTTGTGCAGCAACGCAAATTCAGCACACCAACGGTTAACATCTTGCTGGCGCTGCGTAAGCGGCATACTTAGCCAGTATTGTAATTGGGGTACGTCAAAGTAGCAGGTGCCACCGGCCATAGCAAAACGCTGGCGCAGCGGGCTTAAAAACTTATCGTCTTTTAAATTACCGACAAACTTGCCGCTTTTCAACAGCTCTGCCTGCAGCCTTACGGCCTGCTGTAACACCTTACTCAGTTTGTCGTCCGCTACCGACGGGTGATTGGCCCAGGCCACTAAGGCGGCCTCGCAGCGCTCGCAGTCTTTTATCAGGTCTGGCCGAATATCATTTCTGTCCAGCACTTCAATCAGATCAAACAGGATATTAAAAAACGCCAGTTGTTGGGGTTCGCTGTCTAACCGGGTTAGCTCGGCCAACTGGTTTAGCAGGTATTCCAGCTTAAGGTAGGTGCGTAGTTTTTCGTTTAGCGGGTGCTCGTACAATAGCTCGGCCATTGGTGCTGCCATCCTGGTTGTGACAGCACCCAGCCTGATGTCAGTGGCGGGCCAGTTGCAGATATTGCTGATGCAGGCGCTCTACCTGGCTGTCTAATGCTGCAATAGTGCTGTCATTGCTAATAATATCGTCGGCTTGTGCCAGCCGTTCGGTGCGCGAAAGTTGCGCCGCCATAATGGCGCGAATTTGCTGCTCGCTGGCGTTATCCCGCGCCATGGCCCGCGTTAATTGCACTGGCTCGGGTAAGTCAATTACCAACACCCGCTGAACATACTGGTTTAGCTTATTCTCCAGCAGCAGTGGTGCCACCAGCAGCGCATAGGGCGAGCTGAGCGCATTCAGCTGGGCTAACAAGCTTTGGCGTATCGCCGGGTGCAGTAGCTGCTCTAACCAGCTTTTCGCCTCTGGCTGGCTGAAAATCGTGTCGCGCAATTTAGCGCGGTTTAAGCTGCCATCAGCTTGCAAAACACTGCTGCCAAAACGCTGGCTAATGGCATTGTGGCAAGCTGTGCCTGGCATCACCACTTCGCGTGAGACAATGTCGGCATCAACATAGTGTACACCGCGTTTGACAAATAGCTCTGCCACTGTGGTTTTGCCGCAGCCTATGCCGCCGGTCAGGCCCACAATATAGCGCGACAAGCCGTTACAGCCCTAAATAACGCAAGTAGGCGCCGGTTAACTGCTCGCCCCATAGCAGGGCTATCCAGCCGGCAGCGGCAATATAAGGCCCAAACGGGATAGGGGTGGCTTTATCTTTACCCTGAATGCTTAACAGTAAAATACCAATGACTGCGCCAACCACTGACGACAGTAAAATAATCAGCGGCAGCTGTTGCCAACCCAGTAAAGCACCAAAAACGGCCATTAGCTTAAAATCGCCATAACCCATGCCTTCCTTACCGGTAAGCAGCTTAAACAGCCAGTACACGCTCCACAGGCTTAAATAACCGCAAGCGGCGCCGACAATAGCCTGCGCCGGGTTAACCATAGCTGAATCAGTCAGGCTAAACAGCAGCGCCAGCCACAGCAGCGGCAGGGTAAGCTGATCCGGCAGCAGCATTTTATCAATATCAATAAAGGTCAGTGCTATCAGTACCCAGGTTACCAAAATAAGCAGCAATGCCGGCAGGCCAAATCCCAGCTGCCAGGCCACAGTGGCTGATAACAGTGCGGTTAAGGCTTCTATTGCCGGGTAACGCGCACTTATCGATGCTTTGCAGTTACGGCACTTACCACCCAGCATCAGCCAGCTAATTACCGGGATATTGTCATAAGCTTTAATGGCGCTTTGGCATTTAGGGCAGCGCGAACGCGGCACAGCCAGGTTAAACGGCTCAGCTTTAGCTGCATTGGCATCAGGGCTAAAATAGGCCTGATATTCCTGCTGCCATTCACGCTCCATCATAATAGGCAGGCGGTAAATCAGCACATTTAAAAAGCTGCCTACAATCAGGCTAACGATTGTTGCCGCTAAAATAAATAGCGACGGATAATCACTTAAAAAGACTTGAATATCACTCACTGATTATCCAACCACTGCGCCAAGAGAGAAGATAGGTAAGTACATAGCGACGATAAGCCCACCAATTACTACACCAAGGACCGCCATTATTACGGGCTCTAGTAATGCCGTCAGGCCATCGACAGCGTCGTCCACTTCTTGTTCGTAAATGTTAGCAACCTTCGATAGCATGCTGTCAAGTGCTCCTGATTCTTCGCCGATTGATACCATTTGCACTACCATTTCTGGGAATTGGTCAGTTTGTTTCATAGCAAGATTCATCTGATTACCTGAAGAGACTTCCTCTCTGATAAAAAGAATTGCTGTTTTATAAATTTCATTGCCCGAAGCGCCTGCAGCAGACTCAAGAGCCTCTATCAGTGGAACGCCTGCGGCAAAAGTGGTAGATAAGGTTCGGGCAAACCTGGCTACAGCAGACTTGTTAAGAATAACTCCCAGCACCGGCAGTTTTAACAATAATGCATCGGCTGCCGTTCTAAACTTCAAGTTAGAAGAATACATTTTTTTTATGGTGTAAAAAGAAGCAACTAAAATAGCTAGCACAACCCACCAATATTGCTGTAGTCCTTCAGATATGTTGAGTACGAATTGAGTAAAGGCTGGTAATTCAGCCCCAAAGCCGGCGAATATTTCTGCGAACTGAGGCACGACAAATATTAGCAATACAGCGGTAACTATAGAGGCTATCACCATAACAGCGGCAGGATAGAACATCGCCTTTTTTATCTTCGACTTTAGCGCTTCAGATTTTTCTTTGTATATGGCTAGCCTGTCAAAAATTTGATCTAATGAACCAGAAGCTTCACCAGACTTTACCAGGTCGCAATAAAGTTCATCGAAATACTTAGGGTGTTCACGTAAGGTATCAGACAGAGGTAAGCCCGCCTGCACTTTCACCGAAATTTTCTGCATCAAGGTACGCAAATTCTTATTATCTGAACCATTCGCAATCAGGTCGATAGATTGTACCAAAGGTACACCCGCACCCAGCATGGTCGCCATTTGCCGGGTAACAATAGCAATATCCAGTGCAGTGATTTTTTTGCCATCACCAAACAGCGACTTTGGCTTTTTCTTAACGCCAGATGGTGTAATACCCTGCTGACGCAATAAGGCTTTTACCTCAGCAATACTGGTGCCTTTAATTTCACCGTCTACTTTACTACCCCGACGGTTAACGCCTTTATAGGTATAGCTTTCCAGCTCTTTTATTTTAAATTGTTGTGCCTGAGCCATGCTTTTTGTCCTGTTGCTGCGCCTTAGGCGCGATCACTAAAATGCGGTAAACGTTAATATAAAACACTTATCACTAAAAACTCACCACTCACCACTAAGCACTGCTTTAGCCCTTAGTCACCCGGTTTACCTCGGCCAGACTGGTTAACCCAGCCGCGGCTTTTAGTAAGCCCGACTGGCGCAGGTTATTAATGCCCTCGGTTTGCGCCTGGGTGGCAATATCCAGTGAGTTACCGCCCTGCATAATAATATCGGCCATGCGGCCACTTACCGGCATTACCTCATAAATACCGACCCGGCCTTTATAGCCATTGGTGCAGTGCTCACAGCCAATCGGTTTAAACAGTTTAAGGCCAGGTAGCTGCTGGGGGGTATAGCCCTGTTTTAACAGCTCGGCTTCGGGTAGCACCTCGGGCTGTTTGCAGTGGCTACACAACCGCCGAGCCAGGCGCTGGGCAATAATAAGTGATACCGAGCTTGCCACGTTATAAGACGGCACACCCATATTGAGTAAACGGGTTAGCGTTTCCGGTGCCGAGTTAGTGTGCAGAGTCGATAATACCAGGTGGCCGGTTTGTGCCGCTTTAATGGCGATTTCGGCAGTTTCTAAATCCCGTATCTCACCCACCATGACCACATCAGGGTCCTGGCGTAAAAAGGCTTTTAGCGCCGAGGCAAAGGTTAAACCGGCGCGCGGATTTACCTGCACCTGGTTAATACCGGCTAAGTTTATTTCAACCGGATCTTCAGCAGTAGAAATATTGGTTTCGCTGGTATTTAAAATGGCCAAACCGGTATACAGCGATACCGTTTTACCTGAGCCGGTGGGGCCGGTAACCAATATCATGCCCTGCGGCTGGGCTAAGGCATCTAAATAGAGTTTTTTCTGGTTTTCTTCATAACCTAATACATCGATACCCAACATGGCGCTGTCAGAGTCGAGGATCCGCATTACAATTTTCTCACCCCACAAGGTAGGCAGGGTGCTGACACGGAAATCGATGGATTTTTTTGCCGACAGCTTAAGTTTAATGCGGCCATCCTGCGGTACGCGCTTTTCGGCGATATCCAGCCGCGACATAACCTTTAACCGCGCTGATAAGCGGGTAGACAAGGCAACCGGCGGGCTGGCCATTTCATGCAAAATGCCGTCGATACGAAAGCGGATGCGGTATGTTTTCTCATAAGGTTCAAAGTGTAAGTCAGAGGCGCCTTTGCGTATCGCGTCCAGCAGCATTTTATTAATAAAGGCAATAATCGGCTGGTCTTCTTTGTCTACCTGTACGCCAGCACCGTCTTCTTCCTCTTCCTGGGCTATGCCCATAGAGCCCAAATCCCAGTCGCTGTCAGTAAAGTCGCCGCCCAGGCTGCTGTCAAACAGCTTATCAATCAGTTTATGCAGCTTGTCGTATTCAACCACCACCACTTCGGCATTTAAGCCGGTGTTAAACTCAAAATCTTCAATGGTTTGGATATTGGTCGGGTCGACTACCGCCAAATACATATTGCGGCCACGCTTACCCAGCGGCAGCATATCGGTTTTACGGATCAGTTTTTCGTTGCGTAAATCTTCTGGCACATAGTCCAGCGAGAAGTGATCCAGGTCCATACAAATGGCCTGGCTAATGCCGGCTGCAGCATGTGCCAATTTTTCTGCCGTTATCAGCTTTTCAGTGATTAACAGCTCGGGCAGGTTTTTGAATTGGCCGCCTTTATCGGTCACGGCTTTAGTAGCGACATCGCCATTAATAGTGCCAAGCTGCACCAGGCGTTTAAATAAAGTTGAGGTAGTAGTTACGGCCATTCAGCGCAAACATCCTGATTTTGCTAATAAGACTTAGATAAAGTTAACTGATTATGCCACTAAACGCGTGTTATTCAAGTTTATAGCTTCGTTAATATCCAAGTGCCAAGGTCAGCGAAAGTAGTGGATTAATTAATACTTACTCTTCGAAGCTTGCTGTAATTAAAAACAATTCACTACTACGAGCTATCAGAGTCATATAAGGCACAGAAAGAGTGGGGCTAAAGCTGTACAAATAAAAAGCCAGCATTACTGCTGGCTTTAGCATCTCAAATTATTCAATTAAACTTCTGTACAACCACGTGGAGTAGCTGAAGCTAACCAACCAGCTGGGCGGTTACCAATTTCGCAAGTCCACACGCCTGTAGCAGCTGCGCGACGTAAAGTTACCACTGCACCATCCACTGATGGATTGCCCTGTACTGTGCCTGCAATAAAGTCTGCACCCAGATCATGAGTAGAACAGGCTTGAGCACTTGGAACGTTAACGTCTGCCAGAGCGGTAGCACCAGTGGCAGGAGTAATAGCAGTACCTTGGCTAATTAAGAACTCAAAACCAGCTTCGCCATTTTTAATTTCTTTATAGCAAGACGTTACCGCACCACCAGCAGTGTATGACTGGTACTGTGGAATTGCTACTGCAGCTAAAATACCGATAATCGCGATAACGATTAACAGTTCAATTAAGGTAAAACCTTGTTGTACGCGTTTCATAATTTACTTCTCCTGATGTTTTAATAGCCGCTGGGGCTACACGTTATTTTGGTCATTTTTAGACAGGGCGCAAGCTAAATGTTACAAAATTTATCAGTAAAGCTTAAGTGTTTGTATGGAATGGTAATTTAGATTTTTAGTGGGCTGGCAAGCTAAGTATTATTTAGTACAAAAGTACTAGTTTTATTGCTCTAACTTAATTGCTGCTAAAGCAAGATTGCTATTGGTCGTGCTAAGCAGGCCGTTTAACGCGCTAAAAAGCGTGTTTTTAGCGGTGACAGCGGCAAATGTTAATGCTGGCTTTTTAAGCGGGTGGTAGAAAATGTCAGCAGGTTGTATAGCGGGTTGTCGAATATTGTGGTGGGTTATATATCGACCTTTGGTTTTGCAATTCTCATCTCTTTTGTCAAAGGTGGTGGTGTTGGCAGGGTTCAGATTAAATCCCGTTCAATAAGCGCTTTGCTTAGCTGATCTGCAAATTGTGTTAGTAGCGGTATAAAACCGTGGGCGCTGTTTAGTGCTTCAGCCAATATGGCAGGGTCTTCGATATATTCGTGCACCATTTTATTGCGCAGTTGTCTGGCTACCAGCCAGTTTTCTGCAGATTGTAGCCAGCCATATTTTTCAGCTTTATTCAGGTTATCCAGTACCGGGCCGGTTTTCTCACCCAGCGCCGCCAGCACGGCAGGTAATAATTTATCGCCGATATTGTCTTGCAAGCGGCCAAACCGACTGGCGAAGGCGTCTAATTGTTCTGATAAAGCGATGTTGGTGTCCAAATTAGCCAAAAACTGTGAATCGATAGTTTGACTGAATAAACGATGGCTGGTTTGCTGCAGATACCGGCTCTCTTTGGCAATTACCCGCACTAAAAACTGTAGTCGTAGCTTTATATCGTCTGTCATAGGCGGATACCTTTAGCGGCAATATCGTGTATCGGCGTTTTTGCCACATTAGGCGCGCTAATAATCACATCAATTTTTTGTAGTCCCAATGCCAGCATTAGCTTAGCTTCTAGCTTCGCGCTTGCAATTACTGGCTGCGCTATGGGTTGCTGCAGTTCTACCAGCAAGTCGATATCACCACCGCGTTTAGTGTCATGCATTCTGGAACCAAATAGCTTTACCACGGCATCAGTACCAAAAATTTCTTTGGTTAGCTGTGTGATGGTATTCGTTTGCTGAGTGGTTAAACGCATTCGTTCTCTTTATTGGCGAGTAATTTGATCTAAAGTGTAGCAAAGCAATGTAATGAAACACAGTTCTATAATTTAGCGCGCCCCAATTAACCTGCGGCTAACTAACCAGCCGCCAATTTAACCAGCAAGAAGTGCCATACGGGCTAAAAATGCCTGGCCCCAGGGTGATACTAACCAAGCTACCAACAGGGTATTGCCAATAATTACAAAGCCAAATTCTCGCCTGAACGAGATTTTACTGCGCTTGTGCGCCAGTTGCTGCTGGGCGATATAAGCACCGGGCCAGCCGCCGATGAGGGCAAACAGTTGCAGGCTTTCTTCCGCCAGCCGGTTACCGTGGCGGGCAATGGCAGCCTCTTTATCTATTTTATACAGCCAGTAAGTCATTAAGCTGGCTTCAACATATAACAGCGGCAGCACATAAAGTAACTTGCCAAATAGCAGCGACAGGAGCACTGCAAGGAAAAACGCCAGCCGGAAAAACAGAGCAAACTGGCTGGCTTGCTCGATATCGGCGCTGCTACTAACTGGACGGCCACTAAGTGAGCTGTGTTTGGGTAGTGAACGCGGCGCAGCGGCTGGCTCAGTGGCAAAGCGCCAGGGTGCGGCAATGGCGCGGCCTTTTTTGTCGGTGCCTAAACTAAATTGCAGTTGATCACCTTGTTGCGGGCGGCCTTGGCTGCCGGCAAAGTCGCGGATATGAAAAAACAGTTTTTGCGCATTCTGCTGACACAAAACAAAGCCAAAGCCTTTATCGTCACGCCAGAACACTACGGTACCGGTTAATTGCATCGGGTTATCCTGCTGGCTGGTCTCGCTCCTTGAGACCAGCCTACTGTAGCAGAAGTTTAGTGTATCCTGGTCGAATCAGCCGGCAACTTTGTTATTTAATGTAACCTCAGTTGCTGATCGTTAACCGCATCGATAAATCTATCGCCTGAACATGTTTGGTCAGCGCGCCGCTGGAAATATAATCAACACCGCTGGCGGCCAGCTCAGTTAGCCGCTCGCTGGTAATATTGCCCGACACTTCCAGTTTGGCTTTGCCGCCGTTCATGGTTACTGCCTGCTTAATATCTGCCAGGCTAAAGTTATCCAGCATAATAATGTCGGCGCCGGCAGTAAGCGCCTGGCTAAGCTCATCCAGGTTTTCAGTTTCAACCTCTACCGGCTTGCCGGGAAAGTTGTGCCGGGCACTAGCGACTGCCTTGGCAATAGAGCCCGCGGCGGCGATATGGTTTTCTTTAATTAAGAACGCATCATACAGGCCGATGCGGTGGTTTTTGCCACCGCCTACCGTGACCGCGTATTTTTGCGCAAAGCGCAGGCCGGGGATGGTTTTGCGGGTATCCAATAAACGGGTATTACTGCCGGCCAAAAAGGTTACATAATGCGCGGTGGTGGTAGCAGTGGCGCTTAATAGCTGCAGAAAGTTCAGCGCTGTGCGCTCGCCGGTAAGTAACAACCTTGCCGGGCCGCTAAGGCTGCAAAGCAGGGTATTGGCGCTGACCTTATCGCCATCTTTTACCTGCCAGTTAACTGTCACCATGTCGCCTAACTGGCGGAATACTTCTTCAACAAAGGCGGTACCACAGACAACACAGTCTTCGCGGGTAATAATGGTGGCGCTGGCGTGCTGCGTGGCAGGAATTAAGGAGGCGGTAATGTCGCCTTGTTCCAGCGATAAAAAGCCGAGATCCTCGGCCAGGGCGGCGGCGACGGCGCGTTGTAGTTCTTGTTGCTGTAGGGTACTGTGGCTAGTGGTCATAGGTCAGTTCGATCGCAGTATTAATGTTGGATCAGCGTTAGCTGATTACCTTGTTGGTGAAATTCTAACTGTTTCAGCGCGCTCATGCCCAGCAATATCTCGCTGCCGGCCCCGCTATTGTTTAAGCCGGGCACTATGCTGGCCGGAATATTGTTTAGCACTATATCACCCAGTTGCAGTGTATCTATGCGGCTGGCGTAAGCGGTGGTGATACCGTTGGCAGTGCTAACTTGCATAGCGCGGCCAACCGGCAAGCCCAGTTTTTCTGCCGTGGCTTGCGCTATGGCTACAGTAGTGGCGCCGGTGTCGAGCATAAAATCGACCGGCTGGTTATTCACCAGTGCTGTGCCGACATAATGGCCGGCTTTATTGCGGATAAGCACGGTACGGGTTTCGCCGCGGCTGCCCTGCACACTGTTAAGCTGCTGGTTGGGGTTAAGCTGTTTATCAATGGTGTCGTCAAAAAACAAAAACAGCATCACCATTACAATAAGCCAGGCAATAATGGCGAAGGTCTTACCATAAGACTTTGTCGGTTCTGGTGCTTGCATTCGTCAGCTCGGCCAAGGACAATAGCGCCATAGCTTACTAACCAGATTGGTTAAAGGCAAAATTTCTGATGAAGCCGTGCTCGCTTGCGATAACGCAGCGCCCCAGTCCACACTGTGATGATCGCCCGCCAGGTGAGACCATCAGCCTGTTGGTGATCCATAATATCAGCCTGCCTGCCGGCGAATTTGCCGCCAAAGCCGCACACAGCTTTGTTGATGCACTGTTTATGGGCAGCCTGGATTGCACAGCACACCCCAGTTTTAGTGGCCTGCAGGGCGTTAGAGTGTCGGCGCACTGCGTAATATGGCGCGACGGCAGCGTATTTCAATATGTGCCTTTTGCCAAACGTGCCTGGCATGCCGGCGTCAGCCAGTTTGCCGGCCGCGAGCGCTGCAACGACTTTTCTATCGGTATTGAGTTAGAAGGCACCGACAATTTGCCTTATACTGAGCAGCAATATCAAAGCCTTATTGAGCTGACAAAAATGATCTGTCAGCAGTATCCGGCTATCACGCCACAGCGTATTACAGGCCACAGTGATATTGCGCCGGGGCGTAAAACTGACCCCGGAGCCGCCTTTGACTGGGCGCGCTATCGCAGTGCCATTGCAACGCTATGATAAAACGCGTGCAACTAGGCTGTAGTGTTGAAAGTGGTACTGTCAAAAGTAACCAGGTTAAAGCGGAATAAAAAAGCGCGAACAAGGGAGTTTTAGGTATGACCTTAATCAGTATGTTACTGGCATTAATTATTGAGCGCTTAGCCGTGCGCAGCGACGCCTGGCAGGCCAGCCGCTATTGCCGCAGTTATGTGCGCTTTACTGCCGGCTCTAAACTGAGTGTCCTGTCAGCACACAGCCTGGGGCAATACCTGTGGCTGGCGTTGCCGGGTGCCGTAGTTGCGCTGCTGCTGTGCTGGGTAGACAGCCATTTACTGACCTTTTTAGTTAATACGCTGTTGCTGCTGGTGGGTATCGGCTGTTGGCACTATCGTCAGCTGTACAAGCAGTATTTAAACGCCATGGACAGAGGCGATGAAGAGGCTGGTTTTATTGCTATGCAGCAAATCCGCACCCAGCTGGGCAGCGCCAGCGAGCAGTACAGCTATGGCCAGTTGTTACTTTGGCTCAATTTCCGTTACTACGCCGCTGTGGTGTTCTGGTTTTTATTGTTGGGTGCCTTTGGTGTTATTACTTATGTACTGGTGCGGCATTTGCAGGAGGCGGTTGACGAAAAAGACGCAGCCGATTACGCCGCGGTGCTGGGCAGTGACAGCAAAGTGGACTGTGTAGCCCATTGGGCGCTGTGGTTTCCGGCGCGGTTATTTGGCCTGGGTTTTGCGCTGGTGGGGCATTTCTCCCGCGCCTCTAACGCACTACTGAGTTACTTTTTAGACTTTACCGCCAGCAACGAGCAGGTGGTAATTGAAGTGGCGACCGCCGCCGAGCAAATTCCGGCCGAGAGCATTAATACGCTGGACGATACCAGCTATATGGTGCAGCTGGCTAAACGCAATATGCTGTTTTTCTTAGCCTTTACCGCCATTTTAACGCTTAGTGGCTGGCTGGGGTAAACCAGACTGTCAGATTAAAGGCGCCATCAGGGCGCCTTTTTTTATTGGCAATATTTTACTTCACACCAGTTTCACAGCCGCTATGGCACCCTTGGGTTGTACGTTAAATACAATCTAAAACAGGTGCTCACCATGAACAAAACCCGAGTGAACAAAATTGTAGTAAGTAAAGCTACCGTGAAAAAGACGCTACTCACTATTGGCGCTGTTATTACGCTAGTAGCCGCCGGCTGGTATGTATTATTTGGCTTAAAACCCTACAGTGTTAGCGCAAGTGAGATAACGCAGCGTTATGCTTACACCTTGTCGCAACCGGTGGACCTAACATTGCAGCGCGATAACGCCGATGATCAAAGCAATGGCTACCACTTTAACTACACCAGCTTTGACGGTGCCAAAGTGAATGGCTATCTGCGTTTACCTAAGCGCTCTGAAGACAACACCACAGCGGTACCGGTGCTGATAGGTGCCCATGCTATGGGGCGCTCATACCAGCGCTGGTGGCTGCCCAGTTACAAAGCGCGGGATACCCGGGAAAACACCGATCAGATTACTGCCATGGCACTGGCAAAGGGCTATGCTGTGGTCACTATTGATGCCCGTAACCACGGTGAACGTAAAAATCCGGATCTGGGGATTGCTGAGCTGCTACATAATCTGCACTGGTGGGGCGAGCGCGAACCCTACGAGGCCATGCTGATAGACACGGTGCGCGACCATAGAGTGCTGCTGGATTGGCTTACAACACAACCGCAGTTTGATGCGACAAGGATTGATGTCACCGGCTACAGTATGGGCGCGCATGTCAGTTTATTGCTGGCCGCAGTAGATAACAGAGTAAATCGGGTCGCGGCTATGGTGCCGCCGCATATCAACAATTACACAGCCATAGTGGCACCACTGAATATGCTCACTGGTTTACACGATAACCCGGTGCTATTGTTTAGCGCGAATGATGATGAATATGCCAGTAAAAAGCAGAATAAAGCCTTATTTGATGCCTTACCTCATAGCGACAAACAGCACCATGTGTTTGACGGCGGCCATGTGCTGCCAGCAAGCTATGTTCAGCATTTCGAGACCTGGTTGTAATGACAGCGGCAGCTAAACTTACGGTATTAGTAATTGAAGATAATCAGGCGATACAGGCGAATATCGCCGATTATTTTGCCATGCAGGGGGCTGGGGTGGATTTTGCCCTTAATGGCCGTCATGGCGCTGAGCTGGCACTGGCACACTATTACGATGTCATCGTACTGGATTTAACGCTGCCACAGTTAGACGGGCTGGATGTCTGCAGTTTGCTGCGGCAACAGGCCAACCGGCATATCCCAGTGTTAATGCTTACGGCACGTGACAGCCTGCAGCATAAGCTGGACGGCTTTGCCGCCGGGGCCGATGACTATTTGGTAAAGCCATTTGATTTAGCCGAATTATGGGCCCGCGTGCAGGTGCTAGCCAAGCGTCACCTGCAACACCATCACACGCTGACGCTGGGCAATATCCGGCTAAACCGGCATCTGCATCAGGTGCATTGCGATAGCAAACTGCTGGCGCTAAAGCCAATTGGCTTTAAGCTGCTGAGTATACTACTAGAAACCCACCCACGGCCGGTCAGCCGCACTGAGCTGTGCAGCAAGATTTGGGGTGATGAACCTACCGAATCAGACGCGCTGCGATCGCACTTGTATCAGTTACGCAAAACCCTGCAACAGCATGGGGCGTCAGTAAGTATTGAAACCCAACTGGGTGTGGGTTTTGCACTTAAAGCCGAGTCTGCCATATGACAGTGCTATCACTGCAGCGGCGTATTTTGCTCACCTTTATCGCTAGCTCGGCGTTGGTAGGGCTACTGTTTGGCGCCAGCGCCATTATTTTTGCTTACCATACTGAAGATCAGCTGTTTGCTTCGTTACTGCAAGCCGAAGCAGCTTATGCTGAGCAGCAGTTAGCGGCGGGCAGCACTGTACAGCCACGCCTGCCGTTTATCCGCTATGCCAGTGATATTGCCGCGCTGCCAAAGCCGATCCAAGCCAAGTTACAACAAGCGCCCGAGCGGCGCGAATTTGCGCTTGAGCAGGGCCAGCACTACCATCTGATGCCGTTGTCGCGCGGCTTTTTACTGGCCGATGTAACCGATCAGCTGATTGTCAGAGCAATACGGCCACAGCTGGCAGAGTTTTTACTGCTGCTGCTCGCTGTTGTGCTACTAAGTGCTGCCGGCTTTGCCTATGTGCTGGCCAGGCGGGTACTTAAACCCTTAAACACGCTGACGCAGCAGGTTGACAGCACGGCCCTGCAACCCGACAAGGCAGTAAGCGGTTTTGCCGACGATTTTGCCGCTGACGAAATTGGCCGTTTAGCCCAGGCGCTGCAGGCGGCCTGGCAGCGGGTGGCTGAATTTATCAGCCGCGAGCAGCAATTTACCCAGGACGTATCACACGAGCTGCGTACCCCGCTTACTGTGATGCAAGGCGCCCTGACCTTACTGCAGCATGGCCCGTTAAGCGCGCAACAACAGCAATATGTGCAGCGCCTGCAACTTGCCCAGCAGCAAATAAACCAGACCATAGACACCCTGGTGTTGTTGGCACGGGAGCAGTTGCCAGCCGCCGTGCCGGTAAAACTGTTACCTGTGGTAGAACAAAGTGTGTTGCAGCAGCAGGCTAAGTTAGCCGGCAAAGCCATTCGGTTGGAGCTGGATATTGCGCCCTCGGCACAGCTGATAATGGATCCAATGTCGCTGCTGATGCTACTAAATAACCTGATAGGCAATGCCTTTGACTATACCGCTGCAGGCGTTATTCGCATTAGCTTTGCCGGGCAGGTGCTGTCAGTACAGGATAGCGGGGCTGGGATAGATGAGCAGCTGCAATCGCAGGTATTTAACAGCGGTATTAAAGGTGCCAACAGCACCGGCATGGGCATTGGTTTGTCGCTGGTAAAACGTTTGTGTGATAAATGGCAAATTGCTTATCAGCTACAAAGTGATAACTCGGGCACCTGTATCCGGTTAACTTTCCCCTAAAATATTCTGGTCAGACCAATTGATTGGCTGTTTTCCTGTCGTGCACTTTCCAGAGTTATTACTCTAACTATTTTCCGCTTTTGCCTTTGCATAGATTCTCTGCTTTATTTACTTGTTATGCAGAAACTGCTACCGTATCGCCACTAAAAATAAATTGGTAATACCAATTTACACGCGGCCTGTAAAACGAATAAAAACAGCGCGTACCAACAGGAAAAACAATACTGCATGGCAGATTTCACCATTAAACCGGCTAAGCTTTCAGACCGCATTGTCGAGCAACTGGAAAACATGTTGCTGGAAGGCAGTTTTGCGCCGGGGCAAAAGCTGCCACCCGAGCGGGATTTAGCGCTAATGTTTGCCGTATCGCGGCCGTCACTGCGCGAGGCTATTCAAAAGCTGGAAGCCAAGGGCCTGGTGAGCCGGCGCCAGGGCGGCGGCACTTACGTTTGCGATAACCTGGCGGTGGGCTTAACCGATCCGCTGTTTGAGCTGATTGGCCGCCACCCGGAGTCACAGTTTGACTTGCTGGAGTTTCGCCACGCGTTAGAAGGCATTTGCGCATACTACGCGGCGCTACGTGGCACCGCAGCCGATTTTGCTCAGATTAAAAAGCATTACGATGCCATTTGCTCGGCGCAGCAACTAAATGATGTAGAGCAGGAAGCCAAAGCGGTAGGCAGTTTTTACCTGGCAGTGGCGGAGGCGTCACACAATGTGGTGTTGCTGCATTTAGTGCGTGGCTTAACGCCGCTGGTCGAGCAGAATATCCGGGTAAACCTGGAAACCCTGAAGCAAAAAGACGGCATAGGCGCCAAGTTAAATGCGCACCGGCAAACACTAATGCAGGCAGTGATTAACGGCAAGCCCGAGCAGGCGCGCCAGGCCAGTAATGATCATTTGGCCTTTATTGAAGAAGCCATGCTGGATGTGGGTAAAGAGCGCTCGCGTATTGAACGCTCGTTACGTCGCAGCCAGCAGGGTTAATTATTTTACTAACGCAGCGGCGCAACCATAGCGCTGGCGTGCACAACCAAAGGAAACTTCGATATGTCTGAAGTCAGTAAAGTTGACATCGACGCTCTGGAAACCAAAGAGTGGCTTGAAGCGCTGGAATCGGTAGTTCGCACACAAGGGGTAGAGCGGGCACAGTTCCTGCTGGAAAAAGTGCTGGAAGAAGCCCGGTTAGAAGGCGTAGACATGCCAACCGGTGTCACCACCAACTACATCAACACCATTCCACCGCAGCAAGAGCCGGCTTACCCGGGCGATGTGAACCTGGAGCGACGTATCCGTTCGGTGATCCGCTGGAACGCTATTATGATCGTGCTGCGTGGCTCGAAAAAAGAGCTGGATTTAGGCGGCCACATGGCGTCGTACCAGTCTTCTGCCGCCTTTTATGAAACCTGCTTTAACCACTTCTTCCGTGCGCCGAATGAAAAAGACGGCGGCGATTTAGTGTATTACCAGGGCCATATTTCACCGGGCATTTACGCCCGTGCCTTTGTTGAAGGCCGCTTAACTGCCGAGCAGCTCGACAGCTTCCGCCAGGAAGTCGATGGCAAGGGCTTATCGAGCTACCCGCACCCGAAATTAATGCCTGAGTTCTGGCAGTTCCCGACCGTATCTATGGGCCTGGGTCCTATCACCGCCATTTATCAGGCGCGTTTCTTAAAGTACTTAAACGGTCGCGGTTTAAAAGACACCAGCGCACAGCGCGTTTACGCCTTTTTGGGCGATGGCGAGATGGACGAGCCGGAATCACGCGGTGCGATAAGCTTTGCCGCGCGCGAGAAGCTGGGCAATCTGTGCTTTTTAATTAACTGTAACCTGCAGCGCCTCGATGGCCCGGTTATGGGTAACGGCAAGATCATTCAGGAATTAGAAGGCCTGTTCCGCGGCGCCGGCTGGAACGTGATCAAGGTAGTATGGGGCCGTGGCTGGGATAAGCTGCTGGCCAAAGACACTACCGGCAAGCTGCTGCAGCTGATGAACGAAACCGTAGACGGTGATTACCAGACCTACAAAGCCAACGACGGTGCCTATGTGCGTAAGCACTTCTTTGGCCGTTATCCGGAAACCGCGGCACTGGTTGCCGATATGACTGACGAAGAAATTTTTGCGTTAAAACGCGGTGGCCATGAGCCGTCAAAACTGTTTGCTGCCTTTAAAGCGGCACAGGCCTGCACCGATAAGCCAACGGTTATCCTGGCGAAAACGGTAAAAGGTTACGGTATGGGTGAAGCGGCGGAAGGTAAGAATATCGCGCACCAGGTAAAGAAAATGGACATGACGCATGTGCTGCAACTGCGCAAGCGTTTAGGCCTGGAAGATTATATCAGCGAAGAGCAGGTAAACGAGCTGCCGTATATCAAGCTGCCGGAAGGCTCGCCCGAGCTGGAATACCTGCATGCCCGGCGTAAAGCGCTGCACGGTTACACACCGGTACGTCTGCCTAACTTTACCAAAGCGCTGACCTTACCAGAGCTAAGTGCCTTTGACGGCCTGCTGGAAGAGCAAAAGCGTGAAATCTCCACCACTATGGCCTATGTGCGGGCGCTGAATATCCTGCTGAAAGATCAGCATATCGGTAAGCAAATAGTGCCGATTATTGCCGACGAAGCCCGTACCTTTGGTATGGAAGGTTTATTCCGCCAAATCGGTATTTATAACCCGGGCGGCCAGAACTATACGCCGGAAGACCGTTCAGTCGTCAGTTACTATAAAGAAGACACCGGTGGCCAGGTATTGCAGGAAGGCATTAACGAGTTAGGTGCGATGTCGTCCTGGGTGGCGGCGGCAACCTCATACAGCACCAACGATTTGCCGATGATCCCGTTTTACATTTACTACTCGATGTTTGGTTTCCAGCGCGTGGGCGATATGGCCTGGCTGGCCGGCGATCAGCAAGCGCGTGGTTTCTTATTAGGCGCCACCGCAGGCCGCACCACGCTAAACGGCGAAGGTTTACAGCACGAAGATGGCCACAGCCATATTCTGGCCGGCACGGTGCCGAACTGTATCTCGTACGACCCAACTTATGCCTATGAGCTGGCGGTAATTCTGCAAGACGGTATCCGCCGCATGTACGGCCCGGAGCAGGAAAACATTTATTACTACATCACGGTAATGAATGAAAACTACCACCACCCGGCGATGCCAAAAGGCGCCGAAGAAGGTATTCGGAAGGGTATTTATAAGCTGGAGAGCTTAAACGGCGACCGTGGCAAGGTACAGCTGCTGGGTTCAGGCACCATTTTAAATGAAGTGCGTAAAGCCGCTGACATTTTAAGCAAAGATTATGGTGTGGCGTCAGATGTGTACTCAGTTACCTCGTTTAACGAGCTGGCGCGTGATGGCCAGGACGTTGAGCGCTTTAACATGCTTAACCCGGATGCCAAAGCGAAAACGCCATACATCGCCAGCGTAATGGGTACAGCGCCGGCTATTGCCGCCACCGACTACATGAAAAACTATGCGGATCAGGTTCGCGCCTTTATTCCTGCGGTGTCGTACAAGGTGCTGGGTACCGACGGTTTTGGCCGCTCGGACAGCCGTGAAAACCTGCGCCGTCACTTTGAAGTAAACGCCCACTATATAGTGGTGGCGGCGCTGACTGAGCTGGTGAAGCAAGGCGAGTTGAAAAAATCGGTAGTCAGCGATGCGATTAAGAAATTTGGCATCGATACCGGCAAAATCAACCCGCTGTACGCATAAGAGGATTATTCATGACTATTGAAATTCATGTTCCGGATATTGGTGCAGATGAAGTTGAAGTTACCGAAATTCTGGTAAAGGTGGGCGACAAGGTTGCCGCCGATCAGTCACTGTTAAGTGTTGAAGGCGATAAAGCGTCGATGGAAGTGCCTGCGGCTGAGGCCGGTGTGGTAAAAAGCATCAACGTTAAAGTAGGCGACAAGGTAAAAACCGGCAGCCTGATCATGACTTTTGCAGGCGAAGGCGCCGCAGCGGCAAAAGAAGAAGCCAAAGCCGAAGCTAAAGCTGAGCCAAAAGCCGATGCAGCACCGGCGAAAAAAGCCAGCGGTTCTGCAGTGCAGGAGGTAAAGGTACCGGACATTGGCGGTGATGCGGTAGAAGTAACCGAGATTATGGTTAAAGTTGGCGACACCGTTGCTGCCGACCAGTCACTGCTGAGCGTTGAAGGTGATAAAGCCAGTATGGAAGTGCCGGCACCTTTTGCCGGTAAGGTAAAAGAAATCAAAATCAGTGTCGGTGACAAGGTCTCTACCGGCAGCCTGATTATGCTGTTTGAAACCGAGGGCGGTGATGAGACAGCGCCAGCATCTGAAGCTAAAGCTGAAACAGCAAAAACCGAAGCCAAAGCTGAACCCAAAGCAGAGGCCGCACCGGCAGCCTCAGCGCCATCTGCCAGCAGCGATGGCTTTGTCGAAAACAGTGCCTATGCGCATGCGTCACCGGTTATCCGTCGTTTGGCGCGCGAATTTGGTATTAACCTGGCCAAGGTGAACGGCACAGGCCGTAAAGGCCGGGTGGTGAAAGAAGACGTACAAAACTACGTGAAGCAGCTGGTAAAACAGGTTGAAAGTGGCGCTGGTGCCGCATCTGGTGCCGGCAATAGCATGGGCTTTGACTTAATCGCCTGGCCAAAAGTCGACTTTGCCAAATTTGGCGAAGTGGAAGCCAAGCCGCTGTCACGTATTCAGAAGTTGTCCGGCGCTAACCTGCACCGTAACTGGGTGCGCATTCCGCATGTTACCCAGTTCGATGAAGCTGATATCACTGGCCTGGAAGAGTTCCGCAAAGAGCAAAACGCGCTGGCAGATAAGAAAAAGATGGGTGTTAAGTACACGCCGCTGGTGTTTATCATGAAAGCGGTAGCCAAGGCGCTGGAAGAATTCCCCACCTTTAATAGCTCACTGTCGGAAGATGGCGCCAGTTTAATTCTGAAGAAATACGTGCATTTAGGCATAGCGGTCGATACGCCCAATGGTCTGGTAGTGCCGGTAGTGAAAGACGTGAACAAAAAAGGCATTATCGAGCTGTCGCGCGAGCTGCAGGATATCTCGGCCAAGGCGCGCGAAGGTAAGCTTACCGCCAGCGATATGCAGGGCGGCTGCTTTACTATTTCCAGCTTAGGTGGCATTGGCGGTACGGCCTTTACGCCTATCGTGAACGCGCCGGAAGTGGCCATTTTGGGCGTGTCAAAATCGGACATTAAACCCAAATGGAACGGTAAAGAGTTTGAGCCTAAGCTGATGCTGCCACTGAGTGTATCTTACGATCACCGCGTGATAGACGGCGCGCTGGCAGCGCGCTTTACTGCCACCCTGGCCAGCTATTTAGCCGATATTCGCCAGATCATTATGTAAAGTGCAGCCTTACGGCAGAGAAAACTGCCGTAAGGCGAAAATCTTAGGTTACACAGCGGCGGCTGTGATGTTAAAATTCCGCCACTTTTTTCGCCTGATAGCCGTACCCTACATACAGTTATCAATGAACCGAACTGACCCGATATAAAAGGTAATACGATGAGCAACGACATTAAAACCCAAGTAGTGGTGCTGGGCGCAGGCCCTGGCGGTTACTCTGCAGCCTTCCGTGCAGCAGATTTAGGTTTAGAAGTTACCCTGGTTGAAGCCCGCAGCACCTTAGGTGGCGTGTGCTTAAACGTAGGTTGTATTCCGTCTAAAGCCTTATTACACGTTGCTAAAGTGATTGACGATGCTAAAGAGATGGCATCACACGGTGTGACCTTTGGTGAGCCGAAAATCGATTTAGACAAAATCCGTAGCTGGAAAGACAAAGTCGTTGGCCAACTGACCAACGGCCTGGCCGGTATGTCTAAAATGCGTAAAGTAAAAGTGGTTACCGGTTACGGTAAATTTACCGGCGCCAACACCTTACAGGTTGGCGACACCAAAATTACCTTTGAACACGCTATTATCGCGGCGGGTTCAGAGCCGGTATCACTGCCGTTTATTCCAAAAGATGACCCACGCGTTATCGACTCGACCGGTGCACTGGAATTAAAAGACATTCCGGGCGAAATGCTGGTATTAGGTGGCGGTATTATCGGCCTGGAAATGGGTACCGTGTACCGTGCACTGGGTTCTAAAGTGTCAGTCGTTGAATTTGCTGATCAGTTAGTACCAGCAGCCGATGCTGATATCGTTAAAGCCTACACCAAGTACAACAAAGACAACTACAACATTATGTTGTCGACCAAAGTGGTTGGCGTAGAAGCGAAAAAAGACGGTTTGTATGTAACCTTCGAAGGCAAAAACGCACCGGAAAAAGCGGTACGTTATGACAAGATCTTAGTCGCCGTTGGCCGTAAGCCAAACGGCGCGCTGTTAGATGCGGCCAAAGCCGGTGTTAACGTAGACGAGCGCGGCTTTATCAATGTTGATAAGCAACTGCGCACCAACGTGCCACACATTTATGCCATCGGTGACGTTATCGGCCAGCCAATGTTAGCGCACAAAGCGGTACACGAAGGCCACGTAGCGGCCGAGGTGATCTCTGGCCTGAAGCACTTCTTCGACCCGCGTTGCATTCCATCAGTCGCCTATACCGATCCGGAAATGGCCTGGGTAGGGGTTACCGAGAAAGAAGCCAAAGAGCAGGGCTTAAAAATTGAAACCGCTACCTTCCCATGGGCAGCGTCTGGCCGTGCTATCGCTTCAGCCCGTACTGAAGGCTTCACCAAGCTGATTTTCGACAAAGAAACGCACCGTATTCTGGGTGGCGCTATTGTCGGTATCAACGCCGGTGAAATGCTGGGTGAAATCTGCTTAGCAGTAGAGATGGGTGCCGACGCCGAAGATATCGCGTTAACTATCCACGCTCACCCAACGCTGAACGAGTCTATCGGTTTAGCAGCAGAGATTTACGAAGGTTCAATCACCGACCTGCCAAACCCGAAAGCGAAGAAGAAGTAATTTTTCTGAGTTAAGTGTTTAAGTCAAAGGCCGCGAATGCGGCCTTTGTTGTTTTTGCATAACAGATATTCCAATCCACTTATCAGCACTAAAGATTCTTCTCAGCCAGTCGAAGTTAAAATGTTGTTATATGGTTTATAAAGTGTAAAATAAAACTCTTTTTGCACATTAAGGGATCTAATATGGCGACTATTCAACTACTTATAGGTGGTTCTGCCTTAGTACCAACAGTAGGTAACAGGACGTTAAAAAAATATGAGATTGCAAAGGCGTCGACACAAGACAAAACGGTAACGCTAGACCGGGTGCTGGCCGCTCGTATACGTAATGCGCTGATGCATGAAGTAGATTGGCTAGAAACAATGCCGGTGGGTGATTTTCGTAAATTGCTCGCTTTCCAAGGTTTTAATACCGCCAGATTTTCTGATGAGTCAATGGTCAGGGATCTGAAAACAGAAGCATCTTTATTAAGAGAAATTGCAATACGCTTACTGCGTGACGATGTGATTAAAGCTGAAACGCCAATTATTATTTCTGGAAATGTGTCCGGTGCAGTTGGGATGGCTGCAAAGGTTTTAGGCCCAACGGCTGTGGCAAACTTTAGTTCTGTTGGTGTTACGCTGTGGTGGGATTGTAAGTCAGACTGTCGCATCGAGAGTATCCATGTCACGGATAAAAAGCTGCATAAGGTTATTAAGCCATGAAGAGAATACTAGCCGTTGTATTGTTAATTTCAGCCTGCAGTACATCAGCAACCAATTATCCTTACCTTGGCTGTCAGTGGTTTATTCCTGCAGAGTATAAAAAGATTTCAGATAACGAATACCGTAGACTGCCATCTGCAAATGAGCCAGAACGCTCATTTAGCTCTGTGATGTTTACCAGCGTTACGCCACAACATCTGGATACTTATGTTGAGCTGGAGAAGCTTGCAGATACCGAGGTTCTGGTGGTTTCACACCCGGCTACAAGCAATCTAAGTTTTAAATCACTGTTCGTTAATCGCAAAACCAGGCTTGGCAGCACTCTTAAAAGCGATACTCTATTAGTATCGAAAGACGGCTTAGCAGTATCAATGCTGGACGTGGCGTCAACGGATAGCTTTCACATGACCAGCGCTTGTGTACCCGCACAGGTAGTCGAGCAGCATTACGCTGTGCAACAGCAACTGGCACAGGGTATTAAGCCGTTTCTTGAAACTGATCATGGCCTAAACATCTTAGTGCCGGCGCAAAACTGATTTTGATGAGAAAAAGCTCGCCAAGCTGTTATTCCTAAAACGGAATATAAGAGCCGCGCGAAATAAACAGGCTTTGGTTATTTTTATCGATTTTTTCATTTCAAGCGGCGTTATGGCTGAGATGGCATTTAAGCAGCAAAACGAGCTAAAGCTGTTTCAGTACTATGCACAGGCCAGCTGTTTAGCCACCGCCTTTACTGAGGGTGAAATTTACGACCAGGCAGTAAGTGCGCTAAATGGTTACCGCGAGTTTGGAGCTATGCCGCTGGAAGCCTATGAAGAGTTGAACGAGCCGATACAGCAATGGTTGAAAAAGGACTATGCCACCCAAGCGGGTAAGCAAAATAACCTGATGAAATGCATTGATTTTGCCGAGTCTGAGGTCTTAACAAAGATCTATCAGGGCTCCGCTGCTGAATCGCCGTGTAAAAGTAAAAAGTAAGTTCTTTTCAAGTAAAACCATCAAAAAGTCGCTTCCACGACTTTTTGATTTTGTTAGGGGGGGGTAAGTCCTAATTTAATCGTTCTTATTGGATTTTAAAAACTGAAGTATATTATTGAAATGCTGCTTTGACTCTCCAGTAAATGGCATAGATGTAGAAAGTATGTTCTTCATCAACTTATGAAGATGACCTTTATTTTTTACTGTGTTGTCAAGTAGTGAGTTAACATAGTTTTGGTTGAAATTATATTTGCTTATTGATGAGTTATACCAGAATAAGGCTTCTTTTATAAAATCGATATTGGAGTAATTAGTAGTGAAACATAGTTTTCCATACAGGTTAGCTATAGTAAATTCCGCATTCATTGTTGTTTTATCTCGAGTGCTATCAAAAAAAGCTTTCTTTGCATAGTCAATGGCATTCATTAAGCTTGGTTGGTCTTTTAAAATTCTATCCATTGCTTTTGCTCTTTGCAGCCAATAATCTGGGTCATTGCTAAGAATGCTCTCTAAATCACTATATAGACCTATTAATAATTTTCCTGCGCCCTCTCTCCTGAAGAAAAACTGATTAATTGTATCAAACATGATCACTTTTTTCGCAATTGGATTGAGGTCAATATTTCTGTAAAACTCCGAGATTAGTTCAATAATTATATTTTTTGTTTTCTCTGCGCCATTTTTAATAGAAAATCCGTTTATGGCGTTGAATAGCCAGACTTTTGAATTTACCACAATTTTAAACTTAGACTTGTGATTTCTCTCTGAACGATCTGTTTCTATTATCTCAAGTAAGGGATTAAACTTTTTTGCTAGAGCTGCGGACTCTGAATTGCCAAACCCAAGATGCCTGCTAATGCTTATATAAACTTTATCAAGGACTGCAAGAATTAACAGTAACTTTAGTTCGTTATTTTGAATATCCTCTTTGAAATGTAAAAAATCTGCTCTTATATATGGATAGTGAATCGATGAGTTGTACGTGTTGTTGAGTATTGTTTGTTTTCTTTTCCATTCAATAATCCCTAGAAGCGATAAGTTTCTATTTATATCTGAGGTTTCATGATCATCCAAGCTGTTTCGCAATTCAAAAAAATTATCTTCGAATTCTGGAGTCAAAAAAACATTTGATACATCAACTTCTGTTGGGTTGCAAGCGATTAATATTGAAACATTGTTATTCTTCAGTGCCTTAATTTCCTTGCGGAGAGTGTAGGCTTCTTCGTATGACACAACATTAGAGTCAATTAAAACAACAGAGTTAGATAGTCTGGTTAATTTATCTATGTCCTCAGAGCTGATTGATGAGTCTGAAGGGATATAGTAAACATTCCTATCTTTCACATGAATGGTTATTGTCTTTAAAAGTAAAGATTTTCCTGAGAATCTTCTCCCCTTAATTATTGTTACATTGTTTTTATTTATGCTATTTATTACATCCGGTGTGATGCTTCTTTTTGAAATGTAGTATGGTACGCCAAACCTTATTAGTTCACTGTTGTTGTCAAAGTTTTGCAGTAGAAAGTTTATGTTTTTGTTTTTATCTTTTTCAACTGTAAATATGTTTGATGATTTAAAGTTTTCAAAATCTATTTTATCGTCAAAATCTTCGCTATTAAACGCGGTGTTTACTATTTTGTATATTTCATCAAAGTCGTTTACAATAATCACGGTATTTATATTGTAATCTTCAAGAGAATCTAGTGTTATCGTGTCAGGAGTTTGTCTAGTGAAGAATATTCTTTTTGAACTGACGCTTTTATCTTCCTTTGCGCCAGATACTGCATGGATTATATCTATTTCCCGATCAAGGCTGCAGCCTATATAAATAATGTTGCTTTCAGATATGTCGTTTTTTAAAGCGTTAAGTATAGATTCATTTTTTGTTAGGCTTCTAATGTACTGCGCATCGGAAAATATTAAAGAGTCAGATTCTGAGTATGTTATTTCTTCAGTTGCGCATCCATGTATTTTATAAAGTAAATGGTGGTCTCTAATTCTGTGCTGTAGTTTCTTGTATGGTAATACTTTTTTAATTTTCTTATTTTCTCGCTCTATAGCATCATCTATGTTTAACGTGTAGATGTACTTCCAATCATTATTGATAAAATCTTTTTTTAGTTTATCTAATTTTACTTCAGTGAAGTATGAGGTTAGATCCTGTATTATTAGTTCTTTTTTAGAGTGTTTGAGATATGACTTTGAAACTTTTTTTAGATCGGAATCTTTCAGGGCTGCTATTAGGTTTTCGTCAGCACTACTCTTAATAAGGGTTCTAATCATTATCTCTTTGAGCTGTTTTCCATCAGGAACTTTTGCGTTTTTCGCTTCACAGTTTCTTGTGAAACCAGATCCTAAAATAGGAATTAATCCAGAGCTTAAAATGCAACTTTTTATTATTTCGACTGATTTATTAAATTCTTTATCTATTATGTTTATCACTTATTGCCTCTTAGTCATTAAATGGCTTATATTTTTGAATCGATAAGTATAAATACGAAATGCATTTCTTTACTGTCGTTGAGTTTTAATTATCGTGAAGATTGTTAACTAGATTACTTAAAATCGTATACAGGTCAAGTAATTAGTTGTCTAGTTTAAGTCTTTCGAAATCCTTATTGCCGTCGGTACCTTGTCTTTCTTGAGTATCGTTTTTAATATTAGGACGTTTTATGCGCTGGAAGCGTTTTACTTTACCGCTATTACTGCTTTTCTCCCCGCTAGCCTTGAGCCAGAAGCAATATACCGAAGCGGCGTGTTTGCTGCTGCAGCACCAAATAGTGCAATTTGCTGCTCAGCCAAATAGCCATAACTACCTAAGCGCTAAGCGTGAAGTGGATAACCACTGCCTAAACCCGATACCGGCACCGGTAAAAGATGTGGTGCTAACTAATATTCCTGCCAAACCCGTAACCGTTAGCAGCGTTAAAAACACCGTCACCACCAAGCCGGTTAACACTGCAACTGCCACTAAAGCCACAACACCGCCGCCGGTTAAGCCTGCGCCCGCTGCAGCACCAAAACCAGCTGATGTACTAAAGGGCTATTTTGCCCCGGTAGCAGCACTTTTTGGTGCCATATTGGCACTGCTTGGCGGTATGCTGGCAATGCTGTTGTTGCTAGTTATTGTTGTCGTCTTGATAGGATTTATTGCCGCCCGCTACGGCGCACGTATTAAAGGTGCTATGGAGGAGCGGGCGCTGCATAAAGTGCTGGTGAAAGAGCTGCCGGCCAGTTATCAGCATTACCGTAACTTGGTCATACCCACTGCCAAAGGCGATTTTACCGAGGTAGACCACCTGGTGCTTAGCCCCTTTGGTATTTTTGTCATTGAAGTAAAAAACTACCGCGGCTGGATTTTTGGTGGCGAAAAGCAGCCGCAGTGGACGCTACAGCGCTTTCGCAGCAAGCACCCGTTTATGAACCCGCTGCACCAAAACTACAAACATACGCAGGCGGTAAAACAGCTGCTGGGGTTAACTGGTAAAGATGCCGATAGCGTGCAGTCTATTGTCGCCTTTGGCCGACATGCCGAGTTTAAATTTCAAATACCGCCAAACGTAATGTATACCTCGCTGGTGGGAGACTACATTAACGATTTTTATCAGCCCTGCTTTAGTGACGAGCAGATGCGCATGTTTAGCGCCCGGCTAAATATGGCCAAAGCCGGTAAAAAGGTGCTGCGCAAACTGCATATGCAGCAGTTTGGTGCTTAGCTTTGATTATTCGGAGTAGGGTAAGATGTAATCGGTTGGCTTCGTCGGTTTGATGTTAGAACATCAGTGCTTGTCTAAATATCTGCTTTAGAGGTTCAAGGTTCAGGTTAGCACCGGCAATATTTGCATTTACCCATTGTTGCTGCGATATGGGCGGCCAGAGAATTTCGTAGCCCAGCAGAAATGCCATTTCTTCGAAAAAGAAGCGTTGCGCCCGCCCGTTGCCGTCTCGGAAGGGGTGCAACATGTTTAGTTCGCAATATAAGTCAGCCATTGCATCGGCCATCATGTCTTTGCTGCTAATCTGCTCAAGGGCAGGGATAAGCGCTATCAGTTTGTCAGCCTCTGGCTCTATGCGTTGACAGTTACAGAATCGAGTTGTGCCTTTGCTAATGTCTACGGTACGAAGTTGACCTGCCCAGGCGTATATATCCTGAAAAAGCTGATAATGCAGATGTTGTAAGTGTGCCAGTGTCAGTTGTTCTAACGAGGTAAGTGCTGATTGGTAGTTTCGATATCGGGCTAAGCTTAAAGCAGCCTCTGCTTCGGCCAGTTCTTTTGTATTGCGGATATTCAACAGATTAACTAGGACATCGCTGGCTGGGTAGCAATACACATCCTGCAAAACGCCATATTTATCGCGCATACTGACGGCGTAACTGCTCGATAGTTTTACCCTTGTTTTCTTGTTTCAACCGCATACCTTCGTATTGCAGGCTGGTTTCATAGTTTTGCGGATTAGGTATAAACTTAACCGGCTTTTCTTTAACGCTGTGGGGATAGGGCTTAGTCATATTTCCTCCTGACAGTGGCTAAAGTTTACTCTGTTAATACCGTTACTGCCAGTTTGTGGCTATGTCTCAATTGCAACTGAACTGCCTGAATGTGACGAAACTGCAATGTTTTTACTCATACCGCTGGCATTCAAATACCAGCTGACCCGTTGGATAAGGTTCTGCTTTATCGCCATAATGCAGCAGTTCCAGCCTGCTGTGATGTTTGCCTGTGCCAGGGTTGAAATAAGATGCGCTGTAAGCTCTTACCGGCGCAGCCGGCGCCGGTGGCTGCACTTGCAGATAAAAATCCAGAATATGCGGTATGTCGGTAATGTCGGTGCGGTTAACACTCACTATAAACGTATGGTCTTTTACAGTGAATAGTGGCTTGGCAGCAGGGTTTGCTGCATCCAGCATTACTGTGCGCTCTTGTATGTCGTCCAGACTAAAGCCGGGATAATCAAGCGGGATCAAGTTACAGCTGAGTTCCAGTTGAGTCAGGCTGGCTTGTGATGCGGTGCTAAACACAGCGGCAAGCATAGTGATCAGAATTTTGGACATCGCGCGAAATCCCTACCGCGAATATGGTATTTCGCGCTGGGTTTGCCAGTCACTTTGCAAAATCCACAGCATGCCAAGCGCGAACAGGACGCAAAATGCACTAATGCCTGTGCCGAACAATAAGGCTTTGGGTTTATGGATAAACATATGTAATTAAGCGTTGCAGCTACCGTTAGTGACGACTTTGCCTAAATTGCGGCAGCAGTTTACATTTTTGCAGTGATGGATCCTCTGCGCAGTCTGCAACCGCCAGTTCAACACAATGCTCAGCCGTAATGGTAAAAACCATGACTTTGTCATGCAGCCATTGCCGTGATTGAAGTTCGCACTCGCTGTAACCTGATGCCTGCAGGTAGCTTGCAGTTGGGTAGTGGATAAGCTGCGGCAGTATTATGGCACTGGCCAGACCGCCAAAAAAAATCAGGCTGGCGGTTTTGTTTTGACTGGCACTCACCGTTTTACCCTGCAGTTTTCGGATGCCAAAATACACCAACATACAGCCAATAAGTGCGGCACCAAAACAGTAAAAAGCACCTTTGTTAAGCGTGACCGCTGCTGAATGGTTCAGCAACCCCTGAAACAGTAAAGACAGGTAATACCCGAAGTAGACAAAACCAAAACCTGTTAATAAAGCGAATACTGCCAGCCCGGCAGCTAACTGCCACCGAGCTAATTCATTTTCATCTCTTTGCATTAAAACAGCCTTGGTGACAGAAAACGGTCTAACTGGTGTTTGGCAGTATCAATAATAATGCGCCTGGCCGAGTCAACAATATAATCCAGTACTGGCTTAGCCGCTTTGGCTGCTGTTCGGGCGGCTCTGTTCTGCATATCTTGTTTCAGTTGCTGTGCATAGCTCTGTGTTCTGTTAGATAGCTCTTCTAAACCTTGTACAACCTTGTCGGAAATCCCGTACTTTTCATCCAGCGAGTTAAGTGCAGGTGTTAATAGCAAACCTACCAATACCACCGCGGCAATAGGTCCTACAGCTATACCTATTGCTGCGCCAACCGCAATTGCTCCCCAGGCTACGCCGGCAGTAATGGCAATTTTCACCACATCAACCGCTAAATTACCAATTAACTGGGTAAGTGTTGCTTCATCGCGTAAAAAATAATCGGCAATTCGATAAGCGCCGACCAGAAACAACGTAAGGATGCCCCCGGCTCTAACGGATGCTTGAGCAGCATGTTTACCTAAGCCAAGTGCCATTACCTGAGTGTTGTTTGCCAAATAACGGGTGCCAGTTAATGTCCTGCGAAGACCTGCACGACCTTTAAGAATGATGTACGATTTACCGTTGTAGGATTTTACGTAAGCCTGACCCATGCCACCTAGTGCATAACCGAGCTGCGCGAGTTTAGAAACGTCACCACCTAAGGCCAGATAGTTAGCGCCGAACTCTACAGTCCCACGCAACTGCTCCCATAAAGACTTTGCCTGCGGCTTACCTTTTGCTGCTTGATCATTAACGATTTCAGTCATCATCTCGGGTGAAATGACACAGACTTCGTGTTGATTTTCCTGAATGACGCGCTGCATATTACGTTTTTGGTAATCCGTTAGCATGGTATGTCCTTTCGCTAAGTATTGAAAATATGCGCTCAAGTTTAAACATCGAATTCTTTTTGTTCAAATTTAATTTACATTTTGTTTAACGTGGCGAAGGTGTTCTCTGCCTGATTATCTTTGGTAGGTTGGGCAAATTGTGTTTGATTTCTTGTGCGCCTGTGGTGCACATAGCAAACTAAAAATGGCTTAACTTACGCTAAAGCTTACTTAAACCTCACCTGCTGCAAATGCGGATTTTGCACCGTGACTTCCAATAGTGCTATGTCTTCCAGCAGCACTAGCTGCTCGGCTTGATGCTGCTGGATAACTAAACATTCCTGCCGCTGGTCGTTGTAGCGGGTGATGAGCGCCGTGCCGGTGAACACGGCGCCTGAGCTTAGTGTGAGCTTAAGCGGGTAGTGGTACAGACACACTATTTCAATATAGTCATGTAAGTCACATTTGAGCATAAGGCCCCCGATTAGTTTGCCGGTAAGTTACTAACGGCCAGTTTACGCCTGGGCCGGTAGCGCTGCCATAGCAGCAGTATGCCGGTGAGGGTAAACAGCAAAGACGCGCCAGCGGTGGTGATAAGCAGCGGGTTATTAAAGTCGCTGCGGGTGTCGTAATCCATAATATGCAGCATCCAGAAAAAGTCGAACCAGCGCCAGCTGTCGGTGCGCACCCTAAGCACAGCGCCGGTGGCCGGGTCGAGATAAAAATGTGTGTTGTCACTGTCGTTAAACTGCAGCTGCCATAGTGGCGTGGGTAAATGGCGCACTTCGGCGGGCGCTTGTTGCAGTAGTGTGATGCCGCTGAATGCGCCATCGCCCAGATACTGTGCCTGTGCCAGTTGGGTTATTTGCTGCTCAGATAGCGGCGTTAATAACCGGCCATCAGCACTGCTGTAACGATACTGCTTACCGGCATCGTCAACCAGATACACCGGCATGGCGATAAGCTGCTGCTGATTGCTATTCGGATTATTTAAGCTTAGTTGTTGGCTAAAGCTTAGCTGTGCCTTGGTGCTATGCTGTGCCAGCACCGACGCCGGGCTTACCTGTGCCTGCTGCCAATTCACCACAGGCTGCTGGCGTAAATGTTCGCCGCGTACCTGTTCAATTGGCAAGATTGCCATTATCAGGCCACTTAAAAACCACAACAGGATTTGCACGGCAAGAATCAGCCCCAGCCAGTTGTGCAGACGGCGACAGCTTTTCAACATAACAGATTATCTCTTTAGCATAATCTGCCTATAACAGCAGAAACTGGCGGCCAAAGTAAAGCGGCAAAATGCCGCTTTGTTGGGTCAGTAAACTGCCAGTGTAACTAGTACTGGCGGCTGCGGCGGTTGTCGCGGACAAGCCACCAGATTAAATAGCCGACAATAATAACCGGCAATATGGTGACTGCCAGGCTGATAACCACACCCAAAATGGCGCCGAAAATGCCGATCGCAATACCAAAGGCGGCGGCCAGTATGGCTAATAAGGTGGGCAGGCAGTAAATGCCGACAATGATTAATAATACGATGGCAACTGTTCTGGTCATCTTGAGATCCTTTATAACGGTGAGTGTAATTACCATGTTGTAATCAATAGCCGTGCCATTATTTATTTTGTTTTAAATCATGCATTTAAATTCTGTTTCGTTCTGCGCTAAACGGCTGGTCTGCACGATTTGGCGAAATTAACTATTTATTGGTGAAAACCCTAAAAGTAAACAGCCGTCGCGTTGTTAACCCGTCGTGCTGTTAACATTAAAGGCTGTTAATTTTTGCGGTTGCTGCTAGCATAGAACCAGATTATTTCAGGGATGACCCATGCGCGTTGTAGGACTAAGTTGCTTATTACTCTTGTTATTGTCGCCGCTGCTGTATGCCCAGCAGCGTTTAAGCGAGGGCGCCTGTATTTTGCTGCTGCAGCAAATAGACCGCTTTAGCCAGCAAAAACAGAGCAGTAACTACCGCAACGCCAAACGCGAGTACGATTTATATTGCCAGCCAGTGGCACAACCGCCAAAGCCGCAGGTGGCTGCGCCGGTGGCAAAGGCGCCGGTGCCGACAGCACCCGCGCCTCAAGCGCAAGGGCCCGAAGCAGCAAAACCAAACCCGGCAGCGCAGCCAACAGCGCAGCCAATACAGCCGCAAACAGCAAAAGATCTTGATACCGCGCCGCAAACCGCCGCACAGCCAAAGCCGGCCACGGATGCTGCAGCGCCAACACACGCTAAGGCCGAAACCACAACAGGTGTGGCCGCCGATAACCCCTCTGAGGCAGGCCAAACGGCAGACGCAACACCGCACCCTGAGGAGGCGGCGCAAGCCCTGCCGGCACCTGCGCTAACAGCAGCAGCTGCCAGCACTGATACGCCAGCAGCGAACCTCAGCGCTGATGCGCTACTGATGCGTATTCTCACCAGTATTCCGTTGATTGCCGCCAACCTGGTGGCGTTGTTACTGCTGGTGTTTTTAATTACCTCCTGGTTTGGCCTTAACTTACCCGGTTTTAAAGGGGTGTTTGCCGAATACAAGCTAAACCGGCTGTTACGCTGGCGCTTACCGGCGCAGTATCAGCATTTTCGTAAACTGAAATTGTTCACCAGTAAAGATGAGCCGGTCGTGGTTGATCATCTGGTATTAAGCCCCTGCGGCATTTTTGTCATTCTGGTAAAAAGTGATCGTGGCCGCATTTGGGGCAGTGACACCCAGGCGAACTGGGTAAGGCAGTATTTTGGCCGCAAAAGCCAGTTAATGAATCCGCTGCATCAGAACTTTAAAAACACCGAAGCGGTGCGCAACTTGCTGCAAATGTCTGCTTACGATGCCACCGAGCAGTTGCACTCGGTGGTGGCGTTTAACCGGGTGGCCAGGTTTGAGTCGGCCATGCCGGTCAATGTCTGTTATGTCGATGGTGTGGCCGCTTTTATTAAAAGCTTTACCCAGCCGTGCTTAACTGACGAGCAACTGCAGCGCTTTGCTGCGGTGCTCAAGCAGGCCAGCACCGGCTAAGGTCAGATTGTGACTAAGGCTACAGCTTGGTAAAGTAAAGTTCTACCTGCTGATAATACAGCCGGGTGAGCCCTTCAAAGCCGGAGTCGGTGCCAATAAATACCCAGATACTGCCATCACTGTTGCTGGTAAATTGCAGTGGTGTGCGTCCGGCCCCCACCACGGTTTTGCTGGCAAAACCCAAGCCATCACAGCTTAAGCCGTTAGCGGCAATGTCGCCGATAACCCGGCCATGGCTGCCATCCTGGCTCTGCTGGCCTTTGTCGACGTTTAAATAATAGCCATCTTGCAGCGGTTGCTGCTCGGCATAGCCAAACTTCAGGTATACCGCCTCACCGGGCGCGCCGCCAATGCCAACACAGCCGGCACCGGCGTTAGTGAGCAGCTGCACCGCGACCGACAGCTGATAACGGCTGGAGGGCTCAAGGCCGGTGATTTGCCGGCTGATGTACATAAATAAATCATCACTGCGGTTCATGCCGGCCAGATAAAAGCCTTTGCCAATAAAGCCTGCTGGCAGGTCACGCAGGCCGCTGTCTAACTCGTAGATCTCGGCGTTGTCGCTGTCATAGTCGGCAAACCCGGCTTGCCACTGTTGGGTGCTTTGGCTGAAATTGTAATATTGGCCGTTTAGCGTGTTGCTGTCATTGTTGCAGCCGCTAAGCAGCAAAACACTGCCTGCCAGCACCGATGCACGAAAAAGCATACTGTTGCTCCTTGCTTGGGGAATGCAGCAAGCTTAGTGCGGCAGCGCCGGCCAAAGTGTAATTGATTGCAACCAATTTGAAGCGAAGTGTTAAGCCGGCTTTTGGCGTGGTTGCAGGTGAAGGCCGGCAATCATGCAGCGCAGTGAGCCGCCGGCGCTTTCAATACTGCTGACATCAAGCGGCAGCAGCTTGGCACTTTGCTCAATCTGGGCCTTTTGCTCTGTGGTTAGCGCAGTAAAGGCGGTGGTTGACAGTGCCAGCAGATTGCCATTTTTGCCTTTTAGCTCAATAGCATTGCCACAAAACTGAGTTATCTGCTGCTCAGTGAGCCGGATCACGGTTTTACCGCTGGCGGCAAAGTGTGCCAGTAACATGGCGTGCTGTGTCTGAGGCACCATATCCAGGCCAATCAGCACAAAGTGCTCGGCGACACACATCAGTACATTGGTATGGTATACCGGCTGGCCGGTTGCATCGCGGGCATCAAACAATACCGGCTGCAAGGCCAGCGCCTGACAACACTGGTTAAACAGCGCGGCGTCGGTGCGTTTAGAAGCCACGGCATAGGCAATGCCTGCCTGCTGATCCAGCACCATAGAGCCGGTGCCTTCTAAAAACCGGCCTTGCGCGGCTTCGCCGGTGAAATCCAGCTGCCGGCTTACCTGGTATTGCGCTTTAATAAAGTCGGTAATATCGCTACGCACTTCCAGCCGCCGGTTCGGTACATACATAGGATAGGTTACCAGCTCGCCGCTGCAGTGCGTGCTAAACCAGTTATTCGGAAACACCGAGTCGGGCGTCGTGGTGCCGGTATCGTCAAATAAATGCACGGTGATGCCTGCTGCGCTGAGTGCATCAGCCGCGGCGCTGACCTGCTGGTAAGCCAGCAAACTTAGCTGTTGGCCACCGGCAGCAACCTGAAAGGCATTGTCGGCCAGGGTGTCGGGGTTAGACATAAAGTGGTGCGGCCGGATCATGACAATCTGGCTTGGGGTAATGGCTTTTGCGTTCATTTTTATAGCTTTATGTAGGGTTTGTTAAGCGGCATTCAGGCTTAACCAAAGTGGCAGAAACACAGCTTGTTGCCGTCTGCATCTTTAACGTAAGCGCCATAAAAGGTATTTTCAATGCGCTGGCCTGGCGCGCCATCGCAGGTTGCACCCAGCGCTAGGGCTTTATGGTATAGCGCATCGACTTTTTCTTTACTGCCCGGCTGAAACGACACCATATTGCCGTTCCCCGGATGTGCTGGCTGCTTGTTAAAAGGTTCGCACACTGCCAGCATCGGCTGCGCCATGCTTTTACCAAAAAAAGCAATGCGGCCCATATCCAGCAGGCTTTTGCTGCCCAGCTCGCCTAACAATGCACCGTAAAAGGCTTTGGCGGCGGTTAAATTGTTTACACCCAGAGTGACGTAACTGATCATGGTGAAGCTCCGTTAATTAAGCAAAAATACATACGCCCGCACTATACGCGTAGGGCCGGGCTTTGGTGTAGTAGAAAGTTAACTAAATAAGCGTTTAGTTGTCACCCAGGCTGGAGTTTTTATCGCTGTGCTGCATGCGGTCAATCACAATAACGGCGGCCAGTAATTGGGCCGTCCACTGCGGCGCATAGATATCGACGCCATAGCTGTCAGACCAGCTGAACCACTTTTTTGAAATGCCGGCCAGTAGCTTACCCTGTTGGCGAATTTCATATTCGTGCTGCCAAAAGTTGCCGGTCATTTCAAGCTGGCCTTCTGGCGTGCTGATGCTAAAGCGGCTGGTCCAGAACGGCCAGAATTTTTTGCGGATCAGCCACTCGCTGCCATCGCGGTTAAGTAAACGGCAGGCGGGCAGTAGCGTCAGGTACTTGCGTTTGATTTTTAACAGCTCACTGCCGTTGTGGTCGAACAGGGTTTGGCTGCTGGATAAGCTAAACAGCTTGCCCTTGGCGGTGTAGGCAATGCGGCCCTGCTCGTCTTCAATATTAAAACTGTCGGTCAGGCTGAAGATTTTCTGTTTAAGGCGGTATTTCATGTTGGCTAACAGCTAGTTAACGTGACTTCTGATACTAAATTAGCCAGCACCAAACACAATATAGAAAATGTAACCGGGTATGTCGTGCTAAGGCTTAGCGGCAGCTTGTCTGGCTGCCGCTAAGTTGTTGCTTAGGCCAGTGGGTAGGGCAGACCATCTTTGCAGGTAAATTGTTTATTGCCTTTATGGGCGCAGCTTACCTGACGGCCACTAATCATGCTAAACCAGGTGCAGTCTGGCTCTGAGGTTTGCAGCTGAATATCGTCAATGCTGGCTTTATCCTGACAGCCGTTAATGCCACCGCGGTTTAATATCAGCTCTACGTGGCGGCCGTTGTTATTCAGCACAATAGAATTAGGTGCTTCGCGGTGGCCGCTTAGGGCAACAAACTGCGCCGGGTTTTGTAAACCGCTGGTGCTGCCGTCGGCAAAAAACGCCAGTAGCTGCTGGTAGTACACTACATAGCTGCACACATCTTTGTGCGAACCTTGCTGCAGTGGGAAGGTTTTGTCTAAAAAGCCTTTAGAGTAATCCATCACCTGCTTAACATGGCGCTGATTCAGCTCGTTAATCACGCTAAGCTCGGTCGCCATCCAGGCAGTTGGGCTCTGTGATGGGGTGCTGTGTTGTTGGGCCAGTGTTGTCATGATGTCATCCTCGTCTGTTTTGTCGGGTACTTTGTTGTACTACTGATATTCAGCTACTGCCCCTGCGCTGTCAGTGTCTGAATATCTGTTTACTTAGTCTAAACGTCAGACCAGTTGCTATCGGTTAAAAACTAGTCTAGGCTAAAAATCAGCATAATTTCACAATAGAAATTTTACAGTGTGAATTTTACAAAATGAAAAACAGCAAAAGCCTGCTACGTAAATCGCATTTTCTCGGCACTAAGATCAGAAACTTGCGTAAACGCAATAACTTAACCATGGAAGACTTGTCGACCCGCTGCATTCGGGTAAACCCGGAGTACGCGCCGTCGGTGTCGTACTTGTCGATGATTGAGCGCGGCAAACGCACGCCGGGTATTGAAATGCTGGAAGTGATTGCCGAAGTATTTCAAAAAGATCTCGACTGGTTTTTAGACGGTGAAGATGCCGGAGAAGACTTAACGCCGGAAAAAGGCAGCCGCGGCGGTATTAGCGGTATGGCGCTGGAGCCGGGCTTTTTATTCTCGAATGACATTTTACAAATTGCCATACCGGAGATGTTGTCGCAAACCGGTACCAGCGGTAAGCAGTTTGCCCAGCTGTTAATTCGGGCGCATCAGGAGCATCATCAAAACCACTTTCCCGAGCTGGAGCGTGCGGCCGAAGAGGTGGGCCAAAAACGTATGCCGCTTGGTGTCGATGAGCTGTTAGCCATTACCAAACAACTGGGGCTAAAAATAAGCTGGTTTGACGAAGCACCAAAAGAGCTGTTGGATGAGCTGGGCGTCTTGTCAAAAAACGTGGCGACCTCGTTTTTTACGCCGCCTAACACACTGCATTTAAACAGCCTGCTCAAGGCCTTTCCCACCCGGTTAAAGTACGAGCTGGCCGTGCATATTGGCCATAGCGTGCTGCACAATAAAGACGGCGTAAAAAGCAGCATGACGGTGGGCGGTGCCCATGATGATGAGTTATCACATTCAACTGCCGTGCAGCCGCAGGATATTTTGCATGCCTGGCGCGATTTTGAATCGAGCTTTTTTGCCGGCGCGCTGCTGTGCCCCAAGTTGCCGTTCCGGCAGTTATTAGACCGCAGCGGCTATGAGATCAGTAGCCATCAGCAGGCCGGGGTGTCGGCCTCAGTGGCAATGCGGCGCATGACGGCGGTATCACCTTATACCCATTGGCATTATTTTGATGCCTATACGCCGGGCAAGCTCAAGGCGGTATATCGTGGTAATGGCATACCGCTGCCGTGGGGCAATATGCGTAAAGTGGAAGACCCTTGCCAGCACTGGGCAGTGTTTCGCATGTTTGATGTCGATGGTGTGGCCAGCAGTGCACAGTTATCCTTACTGGATGTAAACGGCGCGCCGCGTATTTATTGCTGTGAGTCGACCAAAGTCAGCGATCTGGCCGGTAATAATCACGTACTCTGTGCCGGTATCGATTTAAACCCGGCGCTGCTGGCGCAGGGGGTAGATGCCGACAGCATGGCGGCGCAGCTTAAGCAGCTCTGTGTCGGCAGCAGCGGCGGGGCTAAGGTGCCAAAAACCATACAAACGGCCCTGACCAGTGTGGCGAATATTCTGAACATTAACTGGGTAGCACGCAGCTTACAAAAACCGGCGCAGCTGATTTGTGCCCGCGGCAATAGCTGCCCGCGGCAACCCAGTTGTTATCAGTGTAATGGTTGAGGCACAAACTCCCAGCGAGAGCCGGCTTGCTCTAAGCTAACCGTTGCAGGCCAGGATGGCCGAATCGAGCCTACAGGGACGTATTTACGGCGTGTTAGCGTGGGCAAACCGGCTCGATGCCGGAGCGACAAACCGTCAGCGTAAATTCTCACCCAATAACTGCAGGTTTTCATCCAGTAAGCCGCTCAGCAGCGCTTTGCCGCTGCGGTCTACTTTAAACAGGCCATAGCGTGCTTGCTCGTATACGGCGGCGCTGCCCTCAGCAAAGAAAAACGCATTCGGCCCCACACTGGTGATGCCGTCCCGCTGGCGCAGCAACAGGGCGATAACGCCAGCCTGCTCGGGTAAGGTATTGCTCAGGCTGTGCAAACTGGCAACACCTTGCTCGGTTAATGTAAGCCAGACATAACGATACTGGCCAGCATCATCCGGCAGTTCACGGTCAATGGCAAAGGCCAGCGCCATATAGTCGCCCTGCATAATAGAGCGCGGATCTACCGGTGCCAGCTGCAGTATCACGGTTTGGCCGGTGGCCAGGGTTTGCTCAAAGCGCCATACTGTTAAGGCGCTGAAGCTTAGGATCAATAGCACAGCGGCGGCTATCGCGACTTGTCGCAAACGTGGGCTCATACCAACCTCCGCTGATAACGTTTTAGCAGCAACCAGGCTGCCAGCACGGCCAGGCCGGATAGCGCCAGCAAGCCGGATTTATGCAGCAAATTCAGCTGAAGGCTGTAGTAAAACTGGCTCAGTGCAAACAGCATGCTGAGCAAACACAGTACAGCCCAGCGCCGGCTGCAGCCATAAAAACACGCCAGTAGCAGCGCGGTAGAAGCCAGTAAAGCCGACGCCGGATACAGCAAAATACACAATACCGCTGTTAAGCTAAGTAGCGCCAGCCGGCTGGGCACTGTGGCAAGCTTGCTAAGCCAAAACACCGTACTGAGCAGTATGACACTGCTAAGTGCACTGTACAGTGCCTGTGCCAGAGTAAGCTTATGATCCAGCCAGTGGCTGCTATCAAACAGCAGTAAGCATTGCCCCAGCAGACTCAGCGCCAACGCCGAGAGGGTCGCAATTTCCAGCAGGCTTTTAATTCGCCCGGCATAGCTTAATACCGCCCAGCGCGGCCGGTTGCACCACAGCCAAACCGACAGTGCACACAGCAACGCGCTAAGCACGGCCAGTAGCACAGCAGACTGTACCAGTGATAACAGACAAACGGCAGCAATGGCTAAACTGACCCGCTGATGCAGCTGGTTTAGCGGGCTTGCCAGTAATATCAGCGTGACCAGCGCGCAGGCGTAACGCGGTACTTGGTCGTTCTGGCCGCTTAGCTCGTACAGCGCATACAGCAGTAAGCCCTGGCCGGCTAAGGCGATGGCTACTGACATCTGCTGCACAAAGTCATGTGCTTTTGTTGCCAGCCACAGCGATGCGGCTAATAACATTACCGCGGCCAGCAGCTGCAGCAGGGGGTTGTCAGCCAGCGCCAGTAATGGGCCCAAAAAGGAGCTGATAATTAATAGCGAGGCGATCCAGGCAGCCAGGCCCAGCAGCAGCTGTAACCACCAGGGGCTGCTGTTAGTCAGTTGTGCGGCCTGTTGGCTTGTCACTATACCCTGTTGCTGCAAAACTGCAGCCAGCGCCGACTTAACCGACATGTGAGTGCTCCTGTAACAGGCGTTTCAGCCAAATGGCGGCGCCGGCGCTGCAGCCAATCACATACAAGGCCAGCAGGTTAACAATAAAAAAGTCGTCGGCACCGTCCAGCCCTTTTGCCAGCAGTGCGGTGCTAAACGCGATAGCGCTAAACAGCAGCAAGCCAAACACCGGAATATCAGCTTTAAGCCGCCAGTAGCGGATACTTAGCAGCACCATTAGCAGCAGATAACACAGCAGGTTCGGCTGGTAGGGTTTTTCCCACACGCCAAACAGCGCGCCCAGCGTCAGCGGTATCAGCAGCGCCAGCGCACAAAGCCGGCGCAGCGCCGCTGGTTTTGTTAGCCCTAAACGTGGCAGGGCAAACTCGGCAAAGGTGAGCAGCAGTAAATTACCCAGCGTAAGTAACAGCAACTGGTTAGTACTGCCTGACAGCCAAAAGTGAGCTGACGTATCCAGGTAACGCCACAGGCTAGTTTCAATCAGCAAAAACCACAGCAGATAACTGGCACGGCTTTTACTAAGCAGTACCAAAGGCGTTATAAGCAGTGCCCAGGCGGCGAACAGTTGCCAGATATCGGCACCGGTTTGATAGGTTTGGCCTATTAATGCCAGTAAGGCACCCGTTAGCAGGCTGCAGCTAAAAAGCGCCGCGCGTTGTGCCGCGCTGTCAGGTGTGCTGAGCATCGCCCCCACTGCTGTTATCAGCACGGCACTGCCAGCCAGCGCCAGTTTGCTCAGGTGGTGCATCAGTGGCCAGTTATGGGCAAAAAAGAACACCACAGCGGCAAACAGCAGCAGGCCAGCGACAAACAGCAGCAGTGTATTGGCTAACGCCAGCCAGTCATCAACGCTGGCGTGCAATGGCTGTTGTGCCTGTTCCAGCTGCATAGCATTAAGTTGCTGCTGCTCTGCCCATTGCAGCAGCTGATCGGCCTTAGGTAAAGATGACATAAGCGCCTGTAATGGTTGTGTTAAGTTATTAGCATCATAGCGTTTTTATAACTTGTTACAACTTCATCGCTAGGGTAGTTTGGGTTACGGCTTGCAACAGCGTAGTATGGTGCGGCTAACCCCCGATAACACAATCAGGATAACGATAATGAAAAAACTTACCCTTGCTGCCGCCTCTGTGGCGCTGGCACTTGGCCTGACGGCATGTAACAAACAGGATACCACGCAAACCCAAACTGCAGCGCAAAGCGAAGCTGCCGCCGTTAAAGCACCATTGGTATCGGGTGTGGATACGCAGTATTTTGATCCGGCAGTAAAATTCTCTGAAGATTTCTTCCTGGCAATAAACGGCAAATGGCTGGCAGAAACCGAAATCCCGGCCGATAAAGCCTCTTACGGCTCTTTCCATATTTTGGCCGATAACTCGCAGCAAGCGGTAAAAGCCATTATTGATGAAGTATCGGCCCGTACCGATTTAAAACCCGGCTCAGATGAGCAAAAATTAGGCAGCTTCTATAACAGTTTTATGGATGAAGCCACCATTGAAAAACTGGGCTTAAGCCCGTTAACCCCGCAACTGGACGCCATTAAAGCTATTAGTGACAAAGGCCAGCTACCGGCCTTATTTGCCCGTTTGCAACGTGACGGCGTAGGCATTCCGTTTGGCTGGTTTGTTAATAACGATGCGAAAAACTCGACCGAGTATGCGGTGTATTTAGGCCAAAGCGGCTTAGGTCTGCCAGATCGTGATTACTATTTTAAAGATGACGAAGCGTCGCAGAAAATTCTGGCCGACTATCAGCAGTATTTAACCGATATGTTCAGCCTGGCTGGCTACGCCGATGCAGAAGCGGCGGCACAGCGCGTGTTTGCGTTGGAAAAAGCCTTAGCGGAGCATCACTGGACCCGCCTGGAGAGCCGCAACGCGGATAAAACCTACAACAAAATGTCCGCTGCCGAGTTAAACAGCAGCCTGGGCAATTTTGACTGGGCCGCTTTTGCCCAGGGCGTCAAGCTGGATGGCGTCAGTGATATTATTGTGCGTCAACCCAGCTATTTCGAAGGCTTTGCCAAAGTGCTGGACGCCACTGACTTACGAAGCTGGCAGGATTATTTAAGCCTGAAAACCATCCACGGTTATGCTGACAAATTAAGCAGCAACTTTGCCGATCGCCGCTTTGCTTTCTACGGCACTACTTTAAGCGGTATTGAAGAGCAGCAACCACGCTGGAAGCGCGCGGTAGATGCGTCGGATCAGGTATTAGGTGAACTGACCGGTAAGCTGTATGTCGAGCGGCACTTTAAACCTGAAGCCAAAGCGCGGATGGAACAGTTGGTGGCTAACCTGATTAAAGCCTACGAAATCTCGATTAACGAGCTGGAGTGGATGACCGAAGAAACCAAAAAAGCGGCGCAGGAAAAACTGAGCAAGTTTACGCCGAAAATAGGTTACCCGGACAAGTGGAAGGACTACAGCAGCCTGGAAATTAAAGCCGATGATTTAGTGGGTAACTTCGTGCGTGCCAGCCACTGGGGCTACGACGAAATGGTGGCTAAGCTGGGCAAGCCCATCGACAAGAGCGAGTGGTTTATGACACCGCAAACCGTTAACGCCTACTACAACCCGGTGAATAACGAAATCGTGTTCCCGGCCGCTATTTTACAGCCACCGTTCTTTAATATGGACGCCGATGATGCGGTAAACTACGGCGGTATCGGTGGTGTTATCGGCCACGAAATCGGCCACGGTTTTGACGATCAGGGCGCGAAATACGATGGTGACGGCAACCTGCGTAACTGGTGGACAGAGCAGGACAAAGGCCAGTTCCAGGCCCGCGGTGCTAAGCTAGTTGGCCAGTACAACAAGTTTGAGCCACTGCCAGGTGTGAACGTGAACGGTGCGGTAGCACTGGGCGAGAACATCGGTGACTTAGGCGGTATGACAGTTGCGCTGAAAGCCTATCAGTTATCGTTAGACGGTAAAGATGCGCCGGTAATGGATGGCTTTACCGGCGAGCAGCGGTTCTTTATCAGCTGGGCGCAAGTATGGCGTGCCAAGTTCCGGGAAGAAGCACTGCGCCGTCAGTTAAGCACCGGCCCGCACTCACCGGCGCATTATCGCGTTATTGGTGTGCTGCCGAATATTCCGCAGTTCTATACCGCTTTTGATATTAAAGAAGGCGATGCGATGTATTTACCGCCGGAGCAGCGCGTTAAGATCTGGTAATCACTGGGTAATATTTTTCTGCTACACTGCACAGGCTGAGTGGGTCACTACTCAGCCTGTTGTTTTTAAAGATGACTCTGCCTGATAGAGGTTGGAACCCCGTTTTGGTCGCCACAGAGTGTCTGAGCCCTGCCGTAGGCATTAGGGCGAGTTGCTGTGGCGAGCCAGGGCGGGTGTTGCAACCGGTATCGTAAAGCAATTCCAACCTCTGTCATTAGCAGCGAGGTCTGACCACTATAACAAAGAATATATAACTTTGGGTTTTGTATTCACCATATTTATAACCACTATAACTTGGGTGGTTAACAGCCGGATGTCATTCTGGCCCGAATTTTCATATAATTGCGCCCATTCATTCTAAGAATGACGCTGCAGTGGCAAGGCTGCAGCCAACGACCAAGAGGATCATACTGTGCTACAACAATATCGCGAACATGTGGCCGAGCGCGCCGCGCAAGGTATCCCGCCAAAGCCGCTCAATGCCGAGCAGGTAGCCGCTTTAGTTGAACTGTTAAAAAACCCGCCTAAAGGCGAAGAAGACACCCTGGTAGACTTACTGGTTAACCGCGTACCACCAGGTGTAGACGAAGCCGCTTACGTAAAAGCCGGTTTCTTAGCCGCACTGGCCAAAGGCGAAACCCGCTGCAGTTTAATCAGTGCCGAGCGCGCCACAGAATTATTAGGCACCATGATGGGTGGCTACAATATCGAGCCGCTGATCAGCCTGTTAGACAATGAAAAGCTGGCGCCTATCGCGGCTAAAGCCTTGTCACATACCTTACTGATTTTTGATGCCTTCCACGATGTGACCGAAAAAGCCGATGCCGGCAACAAGCACGCTAAACAAGTGCTGCAAAGCTGGGCCGATGCCGAGTGGTTTGAAGCCAAGCCCGCCTTAGCGGAAAAAATCACCGTTACGGTATTTAAAGTATCGGGTGAGACCAACACTGACGATTTATCACCGGCACCGGATGCCTGGTCACGGCCGGATATCCCGCTGCATGCGTTAGCCATGCTGAAAAACAGCCGTGAAGGCATTAACCCGGATCAGCCGGGCACCGTTGGCCCGATTAAGCAACTGGACGAGCTGAACAAAAAAGGCTTCCCACTGGCTTATGTCGGTGACGTAGTGGGTACCGGTTCATCACGTAAGTCCGCCACTAACTCAGTGCTGTGGTTTATGGGTGACGACATTCCGTACGTGCCAAACAAGCGCGGTGGCGGTTTCGTATTAGGCGGCAAAATTGCCCCTATTTTCTTCAACACCATGGAAGACTCAGGCGCGCTGCCAATCGAAGTAGACGTCTCTAAGCTGGAAATGGGCGATGTGATCGACATTCTGCCGTATGAAGGCAAAATCGTGCGTCATGGCTCAAGCGAAGTGCTGGCAGAATTTAGCCTGGCAACCGACGTGTTAATTGACGAAGTACGTGCCGGTGGCCGTATTCCGCTGATCATCGGCCGCGGTTTAACCGACCGTGCGCGTGAGTTCTTAGGCCTGGGCCACTCTGACAAATTCCGCCGTCCTAAAGCCAAGGCCGATTCTGGCAAAGGCTTCACCCTGGCGCAGAAAATGGTCGGTAAAGCTTGCGGTGTCAAAGGTGTGCGTCCGGGCACTTACTGTGAGCCGAAAATGACCACCGTAGGCTCGCAGGATACTACCGGCCCGATGACACGCGACGAGTTAAAAGACTTAGCCTGTTTAGGTTTCTCGGCTGATTTAACCATGCAGTCATTCTGTCACACCGCGGCGTATCCGAAGCCGGTTGACGTTGACACCCACCACACCCTGCCGGATTTTATTATGAACCGCGGCGGTGTATCACTGCGTCCGGGCGATGGTATTATCCACAGCTGGTTAAACCGCATGTTACTGCCCGATACCGTAGGGACTGGTGGCGACTCTCACACCCGTTTCCCGATTGGTATTTCATTCCCGGCCGGCTCTGGTCTGGTCGCGTTCGCTGCGGCAACCGGTGTGATGCCACTGGATATGCCAGAATCTGTACTGGTGCGCTTTAAAGGTGAAATGCAGCCAGGTATTACGCTGCGCGACTTAGTACACGCTATTCCGTACGTGGCGATTCAAAAAGGCCTGTTAACGGTAGATAAGAAAGGTAAGAAGAACATCTTCTCTGGCCGTATCCTGGAAATAGAAGGCTTACCAAACTTAACGGTAGAGCAGGCGTTTGAGTTGTCTGATGCCTCAGCAGAGCGTTCTGCGGCAGGTTGTACTATCAAGCTGTCAAAAGAGTCTATTGCTGAATACCTTGAATCTAACATCGTGATGCTCAAGTGGATGATCGCTGAAGGTTACGGTGACGTGCGCACTATCGAGCGTCGTATTAACGCGATGCAGGCCTGGCTGAAAGATCCTAAGCTGATGGAAGCCGATGCCGACGCCGAATACACTGAAGTGATTGAAATTGATCTGGCGGACATTAAAGAGCCGGTATTGTGCGCACCGAACGATCCGGACGATGCGCGCTTACTGTCTGAAGTGGCTGGCGACAAGATTGATGAAGTCTTTATCGGTTCTTGTATGACCAACATTGGCCACTTCCGTGCGGCTGGTAAGTTACTGGATAAATTCAAAGGCCAGTTACCCACCCGTCTGTGGATTGCCCCACCAACCAAGATGGACCAGGCACAGTTAACCGAAGAGGGTTACTACGGTATTTACGGTAAAGTCGGTGCCCGCACTGAAATGCCGGGCTGTTCACTGTGTATGGGTAACCAGGCTCGCGTCGCCGAGAAGTCAACGGTAGTATCGACCTCTACCCGTAACTTCCCGAACCGTTTAGGTCAGGGGGCTAACGTCTACTTAGCCTCTGCTGAGCTGGCAGCCGTGGCCTCTATTATTGGCAGACTGCCAACGGTAGCCGAGTATATGGACTACGCCAAGCAAATCGACGCGACCGCGGCCGATACTTACCGTTACCTGAACTTCCACAAAATGCCGCAGTACACTAAAAAAGCGGACAACGTGATTATCCAGCAAGCGGTGTAATCAGCCCCTGTTGTGCTAAAGGCCTGCTTTTGCAGGCCTTTTTTCTGCTCGCTAATATACAGCGAGCGGCTACAATTTTAGCAACATCGGCTGAAAGATTATTTGCGCGGGCGGAGTTGCAACGCCCACTGGGCTCGCCACAGTAACTGTGTAAGGCTCCTGCCTTACACCCTACGGGCCAGCGAAGCTGTCCAAATTCGTTCCGGACGAATTTGTCACCCCGCTGCTTAAGTAGGCTCAGACACCCTGTGTCGCCCCATTGGGGATGCAAAGCCGCCAGGGAAAAGCTGCGCAAATAACCACCAGCCTATTTCTTCGTCTGGACTACATATATGGAATACGACTTTATTTACGACCGCAACACCTTGCAATTCAGCATTCGCTTAGCCGCTGAGCATGAGGTATTAGGCCGTTTTTTACTGGACGAATTTGGCCAGGACACCAACGCCTACGTGCCGCTGATCACGCAGCTAAGCGCGCTGCAACCGCAGCAGAGTATGCAGTATCAGGGCAAAGAGTTTTTGCTGGAAGTGGATAACGGCGAAGTGACCTTAAGCCACAATACGCTGTTTTATGTGGTAGAGCAGCCCTTGCCAGAACGGCAGCAACATAAGCTTAGTGATGATGATTTACAGTTAGATGAGCAGGGTATGCAAACCCAGTGCGGGCTGGAAGATTTACTTAAACTGCTGCGCGAATGGCAGCAGTTTCTGGCAGCTTAAGCGGCCGATACACTCAGTGGCAGCAGTAAGGTAAAGCGGGTTCCTTCGCCGGGGGAGCTGGAAACGGTGATGCTACCGCCCAGTTTTTGGGTGATCAGGTTAAAAACAATATGTAGCCCCAGGCCGGTGCCGCCCTGATGGCGATTGGTGGTAAAGAACGGATCGAAAATACGCTCCAGGTTTTCATGGCTGATGCCAACACCATTGTCGGTAAAGACAATTTCGACCATGTTTTCTTTAGCTGCACAGCTTAGGCTGATTTCACCACTGTTGCGGCCGGTAAAGCCGTGCACTAAGGCATTTTGCGTCAGATTAGTAATGATTTGGCCAATAGTGCCCGGGTAGCTATTCATCTCAATGTCATCGGGGCAACTGACTTTGAGTATGATCTGCCGGCTGCGCCACATTAAACTTAAACTTTCCAGTAATTCATCTAAGTACAGTGCCAGTTTAAATTTACGTTGGTTATCTGCAGTGCGGTCAACCGATACTTGCTTAAAGTTGGCTACCAACTGTGCGGCGCGCTGCAAATTATGCTCCAGCAAACGGCCGGCCTGCGTTAATTTTTGCAGATAATCTTCCAGCTCCTGGCGGCGAATATTGCCGCCGGCCAGCTTCTGTTGCAACAAGGCGCTCTCTTCGGTAACAACGCTGTTAGCCGTTAATGCGACGCCCAATGGCGTATTGACTTCGTGCGCTACGCCCGCTACCAGTTGGCCCAACGCTGCCATTTTTTCGGTGCGCACCAACTCTTTCATCGTTGATTCGAGTTGTTGTAGAGTTTGCTCGGCTCTGTTTTTTGATGCTTCCAGCGCTTCGGTACGCTCTTTAACTAACCAGGCTAATTGTTCCTGTTGTTTCTGCAGATGGTTTAGCCGATAAAAATGTAGCCCCAGCGGCACAAACAGTAACAAGCAAAAAAACAATAGCCGTGCCCACCAGGTTTCCCACCACAACGGCAGTACTTCGATAGCCAGCACACGTTCTTCGCTCCAGGCCGATTGCGGTAAACCGGCGCGCAATCTTAGCTGATATTGCCCCGGCGGCAGGCGTTCAAAACTGGCGGTACGGTTGGTGCCATCCTGGCTGATCCAGTCGGCTGACACAGGATCCAGCCGGTACTGAAACTGTACCTGCTCGGTTTCAATGAACTCGCGGGTAGAATAGCTGACGCTGAAACTGCGTGAGCCGACAGCTGGTATCGTCAGTTTGCGTTGCTGATGCAGTATTGCTGCCAGCATCGCTTCCTGCCCGCTGCTGCCACGCTGGGCGGCGCCATTGTTGATGTCCAGCGCTACGATAGCAGGTGTGGCAATGGACCGTGCGTTGTAGGCCAATACCTGCTCGGGTTGAAATAGCGTAAAGCCATCCATACCACCAAAGGCAATAGTGCCGTCAGCAAAGCGGGTGCTGGCGGCATTAATATAATCGCGGCGCAGGGTACCGTGGCGAAAGCCGAAGTTCCGAAATTGTGCCGTAGCCGGATTAAACACTGAAATACCAACAGCACTGCTGAGCCAGATATTGCCCTGAGTATCCAATTCTGCCGCTTTTAACTGGCCGCTGGCCAGACCTTGTGGCTCGCTATGCTGAATAAAGCTGGCTTTGGCAGGTATTGCATCCGTATCAGCCAGCACCAGCTCGAGTAAGCCGCTGCCATTGCTGGCCAGCCAGTGGCGGCCATCGGGGCTGCTAAGGTAGGCCATCGGCGCTGATGGCAAGGAGGCGACATTATTATCGCTACCACCAGCCAGTTTGTGCTCAAACAGCAGTTGGCCGCTTTCGGCGTCAAACCACGACAGGCCGCTGTACGAGCCTACCAAGACATAGCGTTGCCCGAATGGGCGGATAAAGGTTACAGAGCGACTAAATGCGTGTTGCGCTATCAGCTGCCGGCTATGTTGGTTCAGGATCACGACACCAAACTGATCTATTGCCAGCCACAGCTGTTCGGCGTTGGCCCAAATTCGCCGCACCGGGCCGGGGTAGACGTTGTCAGGCAACCTGAACTGCTGATACTGGCCGCTTTGCAGATCGAGAGTGTCAATGCCTTGGGCATGGCCAAACCAAATATGTTGTTGCCACAGCAGTGCACTGTAAAACGTCACATTTTGCTTGCTGCCAGCCACAGGGCTAAAACGGGCGTTGGCCAAGTCCAGCTGAAACAGGCCATCGGCTGTACCGGCCCATAGCCGATCTGTTGTGTTGGCCAGGCTGATGGTGGCCGGGTTGCGGGCGGCGGCCATTAACGGAATGTCGGGGGTAATGCTACTGAACAGGTTATTTGCCCGGTTCAGCCGCGAGACACCGCCGTTCCAACTGCCAACCCAGATACTGCCATCACGGTCTTGCAGCAGCGATACCACCTTGCCGCTGCCCAGGCTGGCCGGATTGTGTCGCTGATGTACAAAGCTTTGCTGTTGTTGCCAGCTGCCGTCGACCTGACTTAGCTGGCTTAGGCCATGCTGGCTGCCAACCCAGACATCGCCGTTTTGTACCGAAAGCACGCTACGGATTTCATTGCTGGCAACGCCGCCCGCGTAACTGCTGATACTGATGGCTGTCCATTGACCCGTGGTGGGGTCACGCATTAGCAGGCCGTCATGTTCCAGCCCCACCCATAACCGGCCGGCGCTGTCATGGTGCAATGCCATTACTGACGCCTGTGGCCGCGGAAAGTCTGTAGCGCCGGCCAATTCATCTGTCGCCGGGTTTTACCGGAACAGGCCTTGTGGGGTCCCTAACCATAACTGGCCGGCAGTGTCGGTCGACAGTGCTGTGATGTTGTTGTTTTGCAGCAGATCACGTTTGGCATGGGTACTCAGCGGCCACAGCATTTGCTGCGAAGCAGTGTGCCACAGGGCCAGCCCCTGATGCGTGCCCACCCAAAGTTGCTGCCGGGCATCCAGATGCAGCGACAGCACCACGTCTTCCTGCTCGTTCTGTGGCTGACCGGCCTGAGGTTGCATTGGGATAGCGTCAAAAATGCCTTGCTTAGGGTCAAACCGGTTCAGGCCATTGAGCGTGGCCACCCAGACCACACCATGCTGGTCAACCTGCAGTGCTGTAACAAAGTTGTCACTGATAGAGTGGCTGTGATGGCGGTCTGGCCTGAATACCGTCACGGTAAAGCCATCGTAACGATTCAGGCCGTTTTGCGTACCAATCCAGATATTGCCGCTGTGGTCTTGTGCCAGTGCGGTAACGGTGGCTTGCGATAAGCCGTGCTGAACGTCCAGCCGGGCAAAACGTGATACCGATGGTAACGTAGCTGCCAACAACGGTGACAATAACAGCGCCAACAGTAACAACAGTAACAGTGGGTACCTGATGACAGCCAAATACATACAAAAACCCTGATGACAGACGTGGTTAGATCTGTGCGCTAAGTGTTATAAGCTTAGTTGTATTTATCTGTGCTGCAACCGGATCGCAATGGCATTTTTGCTGCACTTCGACGGGGAAAAAACGCACCATTTAGGTGCGTTTTTTTTCGCCATCAAGTCGAGCTGTTAGTTAACGTATTGATAAATAGTAACTTTAAAAAGTTGGCACAAGGCTTCCTTAGTAAATAGTGAATCGCAAAGACGACTACTAAAGGGAACTCACTATGAAGCTTGTATGTGCCATCATCAAGCCGTTTAAACTGGACGATGTCCGCGAAGCTATTGCCGACATTGGGGTAGAAGGTTTAACGGTAACAGAAGTAAAAGGCTTTGGCCGGCAAAAAGGTCACACCGAGTTATATCGTGGCGCTGAATATCAGGTGGATTTTCTGCCCAAGGTAAAACTGGAAATTGCCACGCTGGACGATCAGGTCGACCGCTTAATTGAAGCGATTCAAAAAGCAGCGCATACCGGCCGTATCGGTGACGGTAAAATTTTTGTCTATGACCTGGAGCAGGCGGTGCGGATCCGTACCGGCGAGTCCGACGCTGAAGCCATCTAAGGAGCTGTTATCATGCAAGAGCAAATTTATCACTTACAGTATGCGATGGACACCTTCTACTTTTTGATCTGCGGTGTGCTGGTTATGTGGATGGCGGCGGGCTTTTCGATGCTGGAAGCCGGTCTGGTACGGGCGAAAAACACCACCGAAATCTTAACTAAAAACGTCGCCTTATATTCTATCGCCTGCATTATGTATCTGGTGTGCGGTTACGCCTTTATGTACGGCGGCGAGTTTTTCCTAAGCGGTATCGGCGGCGTAGATGTCGATGCCACCTTAACCAGCTTTGCCGAGCGCGAAGATGGCTTTACCGGCGGCGCAGTGTATTCCAGCGCGTCGGACTTCTTCTTCCAGGTGGTGTTTGTGGCTACCGCTATGTCCATCGTGTCTGGTGCAGTGGCCGAGCGTATGAAGCTATGGGCCTTTCTGGCATTCGCCGTGGTAATGACCGGCTTTATTTACCCGGTGCACGGTTCCTGGACCTGGGGCGCTGAGGGTATGTTTGGCGTAAACCTGGACGATCAGTTTGGTTTTTCTGACTTTGCCGGTTCGGGCATAGTGCATATGGCCGGTGCTGCTGCCGCATTAGCCGGTGTCTTGCTGCTGGGCGCACGTAAAGGTAAATACAGCAAAGACGGTAAAGTAAATGCTATTCCTGGCGCCAATATGCCACTGGCTACTCTGGGTACCTTAGTGCTGTGGATGGGCTGGTTTGGTTTTAACGGTGGCTCGGTATTAAAACTGGGCGATATCAGTAATGCTAATGCGGTTGCTGTAGTGTTCTTAAACACCAATGCCGCGGCGGCGGCCGGTGCCGTGGCTGCGCTGGCGCTGTCGGTGATTTTATTCCGTAAAGCCGACTTAACCATGGCGTTAAACGGCGCTCTGGCCGGCCTGGTGGCCATTACAGCCGAGCCTTCAACGCCAAGCGCGCTGCAAGCCACGTTGTTTGGCGCTATCGGTGGTGTGATTGTCGTCGCCTCTATTATTGGCCTGGACAAACTGAAGATTGACGATCCGGTCGGTGCCATTTCAGTGCACGGTGTGGTGGGCCTGTTTGGTTTGCTAATTGTGCCGCTAAGCAAAGAGGGCGCCACTTTCACTGGCCAGTTAATTGGTGCCGCCGCCATCTTTGCCTGGGTATTTATTGCCAGCCTGGTGGTGTGGTATGTGCTGAAGTTAACCATCGGTATTCGTGTTAGCGAAGAAGCCGAGTATGAAGGCGTAGACGCCTCAGAATGTGGTATTGAAGCCTATCCTGAGTTTGTCGCGTCGGTAAAGTAAGCAGCCTGGGAAGTGTTAGTGGCACTTCCCAGGAGCCTGCTCAGGCAGCGGCGCTGCAAAGTGCCAATGCCATGAGCTAAACCCCAGCCCACTAAACTACGTCTATCCTTGTCCTTTGTCTTTTTGTCTGACACCCCGTGCCATTTGGCGCGGGGTTTTTTATTGGCGCTGGCTTCATTGGCGTGGCAACAATTATCGCGCCAGCCGTTTGCGGGCTAAAAAGGTATCGACCGCCTGGTTAGAGGCCGCCAGCTTTTTGCGGCCTTGCGGGCAGGTTTGCGTCAGCAGAATAAACAAGGTGTCGATCACCAGCTCCTGTGCATTACGCGCCAGGATAGACGATAAACGGGCCGAGCTTTCCTCGGCCACCGTATACAAATTCAAACTGGCAAGGCGCGCCACACTATTGGCGCCATAAGCGGTAATACTGATAATACCCACGCTATTGGCGGCGGCCTGCTCGGTAATTTTTACGCTGTCGGGGGTCTCGCCCGACTCACTTATTACCACCAGCACATCCTCTGCCGTGTAATTGGCAATATTGGCCAGCTGCACATGGGTGTCGGTTTCGGCCAGCGCTGCTGTGCCCAGTTTTTGCAGCTTGTACGAGAAGTCTTTTGCCACCAGGGCCGAGCCGCCTTTACCGCACAATAGCACCCGTTTGGCATTGCGCAGCAGCATGGCTGCCTGCTCAAAACTGCCCTGGCTATTAATGGCATGGGTTTTTTGCAGCACATTTATTTTGCTGGCCAACAGTTTCTGGCTCATGGTACTAAAGCTGTCTTCCAGTGATATTTCGCCATGCAGTTTATCGCTACTTGCCGCAGGTAGCTGGTGATGAAGGCTGTCGCTGATGGCAAATTTAAAATCCGGGTAGCCTTTGTAGCCTAATTTTTGCGTAAAACGCACCACACTGGCCTGGCTAATCCCTACCGCTTTGGCCAGCATTTGTGAGGGCATATCGCGGATATGATCAGGATTGGCCAGGATATAGTCGGCCAGTTGCTGCTCGGCGCGCGGAAACTTATCGCGCAGGGCTGTTATTTTATCCAATACAGACATACCGTTATCCTGTGGCCGCAGTTAGCGTGTGATGCTGACAGAAAAACCAGCAAAGCGGCGAATTAATTGATAATCTTGCCGTATTATACACATAAATTATTCATGCTGTGCCAGGCTCGCTCAGGCCAGCACCGCCGTTTGATAGGACAGCTTATGCATGCGCATATTCAGCAGTTGTACGCCATTGCCAACAAACCCAGCCGGTTGATTATCGGCCTGATGAGCGGCACTTCGTTAGATGGCTTAGACGTGGCGCTGTGTCGCCTTCGCGGTGATGGCCTGAACACCCAGGTAGAGCTGCTGCGCTTTGCTACAGTAGATTACGACGATAACTATAAACAGCGGGTAAAGGCGGTGTTTGCCAAACGCGAGGTAGACCTGCAGGCGCTAACCTTGCTTAATCCCTGGATAGCGCTGGAGCATGGCCGCATGATTAACCAATGCCTGGCCGCCTGGCAGCTAAGCGCCGCCGATATTGATTTGATTGCCAGTCACGGCCAGACGGTATTTCACTGCCCCAAGCGCCAGCATCAGCTGGCAGCCGAGGGCAATGCCACCCTGCAGCTGGGCGATGGCGATCATTTAGCCGTGGCCACCGGCATTATTACCTTAAGTGATTTTCGGCAAAAGCATATTGCCGCCGGTGGTGAGGGCGCACCGCTGGCAGTGTACGGTGATTATTTGCTGTTTAGCAGCAAGTTCGAGAACCGCATTATGCTGAATATTGGCGGCATTGCGAACTTTACCTGGCTGCCCAAAACGCTGGACGCCCAGGCGGTATTCAGCACCGACATTGGCCCGGGTAATACGCTGATGGACGCCTATATTCAGCGCCATTTTGCCGGCCAGTATTATGATAAAGATGCCCGTATTGCCAAAGCCGGCGTGGTAAGTAAACCACTGCTTCAGGCGCTACAGCAGGATGCTTTTTTTCAGCTCAGTTTTCCCAAAACCACCGGGCCTGAGGTGTTTAATCTGGCTTACCTGAGCCAGGCCCAGCAGGCATCTGGCACCAGCACGCTAAGCCATGCCGATATTATGGCCACGCTTAACCGCTTTAGTGCCGAGATGATTATTAGCGCCATTGAGCAAACCACCAATACGCTGGATAAATTTGTTATTTACGCCAGCGGCGGCGGCATGCATAACCCGCTGCTGATGAGCCATATTCAGCAAGCCTTGCCGCAGGTAAGCATTAAAACCACCGCAGATTTAGCGATAAACCCCGATGCGAAAGAAGCAGTGCTATTTGCTATTTTGGCCAACGAATGTGTAGCAGGGGGCAAGCAGAAATTTAGTAACGCCCGCGAAGGTATACCGGGCGTGACGATGGGTAAAATCAGTTTTGCTGATTAATACTCCCACCAGCAGTCCTGCCACCAGTCTAAAAACTCGGCAAAGTCGATATAGCCATTGTTGTTGGTGTCCACCAGCTTAAAGCCTTCTTCCACATGGCTCACTTTGGTTTTTGGCGCCAGCACGGTAAGCAGTTCAATAAATTCGGGTAAATCTATGCGGCCATTGCCGTCGCGGTCGAAAAAATCAAACTCGGCTTTAATCTCGGCAATTTGTTGTTCTGTAAGCGGTTCTCTGTTCACGGCGTTACCTTGGTCTCTGTCTGTGATTTAGCGGCAGTGTACTGCGCCTGCCGCAGGCTGTCTAGAAACCGCCGTTTAACTCACTAGGGATGTGTAGCATGGCGTTAAAGCTGCGTAGCGTGTAATGTTATTCGAGATTAGCTGCTACCACAGTAAACCGAAGGAAAAAATCGTCATGCTGCGACGTCTGGTGGTCGTGCTGATAAGCGTAATCTTGCTGTTAATGTCGGCGATCCTACTGCTATTTACCGGTGCACTGCGCAGCCCCACCGACAGCCTGCATGGCATGTTAGGCTCGGCGCTGTGGACAACACTGGCACCGCACTTTTTACTGCTTAGCCTGACAGCTAGCCTGTTTAGCTGCTGGTGTTGGCGGCGTTATCCGACAACGCGCTTATCGACACTGACACTGTCGGCGGCACTTGCGGCTGCGATAAGCAGCGCTGTGGTGTGTTATCAGCTTAAGCAAACGGCGGTAACAGCCGGGGGGGACATTAACTGGCTACAGGCTCTGCAGCTTAAAAGCATCAGCGCAGCTCAGCCAGATCTGATGTTAAGTTATCACGGTTATAACGGCATAGCGCAGCCGCTGGCGCTGTTTTTACCGGCAGACACGCAAACGGCCGCGCCTGTGCTGTTGTATATCCACGGCGGCGGCTTTATGACCGGCTCTTTGCTGGAAACCAGCAACGACCTGCGCTGGTTTGCTGAGCAGGGCTATCTGGTGGTCAGTGCCGGTTATAGCTTATTTAGCAACGCCAACCCCAGCTGGCATAAAGCCGCACAGGATGTCGCCTGTGCGCTTAGCTGGCTTGGTGCCAACGCGGCCAGCTATGGCGGTGATATCAATAAGTTGGCGCTACTGGGTGACTCGGCCGGCGGCAATCTGGCGCTTAACCTGGCGTACGGCAGCGCAATACAGGCAGAGCAGGCGCACTGTGGTAGCGCCGCGCCCGCCGTCACTGCAGTAGTGGTGCAATACCCGGCGGCAGACCCTTTAGCCATTTATGAATTCGGCTACCCGATAAGCGGTTTTGAACCGAAAATGCTGGTAACAGGCTATATCGGCGGTGATCCTTATCAGCTGGCACAGCGGTTGCAGGCGGTTAGCAGTTATAGCTATTTATCTGCGCAGGCGCCGCCGACACTGATTTTATCGCCACAGCAAGACGGTTTAGTGCCGGCCTGGTCGGTACAGCGCTTTGCGCATTATGCCCGCCTGGCGGGGGTTAACGTGGAGCTGGTGGCGATTCCGTTTGCCAACCATGTGTATAATCAGCTGGCGGCTAACTCGGCCGGTAATCAGTTAAGGCGCAGTGTCACGCTGCGTTATTTGCGCCAGCAGGGGCTGCTGGTGCCAGCGGCAGGTTAAAGGGCATAGCGTACTATGCCCTTAGTTGGCGGTTATTTATTGCCCTGAAAGGTGATATAGCTGTTAATCAGGTTGCGATAATCCGGGATATGGTTGGAGAACAGCGCGCCTAACCCTTCAATGTCATTACGCCAGTCACGATGTAACTCACAGGCTGCACCGAACCAGGTCATCATTTGGGCACCGGCAGCCGACATTCTGTCCCAGGCGGCATCACGGGTCATCGGGTTAAAGGTGCCTGATGCATCGGCGATAACAAAGACATCAAAGCCTTCTTCCAGCGCAGACAGTACCGGAAATGCCACGCAAACCTCGGTCACCACGCCGGCAACAATAAGCTGCTTTTTGCCGGTGGCTTTTACGGCTTTAACAAAGTCATCGTTGTCCCACGCATTAATCTGGCCGGGGCGCGCAATATAAGGTGCATCCGGGAACATCTCTTTAAGCTCAGGCACTAAGGGGCCATTTGGGCCTTGCTCAAAGCTGGTGGTCAGTATGGTAGGTAAACCGAAGTACTTGGCCAGATCGGCCAGGGCCAGCACATTGTTTTTAAATTTGTCCGGGTCAATATCCCGCACTAAAGACAATAAGCCGGTCTGGTGATCAACCAATAGTACCGCAGCATTGTTTTTATCAAGACGGACATAGGGTTTAGTCATGATGTGTTTCCTTCTGTTGTAACTGGCAGTAGCAATCTTGCCGGGTTGCCGTTGTTTCGTCTTAGGTTAACTGACCGAACTTCCCGTTTTGGAAGTCGAGCAGTGCTTGTTTTATCTCGGCATCGCTGGTCATTACGAAGGGGCCGTAGCCGACAACAGGTTCGTTGAGCGGCTCACCGGCCAGTACCAGTAATTCACTGTCTTGCTCGGCTTCCAACCTAATGTCAGCACCTGCCTGGGATAAAATAAGGGTCTGATGTTCAGTCACTGTTTGAAAATTAACTTTTAACTTGCCGCTGCGAACGATGATCATGGCTGACCAGCCGTCAGCCAGTGACAACATATAGCTGCCAGACGCTTTTACTGCACCATCGAGCACTAACATCGGTGAGTACGTTTTGGCCGGCCCGGTCAAGCCGGCGGTTTCGCCGGCAATCACTCTTAAAAACCCTCTGTTATCCGCCAGCGCGATATGCGGGATCTGGTGTGCCAATATGGTTTGATAGCGCGGCGGTGTCATTTTGTCGCGTTGCGGTAAATTTACCCACAGCTGAAACATTTCCAGTTTGCCACCGGTCTGGGCAAACTGATCTGAGTGGTATTCCTCATGTAAAATACCGCTGCCCGCAGTCATCCATTGCACATCACCAACACCAATAACCCCTTGCTCACCGGTAGAATCGCGATGGGCCACCTCACCTGCGTAAACCAGGGTGACGGTTTCAAAACCGCGATGTGGATGGCTACCTACCCCTCGTCTGTGCGACGTAGCACTGAACTGCATAGGGCCGGCATGATCCAGTAATAAAAATGGACTAATGGCGCTGCCCTGCATCTGGTATGACAATAAGGTTTTAACCGGAAAACCATCTCCAACCCAATGCGGGTGAGATGCCGTCTGCACACTCATCACATTTTTCATCTGCGCTCTCCTGACAGTTTGTTATGATTAACTTTATATGCAGAACAGATTCTTGAGTAGTTAGCTATTTTGCGTAAGATAGTTCTATTAATGGAACGATGAGGAGTGGCTAATGCAGGATCTGAATGATTTTTACTACTTTGTAAAAACGGTCGAGCATGGTGGCTTTGCCCCCGCCAGCCGCGCACTTGGCTTGCCCAAATCCAAGCTAAGCCGCCGTATTGCCGGCTTAGAGCAGCGCTTAGGCGTAACGCTGATCTACCGTTCAACCCGGCAATTTAAGGTTACTGAAATAGGCCAGACATTTTTAACCCACTGCAAGGCCATGCTGATTGAAGCCGATGCCGCGCAGGAAGCCATAGCGTTCAGCCGCGCCGAACCTTGTGGCACCATCAGGCTTACCTGTCCTATCGCGCTGCTGCATGTGCATATAGGCCAGGCGCTGGCCGATTTTATGGTTAAATACCCTAAGGTAAATATTCATCTGGAAGCCAGCAATCGCCGGGTGGACGTGGTGGCCGAGGGGGTGGATATTGCTATCCGGGTAAGGCCTGCGCCGCTTGAAAACAGTGACTTAGTGCTACGGGTGCTGTCAGAGCGGGGGTTATGTTTAATGGCCAGCCCCGCACTTATTCAGCACTATGGCCAGCCTGCGCATCCGCTGGAGTTATCACGCTGGCCCAGTCTGGGGCTGGGTGAGCCGCAGCATCAGTACGCCTGGACCCTGTTCGGCCCCGATGGTGAGCAGGTGTCGGTGCCACATCATCCACGGTATGTCACCACCGACATGATAGCGCTGCGCAACGCGGCACTGAAAGGGGTAGGCGTGGTGCAGTTACCCTCGTTAATGGTTACCGGGCAAATTAAAGACGGCAGCCTGGTGCATTTATTGCCGCAGTGGCAGCCCAAAAGAGACATTATTCATCTGGTGTACCCATCACGACGCGGCATGCTACCGGCGGTAAGAGCCCTGGTAGACTTTTTAGTGCAGTACTATAACTCGTTTGACGAAGCATGATTTGCCACAGCGGCTGGCTGAGCCTGTATCAGCAGTGGGGAATACGTGGTAGCCACAGGCGCTAAATATATGTTGTAGCCCCTCTGCCCAACACCTGTTGGGCATGCTAGAGTGCGCGCGATCCGGCTCCGGGTCATATCACACCCAATCTCAACACCATTTCAGGTAAAACTTACTTATGTTCACTTATGTCGTAAACAAGTGCGCTGCCGCGCGCCTAAGCTTGTTGTTAGTCGCGGCGTTATTACTCAGTGCCTGTGTTGCACCAGCCTTATTGCTGTCGCCACAGGGGCAGCTTATGTGGGCCATGCTAAAACCCTTGGTTGGGCTGGATCCCAAAGAGGTGAATTTGTTTGAGCAGCCGTTAATCAAAAACCGGCTGCAGCCGCTGTTGGGCGAACATTATCAAACTGCGGTCACCTTGCTAAATACCGCCGATGCGATCAAACAGCAGGGCCCGTTGTTTTATGTTGCGTCCAATTATACGCCGATACCGCTGCTGGCGGAAAAAGCCGGTTTTGTCTGGAATGCCGACACCAACCAAATGGCGGTATTGTTAAGCACTGGCGGCGTAACGGAAGTGTTTGCCGAAGCGGCACAGCAGCAGGCCAAGGCATTGATACCCAGTTGGCCAGATGAGTTAGTGGAATATGCCAATATGGCCCGGCAGCCCGAGAAACTGTTGCAGCAAACTATAGAGCAGCAAAAGCAGCAGTTAATTGAGCAGCCACAGCAGCAACTACAGCAGGCGATAGAACAGCAAAAGCAGCAGTTAATCGAGCTGCCACAGCAGCAATTGCAGCAAGCGCTGGAACAGCAAAAACAGCAGTTAATTGAGCAGCCGCAGCAGCAATTACAGCAAACGCTGCAGCAGCAAAAACAGCAGGTAATCGAACAGCCGCAGCAGCAATTGCAGCAAACGCTGCAGCAACAAAAACAGCAAGTGCAAGACGCTGCTGCGCCGGTATCAGGCCAAGACTAAGGTTTAACCCATCACATCCGGCTGCTGGCAATAAAGCAAACCTACTGCCAGCAGCCGGGCTTCTTACCCGCACAACTGCGGGTTGCACCAATATAGCGGCTTGCGGCAGACCTGTTTGCAGACTATATTTAGTCCACTTTAGTCCGCTTAGGAGGGCGCATGAAGCTGTCGCAACAAATTAAACCTATTAGCTATTTAAAAGCCCACGCGGCGGAGATAGTGCGTAATTTAGCCGTGCAGGAAGCGCCTTTGGTTATCACGCAAAATGGCGAAGCCAAGGCTGTGCTGCAAGACATTGCCAGCTATGAGCAAACGCAGGAAACCCTGGCGCTATTAAAAATTCTGGCGCTGGGCAGCCGGCAAATTGAACAGGGTAAAGTGCAGCCGCTGGCCGACGTTATTAGTAACATCCGCCAACCAAAAACGGCGCCCTAATGGCTTTTCGGGTAATGCTTACTGACGACGCCAGTGAGGATTTAACCTTGCTGTATCGTTACATCGCTGAGCACGATGCAGCACAAAATGCCGATTATGTACTGGATCAATTAGCGCTGTGTCTTGCCAGTTTAACGGAATCACCAGAGCACGGCGCTTACCCCAAAGAACTGCTGGCAGTGGGGCTGCGAGAGTACCGCGAAATCTACTTTAAACCTTACCGTATTATCTACCGCATAATAGCTGATATTGTCTATGTGATGCTGATAGCCGACGGCCGGCGCAATATGCAAAGCCTGCTACAGCGCCGCTTGCTGGGTGGCTAAAAGCAGGTTAGTCTCGTCACACTGCTAACGATGATGGTATAGCGTTAGGCGATGCTATCGCCGGCAGCGAGTTTTACCCCTGGCGGGATATCAGTAGTTTTAGCCTAAACCCCAATAGCAAAGTGCTTAAATTCCGGGTTGGTAGCCTGGATGTCAAACAAAGGCTGCAGCTAAAGCAATTTTGTATTAGCCAGCAGCAGTTTGAGCAGTTTCAGCAGCTGGCGGGGTTAAAAAGCGAGTAGGGGAATGGCGGGGTTCTGTCAATTGCGGACGCTTCAGAGTAGAGTTACAAATAAACACTATCTCACTTCCTACGCTTTAGCAGTATCACCTGTATTACTGAGACTTCTCAGTAATACTCTATTGTAAAAGACGCGCACACGCTGTAATTTATTGAAAATAGTAACGTTTGGTCGTGAGTTCTCAGTTAATGCATGAGATGTTACTGTGAAGTCTACATAATAACTGTTAGGCCCATGAGGAGCCGTATGCCATACAGAGAAAAAGTTACTAGATTGGCTACTATCGCAAAAAATATAAACGAGCAACATTCTGGGTATCTCGACTTATTGAAGAAAGGGTACTCCGAAATTAAACGGGATGATTTTTTGTGGCATTTCCTACTTCAGAGTTTTTCAACTATGGGGAGGTCATCCGGCTGGAAGGGTCTTATTGGAAATAAAGATAACTATAACCAAGTTACTTTTGATGCTCTCTCTCGTTTGAGTAATGAAGAAAGGGAGATTGTTGTAAAGTCGGTTTGTCGAGCTGCCAAGATCAGAATGCCAGATAGAAAAGCGGATTTTATTCTTGGCTGCTTTAATGTAGTAACCGGTATGGGGGGATTGAAAGTAGCAAAGCAAAATCTTCTTTCAGCAAACGGTCGCGAAGATAAAATGAAATTTCTACAGCAGTTTCCAGGCATAGGGCCTAAATATGCGAGAAACATCATGATGGATGTCTACCATGAGGATTTCAGAGATAGCATCGCCATTGATGTCCGGATTAAGGCAATTTCTGAGGCCTTAGGCCTGAAGTTCAAAAAGTATCAAGAACATGAAGAGTTTTTTCTCGATGTAGCAACAGCAGCCGGTCTAAACGGTTGGGAGCTAGATCGGTTAATGTACAATTTCAGAGATGATTTCGAGCGAGAAATCTCAAAAGCCTAACAAGGCGCGGCTGCGGAAAATTCACTCGCTGCCGCTCCTAAATTTCCGCAGAGCGTGGCGTTATGTGTGTTCTGGAACAATGGTAGCTATATGAATCTCAGTTCGAAGTCCTTGGAAAAATTGCGCGAACTTATCAATGAGGAAACCGAATACCGTTCAGGCCCAAAACTTGTCCAGTTTTTCAATAGCTTAGGCTTCCAAGATTCATATTGCCAAGGATTTCCTTCACGTTGGATGTACACAGACCAGCGCTTAGAAGAAATAAATGGATCGCCTGAACTCGATAAGTGCATTAGGGCTGTTTTTAATCCGGCGAATTTTATCGGGAAATTGGCTGATTTAGATGCGCATATTACCTCTTTCAATCAATTCCTCACCTTCGACAAATGGAAAGTTGTCCGTAATGGAGCGGATATCAATTTCCAAAGACTCGAGAAAGTCGAAATTGACGAACCAGCACCAGATGTCAAGGCTGAAACCGAAGACGAATTCCTAAGGCGTGAATTCACCAGCGTATCTGTATCCAAGCTCGGACTAGAAGGCACCGTGAGCGGGGTTCTCGACCAACGGATTAGAGAAATTGAGAAGTGTTTCTTTGGAAAAGCATATTTGGCCGTAATCCTAATGGCCGGAAGTACACTGGAAGGCGCGTTATTGGGCCTGGCTAACAACCACCCAAAATCGTTCAACTTGGCAAAAGCAGCCCCGAAGGACGGGGCGGGCAAGGTCAAGCAATTCCACGAGTGGACGCTCAGCGCTTTCATAGATGTTGCGCATGAACTCCGTATTGTTCAGCACGACACACAAAGATTTAGCCATACGCTCCGAGATTTTCGGAACTATATACACCCATTTCAGCAAATGAGTTCTGGGTTTAGCCCAACTGAACATACGGCGAAACTATGCCTTCAGGTTTTGAAGGCTGCGATCTACGAACTAGGCGAAAATCTTGGAAGAGTACGCACATAACAAGCCGCCGTTTAGGCCACTGAAAAGCGTGGCGGGACGCGCAAAAAGCACTCGCCCCAGCCGGGAGTGAAAGACTATATTTCGCTCTTAGCAGACGCTTGATGCCATTTTGCAATGTAAAAGTATTGTGATAAATTTCGACATTAATTTCTAAGCTGGTAACAACCCCATGGATCACAACACAGATTTAGCTGATCTAACAACGGTAGTGCAACGCTGTATAGCGACCACAGACAATCCTTTTGCTGCTAAAAGGCCAGACACGCGCCAGCTGACTATACAGGCTATTGCATACTTAACCGCTCACTATCGTATTACTGATATTATTGCTGCACTTACCGCAGAAAAAGAACGTTTAAGCCGCTTTACACAGCGGTGCGGTGGTATGTTGGCGTATGAGATTTCTCTGCCATATCGTGAAGCACTGTATAACTGCGATGCCGCGCTAGTATTTTTGCAAAGTACAGCTGTCGGGCAAAACTCCGCCGATAACGCTGATGCATAAATTACCGACACAGGGACAACAGATGCCAGATTTGTCTCCCAACAAGAAGCATAGTTTAACCTTTATGGCTAACGGCGAGGTTGGCATGGGTGGGCCTATGATAGGAGCCGTTAGCGTAAACGGTCATCTGCTGGGTCACAACTTTATGGGCTGCTGGCTATGGAATGAAAACTCTGACTCAGTGCTGTTACTGGAATTTGTCAGCCGCGCACCAGACCGAACACAGCTTGTCAGTTATAACGCTGCTACCCATGCACTTAAACACCACTCGCTGCAATTTGGTTACCGCTTGCCAAATTTGTTGTTTACCGACAACTTACTAACCTTTACAGATACTAAGCAGGTTATCGCGTTAGATTGTTGAGGCTGGCAGGCTGATCCGCTAACTTGTGGTACTGGCAGCAATAACATTATTGGCCGCCCTTTGCAGCGCCTTCAGGTCCATTCACTACTTGCTTGCAAAATTAGCCCATAGCGTGATTTATTGCAGCTCAACATAAGTCGCTTTAACGTCAAACCAATTAGTCAGTTTAGGCTGTCCATCGTTTCAACAGGGACTGATTAATAGAAGGCGTTTGCCAGACATAATAAATGTGTGCCAGATAATCCTCGTCTTTATCCATCTCAGGTTCTAGCGGCACAAAATCCGGGATCTCAGCCCACCATGCCGGATAATCGATAGCAAAATCCCCAGTCGGCGATGTTATGGCAAAATGGGTTTGTCGTTTTCTCATGTCATGGTGAAAGTGTAGCTTTAATTGCGGTGCCGATAATAGCCAGATTTGACTGTCAATTTGCAGCATGAGCTGACCATCCTGCGCATAAAGTGCAATCTGATGGCCTGCAACGCAATCTGAGTTGCCTTTTACAGATAGATTGGTAGCGCTGAACTTATTTATGTTGTTGTCCACATTTGAAATATTTCACTATCATTCCGTTTGGCTGCAATCCAGCTGAACAGGTCTACCGATTCGGCATCTGACCATGGATCGAGGTCGTCCGGTGCAGGTGGTTGATAATCGGTTTTGAAAAGTTCCCTGCCATCTTGCTGTACGATAAATTGATTACGGCCGTTAAGTTTAGCTAGTGTTACAGTCCATGACTGATTAACAAATGGCAGAACAGTTTCATTAATAAACATGACCGGGCCTTTTCCCGAGGCATAGACACCAATAAATTTGCCATCATGTTTAATATATGAGGCCTTCTTTCTTGGCTGCTGACCAGGTGGTAATGCATTCACCTCAGATACGGAACCATTAATATTGTCTCTTACTAGAAAATGACCTGACAAATGCTTGTGTTTAATTATCTCAGTGCTCATCTCTGTTCTTCTATGGTTGATGTTTAATCAAATATTCAGGCGGCTGCTTTTTCAACCAATCTGCAAATCCAGCAAGTAGTTTATCTACATCAGGATTAGGTCTAGAAGCTGAGCGAATTATATCGGTATAAGATTTATCTTTCACGTTAACTAAATAATCGACGGTTGGACCTAACGGATCTCCGTCATATCGAGCTCTGTTAACCTCATAAATAAAGTCGCGAAGCGGCTCTGGAGTTGCGTTTTTATATTTAACCCCAAGTTGACGTCGAGCTTCATTAGCTTCATTAGCCAATTTTTCCAATTCATCCAACGAACTATTGGGTTTTATTGCCTCGGAGTATTTACTCAATGCTGCAACCTCCTGCTCATATTCTTGCCTTAACGGACTTTTCTTAAAGTTTTCACCGACTGATAGCAGAATGTTGTTCTCAAGCTTACTTCTGTCTGTGATTGCCTCGGTGGCTGTAGACGCTGGCTCATGGAAAACAGGCTCTTGTGAGGAGTATCCCGATGTTACCCCACCACCTTTGGTCTTGGCCGCTTTGGCGGCGCTTTTACTGCTGGTATTGCCATTGCTGGCTGGCGCTAAGCCGCCTTCGCCGATGCCGTTGCCTTCGGGTTGCTTGCCCCAGCCGTCGCTAAGTTGCCAGACGCGCATATCGCCCGCAGCAAATATTTGCAATAAAGCATCACGCAACTGAAAATCAGTAAACTTCGATAAATCAAAAGCCCAAGGTTTGGCGTGTTGATACATTTCCGTCCAAATTTGGCGTAAGTTCCATGATGGCTCTAAATCGTGCAGAAAATAGCGGCCATATACCTTGTCGTTTACGTCAGTAATATAACCTTCACCTAAATCTGCATAAGCCAGCAAACAACTGCTGCACAGATAGGTTTTACCCCATTTATCTTCCAGAACTACGCCGTTGTATTGCCGGTCTTGCATCCTGCCACCTTGTTTATAAAAAGCGCTTTTTCTAAACAACAAATTTACAATTTGCGCATTTTTACAACCTGGCTGGTGAAAGTCAAACGCTGTTTTGTCCACAGTGTGATTTCACTGTACTGCTTTGGTTTAAGTTTTGGCTAATCTGTGCTGCTTTTTTGCCGTGCTTCTGTGTATATTTTCTGGCGGGCAGCGGCGTTATTATCTGTGTACTGATCAATCTCTGCGGAGCTGCCAAGATGGAACTATTCTGGACCTTAGTGTTTTTTGCTTTTGCCACCAGCATTACGCCGGGGCCGAATAATATTATGATTATGTCGTCCGGCTTAAACTACGGCGTGCAAAAAAGCCTGGCGCACCTGGCCGGTATTCAGCTGGGTTTTTTATTGATGTTACTGGCGGTGGGGCTGGGGGCCGGCTTGTTGTTACAGCAACCGCTATGGCACCAGCTGATTAAAGTTATTGGCTCCGTCTATCTGCTTTACCTGGCCTGGAAGATTGCCGCCGCCGAGCCGGAGCAAATTGAAACCGGCAGCAGTAAGCCTCTTAGTTTTACGCAGGCGGTGTTGTTTCAATGGGTGAATGCCAAAGCCTGGGTAATGATCACCGGTGCTATTGCTGCTTTTACCAGTCTGCAGGGCGTGTACTGGCAGCAGTTGGGGCTGATTGCACTGGTGTTTTTATTAGTCGGGTTACCCTGCACTGGCAGTTGGTTATTGTTTGGGGCGGCGTTAAAGCGCTTGTTAACAGTGCCACAGCAGCGGCGCTGGTTTAACCGTGCCATGGGCACCTTACTGGCCGTGTCGGTATTGCCTGCGCTGTGGCAGGCGTTAGTGGGATGGTCAGGGTAAGTTTTAACAAGGGGCTTAAGTGAGCTTTTTATATCAGCAACTGGCACTGCAACTGCAGCAGCAAATAGAACAGGGCCAGTATCGCTGTGGCGAACGCCTGCCCGCTGTACGTGAACTGGCGAAACGGCGTAACCTTAGCGTGGCAACAGTGGTAGCCAGCTACCGTAAGCTGGAAGCCGAGGGGTACCTTATGGCCAACAGCCGTAGCGGGTATGTTGTTAAAGCCCGCTATCAACCGCCGCCACTGAGCAATGCCCCCTTGCCGCAAACGTCGCCCAGCATGGTTAGCAGCCAGCAAATGGCGTTAACCTTATCTAAAGCCGCCGCAGATAGCCGCTATATGGCGTTGGGGGCTGCGGTGCCCGCACCGGCGTTTTTACCGCTGCACGCCCTGCAAAAAGCGCTGCAGCACATTGTAAAATCTGAGCCGGCGCGCTTGTTGCGGTATGAAGCCAGTAGCGGTGCGATGGAATTGCGCCAGCAAATTGCCCGGCTGATGGCGCTGCACGGCGCCGTGGTAGCGCCGGAGCAGGTGATCATTACCAATGGTTGCCAGGAAGCGCTGATGTTAAGCCTGAAAGCGGTGACCCAGCCTGGCGATATCGTAGCGATAGAATCCCCGGCCTTTTATGGCTTGTTGCAGGCGCTACAAGCAGCCGGACTGCAAGCCTTAGCTTTGCCCTGTGATGCCAGGCAAGGCCTGCAGCCGGACGTGCTGCAGCAGGCGTTGGCAAAGTGGCCGGTAAAAGCCTGCGTATTAATTGCTAACTACAGTAACCCTTTGGGCAGCCTGATGCCGGATGCACACAAACAGCAGATCGCCGCCATGTTAACCGAGCGCGGTATCCCCCTGATTGAAGATGACACTTACGGCGATTTAGGCTTTAGCGGCCCGCGGCCGGCCAGTTGTCTGGCGCTGGCGCCACAGGCGGATATTTTTTATTGCAGCACCTTTTCTAAAACACTGTCGCCGGATTTACGCCTCGGTTGGCTGATCGCACCTAAGCATACCGCCAGGCTGGAGTACCTGAAATTTATCAGCAATATCAGCACTGCGGCGCTGCCGCAACTGGCCGTGGCCAAACTGTTGCAAAATGGCCAGTATCAACGGCATTTGCAGCACGTTAAACCGCAGTATCAGGCGGCCGTGGCGGCCATCAGTAACCAGATCGGTCAGCTGTTTCCGCAAGGCACAAGGTTAAGCCAGCCACAAGGCGGCTTTGTGTTATGGCTGGAGCTGCCGAGTGCAGTAGATGCTAACCTGTTGGCGCAACAGGCGCTGGAGCAGCAGATCAGCATAGCGCCGGGCGCCATTTTCGCGCCGGCGCTGGCTGGCAATAAGCCGGCATTTGATCATTGTATCCGGCTTAACTGCGCAGTGCTGCAAGATGCCCGGCTGGGGCGGGCGCTGCAGACGCTGGCACAGTTGTGCCAGCAGCAGTTAGCCAGGCCAGGTAGCCCGGGTTAGTGGCCGCCGCCGAGTGATTTAATCGCCTGGATCATATTCACTATTACCTTTTGCGCATCGCCGTACACCATCTGGGTGTTATCGGCATAAAACAGCGCGTTTTCCACGCCGGAGTAGCCTTTACCCTGGCCGCGCTTAACCACATACACCTGTTTGGCCATATCGACATTGAGCACCGGCATGCCGTAAATCGGCGAGCTTTTATTGGTGCGGGCCGCCGGGTTTACCGTGTCGTTGGCACCAATCACGATGGCGACATCGGCTTCTTTAAACTCGTCGTTAATATCTTCCATATCAAAGATAATGTCGTACGGCACACCGGCTTCGGCCAATAGCACGTTCATATGGCCCGGCATCCGGCCGGCTACCGGGTGAATGGCAAATTTTACCTCGACATCGGCATCCTGCAGCAGTTTTACCAGCTCGAACAGCTTATGCTGCGCCTGCGCCACCGCTAAACCATAACCGGGCGCGATGATCACCTTAGACGCGTAGCGCATATTAATACCGGCATCGCCGGCATCGATCGGTTTTTGGCTACCGGCAATATCGCCTTCGGCTTCATCGCTGGCGGCGCCGAAGTTAGAAAACAGTACATTGGCGACCGAGCGGTTCATCGCTTTGGCCATCAGCAGGGTTAACAGGGAGCCGGCCGAGCCGACCACCATACCGGCGATCATCAGCGCCGGGTTATTCAGCACATAGCCTTCAAAACCCACAGCTAAGCCGGTAAAGGCGTTATACAGGGAGATGACCACCGGCATATCGGCACCGCCAATCGGCATCGTCATCATTACGCCATAAAATAGCGCCAGGGCAAAAAACACGGCAAACAACGGCCAGGCTACGGCGCCGCCGTGCCAGATAATGTAGCCGCCAATCGCCAGTAAAATAAGCAGCAAGCTGCCATTAACCAGCTGCAGCGCGCCAAAGCGCAGGGTGCCGTTAATGCGGCCGTCTAACTTGGCCCAGGCAATTAACGAGCCCGATAGCGCCACGGCGCCAATTAACCCGCCCAGTACCGCCAGGCTCAGTGCCACTGTGCCGTGGGTTTTATAGCCAATCAGCTCAATGGCGGCAATGGCCGCTGCGGCGCCGCCGCCCATGCCGTTATACAGCGCCACCATTTGCGGCATTTCGGTCATCGCCACTTTTTTACCGCTGCGCCAGGCCCAGCCTAAGCCCAGTGCCAAGGCAATCAGCGCCAGCGCGATATTGGTCGTAAGGTGCGGTTTGGCCGCGTCGTTGACATCCAGCGTGTATAAAAAGCTGGCCAGCACCGCCAGCACCATGCCCCAGCCGGCAACGATAATGCCGGAGCGGGCGGTAAGCGGTGATGACATACGCTTTAAGCCGTAAATAAACAAAAAGGCAGCGATAAAGTAGCTGCTGTCGATAAGCAGGGCAGCGTTCATGCGTTACTCCTTAGCGCTTTTATTTGACGGCTTAAACATTTGCAGCATGCGCTCGGTCACCACATAACCGCCGGCGGCATTGCCGGCACCTAACAGCACGCCGGTAAAGCCGATAATTTGCTCGGCTAATGAGCTGGCATTAATGAGCGCCCACAGTGCGCCGACAACGACGATGCCGTGAATAAAGTTAGAGCCGGACATCAGTGGCGTATGCAAAATGGCCGGTACCCGGCCGATGATCTCAAAGCCGGTAAAGGCGGCCAGCATAAAGATATACAGCGCGACAAAGCCGGTGAGTAAGGTGGTGGTGTAGTCCATAAGCTTCCCCAATAATGGTTTTTTTAGTGTATTAGTGCTGGGCCAGCGCAGTTTTTACCGCTTCGGGTTTAATTTCGCCGTTATGGGTCAGCACCGTTTTCGCCAGAATTTCATCATCCCAGTTAACTGCAATAGCGCCATCGACAATAAACAGTTGCAGCAGGTTTAACAGGTTCTTCGCGTACAGCTCAGAGGCGTGCTCGGCCAGCATGGACGGCACATTCAGCGGCGCCGCTATGGTGATCTGGCCCTGGGTCACGGTTTGCCCCGGCACGCTGTATTCACAGTTACCGCCCCCTTCGGCGGCTAAATCGATAATCACTGCGCCCAGTTTCATCCCGTCGACCTGCGCTTTGCTAATAAGCTTGGGCGAGGGGCGGCCTGGTATGGCGGCGGTGGTAATAACAATATCCGCCTGCTGAATATGCTTGGTGACGACGCTGGCAATCTGGGCTTTTTCAGCGGCGGTGAGCTCGCGGGCGTAGCCGCCTTCGCCTCGGGCATCGACGCCGGTATCGACAAATTTAGCGCCTAAGGACTCGGCCTGCTCTTTGGTTTCAGGCCGTACGTCATAGCCTTCGGTAATGGCGCCTAAACGCCGGGCGGTGGCCAGTGCCTGCAAACCGGCCACGCCTAAGCCCATTACCAGGCAGCGCGCCGGGCGGATAGAGCCCACCGCTGTGGTCATCATCGGTAAAATGCGGGCAAGGTTGGTGGCGCCTAACAGCGCGGCGTAGTAGCCGGCCAGCGCCGCCTGAGATGACAGCGCGTCCATCGCCTGGGCGCGGCTAATGCGCGGCACCTGCTCCATGGCAAAACAGGTGATCTGCTTTTCACACAATAAGCGGGTCAGTTCAGGCTCTTTATGCGGATAGATAAAACTGAGCAAAATGGTGCCGGGCTTTAGCAGCGCAATGTCTGCCGCTTTAGGCGGTTGCACGGCCAGCACGATGTCGGCGTCACTCAGTAGCTGCTGCCCGGTACCGGCGATTTCGACGCCGTGGTACGCACTGTCGGGCAGTTTACTGCCCAGGCCGGCACCGCTTAGCATGCTGATGCGGCAGCCCAGTTTACTGAGCTTTTCCGCGACGGCAGGCACCAGCGCCACCCGCTTTTCTCCGGGCCGGCTTTCCATCAGCACGGCTATTTTTACTGGCATAGGCTTATCTCCTTAAACTAACTGTTTGAGGAGTATAGTCTTTATTTAACGGCTTTTTGGATTGTGGCGGCTGATGGCTAACATTTCGCCAGTTTATACTGGTCTAACCTGTTTGGGTGCTGGTCTCGTCGCGTAATGCTTGCTCAAGCGTGGCCAGTATGTCGCTGCTTTTACGCAGCACCCTAAGCTGGCTAAACAGCGTTGCTGCCTCTGGGTATTGCAGTTTTAAATAGCTAAACCACTGCTTAATCCGGTTGCTGTAGTACTGGCTTTTATCGCCGCACATTTCAAACTCAGAGTATTGCATTAACAGTTCCAGCACCTGCGGCCAGGGCATCGCCGGCTCGCCGCTGCGGATACTTTGCGCCAGGTTAGGCATCGCCAGGGCGCCACGGCCGAGCATAATATCAGTACAATCTGATTGTTGCTGGCACAGTCTGGCATCGCTGGCTTGCCAGATCTCGCCATTGGCAATAAGCGGTATGGCCACATGCTGCTTAATTTTTGCGATCCACGGCCAGTATGCCGGTGGGCGGTAGCCATCGCTTTTGGTGCGGGCATGCACCGTAAGCATACTGGCGCCGGCGGCGGCAATGGCGGCGGCGTTATCTAAGGTTAAGCTGGTGTCATCATAACCCAGACGGATTTTGGCACTGACCGCAAATGGCTTTGGCACCGCATCACGCACGGCCTTGACAATACGGTACAGCTGCTCGGTCTCTTTAAGCAGTACAGCGCCGCCGCGGCTTTTATTCACTGTCTTTGCCGGGCAGCCAAAGTTTAAATCGACGCCGGGGGAGCCCAGCTCGACGGCGCGCACGGCGTTTTCGGCCAGCCAGTTTGGGTCTTGCCCCAGCAGCTGTACCCGCACCGGCGTACCGGCCAGGGTTTTGCCGTCGGTTAACAGCTCCGGGCAGAGCCGGGTAAACACCCGGGCCGGCAGCTTTTGGTCGACCACGCGGATAAACTCGGTGATGCATAAATCATAACCGCCAATCCGCGTTAGCATATCGCGCATTAATGCATCGACCACGCCTTCCATCGGCGCCAGGATAATCTTCATCTGTTGTGCTCACTGGCAGTGGCTTTATGGCGGCGGCAACGCTCAGAGCAGTACAGCACACTGTCCCAGTTACGCTGCCATTTTTTGCGCCAGCTAAACATCAGGCCGCACACCGGGCAGCGCTTTTGCGGCAGGGTAAGCTTATGCTGCGCCACCGTTAGACCGAATAAATGGTGCTGATCTGCTGGCGGTGCAGTAACTCGGCTAATTCAGGCAGTTGCAGCGGCTCAATGTCTAACACTTCCAGGATAGCGCCTTTGTGCTGCTCCCACTCCGGATCCAGGTTAATGTCGAACAGCTGGCGGCTTTCACCGCTGAAATGCTCGGCCAGCTTGAGCAGGGCAAACAGCTGCTTTTCTTGCTCACTGTCCGACTCCAGCATCAGGGTAGGGCTGTGGTGATAGGCAATTACGTTGTACAGCGTCGGCGTCAGGCCCCAGGACTCAGCAATTAAGTAGCCCAGCACCTCATGGCAGGTAGCAAAATGTTGCTCTTCTATTTCACTGTAACCACGCTGTGCCAGTAAACCTTGCTGCATCAGCTGCTCGTACTGCGGCGCCTGCTGGTGAATAAGCGCGATGCCGGCGTTGTGAAACAGCCCCAGGCTGTAGCAGTCGTCCTGCACTTCCTGACTAAAGTTAAAATGCTTGGCCAGCGTCATGGCGATATTGGCCGTTTGCAGCGCACTGGCCCACAGCTTTAAACTAAACTTGTCGTTTTTACCCTCGGCCAGCGTAAAGCGCAGCAGCACACTGCGCACCAGTTTAATCACCCGGCTGACGCCGAGAAATTTGCAGGCATGCTCTACCGAGGTAATTTTGCGCCGCAGGCCAAAAAACGCCGAGTTCACCACTTTTAAGGTAAAGCCGGCGATACCGATATCCAGGTTGATCAGGGCGGCAATGCGTTTGATATTGGGCTCAGGGGCGTCTAACTGCTGCTGAATATGCTGCAGAATTTCCGGTTGCGGCGGTATGGTAAAGCCGTTTAATGCCTGTTCTATGGCCGACATATTAATGGCTTGTGCCATGCTGCTACTCCGGGAAAGGGGCTTAAGTGCTGCTAATAGTAAAAGCGGCGCCTGATAAATGCAAAGGGGTTTGCTGGCCGCTACGTGCGGCCAGCGGTTAAGAGTCCAGATAAGGCCGGCCAGACATCAGTTGTTGTGCCAGCTGCTGTTCGTTTTGCTGCTCGTTAAGCTGTAAATCGTTAAATTGCACATCAAACTGAATAAGCTCTTCATCGTCCAGATGCTGCGCCACCAGGCGGTCGGGCACCTGGCCCACCTGGCGGTAGGCATTAATGGCGACCTGTGCGGCCTGCTCCATTAACAGCAAAAAGTGCCCCAGCGGAAACTGGCTAAAAATCTCGGCATCCAGATGGGCCCAGCCGAGTAAGTCACCGCTGATACTGCCATCGGCATGATCAGTAAACAGCATAGACACCGCCGGGCAGCTGGGGTTTTCCCCCGGCTGAAACTGCTCAGCATCGGTCTGGTTAAATACCAGTACATAGCCAAAGCCCGGGCTGCCTTCAGCATCCATCTCGTCAAATGACGTATCGTACAACAAAAACAAGCGATTATCGGTCATGACGTGTCCTGCTGAAACCTGCTTAAAAAATGGGCGCTAATTTTAGCTGAAAACGCGCTGAGACTAAAGGCCGAACTGCAGTTTAATCTGTGCTAGGCCGTCGCGGCGTTGTAGGGCATCTCCAGCAGCAATGCCAGTGCCAGTAGCAGCGCCTGCTCGTCATCTTGCAATAGCTTATCGGCGTGCACTGTGGCTTCCAATGCTTGCCACAAGCGGGCTTTTTGCTGCGGTGCCAGCGCCAGTAATACCGGTAGCTGTGCATCCAGCAGGCTAAAGTCGGCCCCGGGCCGGCTGTCCGCCGGGTTAAAGCCCAGTGCGGCTACGCCGGCTTGCCAGGCTTGCTGCTGTTGTTGCGCGTTGCCGGCCGCAGCACTGACCAGTGCCAATAGCTGGGCGATAGCAGCAGCGTGCTGGTTAAGCCCCGTGCTGAGGTAGCCTTTACTGATCTCGGTTGGGTCGTATTGCACTGCCAGGTTATGCGTGACGAAAGCACTGACCAGCCAGGGCGCCAGCGTCAGGCTGGGGATAGCCTGCAGCAGGGCCTGTAGCAGCTGCTCAAACACCACAAAACGGCTTTCAGGCAGCGCTTTTAGCGCCGGCATTAGCCGTTGCAGCAGCTGCACCTGTTGCAGTGCGCTGAGGCTGGCGACAGCATCGCACAGCCCATCAACCTGCTGTAGTAGCGCTGCCGAGCCCATTTCTTTAATTAGCCTTAGCTGGGCGCTACGCTGAGCGTCGCCCTGTTGCAGCAGCAGGCAGCACACCAACGCCATCGCGGGCTCAGTTTGGCGGCTGCTGTGTAATAGCAATAATGGCAGTGCCTGTTGTAGGCGCTCAGCGTAAGATGTTCCTGACGCAGCGCCTGCTTTGGCATCAGTAGTTGCCTCGCGTTGTGCTGTAGTTGCATCAGTGGCGCTGGGGAACTTGCCATTCCAGTGCGGCTCCAGCCGTTTAATACGCTGCGCCAGCGGTGGGTGGGTGGCAAAAATAGACGCCCAGCGGCTGATGGCTTCGGCAAAAAATAAATGGCTGTTTTCATCAGCATTGCCGTTACTAATGCGGCTATGCTGGCTGTGGCTGCCAATCAGCTTCAGGGCGCCGGCAATGCCACGTGGGTTGCGGGTAAACTGCACGGCACTGGCATCGGCGAGGAATTCACGCTGACGGCTTACCGCCGCTTTAATTAAGTTACCAAAAAAGGAGCCAACATAACCGATCACCACCAGGCCAAGCCCCAGCACGACTATGCCGCCGGCGCCGTTTTTGTTGTTGGATGAGCGTGAGCTGACCCGCAGTGTCGCGCCACGACTGCCGCGCAGCAGGTAATAGCCAATGTGGCCTAAAAACAAGATGCCATTGAGGATAGCGATCAGGCGGATATTCATCCGCATATCGCCGTTTAAAATATGGCTGAATTCATGGGCGATCACACCCTGTAACTGGTCGCGGTTAAGCTGCTCGACACAGCCACGGGTGACGCCTATTACCGCATCGGCCGGGCTGTAACCCGCAGCAAAAGCATTAATGCTGCGCTCGGGCAGCAGGTACACCGGCGGCACCGGCGTATTAGCGGCCAGCGCCATCTCTTCTACCACGTTCAGTAGTCGACGCTCGGCCGCATCGTTACTGTCGGGCAATACACGCACACCGCCCAGTGACTCGGCCACTACTTTACCGCCGGCTTGTAACTGTTGCCATTTGACCAGCACCGCGATGCCCACTGCCACTATTACCACCAGGCTGACGGTGCCCACCAGTGGCCAGGGCAACTGCTGCCAGCTTAAGCCCTGGTTTAACCGGCTTGGATCTAACAGGCCAAAGCTAATAAAGGCTAGCAGGTTGGTCAGTGCTAATAACAGCAGCACCGCCAGGCTGAACAACAGCACCAGAATACGGGTATTGCGCCGGGCTAAGTCCTGCTGGCTAAAAAAGTTACTGCTCATGACCAGTGGTATTGGTTAAAAGCTGACTTTCGGTGCCGCCTGAATGGCGGCGGTGTCGGCAAATTCCAGCAGCTTGGCATCGCTGGCGTGGCCGAAACTTGGGGCAAACAGCACTGGCGGGAAGCTTTGTTTGTAGCTGTTGTAGTCGGTAACCGCATCGTTAAAGGCCTGGCGGGCAAAGGCAACCCGGTTCTCGGTGCTGGTCAGCTCTTCTGACAACTGCATCATATTCTGGTTGGCTTTTAAATCAGGGTACGCTTCCATTACCACGTTCAGCCGGCTCATCGCGCTTTGCAGCGCGCCCTCGGCACCGGCAAACTGGCTTATCGCGCCGGCATCACCCGGATTATTCGCCGCCACTTTTAAGCCGGCCATCGCGGCATTACGGGCATTGATCACCGCCTCTAAGGTGTCGCGTTCGTGCGCCATATAAGCTTTGGCGGTTTCGACCAGATTAGGAATTAAATCGTAGCGGCGCTTTAGCTGCACCTCAATTTGGGCGAAGGCATTTTGAAAGCGGTTTTTAAGTTTTACCAGCTGGTTAAAAATGCTGATAACCCAAAACAGGATGGCAACCAGAATTGCCAGTAAAATCAGGCCAGTCATAACAGCTCCATGCAGGAAGTTCAGTTGCCGGTTATTGTTAACAATAGTTTAATTGCTGTCCAGTGTTATCGCGCTGAACTAACACTAAAGTAGGCCGGCTGGCTTAGTGTTACTGCTTGCTGCTAATTGCCGGCTGCTGCGTTATCATAGCCCAAACTTGGTGTAGGGGTACTTATGAGCGATTTTAAACATATTTCGGTGGCGCAAACCGCTGAGTTACAACAGGCTGGCGAGGTGGTGATTGCCGATATCCGCGATGAGCAAAGCTTTGCTGCCGGCCACATTGCCGGCGCTTTTCATTTAACCAATGGCAGTTTGCAGCGCTTTATGCAGCAACATGAGTTCGATCAGCCGGTGGTGGTGGTGTGCTACCACGGCAATTCCAGCCAGGGCGCGGCGCAGTATTTAGCCCAGCAGGGGTTTGAGCAGGTCTACAGTATGGACGGTGGCTTTGAAAGCTGGCGTGGGCAATTGCCGTTTGTGACTGGCGAAGGTGAGTAAAGCCGGTGAATAAATTTGCCGAATTAAACTCCGCCAGCGCAGCGCAGCTGTTTGCCGATTATTGCCGGGCGCAGGGCTTAAATGTCAGCGCTGTGGTGCAACAAGCCGATTTTGCTGAGCTGTACGCCGACAGCGCGCAACTGCCGCAGATCGAGGCCGAGTTTAGCCGTTTTATGCAGCAGCCGTCGCACCCGCGTTATCAGGCTGCCGCCTGGCAGTTAAGCCAGCCGGCAACCCTGGCCAGTGCGCCGCTGACGAAACCGGATCTGGGCAAATTATGGCAACAGGCACCGCTGACGCTGCTGCTATTAGTGCTGTGTTTGCTGGTGTATGGCTGGCAGCAACTGGACTGGCGTGCCAGTAGCGCGGCGTTACAACTGACAGAGCCTGCACAGCTATGGCGCTGGTTTACGCCTGTGCTGCTGCATTTTAGCCTGACGCATCTGGTGTTTAACCTGGCCTGGTGGTTTTATCTTGGCCGCCAGTTAGAGCAGCGGCTGGGCGCGGCCTTGCTTATCAATATTACCTTATCGGCTGCTCTGGTTTCTAATGCGGCACAGTATGTTGTGGTTGGGCCTAATTTTGGCGGTATGTCGGGGGTGGTGTACGCCTTACTGGGCTATTGCTGGCTGGCGGGGCAGCTTAACCCCAGGCAACAGCTTAATATTAGCAACGGCCTGGCCGGTTTTATGCTGCTGTGGTTGCTGCTGGGCTTTATGGATCTGCTGTGGGTGAGTATGGCGAACTGGGCGCATTTAGGCGGTTTAGTTACTGGCTTGCTGTGGGCCTGGCTGCTGCGGCACAGGCCCGGACGCGAATTGAGCTGAGCTTATTGATGCCTAAGTTTATTGATACAGGTACTTGGTAAACAGAATATCGCGGATAATGGTATTGCCGGCTTCGCGTTTCATCGCCTGCTGTAGCTGATCCAGCAGCGCCAGGCGAATTTCCTCGCGGCCGGTCAGCGATTTAATTTTATCTTCCGGCTGTTTGCTGATGGTGCCGTAAATAATATCGAGGATCAGTGGCTCGTGGTGCTCAATGGCCGGTAAAAATGACTTGTCTTCCAGCATCAGCTCAACCGTAATGCGGATATAGCCCAGGCTGCGCCGGTTGCCGGAGATATAGTTGGTGACAATATCCGGGTCAAAACCGTAGTACACCACTTCTTTCGGTTGCTCCTGTGCCGGCGTGGGCAGCGTGGCGAGCAGTAACAAAAACAGTGGAACAATTTTTAGCATAAGTATCACTTTTAGTTAAGAAAATTGGCCAGCACCGGCACTAACCTTAGCGCTAATGCCGCCATTTTACCAGCTAAGGTGGTTGGCAGTAAGCGCTTTTGTCGGCCAATAACGGCTGAAAAGCGCCACTGAAGTTGTTATGATGCAGCACGTTTTTTTCACGACAGAACAAACCCCTGTGACCACAGCGTTAATTTCGCTGGATCAGCCCTGGCAGGATGCGCGCAGCCTGACCTTGCCGGCTGAGCTGGCCCCCTGGATTTTAGAGCCCGCTTCGCTGACAGCCCGCTTAAAGCGACACTGCCGGCACTTTCGCCTGCAGCTGTTAAATGAGCGGCAAAGCGCGTTGCCACCATTTTTACAACCGCTGTTACCGGGTACCGCTAATGCACAGTTACGCGAAGTGATGCTGTGGTGTGATGATAAGCCCTGTGTTTACGCGCAAAGCTGGCTGCCACAGCAAACTATCAATCGGCTGCAACCGCTGGCGGATATGGGCGAGCGGCCACTGGGCGATTATATTTTTCAGCAGCCCGGTTTAAGCCGCGGCACCATTGAAGCAACCGAGCTGCAGCTGCACGGCGTGCTGACACGCGGTACAGAGGCCGGCCACTGTTTTGCCCGCCGCTCGGTATTTCAGCTGCACGGTTTGCCGCTGCTGGTGGCAGAGGTGTTTTTGCCGGCCATCAGGCGATTAGAGCCGGTGACAGCATGAGGCTGGCGCTAAAGGCCGCACACTGGCGTTATTATTTGCAGCTAATGCGGCTGGAAAAACCGATTGGCACCTACTTGTTGCTGTGGCCAACCTGGTGGGCGCTGTGGCTGGCGGCAGAGGGGGTGCCGCCGCTAGCGATGTTGTTAGTTTTTACCGCCGGTGTGGTGCTGATGCGCGCCGCCGGCTGTGTCATTAACGACTACGCCGACCGGCACTGGGATGGCGCAGTAGAGCGCACTAAGGCGCGGCCGTTAGCCAGTGGCGCGGTTAGCGCCGGTGAGGCGCTGCAGCTGTTTGGCCTGTTGGTGCTACTGAGCGCCAGTTTGCTGTTATGGTTAAACTGGCAAACGGTGCTGCTGTCTGTTGTCGCCTTGCTGCTGGCCGCCGTGTATCCCTTTATGAAGCGCTATACCCATTTGCCACAAGTGGTGCTGGGCGCTGCTTTTAGCTGGGGTATGCCAATGGCATTTATGGCAATACAGCTTAAGTTGCCGTTGCTGGTGTGGCTGTTGTATCTGGCTAATTTGCTTTGGACAGTGGCTTACGATACTTACTATGCGCTGGTCGACCGGCCGGATGATGTCAAAGTGGGCATTAAATCTACGGCGATTTTATTTGGCGATTATGCGCTGCCCATTATTGTGCTGCTGCAATTGGGCAGCCTTGGCTTACTTGCGGCAGTGGGCGACTTAGCGGCGTTGCACGGAGTGTATTATCTGGGTTTGCTGGCTGCAGCAGGCTGTTTTGTCTATCAGTACCGGCTGGCCAGTAGCAGCCGCGCCGGCTGCTTTAGTGCCTTTTTGCACAACCACTATGTCGGTATGCTGGTGTTTGCCGGCATTGCCTTAAGTTATGTCTTACAAGGATAACGCCTGATGAAACGTTTGCTGCTGTTAGTGCTGTTATGTTTGCCGCTGCTGGCCTGTGCCGCTCAGGAGGGCGAGCTTGAGGTGTTCGATCTGGTGTCATTACAGATAGGCAATATGACAATACAGGTACAATTGGCCGATACGCCCGAGAAGCGGGCACAGGGGCTGATGTTTCAGCAAAGCGCCGAGCCTGGCATGTTGCTGTTGTATAGCCAGCCGACAGCGGTATCTTTGTGGATGGCCAATACCGCTATGCCGCTCGATGTCGCCTATATTGGCCCGGACTGGACTATTGCTGAGCTGATAACACTGCAGCCGTTTGACCAAACGCCGGTGTCATCACAGCAGCCGGTGATTGCTGCGCTGGAACTGCCGCGCGGCTGGTTTGCCCGGCATAGTATTACCGTAGGGCAAAAAGTGGCTCTGGGAGCCGGTAAGAACTGATTTACCAGCGTGGTAGCACGAGAGTGTTACCGCTATGCTCGCCACAGCGGGGTTGCGGGCTTCCTGCCCTCCACCAGGCGGACCAGCTGCGCTGACCAAATTCGCTCCGGGCGAATTTGTTATCCGCCTTCGCTGGCGCGAAAAGGGTCTGTGGCTGCGCTATCGGCAACACTCTCGTGCCAGGTCTTGCTATCACTTTTGTGGCAATAAGCGCCGCAGTAATAAAAAGTACAGCACCGGCATTAATAACATCGACACCAGCGGCGCGGCTATCATGCCGCCAAGCATCGGCGCGGCAATGCGCTGCATTACTTCATTACCGGCACCGCCACCGAGCATAATCGGCAACAGGCTGACAATAATGGTCAGCACCGTCATCGCTTTGGGCCGCACCCGCTGTACTGCGCCCTGCATAATGGCGTGCCATAGCTGCTGCTCGTTTTCTGGCTTTAGCTCGTCCACGGCCCGCTTTAAATACAGCAGCATCACCACGGCAAACTCTGCCGCTACGCCACTGAGCGCAATTAAGCCCACCGCCACCGCGACCGACAACTGATAATCCAGCAGATATAACAGCCACAGGCTGCCACTGAGGGCAAAGGGTAATGACACCAGCACCAGCGTCACATCGCTAAAGCGGCGGAACGTCAGGTACAGCAAAATGATAATCAGCAGCAGGGTAAAGGGCACTAACTGCTGTAAGCGTTGCTGCACCCGCTCTAAATATTCATACTGGCCGCCTATGCTGACGCTAACCTGCGCCGGGAAGCGCTGCTCAGCCAATAGCTGCTCCAGCTGGTCCAAATAAGCGCCCAGCTGAGTGTCTGACGGTAAATCGATATAAATCCAGCTGGTTAAGCGGGCGTTTTCAGCGCGGATCATCACCGGGCCTTTTGTTACCTCGACCCTGGCCACCTGCTCCAGCAATACATAGGCACCATCCTGGCTTTGCAGTGGCAGCTGACGAAGGTCATCCGGGTGGCTGCGGTAATCACGCGGGAAGCGCAGGCTGATATCATAACGCTCGCGGCCCTGAATGCTCTGCGCAATAGGCGCACCGCCAATCGCAAATTGCACATATTGCTGCAGCTCGCTAAGTGTAATGCCATAGCGGCCCAGCTGCGGCAAATTCGGCGTAATTTGCAGGTAAAGCCCATCTTCGGCGCGCTCGGCAAATACCGAGCGGCTGCCGGGCAGCTGTTTAATCTCAGCCTCCAATTGCTGTGCCACTTCTGAGATAGTGCTAAGGTCGGGCCCGCTCACTCTAACGCCCACGGGGGTGCGAATACCGGTGGAGAGCATGTCAATACGGGTTTTTATCGGCGGCAGCCAGGCGTTGGTCAGGCCGGGCACCTGCACCACGGCGTCCAGCTCGGCGATAATATCGTTAAGCGTTACGCCTTCACGCCACTGGCTTTGTGGCTTGAGTTTGATACTGGTTTCCAGCATGGTCAGCGGCGCCGGATCGGTAGCGGTATTGGCGCGGCCGCTTTTACCCAGCACGGTTTCTACCTCGGGCACGGTTTTAATCAGCCGGTCAGTTTGCTGCAGCAGTTTGGCCGCTGTGGCCGGGCTTAAGCCGGGCAGGGTGGTGGGCATATACAGCAAGTCGCCCTCAGCAAAGGCTGGCATAAATTCACTGGATAGCCGCTGCCAGGGCAGCAAGCTGGAGCTAAGCGCCAACAGGCTTAGCAGCACCAGGCTTTTGGGAAAGCGCAGACAAAGCTTTAATACGGGAGTGTATAACGCGATTAATACACGGCTAAGCGGGTTACTGTGCTCAGACGGAATGTTACCGCGCAGAAAATACAGCATCAGCACCGGAATTAGCGTAATGGCCAACAGCGCTGCCGCGGCCATCGCGAAGGTTTTGGTGTAGGCCAGCGGCGCGAATAAGCGGCCTTCCTGTGCTTCAAGCATAAACACCGGTAAAAAGCTGACGGTGATCACCAGCAGCGAGAAAAACAGCGCCGGGCCCACATCCAGGCAGGCATCAATAATAGTTTGGCGAAACTCGGCTTTGCTGAGGCTGCGGCCATCACTGCGGGCCTGCTCCAGCTTTTTATGGCCATGCTCTACCATGACAATGGCGGCATCCACCAGCGCGCCGATGGCAATGGCAATACCCCCCAGGCTCATGACGTTGGCGTTAATGCCCAGCAGTTGCATCAGTAAAATACTGGCCAGCAGTGCCAGCGGCAGGCTGATTACCGCCACCAATGCCGAGCGGGCATGCAGTAAAAACACAAAACACACCAGCGCGACGACTGCCATTTCTTCCAGCAGCTTTTGGCTGAGGTTATTTACCGTGTTTTCAATCAGCTGTGAACGGTCGTACACCGTAACGATATTAACGCCCTCGGGCAGGCCATTTTGCAGCTGCTGCAGTTTGGCTTTTACCGCCGCTATGGTTTGCAGCGCGTTTTCGCCGTGGCGCATCACGATAATGCCGCCGACCACTTCACCTTCGCCGTCAAGCTCGGCAATACCGCGCCGCGCGGCCGGGACTTGTTGCACTGTGCCGATATCGGCCAGCGTGAGCGGGTAATCGGCACTGTTACGCACCCCAAGCGGCACGGCAGCTAAATCGGCTAATGACTGAATATAATCGCCGGCTTGTACCAAGAGTTCGGTTTCGGCCACTTCAATCACGCTGCCGCCCTGTTGCTGATTGTGACTGTTAATGGCGCTTATCACCTGGGCTAGCGTCACGTTATAAGCACGCATCAGCCGTGGCTCTAACTGCAACTGATAGGTCAGCGCCATACCGCCAATGCTGGCCACTTCCGACACGCCTGCCACACTTTGCAGCTCGGGCGTTAAATAAAATTGTTGCAGGCTGGTCAGCTGCTCCAGCGACATATCGCTGTTTGGCGCACTTAGCGCGTACTGGAAGATCCAGCCGACACCGCTGGCATCCGGCCCCAGCGTGGCGCGGGCGCCATCAGGCAGCGTGACGGTTTGCAGGTATTCCAGTACCCGTGAGCGGGCCCAGTAGGGGTCGGTACCGTCTTCAAAAATAACGTACAGATAACTGTCGTTCGGCATAGAGAAGCTGCGTACCGCCTTGGCTTTGGGCACGGCCAGCAGCGCCGTAGCCAGCGGATAGCTGATCTGCTGCTCTATGGTCTCGGGCGTTTGGCCCGGATAACTGGTCTTAATAATCACCTGCACGTCGGATAAATCCGGCAGGGCGTCCAGCTTAAGTTGCTGGCTGGCCTGATAGCCAAACAGCGCCAGCGCCAGTGTGCTTAGCAGCACCAGCAGCGGGTTTTGTACCGACCAGCGGATAATCGCCTTAATCATGGCTCAGGCTCCTAATGCTGATGGCTGCTGCTAACGGGCAGCTGGCTGAGGCTGGCTTCCGCGTCCAGTAAGAACTGGCCGGACACCACCACCTGCTCGCCCTCGTGCAGGCCGGATAACACCTGCACGTAGCCTTGCGCGCTGCTGCCGGTGGTTATTTGCCGCACGCTAAAGCTGTCGCCGTCTTTTACCACTACCCGGCTGCTGTTACCGCTTAGCAGCACCGCATCACGCGGTATCGCCAGCACATCACGCAAGGGCCCGCCATATAGCCGCACTGGCAACAGCATATTGGGTTTTAGCAGTTGCTGGCGATTATCCAGCGTCAGGCGGACCTTGCTGCTGCGGCTTAGTGCATCCAGCGCCGGATAAATATAATCGACGCTGGCTTCCAAGCCGTTGATTTGCTGCGACGGCAGGTCTACCTCAGCGCTCATACCGCTAAACAGCCAGCTTTGCTGCGCTTCGGGCACATCGGCCAGCAACCAGACCCGATCCAGACGGGTAATTTCTATTAGCGTGTCGCCGGGGCTGATATACATGCCATCGCGCACGTTAAGCATGGTGACGACGCCATCCTGATGGGCGTACACTGTGATCTGATATTGGCTTTGCCGGCTTTGTTGCAGGTTGTTAATATCGTTATCGGTCAGGCCCAGCAGCCGCAGCCGGGTTTCAGCGCGTTTTAGCAGGCTGCTGCTGCGCTCACCGTTTTGTTTACTGACCGACAGCGCCTGTAAATAATCATCCTGTGCCACCAGCAGATCGGGCGCATAGTAGCTAAACAGCTTGTCGCCGGCTTTTACCCGCTGGCCCAGGGTGCGCACATGCAGCTGCTCTATCCAACCCTCAGCGCGGATATGGCTGTGATGAATGGCATCTTCCGGGTACTGCACCTGGGCATAGGTTTGAATAAAGCGCCATAAGGTACGGGGGGCCGCCGCCTCGGTGCGGATAGCCAGCGCCTGCTGCATGGCGCCGTTAACCTCAACTGTGGCCGTGCGCTGCTGCTTTTGTGCGACTAAATCCATACCGCAAATCGGGCAGGAGCCTGGGGTAGCCTGCACAATCTGCGGGTGCATTGGGCAGACATAACTGCTTGTTGCTGGCAATACGTCTTGCAATACACTCTGTGTTGCACCATCGCTGGTGTGGGCGTGGTCGCTGTGGTCCTGCGCGGCCAGCGCAACAGGCAGAGCGCTGTGCAGCAGCAGGGCGGCAAAAAGATAACTTTTATACATGGGAAAATTCCTAAAACCAATACGTAATAGCGTGATAAAGCACGCGTGTTAAACGAGTCGGATCAGGCGTTTATCGGAGGTGGTGGCTCAGAGGCAAATAACCATTTTGGCAGCGCTGCCGGGTTGTTGTTCGCTATTGTCTGCGGGCGGATATAACGGAACAGTTCAGCAGCCAGCAAGGCACCGCCGGCGGCACAATGTTTGGCGCAGCAGTCACCTTTGCATTGATGCTGTGGCGTATCACAACAGTCGTGTGCGCTGTCGGTTACTGTCGCTGTCGCAGTGCTATTGGGGGTTTTTGCCAGGCTATGGCAAGGCATCTCAGTTTCTGCCTCAGTGGCTGCCCCCACATGGGCGCTGCTCTGTTGCTGCTGTATCGCATCGGCCAGTGTATAGGCATGCGCCATTTGCACCGATCCGGACAGGCCGGATAGTGCCAGGCAGAACAGTAAAACATAACTTAACCAGATACGCATGGTGCTTATGATAGGCGTTTTAGCTGGCCGGATCCAGTACGCCGTTAATGCTGGCATTTTTGCGAAACCAGCCGGCAATACTAAAGCGGGTATCAATTGCCGGCAGTACCTCGTGCGGAAAGCGCTCGCTTTCAAACACTATCAGGCTACCCGCTGTTGGCAAAAAGGTATCAATTAACTGGTCCTGCTCGTTATACAGTGCCAGCTCGCCACCCTGACTGACGCTATTGAGGTAGCTAACGGTGGTCAGTACCCGGTTAGAGCGGCCGCTAAAGGCATCCAGATGTTTTTGGTAGTAATCGCCCTGCTGATAACGGGCAAAATGGCATTCAAAGTCGAACAAGCCTAAAAAGCAGCGCCGGTTAAATGCTTGCTGTAACTGCGCCATCAGTGCCAGATACTGCTGCTGGGCCGCGCTTGTACCATCAAACCACTGGGTGGCGTCACGCCGTACCTGCTGGTTTAGCTGGTGATCGCCCTGACGGCCAATGCCGGCGGGCGTTAGCTGCGCCTGATGCTGCGCTTCATGCAGCAGGGCTGCGTTTAGCTGTGCGCTTAAAAAGTTTGGCAGCCACACCCAGCCATGCTGATAAAAGGTGTCGATAATGGCATCGGCATGTAACGCATTAGGTTCGGATACAGCATTGGGCATGGTGCAGGCTCAACAGGAAAAACCGCCGCTATTGTCGCTGAACAATTGACCGTGACCAAGTGGAATTTCACCTCAGTGCCCAAAGCAGCGGAACAGGGTTGAAAACGCATATCGGTGCGCCGCACCAGCGGTATGGTAAAGCCACTGGTGCCCGGGCCGGCTTAAAACTGATAACGCTTGGCTTTGGCCAGCAAATCAGCGGCTTTTATTTTGCCCGTCATGCACTGGTTAATGTCGGCTTTTTTTATCACCCAGTAATAGCGGCCGGCATCGCTGCGGCTATTAAGTTGCAGCGTAACGTGTTCGTTTTCCGGCAACTGACGCAGGCTGGCACCATAGTCACACAACACCTGGCTAAATTGCTCGCCTACCGTCTTCACCAGTGCAGCGGTTTGCTGCTGTTGTTCCGCTTGCCGCTTGGCCCGCTGTTGTGCCAGTTGTTCGCGGCTTTGCTCGGCTTGCTTGGCCGCTTCGGCTAATTTTTGCTGCAGCTGTTTGGTTTTTTCCTGTAACTGCGTTAGTTCCTGCTGTTGCTCTTTGTCCAGTTTGGTCAGCGTTTGGCTAAATTCCAGATCGCGCTTTTCGCGCTCTGCGTCGCGCAGCTCACGCTCGATCGCCCGCTGCTGCTCGAACAGGCGGTGATGCTGACGAAATTGCTGCTGCGCCAGCTCAGCCATCTCTTCAGCCTGCTCGGTAATGATGGTTAGCTGTTCGCTGTCTAGCTCAAATTCAAACTGACCGCCGGGTAGCGGCGCCGGTGGTGCCACCGGCACGCGGGCATCGTTAAACTGAAAAATATGGCTGGCGCCAAGTTTACTGTTGGCCTGAAACAGCAAGCCCTGACCAGCCAGGTAGCTGGATTGTAATGAGGTTAACCGGGCCTGCTCTGTATTGCTAAAGGCGGTTTGTAAAATGGTTTGCAGAATATCGGCATTCTTTTTCAGTTGTGGCGCTACGTCTGCGGCACTGTGTGTGCTGTAGCCAAGCAGGGCGGCACTGGTTAGAGCAAGTAAAGTTGGGCGTAAAAAAGTCATGGTTTGTCCACTCCGCTAGTTGTTGGGGTTAGGTAGTAACTGTTATCCGGCCGGTAACTGGCCTGAATCGGCTGATAGTTGTCCTGCCAGTATTGCCAGTCGGCCTGGCGCTGCTGGTTTAAATGTTCAACCAGTTGCAGCATATCGCTGCGTTGATCGCGTTTTAGCTCGTCCTGCAGGTAGTCTTTTAACAGTACCAGCTGTGAGTTGGTGTTTTGCTGCTGTAACGTCAGCTGCTGCGCCAGCCACTGTTGCTGCTGTTGCTGATAGGTTGTCAGTGCGCTTTCTACTGCAGCATTAAGCTCACTCTGGCTGTTGCTCCAGCGCAGACTAAGGCTGCCGTCCTGTAATTGCAGCTGAGCCGGCGACAGGCTGATAAGCATGGCGGCGCAAGACAGCGCCAGACTGACTTGCGGCCACCAGCTGCGCTTGGCTTTGGGCCTCTGCCACTGGCTGGCAAACAGGGCGCTGCTGTCAAACACCGGTATCGCATCAAACTCTGGTGTGTTGGCATCCCGGCGGATCGCCATAGCGCTGTTAAGCCGGGCTAACCACTCTGGGGCATGCTGTAATTGTGTTTTACACTGCTCGGTGCTGATTTTACCGTCGAGCCAGAGCTCAAAAATTTGCTGATTGTTCGACATGGTCGTCCTCCAACTGCAGACGTAGTTTATCCAGCGCGGTATAAAAACGTGATTTCGCCGTATTGCTGGATATAGCCAGCTGGCTGGCTATTTCATCAAAGGTAAATTGTTGATAAAACTTCAGTTCCAGTATCAGCCGCTGCTCGGCTGGTAGCTGGCGCAGCTGCAGCCTTACCTGCTGCTGTTGCTGCTTGCTGCTCAGTTGCTGACACAGCGCCGGGCTGTCGTCAGCAAGCTCGGCCAGGCTTTGCTCGTCTTCGCTGTATTTGCGCCGGCGCAGTACGTCCATCGCGCGGTAATTGGCAATGCTGAACAGCCAGCTTTTAAAGCTGCTTTCGCCGCGGTATTGGCCTAAATTGCGGCACAGCACCATTAACACGTCCTGCAACAGATCATTGGCATCCTCCTTTGAGCCCAGCAGGCGTAAGCCAAAATAATACAGCGCACTTTGGTAGCGGCTGACCAGTTGTTGCCAGGCATGCTGGTCACCTTCCAGTGCTTTGGCGATTAAACTTTCATCACTGCGTTTAAACACGATATGGTTATTCTCTGTCGGTTTTGCATATAAGTCGGTGCTGGCCTGATTTTAGTTGGCGGTTTTCACAGTTTTTTTCTATTTTTGTGAGCCGCCGCTGTGTTGTAGCCGTAAGTGGGCGAAATACCGGAGGATAACATGCAAAAACCAGCCATTTTGCTTGCAGCTGTGTTGCTAAGCGGTTGTAGTCAGTCAGTCACCGATTATGTCAACGAAACACCCAAACTTAAACTGGACCAGTTTTTCCAGGGCCAAAGCCGGGCCTGGGGTGTGCTGCATGACTGGCGCGGTAAGCAAAGTGTGCGCTTTACCGCCGAGCTGTGCGGTAGCTGGCAGGGCGATAACGGCGATTTGTATGAGCTGTTTTATTTTAGCGATGGCCGTATTGAGCAGCGCCACTGGCAGCTGAAGCAAAATGCCGATGGCAGCATCAGTGGCAGTGCCGGCGACGTGATTGGCGAAGCGACAGGCCAGCTGGCCGGCAATAGCCTGTACTGGGAATACACCCTGCGTGTGCCTTATGACGGTGATACGCTGGATGTTAAAGTAAAAGACTGGTTGTATCTGGTGGATGAGCAAAACCTGCTTAACCGCAGCACGCTGCATAAGTTTGGTGTGACGGTGGGCGAGCTGACCTTGTCTATTCAGCAGCAAGACACCAATGCGGATTGCGCGCCACTGCAGCAGAAAATTAAACAGCTGGTGTCAAACGCCAGCTAAAAAAACGCCGCTTGGCACAAGGCGAAGCGGCGTACTTTGTTTAGTCTGTCGGTTAATCCGGCCTGTTGTTAGGGCTTCACTGTCTGACGAGTTGGGTACTGCTGGAAGATTAAGCCAACTACGTTAGCAATAGCCTGCTTGGGGTTTTGTAAATCGGCTTTTTTCAGCGTGCCCTCGGAAATCCCCTCCCAAATCAGCTGTTTTTTCGCGGCGTCAACCACATCGATATTTACCGTGCCGTACTTGTAACGCACAGTATCAATGTCGTTACTAATCAGTGGGAAACCGGCATAAATACCGTGGCGGTAACTGTAGTACCCGTAATGGATGCTGGCGCTGGGGGTAGAGCGCACATCGGTACGGTTTTCTACATTAGAGTTAAAGTTGACCAGCAAATCGGCGTTGGCGTCACTGTACTGATACCCCAGTGCCGTCATCTCAGCGGTTATCGCATCTTTAAAATGCTGTGTCACTAAAGTGGCATAGCCTGCTTTGTCCGTGGCCGGCTCTGGCATAAAACCAAAGGTGCGGTAAGTGGAAAAATTCACGTTAGCGGCACTGTCAGAGCGCACTTTAGGCCCGGTAGCACAGCCCGTTAATATCAGGGCGGCCAACGCGACAGCGGCGATACTCAACTTTTTCATCATGCCAGGTTGCATACTTCTGTTCCTATGCTTAATCCGGATAGGCATCGCGTATTGCAAGAAATGCCTCCAGGTTGTTTAACAAAATATCCACTAAAGCCGGGTCAAACTGTTGACCGCGTTCAGTGCGGATAAGTTCGATGATCTGCTCCAACGGCCAGGCTTTTTTATAACAACGATCGCTGCCCAGCGCGTCAAATACATCTGCCAGTGCGGTAATGCGGCCGGCAATATGAATATTGTGCCCGCTTAAGCCCTGCGGGTAACCTTTGCCATTCCACTTTTCGTGATGCTGGTGGGCTATGATGGCACCCATCTGCAGGATCTCGTTAGTGGAATGTTGTAAAATCTGGTAACCCAATTCAGCGTGCTGCAGCATGATAGCCCATTCGGCAGCGTCATGTTTACCCGGTTTATTTAAAATATGGTCGGGGATGGCGATTTTACCCAGATCGTGCAGTGGCGATGCTAGTTTTATCACTTCTGCCTCGTATTCCGACAAGCCACACTTTACCGCCAGTAAATGGCTGTAGTTGGCTACCCGTTTTACGTGGCTACCCGTCTCTTTGGATCGTTTTTCCACCGCTTCGCCCAAAATATATGACAGCTCACGCTGGCTATCACGCATCAGCTCGCGCAGGCGGATGTTTTCATAGGCAATAGCAATATTGTGCGAGAAGTAGCTGAGTAAGTGATGATCGGTGCTTTCCAGCTTGCTGCCTTTGCTGACATACAGAAAGTTTTCGCTGCCTTTATGGGTGGTAAAGTAGCTGATAAAACAGTCTTCCCCCTGATAAGACTGCTTTTGCTGTTGTACCTGCTGAATTTTGGCAAACACCTCAGGCGGTAGGCCGCGTTCTTGCCCAGGATTACTGCTGGCAATGACATCCAGCATTAAACCCTGCGGGCGGGCGTTGTTTATGGCGGCACAGCAGAAAATTTGCTCGCGCTGTAAATCGAGCAGGTAGGCCACCTGGCCTAAAATCAGTGAGGCAAAGTCTTTCAGGGTGCTGCATTGCAGGAAGCTGGTGGTACAGCCGATAATTTTCTCCAGCCCGGCCTTATGGTGCTCGATAATGCAGATATCACGGTAAGAGCGCAGGCCGGCATACAGCAGGGTTTTTAGTTTAATGGCGGTAACTTCGGTTTTATTTTTATAGTCATTGATGTCGTAGTCGCGGATCACATGCTCTTCCGGCGCTTCACCCGGCTGGCCGGTGCGCAATATCAGCCGCATGCGCTGATTTTTCAGCTGCTGGCGGATGGTTTTTATCAGCTCCAGGCCAGCATGCTGGGTTTCCATCACTACATCTATAAGCGCCAGCGCAATATCATCATGCTGCTGAATAAGCACCAGCGCCTCGCGCGCGCTGAGGGCATGCAGCAATTTCAGCGGCCGCTGCTCAAACTCAAAGCTGTTTAGCACCAGCGCCGTAATTTGATGAATGCTGTCATCGTCATCCACTACCAGCACCAGCCAGGGCGGTGCGGTATTAGCCGGCGCCGGCGTGTCGCCCTGAGCGCTGTCATCCTGAAATAAAAAGTCTTCTTCAGTCATGCTGATATCCGCTGCGTGTCGGCCTTAGCCATGTTGTAACGATTCCAACTCTATATTTATCGCGTCACATGAAATTTGGATCTCATACAAAGAATAGAGCAGGCTGATTAATAAGCTAATCAGACTGACGACAAACAGCAATTGGCCGGCGGTTTGCCAGCGCATAAACAGACAAAACATCGCTGCGGTGCACAGCACAAAGCTCAGCACGCCAAAGGCTTGCATGGTTTTAATCAGCACGATGCGTTTACGCAGGTTGGAAATTTGCCGTTTTGCCAGGTCGCGCACCTGGCCACCTTCGCGTTGGTTCAACTCGCGGATCAGCTGGGCTAACACCAGAAAACGGTTGGTATAAGCTAACAATAACAATGAGATAGCCGGAAACAGCAGTGCAGGGGTGGTCAAATCCATCATATCGTTGTTCCTGTTATAACAATTTAACCGTTTGCGTCGCTAAAAGTATCATTAGCGTTAGCTATCGGTGACAACTCATATTACACTAATCAGCGATCTGGTGTGCGCCGGCGCGAATAACTGATAAGGTAGCTGGTGAACTAATCTGAACAGAACGTAGCGTATGCAGCGGTAATTGCAGGCGCTGCCGCAGTAAAGCGAGAGCTGATAATGAATGCAGTGAAAAAGAACAATAATAAAAACGAGCAGCAAGTTATTGCCGATTTAACCGAGGCGGCACAGCAGCAGCTGGAAGCCAGTCTGGTGGAGTTTTCCAGCCAGCTATTAAATGCCCAGCAACAGCAGCTGCAGCAATTTGCCAGCACGGTAGTGGCTGATAGCCAAAAGCAGTGGCAACAGCGCTTAATAGAGCAGGAACAAGCTTATCAGAAACTGTTTAAAGACTGGCAGCAAACCAAGCAGCAGCTGGATTTAGCCGTCCCGGTGGCCAGTGCCGATAATCAGGAACTGTCAAAGCTGCGCCAGCAGCATAAAGTGGTAAGCGAAGAGTTAGAGGCGGCGCGGCAAAAGTTAGTTAGCCTAAGCGCCGAGCGCGAAGCGCAAACCGCCCAGCTGGAGCAATTCCAACAGAAATTACAGCAGTTACAGCAGGCTTCTGCGGATCCGGCCGCGCAGCAAAAACTGCAGCAAACCGAGCAGCAACTGACGCAGCTGCAACAGCAATTAGCCAGCGCCGAGGCCGATGCCGAGCAAGCTAAAGCCACTGTGCACGAAATGAAGCTGGTAGTACAGCAAAGTAAAACCGAGCTGAAACTGGCCACCGAGCAGCAGCAAAAGCAGCTACAGCAAATTAACGACCTGCAGGCCGATTACCAGACTAAGCTGGCGCAATTAGAGCAGCAACTAAGCGAGCAGGCCGCCAGTTTCGCCAGCGAAAAGCAGCAGTTTGCTGAGCTTGAAGCCGCCAGCCAGGACAAATTACAAACCATCGCCCGCTTGCAGCAGGAAGTGCAGGACCGCAAGAAAACGCAGGAACTGCAGCAGCAAAAAATTCAGCAGTTACAGCAAGAGCTGCAGACGCAAGCCGAACAGCAGCAACAAAATCAACAGCTATTGCAGCAGCAATTAGAAGACGCCCGGCAACAACTGGCCGAGGCGCAGCAGCAGTTGCTGGCGATGCAGCACGAAACCGGTGGTTTGGGCTCGGAGTTAACCAAGTTACAGGCGGATTACGTTAACCTGACCGAGCAGTATCAGCATAGCCAGACTAAAGCGCAGAAAATGGAAACCCAGCTTGAACATGCGCAAAACCGCCAGTTCGCTGCCGAACAAAAGCAGCAGCAGGAAGCGGATGCCAGCCGTGAATTGATCCGCACCCTGCGCCTGGAGCTGCAACAGCAGCAGGAAACGCATCAGCAGGCATTACAGGCGCTGGAAGAGCGCATGATGGAATACAAGCTGAAGTTTGAATACGCGCAAAAACAGCTGAAGGTCACCGGCTAGGTGCAGTTGTTACACCCGGCTGATGTGACACAGTGGCAGCGGGTGTATCTGGCAGCAAACAGCGTCGAAGCGGCGCTGCTGCGTGGCTTGCTGCAGCGCGCTGCGGTGTTGGTGCAGCTACAGGGCGAGTTTCTGGCCGGTGCCGCCGGAGAGTTGCCGCTGACTGACATAGGGGTGCAACTGTGGGTGCCAGAGCAGCAATTTGCTACCGCACAGCGTATAATCACGCAATATCTTCAACAATTACAGCATGAACCGGCACAGTGGCGTTGCCTCTGTGGTGAGCTGAACTATGACAGTTTTGACCTGTGCTGGTCGTGCGGCCGAGACCAAGATGAAAGTAAAAGCCAATAATTTTCAGGCGATGCGTGAGCTGGGGTTCTATCAGCAAGCGGCCATTGCTGCCACCTTACTTGAACGCATGTTACCGAACTATCAGTTATTCGCTGAAGTGACCAACACCGGTGATGCTGCGCTGCCGCGCCATATTTTAAACCTGGTGTGGGAGTGGTTAACGGTAAAAAAAGCCAAGATAAACTTTGGCAAATTAGCCGAAGAGCTGGAACTGATTACTCCCACCCTGACAGACTTTGATATTTTTGGTGTTTACCCGGCGCTGGATTGTGCCACCGCGCTGGATATGATGTTAAGCGGCATTAGCCAACAGGATGCCAGCGAGTTTATCAACGTGGCCAAGATCTCTCAGGCCACCGTGGCGCGGCTGATTGAGCATGACAGCATCGATGATGACATCACGACCGAAGCTGAGCTGAAAAAAATCGTCCGTGAGCATCCGCTGATGCAATACGAAATGGACTGTCTGGCCGAGCTGATTGCACTGGTGACGCCGCTGAAACAATTTGGCCGCGATGAGCGCCAGCTGCTGCAAAACTGGGTGGCCGAGCAGGGCCTGACCAATTTAGGCATGGAGCTTAACAGCAGCGACGCGCTGTAGCCGTGCTTGCGTCACGTCGGTTTAGCTGGTGCGCTGATACAAGCGGTACGCCAGCTGGCCAGCCACTTTTTCTTTTAACAGCCGCCAGTTGGCCGGCAAAGCGGCGACATCCAGTTCTTTCTCTGTTTCCAGATAAACCAGCGCATGGTCAGTTAACCACTGCTGCTGTTCCAGTTGCTGGCAGCAGGGTAATGCCAGGTTTTTCCGAAATGGCGGGTCAATAAACACCACATCGTAACGGCGTAGCGCAGGCTTTGCTAACCATTGCAGGCTATCGGTGTGAATAATATCGGCATTGGTGCAGGCTAATTTGCGCTGGTTAGCCAGCAACTGATTAGCGGCCGCTTTATCGCGCTCCAGCAAGGTACAGTGGCTGGCGTAACGTGACAAGGCTTCAAACCCCAGGCTGCCGCTGCCGGCAAAGCAGTCCAGCACTGTTGCTCCGGCAATATCGTGCATCAGCCAGTTAAACAGCGTTTCTTTTACCCTGTCGGTGGTGGGCCTTAAGCCTTCGGCGTCCAGCACGGCCAGTTTACGGCCACGCCAGCTGCCACTGATAATACGCACTTCACCCGGCGCGCCGCTAACGGCTGAGGGCTTTTTACCGGTGGCTGGCCGTTTGGCGGCGCTTTTTGCTTGTTTCATCTAATCCGTTTTGCCTTTAACACAAAGGTGTTAGTATAACGGCCAAGTTTACCTTAGTTTTTATCAGCATACACTTGGGCTTATGAGCAAAAAAAATAAACTGTTTTCCTGGCTTGGGCTGGGCAAGGCTGACGAAGCCGAAACGGCCGACAGCGCTAAGCAAGCTAGCCAGCCAGCCCCGGCGCCAGATACCCAGACGGCAGTGGTGCAGGATACCCAAGCAGGCACTGAGCTGGCCAGTACAGCGCAGGCATCAGCTTCGGCGCACACTGAGCAACCAGACACCCTGGTAGCTGAAACGCCGGCTTCGCCGGCAACATCACCAATGACGGTCGCGGAGCCGGTAAAAAAGGCCGGCTTTTTCTCCCGCTTAAAACAGGGCCTGAGTAAAACCAGTCAAAACCTGGGCGCAGGCCTGGCCGGCTTATTCAGTGGCCGTAAAATTGATGACGAATTATATGAAGAGCTGGAAACCCAGCTGCTGCTGGCTGATGTGGGTGTGGACACCACACAGAAGCTGATTCGCCAGCTGGAGCAACATGCCGATCGTAAGTCGTTAAAAGACTCCGAATTGCTGTTTGACAAACTGCAGCAGGATATGGCGGCGCTGCTGGCTGATGTAGAGCAGCCTTTGGTGCCGCTGAACCCGGCCGGGCCCTTTGTTATTTTAATGGTAGGGGTAAATGGTGTGGGTAAAACCACCACTATCGGCAAAATGGCGCAGCAGTTTAAACAGCAGGGTAAAAGCGTAATGCTGGCCGCCGGTGATACCTTTCGCGCCGCTGCAGTAGAGCAGCTGCAGGTGTGGGGCGAGCGTAACCAGATCCCGGTGGTGGCTCAGCATACCGGTGCCGACAGTGCTTCGGTCATTTTTGATGCCTACCAGGCGGCTAAAGCGCGCAAAGTGGATGTGTTAATTGCCGACACCGCCGGCCGCTTACAAAATAAAGCCCACTTAATGGAAGAGCTGAAAAAAATCGTTAGGGTGCTACAGAAAATTGACCCCGCAGCGCCGCATGAGGTGATGTTAACGCTGGATGCCGGTACCGGCCAGAACGCGCTGAGCCAGGCCAAAATCTTTAATGAAGCGGTGACGCTTAGCGGTATCAGCCTGACCAAGCTGGACGGTACGGCCAAAGGCGGGGTAATTTTTGCTATTGCTGACCAGTTTAAATTACCGCTGCGCTACATTGGCGTGGGCGAGGGCATCGACGATTTGCGCGTGTTTAACAGCAAAGACTTTATTCGCGCTCTGTTTAACCGGGACGCTTAAGCATGCTGGAATTTGCCGATGTCAGTAAAAGTTATCCCGGTGGTTTTGTCGCGCTGGACCGTGTCAGTTTTAAACTGGAAAAAGGTGAGATGGCCTTTTTAACCGGCCACTCCGGTGCCGGTAAAAGTACGCTATTAAAACTGATTAGCCTGATTGAACGGCCGAGCGTGGGCCGGGTATTGATTAACGATGTGGATTTAAGCCGCATCCGCCGGGCGCATATTCCTTATGTAAGGCGTGATATTGGCATTATTTTCCAAAATCACCGGTTGCTGATGAACCACACGGTGTTTGACAATGTGGCACTGCCGCTGGTGATTGAAGGCTTTAGCGGTAAAGACATGGTCAAACGGGTGCACGCGGCACTGGATAAAGTGGGTTTGCTGGATAAAGTACGCTGCCTGCCGCATACCTTATCCGGCGGTGAGCAGCAGCGGGTGGGCATTGCGCGGGCGGTGGTTAATAAGCCGCCATTACTGCTGGCCGATGAGCCTACCGGTAACCTGGACCCGGATTTATCCAAAGACATTATGCGGGTATTTGAAGCCTTTAATCAGGTAGGGGTATCTGTGCTGGTGGCCACCCACGACTTAGGCCTGGTGGCGCGGATGAAATACCGTACGCTGACACTAAAGCAGGGCAAGATGATCAATGACGGCCTGCTGCAATACCAGGAGGACCCGCTATGAGTATCTTGTTCTCCGGTCGGGTCACCAGCGGTGCTTCCGAGCATAAAATTGGTATTGCCCGCCGCTTTGTCATGTTCTGGGTCAATCATGTGCGCCAGGCTGTGGCCAGTTTAGGCGAGCTTTGGCGTACGCCGTCGGCCTCTATTTTAACTATTGGGGTGCTGGGCGTCAGTTTAACCTTGCCGGCGACCTTACACCTGCTGGTAAAAAACGTGCAGCAGGTCAGTGACAGCTTTACCCAGGCAGCAGAAATCAGCCTGTTTATTAAAGAAGGCAGCAGCGACACCCAGATCCGCAGCCTGCAGCAAATTCTACAGGCCGATCCGGCCATTGCCCGTGTCAGCCATATCAGCAAACAGCAAGCGTTGGACGAGTTTGCCGCCGTGTCAGGTTTTGGCGCAGCGCTCAATTATTTAACCGACAACCCACTGCCGGATGTGCTGCTGGTGCTACCGAAAAATACCCAGGCCGCCAGCGCCCGCGAGCTACTGGCAAGGCTGAGCAAAGAGCGGATTGTCGAGTTTGGTAAACTGGATATTGACTGGCTAACCCGGCTGGATGCCATTGTCAGCTTATTGCGTCAGGCGGTGCTGGTAATTGCCGTGCTGCTATTGGGCGCGGTATTGCTGATTATCGGCAACACCATCCGCTTATCTATTATGAACAAAAAAGATGAAATTGAAGTGATGAAGCTGGTCGGCGCCACCGATGCCTTTATTCAGCGGCCCTTTTTGTACAGCGGCATCTGGTATGGCGTGTTTGGCGGCTTACTGGCATTTTTGATTGTCGAGGCCATGCTGTGGTGGCTACAAAGTGCCATTGTTAGCGTGACCTCGCTGTACGACAGCGACTTTAGCCTGCAAGCCCTCAGCTTTGTCGAGTTTGCCAGCCTGATGGCACTGGCGATGGCACTGGGATTAGGTGGCTCTTACCTTTCAGTGCGCCGCCATATCACGGCCATTGAACCCACCGGCCCTTAATAGCGTTTAATTATGACTGGTTAGTTTTTAGAATAAGCAGATCTAAAAAAGGCGGCAACTAAAATTAGCACTCTCAGTCAAAGAGTGCTAATATTGCCCCACTTAGCTTAGGACAGGACACTAAAGATGAGCGATACAGCAGAAATGATGTCATTACCGGTAGCGGCCAGCAGTAGCCTGGAAGCTTATACCCATGCTGTCAGTGCTATACCTATGCTCAGCGCAGAACAAGAGCGCAGCCTGGCTGAACGGTTACACCAGCATGGTGATTTAGAAGCTGCTCGTCAGCTGATTATGTCGCACCTGCGTTTTGTAGTGCATATTGCCCGCAGTTATTCTGGCTATGGTTTGCCGGTTAGCGACCTTATTCAGGAAGGTAATATTGGCCTGATGAAAGCGGTAAAACGCTTTGACCCAAGTGTAGGCGTGCGGCTGGTGTCTTTTGCTGTGCACTGGATTAAAGCCGAAATTCATGAGTATGTACTGAAGAACTGGCGCATCGTTAAAATTGCCACCACCAAGGCGCAGCGCAAACTGTTTTTTAACCTGCGTAAAGCGAAAAAGCACTTAGGCTGGTTTAATCAGGAAGAAGTGAAAAACGTAGCAGAGTCGTTAGGGGTAGCCGAGCATGAAGTGCGTGAAATGGAAGCGCGCATGAGCAACTACGATATGCCATTTGATGCGCCGGATGAAGACGATGAATCAGCTTACACTGCGCCGGTATATTACCTGGAAGATAAAGCCTCTGATCTGGCCCACCGGGTAGAGGAAGATCAGTGGGATAACGCCGCAGTGGATCGCTTGCAAGCGGCGATGCGCACCCTGGATGACCGCAGCCAGGACATTATCCGCGCCCGCTGGCTGGATAATGCCAAGCTGACGCTGCAAGAGCTGGCCGATCGCTATGGCGTATCCGCTGAGCGGGTGCGTCAGTTGGAGAAAAACGCGATGAAAAAGCTACAGGCTGCCATGAGCTAAGCTAGTCGCGCCTAAAGCGGCACGCATAAAAAAACCGCCGGCAGGCGGTTTTTTTATGCCTTACAGCAACTTATTCTTCGTCGCTGTCGGCTTCAATAATCACCGGGATCGGTTTGCCCATGCTGGTCAGGATCTGACGCACTTCAGCTGGGATCTGATGCGGGTTGTCTTTACGTAAGTCTTCATCGGCCGGTAATGGCTGGCCGGTGAAGGCATGTAAGAATGCCTCACATAATAACTCACTGTTGGTGGCATGACGCAGGTTATTCACCTGACGCCGGGTGCGTTCATCTGTCAGCACCTTTAATACGTTCAGCGGAATTGATACGGTGATTTTTTTTACCAGTTCTGATTTTTTACCGTGTTCCGCGTACGGGTGAATGTATTCCCCATTCCACTTAGCCATATGCTTACCTTGTAGTAGTCTGAATAATGTATTGCTCGCGCAAGTGGCGAAATTCTATCTTGTTATGCCGCTGAGTCAAACAGTGCACAACAAATAATCATTATAGACGGCTAAATGGTTTGACATCTTTATTTCTGACATTATACTTTTGGACGTCTAAACATCTAAATGAGGTTTATTATGTCAAAGCATCATGCCGCGACCATCGCTGCCCGTGCCGGCATTGCCCAGGATCCTGCCTATGGTGCTGTTACGCCGCCACTGTATTTAACCTCAACCTACGAACTACCGGCATTTAAACAGCCGGGGCCTTATGACTATTCGCGCTCGAACAACCCCACCCGTGACTTGCTGGCCGAGGCGTTAGCTGAGCTGGAGGGCGGGGCAAAAGCTATTGTGACGAATACCGGTATGTCAGCCTGTTTACTGGCGCTGCAGCTGCTGACACCGGATGACACCCTGGTGATCCCGCATGACTGTTATGGCGGCAGCTATCGGTTATTTACCAATTTAGCTACGCGTAAAAAGGCGTTTAAACTGCTGATCGTCAATTTTCAGCAAGCGGATTGGGCAGCTCAGATAACTGCAGCCAGGCCAAAGATGATCTGGCTGGAAACGCCATCAAACCCGCTGTTGCAAATTACTGATGTGCGCGCCGTGTGCCAGCTGGCACAGCCATTACAGGCGTTGGTGGTGGTGGATAACACCTTTTTATCGCCGGTATTGCAGCAACCGCTGGCGCTGGGCGCGGATATAGTGGTGCATTCCACCACCAAGTTTATCAATGGCCACAGCGACATTGTTGGTGGCGTGCTGGTGTGTGCCTGTGCACAATTGGGCGATGAGCTAAAATGGTGGGCCAACTGTTTAGGCCTTACCGGCGCACCTTTTGACAGCTATATGACGCTGCGCGGCTTGCGCACGCTAGAGCCACGGCTGCGTCTGCAGCAGGATAACACCGCTAAGATCGTTGAATTTCTGTCCAGGCAGCCGCTGGTAAGCAAGGTGTATTACCCGGGCTTAGTACAGCACCCGGGCCATGCTATCGCCAAAGCGCAGCAAAGCGGTTTTGGTGCTATGTGTAGCTTTGATTTAGCAGTAGAGCAGGCACTGCTGCCGGTATTTTTCGAAGCGCTGCAGCTATTCACCCTGGCGCAGTCATTGGGCGGTATTGAAAGCCTGATTTGCCACCCCGGCACTATGACGCATGCGTCTATGGATGCCAAAGCGCAGCAAACGGCCGGTATTGGCCCAACCTTGATCCGCTTGTCGGTAGGCATAGAAAACCTTGACGATTTACTGGCCGATTTGCAGCAGGCTTTTAATGCACTGGCCAGCGCACTGCGCCAGCACGCTGATAACGCTAAGCCTGCTGCAGCTAAAGCTGACTCAGCGCTAAATTCACCACAGTTTAGATTAAACCCGGCGCTTAGCGCCCTTTGGTAACAAGATGCATTCTAAAACACAACTGCAGCCGCAACAGGCGGCACAGGTACATAAATTTGGTGGCAGCAGCCTGGCCGATGCCAATCGCTTTGCTGCGGTAGCCAAGCTGGTGCAACAGCAGCACCAGCAGGCCGCCGGGCAGGCATTATGGCTGGTGGTTTCGGCGCCGGGCGACACCACCGATGCCTTGCTTAATATTATCGCCAGTAGCGACAACGAGGCTCAGTGTCAGCCTTTACGCAGTGCGTTGCAGCAACAGCTAAGCAGTTTGGTGCAGCAGGCACTTAGCGCAGAAGGTGCCGTGAGCGTGCAGGTACAACTACAGCAATGGCTGGCTGCTGTGCCGGCGCTACTGACACAGCAGCGGCATAACGAGGTGCTGGCGATAGGAGAGCGCTTATCTGCACTGCTGCTAAGCGCGGTACTGAAGGAGCGCGGCCTTAACGCAGCGGCGCTGGATGCGCGCGATTTTTTACGTTTACACCAGCACCAGCCAGATCTGCCGCAATCGGCGGCCTTATTAGCGGCGCTAACCCAGGCAGATACTATTCATGTGGTGACCGGCTTTATTGCCCGTGATGAACAGCAGCGCAGTATTACGCTGGGCCGAAACGGCAGCGATTACTCGGCAACCTTGTTAGGTGCTTTGGTGCACGCCGCTGAAGTGACCATCTGGACGGATGTAAAAGCCATTTACAGCGCTGATCCGCGTAAAGTGGCCTCGGCGTTGCCTTATCAGCAGGTAAGCTGGCAGCAAGCCTGTCAGCTGGCGCGTCTGGGCAACCCGGTGCTGCATGCCCGCACCTTGTCAGCGCTTACCGGCACGACTACCCGGCTGCGGGTACGTAGCAGTTATCAGCCTGTGCATCAGGGGTGTCAGGTGCAGCAGCAGGTAAAAGCGCAGCATTTTATCACCGAGCTGAATGACGTCACTTTACTGACACTGGCCGCCGGCAGTTATGACGCTGAGCGGTTAGCACTGCAGCTGCAACAGCCGGTCGTGACCCTGGCGCAGCACAGCGACCATGTGATCTGGTTATTACCGGCCAGCTGCGCCGAACAGGCGCTGGCGCTGTTGGCGGCAGAGCATATTCATGCGGTATGGGATACAAGGCGCTACCATGCGCTGGCCTGGCTAAAGGGCGAACAGGCCACTGATGTCAGTGCTAACCTGCTGCCACAGGCGCTACACCGCTACGAAAATGAGCAGCAGCTGATTTGGTTATTACCAACGCCACTGAATGCCGAGCAATTGCAGCAGCTGCATCAGGCCTTGGTAACGCCGGCAGCCGAGCTTAAGCTGGTAGTGGCCGGCAGTGGTAATGTCGGCGGCGAGTTTCTGGCAATGTTGCAGCACCAGCAACAGCGGTTACAGCCGCAGGTTAAGCTGTCGCTGGCCGGTGTGATGAATTCGCGCCGGGCGCTGTTAGAGCCCGATATTGCCCCAATCGACTGGCAGCAGGCCTTAGCCGAGGCCGCTAGCTGGCACAGTGATAGCTTGCTTAGCTATCTGCAGAGTTTGCCCGCACCCAAGGTGCTGGTAGACATTACGCCCAGTGCCGATTTTGCCCGCTTGTACCCACAGTTTATTGCCGCCGGCTGTGACATTATCAGCGCGAATAAGCAGGGGGTTACCTTGCCGGGCAGCGAGTATCAACAGATCAAGCAAGCGCTGGCAGATCACCAGCGCCAGTGGTTAAGCAACACCACTTGCGGTGCCGGTATTCCGGTACAGCGTAGCCTGCAGGAATTGCTCAGCGCCGGTGATCGTATTCGCCAGGTCAGCGGTATTTTCTCCGGCACCCTGTCATGGTTGTTTTGCCAGTTCGATGGCAGTAAGCCGTTTTCTGATTTTGTGCTGGAGGCGCAGCAAGCCGGGCTGACCGAGCCCGATCCGCGTGATGATTTATCCGGTAAAGATGTGCAGCGTAAATTGCTGGTGCTGGCACGTGAACTCGGCCTGACGCTGGAGCTTGGCGATATTGCGCTGCAGCCACTGCTGCCCGTTGAGTTGGAGCAAGGTAGCTGGCAGCAGTTCTGGCCAAAGCGTGCCTTGCTGGATAACGCTATGGCGCAACTGTTTGCCCAGGCGAAGGCGCAGGGCAAGGTGCTGCGCTATGTGGCCTGCTTAACGCTGCAGAATGAACAGGCGCAGGCCAGCGTGGCGCTGCAGGCGGTTAGCCCGACGCATCCGCTGGCGGCCATAGCGCCGTGCGATAACGTGTTTGTCATTGAGTCAGACTGGTATAGCAGCAACCCGCTGGTGTTAAAAGGGCCTGGCGCCGGTAAACAGGTTACTGCCGGCGGGTTACATGCCGATCTGGCGCAGCTTATCGATTTTTATTTTCGTCGGGCGCAGCCCGCTACACTGACGTAACAGAAGAGAGTGGTTATGGCATTTGCAAATGCACAGTATTTAGAAGCAATCAACCGCAACCTGCAGGATGTAGAGGGCAAGGTTAACGTCAGTTTTGAGTTTTTCCCACCCAAAACGGCCCAGATGGAGCAAACCCTGTGGCAGTCTATTGAGCGGCTGGCGCCACTGGCACCGTCTTTTGTCTCGGTAACCTATGGCGCCAACTCCGGTGAGCGCGACCGCACGCACGACATTATTAAATCCATTAAGCAGCGCACCGGCCTTATTGCCGCGCCGCATCTGACCTGTGTTGATGCCAGCAAAGACGACTTAATTGCGATTGCCAAAGATTACTGGCAAAACGGTATCCGCCATATCGTCGCGCTGCGCGGTGATTTGCCGCCTGGTACGCAGTCCAAGCCGGATCTGTACGCCGCGGATTTAGTGGAAATCCTGCGCTCGGTGGCCGACTTTGATATCTCGGTGGCGGCCTACCCGGAAGTACACCCGGAAGCGCCCAATGCGCAGTTTGATCTGCTGAATTTAAAGCGTAAAGTGGACGCCGGTGCCTCCAGGGCTATTACGCAGTTTTTCTTTGATATTGAGAAGTTTCTGCGTTTTCGTGATCGCTGCGCCGCCATCGGTATCGACGTGGATATTATTCCGGGCATTTTGCCGGTAACCAATTTTGCCCAGCTGCAAAAATTTGCCAGCCTGACCAATGTGGCGGTGCCGCAGTGGATGCACAAAGCCTACGAAGGACTGGAAAATGACGCCACCACGCGCAATCTGGTGGGGGCTAATATCGCCATGGAAATGGTGAAGGTGCTAAGCCGCGAAGGCGTTGATCACTTCCACTTTTATACGCTTAACCGCAGCGAGTTAAGCTATGCCATCTGCCACTTACTGGGGGTGCGGCCACAACGCGCGTTGTGAGAGTGACGGCGGCAGTCAGCGCTTATAAAAGCGCTGTGCTGTGGCTTGGCGAGCGCCCTGTTTTGCGTTACTCTTGCGCTACTGTTGCTTTAGCAGCTGCTTAAGAATCAGGGATGTGCAGTGATGTTAAGTAAAGCAAAACACCCATTCAGTGTTTTCAGCTATGTTTTAGCAGTGACTTTGCTGTGTCTCAGTATCAGGGTTGATGCCGGACAAACACTGCTCAGTGACTACTTTCAGGAAAGCTGGACCACCCGCGACGGCCTGCCGCATAACACCATTAACAGCTTTAATCAAAGCGAAGACGGCTACCTGTGGATCGGTACCTGGGAAGGCGCTGCCCGCTTTAACGGCCGCGAATTTGCCGTATTTGGCCGCGGTGAGCCTACCGGTTTGCCCGACTCTGGTATCAGAAGCATCAGCAAAGACAAGCAACATAACCTTATTCTGGCCGGTGCCCGTGGCGGCATTAGCAAACGCAGCGCCAGTGGCTGGCAAAGCTGGCCGGCCTTTAATGTACTCATCAACGCCGTCACCGAAGATCAGCACGGTAACCTGTGGCTGGCCAGTGAAGGCCAGGGCTTGTTCTGGCAAAATGCGCAGGGCGGGCGCCGGCAATTTACCACCGCCGGGGGCCTAACCAGTGATGTGGTGCACAGTGTGCTGGCTAGTACAGATGGCAAGGTATGGGTAGGCACCGGTCGTGGCCTGCAATGGTTTAACAGCAGTGATACCAGTGTAAAACTGACAACGGTAAAGGGGTTACCCCAGGTGCCGGTATTTGCACTGCATCAGTATGGCGACAGCGTGCTGATTGGCACTGAGCGGGGCTTATATCGCTATCACGCCGGCAGCGTCAGCGTATTTTCCGCAGCCTTAAGCGATTTACCGGTATCGGCGCTGCTGGTGAGCGGTGAGCAGCTGTGGATTGGCACCACCGATCGTGGCCTGCTAAGGCATAGCGCGCTGGGGCTGGAAACCCTCAGCATGGCCGGCGGCCTGCCGAATAACCGGATTTTATCGCTGTATCAAGACCGCGAGCAGAGTATTTGGGTGGGTACCAACGGTGGCTTGTTCCGCCTGCGCGATGCGCCTTTTGTCACCTATACCACCGCTCAGGGGCTGGCTGGTGATTATATCCGTGCTGTGCTGGCACACAGTGATGGCAGTGTCTGGATTGGCAGCAGTCAGGGGGTTAGCCGCTATACCGAGCAGGGTATCAGCAATATTGACTTATCCGCTGTCAGTACCGGTCAGTCGGTGCTCAGTCTGGTGGAAGCGCCGGATGGCTCGGTCTGGATTGGCACTTACTCTGATGGTGCCATTCAGTGGCGTGATGGCCGTATTGTGCGTCAATTTGACAGACGCAGTGGCCTGCTGGCCAATGAAATTCGTGCTATCGCCATTGCTGACGACGGCGGCTTATGGTTTGGCACCGGGCAGGGCTTAAACCACGTTAGCGGACAGCAGGTAACCAGTTTTGCCAAAGAGCAGGGGTTGCCCACACCCTTTGTGATGGCGCTGTATTTACACCCAGATGGCCGTTTGTTTATCGGCACCGGCGGTGGGGTGGCAGTACGTCAGGCGGATGGCCGCATTGAAACACTGGATTTTACCGGTTTGGATGATGCCGAGTATGCCTTTGGTTTTACACCGGACTTAGCCCGCGAGCTGCTTTGGATGGCAACTGATCGCGGTTTAGTTGCTTTTGATTTGCAAACTGACCACATGACCATGCTGGGGCGCAGCGCCGGCCTGCCGTTTGATAAGGTGTTTCAGGCAGCCATTGACCAACAGCAGCACCTGTGGCTTAGCAGTAACAGGGGCATACTACGCTTTGAACGCCAGCAGCTTGAGCAATTTTTAGCTGCACAGCGTAGCGACATCGATTATGAATTATTTGGCGAAAGTGATGGCATGCAAAGCGCCCAGGCCAATGGCGGCTCCATGCAGGCGGCTGCGGTAGCGCGGGATGGCAGTGTCTGGTTTGCCACCTCTAAAGGCGCCAGTAAGGTGCAGCCAGAGGATTTAGCCCGCTTTGCTGCCAATATACCGCCGGTGGTTATTGAAGGCTTTAAGGTGAATGGTAAGGCGCTGCCGCTATACAGTGGCAGCCAGCTTGCTGCCGGTGCCAGCCGCATAGAGCTGCAATTTGCCGGTCTGGGTTTTGTCATGCCGCAGCGTATTCAATACCGCACCAAACTCGAGGGTTTTGATACCGATTGGGTAGAGCGTGGCTCCAATACCAGCGCTGAGTACACTAACTTGTCACCAGGTAACTATCGTTTTATGGTCAGTGCGGCCTACCCGCAGGGCGACTGGAGTGAGCACAGTGCCAGTTTCAGCTTTAGCATAGCGCCGTATTTTTGGCAGCGGCCACTGTTTTGGCTGCTTTTGACCGTGTTTAGCCTGCTAAGCGCTATGTTAGCACTGCGCTGGCGGTTGGGCAGTCTGAAACGGCGCGCTAAGCAGTTAAGTGCGCAGGTAGCGAAGAAAACCTTTGAATTGCAGCAGCAGGCCGATCATCTGCGCCAGGTGGATCAGGAGCGCTCGGCGCTGTTGTTACAAGTAAAGCAGCAGGCGCAGGAGTTCGAGCTGCAGGCAAGGCTGGATATCCTGACTGGCCTGGCCAACCGGCGGGCTTTTGATGAAGCGCTGGCGCGTGAGTGCGCCCGCTCACGCCGTAATGCTTTACCGCTTTGTTTAGTGCTTCTGGACATCGACCACTTTAAACGGGTAAATGATAATTACAGCCACAGTGTCGGCGATCAGATCCTGAAATTGGTGGCCACTGAAATCAGCCGGCATTGCCGGCAGGACGATACGGTAGCCCGCTGGGGCGGCGAAGAGTTTGCCTTGCTGCTGCCCAATACCGCCCTGGCCGATGCAAAAGACATTTGTGAGCGTATCCGCCTGGCAATAGAAAAAATCGATTGCTCGGCCTTCGCCGCTAATTTGCATATCAGTATCAGTATGGGCATCGCGCAATATGCCGGTGAGGCTGCCCACGACAAACTGTTAACCCGCTCAGACAGTGCGTTATATCAAGCTAAACAAAATGGCCGTAACCGGATAAATGTCGCGGTGTAAGCCAAAGTGCTGCAATTTTCAATAAAATAAAAATTCAAAAAAGCAGCATAATAATTCTTGAAGCTGCATGGTGGCCGTTCTACACTAGCGGCTGTTTCGTGCTATACCTATACGTTATTTATTGTTTAAGAGCCGTTGCCCATGTTATCGACTGACAAAACTTCTTCTTCTTTAGTACGCAGCATTGTATTAGGTGCTGCCGGTTACAGCGGTGCTGAACTGGCAGTGATTTTAGCGCGCAACCCGTATTTTCAGCTGGTAGGCGCTTATGCCTCAGCCGGCCGTGCTGCCGAGCCGTTCTCTGCGCTGTATCCGCGCTACAAGCAGCAACTGGATATTATGGTACAGCCCTGGACCGACGAGCTGGTGGCTGGTTTAACCGGCAAAGTAGAAGTGGCCTTTCTGGCGCTGCCACATGAAGCCAGCGAAGCGGTAACGCCACTGCTGTTGGCGCAAGGTATTGATGTAGTGGACTTATCCGGCGCTTTTCGCTTGAAGCAGTCGGCACTGTATCCGCAGTATTATGGTTATCAGCATCAGCACCCTGAGTTGCTGGCCGAAGCGGTTTACTCATTGATGGAATGGCAGACCGAGCCACTGCCACGGCTGATTTCGGTGCCGGGCTGTTACCCAACGGCCTGCAGCCTGGCGCTGTTGCCGCTGATTAAAGCCGGCTTAGTGGCCGATGGCTGTATTCCGGTAATTAACGCCACCAGTGGTGTCTCCGGTGCCGGCCGTAAAGCCGCATTAAATACCTCATTTTGTGAAGTAGGCTTAAATGCCTATGGCTTCTTTAAACACCGCCACCGGCCGGAAATTGAGCAAAACCTTGGCCGCAAGGTAGTGTTTACCCCCCATCTGGGCAACTTTAAACGCGGTATTTTAGCCACCAGCGTAGTGACACTTAAAACCGGTGTGACGCCAGAGCAAGTTACAGCTGCTTTTCATCAGGCTTACGCTGGCAAGCCGCTAGTGCGGCTGGTATCGCATTCGCCCAATGTGGCCGATGTTGCCGGTACGCCTTATTGTGATATTCACTGGCAGCAGGATGGTGAGCAGCTGGTGGTGGTTTCGGCCATCGACAACCTGTTAAAAGGTGCAGCGGCGCAGGCGATGCAGGCGGCCAATGTGCGTTTTGGCAAACCGGAAACGGCCGGTTTATTTGCGGGGGTGGCACATGAATAAGTCACCTCTGGTGCTGAAAATGGGTGGGCGTTTGTTGCAGGACGAAGCGGCGCTGGATGCCTTGCTGGCGGTGTGCGCTGAGCTTAAACAGCAATACCCGCTGGTGCTGGTGCATGGCGGCGGCGATCAGGTCGATCAGTGGCTGGCCAAATTTGGTTTTCACACTGAAAAACTGGATGGCCAGCGTGTGTCCCCGCCTGAGCAAATGCCGGTGATCGCCGGCGCCTTAGCCGGTGCCGTTAATGCCCATATGGTAGCGCGGGCCGATTTACAGGGCTTAACGCCGGTGGGTTTAACCTTGGCAGCGGGTAATAGCTGCCGTTTTGAGCTGAATACCAGGCTGGGCGCTGTCGGGGTGGCAAAACCACAAGATGGCACTTTACTAAAAAACCTGCTGGCCGGCGGTTTTACCCCGGTGTTTTGCTCTATCGGGCACGGTGAACAGGGCCAGTTACTAAACGTCAATGCTGATTTAGCCGCTGCGGCAATTTGCCAGCTGGTGCAGGGGCAGTTAGTGCTGCTAACCGATGTGCCGGGTATTTTAGACGGTGAAGGTAAGCTTATCAGCGAACTGAACAGCGAGCAGGCCGCAGCATTAGTACAACAAGGCGTAATTAAAGGCGGCATGAAAGTAAAACTGGACGCCGCCTTAGACACCGCTCAGGCACTGCGACGAAGCATTAGCGTCGCGGGCTGGCAACACCCGCAGGATTTATTAAATCTGATGCGACAGCAAGCAGTAGGCACCCGCATCGTCTGTTAATCCCTTAAACAAGGATGCCGCTTCGGCGGCAAGTCAGCTGAACATGAGTAAACTGAACCAACTATTGAGCCTGGCTGAATTAAGCCCGGCCATGCTTAACGATTTGCTGAATTTAGCGTTAAACGTGAAGCAGCAACCAGAGAAATACACACAGGCGCTGGCCGGTAAAAGTATCGCGCTGATTTTTGAAAAGCCATCGCTACGGACCCGGGTCAGTTTTGATGTCGGTATTTATAAGCTCGGTGGCCACAGCGTTTATCTGGATCAGCAAAACGGCGCCATGGGTAAACGTGAAACCGTGGCCGATTTTGGCCGCAATCTGGCCTGCTGGACCGATGCCATCGTAGCGCGGGTGTTCTCGCAGCAAACACTGGAGCAGCTGGCGCATGCCAGCCATAAACCGGTGATTAATGCGTTAAGCGATCTGTACCATCCCTGCCAGGCGCTGGCCGATCTGCTGGCACTAAAAGAGCGTTTTGGTGATTTAAGTAAGGTGCATCTGGCTTATGTTGGCGATGGTAATAACGTTTGTCATTCATTAATGATTGGTGCTGCACTTAGCGGTATGAAGATGACGGTCGTTACGCCACAGGGCTTTTCACCCGATGCACAGGTGCTGTTAAAGGTGCAGAAAATCGCCATGGACACCGGCGCTGAGCTGGAGCTCAGCCCACATTTATCCGCCGCTGCCGGTGCCGATGCTATCTATACTGATACCTGGCTGTCGATGGGCGATAAAGCCGACCCTGAGCTGATCGAGCGGGTATTCAAACCCTATCAAATCAATACCGCCGTGATGCAGCGCCTGGCGGTGAAGTATTTTATGCACTGTTTACCGGCGCACCGCGAGCATGAGGTCACCAGTGAGGTGCTCGACAGCGAAGCGTCGCTTGTTTTACTGCAGGCGGAAAACCGCATGCATGCCCAGAATGCCGTATTAATCAGTTTATTTGCGTGAGGACACTATGAGTATCAAAAAAGTCGTTTTAGCTTATTCCGGTGGTTTAGATACCTCGGCCATAGTGCCCTGGTTAAAAGATAACTATGACTGTGAAGTGATCGCCTTTGTCGCCAATGTGGGCCAGGGTGATGAAGAACTGGCCGGCGTAGAGCAAAAAGCCATTAACTCCGGTGCCAGCAGCTGCTATATCGTCGATTTGCGCGAAGAGTTTGTCAAAGAAGTGATTTACCCGACGCTGAAAACTGGCGCTGTGTACGAGGGCCAGTATCTGCTGGGGACCTCTATGGCACGGCCGGTGATTGCCCGTGCCCAGGTTAAACTGGCACTGGAGTTAGGTGCCGATGCGCTGTGCCATGGCTGTACCGGTAAAGGTAATGATCAGGTGCGCTTTGAAGGTGCTTTTGCCGCCTTAGCCCCGCAGTTAAAGGTGATTGCGCCCTGGCGCGAGTGGCAGTTTAATTCACGTCAGTCATTGCTGGATTATCTGGCGGAGAAAAAGGTGCCTACCACTGCCTCTGCTACCAAAATTTATAGTCGTGATGCTAACTTATGGCATATCTCGCACGAAGGTGGCGAGCTGGAAAACCCCTGGTGTGAGCCATCAGAACAGGTGTGGATGTGGACCAAATCACCGGAGCAGGCACCGGATCACGCCGCCTATATTGAGCTGAGCTTTACGAAAGGCGAACTGAGTAAAATCAATGGCCAGGCGATAGCGCCGGTGGCAGCCATTGAGCTGTTAAACCAGATTGGCTCTGAGCATGGCGTTGGCCGTATCGATATCGTCGAAAACCGTTTGGTTGGTATGAAGTCACGCGGCTGCTATGAAACGCCGGGCGGCACTATTTTAATGGCGGCATTAAAAGGCTTAGAAGCGCTGGTGTATGACAGAACCTCACTGAAATACCGCGAAGAAGTGGGGCTGGAATTTGCCCAACTGGTGTACGATGGCCGCTGGTTTACCCCGCTAAAAGATGCCTTACTGGCTGCAGCGACCTCACTGGCGGAGCAGTTAACCGGTGATGTGGTAATCAAACTGTACAAAGGTAATGTGACGGTAGCGAAACGCCGCTCACCAAACTCGCTGTATTCTGAAGCTTTCGCCACCTTTGAAGGCGATGAAGTGTACAACCAGAAAGATGCCGCCGGCTTTATCCGCTTATACAGCCTGGCCAGCCGCATCCGGGCACTGCACCAGCAACAAAAGGATTAATATCATGGCGATGTGGGGCGGACGCTTTCAGGAAGCCACCCTTAGCGAGTTTCGCAGTTTTAACGACTCGCTAAGCTTTGACTACCTGCTGGCACAACAGGACATTCAGGCATCACGCGCCTGGGCGCAGCAACTGGCGCAGGCCGCTATTATCAGCGCTGATGAAGCGGCGCAGCTTGATGCCGCGCTGGCCGATTTAGCGGTAGCGATAGAGGCAGATCCTAAGCTGCCGCTACAAACCAGTGAAGAAGATATTCATAGCTGGGTAGAAGCCCAGCTGACGGTGAAACTTGGCGCTGTTGCGAAAAAACTGCATACCGGCCGTAGCCGTAATGATTTAGTGGCAACTGACTTGCGGCTGTGGAGTAAGCTTAATGCGCAGGGCGTGCGGCAGTCGTTGCTGGCGGCTATTGCAGCACTGCTTAACTTTGCCGACAACGCCGGCACAGCAGTGATGCCGGGCTTCACCCATTTGCAGCGGGCGCAGCCGGTACTGGTGGCACATTGGGCGCTGGCTTATGTTGAAATGTTTAAGCGCGATTTAAGCCGGTTAGATGATGCGCTGGCACGGCTGGATGTCTGTCCGCTTGGCTGTGGCGCTTTAGCCGGCACCGGCGTGGCGGTAGACCGCGTGCAATTAGCACAGCGGTTGGGCTTTGCCAGCGCGGCGCTGAATAGCTTAGATGCGGTGTCAGACCGTGATTATGTGGTGGAGCTCTCTGCCGCCGCCAGTATCTGTATGACGCATTTATCGCGCCTTTCAGAAGATGTCATTTTCTTCTGCTCCGGCGAAGCGGGCTTTTTCAAATTGGGTGATGCGATAAGCTCCGGCTCATCATTGATGCCGCAAAAGAAAAACCCCGATGTGTTTGAGCTGCTGCGCGGTAAAACCGGCCGGGTGCTGGGCCACTTGGTGGCCATTTTGCATGTGCTAAAAGGCTTGCCACTGGCCTATAACAAAGATATGCAGGAAGACAAGCAGGGCTTTTTTGACCTGATGGCCACCTGGCAGCAATCTTTGCTGATACTGGCCACCGTATTGCCGCATCTAACGGTTAACGAGGCGCAGTGCCGCCAGGCGGCAGAGCTCGGTTACAGCAACGCCACTGACTTAGCCGATTATCTGGTCAGCAAAGGTATGCCGTTTCGTGATGCGCATGAAGTGGTTGGCGAGCTGGTGGTGCATGCGGCCAAGCAGCAGCTGGCATTGGAAGCCTTGCCACTGCATGAGCTGCAGCAGTTCAGCAGTTTGATTGCTGAGGATGTGTATCCGGCACTTCAGCTCGAGGCTGGTTTGCAAAAGCGTGCGGCGTTAGGCGGTACGGCACCACAGCAGGTGCTGGCAGCTTTACAGCAGGCGAAGCAATGGTTTGAACAACAGGTTTGAGCTACAGCCTTGAGCTGTGAGTGAGTGCTGTTAACATAAACAACAAGCCCGCATTACTCGCGGGCTTGTTGTTTAAGCTGTTAAAACAGCTCGACTTCCTCTTCTTTGTCCTGATCAGCCGGCTTTTTCTCAGCGGTACTGTCAAAACTGATCTGCTGAATATCTGCACTGGCATACTGGCTGGGCTCGGTGCCGGGTTTAAAGTACTCAAAGCTGCTTGTATGATCCGTTTTACGGCTTAGCAAACCGGTTTGCAGGTCGATCCGCACCGATGCCAGGCCAACCGGTGGCGTAGCTTGCCGCTCAGGCACGCTGCTGCTAACGGCTTGCAGGTAACTTAACCAGGCGGGCAATGCGGTACGGGCACCCGATTCGGTGCCGGCGCTTTGTTGCTGGCCCATATTGGCATGCCACTGGGCGCGACCTAAACTGCGGTTAGCGTCGTCAAAGCCAACCCACACAGTGACGGCCAGATCCGGGGTGAAGCCAGAGAACCAGGTATCCTTTGAATCATTAGTAGTACCGGTTTTAGCCGAGATATCACGCCGTTTCAGGCTTTGTACCCGCCAGGCTGTACCATTCCAGCCGGTGCCATGTTGCCAGCTACCGCCGCCCCAGACACTGCTTTTCAGCGCATCGGCGATTAAAAAGCTGTTCTGCTCTGAGATAACCTGCTCGGCCAGCCGCTGTTGGGGCTCGCTGATCGCGTCAGGCTCAGCTTGGCTGCTGCTATCGGCCGCCAATTGGCTAAATAGCTGATCCAGCTGTGCTTCACTGTCTTCATTGTTGCTTTGTTCTGCTTCACTTGGCGTCTGCTCACACTGCTGGCAAGCAATAGCCGGGTTATGCTCGAATATCACTTCACCTTCATCAGACAGTACTTTATCAATGACATAGGGTGTGACCAGATAGCCGCCGTTGGCGAACACTGCATAGCCTGTTACCAGTTCCAGTGGCGTTAATGAAGCAGAACCCAGAGATAAGGTTTCGTTACGGGGTAAATCACTGGCAGCAAAACCAAAACGTTGCAGGTGGCGAATACTGTTGTCTATACCCACACCACGCAGTAAGCGCACCGACACCACGTTTTTCGACTTCGCCAGTGCTTCGCGGATGCGGATAGGGCCGTCGTACACCGCTGGCGAGTTCTTCGGCCGCCAGGCGATACCGGCATTATCATCCCATTGGTGAATAGGGGCGTCGTTCATAATAGATGCCAGGGTATAGCCGTGTTCCAATGCTGCCGAATAAATAAACGGTTTTATGTTCGAGCCAACCTGACGCTTGGCCTGGGTGGCGCGGTTAAACTGGCTTTGGCTAAAGCTGTAACCGCCAACCAGAGAGCGAATGGCACCGTTATTAGGATCTATCGCCACAATAGCGCTGCTGGCCTGGGGCACCTGAGACAGACGCCATTGTTGCTGCTGTTGCCGCACCAACACGTGCATACCGGGCGCCACTATATTAAAGGCAGTTTTAGGCGCAACGGCCTGACGCTCGTCGTTAATAAAACGCCGTGCCCATTTTAAGCCGTCCCACTCCAGGCTGATTTGCTGGCCGCCGGCGATAATAAGCTCGGCGCTTTGGGCTGCAACCTGTATTACCACGGCGGGGATCAAATCTTCGATACCGCTTTGTTTATCCAGGTACGCCAGAATGTCTTCGCGTGGCAGCGGGTTGTCTTCAACAAATACCGGTTCGTTATCGGCGCTTTGTTGCAGCGTTGCCGGCCATAGCTGGGCAACAGGCCCACGGTAACCGTGACGCTCGTCGTAGTCATACAGGTTTTGCTGCAGTGCCTGCTTTGCTGCCGCCTGCTGCTGACTATTCACTGTGGTATATACTTTCAGGCCAGCAGAGTAGGCGGTCTCTTCACCAAAACGGTTTACCATGTCCTGCCGTACCATTTCGGCAATATAGGGCGCTGAGGCTGTGATTTGCGCACCATGCAACTTGCTGGTAATGGGCGCTGCTATCGCGGCATCATAGGCGGCTTTATCAATAACGCCGGTATCGAGCATACGGCCAAGCACGATATTACGCCGGGCACGGGCATTGCTGGCTGAACGTATCGGGTTTAGCGCTGACGGTGCTTTGGGCAGGCCGGCGATAATCGCAATTTCGTCCACGCTAAGTTCATGCACAGTTTTACCAAAATAGACCTGAGCTGCGGCACCCACGCCAAAAGAGCGCTGGCCCAGTTCAATTTTATTCAGGTACAACTCGAGGATCTGATCTTTGCTCAGCAACTGCTCGATGTGAAAGGCGAGGAAAATCTCTTTGATCTTACGGATCAGCTTTTTTTCCCGGCTTAAAAAGAAGTTGCGCGCCAGCTGTTGGGTAATGGTACTGGCCCCCTGGCTAAAGTCACCCGACTGAGCCACCACCGTTGCCGCGCGGAAAATACCGATAATATCTATACCGGGATGTTCGTAAAACCGAGTATCTTCAACAGCTAAAAATGCCTGAACTAATAAAGGTGGCATTTCTGTCAGTTTCAGCGGGATACGGCGTTTTTCACCAAATTGCGAAATCAGCTCACCGTCTTCGGTAAACACCTGCATTGGGGTCTGCAATCTTACATCCTGCAAGGTGGTTACGTCAGGTAGATCGTCCTTTAAATAGAAATAGATCCCCGCGATCGTTGTTGCACCGAGCAGGATCAGGATCAGACTGAGAATTAAAAGTTTTTTAACCCAAGACACTGAATAGCCCCAATTTTTACTCCCAATTCCTTTACAACGCTGCTAGTATATATTTATTAGCTTTAGATTAAACGCTTTTTCTTGCCAAAAATTAGCGACTGAGCTAACAATGAGACAATAATCATAACTATAAATTGGCCGCAGGAAGCTATGATAAATCGCCTGTTCAGTAAACAAACACCGATGATGGTGGGGATCGATGTCGGTGCACACTCCGTTAAGGCTGTGTTACTCAGCCAGCATAACGGCGTCTGTAAAGTAGAAGCCTTTGCCGTTGAACCTATGGTTAAAGGTGCTATGTCTGATCGGGAGATCCAGGACATTGAAGCAGTAGGTAATGTACTGGCTAAGATCCGCAAGAAGATCCCGAGATCAGTCAAATTCGCCGCCACTGCTGTTTCCGGATCCACCGTGATCAGTAAAGTCATTTTTATGGATGTGTCCTTAACTGATGCTGAACTTGAAAGTCAGATCGAAGTTGAGGCAGACACCCTTATTCCTTATCCACTTAATGAAGTTAGCCTCGACTTTGAAAAGCTCGATGTTAACGAAGCCGATCCATCAAAAGTTAATGTCTTGTTAAGTGCGGCCCGTACCGAGAGTATTGAGGCCAGAGTAGCTGCGTTAGAAAACGGTGGTTTTAGCGCCAAAGTCGTGGACATTGAAAGCTACGCACTAAGCCGCGCCTCAGAGCTTTGCCTGAAGCAACTGCCAGATGATGCCAATAAAAAAGTCGTTGCCATGGTAGACATAGGTGCGACCATGACACTGCTTAGTATTATCGAGAATGGCAAAACGCTGTATACCCGCGACCAGGTATTTGGTGGTGATCAATATACCCGCAGCATTTTGTCCTACTACAATAAAAGCTATGAAGAGGCCGAACAGGCTAAAGTCAGTGGTGATTTACCGCCCAACTATACGTTTGAAGTACTGGCTCCGTTTCAAACCATGCTGTTACAGCAGGTACGCCGGGGTATTCAAATGTACCTGACCAGCAGTGGTAAGGACGCGGTAGATTATCTGATCATCTCTGGTGGTACTGCGCTTATTGACGGTATCGACCGGTTGTTAATTGACGAGCTGGGTATTCACACTGTAGTGGCAAACCCTTTTAAAACGATGGAAGTGGCGACTGCGGTAGACCGCGATCAGCTTAACCGTCATGCACCTCAGTTAATGGTTGCCAGTGGCCTGGCGTTAAGGAGTTTCTCGTCATGGCATATATAAACCTGTTGCCGTGGCGCGACGCAGCGCGCAAAGAACGGCAAAAACAATATCTTACGTTATTAACCGGCACAGCAGTACTGAGCTTTTTACTGGTGTTTGTCGTGAACATGATCTACAGCGCCCGTATCGACGGTCAGTTGCAGCGTAACCGCTTTTTAGAAAGTGAAATCAAAGTGTTGGATCAGCGCATTGCTGAAATTCGTACTTTGAACGAAACCAAGAAAAGCCTGCAGCAACGTATGTCGCTGATTTCTCAGCTACAAAGCAGCCGAAACCTGGGCACCCAGATAATGGATGAGATTGCCAGTGCGGTACCGGCTGGCGTCTATCTGACGCAGTTAGACAAAAAAGGCACTGCTTTACTGTTAGTGGGTAAAAGCGAGTCGAATAACCGTTTGTCTAACATGTTACGTGAGGCCGAAGAGTCTGAGTTATTAACAACGCCTTATCTGGAATTTATCGAAGCAGGTAAGGATTCTGTTAGCTTGCTGAGCAACTTTAAAATGCACCTGAAAGTAAAAGGCTTTGAAGAAGTACAAGGCGCTGAAACTACGCCGCCGGCCAACGGAGGTGCAAGATGAGCATGAATTTCAACTTGTCCGAGATCGACATTAATGATCTGGACTTTGAAAACATGGGCTCCTGGCCCACACCTGCCAAAGTTATCTTTGCGGCGTTATTGGCTCTGTTAGTGTCGGTAATTAGTTACTTTTTGCTGGTAGATAGCAAGATTGATGAGCTGGCGTTTGCGCAGAATAAAGAACAGGAACTGCGTCAGGTTTACCGCACCAAGTACGCCTCGGCGGTTAATTTAGACTTGTATAAACAGCAGATGGTTGAGATGGAACAAACCTTCTCATTCCTGTTAAAGCAGCTGCCGACCACACACGAAACACCGGGCTTGCTGGACGATATTACCTACGTCGGTACTACCAGCGGCTTAACCTTTATTCGCATCAACTGGGAGCCGGAGATTGAAAAAGAGTTCTACACTGAGCTGCCGATAAAAATTGAAGTGATCGGTGATTACCACCAGTTTGGTAACTTCGTTAGCGAAGTGGCGAAATTACCGCGGATTGTCAGCTTGCATGACTTCTCTATTCAGACCGAAAAGGATGAGCGCTTACGTTTTAACGTTGTGGCAAAAACCTACCGCTATAAAGAGGTGCAGCCATGATTAAACGCTTAGCCGTAGTGTCACTGGCGTTATTGCTAAGTGGCTGTTTTGACGATTTAAGCGATGTGCAAAACTACATTGCTGACGTGAAAGCCAATACCCGGGCCAGGGTCGAGCCGTTGCCGGAAGTACAGGAGTTTGTCCATATTCCGTACCGCTCGCAGGATGCCCGTAGTCCGTTTTCCGCACCAAGGCCTGAGGCCATTCAGGACAAATTCTTACAGGTGCAGGATTGTTTGCACCCGGATCCGCGGCGCAGAAAAGAGCCTTTGGAAAAATACGCACTGGATAACTTAAAGATGCGTGGCACTTTGGGCGATATAGGTAATATCTGGGCCCTGATCGAAGCGTCAGATAAAACACTACACCGGGTTACCCTGAACAACCACATAGGGTTGTTTCACGGCCGGGTGATTAACGTTGAACCAACTCATATAGAGTTGCTTGAATTAATCCCAGATGGCGCCGGTTGCTGGAAAGAACGGACGACCATGTTGCAGATGGCCGATGCGTCATCAGTAGCAAGTAATTGATAGGTATGCGAGTAAATCATGGATAAAATAATCAAAACAATGTCTGACAGCATCCAGCGCACCATACTGTGCTTTGCAGCCTTAATGCTACTTTCATTGCCGGCATCAGCAGTACCACTGCTGTACGACGTGCGATACAACCCTTTATTGACCGGCGAAACCGAAATTGAGTTCGTCTTTGATGAAGAGTTATACGCCGATCCGAGTATTCAGGTGTTTAACGAACCCGCCCGTATTGAGCTGTTTTTCGACGAGTCAGACTACGAAGAAAAACTGAATGAAGTGCTGATAGACAAGGCGGGTGTAAAGCGCATTACCTCAGAATTCTCTGGGGATGGCTTTAAAACCGTCATTTTTTTAGATTACTTGAAAATCTACCGTACCCGTGTACGTGGTAATGTGTTTTATATAAACATCTCAGACAATCCAACGGCAAGTGATGTTGGGCAGGCGGCAGATGTTAAGCCCACCTATATTAACCGGGTGAATGCCATCGATTTTCGCCGTGGTGATAAAGGCGAGGGTCGGGTATTAATATTTTTGCGTGACAACACTGCCGCGGTTGATGTGTCAGAGCGTCTGGGAAAACTGGAAGTTGAATTTCACAATACCGACATTCTCGATGAGTTACTGTACCAGTTAGACGTGGTGGACTTTGGCACTATCGTCAAAGGCATTGAAACCTTTAAAGACGGTTCCTCTGCCCGGCTGGTGATTGATACCACCGCAGAATTTACCTACACCTATCAGCAGATTGATAACATTTTCACGCTCAATGTCGAGCGTGACACCACCAACCGCAGTATTTTAGGCGGCGGTAAAGAATATAAAGGCCGGGCTATTTCGCTGAATTTCCAGGATATACCGGTACGTACTGTATTACAGATTATCGCTGACTATAACGGCTTTAATCTGGTAACCAGCGACTCTGTAACAGGCAATATTACCCTGCGTTTAGACGGTACCCCTTGGGATCAGGCATTAGACATCGTGTTACGTGTTAAGGGCCTGGATAAGCGGATGGAAGGTAACATCCTGATGGTAGCGCCTACCGATGAGCTGGCTGCGCGCGAAGCCCGTGAGCTGGAAGCAAAGCAAACGGTAGCCGATTTAGAGCCGCTGTACTCTGACTTCTTATCGGTAAATTATGCCAAAGCGGCAGATATCACCAAGTTACTGAGCAACAAAGATGCCACCCTACTGTCTTCCCGTGGTTCGGTTAACGTTGATGAGCGCACCAATACTATTTTGATCAAAGATACTGCGGTTAACATTGAAAACGTCCGTAAGTTAATTGAACGCTTAGATGTACCGGTACGTCAGGTATTAATTGAATCACGTATGGTAACGGTGCGTGACAGCGTAACGGATGAACTGGGTATCCGCTGGGGCTTTAGTGATCAGCAAAGTAGCAGCAGTTCTAACCAGGGTACTTCCGGCACTGCCGGCGGTGCTAATACCATTGCCAACGGTGTTATTCCTTCACTGGACGACCGCTGGAACGTTAATCTGCCTGCCAGCAACCCGGCCGGCAGTATCGCGTTCCATATTGCCCGTCTGGCTGATGGCACCTTGCTTGATTTGGAGCTGTCTGCACTGGAGCAGGAAAATAAGGGTGAAATTATTGCCAGCCCGCGCATTACCACGGCTAACCAGAAAGAAGCCCGGATTGAGCAGGGTGTGGAAATTCCTTACGTCCAGGCTGCATCAAGTGGTGCAACCACGGTGGAGTTTAAAAAGGCGGTATTAAGCCTGACGGTGACACCGCAGATCACGCCGGATAACAAAATTATCCTCGATTTGGTTATTACGCAAAACACCCGTGGCGAAACCGTACAAACGCCAACCGGTCCGGCTACTGCCATTGATACGCAGCAGATCCAGACCCAGGTATTGGTCGATAACGGTGAAACTATCGTTCTGGGTGGTATTTATCAGCAGCAGATCTTATCGACAGTAAGTAAGGTACCCCTGTTCGGTGATATTCCTTATGTGGGTAACCTGTTTAAGTCTACCCGTGAGGTTAACGAGAAGAACGAATTGTTGATCTTCGTTACACCGAAGATTATCACTGACGGTTTATAACAACCTCATCCGGATAGCTGCCAGTGCAGCTATCCGGACATCTCAGAATTAGCTTGCCAACAAAAGGCTATTCCTGACATAATTCAGCGCTTCAAATTTTCGTGGGAGCCTTTTGGTCCTTGAATTCAACTTTTCGCTGATTAGTAATACGACTTATGGCAGAAAAACGTAATATCTTCCTCGTAGGGCCGATGGGTGCGGGTAAAAGCACAATCGGACGTCACTTAGCAGACATGCTTCACCTGGAATTCTACGACTCAGATCAGGAAATTGAGCGCCGTACCGGAGCGGATATTGCCTGGGTATTCGATCTGGAAGGTGAAGAAGGCTTTCGCGTACGTGAAGAAAATGTCATTCAGGATCTGACCGAACTACAAGGCATAGTGCTGGCTACCGGCGGTGGCTCGGTGCTGAGCAAAGAAACCCGTAACCGCCTGTCGGCACGTGGCATCGTAGTTTATCTGGAAACACCTATCGAAAAGCAGGTGGCCCGTACTCAGCGTGATAAGCGCCGCCCTCTGCTACAAACTGAAGAAGCGCCCAGAGAAGTGCTGGAGCGCCTGGCCGCTGAACGCAATCCGCTGTACGCTGAAATTGCTGACTTTACGGTGCGTACTGATGAGCAAAGCGCACGGGCCGTTGCCAGCCAGATTATAGATCAGCTGGGTTTTTAATTTTTGTCTGAATCAGGGAGCTGCAGATGCAAAGAGTTGACGTCCAACTTGGCGAGCGCAGCTACCCGATTAATATCAGCGCTACCTTCAGCCCGCTTTTACCTGCATTAGCAGCGAAAAAGCAGGTTGTTGTCATTTCAAATCCTACCGTCGCGCCACTTTACCTTGACGCTGTTCAGACGCTGTTTAGCCAGACTAAGGTGCAGCATTTTTTGTTGCCTGACGGTGAGGCTTACAAAACATTACAGTCGTTCGAGCAGGTATTAAGCTTTTTATTGCAACAGCAGATGTCGCGGGATCTGCTGTTAGTTGCGCTTGGTGGCGGAGTTATCGGCGACCTTACCGGTTTTGTCGCTGCCTGCTATCAACGCGGCGTCAGCTTTATTCAGATCCCGACCACGCTGTTATCTCAGGTAGACTCTTCGGTGGGGGGTAAAACCGCGGTGAATCATCCGCTGGGTAAAAATATGATCGGCGCCTTCAAACAGCCGGCACAGGTGCTGATCAATACCCGCGTACTTGTCAGTTTACCTAAGCGTGAATTTGCCGCAGGCATGGCTGAAGTGATCAAGTATGGCCTGATTGGCGATGCAGCTTTCTTTAGCTGGCTGGAGCAGCAGCAACAAGCCATACGGCAGTTGGACGATACCAGCCTGGCACAGATGATACGCCATTGCTGTCAGATGAAAGCTGATATTGTCAGCCGTGATGAGACTGAGCAGGGTGAGCGGGCCTTGTTAAACCTGGGCCACACCTTTGGCCATGCTATTGAAGCCTGGCTTGGTTATGGCAACTGGTTACATGGCGAGGCCGTCGCTGCAGGCATGGTCATGGCCGCTAAGGTGTCTGTGGCGCGCGGTTGGCTCAGCGAGACGGAGTTAGCACGGATCTGCGCTTTACTTAGCGCCTTTGATTTGCCTATAGTAGCGCCATCCGGTATGCAGCTGACAGATTTTATGCCCTACATGAAAACTGATAAAAAAGTCCGTGATGGCAAAATGCGCTTTGTATTACCTACGGCGTTTGGCCAAACTGCGGTGGTCGATGATGTGACTGAACAGGAACTGATAAGGATATTTGCCTGATGGACATCACACTGTTACAGCAAAAGTTGGCGCAACAAACGCAGTTACTGCCGTCGCAACGTGAATGGCTTGAGCGCCTTCTGTTCCAGTTGGCCTTTAATGAGGTGCAGCAGATAGAGGCGCCAGGCGCTGAGGGCAGTGGCAAATCGACACTGGCAATGGCAACGGCCGAGTTGTTTTCTGAGCAGTACAATGTCGCACTGCTGGATGGCAAAGTGGCTGCCGCGCAAGCGGGCGAGCAACTGATGCAGCAGTGGTTTTCACAGCCCCTGCAGCCACACACTGATCTGGCGCAGCAGGTGGCTACAGCGCTTACGACAAGCCCGCTGCTGTTAGTTGTCGATGATGCCGAACAGCTACCGCTGACTGTACTGCAGCAACTCGCCGGCTTGCCGTGTTTGCTGATTTATTTTTCCAGCGAGCCGCTGGCTGTAGCGCCGCTGAGTTTAACGCTGAACCGGCTAAGCGCAGACGACGCTGCCATGTTATTGCAGCATGAAGCTCTTAACAGTATCGAGCTGGCCAGCCGTCTGGCAGCTGCCGATGGCAATTTACATGCGCTATTGCTACCAGCACGGCCATCATCAGCGACCGCTGCGGCTGATACGCCTAAAAGCCGCATACCACTATGGGCCATCGGTGCTGGCGGCGCTGCTGTTGTGCTATTGCTGTTATTGCTGTGGCCGGGCGAAGATAAAGCGCCTAAACGGCAGCCGGTGTCGGCTAAGCCGGACATCACGCGTCCTGATAACATTACAGCGACAACCGCCAACAATGACACCGTCACCGGGCGCGCTGATGCAACCACCAGCAATGTGGCTGCAGGCGTCAATGATGCAGACGTTGGTGTGGATAACCTCAGCGACTCTGGCAGCGCAGCGCCTGAAGCCAACGCGTTACCACCGCAAACCGAAACAGCTGACACGGCGGCTTTGACAACTGAAGCGCAAGAGTTTGCAATACCGCAGCCTGAGACTGAACCTGTGGATGAGCAGATGCCAAACCCGCCAGCTGAGGTTGCTGACGCAGCCGGCGACACGCAGGCAGCCGGTCAGGCCGATAATGCTGTGCCTGCCTATGTTTATCAGGAAGCGTCTTTGCTACAAATGGCAAAAAGTGATTTTGCCGTGCAGCTGGCAGTGTTGTCCAGTGATGCAGCGCTGACACGTTTTACCACAGCCTACCCGGAGCTGGCAGTGCTTAGCTATCAGCGCCAGTGGCAAGGTAAGATGCAATTGGTATTGTTATTGGCCCCTTTTAGTTCATCTGAACAGGCAAAGCAGCAGATGGCACTGTTGCCGGCAGCACTTCGTGCTACAGGCCCCTTTGTTAAGAGTGTGCAGGCGATACAGGCCGAGATCAAAGCGCGACAGCTTAGTCTGCAGGCGCAATAGGCGGATAATGGCTGCTGTGCAAAAAAGCCGGGCATTTTTAAAATGGGCAGGCGGCAAGTATAACCTGGTTGATGCCATCAGCCGCCATCTGACACCGGCCGATACTCTGGTTGAACCCTTTGTTGGCGCAGGCTCAGTGTTTTTAAACACCGATTATCCTGCCTACCAGCTAAACGACATTAATGCCGATCTGATTGCATTGTACCAATTACTGAAAAATCGCCATCAGAGTTTTATCGCCGATGCTAAAGCCTTATTCACCAGCCAGAGCAATCAGCGTGATGCTTATCTGAGCCTGCGCCAGCAGTTTAATTTAAGCCAGGACCCGTACGAGCGCTCGGTGCTGTTTTTATACCTTAACCGGCATGGCTACAATGGTTTGTGTCGCTATAATTTGTCGGGCAAATTTAATGTGCCGTTTGGCAGCTATAAAAAGCCCTATTTTCCGGAAGCGGAGTTGCATTACTTTGCTGAGAAAGCGCAGCGTGCGACCTTCAGCTGCAGCAGTTATCAGCAGGTGATGCAGCATACCCAGCCCGGTGCGGTTATTTACTGCGATCCGCCTTATGTGCCGCTGAGTAAAACGGCCAGCTTTACCAGCTATGCCAGACAGGGCTTTGATTTGGATGATCAGGCACAACTGGCCAATTTGGCGGAAAAAGCCCAGCAACGCGGTGTAACAGTAGTGATCAGTAACCACGATACCACCTGGACGCGTAAAATTTATCAGCAAGCAGCATTACATAGTTTGCAGGTCGGCCGTTCAATCAGCCAAAAAGGCTCTGGCAGGGGCAAGGTAGCGGAATTGTTTGCGGTTTATCAGGCTAGGCCAGCACCAGTTTCACCACCAGTAATAGTACAGCCACAAAAAGCAGGGTAACGACCAGGCCGACTATGATGTAGGGTAGCGGGCTACTGGTGGCAAAATCCTGCTGTCGTTGCCGCTCTGACTGCACGCCAACAAAAGCGCCCAGCACCGCTTTAATAACCTGTTTAAGAGTAGGCTTATTCGCCATTAAGGTTTTTGTGCCGGGCTTAGCCGGCTAAGCAACTCCAGCAAATCAACAAAATGAAACTGGGTAGAGCGACTATTGCCCTGAAACCAGCTAAACCAGCTTTGTTGCTGCGTTGCCATGCACTGTTGCTGTGCGGTGATGTCGTCTAGCGCCGCGCAATGTGGGCTGGACAACAGCTCGGGTGCCACAACATAAAGAGCACCGGCACTAATGCCAGCTGAAATTAAAGCAGCTTTATATAGCTTGGTAAATTTCATGTTAAATCCATTTGCTCTTTTAAAACGCCTAGATAATAAAACATCTGGCTGTTTGAAACAAGCTGATTATTAATTCAGCAATCTGGCTGTTATAAGTAATCTGGCCGGTATTGGATCAATGGTGGGAGAAAAAGCTGGCAGCGTTCTGCCAGCCGGTGATATCAGAAGCTTTTTGATATGGCAAAAATGACCCGGCTGTCTGCCAGATAAGAGCCATCAATATCGGTATCGACGTAAGTCAGGCTGACGCCGGCACCCAACACTTCAGTGCTTAAACCGATACTCCAGTCTAAATAACTGGCGCTGCTGTCATCATATTCGTTTTGACCGACATGTAAGTCCAGGCTCAGGTTATCGCTAAGTGCATAGATATAATTGGCGTATACATAGATAAAGTTGCCACTATTGGCATAGTAGTCATCGCTATAAGCCAAACCGAAGGTCAGATCTTTGTAAGACAGCGAGCCATATAGCTCATAAAAGTTAGAGCCATCGATTTCTGCATTCGGATAGCCATAACGCATAATGCCGACATCGGTCGACCAATCGTCATTAATGGCACCACTCCAGCCTAACATCACATCCAGCTCCAGCGTGCCCTCAGCCAGAAAGTCGACGTTAGAGCCCCAGACAGAAGCGTAAAAGCCTGATGCGGTGCTAAGTGATAAACCACCTTGCAATGCAGGAGCTTCTTCGGTTTGTGATATACCGCGAAAGGCATAGTCAGACGCAAAGGTAACATCACCGCTTAACGTCAGCTCTGATGCGCCCGCGCTGCTCAGGCCAGAGCCCAGCATCCATAAACTTGCTGCTAAAATCGTACGTTGTGTTGCTGTTTTCATCTTATTAGCCCTTTTCTCTGTTCCCTGCCTCTGGCATTCCAAGATGTATGCCAGTTAAATAAAGTCAATATTTTCAATGGTATATTTAATTTTGTAGATTCGGTGCGGCGCTGTCTTGTGCATTATTGGTGCGTTGTTGCTTAATTTGCGTGCAGTAAGGCATCTTAGTGTCAGCGTGTGTTTTGGCCGCAAATCCAGTAAAGTATCGGCTTTGCTGATTTTGGGGGTGTTGCTATGCAACCTTATCTGATTGCACCATCGATTCTATCGGCTGACTTTGCCCGCTTGGGTGAAGAGGTGTCAGCTGTACTGCGCGCCGGCGCCGATGTGGTGCATTTTGATGTGATGGACAATCACTATGTGCCCAACCTGACTATTGGCCCTATGGTATGTCAGGCGCTGCGTAACTACGGTATCAGTGCACCCATTGATGTGCACCTGATGGTAGAGCCGGTCGACAGCCTGGTACCACAGTTTGCCCAGGCCGGCGCCAGTATGATTACCTTTCATCCTGAAGCCTCACGTCATATTGATCGTACGCTGCAACTGATCAAAAGCCATGGCTGTCAGGCCGGTTTAGTGTTTAACCCGGCAACCCCGCTCAGCTACCTGGATTATGTGCTGGATAAAGTCGATATGGTGCTGCTGATGTCGGTAAACCCGGGTTTTGGCGGGCAAAAATTTATTCCGGCTACCTTAAATAAGCTGTCGCAGGCGCGCCGGTTAATCGATCAGAGCGGTTTGCCCATCCGGCTGGAAATTGATGGCGGTGTCACGGTAGATAATATTGCCGAGATTGCCGCCGCCGGCGCGGATATGTTTGTCGCCGGCTCGGCCATTTTCAACGCGCCGGACTATAACGCAGTAATAAAGCAGATGCGGCAGCAGCTGGCTAACACAACAGCCGGTTAGCGGCGCGCTAAAAAAGCATTTTTACTGCCCGTCCTCAGTCTGAGCAGATATAATGGCGCGCAAAGCGGCTGGTGTTGCCGGCCTTAAGTTAACCTGAAACAGTGGTAATAGTGGATACAATAATGAGCAAAAAGCCCATAGTACTCAGTGGCGCACAGCCTTCCGGCCAACTGACAATAGGAAATTATCTGGGCGCGCTGCGCCAGTGGGATAAAATGCAGGACGATTATGACTGCTTATATTGTATCGTTGATCTGCACGCGATTACGGTACGGCAAGAACCCGCCGCGCTGCGCAGTGCCTCACTGGACAGCCTGGCCCTTTATCTTGCCTGCGGCATCGACCCTAAGCGCTCAGCGGTGTTTATGCAGTCGCATGTGCCGGAACATAGCCAACTGGCCTGGGTGCTAAATTGCTATACCCAATTTGGCGAGCTAAGCCGTATGACGCAGTTTAAAGACAAGTCAGAGCGGCATAACAACAACGTCAATGCCGGTTTGTTTACCTACCCGGTGCTGATGGCGGCTGACATTTTGTTGTACCAGGCTAACCAGATCCCGGTAGGGCATGACCAAAAGCAGCATCTTGAGCTGGCCCGCGATGTCGCTATGCGCTTTAATGCGGTGCATGGCGATATTTTTACCGTACCGGAGCCTTATATTCCGCCGGTGGCCGCCCGCGTGATGAGCCTGCAAGATCCGACGAAGAAGATGTCAAAATCGGATGATAACCCGTGGAACTTTGTCGGCTTGCTTGAAGATCCGAAGATGATCAGTAAGAAATTCAAAAAGGCGATGACTGACTCGGAAGATCCGCCGCGAGTGCGCTTTGATCTGGATAACAAACCCGGTGTGGCTAACCTGCTCAGTATTTTAAGCGGTGTTACCGGCAGAACCATCGCCGCGCTGGAAGCCGAGTACGAAGGCAAAATGTACGGTCATTTAAAGGGCGATGTGGCCGATGCCGTTATCAGCCTGTTAGAGCCGGTACAAAAAACCTTTAGCGAGCTGCGCGCAGACTTACCCACCTTACAAGCGGTCATGCGTGACGGTGCCGAAAAAGCCCGTAGCCGCGCCGCCGCCACCCTGGCCAAAGTGAATGACGCTGTGGGCTTTGTTGCACCTTAAGCACGCAGCAGGCCAAGGTTATGTTACTGCTGATTGATAACTACGACTCTTTTACCTATAACCTGATGCAGTATTTTGCTGCATTGGGCCAACAGGTGATGGTGCGGCGTAATGATGATATTAGTCTGGCGCAAATACAGGCGTTGGCACCGGCCTATCTGGTGATCTCTCCCGGGCCAAAAACACCGGACGATGCCGGTATTTCACTGCGGGCAATCGAGCATTTTGCCGGCAAACTGCCTATGTTAGGCGTTTGCCTCGGGCATCAGGCGATAGCCCAGGTGTTTGGTGCCAAAGTCGTGCGCGCCGCTCAGGTGATGCATGGTAAAAATTCGCTGATCCGCCATAACAACCAGTCGGTGTTTGCAGGGCTGGCTAACCCACTGGATGTTACCCGTTATCATTCGCTGGTGGTTGAGCGGCAAAGCCTGCCCGCAGCGCTGGTTGAAACCGCCTGGACGACTGACGGCAATGGCGAGCCGGCCGATATTATGGGCCTGATGCATGCCAGTTTACCTATTCATGCTGTGCAGTTTCATCCGGAGGCGATATTAAGCCAGCAGGGTAAAGATCTGCTGGCCAACTTTCTAACGCTAACGGCTGGCACAGCACGGCTTGACTGAAACCCCGCCGCACCGCAGTATGGTCTAAGTTAAACAAAGTTAATGGAAGTAACGATACGTGACGAGCCCCACAGTGCCTGCAACTGATACGCTGCAGCAACGTTTTTTCGACCAGTTGGTTGGCGTGCATCCTGACAGCAAACGGCTGGGCTATCAAATTCGGGCCGGACAGGCAGAAGGTGGCCGTACTTTGTTGGATGTCGAGGCCCGTGCTGCACAACTGCGGGCGGCCGGTGCGCAGGCCAAAGCCCAATTCAGTGAATTTGCCCAGGCGCATTTACACGACGAAGTCGCCGATGAGTTGCTGCGTAAGCTGCACAATATCGATCAGGTAACGGCTTCGCTGTTCGACCCCGGCCAGAGTTTTTACCCCTTGCTGGACGCGCTCAGCACCAAAGTGGTGACGGTAAACAAACTGGATGGGTTAATATCGGCCGTACCCTGGCTAGTGGAAGACTTATTGAGGCTGGTAAATCAGCCACAATACCGCAACCGCACAGCGTCAGCTGCTATGGTGAAAGACATTAAAACGGCCCTGCGTTTTCTTGGTGTGGAAAGCCTGCAACTGATCCTGCCGGTGTATGCCATGCGTCGTATGCTGCCGCATTCGACTGATCCCTTTACCAGCCTGAAAAGCCGGCTCTGGGACTATTCGCTGGCGGTGGCGATAGCGGCACGCAAACTGGCCGAAAACAGCGCCGAGCTGCCGTATAACGCCTTTTGCGTTGGCCTGTTTCATACGCTGGGACACCTGGTGGTGACACGTAATTACCTGCGTACCTTCCAGCAGGTGCGCCAGCAGCAATTGCTGCTGGCGCGGGAAAACCGCGATGTACAGCTGACCGATGCGCTGGATGCGTTAGCGCCCGATGCCAGTTTCTTGTGTGAAAGCATGCACGAATTTGCCGCTATTCTCAGTGCCGATATCACCTCATGCTGGCAGTTACAGTCATTGCCATTGTGTCAGACGCTGGATCAGCTGGCTGAAGGTATCGGTTACAGCGGCTGCAGCCCCTTGGCCCGTCTGGTACAGCAGGCGCAAACCTATGTGCAGTGGCAAGAGCTGAAAAGCCGCCAGCAAGTCTCGGAAGCCGAGCGTCAGGCCTGGTTTGCCAAAGTACAGCTCAGTGCGGAAAACATCGAACTGCTGGCTAAAACCAACCTGAAACGCTTGGGTGTCGATATTTAACAAAAAAATTTCCGGCCATAAACATGCAGCTATGCTTAAACGCTCTGCCATTGCTGTAACGCCAGCCGGCAGCCTGTGCCAGCCACAGGCTGGTAGCAGAGTCACTGCCGGCACGGGGTAACTTAGCTGCGTAGTTATTCAGTTAGCATGCAAATCTATCTGCAGGCCTTGTTTTTTCTGGCTTTTCGCTGCTTTGGCAGGCAAGACAAGGCAGGTTAAATCTGCAATAATGCCTGCCAATTAGGGCAAATGCCTAACCTGATCGCTGACAGCACAGCGGCATCCAGCAGACCAAAGAGGAACAGAACATGAGCGGCCAGTCGCAAATCACTCGTGCATTATTCGATGAAGTTATGGTACCCAACTATGCTCCCGCCGGCATTATCCCGGTGAAGGGCGAGGGTTCCCGCGTTTGGGATCAGCAAGGCCGCGAATACGTTGATTTTGCCGGCGGTATTGCCGTAAGCAGCCTGGGCCACTGTCATCCAGCCCTGGTCAATGCGATTAAACAGCAGGCTGATAAACTGTGGCATTTAAGCAATGTGATGACCAACGAGCCGGCGCTGCGGTTGGCAAAAAAGCTGGTCGATAACACCTTTGCTGACAAAGTGTATTTTGCTAACTCGGGCGCAGAAGCCAATGAAGCGGCCTTTAAACTGGCGCGGCGCTGGGCGCTGGATAAATTCGGCGCGCACAAAGATCAAATCATTTCCTTTGGCAAAAGCTTTCACGGCCGTACTTTCTTCACCGTAACCGTAGGCGGTCAGGCGGCGTATTCAGACGGTTTTGGCCCCAAACCCGGTGCGGTGCTGCACGCGGAATTTAACAACCTGGACAGTGTCAAAGCGTTAATCTCGGACAATACCTGTGCCGTGGTGCTGGAGCCTATTCAGGGCGAAGGCGGTATTATTCCGGCTACCGCCGAGTTTTTGCAAGGCGTACGTGAGCTGTGTAATAAACACAACGCGCTGTTGGTGCTGGATGAAGTACAAACCGGCGTTGGCCGCACCGGTAAACTTTATGCCTATATGCATTATGGTGTGACGCCGGATATTTTAACCACCGCCAAATCATTGGGTGGCGGTTTCCCGATTGGCGCCATGTTAACCACGACTGAGATCGCCAGCCACCTGAAAGTGGGCACCCACGGCAGTACCTATGGCGGTAACCCGCTGGCCTGTGCCGTGGCTGAAGCAGTACTGGACACCGTAAACCAGCCAGAAGTGATGGCAAAGGTGTTAGAAAACGAGCAGCTATTCCGCCAGCAGCTGGATGCCATCAACCAGAAATACCAGGTATTTAGCGAAGTGCGTGGTAAGGGCATGCTGCTGGGTGCGGTGTTAAACGAAAAATACAAAGGCCGCTCGCGCGATTTCTTTTTAGCTGCTGCCGAGCACGGTGTGATGGCCTTAGTTGCCGGGCCTGATGTCGTGCGTTTTGCACCGTCACTGGTGATTACACCGGCGGATATCCGTGAGGGTATGCAACGCTTTGAGCAGGCAGTTAAACAGGTGGTTAGTGCTTAACAGCACGCCAAAACCATATAGCAAGCAGCATTAAGACTGCAAAAATGAAGCAAGGGGCCTTGGGGCCCCGAAAACTATAAAGCAAAACTGGAGTAAGCGACGATGATGGTGATTCGCCCAATCCGAGCGGATGATTACCCGGCGCTGTATGATATTGCAGTGGAGTCCGGGCATGGCTTTACGTCCCTGCCGGTCAATGACGAGCTGCTGATGCGTAAAATCAGCCGCTCTGAGCATTCGTTTAGTAAGCAGGTGACGCAGCCTGGCGATGAAGGTTATCTGTTTGTGCTGGAAGATACCGCCACCGGTGAAGTTTGTGGCACCAGTGCACTGGAGGCGGCAGTAGGCCTGGACGATGCCTTCTACCATTATCATCTGGGGAAAGTGGTGCACAGTTCACGCTCGCTGGGCGTGTACAAAACGGTGGATATTTTAACCCTGTGCAACGACTACACCGGCGTCAGTGAGCTGTGTACGCTGTTTTTGCGTGAAAGCCGGCGCGAAAAACACAACGGCCGCTTATTGTCGAAAATGCGCTTTTTATTTATGGCGGAATTTTCTGAGCGCTTTGCTGAGCGGGTGATTGCTGAGATGCGTGGTGTGTCGAATGACGATGGCAGCTCGCCGTTCTGGCAGTGGTTGCAGGAGCATTTTTTCTCGCTGGATTTTCCCACCGCCGACTACCTTACTGGCATAGGGCAGAAAGTCTTTATTGCTGAGCTGATGCCAAAGTACCCGATTTATGTCAGTTTACTAAGCAAACAAGCGCAGGCAGTGATTGGCAAAGTACATGAAAAAACGAAGCCGGCGCTGGCGTTACTGCAGTCTGAAGGGTTTTCTAACCGCGGTTACGTTGATATTTTCGACGCCGGCCCCACCGTAGAGGCAAGGGTAGAGCATATTCGCTCAGTGCGGAACAGCCGCCGCTTGCAGGTGGTGATTGGTGAGGTGAGCCAGGGCCAGCCGTATTTAATCAGCAATACGCAGCTGATAAATTTTCGCGCCACCTGGCTGTTATTACAGCCAGACGAATACAGTGAGCAGGTAACCATACCGGCCGATGTTGCAGCCGCGCTGCAGGTTGATGCCGGCGATTGGGTCAGGGTTACCCGCATCTAAGGCCCATTTTTAGCAGGGGAGTAGCATGAAGCACGCAGAGCAGTTTATTAATGGTGAGTGGGTGTCGGGCGAAGGTAAGGCCTTTGTTTCGTTAGATCCGGCAAAAAATGTGCAGATCTGGCAAGGCCAGGCGGCCACCGCAGCGCAGGTGGCGCAGGCGATAAGCGCGGCACGCCAGGCGCAGTATGACTGGGCCGGCTTAAGTTTTGACGAGCGGGTGGCGGTGGTGAAAAAATTTGCTGAGCTGCTCACCCAACATAAAGAAGCGATGGCGCTGTCGATTGCAGAGGAGACCGGCAAAGCGCTGTGGGAAGCCCGCACAGAGGTGGGCGCCATGATTGGTAAAATTGATATTTCCGTGCGCGCCTATCAGGAGCGCACCGGTACCAAAGAAAACCCGATGCCGCAGGGCCGGGCGTTTATCCGCCATAAGCCACATGGTGTGGTGGCGGTGTTTGGCCCTTATAACTTCCCGGGGCATTTGCCCAATGGCCATATAGTACCAGCGCTGCTGGCCGGTAACGCCGTGGTGTTTAAGCCTTCAGAGCTGACGCCAAAAGTGGCGGAAGATACAGTAAAACTGTGGCAGCAAGCCGGTTTGCCTGCTGGCGTGCTAAGCCTGCTGCAAGGCGAAGTCGACACCGGTAAGGCGATAGCGGCCCATGATGGTATCGACGGTATTTTCTTTACCGGCAGCTCACGTACCGGCCATTATTTACACCAGCAATTTGCCGGCCGGCCAGATAAAATTCTGGCACTGGAGATGGGCGGCAATAATCCGCTTATCGTGCAGGAGGTCAGCAATATTGATGCCACGGTACACGATATTATTCAGTCTGCCTTTATTTCTGCCGGCCAGCGCTGTACCTGTGCCCGTAAATTGTTTTTACCAGAGGGCGCGCAGGGTGATGCCATTTTAGCGCGCTTACTGGACGTTAGCCGTAATATCAAAGTCGGCATATACGATGCGCCCGAGCAGCCCTTTATGGGTTCGATGATTTCGGTTGCCGCAGCCAAGGGCATGTTAGCGGTGCAGCAACAGCTGGCAGAGTTGGGCGGCAAGGTGCTGCTGGAGATGCGTCACCTGGATGAAAACACCGCCCTGGTGACACCGGGTATTATCGAATGCTCGGCTGTAACTAACTTCCCGGACGATGAGCACTTTGGCCCCTTACTGAAAGTGTTTCGCTTTACCGACTTTGACCAGGCGATTGATCAGGCCAACAGCACCGCCTTTGGCTTATCAGCCGGCTTGCTCAGCGACAGTGCCGAGCTGTACCAGCACTTTTTCCGCCGTATCCGCGCCGGTATTGTCAACTGGAACCGGCCCATTACCGGCGCCAGTTCAGCGGCACCTTTTGGTGGCATAGGCGCCAGTGGTAACCACAGAGCCAGCGCTTATTACGCCGCCGATTATTGCGCCTATCCGGTGGCATCGGTAGAGCTGGAGCAGGTGGTGATGCCGGAGCAACTGTCCCCCGGGCTTAGCTTTTAACTAAAATAAAAATAATTACAACCGGGGCGTCAGCCCCGGTTTGTTTTATGCTATGGTTTTTGCTTAAATAACGAAAACTTATTGCTGTTTTGCCAGCAGCCAGGTGTAAAGCAAGTTATGGTTACAGACAAACCCGGATACGAGCATCTGATCCAGTTTCTGACTGAACATCTGTCATTGTTTGAGCAGGGCGGCAACAATGGTAGCGGTAAAACCATCGGCGAGCTGTTAGAAGAGTCGATTGCCGAACAAATTATCACCCTGTGCACCCAACACACCGAGCTGGAAATGAACCATCGCAGCATGATTATCCGCGAAGTGGACGGCATCATGTACGACTTTCAGGAAGTGTTAAGCAGTGTGCTGGAAAAAAAAGCTACTGCGCAGCAAGCTGAACTCATCAACGAAATCTCTCTGTTAATCAAAAACCTGTTTGATAACGCCATCGCCGATCTGCTCGATTAACCGGCCAGACTGCGCAATTATGCTAGATACCTGCCGCCGTTTTACGTAAAATACCGCCCTTGTTTTTTCGGCAGGGGTAGCCCGTGCAAGCAAAAGTTAAATGGCTGGACAATAACACCTTTATTGGTCGCTCAGGCAGTGGCCATGCGGTCGTGTTTGACGGTAATAAAGACGGCAGCATTGCCGCCAGCCCAATGGAAATGGTACTGATGGCCGCCGGCGCCTGCTCGTCGGTGGATGTGGTGAGCATTTTACAAAAAGCCCGCCAGCAGGTGCAGGATTGTGAAGTTGAGCTAAGCGCCGAGCGCGCTGACACTGTCCCCAGAGTGTTTACCAAGCTGCATCTGCATTTTGTTGTTACCGGCACTAACCTAAGTGAAAAGCAGGTCGAGCGCGCGGTGCAATTATCCGCCGATAAATATTGTTCGGTATCTATTATGTTGTCGGGCAGTGTGGCTGTAAGCCACTCGTTCAGCGTAATCGAAGCAGCAACGGCGCCAAGCGGCAGCCAGCAGCAGTAATTCAGTTAATAACCGCGCTGCGGTTTTTTGCGGAGACAAAGTTAAGTGGTTAAACCTTTTGAAAAATTGAAACTGCATGGGTTCAACAACCTGACGAAAAGCCTGAGTTTCAGCCTTTACGATATCTGCTATGCCAAAACAGAGCAGCACCGGCAGGAATATATCGAATATATTGATGAGCAGTACAATGCTGACCGCTTAACCGACATTCTGACCGAAGTGACCGATATTATCGGTGCGAATATTCTGAATGTGGCCCGCCAGGATTATGATCCGCAAGGTGCCAGCGTTACCATACTGGTGAGTGAAGAGCCGGTACTGGTTGACCCGGATAACTCAGAAAACCCTGGCCCACGGCCTGATGTGGTAGTGGCGCATCTGGATAAAAGCCACATTTGTGTGCACACCTATCCGGAAGTGCATCCGCATGATGGCATCTGTACTTTCCGTGCCGATATCGAGGTGTCGACCTGCGGTATTATATCGCCACTGAAAGCACTGAACTTCCTAATTCACAGCTTCGAATCTGACATTGTAACTATCGATTACCGGGTGCGGGGTTTTACCCGTGATGTCAGTGGTACCAAGCACTATATCGATCATCCGATCAGCTCTATTCAGAACTTTATGGACGAAGAGACCAAGCGTGCCTTTCAGATGATCGACGTAAACGTGTATCAGGAAAACCTGTTTCACACCAAGATGATGCTAAAAGAAGCCGATCTGAACAATTATTTGTTTGGCATGGGTACCGACTCGATGACGGCGGAAGAGCAAAAGATCATCAGCAAAAAAGTGTTTCGTGAAATGCGCGAAATTTTCTATGGCCGTAACCTGCCGGACATGAAATAAGCATGCGCAATCAGGTGCTTGCTGCTCATCAGTTTTCTGTCGCGCCGATGCTGGACTGGACTGACAAGCACTGCCGCTATTTTCACCGTCTGTTAAGCCGCCATGCGGTGCTGTATACCGAGATGGTGACCACTGGCGCCATTATTCATGGCAGCGGTGACTATTTAGCCTTTAATGAGCAAGAGCATCCGCTGGTGCTGCAGCTGGGCGGCTCTGAGCCGGCCGAGATGGCGCACTGCGCAAAGCTTGCCGAGCAGCGTGGCTATGATGCGGTAAACATTAACGTCGGCTGCCCGTCGGATCGGGTGCAAAACGGCATGTTTGGCGCTTGTCTGATGGCGCAGCCGGCGCGGGTGGCCGATTGTGTTAAAGCAATGCAGGATGCGGTGTCTATACCGGTGACGGTGAAAACCCGCATCGGCATTGATGACTCTGACGACTATCAGTTTTTGCAGGATTTTGTCAGTATGGTGGCGGCTGCCGGTTGCGAGCAATTTATAATCCACGCCCGTAAAGCCTGGCTAAAAGGCCTAAGCCCGAAAGAGAACCGCGAGATCCCGCCGCTGAATTACCCACGGGTACAGCAGCTGAAACAGGAGTTTCCACAGCTTAATATCAGCCTTAATGGCGGTATTAAAACGTTGCAGCAGGCCAAAGAGCAACTACAGTACCTGGATGGTGTTATGGTTGGGCGTGAAGCCTATACCAACCCGCTACTGTTAAGCGAAGTCGACTCACTCATTTATGCTGATACCACCTTGCCCCTAACGCCAGAGCAGGTTGTGCTGCAGATGCTGCCTTATATTGAGCAGCAAATGCAGCAAGGCGCGCGTTTTTGGCATATTGCCCGCCATATGCTGGGGTTATTTCAGGGCCGCCCCGGCGCCCGCCAGTGGCGGCGCTTACTCAGTGAGCAAGGCCACTTTGCTGAGGCGAAACCGGAATTATTGCTGCAGGCGCTGGCCAAACTTAAGCCAGTAGCCGATTTGACCAGCTAGTTAGTTAATTTCACTATTTTTTTGGTTTTTATTTAAGGCGCCACTGTGTAGTAGTCGGCGCCTTTTCATTTTATTTATTTAAAATCAAATGTTTACCTTGTCCGTGTGGGTTGGCATAACACTTGAAATACCCAGTTATCTCAACAGTGTAGTACCGACTAACATGTAACAAGGATATGACAATGAACCGCTTAACTACTCTGGCTTTAACTTGTTCTTTCGCTGCAGCGCTGAGCAGTAATCCGCTGTCGGCGGATGAGGTCTCTGCTGAATTACAGCAGGTGGTGCAGCAACAACTGAACAGCTTGTCCAACGAAACACAGCAACAGGTGCGTCTGGCACTGCAAAGCAGTGTGCTGGATCTGATAGCACAGCAAAGTGCCCGTCAGGACGTGAGTGAACTGGCCAGGCATGAGGTTGCCCGGCTTGACCCAACAGTGATAGCTGAATAAGCCATGCTGATCCCGTCATTCTGGTTATTACTGGCTTATTTAAGCCCGGTACTGAGCATAGTGCCGGTGATGCTGGCCTGGCAGCTGCTGGCACCGCTGGCAACCCGGTTAACAGGAGAACACTGATGAGCTGGTTAAACATGGAACTGGTTACCTTTGCTTTGTTTAGCAGCCTGCTGTGGCTGGCAAAGTCAGCCACTCAGCCGAACAACAACACAGGAGACTAACTTATGGCGACTTATGACACCGACCGCTGGTATTGCGCGCGTAATTATCGCAAAGTTGCCGGCGTTTGTGCCGGCCTGGCGGGTTATTATCAGCAGCCGCGCTGGCTGGTCCGTACTCTGGCTGTCATCTTATTATTGTTGTTTCCGGTGGCGACCCTGATCGCCTATTTGGTGGCTGCGGCCGTACTGCCCGATCGCTAAATTGGCTACCTTAGTGTTACAGGCTGTGCCAGCGGTTAAACTGGTGTAATATAAGACTGTGACGGATAAGGAGAAAAGTAATGCGATTGCTAAGCACAACTCTGTTGTTACTGGCGTTAGCCAGCCCGCTGCTACAGGCCGCTAGCCCCACAATGCAAGATGGCCAGGTGCGCCAGCCAATGCCCGGACGCAGCGTTACCGCAGGTTACTTTACCCTGACTAACCCTGCCGATACCGCACTGCAGCTGGTGTCGGCGCAAAGCCCGCTGTTTGCCCGGGTAGAATTACATCAGCACAGCCATAAAGATGGCATGATGCGAATGGAACAAGTCAGCGCCATTGATATTCCAGCCGGTGCCACTGTCGAGCTGTCGCCCGGCGGCCTGCATCTGATGCTGTTTGAACCACAGGCTGAACTGACACCCGGCATGCTGGTGCCGCTGACATTAGGCTTTGCCGATGGCCAACAACTGCCGGTTGAGCTGCCGGTAGTTGCGATGCCAAAACGCTAAGGAGCTGTTATGTTTAATGCCCGTGTGTTAGCTGCGGCTGCCGCTGCAGCACTGTTGGTGCTTTATATTGTTGGTTGGTGGGCCAGCCGGGAACCGGATTTGCTGGTAGACGATATCGCCCATAGCCGGCAGCAGTTGGGTGACAGTGCCATTATCGGCTACAGCACGACAACAGCGCTTATCAGGGTCAGCGAAACCTTACTGGATAAAAACGCCGGTTACCTGGCCAATGATGTGATACCGCCTTTTGTGCTGTTAGACAATATGCCGGCCTGGGAGTTGGGTGTGCTGGAGATGACCCGTGATCTGGCGCTGGCGCTGCGCAAAGATTTAAGCCGCTCCCAGTCGCAATCTACCGAAAACCCTTATCTGAAAATCGCCCAGCCAAAGTTTAATATTGACCATCGCAGCTGGGCAATTCCCAGTGCGGAGAGTGAATATCGCAAAGCGATTGAGCAACTGTACCTATACCGCACTGAGCTGATGGACCCGCAGCGACCCGACAGCCAGTTTTATGCCCGCGCCGATAACCTGCGAGACTGGCTAAAGGCAGTGGAAAAACGCCTGGGCAGCTATTCGCAGCGTTTAAGCGCCAGTGTCGGGCAAGACCGGCTAAACACCGATTTAGCCAATGATGCCTCCGCCCGTCAGTCTACCGACACGCCGGCACACCGGCGCATTAAAACCAGCTGGTGGAAGCTGGATGATGAGTTTTACGAAGCCCGTGGTGCCTGCTGGGCGCTGCTGCATTTTTTAACAGCGGTCGAGGCTGATTTTGCCGATGTGCTGGTGCGTAAAAATGCCATGGTGAGCTTGCGGCAAATTATCCGCGAGCTGGAAGCGACACAACAACCTATTTGGAGCCCAATGGTGCTTAACGGCAGTGGCTTTGGTCTGATGGCAAACCACTCGCTGGTAATGGCGAACTATATCTCCCGTGCCAATGCGGCGCTGATTGATTTATCAGAATTATTAACACAAGGGTAAATACACCAATGAAACACTCCGTTTTAATGCTTGCGCTGGCTGGCAGTCTGGTTACTACAGCGGCGCAAGCCGATACTTTACTGGGTTTGTATATCGGTGCCGATGGTTGGCGCACCTCTACTGATGGCAGTTTTGCCAATGATGAGCAGCTACAACAGTTTAATTTTAATGACAAAACCCAGAGCTCTTACTATGTGGCGCTGGAGCACCCGCTGCCACTGCTGCCAAATCTTCGCCTGCAGCATAATCAGCTGGAAACTAATGGCGTAACGGCATTAAACGCCAGCTTCAGCTTTGCCGGCGAAACCTTTGCTGTCGACACCGACATTGCCAACCAGGTTGATCTGACTAACACAGATTATGTGCTGTATTACGAAATCCTCGATAATGATTTGCTGAGCCTGGACCTGGGCATTAACGCCAAGCATATTAATGGCAGCGTGGCCGTGGCTGACCTTGGTGCTGATGGCGCTGTTGCTGTGCAGGATACGTCTACTGTTATCCCTATGCTGTACAGCTCAGCTATTGTGGGGCTACCGCTAACTGGCCTGGAGCTGTTTGCCAATGGCAGCTTTGTTTCTTACGATGGCAGCCGGGTATATGATATGCAAGCGGGTGTGGCTTATGCACTGCTGGATAATCTGGCGGTCGATTTACGGCTGAAGCTGGGTTACCGCGCCGTTAATCTGCGTTTGGATGATATTGACAATCTGTACGCCGATCTGGATTTTAAAGGTGCGTTCGCCGGCGTTGAACTGCATTTTTAATCTGTACGCCGTGGGCAGCGCCGCTGCAGCGATGCCCACGCTGTTCCGTCCGGGCCAGCCTTGTTCGTATTGGCGAATCGATTTATAGTTAAGCCAATCTCCGTTAAAGCAGAAGCGATTTTGATAAATTTTTTCAGGCAGTTAACCCTTCCCTGGTTAGTATCGCTACTGGCGATAGCACTGTTTACCGGCCTGTGGTATCAATACGAGGCCAAAACGCAGCAGCAGCTTCAACTGACACGTTTTGCCGCTACCCTGCAGTTGAGTATCAGGCCTTTGCTAACCACCAGCGATCCGCAGTGGTTAAAAGCCCAGTTAACCCATATTGGCCATAACAGTGGCCTAAAGCTTACCGCCATAGCGGTGTTTGACCGGCGACATCAACTGCTGATCAGCACAGGGCCGACTGATATGGTGCGGCCGTTAAGCGCGGATGAAAATATAGACCGCTTTCAACTCGTCACCGTTGGTCATTACCTGATCGCGTTTCAACCGGTTGCTGAGCCCGGTGCTGCTAATCACAATACGCGTAAACCGACAGCAGAGCAGCACTATTTGATGCTGGTGGTCGAGCAGGCGCCGCTGTCGGTTGCCTGGCTGATGCCAGTGTTAATGGTGGCACTGATAGGTGGCGGCGTCTTGTTGTTATTCCGCCGCACAGTGGCGCAGCACCAGCAACGTTTGCAAATCGATGTTAGCTTATTAACGCATAAACTGAATCAGCTGCGACATGGCCAGCTTAATGTAAAAGTAGAAGACCAGCTGGTTAGTGAATTAACGCCATTACAGCAGGGGCTGAATGCGTTAGCGTCTGCGCAGGCCACGACGCAGCAGCAGTTGCAGATGCAGCTTCAGCAGCAACAACAACAGCTGGAAGCCTTGCAGCAGGCACAGGCGCAGGCAAAAGCACAAACTGCGCTGATGCAGCAACGTAACAGCCAGCAACAACAGCAACTGCAAATAGCCGGGCAAAATATGCAGCAGCTGCTGGAGCAGCACCTGCCCGGTGATGAACTGGCCTGGCAGCTTAATGCGCAATTATTTCTGTTACAACATACCAGCGGCCACACCACGGCAGAGAGCATAAATTTAGCGCAATTTTTGGCCGCACTGTTACCGCAGTTGCAAGCGCCGCTGGCCAGCCGTAATGTCAGCCTGCAGCTATTTGAAGCCGCCGATAACTGCCGGTTTAACACTGTGCTCTGCCAGCAAACCCTGGCTATTGTGCTGCAGGCCATGCTGCGGTTGGGCTGTCGTAGTAGTGACGTGAGCGAAATCAGCTTATACCTGCAGCTTAAGGCCGAGCAGCGGCAGCTGCAACTGACATTAATTTGTGACGGTGATGGCCTAAGCAGTGCGGTGCGGCAAAAGCTTATGCAAGACGCGGCAACCGCGCAGCCGTGGCAGGATGCCGATATCGCCATTGTTGCCAGCGCCAGGCAAAGTTTGGCAGCGCAGCTAAGTGTGCAGTCGCTTGATGGCCTGGGCTGTACCTTGCAGTTAACCCTGGCCCTGACTGAGCTTTCCCCTGCAGATACTGCAGTGCTGCAGCATATGCTGCTGTTTGACAACCAGCCGGCAAGGTTAAAAGAGCGCGCGGCCAGTCTCAGTGCTGTAACAGGTTATCTGGCCAGCTGTAACGATCTGGCTGAGCTTGAGCGCAAAGTGGCACTACATCTGTACGATGCGGCCATTATCTTTTTACCGGCAGAAGAACCGGCGCCGGCCGAGCTACAGCGCTGGCAGGCACTAATACAAGCGTTAAGCAGCTGCCAGCGGATACTCTGTTATGCCAGCGCTAACACCGGCCGACGTTGGCAGCAACTACTGCAATTACCGGTAAGCGCCGCCCCGTTTTGTCTGCAGCAGTTAATGCATACTGCGCTGCCTGGTGCGGCACTGCCAAAATTGCTGGTGGTAGATGATAATACGACTAATCTGGCGTTTGTCCGGGTGTTGTTACAACAGCAGGCGCTGCAGCTTCAGACCGCCAGTACCGGCGCCGAGGCGCTTCAGCTTTGCGCGCAGCAGCGGTTTGACTTGATTTTGCTGGATATTCAGTTGCCCGATATCGCCGGTACTGAGGTGGCGCGTCAGTTAAGGCAGCTGGCGGAGTATCAGCATACACCAATACTGGCATTCACCGCTCATGCGCTTGATGAGGAGATTGAGCAATTTTTGCAGGCCGGCATGAACGACGTCATCATCAAGCCGCTGGGCGCTGACAACCTGCAGCAGATTATGCGCTGGTGCCAGTCAGCCCGCAAAACGGATAGTCGTGCGCAGTAGCGTTTTAAGCGCCTCCAGATACGCCTGATGCGGCTCCCGCGTTACCAACGGCAACAGCTCAGCACCGCTGGCGGTGTATTTGTAGTACTGCAACACCACATTTTTACTGCTAACGGTGCCGGTTAAGCTGGCCTGCTGATATTGCCAGTGAAGCTGTTGGCCATAGGCCAGCTCACCGCTTTCAATTTCAGAGCTGTGCAGCAGGCCAATATCGACCAGGCTGAGTATTTGCGGATAAGACAAGCCAAACTGGTTCAGGTTTAACAGCGCTCTGCTGCGCCCGGTCAAAAAGTGCCACAATGACGGCCGGCGAATATAACCAAAGTAAATACGCGGCGTCGGATCCTGACGGGTGCGGCAGCTGAGCGCTGCCGCTTGTTGCAGTGCCAGTGCTTCTTTCATACTCATCCGCTTTAGCGTATGCAGGGTTTTTAAGGCAAACTTACCGGGGCTGGCGATTTCACCGGCCAGAATTTTGGCCCACAGCTGCTGCATACTGGCGTTGGAAATATCCAGCGTTAACTCGCAAAATTGGGTAAACCAATCAGGGTCTACTTCCTGGCCCGACACTGTATCCGGGCAGTACTCCAGTGCCTGGGCGATTACCCGTTCTAAATTGTGCTGCTGGCGCTCACGTTGCATCTGAAGCCGCCGCTGCGCCCGTTCGGCCAGGCTTAAATGGCTGCTTTGTGCCCCTGAGCGGGCCGCCAGCTGCTGGTGTTTGTCGTTAAACTGGCCATGTCCGGCCGGCTCTGGCGCGGTATCTGGCTCTGTTGGCGACACGACACTATTACCCAGCTGCATTTTGGCTAATTGCCGCAGGCGTTGTTGGCCGCTAACACTGTTAATCTTCACCATAACGTTGATTATCCTGAAACTCGTGGCATGGCTATCTTGGCACTGTGGATATTTTGCAGCAAGTTTCGCTAACTGCTTTGCACAAAATAAAATCTGGTATAACTTACTCTTATTAAGTTTAAGCATGTATATTTAAACGGAATCATTCAATAAGGCTTAATAATGGTGTCAAAAGAAACAGATGAGGATTTTCTGTTTTTAGCAGAAGACGAACCCGTAGCAGCTGGTCAGCAACAGACACTGGGTGAATGGCACCTGTTAATTGTTGATGACGATGAAGAGATCCACACTGTTACCAAGCTGGCACTGAGTGATTTAACGGTACTCGGACGTAAACTGCTGTTTCATCATGCCTATTCTGGCAAAGCCGCCGTTGAATTTTTGCGCCAGCATCCTAACACCGCGTTGGTGCTACTGGATGTGGTGATGGAGTCCGATGATGCCGGCCTTAAAGTAGTGCAGCAGATCCGTGAAGAATTGAGCATGGATGAGATCCGCATTGTACTGCGCACCGGGCAGCCAGGTTATGCGCCTGAAGAGAGTGTGATCAAAGAATATGATATTAATGACTACAAAACCAAAACCGAATTAACCCGCAGTAAACTGGTCACCTCTATCATAGCGTCACTGCGCTCATATCAGCAGATCCGCACCATTAACCAAAGCCGGCGCGGTCTGGAAAAAATTATTAATGCCGGCGCTAATCTGCTGGAGCAGCATTCGCTGCATGAGTTCTCTGAGGGCGTCGTCACGCAAATTTCTTCGTTAATTGGCTTGCATGCTGAAGGCGTGCTTTGCGCCCAAATTGAAGATGACGGCAGTGCCAGTGAGACCATTTATGTATTAGGTGCCGCCGGCCACTATGCGCCTTTTATCAAATGTCAGCTGGAACGGCTGGATAACCCGCGTATTGTCAGCCAGATCACCAAGTGTCTGGCGACCCGCCAGCATATCTTTACCGATATGGATACCGTACTGTATCTGGGTAATGATAAGCATAGCGCAGCGGTTTACATTGAAACTAACCGGCCAATTGAAGAGCTCGATCGTCAGCTGATCCAGGTGTTTTTAAGCAATATCTCAATTGGTTATGAAAACGTGACGCTGTTTCAGCAGTTAAAACATGCGGCCTATATCGATCCGCTGACCAAAACGCCCAACCGCAATGAGTTTATTCAGATTTTGCAGGATACCAAGCGCTACGAAGCCGCCAACAATGTTGCAGTGCTTATCGATATTGATCATTTTTCTGACGTAAACGATGGCTTAGGCCAGGATGTTGGCAATGAGTTACTGATTGCAGTGACACTGAGGCTTATCGAACATTTTGGCGCTTTTGCCCAGCTAGGCCGCATTGGCGCCGATGTGTTTGGCTTGGTCGGGCCCGAGCAGGAGCTTAGCCCCGAGCGCTTGCAAGCGGTATTTGAGGCGCCGTTTCAGGCCTCTGAGCATGCGCTGCAGGTAAATGCCACCTTTGGTCTGTGCCGGCTAACCGACACAGCCGAGCAAGGCCTGACCATTTTAAAACATGTCTATATAGCGCTGAATAAAGCGAAAAAGCAGCTTGGACAAAATTATCAGTATTATCAGGAGGATATGGAAGAGCAAATGGCCGAACGGCTGGCGCTGTTGCGGATGTTGCGACAGGATTTTGCCCATGACCGGCTGCAGCTGTGGTACCAGCCTCAGGTGTCGTTAAACACTGAGCGGGTGGTGGGCATGGAAGCGCTGCTGCGCTGGCCGCAAACGAATGGCCAGTTTGTCTCGCCGGCCGTATTTATTCCATTGGCTGAATATTCCGGCCTGATCGTCGATATTGGTAGCTGGGTGCTGGAACAGGCATGTTTACAAATAAAACAGCTACAGAAACAAGGCTTTGCCCAGCTGCGCATCGCAGTGAATGTGTCTATGCCGCAATTTAGGAATCATGGCTTTGTGCAGTCGGTCATTGAGTGCGTGCAGCGACACCAGATTGACCCGCAATTGCTGGAGCTTGAGATCACCGAGTCTGTGGTGATGGACGAACCTAAAATAGTGATAGAAGCGCTGCAGAAGCTGAAAAACTTTGGTATCAAAGTGGCGATTGATGACTTTGGTATTGGTTTTTCTTCGCTCAGTTATCTGCAACAACTGCCGCTGGATCGGATCAAAGTAGACCGCGCCTTTATCCGTGACCTGGATAAAGTAGAAGGTGAGGTGATCGCCGAGACCATTATCAGTCTGGGTAAAAGATTAAACTTATCTACCATTGCCGAGGGCGTGGAAACCGCTGCCCAGGAACAGGCGGTAAAAGCCATGGGCTGTGATGAGGTGCAAGGCTTTATGTATGCCAAACCGATGCCAGCTGCCGAGTTGCTGCTGTTTTTACAACAACAAAAATAATCTGCTAAGTAAGTAAACAGCCTCAGGCCCGCATAGCGGGCCTGATGTTTATTGCGGGGCAGATACTGCCGGTGCGGTAAAGCCGGCGGCCACAACGTCATGATGCTGTGGCAGTAACTGCGAAATACTCACCAGCTTTATTCCTTGCTGCTGCAGCGTTGGCAGATGTTTGCGTAAAAACTGATGCGTTTGCGGGTAAGGATGCGCAATAGCGATAGCACTTTGCCGCTTTCGGGCAATATTAATTAAGATCGCCAACTGCTTCAGCATGGCAGCTTCGTTTTGTTCGTTATCTAAAAACACCTGCCGGCTTAAGTTGGTAACGCTAAATTGTTTGGCGTATTTACTGGCCTGGCTGCGGGAGGTGGTCAGGCTGTCAACAAAAAACAAATGTCGTTTGCTTAAGTATTCCATGGTCCAGGCCATGGCATCGGCCTGCTCGGTATAATAACTGCCCATGTGGTTGTTAATGCCGATGGCATAGGGAATGTCTGCCAGCGCCGCCTGCAGGGTTTGTTGTACCTGATGTTTATCCATCCCTACGGTTAAAGCGCCGGGGCCCAGTGCCATGCCGTTTGACGCCTGCATTGGCATATGCAGCATTACGTCTTTGTTGTGCTGAAAAGCATAACGGGCCGCGCGCTGACCATAAGGGGTGTGGGGTAACACCGCAAAGGTTAGCGGGTAGGGCAGGTCAATTAAAGCTAAGTCGGTTTTTTGATAGCCTATGTCGTCGATAATAATTGCAACACGTGGTGTCTCGGCGGCATAAGCGCCGGCCAGAGTGAACAGCCCTATGATAAAAAACAGTAGTGGTCGCACGTCGTTATTATTCTCGTTTTATGTCGTTCGCCCGCTTGGATGCGGTTTATGCTGGCAAAAGTATAAACTGAAGTTTGTCACTTTTGCCATGCTTTTAGCGCCGGCTTTGTTGGAGCCATTGCAGCGGATTTACTGCCTCACCTTTGTCACGTATTTCAAAATACAAACCTGCGGTGGCCTGGCCACCACTCATGCCGGTTAAGGCAATGGTTTCACCGGCGCTAATGCGGGAGCCGGGTTGTTTTAGCAGGCTTTGGTTGTGGCCATACAGGCTCATATAGCCGGCGCCGTGGTCCAGTACGATCACCCAACCATAGCCTTTTAACCAGTCGGCATAAATGACCTGGCCATCAGCGATGGCTTTTACCGCGTCACCTTCGCGGCCCTGAATTAATATCCCGCGCGCCGGCATACCGCCCTGACGGTTTTCACCAAAGCGCTGCAGTATGGTGCCGCTAAGCGGCCAGGTCAGCTGACCTTTTTGCCGGGTTAAACCGGCCAATTCGCGCGCTTGCTGCGCCATACGACGCAATTCCTCCAGCTTGGCCTGCAGGCTGTTTTCGTTCTGGCGCAGGTAGTCAAGCTGGCGTCCCTGCTGCTTTAAGGTGTTACTGAGTTTATCAACCGCTTGTTGTTGCTGCGTTTTGGCCTGTGCCAGTTGTTGCTGCTGTTGCTCAAACCTGGTTAGCTGCTGTGCCAGCTGTTGCTGTTTGTCGCTTAGCTCCGTAAGTACCTGTTGTAACTGGCTGATGGTGCTGTTGATCTCGGCAAGGTGTTTTAAACGGGCGCGGTTAAAATACTGATAATAACTGAGTACCCGCTCCAATTTGGCGGCGTCCTGCTGATTGAGCAGCATGCGGCTGTAATCATGCTGCCCCAGGCTGTAGGCGCTTTTTAGCTGCTCTGCCAGCAGTTGCTGCTGCTGTTGTAACTGTTGTTCGAGCGTGCTTTGCTGCGTCAGCAGTTGCTGCTCTTGCTGGCGCAGCTGGCTGATTTGCTGCTCGGTATCGCGTTTGGCGTTGGCGGCATTGGCCAGGGCGCGATCAGATTGCTGCAATGCCGCTTCTGCTTGTTCCAGCTGCTTTTGCTGCTGTTTCACTTCGCGCTCAGTCAGCTGGATTTGCTGTTGTAGCTGCGCCAGCTCCTGCTCCTGCTGCGTCTGGCTGTACGCAAGTTGTGCCAAGCACAGCAGGGCAGCGCTAAACAGCAGCAGGTAAGGCCTACAGGTAAGCGTCATTTAGCGGGGTTGCATCAAAATTTTGCCTGTCATCTCTGCCGGTACCGGCAGCCCCATCAGACTTAGCATAGTGGGGGCAATGTCGCTTAAAATGCCACCTGGGGTAACACTGGCCGGCCGGCCGACATAAATAAGTGGCACCGGACCGCTGGTGTGGGCGGTATGTGCCTGGCCTGACGCAGTGTCCAGCATCATTTCGGCATTACCATGATCGGCGGTGATTAAACACTCACCGCCCACTTCCTGCAGCGCCTTCACTACCCGGCCAATACAGCTGTCAACGGTTTCAACGGCTTTAATCGCTGCCGACATAACGCCGGTATGGCCGACCATGTCACCGTTAGGGTAATTGCAGATAATGACATCAAAGTCACCACTGTGAATGGCCGCGACCAGCTTGTCGGTCAGCTCTGCTGAGCTCATTTCTGGCTGCAAGTCGTAGGTTGCCACTTTAGGCGAGTCGATCAAAATGCGCTGCTCGCCGTCAAACAGCTGCTCGCGGCCGCCACTGAAAAAGAAAGTGACATGGGCGTATTTTTCCGTTTCTGAAATTCTCAGTTGGGTTTTACCTTGTTTGGCCAGCCATTCACCCAGCACATTATCCAGGCTTTCTGGCGGATAAGCGCAAGGCGCGTTAATGTCGGCAGCGTATTCGGTCAGCATGACAAAACGGCTGAGCTTGGGCCAGTGCTTGCGCTTAAAGCCGGCGAAGTCAGCATCAATAAAGGCACGGCTGAACTGACGGGCCCGGTCGGCGCGGAAGTTCATAAAAATCAGCGCGTCGCCATCCTGCATCTGCACAGGGCTGCCGTTTTTAGTCAAAATGGCGGTGGCTTTAACAAACTCGTCGTTCTCGTCACGCTGATAGGCCATATCCAGTGCTTGCAAGGCATTTGTTGCCTGATAAGCACCCTGGCCCAGCGTGAGTAAATCATAGGCTTGTTCTACCCGGTCCCAGCGCTTGTCGCGGTCCATCGCGTAGTAACGGCCCACTACTGAGGCAATTTGGCCGCTGCCGGTGCGCGCAAAATGCTGCTGAATTTTTTCCAGTGAGGCTTTGGCGCTGCGCGGGGGCGTATCGCGACCATCTAAAAACGCATGCAGGTAAATGGGCCCGGCGCCCTGGCGCTCTGCCAGTTCAATCATCGCCAGAATATGGTCTTCATGGCTGTGTACACCACCTGGTGATAACAGACCCATAATATGTACTGCTTTGTGTTGCTGTTGTGCACTGTTTACCGCATCGACCAGCGCCGGGTTAGTAAAAAAGTCGCCGTCGGCAATTGCTTTAGTGATGCGGGTAAAGTCCTGATACACCACCCGGCCAGAGCCTAAATTAACATGGCCTACCTCTGAGTTACCCATTTGGCCATCGGGTAAACCCACATCCAGGCCGGAGCCTGAAATTAACGTATGCGGATAATCACGCCACAGTGCATCCATTACCGGTGTCTGTGCCTGGGCAATAGCATTATTGTCAGTCTCTTCGCGGTAGCCCCAGCCATCAAGAATTAATAACACCAAAGGTTTTTTGCCACTTGTCATGCTAGCTCCGGCTTTGTTAGCGAAAAAAAGAGTGGTTATCTTACCGAAATCTGGATAATTCTCCAGCCCCATGCGCGGGCTTATGCCGTTACAGGGCTGCTTTTAATCAGCAAACTCAGTATACTCAGCGCTGGTTTTTTTCTAAGCGTAAGCAGAGTAAATATGCAGCAGTATATTGAGTTTTTTTCCAATCATCCGATTTTAAGCGCAGTTTGGGTTGTGCTGTTTGTGATGTTAATCGCCAGCATGATTAAATCGCGTTTCTCCGCTGTTAAACAGCTAAGCCCCACCGAGCTGACCCTGCAGGTTAACCGTGACGATGCATTGGTGGTCGATATCCGCGCCGAGGCCGATTTTGCCAAGGGCCACATTACCGGCGCCCGTCAACTGGCGCTTGGCGATATTGAAAAACAGCAACTGGCCGGGCTTGAAAAACACAAAGCGCAACCCATTATTGTGGTATGTCAGGCCGGAATGACGGCACAAAAAGCAGCTGCCAGCCTTATTAAGCAAGGCTTTAATAAGGTGTCGGTACTGCAAGGTGGCATGAGTGGCTGGACTGGCGCCAGCTTACCGGTGGTAAAAAGCAAGAGGTAATGATGTCGCAAGTGACTATTTACACCAAAGCCTATTGTCCTTATTGTGTCCGCGCTAAGTCAGTGCTGGACAATAAAGGCGTAAGCTATACCGAACTGCGTATTGATGAGCAGCCAGAACTGCGTCCCCAGATGATTGAACGTGCCGGCGGGCGCAGCACAGTGCCACAGATTTTTATCGGTGAGCGCCATATTGGCGGTTGCGATGACATGTTAGCGCTTGATGCCAGCGGGCAACTCGATCCTTTATTACACAAATAACTACAGTAGGAATTATCATGGCCGAACAACAAGCAAACGGCGTTGCAACTGAGCAGCAAGGTTTACAATTTGCGATCCAGCGTATTTTTGTCAAAGACATTTCGTTTGAAGCGCCTAACGCGCCTGCTATCTTCCGCAAAGAGTGGAAGCCGGAAGTTAAGCTGGACCTGGACACCCGCAGCGAAAAGCTGGACGACAACGTTTATCAGGTGGTGCTGTCGTTAACTGTCACTACGACAGTAGAAGGCGAAACCGCGTTTTTATGTGAAGTACAGCAGGCCGGTATTTTCTCTATTGGTCAGTTAGAAGACGCACAAATGGCGCATATGCTGGCGTCTTTCTGTCCTAATGTGCTGTTCCCTTATGCCCGCGAAGCCGTGTCTAACCTGGTTAACCGTGGCACCTTCCCACAACTGAACCTGGCGCCGGTGAACTTTGATGCACTGTTTGCGCAATATGTACAAAAACGCCAGGCAGAAGCCCAGGCGGTAAAGGCTGACGCTTAAGCAATGCAGCCTTCAGCTATTGCTGTGCTCGGGGCGGGGTCTTATGGCACCGCTCTGGCAATTTGTCTGGCCCGTAACGGCAATACCATCAGCTTATGGGGCCGCAACAGCGACGATATGGCACAGATGGCCGCGCAGCGTGTTAATCAGAAATACCTGCCGGACATTGCCTTACCAGACAGTTTGCAGCTGACCGCCGATTTAGCCGCCGCCGTAGCCAGTAGCCGCGATATTCTGGTGGTGGTGCCAAGCCACGCCTTTGCCGACACCTTACGGCAGATAAAACCGCTGCTACAAGCTGATGCGCGGGTTGCCTGGGCGACCAAAGGCTTAGAGCCGGAAACCGGCCGCTTGCTGCAGGATGTGGCGCGCGAAATTTTAGGCGAGCAGGTGTCACTGGCGGTGTTGTCCGGCCCGACCTTTGCCAAAGAAATGGCGATGGGCTTGCCAACGGCGATTTCACTGTCGTCAACCGATGCTGACTTTATCCGGCAGTTATCTGACTTGTTACACTGTGCTAAGAGTTTTAGGGTTTACACCAACCCGGACTTTATCGGTGTGCAACTCGGTGGCGCGGTGAAGAACGTTATTGCTATTGGCGCCGGCATGGCCGATGGTATTGGCTTTGGTGCTAATGCCCGTACGGCGCTGATTACCCGCGGTTTAACCGAGATGTGCCGCCTGGGCTGTGCCTTAGGGGCAAAGAAAGACACCTTTATGGGCATGGCAGGCCTTGGCGATTTAGTGCTGACCTGTACCGATAACCAGTCGCGTAACCGGCGCTTTGGCTTATTGCTGGGGCAGGGTAAGCCAGTCGCTGAAGCCATGCAGAGTATTGGCCAGGTGGTTGAAGGCTATCGTAACGCCAAAGAGGTGTTTAACCTGGCACAGCGGGTAGGCGTGGAAATGCCTATCACTGAGCAAATTTATCAGGTGCTGTATCAGGGCAAAGACGTAAAACTGGCCGCGCTGGATTTGCTCGGCCGTGAGAAGCGCGACGAAGTCAGCTAACCTGTTTGCGTACCAGTTTGTTCTCTTTTGCCAGTAGCAGCGGGATCTCTGCTGCTGGCAAGGCTTTACTGAATAAGTGACCCAGTAAAATATCGCAACCCATTACGTGCAGCAAATAGGCTTGCATTTCGTTTTCAATGCCACTGGCAATCACATCTAACTGCAGGTAAGACGCCAGCCGGATCAAACTGGCCGTGATATTACGCTGCTGTTCGTTATGCTCCATATCTTTAATGCACAGCGCGGCAATTTTCAGGCCGTGTAGCGGAAATTGTTTCAGCACCGACAGCGATGACACACCAGTACCAAAATTGTCTAATGTCAGATGCAGCCCCATCTGGGCCAGTTGTTGCAAGTTATCGTTGACCAGGCTATCGGCCTCTAACAGTAATGGCTCTTCAATTTCAAATTCGAACTGATCTGCCGTTAAACCACAGCGCTGTAACTGCGCTGCAATTTGGCTGACAAATTGGGTTTGCTTAAGGCTCAGGCCGGAGATATTCAGGCACATACGGCCCCGGCTAATGTCCGTTTGTTGCCAGCGTAGCTGCTGTTCACAGCATTTTTGAAATACCAGCTGGTCCAGCTGCGCAATAAGGCCGGTTTCATCGGCCAGCGTTAGAAAGTGTTGCGGCAATAACACGCCGCGGCGCGGGTTGTGCCAGCGTAACAGGGCTTCATAGCCAACAATACGGTTGCTGCCGATGCTATAACGTGGCTGATAGTACAGCTCAAACTCGTCACGCTGCAGGGCTTTATGCAGCTCGGCTTCTAATGCCAGATATTCCGGCGCCCGTTGCTGCAAAGTGCGGCTGGCAAAGGCCAGCTGGCTGTCACCGGTTTTGCTGGCCTGTTGCAGCGCGGCATTCGCCGCAAACAGCAGCTCAGAGGCATGCTGGCCATCATTAGGATAAAGGCTGATGCCTACCAGGGTTTGTACCGCCAGCCCGGGGTTGAACCCGGCTGACTCACTTAGGGTAAGCAGCTTATGCCCCAGCCGGTTAAGGGTAATTTCGACGTGGGCACGACACAGATGGTGCGGTACAACCACCGCCAGAGTGTCGCTGTTGTAACGGGCAAGAATACATTCCGGGCCGGCCAGTTGGGCCAGCGCCTTTGCTAATTTTGGCATCGCCTGCGGTAAAGTGATGTTAGGGTTAACCGGTCGCTCGCCCAGCAGTTGGCTAAATTTGACCAGCAGCAGCGCAAAGTTTGGCTGACTTTTACCGGACAACTGAATACAGCTGTGCAGGTATTCGTTCAGCAGCAGCGGGCTTAATAAACCGGTTTGCCGATCGCGCAGCGTATCTTGCTCCAACTGCTGTTGCCGCTGTTTCAAATCGTCAATATTACGTGCTAATAACAGATATTGCGCTGGCGCGTCATTAAGGCGGGTAATAGCCACAGATAGTGCCAGCCGCTTGCCATCGCCCTGTTGCAACCAGGCTTCACCAAGCCAGTTGTCAGCAGGCTGCAGTTGTGACAGTAATAAACTGTTACCCTCAGGCTGCAGATAAAGTGGCAACTGGCTGTCATCTGTCGGGCAGGCGGCGCTGAGCGACACATTTGTATATTGCGGGGTTAAGTTGGCATCCAGTACAGCGATATAATCATCGCAGCGCTGCAAGAACTGGTTAAGCTGTTGCTGCTGCAAGCACAGCTGCTGGTAACGGGCTTTGAGCTTAAAGTTGTATAAGGTTAGCACTGCAATCACCAGCAGGCTCAGTGCCAGTGCTATTAAGGGTAATGCAGAGACAATAGCATCACCAGCCGCGGCGGCAGCACAAAACGGCAGTAGCCCGGCCAGGGGCAACCAGCGAAAGCTTGGCATGGTGTCGACATCCTTGTAATCGAGCGAAGCGCCATTAACTATAGCCGCAGCCGGGGTAAATAGGCAAATTGTGCGTGGCTTAACTGCGGGCGCCGGCAAAGCCAAGCTGACGCCAGGATTCATAGACAAAGACAGCTACAGCATTAGATAAATTCATCGAGCGGCTGTGCGCTGTCATCGGAATACGCAGCCAATGTGTCTGTGGCAGCTGTTGCAACACTTCTGGCGGCAAACCGCGGCTCTCCGGGCCAAAAATTAGCGTATCACCGGCCTGATAACGCACGTCACTGTGGCCGGTGTGGCCTTTGGTGGTGCAGGCAAACATCCGCGTTGGCGCGACATCGGTAACAAAAGCGGCAAAATTGGCGTGGCGCTTAACTGGGGCAAACTCGTGGTAATCTAAACCGGCGCGCTTCACCCTTTTGTCATCCCAGGCAAACCCCAGCGGCTCAATTAAATGCAACTGATAGCCGGTGTTGGCACACAGGCGGATAATATTGCCGGTATTGGGTGGAATTTCCGGTTCAAATAACACGACATGCAGCATAGCAAACTCCTGACTTAACGGCCGCTCAGTGTATCAAAAGTGCCGTTGGCTGCCAGTGTGGCAAGAAAAACATTTATCGCCTGCAGTGCCTGCTGACGGATGCTGTCCTGCTCCATAAAAATCTCGTGCCGTGCCGCTTGCAGGCAAACTTTCTGCCGCAGCAGCGTCTCGGGTAGCTGCTGGTACCACAGATCTTGCGCGTAATTACTGACCACTTTGTCGGCACTGGCTTGCAGCAGAAGCACCGGTACTGACCACTGGGCGGCGGTTTGCTCAATGGTACGCATGGCCGATATAGCGGCACTGACCCAAGGGGTAGTCACGCCGCCCAATCTGGCCTCTGGCTGTTCACGGTATAGCAGATTAAGCCAGCTGTAGCGCTGTTTGCAGCTGGTGAGCGGGTTATTGGCAAACGCCTTTTCACGGTAGTTAGTCTGGCCGGGAAAATACCAGGGCGTATTACTAAACCGGCGGTTCAGTGCGCCAAAGGCCAGTGCCAGACGCTCGGCCAGCCGGGCCGGTACCAGGCCGGTATAAATACCAAACATGGGTGAGGCAAAAATGGCCGCAGCAAACGGATGAGCATAGCGCTGCATATAGCCGGCTAAGATCGCGCAGCCCATCGAATGCCCCAGTGCCAGATAGTGTTGATGGCCTGATGGCAGCACGATATGGCGGATAAACAGATCAAGATCCTGCTGGTACAAGCTAAAGTCGGCAACATAACCTTTGTCTGGGTTTGCCAGCTCTCGCCCAGACAACCCCTGGCCACGGTGATCGAGCAGGAATACACTGTAGCCGGCCTGCACCAGCTCGTAGCATAACTCGGCATATTTTAGTGCCATTTCCATGCGGCCACTGCTAATCACAAAGGCCTGACGGGCGCCCGGCGTATGGTGAGCATAATAATGCAGAGGTAGCGCGTCACTGCCGGTCAGTACGCCACACTGCAGGCTTTGCCAGAACGGCTTTAGCCGTGTCGGCCAATCCTGCTGCAGGCTGGCTGCCTGGCCTAAAACGGAAATCAGCGGAAAGTCAGGGATGTCAGTCGTCACTATCAGGATCCGGCCAAAGGTTAAACCGCGCTAGTGTAACGGTAAGCGCAGCCTGATACAAAGCCCGCCGCTGCTTTGATTCGATGCACTGACACTGCCATCATGCTGGCGGACAATTTGCGCTACTATCGCCAGCCCCAGGCCTGTGCCGCCGCTATCATGCTCGCGGTTGCTGGATAAGCGGTAAAACGGCTGAAAAATAGCGCTTAACTGGCCCTCGTCAATGCCGGGCCCCTGATCGCAGATGTCTAGCTGGCAGCAATCTGCCTGCAACTGTAACTGGCAGCTGATGTTGCTGTTGGCCGGGCTATATTTAATGGCGTTGCGCAAAATGTTTTCGATTGCCCGCGCCAGCAGGTGGCTATCGGCGCTGACGATAAGTTTAGCCGGTGCGCTAAGCTGCAGTTGCTGTTGTTTTGCCTCGGCCTCTACCTGATTAACCGCAATAATCTCAGCGAGCAGCGGCGGCAGATCAACCGGCTCTTTATGCAGCTGGTATTGCCCCGCATCCAGTCTGCTGTAGGTTAGCAGCTCATCGAGCATCGCATCCAGCCGGTCCAGCTCCTGTTTTAATCTTGGCATTTGCGCCAGGTTCTGCTGACGCTCGGTTAAGCCCAGTGCCAGCTGGGCGCGCGCCAGCGGTGAGCGTAGCTCGTGCGAAATATCGCGCAATAAGCGCTGCTGATTGGTTAACAGCGCACCGATGCGCTCTGCCATGGTATTAAAACTGTGGCCGAGCTGGCCCAACTCATCTTGCCGCTGTACCAGATGCTGTACCCGGCTATCGAGCTTACCCTCAGCAAACTCTAAGTTGCGCTGCAGTAATTCGCGCAGCGGCCGCGAGATCGACACTGCCAGAATAAAACTGGCTATCGCAGAAATAACCAGGGTAAATAGCAGTAACACATGCTGAGGAATCGCATTTAACCGCCACCAGCGCTGCGGCGGGCGTTGGCGTTTTTGATACAATGCCAGTTGTTCGTCGCCTATGTGCAGTAAAAAGGGGCCGGCCAGGGAAGTGTTGTGATGTTTAAGCCAGCGCGGCCGCGACAGCTGGGATAATTCAGTTAACCAGTGTTGGTCAAAATCGCGCGGTAATAAATCGGCGGTCAAGACGGTATTGGTTTGCGCATCGACGACCAGCCAGCGCTGTGGATTGTCTTGCTGCAGGCTGCTTAACAACTGCTGCGTTGATTCAACGCCGGCAAAACGCTGCAATTGTTGCTGCAGTTGCTGCTGAATACTAAATGGCAGACGACGGATCTCTGTCGGTTCAGTCAGCGCCCGCGACAACGCCAGGGTGGCAAATACTGCAGTCAGTAACACCAGCCAGAACCAGATAAAAATGCGGCCGGCCAGGTAGCGAAACGGGTTTAACTTCCACAGCACCGACATTACCCGCCTCCGACAAATAAATAGCCACTGCCACGCAGGGTCTGGATCTTTTCATCGCTGGCAAAGGGGGCAATTTTTTTGCGGATATTGCTGATATGCATATCCAGGCTGCGGTCGTACATTTGCAACCTTTTACCCAGCACTTCACGGCTAAGCTCGTCTTTACTGACCAGCTCACCGGCGCGGCGCATTAACAATTCCAGCAGCTGAAACTCGGTAGCGGTCAGGCTGACCGGCTGACCATTGCAGCTTAACTGACGATTATGGGGGTTAAGCACCAGGCCGTTTTGCTGCAATATACTGTGGCCGCTGTCTTGCGGTGCACGCGTCAATTCTACCCGGCGTAAAATGGCCTTAATACGCGCCACCAGCTCCCGCGGGTTAAAGGGTTTAGCCAGATAGTCATCGGCGCCCAGCTCCAGGCCAACAATACGGTCAACGTCATCACCGCGGGCTGTCAGCATCAGCACCGGGCAGTAATGGCCCTCGCGCAAGGCTTTTAGCACGGCTAAACCATCCATTACCGGCAACATTACATCCAGCAGAATAAGGTCATAGGGCTTGTGCTGCGCCAGCCTCAGACCTGTTTTTCCATCATGGGCAGCGTCAAAAGCAAAGCCATCCAGTGCCAGATATTCAGCTACCAGTTCACACAGCCCGGTATCGTCATCGATCATTAAAATTGCCGGCATTATTCCTCCTAACTGCTGTGGCAGTTTACGTAATATCGCCGCCGGGCGCGCAGCCCTTTACGTAATCTTTACCTGCTCTTTGCGCTGCTTTGCATTGGTTATTTTAAGCTAAAGCTGTCTTAAACACCGGAGTAACGCTGATGAAAGCAACACAACTGATTTTTGTTTTAAGTATGTTTACCGCTGCGGGTGTGGCCGCCGCTCCTGCCCAGCAACAACACGAAGAGTGTCAGGCTGTCAGCCATCAGGCCAAAGATGCCAAGCACAGCAGGCAGCATGGTTTTGGCCTGAAGCGTGCGCTGGCCCGGTTAGATTTAACCGACAGTCAGCAGCAGCAAATTAACCAATTAATGCAGCAACACCGTAATGCGCGCGCCAGCAAAGCTGATGCTGGTAAAGCTGATAGTAAAGCAGAGTATCGCGCCAGCCATCAACAATTAAAAGCGCTGATGGCGGCAGCTCAGTTTGATGAAGTCGCCGCGCGCCAGCTGTTAGAACAGCGCCAGCAAGCTGGCGTAGAGCGTCAACTGGCGGGTATGAAACTGCGCCATGACATTATGCAACTGTTAACCGAGGAGCAGCGCCAGCAACTGCAACAGATGCAGTTACAGCGCCGGCATAAGCAGCAAAGCCGCCAGTCAAGCTAAGCTGCTGCGGCCAGCACAATGCTGTGCTGGCTGCTTAGTCTATATCCAGCTCTTTTAACTTGCGCGTTAGCGTATTGCGGCCCCAGCCCAGGCGTCTGGCCGCTTCTTGCTTATGGCCATGGGTAAACTGCAGCGCTTGCTGCAGTACCGTGCGTTCAAATTCCGGCGCGGCTTGTGCGAGGATATTTTCCTCACCGGCCGTTAACTTCTGGCTAATCCAGCCTGCCAGCATGTCTTGCCAGCTATGGGCCTGGCCATTAGCCGCTACAGTGGCAGGTTTTACCACTGTGCTCAGCTCGGGCGGTAAGTCAGCGACGACAATATGTTTGCCACTGGCCATGACTGTCAGCCAGCGACAGGTATTTTCCAGCTGGCGCACATTGCCCGGCCAGTCCAGCTGGCTTAAAAACTGCTCAGCCTCTTTGGTCAGGGTTTTCGCTTCCACGTTCAGCTCTTTGGCGGCTTGCTGTAAAAAGTGCTGGGCCAGTTTGGCGATATCCTGCTTGCGCTCCCTCAGCTGTGGCAAATGGATGCGGATCACGTTTAAACGATGAAACAAGTCTTCACGAAATTTGCCCTCGCTGACCAGCTGCTCTAAATCCTGGTGGGTGGCCGCGATAATACGCACATCGACACTGACGGCCTGATGGCCGCCGACACGGTAAAACTGCCCATCGGCCAGCACCCTGAGTAACCGGGTTTGCACATCCAGTGGCATGTCGCCAATTTCATCGAGAAACAGGGTACCGCCATCGGCTTGCTCAAAGCGACCTTTGCGCAGGGTATTGGCGCCGGTGAAGGCACCTTTTTCATGGCCGAACAGCTCAGATTCAATCAGATCTTTTGGAATAGCGGCCATATTCAGCGCAATAAACGGCTGCTCGGCACGCGGGCTATGTTTATGCAGGGCTCTGGCCACCAGCTCTTTACCGGTACCGGACTGGCCGTTAATCAGTACACTGATGCTGGAGCGGGCCAGCCGGCCGATAGCGCGAAACACCTCCTGCATCGCCGGCGCTTCGCCGATAATTTCCGGCGAAAGGGTAGCCGCTGCGGTTTGTGGCTTAGGCTGACGCGCTTTGGCATGTTCCAGCGCACGGCTAATCAGCGCTACCGCATCGTTGACGTCAAATGGTTTTGGCAGATATTCAAAGGCACCGCGTTTAAACGCATTTACTGCGCTGTCTAAATCTGAGTGGGCGGTCATAATGATTACCGGCAGCTCTGGCGACAGCTCTTGTAACCGGCTGAGCAGCGCCATACCGTCGGTGCCGGGCATGCGGATATCCGACACTACGACGGCCGGGGTGTCATACTCCAGCCGCTGTAGCATCAAATCGGCAGTGGCATAGCTTTCGCACAAAATGTCCGCCCGGGCCAGGGCTTTTTCCAGCACCCAGCGGATAGAATTATCGTCATCAATGATCCAAACGGTATGACTCATCAGTTCAATCCTCAGTGTCGGCAATCGGCAGGTACAGGGTAAATTCGGTATGGCCGGGCCAGCTGTCGCAGTCAATCCAGCCGCCATGCTGGTGGATCAGCGTTTGCGCAATCGACAGGCCCAGGCCAGTGCCGCCGGCCTTACCACTTACCATCGGGTAAAACAGCGTATCTTTAATGTCGTTGGGAATGCCGGGGCCGTTATCCGTCACCCTAATCATGGCCACCAGCTTATAACGCTTACCATGTAAGGTATGCTGGTGTAATACCCGGCTTTGCAGGCAAATGGCCGGCTGTTCGGTTTGGCTCAGCGCCTGCTGGGCGTTACGCACTATATTGAGTAACGCCTGCTGTAACAGCTCAGGGTCAAAGGCAAAATCGGGAATGCTGGGGTCATAATCGCGGCTAAAGCTGACCTGTGCCGGGTTGTCCATCAGCGCCAGCTGGCGCACCTGCTCTATCATCTGGTGTAGGTTGCTGCTTACCCGTTGTGCCGGCCGGTAGGGGCCAAGCAGACGATCGACCAGGTTACGTAAACGGTCGGCCTGCGCGATAATCAATTGAGTATATTCGGTCAGCTCCTGCGGCAATGAGTCTTCCAGCAGCTGTGCCGCACCGCGCAGGCCACCTAGCGGGTTTTTAATTTCATGCGCCAGGCCGCGGATCAGCTCCCGGGCAGCCAGATGTTGGTGTTGTTGCAGGCTTTCCAGACTGATTTTGCGCTGCTGTTCAACCTGGCGGATTTCCAGCAGCAAATGATCCGCAGGTTGCTCGCTTAGGGTGACGGCAATATCCAGCAGTAAATGACGGCCATCAGCCAATACCGCCTGCACATCGCTGACGCTGAAACCTTGCCTGCTGCTAAAGGCAGCATAAAAATGCGCCGGACTGATATCGATATGTTGAAATAACGCCGGGAAATACTGATCTGACAGACGTTTTTCACCCAAACCCAGTACAGCGCAACAGGCGGTATTAAAATAGCGGATCTGTAAGCCGGCATCGAGCAGCATAACGGCGGTTGTCAGCTGTTCGGTGATTTGTGTGTGTAGTTGTGCTGTAGTATCTCGTGTCACTGCGCCACCCTTTGCACCAAATTGGTGCGGTTGGCTGACAGTGTAATTCAGTTTCGTCTGAATTGCCTAGCCGATGCACTAATTTGGTGAAATTACCGATGCTCTATGCAAATAGAAGGTTGTTACAGGACTAACTGCAATTATCTTGCCGTTTTGATCGAATAATTCCATTTGTAGCGTGTGCTCACCACGCTCAATATGACGCAGAATAAACACCGCATTGTTTTGCGGTTCGGTTTGTGCTTTACCATCTATTAATAATCTGACACGTAAACCGCGTTCAAACATCGGGCTGATTTTACCGGAGACATATACCGAGCCGGTATTATCTCGCACTGTGCCCTGATGCTCAGGTTGCACAATTTCCACTGTGAATGATTCGGTTGCCACTTTTTTGGTATTGGGCAGGGTGGGGTCTGTCGCGGCCATGATATTTGCGCGGCTGGACAGGGTCAGCTCTTCGGCATCAGCCTGGGGGCTGTCAGAAAACACCAGCACACCATTAGCATCCCGGCTGACAAACACCTTTTTGCTTTCCTGGGCACTAACGGCTGTTGTTGCAAACAACAATACTAAAATAAACAATATGTTATTCATAGGTTAATCCATCAAAGTGTTATTATTATTATTGTTGTTCCATGACGTTACTCTAGCTTGCTTCAGGGCTTTTTTCTACAAAAAAAAAAGCTCACCGCAGTGAGCTTTATTGAATATATACAGGTAAAACCGGATTACACGCTGTAGTACAGTTCAAACTCTAACGGGTGAACAGCTACTGCCACACGGCGCGCTTCAGCACGCTTCATGTCGATGTAGGCATCGATCATTGCATCTGACATTACGCCACCTTTGGTGAACAGGCCGCGGTTTTTATCCAGTTCATTCAAGGCTTCTTCCAGTGAAGAGGCAACTTGTGGAATATTGGCTGCTTCTTCTGCCGGTAGGTCGTATAAGTCTTTATCCATCGCATCGCCAGGGTGGATCTTGTTCTGAATGCCGTCCAGACCTGCCATCAGCTGAGCAGTAAATGCCAGGTACGGGTTAGCCGCCGGATCCGGGAAGCGACACTCGATACGGCGTGCTTTAGCACTGGGTACCAGTGGAATACGGATTGACGCTGAACGGTTACGGGCAGAGTAGGCCAGCATGACCGGTGCTTCATAATGCGGCACTAAACGCTTGTACGAGTTAGTAGAAGGGTTAGTGAAGGCATTTAATGCTTTAGCGTGCTTAATAATACCGCCGATGTAGTACAGTGCCAGCTCAGATAAACCGGCATATTTATCGCCGGCAAACAGGTTAACGCCGTCTTTCGCCAGTGACTGGTGGCAGTGCATGCCTGAGCCGTTATCGCCTACCAGTGGTTTTGGCATAAAGGTGACCGTTTTGCCATACAGGTGGGCAACGTTATGAATAACGTACTTTAACTGCTGAATTTCATCCGCTTTTTTCGTCAGGGTGTTAAAGCGGGTAGCAATTTCGTTCTGGCCTGCAGTGGCCACTTCGTGGTGGTGCGCTTCAACGGTTTGGCCCATTTCTTCCAGCACCATACACATGGCGCTACGGATATCATGACCTGAGTCTACCGGTGGTAACGGGAAGTAACCGCCTTTCACACCTGGACGGTGGCCTTTGTTGCCATCTTCGTAGGCAGTACCTGAGTTCCAGGCCGCTTCGGTTGAGTTAATTTTGAAGAACGAACCCGACATGTTGGTTTCAAAACGGATATCGTCAAACATGAAGAACTCTGGCTCCGGGCCAAACAGGACAGTGTCTGCAATGCCGGTAGATTTTAAATATTCTTCCGCACGCTTGGCGATTGAACGCGGGTCACGATCGTAGCCCTGCATGGTGCTTGGCTCGATAACATCACAGGTGATGTTTAGCGTCGTTTCTTCAAAGAATGGGTCCAGCACGGCAGTGCTTGGGTCTGGCAGCAGGATCATGTCTGAGTCGTTAATACCTTTCCAGCCCGCAATAGATGAGCCGTCAAACATTTTACCGTCTTCAAAAAAGTCTTCAGTGATCTGGTTCACCGGCACGGTAACATGCTGCTCTTTACCTTTAGTATCGGTAAAACGTAAATCAACAAACTTTACTTCATTTTCTTTAATTAAATTCAGTACAGATGATGCAGACATGCATTCCTCCAAATTGACCTGTTTTGAACTGTTTTTGCGGTGTTGCGCCATTAAATGCCAGTTGCATGCCACTTTATTAAGGTATTGATTTTAAATAACATGCATTACTTTATGTTCGCGCAATGACATAGCGTTGCACCAAAATTGGGCGATGCCGCCTTATTATGGTGCAATTGTGGCCGTGCTAAGTGTAGCGGCTGCCTGGCATGCTGTGAAAAAAAATCAGCGAAACCGCCAATGCGGTTTTTCTTTCCTCTGAAAAACAGAGTAGAATATGCGCCCTTTCGTTTCAGTTCGTATTTGCCTGGTGGTCATTATGGTCATCTAGTGCCACAGAGGATAAGTTACATGAGCGTTACCGCGACAAATTTAGAAAAGCTGCGCAACATTGCCATCATTGCGCACGTTGACCATGGTAAAACCACTTTGGTTGACAAACTGCTGCAGCAGTCTGGCACCTTCGATGCCCGTGCCAAAATGCAAGAGCGTGTGATGGACTCTAACGCGCAGGAATCTGAGCGCGGTATTACTATCCTGGCAAAAAATACCTCAGTACGCTGGAACGGTTATCACATTAATATTCTCGACACGCCCGGCCACGCCGATTTCGGTGGTGAGGTAGAGCGGGTTCTGTCGATGGCAGACTCGGTATTGCTGCTGGTTGATGCCGTAGACGGCCCTATGCCACAAACCCGCTTCGTAACGCAAAAAGCGTTCGCCCATGGTTTAAAGCCAATAGTGGTAGTAAACAAGATTGACCGCCCCGGCGCGCGGCCGGATTGGGTTATCGATCAGGTATTTGATCTGTTCGACAACCTGGGAGCCACCGATGAGCAGCTGGACTTCCCGATTGTTTATGCTTCAGCATTAAATGGCTGGGCCACACTGGATTACAACGAGCCAAAAACCGACATTACCGACCTGTTTCAGGCCATTGTTGACCACGTAGCGCCGCCGGCAGTAGAGCTGGACGGCGAAACACAGCTGCAGGTTTCGCAGCTGGATTACTCCAGCTACCTGGGCATTATCGGTATCGGCCGTATTAAGCGTGGCAATTTAAAGCCAAACCAGCAGGTGACTATTGTTAGCGCCGATGGTAGCAAGCGTAATGGTAAAGTCGGCCAGGTATTTGGCTACTTAGGCTTAGAGCGGGTAGAGACGACTGAAGCCACCGCCGGTGATATCGTCGCCTTTACCGGTTTGGGTGAGCTGAAAATTTCTGACACCATTTGTGCTACCAGCAAAGTAGAAGCCTTACCGGCACTGCAGGTAGATGAACCTACAGTAACTATGACGTTCCAGGTAAACACCTCTCCCTTTGCCGGTAAAGAAGGCAAGTTTGTTACTTCACGGCAAATTTTAGAGCGGTTGCAACACGAGCTTAAACACAACGTCGCGCTGCGGGTGGAAGAGACTGACGATGGCGACAAGTTTAAAGTGTCTGGCCGTGGTGAGTTGCACCTTGGCGTATTAATTGAAAACATGCGCCGTGAAGGGTTCGAGCTGGCAGTATCGCGGCCTGAAGTTATCATGAAGACCGTTGATGGTGTGAAAATGGAGCCGATGGAAAACGTGACCATCGACTGTGAAGAGCAGCATCAGGGTTCTATTATGGAGCGCATGGGCGAGCGTAAGGCTGAGATGACCAATATGCAGCCTGACGGTAAAGGCCGGATCCGTATGGACTTCACCATGCCAAGCCGTGGCTTAATTGGTTTTCGTACTGAATTTATGACCATTACCTCGGGTACCGGTCTGATGTACCACAGCTTCGACCACTACGGCGAGCACAAAGGCGGTTCTATCGGCCAGCGTACTAACGGCGTGATGATTTCTAACGCCATGGGTAAAGCGGCCGGTTACGCTATATTCTCGTTGCAGGAACGTGGTCGCATGTTTATCAGCCACGCCGAAGAGGTATACGAAGGTCAGGTGATCGGTATTCACAGCCGCAGCAATGACTTAACGGTTAACTGTTTAAAAGGCAAGCAGTTAACTAACGTGCGAGCTTCAGGTACCGATGAAGCTATTAACTTAGTGCCGCCAATTCGCTATACGCTGGAGCAGGCGCTGGAATTTATTGACGATGACGAGCTGGTAGAAGTGACACCAAAATCTATCCGTATCCGTAAGCGTCATTTAACGGAAAGTGATCGTAAGCGTGCCAGCCGCAGCGCGGATTAACACAGTACACTAAGCATCAAGGCCAGCCTTCGCGCTGGCCTTTTTTATGCGCTGAGCATTAGGGCTTTGCTGGTTGCTGGCGCTATTTTCTTGTATTCTCTGCATTTAAGCTTATCAGGGAGGCAATATGCAGCGCGATTGGCAGTCTTATCTAGATACCGCTCTGAGGTTTGTCCGGCTGTATGCCCAGCGCTGCCAGCAGGATCAGATTGGCATGATTGGCGGCTACCTGGCCTATATCTCTTTATTGTCGCTGGTTCCGCTGGTAGCGGTGATGTTCTCGATGCTAAAAGCCTTCCCGATGTTTAGCGAGTTTCGCCAGGATATTGAAGCCTTTGTGTACGCCAATGTGATACCCTCACGCGGGGAAGAAATTCAGGCCTATGTCAGCCAGTTTATTGGCAACACCGGTGGCATGACCGCCGTTGGGGTGCTGGCATTGGTCGGCGTGGCACTGTTGCTTATTCATAATATAGACAAAACACTGAATAAGATCTGGCGGGTGCAGCGCAGACCCAGGCCAATTATCTCGTTTTCAATCTATTGGATGATCTTAACGCTGGGGCCAATACTGTTTGGCTCCTCCATTGCTGTCACCTCTTACCTGGTCAGCCTGTCGCGGTTTGCCGATGATTACACGCCGGGTTTTTCTACCCTGTTATTAAGCCTGCTGCCTTATCTGATGTCGTTAGTGGCATTTTTTATTTTGTATCTGCTGGTGCCCAATATTAAAGTGCGCGCCCGCCATGCGCTGTGGGGCGCGCTATTGGCAACTTTGTTGTTTGAGTTGTCTAAGCGGGGTTTTGCGCTTTATGTCACGCATTTCCCGGCTTACGATACGCTGTATGGCGCACTGGCACTGGTGCCGATTTTATTTGTCTGGGTGTATTTATGCTGGCTGGTGGTGCTACTTGGCGCAGAGCTTACCGCTTTATTGCAACAGCTGGCTGCCGATACACCGCCGGCTGCGCCGGACGATCCGGATCAGCTTGAGGAAAATTCAGAGGTAAGTCGTTAACATGAAGGCATTAATTCAGCGGGTTAGCTCAGCGGCGGTACGGGTTGACACTGAAATCGTCGGTGACATAACGCAGGGGTTACTGGTATTGCTGGGCGTTGAAGCTGAGGATAGCGAAGCTGACATAGCGAAACTGGCGCACAAGGTACTGCATTATCGCGTATTTGCTGATGCCAACGGTAAAATGAATTTAAATGTACAGCAGGCCGGTGGCAGCCTATTGGTGGTATCACAGTTTACCCTGGCTGCGGATACGCAATCAGGCCTCAGGCCCAGCTTTACCCCGGCGGCAACACCGGATAAAGCCCGTGCTTTTTACCAGGCTTTTATCGACTATTGTCAGGCACAGGGGCTTAATGTCGCTACCGGCCGCTTCGGTGCCGATATGCAAGTCAGCCTGATCAACGATGGTCCGGTAACCTTTTTACTGCACAGTTGATTTTGCAAGGAGACACTATGCGGCACTGGCAACTGCGTACTCCGCAAACCGCGGATGAGTGGCAGCAGTATTATCAGTTACGTTATCAGGTGCTGCGTGCACCCTGGCAGCAACCACCTGGCTCAGAGCGCGATGCGCTGGAGCAGGATGCCTACCATTTAATGCTGATAACCGAACAAGGTGAGGTGGCAGCGGTTGGACGGCTGCACCGCTGTGATGAGCACAGTGCTCAGGTACGGTATATGGCGGTTGCTGAGGCTTATCGTGGCTCTGGCGCCGGTAAGCGCCTGTTAGAGGCATTGGAATATGAGGCCGCGCGTTGGGGCTGCAGTATTGTTCAGCTTAATGCGCGCGATAGCGCCATCGGTTTTTATCAGCGCCAGGGGTATGCCAAAGGGCAGCAGGCGCCGGCCTTATTTGGTATTGCGCATCTGCAAATGCATAAAAGGCTGCGTGTCGCTGGCAGCGCGGTGCAGTTTGCCAGTTGGTGCGATGCCCTAAGTGCTACCTGGCAGCAAACCATTCCGCTTAGCCAGTATATGCAGCTTACAATAAGCAGCTTTGACGGCAACCAACTTTGCTGCACAGCGCCATTGGCGCCGAATATTAATCTGCACCAGACCATGTTTGCCGGCAGTATCTATACCCTGGCAACCCTCACTGGCTGGGGTATGCTGTATCTGCAATTGCAGGCCGCCGGCTTATCGGGTCATCAGGTATTAGCCGATGCCAATATCCGCTATGTTAAGCCAATCAATGCAGCACCTGAAGCGCGCTGTGTACTGCAGCAGTGCAGTGGCGATCTGAGCGTTTTGGCACAAGGCAAAAAAGCCGTGCAGCAAATCCGGGTTGGCATTTATTGTGATAACAGCCTGGCGGCGGAGTTTAGCGGCCGTTATGCGGTGTTGCCGGCCGCAAACGACAATGCGACGCGGCGTTGACAAGGAAGCCGTGTGATATGAAGGTGGTAATTATTGGCTGTGGCTGGCTGGGCAGTCAGTTAACCAAGGTGTTAGTGGCCGCCGGGTATAGTGTTACGGTAACGCGGCGCACTGCAGGGGCGGCTGAGGTTTATGGCCCGGCGGTTGGCTTTCAGCCGCTTGATTTAGCCCGGCCAGTAGCGGATCCCGCCACCATCGTTAAGCTGTTTGCCGGTGCCATAGTGGTATGTGCCATCACGCCCGGGCGGCAACAACAGGATGACAATTACCGCAAGTCGCTGGCGCAGCTGGCCGGCTTGTTGCAACAGGCTGGTAGCCGCGGCGTCATTCATTTTAGTTCGACCGGTATTTATCAGGGCCTGGCCGGCGATGTAACCGAGCAAAGCCCACTGGTGCTGACTGAGCCCAGGGTGGCGCGTTTACACCGTGGTGAGCAGGCACTGCAGCAATTTCAGCCGTGTGTAACCTTGCGTCTGGCCGGGCTGATGGGGCCGGGACGCCATCCGGCACGCTTTAGTGCCGCTAAAGTGCTAACCGACGCTGATGCCAGCGTGAATATGGTGCACAGTGCTGATATTTGCCGCGCTGTGATACAGCTGCTGAGTTATCCAAGCTTACCTGCGGGCACCTATAATCTGGTTTGCCCACAGCCGGTAAGCCGCATGGCGTTTTATCAGCAGGCGGCCAAGCTTGCCGGCAGCACGGTAAGTTTTGCCGGCACATCAGACAAACAGCGCCGGGTAATGGCGCAGGCGTTTATTGAACGCTTTGGCTTTGAGTATCAATTTACCAGTGCCACTGCCGCTTTAGCGCACTGTGATTGATGCTTTTGTCACCAAATAAGGTTTTATAAAGCATTTATCAGCGGCTTATCAGGATTATTTTTAGCTGTCGCCACATACTTGCCGCTCAACAGATGGAGTTGAGGGCATTATGAAAAACAAATGGCTGGTGATTTCCTCGGTCAGTACCGCGCTTGGCGTAATTGCCGGTGCGTTATATCTATTCTTCGCTGAGCATTCTTTATTACTAAGCAACAATACCTGGGTCATGTCGGCATTTTGGTCGGCTTTTATGCTGTGGAGCTTTGTGTTGATGTTTGTCGTCGCACTGATTTTCAACGTGCTGGCGTTTTTTGAGCTGGATGAGCAGTACCGGGTGTTTGGTTTCTCGTTACCTTTGAAACCTTTTTTGTCCGGTAGCGATAAACAGCAGCAATTTTTACAGGATGCTGAGCGGTTTTTATTGCATCAGGGCAAGTTAGCTCACTCAGAGCGGGTCAGTGCTGAATATCAATGCTTACAGGGTGAGCAGGAAAAGCTGGTTTTCATGCAGCAAACCAATCAGGTGGTCGATATTAATCAGATCCGTGCTTTGTTTCAGCAGATGTTGGCAGCTGATTTTAACAGTGGTGTTGTGGTCAGCTATGCCGGCTTTAGTAGTCAGGCCTGGATTTTTGCCCGCGAAGCCAATATTGAACTTTTAGATGCCAAGAGTTTAAAAAAGCAGCAAAAAAAGCATCGGGAACAACAATTCGCGTTAGTTTGATGCTGATATCATCTTTTCATCGGGTTTTTTTCCCCTGATTTGGCACACTAGCGGGCGAAGGGAATCGAGAAAAACAACAGGATGCGAAAATACTTCCTGCCTGGCTGGACTAAGTCCAGCCTTTTTCTTGGCTAAGGAGTGGCAAAAGGGCAGTTGCCCTTGCTACGGAGCAGTGACAAGCCGGCATGATGCCGGTGAACGCTGAAGGATATAGCGAATGTGGCGGCAGGACGCCGCCCCCCCTTAATAGTTTGTCCGTCAGGAAATCTTAAAGGCGCCGGCGGCTTTTTGCAGCGCATTAGCCAGGCGCGAGACACCATCACTATGTTGTAAGGTTCGCTCGGCTTTTTCGCTGCTGACATGAGCCACTTCAACCATTTGCTGCATATTCTGATCGATAGTGCTGCCCAGTTGCAGCTGTGTTTCGGTAGCTGCTGTGACCCGGCTACTGATGTCCTGTGTTGTCGCCAGCGCCTGTATCACCAGGCTAAGTGAGCTGGCCAGCTCCTGCGTTTGTGCCACACAGCTGTCTGCATCGGTTTTGCCGCTGCTGATGGCCTGCACCGCCTGTTTGCTTTGTTGCTGTAGCGTCTCTATCATCTGACGAATTTCATCCGTCGCTTGCTGCGTGCGCCCCGCCAGAGAGCGAACTTCGTCTGCCACTACAGCAAAACCCCGGCCTTGCTCGCCGGCTCTGGCGGCCTCTATGGCCGCGTTGAGTGCCAGCAGATTGGTTTGTTCGGCTATGCTGCGAATAGTTGCCAGTATGCTGCCGATATTATTGGCTTCATCATTAACCCGGCTCATTACGGCACTGGTACTGGTAAGTTGTTGCGCCAGATGGCTGATGCGGTCACTATTTTGCCGGGCGATCTGATCTATCTGCTTCCCTTGTGTCAGCGCTTGCTGCATAGCCTCTGTGGTGTCTGCCGACTGGCTGGCAATATCACGGGTGCTGTCAGCTAACTGGCGGGTGATGTCGTTCACGTCGGCAATTTGTTGTTGCTGGTGCTGTAGCGAATCGTTAATTTCTCCCACCTCGTAGGCGGACTGACTGGCATTTTGGTTCAGTTCACTGGCGTTGTGCTGAATGTCGATAATCAGGCTGCTAAGGGCACTGGTCAGGCTATTTACTTTCTCTGCCAGTGCACCAAATTCATCCTGCTGTACCACTTGCAGCTTGCGGGTTAAATTGCCTCTGGCCACGTCGGTCAGTACATTATTAATGTCAGCCAGTGGGCGCAACATGGCACTGATCGTCAGATAGGCGGCAGCGACAGCCAGTAAAATAAGCACCAGCATCAGGCTTAGGGTGCGGGTGTTACCTGAGCTGACCGAGTCAGAAACATTTTGCTGCAAAGCGGCAAACTGTTGATCCGCGGCACTTTGCAAAGTGTCTAACGCCGTGATGACTTGTTCTACCCGCTGCTCGGAGAGTGTCAACTGCTGGCGGGCTTGTTGCTGCGCCTCAACCTGAGTCAGCTTTATTCTGGCCAGGCTGTTCTGGGCTTCTACCCGGTTGGTCAGCTCGGCCAATTGCCCGGTGACACTCTGCCACAGGCCGTCAGTATTCAGTGTGGCGACCTGGTTGGCCAGATAGTCGATATTGACCTGCATGTCACTCAGGGCAAAACTGAGGTTTTCCTGGCCGGCGCCGGCTTGCGCGACATCAGTGTAAGCCACCACCTCCTTAAAGGTATTTAGTAGTCCCAGTAACTGGCCATCGATACGGTTTGCACTGCCAGCGATAAGCTCCATCTGGCGGGCGCCGCCGGGCAGTTCCAGATACGACAGATCTAACAGATTAGCCCCTATGCTGTCGACCAGCTGCTCCAGTAAGGCAAATTCTTTCAGCGCTTCGCGCTGTAATGCCAGGCTTTGTAGCCTGGCGTCGAACATCGCCTCAACGGCGCTGGCATACTGCTGATATCGGTTGTCGATATCGGCCAGTGTGCTGGTGAACTGGGTTTCACCGCTGGTCAGGCTGGATAAGGCGGCTAACTGTTGACGCAGGGCGTTGCTGCCAACATTGAACTGTTGTTGATACTGGCTAATCTCAGCGTCCTGCTCGGCGGTAAAACCCAGTGCAGACAGCTTAGCCAGTTTTAATAGCTGCACCTGAGCGGCATGGCTTTGTTGTTGCACCGGCACGGCTAACTGATTTACCCGTTCACTGGAATGTGTAACAGCAGAGAAGCTTAATAAGGCTGAGCCACTGGATAACAATAACAACAGGGCAATAAACCCAAAGCCGAGGATGACTTTATGCGCAACTTTTAACTGGATCAAAGGTGTTTACTCCGCGCTCAAGCTGAGCCCTAAACATAGACAGCAGTGGCTTGCTTAACAAGTTGACGTTAACAAAGAAATCTTGACTGGTCTAGCCGGAAAAAGGAGACCTTCTTAAAAAAGCTGCCAGCTGAAGCTGGCTGGCGGCAACATGCCGGCAAATGCCAAAATACTAGCGATTAGCCAACAGATTAACATTAAGGTATCCGCCCAGGCGGTAGCGGCTGCCCGGTGCAGTTAAGTAAGCCAGGCTTACCGCGCCTTCCCGGCTGAAGGTGCGCCTGGTCAGGCGCAGACAGGGCTCAGGCTTTTTCAGCAGTAAATGCCGGCAGGTAAAGTCATCCGGCCATATCGCTTCTACCAAATGCTCTGCTTCGGTCAGCGGCGCGATATGGCTTAAATACTGATGGGGGGTTTGCTGGTTAAAATCCTGCCTGACATAATCCGGCACCAAACGGGGGCTGACATAGCGGGCTTCTAACTGCAGTGGTTGGTTGTTTTCCAGGTGCACGATCAGTGAAAAATACACCGCTTCATTACGTTTAAGCCCCAGCGCACTGGCGATAACCGCGGGGCAGGGCAGTTCGGTTAGCTGTAACAGCCGGGCACTGTAAGCATGGCCGCGGCTGTGTATCTCATCGGCAATATTGCGGATCTCCAGCAAAGAGGATTGCGATTTGAGCGCTGCGACAAAACTACCCACGCCCTGAGTGCGGTATAAAATACCCTGCTCGGTCAGCTCCTGCAGTGCGCGCCGCGCTGTCATGCGGCTGACGCTGAATTGTTCGGCTAACACATTCTCTGAGGGCACCCGGCTGTGCTCCGGCCAGACGCCTATCTCTATCTGGCTGAGAATGTATTCTTTGATCTGGGCAAATTTGGCCACGCTAAACTCCATTAGGATACCGGCATAACAAATACTGTAGTTTTGTTGTATAGACAAGTTGTTGGTGTAAAATTAGCGTCTGCCCGCCTACAGGAGATATTGATGCAGCAATTTGATGCGATCTGGGTTAACGCCAATATTGCCACTATGACCGACAATGGACAGCCTTATGGCACCATTGAAAATGCGGTGCTGGCGGTAAAAGACGGCCGTATTGCCTTTGTTGGCCCCCGCGCTGCACTGCCGGCTTTTGATGCGTTGGCAACCCCCTTGTATGACGTGGCTGGCCAGTGGCTGCTACCGGGCTTTATCGATTGCCATACGCATTTGGTGTACGCCGGTGATCGTGCCAATGAGTTTGAACTGCGGCTAAACGGCGCCAGCTATCAGCAAATAGCTGCCGCCGGCGGTGGTATTAAAGCCACTGTAGCCGCTACGCGCGCAGCCAGTCATGAGCAACTGTTTGTGTTAGCCAAAGCCCGGCTTAACGCGCTGTTAAGCCAGGGGGTTACCACGGTGGAAATTAAATCCGGCTATGGTCTGGATCTTGCCAGCGAGCAGAAAATTCTCGAAGTCGCCGCAGAGTTGTCGCAACATCACCCGGTATCGGTGCAGAAAACCTTTTTGGGTGCCCATGCCTTACCGCCGGAGTATGCCGACAATGCCGATGGCTATATTGATGCCGTGTGCGACATGCTGCCGCGCTTAGCTGCGCTTAATCTGGTGGACGCGGTGGATGTGTTTTGTGAAGGCATAGGTTTTAGTGTTGCGCAAAGCCGTAAAGTGTTTAACGCCGCAGCAGCACTGGGCTTGCCGGTAAAAGCCCATGCGGAGCAGCTATCCAATTTGGGCGGCAGTGCTTTAGTGGCTGAATTTGGTGGCTTGTCGGCTGATCATATCGAATTTCTCGATGAAGCCGGCATAGCTGCGATGGCAAAAGCCGGTACTGTTGCCGTTTTACTGCCCGGTGCATTTTATTTTCTGCGTGAACAACAGCTGCCTCCTATAACATTGCTGCGCCAGTATAAAGTGCCGATGGCGGTGGCAACCGATGTTAATCCCGGCACATCACCGCTTTGCTCACTGCCACTGATGCTGAATATGGCCTGTACCTTATTCCGTTTAACCCCCGAGGAGGCGCTGTTGGGTGTCAGTCGCCATGCCGCCAAAGCGCTGGGCCTTAATGACCGTGGTACTCTGGCGGTTGGCCAACGGGCTGACTTTGCCTGTTATGCCATCAGCCGGCCGGCGGAGCTGTGTTATCAGTTTGGCGTGAATCCACTTAAACAGCTGATAATCAATGGTAAAGAGGTTAACCACCGGCTGTAAGTCGCTTTACAACAGGTGGTTTTCGATTATGCTAGTAGCAATGTTGATGCGGGAGAATCACCTTGTCTTACCGGCTGTTAAGTATGGCGTTATTAAGCTGGCCCGTTGCGGCGCAGGCTGAAACAGAGCAATTACCTTTGCTGAGTTTGCTGACAGGGTTATTGCTATTAAGTTTTATCTATATGATTAAACTTAAGTTTGACTTGCACAAGCTGAATAAGCAGCAACAAAAGCAGCAAGCCAACCCGCTGGGGTTTTACTCGCTACATGATGATATCAGTGGCTTTCCTAACAAATTTTTCCTGCAACAGCAGCTGGACGAGCTGCTAAAGCGGGCACCGCAACAGCAATTCTCGCTGCTACTGATTAAGATTAGCCAGTTTGAACAAATTAATCAGTTACTTGGCCACAGCAACAGTAACCTGATCCTGGCCCAGATTGCCCAGCGTATTAACCAACAGCTGAAAGACACCCCTGAAGCGCTCACCTTTGAGTTTCGCCAACAGCTGCCAATTCGGCTGTGTCATTTAGGCGGGGTGGATTTTGCCGTCTGGCTCGACAGCACTGAGCAGCAACATTTAGCAGAATATGTGGCAGATAATCTGGAGAAAAATGTACCGGAACCGATGATAGTGCACGGTTGTGCGGTGGATTATCAGTTGCACTCTGGTATTGCCAATTATCCTGAGCACGGTACCTTGCTTAGCGAGCTATCTGAGCGCGCTTATCTGGCGCTGCAACACCACAGCTGGTTACAGGGGCAAAGCCAGGTGTTCAGCCCGCGTATGCTCAATTACAGCAGCGACAAACTGACCCTGATGGCAGAGCTGCGTCAGGCGATTGCCGATAACCAGTTGGCGCTCTATGTGCAGCCGCAAATTGATATGAAAAGCCGTCAGGTGTTAGCCGGTGAAGTGTTTGTGCGCTGGCGTCATCCCAGCCGCGGCTTAATGGCGCCGTCCAGTTTTCTGGCGCTGGCCGAGCAAACCGGTGTGATCTACCCGTTAACCCAGTGGGTGGTGCGTGAGGCGGTCGCCATGATCGCAACGCTGGAGCAAGCCGGCTTAAACAGCAAGATAGCGGTTAATATCTCCAGCAAAGATTTATTGCAGGATGAACTGGTCGATAGTTTAGAGTTTTTGTTTGAAAAGCATAAGGTGAAGCCGGCGCTGTTGATGCTGGAAATTAAAGAAGGCGCGTTATCTGAAGCGCCGGACAAGGCACTGGCCACCATTCAGCGCTTGCACCGCTTAGGCGTAGAGCTGGCGCTGGACGATTTTGGCACCGGTTTATCATCACTGGCCTATTTACGCCGCTTGCCCATTCAATACGTGAAAGTTGATTGCAGTTTTATCAATGATCTCCATAAATCCGATATGCACTCTGCCATCACCGGCGCCATTATTGATATGGCGCGTAACCTGGATTTAGGCGTCATCGCCGAGGGTGTAGAAGAGGTAGAAGTGGAGCAGAAGTTACTGCGGATGGGCTGCACCCGTGGTCAGGGCTTTTTATACTCACGGCCGTTTGAGCTCAGTGGTTTTGCGGTGTGGTTAAAACAATGGCAACAACAGCCCAAAGGCCCTACAGCGCCGTAGCCTGATGCTGCTTACCCTGAATAAAAGCATACACCAGCGCTGCCAGAATTTGGCCGGCTTCACTGTTGCCCGCTGCTAAACCCGCCGCATGCTGTGCCGGCGCGGCCTCGGCTAAATGCAGATAACGGCTGCGCGGTACCCTGGCCAGTTGATACACAAACTGCTCTGCCGCCTGCACGCTGATACCGCAGTTAGTAAAAGCGCTGACCGGCATCATGCTGATGCTGTCGGTATCCAGTTCAATACCGATATCCCCTGTGCCTTGCACTACGGCATCTATGCACAGGTCCAGTGCTTGTTGGTAGTTCAGCTCTTGCCGGACAAAGATGCGCTGATAGCTGCAATAGTCTGCCCCGGCCTGCTGTAATTGTTGCAGGGTGGCTGCTGAGTTTTTCAGTTCATGCAGCCCCAGCACAAAGTAGTGCTGTAAATAGCCATCCTGCCAGGCATAGCTAAAGCCATTACCGCTGTGCCGGCCTTCCAGCGGGCGAAAATCACTGTGGGGGTCAAGGTTGGCACTGTTCGCCGGCTGGCCGCTTTGTGTGGCCAGTGCCTTTAATATTGGGTAACTGTTGTTATGGCCACCACCGATAACAATAGGATACAAACCTGCAGCGAAGATGGCCTGCACTACATCGCTGACATACTGATCTAACTGGCTTACCAGCTCACGCAGCACCGCCAGTTGCTCTGGTTGCTGGTTGTCCAGCTTATCGGCCTGCTGTTGTAAGGCTCTGCAGTCTATCTCGCCTAGCAGCAATAACTGGCCGGCCGTGATAAAGCTGTTACTTTGCAGAGGCAAAAAACGGCTTAAAAACGCCTGCCAACCGCCGGTCGCACCGGCCTGGCCCAGGTTGGCTCTTGGCCCGATGTCTTCAGGTATACCTAACAACACAAATTGACAGCCCGCCGTTTTAGCCTGAGCCAGTTGCTGGCTCAGGCTCAGATTAACTTGCGGCAGCGCGACAGCCTGGCCCAGACGTTGTTCACCGGGGCGGCTGGCACACAGTTGCTCAAGCCTGGCTGGGGTAAAAAGCGTTAGCATCAGCAAACCTGATTATTCAATATCCAGTGGATCCGGCGACATAATAATGCCGGTACTGTCGGCATACAGATGATCGCCGGGTAAAAAGGTGACGCCAGCGAAATTAACCGGCACTTCAGTTTCACCAAAACCTTTATCATCGGCACCTACCGGAATGGCATTAACGGCCTGAATGCCGATATCAAAATCTTCCAGTAAATCCAAATCGCGCACACTGCCATAGCACACTATGCCTTCCCAGCCATTGGTGGCAGCCAGTGAAGCCAGTTCAGCATCAATAATAGCGCGTCTGGCAGAGCCGCCGGCGTCAATTAATAACACTTTGCCAACACCCGGGTCGTTTAACATTTGCCGCACTAAGCCATTGTCTTCAAAACATTTAACGGTATGAATTTGACCACCAAAAGAGCGCCGGCCACCGTAATTGGCAAAGAGCGGCTCAACCACATCGACCAAATCGGCATAAAGATCACATAATTCAGACGTATTGTATTCCATGGTGGGCTCCGGCATTAACAGAATTGACCCTCAGTATAGCGCCCGGCGCAGTAAGCTCAAACACTTATTATTATTGGCTTTTATCGAGTCACCGTTAACTGTGTATTGTCGGCGGGGGTTGTTGTTTGTTAAGGTGTGTCCATATGTCTTAACAGGTACTGGCAGTGGCTGCAGAAATTTTTGCCCGGTTAGCAATTTACCTGACCCAGGTTGGTATTGCCCTGCTACTTTGTGTGCTGCTGTGGAACCTGAACCGGATTTATCAACAAGGCTATATCCGTTCCTGGTGTATCGCGGTGTTGGGCTTTAGCGGTTATCAACTAGCGATTTTATTGCAGTGGCTAATGCCGCAAGAGGCGGTTATGCAGCTGCTGCAGTTTGTCACCATTATGGGTAGTTATACTTTCGCCGTGCTGTTGCTGCGTGGCATGATGCAAACCCGTCGCTCGGCTTTGCCAAATTGGGCCGCCATGCCGACTCAGCGGATCCTGTTGCTGCTGCTGATAATTAGCGCAGTGACTTTATTGCCGTTCCAACTTGCCGACTTTGACCGCGATTGGCGAGAATACTTCCAGGTTTACCTCAGATTATTATTGATGGGCATTCTGCTGCTGGGGGCTGCTATTAGCCTGTTGCAACGGATGGAGTCATCACTGGGCCAAAGGCTGGCGGCTGCAACCTTATCGCTGTGGGGCAGCTTGTATATAGCCTTTGCGGTCTGGCGCCTGCTTAGTACTGCCGAGTTGGCAGAGCCCAGGCTAACATTGGTTTACAAATGCGTAGAGCTCTTTTTACTGTGCTGTCTGGGGCTGGCGCTGCTGATTTGGCTGCATGAGCATGAGCGTAGCGCCAATATGCAGTTAACCGAAAAAGCCCGTTATCTGGACAGTTACGACCAACTGACCGGGGCACTAAACCGTGATGCTTTACTGACGCAGCTACAGCAAAAACTGCAGCACAACGCCGACACGCCGCTTTATTTGCTGATGCTGGGGCTGGATAAGTTTAAAACCATTAACGAGTCGGTTGGCCTGAAACAAGGCGATATGCTGCTACGCCAGTTAAATCAGCGTTTTGCCAACAGTATTTTAAAACCTGCGTTGGTCGCCCGCACCGGTGGTGATATTTTTGCACTGGTGTTGACCGATATTCAGGACGACACCCAGTTGCAGTATGCGCTACGTCATGTGCAGCAATTGGTAGAAAAACGCTTTGACTCCCAAGCCGGCCAGTTGCAGCTAAGCTGTACCGTCGGTATTGCCTGCGCGCCACACGATGCCGCCAGTGCCGAGACACTGCTGCAAAAAGCCAATATTGCTTTTCATCAGGCTAAACGCCTGCAAACGCGGCATCTGGCCTATCAGGCCGGTATGGAAGACGAGTCGGCCCGCTTAATCAGCTGGGAAACCGAGCTATTGGCTGCGATGCAGCAGGACCAGTTAGTGCTGTATTTTCAGCCACAACTAAACCTGCGGGACAACAAACTGGATGCCTTTGAAGTACTGGTACGCTGGCAACATCCGAAGCAGGGCTTATTGATGCCGGGGCAGTTTTTACCCTTTGTCGAACAGTTAGGCCTAAGCCGGCAGCTGGATTTTTGGATCCTGCAAAAAGCGGTACAGACCATCAGCCAATGGCGCCAGGCCGGGCTGCAGGTACCTTTGGCGGTGAATATGTCACCACTGCATTTTCAGCAGGATGGCCTGAAACAGCATATTCAGCTGTTGTTGCAGCGATATCAGGTGGCGCCGGAATTACTAGAGCTTGAAATCACCGAAAATACGGCGATGCACGATATGGAAAAAGGCTCTAACCATGTGCTGGAATTACAGCAGATGGGTATACGGGTATCGATTGATGACTTTGGCACCGGTTACTCCTCGCTGGCCTATTTGCGCCGTATGCCAATAGATAAAATTAAAATTGACCGCAGCTTTGTGATGGATATGGCCGGTAACGACTCCGACATGATGATCGTAAAAACCATGATCAAATTGGCACATGGCTTAGGTAAACGCATTCTGGCCGAAGGGGTAGAAAGTGCCATACAGCTTGAGCTACTTAAAAGCATGGCGTGTGATGCAGTACAAGGTTACCACATCGCCCGGCCACTGCCGGAGGCAGATGCTGTGGCGTATGTGCGTAAACCCGGTGTCATGCTAACGTCATAAAGCCGCGCTAGCCTGTCCTTAGTCGATACTCAGGACAGAGCCTCTTATGTTGCTTAAACGACTGGAACAGTGGGATCAGGCCTCATTTCACCGGCTGTTTCGCCGCAGTAACTCAGTGCAGGCCCGCCATATCAGCTTATGGCTGTCAAAGACCGCCGATGGCCCCTTGTACCTGCTGTTTGCGCTGCTGCTGCTAAGCTCAGGCTCGGCGGAAGCTTACAGCGTCAGCGGCTTATTGTTGGCTGCCTTTGCGCTGGAGTTGCCGCTGTATTTATTGCTGAAAAACAGCATAAAACGGGCACGGCCGGCTGATGTGCTGACCGCTTTTATCCGTGCCCATATCACCCCGTCTGACCGCTTTAGTTTGCCATCAGGCCATACCGCCGGAGCCTTTGTGTTTAGCACGGTGATTGCACTGTATTTTCCGCTTTGGTGGCCGCTGGCACTGCTGTGGGCGATGGCGATTGGCGTGTCGCGTATTATGCTCGGGGTACATTTTCCGCTGGACGTGTTGGCTGGCGCGGTTTTGGGCTCAGGCAGCACCCTGGCTGTCTACACTTTGCTCAATTAGACGCTTAGCCGATAATTTTTGCAGCATTTTGTTACGCCTGAACTATCATCAAAGCAGTTGTTAACATTTCGGGTGTAAAGCATGAGTCGTTTAAGGCGTTTAACTATTAAACAGCGGTTATTTATCAATGGCGGTGCCCTGGTGCTGGCCATGGCTATTATGCTGTTGATTTTGTTTTATCAAAGTGCACAACTGACCAGCCTGGCTAGCACCCAGCAACTGGTCGAGCAAATTAGCACCGACGTGCTGATGTTTCGTCGCCACGAAAAAGACTTTATGATGCGCACCGAGCTGAAATATCAGCAGCGCCTGGCCGAGCACTATCAGCAAATGCAACAGCGTGTAGCGCAGCTTGACCGCCTGTTACAGCAGCATCGTATTGACCGTGAGCCACTGGCGCAGTTTAGCAGCCTGACGGCAGATTATCTGCAAAGCTTTAATCAATTGGTTAGCCAGCAGCAGCGCATTGGGCTGGATTACCGCTCTGGCGTGATGGGGGAGCTACGGCAGGCGGTGCATCAGTTAGAGCAGCGACTGGATGCCGTTAACCGTGATGATCTCAGTGTGCTGATGTTGCAACTGCGCCGGGCAGAAAAAGATTTCCTGCTGCGCAAAGACATGGCCCATGCCCAGCAGTTTGCGCAGACGTTTTTGCAGTTGAGCCAGCAGTTAAGCGCTGAACCAGACAGCCTGCAGCTGGCGCAGCAATACCAGCAGCATTTTAATGCTCTGGTCAGTGCCATGCAGCAGATGGGGCTGGACGAAACACAGGGCATTACCGGCCAGATGCGTAAAGCTATTCAAAGCACCGAGACCAGTTTGAAAGCGTTGGCAGAACAAACCGGCGCCGCCATCATAGCCGCAGTCAGTACGACACAGAATTTGGCGATTGGCATTTTTTGTCTGGTGTTGGTGGTGGTATTAACACTGGTGGCGCTGACCAGCCGCAGTATTTTGCGCCCGGTGATGGAGGTGTGCCAGGCGATTGGTCTTATTCGCAGCAGTAATGACTTTCGTATGCGCGTGCAAGTAGCCGGTAAAGATGAAATGACCACACTGGCACAGGATTTTAACGCCATGCTGGGCGACTTTCAGGATCTTATCCGCACTGTTAATCAGGCACTGGAAATGCTGGATACCGCGACCAACGAGCTGGCGCGTTCCACTGCGGATACCAGCCGGGGCATGCAGCAGCAACAAAACGAAACCGATATGGTTGCCACTGCTGTCACAGAGATGGGCGCCACCATTAATGAAATTGCCAGCAATACCGAAACTACCGCCGCTAAAGCCGAAGCCACTAACCAAAATGCCCAAACCGGCCGTGGCGAAGTGCTGCATACGGTAGAGCGGATTAACGCGTTATCGGCGCAGTTACAGGACGCTACCCAGGTGGTGGCTGAACTGGAGCAGGATGGTAAAACGATTGGCACTGTGCTGGATGTGATCCGCAGCATCGCTGAGCAAACCAACTTATTGGCGCTTAATGCCGCCATAGAGGCTGCCCGGGCCGGCGAGCAGGGCCGTGGCTTTGCCGTGGTGGCCGATGAGGTGCGTAATCTGGCCATGCGCACGCAGGACTCTACCCGGCAAATTGAGGCGATTGTTGGTGGTTTGCAAGGCCGTACCCATAGCATAGTGCAGGTGATCCAGAATTGCCGGCAGCAGGGGCAAAGTAGTGCTGAGCAAGCCAATGTCGCTATGCAACTGCTGAGCGAAATCACCAGCGATGTTACCAATATTATGGATATGACGACGCAAATTGCGGCGGCGATAGAACAGCAAAGCCAGGTCGCCGCAGAAGTGAATAAAAACGTGGTGAAGATCCGTGACTTGTCGGATGAAACCTATGGCCATGCCCGGCACAACGCCAGTATCAGTGAGGAGGTAGCGCAGCAGGCGGCGTTATTGCACCAGACGGTAGATCGCTTTCGCGCCTGAGTAGGTAGCAGCCGGCTAACTGAAAGCCGGCTGCTATGTTCTGCGTTAGCCGCTAGTTTCAGCAGCGCTCAGGGTTTAAACTTCACGGCAATCAGCTCGTCGCGCTGGGCATTGGCCTGGCGTAACTGCGTAAGGTATTGCTGCCACAAGGTATCTTGCTGTGACGCCAGCTGATACAGATAGCGCCAGCTGTAAATGCCACTGTCGTGGCCATCATCAAACACCAGCTTTACCGCATAGTGGCCCACCGGCACTACCTTGCTGATGGCGACATTTTTTTTGTGCGTCACCAGCACCGGCTTGCCATGACGGCGTACCTCGGCCGAGGGCGACCATACCCGCAAAAACTCAGCACTGAAGTTTGCCGTCTCGCCATTGTTAAATTGCACATCCAGCTTACGGCTGCGCTGATGATAGTGCAGCCGGCTAACCTGCAGCTCGCTATCAGTGGTGCTGGTGTAATTGGCCATTACAGAATAAACCGGCTTAAATCATCATCCTTCACCAGTGCGCCCAGGTGTTTTTCCACATAGGCCGCGTCGATATGAATTTCTTCACCGGCATGGTCGGCCGCATCATAGGAAATTTCTTCCAACAGCCGCTCCATCACGGTGTATAAACGCCGCGCACCGATGTTTTCGGTGGTCTCATTGACCTGCCAGGCCGCCGCTGCCAGGCTTTTTATACCATCGCTACTAAAGTGCAAGTGCACGCCCTCTGTTGCCAGCATGGCACTGGCCTGCTCGGTCAGCGAGGCTTTGGGCTCAGTTAAAATCCGCTCAAAATCAGCGGCGCTTAGTGCTTCCAGTTCAACCCGTATCGGCAGACGGCCCTGTAGCTCCGGTACCAGATCTGAGGGTTTGCTCATCTGAAAGGCGCCCGAGGCAATAAACAGGATATGATCGGTTTTTACCATGCCGTGTTTGGTATTGACGGTGCAGCCTTCAATTAATGGCAGCAAGTCGCGCTGCACACCTTCGCGTGATACATCGGGGCCACTGGTTTCGCCACGCTTACAAATTTTGTCTATCTCGTCCAGAAACACGATGCCGTTTTGCTCAACCGCGTCCAGCGCGGCGGTTTTCAGCTCTTCCGGGTTAACCAGCTTGGCGGCTTCTTCTTCAATCAGCTGCTTTAGCGCCTCTTTGATTTTCAGTTTGCGCTTTTTCTTTTTGTCCTGGCCCAGGCTTTGGAACATGCTTTGCAGCTGCGAGGTCATCTCTTCCATGCCAGGTGGTGCCATAATTTCCACCCCAATGTTCGGCTGTGCCAGTTCCAGTTCAATTTCTTTATCGTCCAGCTGGCCTTCGCGCAGCTTTTTGCGGAAGATCTGCCGGGTGTTAGAGTCGGTTGGTGTTTTATTCTCCGGCTCGCCCCAGGCCGTTTTGGCCGGCGGCAACAGTACGTCCAGAATACGCTCTTCGGCCATTTCTTCAGCGCGGTAGCGGTTTTTCTCTATTGCCTGCTCACGAAACATTTTCACGGCGCTGTCGGTCAGGTCACGGATAATGCTCTCCACTTCCTTGCCGACATAACCTACTTCGGTAAACTTGGTGGCTTCGACTTTGATAAAAGGCGCATTGGCCAGCTTGGCCAGCCGGCGGGCAATTTCAGTTTTGCCCACCCCGGTTGGGCCTATCATCAGGATATTTTTCGGCGTTACTTCCTGGCGCAGTGCCGGTTCTAACTGCATGCGGCGCCAGCGGTTACGCAGGGCAATGGCCACTGCACGTTTGGCTTTGTTCTGGCCGATAATATGGCGGTCCAGCTCGTGGACAATTTCTCTTGGCGTCATGTCAGACATAAGGCTACCTGCTTAGAGTTCTTCAATGGTCTGATGCTGATTGGTGTATACGCAGATATCACCGGCGATGGTCAGGCTTTTCTCGACGATGTCACGGGCACTGAGCTCAGTGTTTTGCAACAGCGCCGTGGCGGCCGCCTGGGCATAAGGGCCGCCGCTGCCAATGGCAATTAAGTCGTGCTCGGGCTGCACCACGTCACCGTTACCGGTAATGATCAGGGAAGTGTTGGCATCGGCCACCGCCAGCAGCGCTTCTAATTTACGCAGCATACGGTCGGTACGCCAGTCTTTAGCCAGCTCTACCGCCGCACGCATTAAATGGCCCTGGTGCAGCTCCAGTTTGGCTTCAAAACGTTCAAAGAGGGTAAAGGCATCGGCGGTGCCGCCGGCGAAACCGGCAATCACCTTGTTGTGATACAGCCGGCGTACTTTGCGGGCATTGCCCTTCATTACCGTGTTGCCAAGTGAGACCTGGCCATCACCGCCAATGGCAACTTTACCATTGCGGCGGACAGAAACTATCGTTGTCATGCTTCAGCCTTAGGGCGTAATTAACCTAGGCCTTAAGTGAGGCTGAGCTGTGTTTATTTCAAGACCAGTTCCAGATCTGGCAGGTATTAATGCTTTGCTGGCGCAGCCGGTTGCGGTCGGCGGTGGCCTGCCGTTTCGATTCATAAGGGCCCAGCACCACCCGATACCAAACGCCATTATTGCCCTCGGTACGGCGGATCTCAGAGCTAAAACCAACAAAGGCAATTTGCGCTTTCATCGCTTCAGCTTGTTTTTGCTCGCGGAATGAACCGCATTGCATTTGATAGGGGCCGGTGGATTGCGGTTGTTCAGTCACTTCTACTGTAACTTGTTTATTTTCCAGCTCTTTAATGTACTGATAAGGCTCTTGCGTCGGTTTTGCCGGTAACTCATCGGTTTTCACCGGCTTGGCGGCAGGTTTTTCCGCCGCAGTAGATACCGCTGGCTGCTGGTTTAAAAACCATAAGAAATACACAAAGCCGGCAATCAGGCCGGCGGTGACTATTAACAACAGCCAGGGTTTGCTGCCAGGCGCTGCAGCTTTAGCGTTAGCGCGGCCTCGTCCCCGGGCCGGCTTGGCTTTGGGGCGGCTGGCTTTAACATAGTCTTTGTGTGGCATAACGGCTGGAATACTCTTACTACTGTGCTAAGCGCTATTCTACCCGGTTGTACTGAAAAAGAAACCGCGCCTTGGTGTCAGGCTGGTGTTAGGTAAGGTCGGTGGGGTCTACGTCGAGCTGCCACTTGATTTTACGGCTCAGTGGCCACTGGCTAATAGTATCTAACAGGGTGCTGAGTGCCTGATGCATAGCAGTACGGTTTGCGCTGTATAGCTGCAGCTGCCAGCGATACAAACCGGCGCGCCGCTCCAGCGGCGCCGGTATAGGGCCAAGTAGCTGTAATGCCGGAAATTGTCTGGCCTGCTCGGCCAGCTGTGTCAGCCACTGCTGACAAAGCGCCGCCTGATGCGCCTGGGCACTAAACAGGCTTAAATGCTGGTAGGGCGGCAGCCGGGTTTGCTCGCGTTCCATTAGCGCACTGCGGGCAAAAGAGGCATAACCATTTTGAATAATGTCCTGCAGCAAAGCGTGTTCCGGATAATGGGTTTGCAGCAACACCTTGCCTGCTTTATCGCCGCGGCCGGCGCGGCCCGCCACCTGCGTAAGCAGCTGCGCCAGTTGCTCGGGCGCACGGAAATCGCTGCTGTACAGCGCGCCGTCCACATCGACTATCACCACCAGTGTCACATTGGGAAAGTGATGGCCTTTGGCCAGCATCTGCGTGCCGACAATCAGCCGGGCGCCGTGCTGATGAATATCTTCCAGCAGGGTGTTTAGTGCGCCTTTACGCCGGGTGCTGTCGCGATCCAGTCGGGTAATGGCGGTAGCGGGGAACAGCTGTTGCAGGTTTTCTTCCAGCTGTTCAGTGCCCTGGCCCAGCGGCGTAAGTTTAGTGCTGCCACAATTGGCGCACTGACGCGGTATGGCTTTACTGGCGCCGCAATGATGACACACCAGCTGCCGGCTTTGCTTATGATAAGTGGTAAAGGCGCTGCAGCGCTGGCATTCGGTCAGCCAGCCGCATTCGTCACAGCATAGCGCCGGCGCAAAGCCACGCCGGTTTAAAAACAGCATCACCTGATGGCCGGCGGCCAGTTGTTGCCTTACCTGCGCCAGTGTCTGGCTGGCCAGGCCGTATTGCAGTACCTGCTGCTTTAAATTCACCAGTTCAAAACCGGGTAAGGCCTGGCCGGCGGCGCGGTCAGGCAGTGGCAAATGGATATAACGTTTGTTCAGTGCATTGTGCAGGCTTTCCAGGCTAGGCGTAGCAGAGCCCAGCACGATAGGGCAGTGCTGCAGTGCGGCGCGTTTTATCGCCAGATCGCGTGCATGGTAGCGAAAGCCGTCCTGTTGCTTCAGTGACTGGTCGTGCTCTTCGTCAATAATAATCAGCCCCAGACGCCAGAAGGGTAAAAACAACGCCGAGCGGGTACCGACGATAATGGCCGCTGCACCACTTTGTGCCTGCAAATAGCAATGTAAGCGCTCGCTATCGCTAAGGCCAGAGTGCCAGCAAAGCACCGGTACATCAAAGCGCGCCTGAAACCGTGCCAGCGTTTGTGGGGTTAAGCCAATTTCCGGCACTATCACCAGCACCTGTTGCTGCTGACACAGTAAGCTGGCGATACTTTGCAGATAGACTTCGGTTTTACCCGAGCCGGTGACGCCTTCCAATAACAAGCGCTCGAAGCGGCCAAACGCCTGATGAATAGCGGTCACGGCCAGCGCCTGTGCTGCAGTGAGTTTTAAACCACTGGCCGGTGTCGCCGGTGCAGTGTAAGGCGAAGCGGGCACGACGACTTCTTCGGCCAGGCCTTTATCCATTAACTGTTTTAAGCTGGTACGGCTGTATTGTTGCCCCAGCAAGGACTCACTGATGCGGTGTTGCAACAGCGCCTGCCACAGTTCTGACTGTTTGCGGGCCCGTTTTAACGCGCTGGCATCCAGTGCCCGGCCTGCGGCTGTCAGCTGATAGGCTTTGGGCTGATAATCGCTCAGGTTTCGCCCCTCGCGTAGCAACAGCGGCAGGGCGCTTATTAATACTTCACCCAGCGGGTGGTGGTAATACTCGGCGGCAAAGCTGAGCAAGCGGCAGAGTAGTTCCGGCAATACTGGCGTGGTATCCAACAGCGCCTGCACCGGTTTTAGTTTGTCGGCGGCAAAGCTATCATCAGGGGCTATCTGCCAGACAATGCCGATCAGTGTGCGGTTGCCAAAGGGGACCCGCACCCGACAGCCTACCTGGGCCGGTTGGCTGGCATCGAGCAGATAATCAAAATGTTGCCTCAGCGGCAGCGGCAGGGCCACACGTACAACTGTCACAGCAGGTTTCCGTTATCAAGCAGCGGTTAAGTGTAAGGAGGCCTTGGCCAAATGCCAAGTAAAACAAAATTTGCCGTAACAGCGTCTGGCCTGTTGCAACTTGACCGGCTATCTATTAAGCTACGCGCCCTTAATTAACTGTAATTACGTATGGTGTCTGGCAATAATTGACCAGATAGCGATACGGCCTAACGAGGTAAGCCATGAAACCAGGTATCCACCCGGAATACAAAGAAATTACTGCAACCTGTACTTGCGGTAACTCGTTCAAAACGAAATCTGCCCTGTGCAAAGACATCCACCTGGACGTTTGCTCAGCGTGCCACCCGTTCTACACCGGTAAGCAGAAAGTGTTAGACGTCGGCGGCCGTGTTGACCGCTTCAAAAAGCGTTTCTCTGTACTGGGCAGCCGTTAATCGGTTCTTGCCATACAGCAAAAAAGCACCTGCGGGTGCTTTTTTTGTCTCTGTTTGCTGGTTGTTTTTTGTGCAAATACCGAGTATTTACTGAAAAAATATTTTTATGCCACCTTTCGCATTACTGACTTTTAGCAACCGTCACGGCGGTTTTTTATTTTAAGCCTGTTATTTCATAGCCTTAGCGTTTTACTCTGTCCATAATTATCGCGCTTGTGCGCACTACCGGTTTGCCGTTGCGGGCATGGTTATGCGAACGCGCCAACATCTGTATTCAGTGGCGGCTCTGCCCGTGCCTGTAGATGGCTGGACGTCTCTTGGCGTAAGCGACTTTTATTGTTATAACGGTTGCACTACGACTAAAGTGGTATGGCATTTTTAACCGCGTCAGGCTGGTACGATCAGACCGATTCTGTTTCTCTTCTGCAGCTTGCCTCTTTAGAATATGCCGCCCACAGCGTAGTAGCCCGATAACACTATAACAATACGCTTAGCCCTACAAAACAGCAGGATAGAACCGATGGCAGATTTCAGAGAGCAGGCACTGCGTTACCATGCAGAGCCTAAACCCGGCAAAATTAGTATCGAGATCAGTAAACCGGCCGAGACGGTCACTGATTTGGCGCTCGCTTACAGCCCGGGTGTGGCTGAGCCGGTGCGGGAAATTGCCGCCGACGTGGATAATGTTTACAAGTACACCGGCAAAGGCAACCTGGTGGCGGTTATTTCCAACGGCACCGCCATTTTAGGTTTAGGTAATCTGGGGCCTATGGCGTCTAAGCCGGTGATGGAAGGTAAGGCATTATTATTTAAACGTTTTGCTAATCTGGACTCGATTGATATTGAGGTGTCTCATCGCAGCACGGAAGACTTTATCAATACGGTAGCGAATATCGCCGACACCTTTGGTGGTATTAATTTAGAAGATATTAAAGCGCCTGAGTGTTTTGAAATTGAGAAAGAGCTGATTAAACGCTGCAATATCCCGGTGTTTCATGATGATCAGCATGGTACCGCTATTGTTACTGCCGCCGGCATGCTAAATGCGCTGGAAATTCAGGGCAAAGATATCAAGAAGGCCATTATCGTCTGTATGGGCGCCGGCGCTGCTGCTATTGCCTGTATGGAGCTGCTGATTAAATGCGGTGCCCAGCGCGAGCATATTTACATGCTGGACACCAAAGGCGTTATCCACACCCGCCGTAACGATTTAAACGAATACAAGAAGCTGTTTGCCAATAATACCGATAAGCGCAGCTTAGAAGATGCGCTGATGGGGGCGGATGTGTTTGTTGGCGTGTCAGGTCCGGACGTACTGCCGGCCGAGGCATTGAAGTTGATGGCAGATAAGCCGGTCATTTTTGCCTGCTCTAACCCGGATCCGGAAATTAAACCTGAGCTGGCCCATGCCATGCGTGACGATATTATTATGGCCACTGGTCGCTCGGATTATCCTAACCAGGTTAATAATGTGCTGTGCTTCCCGTTTATTTTCCGTGGTGCGCTGGATGTGCGTGCCAGTGTCATTAACGATGAGATGAAGCTGGCGGCGGTGCATGCTATTCGTGCTATCGCCAAAGAGCCGGTACCGCAGGAAGTGCTAACGGCGGCCAAAGTGAGCGACTTGCAGTTTGGCAAACAGTACATTATTCCCAAGCCGATGGATCCACGTTTGCTGCCACGCGTCGCGCGGGCGGTTGCAGAGGCCGCTGTTGCATCTGGTGTAGCGCGTATTAGCCTGCCACAGAATTATTACCGTTAAACTTGATAAAGCGAAACAAAAAGCCGGCATTTTGCCGGCTTTTTGTTTTTAAAACAATAGATTACACCCGGAATAGCCGGGTGATATTGGCCAGGTTTTGTGCCAGCTCTGCCAGTTCACTGCTGGCTTTGGCGATCTGGCCGGCGCTTTGCGCACTGTGCTCGGTATTTTGAAAGATCGCATCGACATGGCCGACAATGTCGTTAGCCATGTTTTGCTGCTCGTCAGTGGCATCAGCAATTTGCTGGTTCATCAGCCGTATTTGCGCAATGCTTTGGGTAATGCGCTTAAGCGCCGCACCGGCCTGTGTGGCCGACTGCACGCTGTTATCGGCTTGTGCTGTGCTTTGCTGCATTTTTTGCACCGCCAGCCGGGCGGCGCTTTGTAGCTGCTCTATGGTGCGTTGAATTTCTTCGGTTGATTTTTGCGTGCGCGAGGCCAAAGTACGCACCTCATCGGCGACCACGGCAAAACCACGGCCTTGCTCGCCGGCGCGGGCGGCTTCTATGGCGGCGTTTAACGCCAGCAGGTTAGTTTGCTCGGCAATGCCTTTAATGACACTTAAAACGGTACCCACCTGATTAGCATCTTTCTCTAACTGGGTAATAACGCCGGAAGCGTCCTGTACATTGCCGGCTAATTGCTGAATATTCTCTACCGTGGCCACAACGGTGTGCTGGCCCTGATCAGCAGCCTCACTGGATTGATTAGCCGCGGCGGCCGCTTCATTGGCGCTTTGCACTTCAGCCACCACACTGGCACTCATATCATCTACCGCATGTTTGGCCTGATTAGCCGCCTTACGCTGCTGCGCAATGGTTTTGTTGGTATCGTCGGTCAGCTCATGTAAATCTTTTGCCAACGTCGACAGCGGAATAGCGGTGTTGACGATGTCTTTTACTACATGCTGCAGCTTTTGCATAAAGGTATTAAACCAGTGGGCTAAATCGCCCAGCTCATCAACGCTGTTGGTATGGATACGGGCGGTCAGGTCACCGTCTTCTTTGGCCAGGCTTTGCAGCGAGCCAATCATATTGGCCAGACTGCTTTGGATACCACGGGCGATGGGAAAAGCCGTAGCAAACAGCAGTACAGTGGTGATCACACCCATAATAATACCAACAGTGATTAGGGTGCCGGCCTGTTCACTGGCATCATCAATACTGCGGGTAAATTGCTGTAAGCGCTGGTCGCGAAACTGGCTGAGTAAATGGGCAGTGTTGTCATAATCGGCGTTCATTTTTTCCGAGCGCTGCGCCAGCGTACTAAAATCTGCCGTGTTATTAATCATTTCCTGCGATACGCTGTAGGCCACCTGATAATAGGCAGTAAAGCTTTGCCCGATAGTGCCGGTGGCTGCGCGGTAGTCGGGGTTTAGCTTACCTATCTGCTGTAAATCCTGGCTAAACTGTTGGCTGAAATTCGCTGCGCCCTTAAGCGCTTCTGCATCACCGGTAGTGACTGCACTGGCCAGAGAGTCTTTTACCCGCTCCAGTAACACCAGCGAGCTTTGTGCGGCCTGCAATACCGGAAATTGTACATCACGGGTCAGCTCCAGCGTTTTCACGTTGTTAAGCGCGGTATTGCTGGCCAGGATCAGGTAAATAACGAAACTTAACGTGCCGATAAGCGGAATTAAGTAGATTTTCTTTGCGATAGACAGACGTCGTAACACATCCATACTGCAGGCCTCTGTGATGGTATTAGCGTTATTATTAGAATTAGTGCAACTGCAGTATAGTGCTTTGGCGGCGCAAATGCTTGTGGTCTGTGCGGCTATGGCAGAAAAAAGCCCGGCGCTGCCGGGCTCAGATAAACGCCGATAAGCTTACTGTTTGGCGCGCTCAAACGAGGTCAAAATTTCCGCTTTAGCGGCTGCGGCATCGCCCCAGCCAATCACTTTAACCCATTTGCCCGGCTCTAATTCTTTGTAACGCTCGAAGAAGTGCTGAATTTGCTTTTTCAGCAGCTCGTCGACATCACCAATGTCTTTGACGTGGTCATACAGCTTGGTCAGTTTGCTGACCGGTACTGCGATCACTTTGGCATCTTCGCCTGACTCGTCAGACATATGCAGTACACCAACCGGACGGCATTTAATCACCGCACCTGGCACCAGCGGGTAAGGTGTTGGTACCAGTACGTCTACCGGGTCACCGTCTAACGACAGCGTTTGGTTGACAAAGCCGTAGTTGCACGGATAAAACATGGGGGTGGCCATAAAACGGTCAACCCAAACAGTGCCGGTGTCTTTGTCTACTTCGTATTTGATCGGATCGGCATTGGCCGGGATTTCAATAATAACGTTAATCTCTTCTGGCAGGTTTTTACCTGCTGCAACATCGCTTAAGCTCATGGCCTTTCCCTTATCTGTGCAAAAAATTAGTATCGGTGCGAAAAAAGTGGCGCTTATTATAACGCCACGGTTAAAAATGGCTATCGCTGATGATAGGCCACACAGCTTTCCACTTCATGTTTTGAGCCCAGGATCACCGCCACCCGCTGATGAATATCGGTTGGCACTATATCCATAATGCGCTCATAGCCGGTAGAGCTCATGCCGCCGGCTTGTTCTACCAGAAAACTCATCGGGTTGGCTTCATACATTAGTCGCAGTTTGTCCGGCTTGTGCGGATCTTTGCTATCCCTCGGGTAGGCAAAAATGCCGCCGCGACACAGCACCCGGTGTACATCACCCACCATGGCGGCAATCCAGCGCATATTGTAGTTTTTACCGCGCGGGCCTTCTTTGCCTTGCAGTAAATCGGCTATGTACGCCTGCATCGCCGGTTGCCAGTAGCGTTGGTTCGACATATTAATGGCAAACTCGGCGGTGTATTTCGGAATAGCCGCCTGCTCTGCGGTGAGCAGAAAACCGCCGTAGGTTTTATCCAGCGTATACAGCCTTGTCCCTTTGCCGGTAGTCAGTGCCAGCATGGTTGAGGGGCCATACAGCACATAACCGGCCGCCAGCTGAGCACTGCCGGGTTGTAAAAACTGGCCGGCATCTTCAGCCGCCAGCTCAGCTTTGGCGGGCAGAATAGAAAAAATAGTGCCAATTAAGCTATTTATATCGGTGTTAGATGAGCCATCTAAGGGGTCAAAGGTGACCAGGTATTTGCCGTGTGGGTTGCCGGCTACAGTGTCATCTTCTTCTTCAGAGCTGATGGCTTTGACAACGCCGGTTTCCAGAATGACCTCTTTTAATAACTCGTTGGCAATAACATCGAGTTTTTTCTGCGTTTCCCCTTGAATATTCTCGGCCAGGGTAGAACCTAATACACCAGCCAGCTCACCCTGGCTGACGCGAAAAGAAATTTCCCGGCAGGCTGCCAGAATGGTTTTTATCAGTGAAATCAGGTCGCTGTCGACTCCGTCCTGTTGCAGTACTGGCGAGATGCGGCGCATGCAGTGAGTTCCTTATTGGTAATATAGTTTTGCTTAAGGTATAGAGGCTGGCGTATTTTAAAGAATTTCTGCACAAATTGCAGGTGTTACTGTGTCGGCGGCCATTTTTGCTACAATGGCGCAGGCTATTTTTCAGGATAAGTTATGCATATTCATATACTGGGCATTTGCGGCACCTTTATGGGCGGCATTGCCGCCATTGCTAAAGCCCTGGGCCACAAGGTTACCGGCGCCGATGCCAACGTTTATCCGCCGATGAGCACCCAGCTGGAACAACTGGGTATTGAACTGACGCAGGGCTGGGACCCGGCGCAGCTGGAGCCAGCACCGGATTTGGTCATTATCGGTAATGCCTTATCACGTGGTAACCCGGCGGTAGAGTATGTGCTTAATACCAACCTGCGCTACAGCTCTGGCCCGCAGTGGCTGGCCGAGCAGGTGTTGTTTGACCGCTGGGTGCTGGCAGTATCGGGCACGCACGGCAAAACCACCACCAGCACCATGCTGGCCTGGATTTTAGACTGTGCCGGCTTGAAACCCGGCTTTTTAATTGGTGGCATACCACAAAACTTTGACTGCTCGGCCCGCTTAGGCGAGTCGCCATTTTTTGTTATTGAAGCTGACGAGTACGACACGGCCTTTTTTGATAAACGCTCCAAGTTTGTGCATTACCGGCCACGCACGCTAGTGATTAACAACCTGGAATATGATCACGCCGACATTTTCCCCGATCTGGCGGCCATTCAGCGCCAGTTCCACCATTTATTGCGCATGGTGCCGGCTAACGGCCTGGTGCTGTCACCGGAAGATACACCGGCAGTGCAGCAAACGCTGGAGATGGGCTGCTGGAGCGAACGGCAAAGTTATGGCAAAGACTGGCGCGCCGAGCTGATAAGCCCGGACGGCAGCCAGTTTGCGCTGTATTTACAGCAGCAGAAGCTGGGCGAGCTTCACTGGCAGTTAAGTGGCCAGCATAATGTGGACAACGCGGTAATGGCGATGGCCGCTGCGCGCCATGCCGGGGTGCCGGTTGAGGTGGCGCTGGAGGCGCTGACACGCTTTGTCGCGCCCAAACGGCGGATGGAGCTAAAAGCCGAGGTGGCCGGCATTAAGGTGTATGACGATTTCGCTCATCACCCCACCGCCATTAGCACCACCTTGCAGGGTATTCGCAATAAAGTGGGCCAGCAGCGCGTTATTGCCGTATTGGAACCACGCTCGAATACCATGCGGATGGGCGTGCACCAGGCGGCGCTGCCATTAGCCTTAGCCCTGGCCGATCAGGTGTTTTTATACGAGCCCGCCAATGCTAACTGGTCGCTGGAGCCGTTAACGCGGGCATTAGCCCCTAAAGCTGGTCTGAGCCGGGATATTGATGCTTTAGTTAACGAGTTAACCACACAGGCGGCCACGGGCGATAGTATCGTCATTATGAGTAACGGCGGCTTTGGCGGTATTCACGACAAGCTAATTAGCGCACTTAAGCAAAAATGGGAGCCATAATGGCCAAACCACAGGAAATTACGCTGGCCTTTAGTGGCGCTTCAGGTGCGCCCTATGGCTGGCGCTTGCTGCAAGTGTTACTGGCGCAGGGCATTAAGGTGCACTTGCTGGTGTCCAGCGCAGCGCGGGTGGTGTTTGCCACCGAGCATGATATTAAGCTGCCGGCGGCGCCGGATAAATGCACCGACATGCTGCAACAGCATTTTGCCTGCGCCCCCGAGCTGCTGAAAGTCTACGGCAAAGACGACTGGTTCTCACCGGTCGCTTCCGGTTCGGCGGCGCCGAAGCAAATGGTGATTTGCCCGTGCTCTACCGGCACCGTATCGGCTATTGCCTGTGGCGCCAGTGACAATCTGATAGAGCGCGCCGCTGATGTGGTGATAAAAGAAGCCGGCCAGCTGATTTTAGTGCCACGGGAAAGCCCGCTTAGCGCCATTCATCTGGAAAACCTGCTAAAGCTTGCCAAACTGGGTGTCACCATTATGCCGGCGGCGCCGGGTTTTTATCATCAGCCGAAACAGATAAGCGATTTAGTCGACTTTATGGTGGCGCGCATCTTAGACCACTTAAAACTGCCGCATCAGCTGACCCAGCGCTGGGGCTATGGCAATAGCGGGCAAACAGGAGAGCAAGATTGAGTTTAGCTTTAGATATTCAAGGCCTGCATAAGGTGTATAAAAGCGGTACCGTGGCACTAAGCGGTATCGATTTACAGGTAAAGCAGGGCGATTTTTTTGCCCTGTTAGGCCCCAACGGCGCCGGCAAAAGCACCACCCTTGGCATTATCAGCTCGCTGGTGAATAAAACCAGTGGCAGCGTTAAGGTGTTTGGCCATGATATTGATACCGAGCTTGAAGCGGCGAAAAGCCAGCTCGGTTTAGTGCCGCAGGAATTTAACTTTAACCAGTTTGAAACCCTGCTGCAGATCGTGGTGAATCAGGCCGGTTATTACGGCGTGCCGAAAAAACTGGCGCTGGAGCGGGCGGAAAAATACCTTGGCCAGCTGGGGCTGTGGGAGAAACGCCATGCCCGCTCGCGTGAGTTATCCGGCGGCATGAAGCGCCGGCTGATGATAGCCCGTGCCCTGATGCATGAGCCTAAGCTGTTGATCCTCGATGAGCCGACCGCCGGTGTTGATATTGAGCTGCGCCGCTCCATGTGGGAGTTTTTGCGCCAGATTAACCAGCAGGGCGTCACCATTATTCTGACCACCCATTATCTGGAAGAAGCCGAAATGCTGTGCCGCAATATCGCCATTATCGATAAAGGCCAGATCATCGAAAACACCAGTATGAAAGCGCTGTTAAGTAAGCTGACGGTCGAAACCTTTGTACTGGATGTGGCCGGTGACGTGGCCAGGGTGCAACTGGACGGCTTTAGCTGGCGCCAGCTGGACGACCACAGTATTGAGGTCGATGTCGAAAAATCTCAGGGTTTAAACCCGATTTTTGCCAGGCTAACGGCACAGGATATTAAGGTGTTATCGATGCGCAATAAAGCCAACCGGCTGGAAGAGCTGTTTGTCACCCTGGTAGAAAACGGCCGCGGAGGTGCCAAATGATTAAAGCAAATTATATGGTGGCACTGAAAAGCATTCTGGATAAGGAAACTAACCGCTTTTTGCGCATTTGGGTGCAAACCCTGGTACCGCCAGCCATTACCATGACACTGTATTTTGTGATCTTTGGTAGCCTTATTGGCTCGCGCATTGGCGATATGGGCGGTTTTAGTTATATGGAGTTTATTGTACCGGGCCTGATTATGATGTCGGTCATTACTAACTCCTATGCCAACGTGGCGTCGTCATTCTTTAGTGCCAAATTTCAGCGCAACGTGGAAGAGCTGTTGGTGGCGCCGGTGCCTAACTACATTATTGTGCTGGGGTTTGTCGGCGGCGGTATGGCGCGCGGTATGCTGGTGGGCTTAATTGTGACGATACTGTCGCTGTTTTTTGTCACCATTCAAATTCATAACCTGGCGGTGATTATTGTTACTGTCACGCTGACCTCGATGCTGTTTGCTTTAGGTGGCCTGATTAACGCGGTGTACGCGAAAACCTTTGACGATATCAGTATTATTCCGACCTTTGTGTTAACGCCGCTCACTTATTTAGGCGGGGTGTTTTACTCGTTAACCTTGTTGCCGGGCTTTTGGCAGCAGGTGGCCGCGTTAAACCCGGTGGTGTATATGGTTAATGCGTTTCGCTATGGCTTTTTGGGGGTTAGCGATGTCAGCCTCTGGCTGGCACTGGCCGTCGTGCTGGGCTTTATTGTGGTGCTGTTTAGCTATGCCATGTACCTGATTAACCGGGGTATTGGCCTGCGAAGCTGACAGCTGCAATTTGCTTGGCATAGTCGGACCGGATTACTCACACCAACCGATCTTTTTTTTGCAGACATTTTTCGGCGCTTGCAGTAAAGTGAGCGCCATTTTCCGGCTGTTTTAGCCACTGCTAAAGTGAACAGGCAGAGTAATTAGTTGATGACAGAATCAAGCAAACGACAGGCAACGGCTTCTGAAGACGCGTTATGGCGCATCTTTACCGTGCCTGAAGCACCTGACTCTACGCTGAGCATTATCGAGCAAAACCTGTCGCAGAATCTGGCCGGTTTTTTGCGCGAAAGTATTGTCGCGGTGGAAAAGCCACTGTGGCAAATTGAGCGCGATTTTCAGGCGCATCAAATTCCACAGCAGCCAAACTTTGTCTCTGATTACGCCGAAGGGTTAATGCAAAAACTGGTGGCGCACTCGGTACATACCGCTGCGCCCAGCTTTATTGGCCATATGACGTCGGCCTTGCCATATTTCGTGCTCTCGCTGTCCAAAATGATGGTGGGGCTAAACCAGAACCTGGTCAAAATTGAAACCTCCAAAGCCTTTACGCCAATGGAGCGGCAGGTGCTGGGCATGATGCACCACCTGGTGTATGGCGAGAACGATGGCTTTTATAAAAAATGGATGCACAGTGCTAACCATTCGCTGGGCGCGTTTTGCTCCGGCGGTACCATCGCCAACATTACGGCGCTTTGGATAGCGCGTAACCGGCTGCTAAAAGCCGATGGCGACTTTAAAGGCATTGCCCGCGAAGGCCTGTTTAAGGCCATGAAGTACTACGGCTATGACGGCCTGGCGATACTGGTGTCTGAACGCGGCCATTATTCGTTAGGTAAAGCGGCCGATGTATTGGGTATCGGCCGTGAGTCGCTGATTTCAATAAAAACCGATGCCGACAACAAAATTGACACCACGCTGTTGGCCGAAAAAATGGCCGAGCTTAAAGCCGCCAATATCCGGCCACTGGCGATTGTCGGCGTAGCCGGCACCACCGAAACCGGTAACGTAGACCCGCTGCATCAACTGGCCGATTTGGCCGAGCAGTATCAGTGTCACTTCCATGTCGATGCGGCCTGGGGCGGCGCGACCTTGTTATCAAACAAATACCGCCATCTGCTTGCCGGTATAGAACGCGCCGATTCGGTTACCATCGATGCACATAAACAAATGTATGTGCCGATGGGTGCCGGTATGGTGGTGTTTAAGCACCCCTCGGCGGCGCATGCTATCGAACACCATGCCGAGTATATTCTACGTAAAGGCTCAAAAGACTTAGGCAGCCAGACGCTGGAAGGCTCGCGCCCCGGTATGGCCATGCTGGTACACGCCTGTTTACAGGTAATTGGCCGCGAAGGTTATGAAATTCTGATTAACCGCAGTCTGGAAAAAGCGCGCTATTTTGCTACTTTAATCGCGCATAATATCGACTTTGAGCTGATCACTGAGCCCGAGCTGTGCCTGCTGACCTACCGTTATGTACCGGCGCAGGTGCAAAAAGCGATGAGCAAAGCCAGCCCCGAGCAACTGCAGCGTTTTAACGAACTGCTAAACGGCTTAACTAAGTTTATTCAAAAGCGCCAGCGCGAAGAAGGTAAGTCTTTTGTCTCGCGTACCCGCTTAACGCCGGCCAAATATCAGCGTCAGGAAACTATAGTGTTTCGCGTGGTGCTGGCTAACCCGCTGACCACTGAGCAAATTTTGCATGATGTATTGGTAGAGCAAGATCAAATTGCCCAGCAGGATAAAGAGTTTTACCCCAAGCTGCTGCAGCTGGCGAAAGAGCTGGCAGCCTAGGCTGCCAGCTATACCACTTTGCATTTGTTCTGCCCGGCTTAAGCGGCTATTATCAGCCGGTATTGTCTAAGCAACGGATTGAAACTATGCGCTATTTGACCCTTCTGTTTCCCCTATTTTTAAGCCTCACTGCTTGCCAAAGTGCGTATTATTCGGCAATGGAGAAAGTGGGCGTGCATAAGCGCGACATTTTGGTAGACCGGGTTGAAGAAGCCCAGCAATCACAACAAGAGGCGCAGCAGCAGTTCAAGTCTGCGCTGGAGCAATTTAGCAGCCTGATTAATTTTGATGGCGGCGATTTGCAGCGTATATACGAAGCCACCGACAGCGAATATCAGGCTTGCAGTAAAGCGGCTGAGGACGTCAGCGCCCGCATAAACAGTATAGAAAACGTAGCCGAGGCCCTGTTTGATGAATGGCAGGATGAGCTGGAGCAATACAGCAACGCCAAGTTAAAACAAGACAGTGCCCGCAAACTGGCCAACACGCGCAAGCAATACGCCAGCCTGCTAAAAACCATGCGCCGTGCTGAGCAAAGTATGCAGCCGGTGCTGGCATCGCTAAAAGATAATAGCCTGTATTTAAAACATAATTTAAATGCCAAAGCCATTGGTGCGCTGCAGGGCGAATTTGGCAGTATTCAGCGTGATATTAACCGGCTGATCAAAGAAATGAATCAGGCAATTGCCCAGTCAGAGCAATTTGTCGCCACCTTAAAACAATAACAGGAGAGTGTCATGTCAGGTCAGGGTTCTGGCGGTAATGTTATCGCCGCGTTATGTAATGTGTTTTTCCCCGGTTTAGGTCAGTTAGTTCAGGGCCGCATTTTGGCGGCGATTGTATTCTTTTTAGTGTGTGCAGTGGGTTATGCATTATTTTGGCTGGTCATTCCTGCCATTATCGCTGCCATTGTGCATCTGTGGGCCATTATCGACGCGGCTAAATTTAAGCCATAGGTTAATCCAGCGGCCGGGCGGCATGCCCGGCGCCGTAAGTTATTACAACATACTTTTAAGCACCTTATCTTTACGGATAACGTGGTGATGCAATGCGCCGGCAATATGCAGCATAATTAACGCTACCAGCGCTAATGCCAGGATGCCGTGCATTTCGCGAAAGAGTGAGTACAGGCCGATATTAACTTCCAGTGCAGCCGGCAGGCGAAACCAGCCGAATACCTCAACTGGCCGGCCGGCAAAATACTGCATGGCATAACCGGACAGTGGCATGGCAAACATCAGGCCGTACAGCAGATAATGCGACGCCCTGGCGATGGCTTTTTGTATTGCAGGTAAGCTGTCGGGCAATGCAGGTAGCTGCTGGCGCAAGCGGTTAACCAGCCTTAAGCTCACCAGCAGCAGTGCCAGCAGGCCAAAGGCTTTATGCAGGTTTAGTACGTTAAGCTGCCAGGGCTCCAGCGATTTCACCATCAATAGCCCTGCTGTCAGCATGGCCAGCATCAGCGCCGCCATGCCCCAGTGAAACAGCCGCATAGATAACGGGAAGCGTGTTGGCTTAGTCATGGCTGCTCTCCTCTAACGCGCCCTGAAACTGCTCTTTCGCCCGGCGCCGGTAGGATTCGGCATAGGCCGCCGAGCGTGCGCGTAAAATCGGATCTGCAGTGGCTTTAATGCCACTTGGCAGCACCAGTGGATCAAAGTTAATGCCATGGCAGTTGCTCTCAAGTTGTGCTGCTGTACCGGTGAGCACTATTTGCCCGGCGTTAACTTGCCTGCGGCTTGCTGGCCAGGCTTTAGTGGCATTGTTTTCATCGTCGCTGGCATCGGCCAGGGTAAATACCCAGTTAAACACCACCGGCCCCTCTGCAATGCGGGCGCTGATTTCTTGCTGCAGCGCGTTATCGCCGTCAAAAGCCATCGTGTCCGCGGTAACGGTGGGCATCAGTGCCCAGCGCACCGCTTGCTGCTGGCCATCGCTGTTAATCAGATAAAACGCATTGATGCTGTGATAGGTTTCGCCGGCGAAGCTGCCGCTGGGCTTGTACTGTGCAGCCCAGGTACGAAACTCGCTGCTTTCAGGGTGTGCAGCAAAAAATTGCTGAATGGCTTCAGGGCCAGCCTGAATCGCCTGTATTTGCTGATAAAAGGTGTGCGGATCGGCCACGGCCATCACCGGCGGGGTGTTCATTGCCAGGCGCCATTGCTCTGTGCGGCTTAGGCTGAAACTTAATGCCAGGCTGCGTACCGGCGCCTTCAGATCCGGTGCGGTGGGGTTATTGCCAGCAATAGATAAGCGACCGACAAAGGGCGTAACGCCCGCCTTAAACAGACTGGCGGAGCTGTAGGGTGCCAGCTCGCCGTTAGATCTGAACTCACCACTTACGCACAGGCCTTTGGCATGGGCGCGGCGAAAACCGGCAAACAGGCTGTTGCCCTGTTGCAAATCGACAAACTGCTGCGCGCTTACTTTGGGCGGGGTTTTGGCGGCTGCACTGCCGGCTGACAGCAGCAGTGTCAGTAAAGCTGGCAGCATCAGGGTGTTAGGTTGCATCATACAATACTCGTTGTTAGCAGTGATTATGGGAAAGATAGGTCAAAAACACCTTTCTGGTTCACCAAGACCTGAGTATTAGCAAAAATCTTTCCGGCGCTGAGAATAAGTGATGTATAAATGCAAAAGCCGCTGTGGGGCATTGCCCCACAGCGGCGTGTTATGACTGTTGCGCCAGATGTACCTGGTAAGCGGCTTAAAGCTCCAGATTATCAATCAGCCGGGTGCTGCCCAGGCGGGCAGCGGCCAGAATAACCTTTGGCTCTTGCGCAGAGGTGGCAAGCGCCAGACTGTGCTGATGGCTGATATTCACATAATCAGGCTCAAAACCGGCGGCGGTCAGCTGCGCTTTGGTCTGAAGCTCCAGCGCGCGATAGTCGTGATTGCCCGCCTCGATCTGCTGTTTCAGTTGCTGCAACAGCTGATACAGTTTGGGCGCAGTGGCACGTTGCTCAGCGGTTAAATAACCATTGCGCGAGCTCAGTGCCAGGCCATCGGCCGCACGCTCTGTCGGTACACCAATAATCTCAATCGGCATGGATAAATCAATCACCATCTGGCGGATAATCGCCAGTTGTTGATAGTCTTTCATGCCAAAGCAGGCGATATCCGGCTGCACCAGATTAAACAGCTTGCAGACGATGGTGGACACACCACGGAAATGGCCGGCCCGGCTGGCGCCGCAGTGTAAGTCGCCCAGCAGCGGTACTTCAACATAGGTTTGCACATCCAGCCCGCGCGGGTACATCAGTTGTGGTGTTGGCGTAAAGACGGCGTCAGCATGGTGCTCGGTTAGCCCGGCACAGTCATCTTCCAGTGTGCGTGGGTATTTGTCTAAATCTTCGTTTTTACCAAATTGCATCGGGTTAACAAAGATGCTGACAACCACTCTGTCGGCGCGGCTTTTCGCCACGTCGACCAGCTTCAAATGGCCGTTATGTAAATTGCCCATGGTAGGCACAAAGGCGATGGTTTCGCCCTTTTTGCGCCAGGCAGCAATTTGCGCCCGTAGCGCCTCAACAGTGGTAATAATGTTCATCTTGTTAAAAACTGTGCTGATCGGTAGGGAAGGCCTGGCTTTTTACTTCGCTGACATAAGCGGCTATCGCGCTTCTGATCTCGCCGGTTTGCGCCAGATAGTTCTTGGAAAACTTCGGAATATAGCCGCTGCTAATGCCCAGCAGATCATGCATTACCAGCACCTGGCCGTCGGTCACATTACCTGCGCCTATGCCGATAACCGGAATCGTCAGCGCGTCGGTAATGCGTTTGGCCAAGGTCTTTGGAATGCACTCCAGCACCAATAGCTGCGCGCCGGCATCCTGCAAGGCTTTGGCCTGCGCGACCATCGCATCGGCGGCAGCATCGGTTTTACCCTGCACTTTATAGCCACCAAAAATATGCACCGACTGTGGCGTTAAACCTAAATGACCACATACCGGCACGCCGCGCTCTGTTAAGGCTTTTACGGTCGGCAGTAAAAAGTCGCCGCCTTCCAGTTTTACCATATTGGCACCGGCTTGCATCAGCGGTACCACACTTTGCAGTGCCTGCTCCAGGGTGCCATAGCTCATAAAGGGCATATCGGCGATGACAAAAGCATCCGGCGCACCGGCGCGCACAGCGCGGGTATGGTAGGCAATATCGTTAATGGTAACCGGCAGCGTATCGCTGTGGCCTTGCAGCACCATACCCAGTGAGTCGCCAATTAACAGCACCTCGACGCCTTGCTCGGCAAACAATTTGGCAAAGCTGGCGTCGTAGGCGGTCAGCATGCTGATCTTGTCGCCTTGCTGTTTCATTTTCTGTAATACGGCAGTGGTGATCTTAGCCATAATAATCTCATCCGACCATTTAACGCAGGAGGCGCAAGATCGCACAAAGTGCCATCAGCTGCAACTGCTGTGAAGCTTTTGCAGGCCGTTAAGCGCTACCTGCTCAAGTAAAGAGGATAGTACAGTGCCATCAGGCAGCTGTAATTCAGCGGCAATTTCTGCCAAGGGGTACAACACAAATTCACGCTGCTTCAGGCCATAGTGCGGCACGGTCAGCCGTTCAGTGTTAATGATCTGCTCGCCATACAGCAAGATATCCAAATCCAGCGTGCGTGGCCCCCAGCGCTCAGCTTTGCGCTGCCGGCCCTGATTTTGCTCTATGCGCTGCAGTGCATCCAGTAGCTGCTCAGGTAGCAACGTGGTGTCAAGCGCAGCGACAGCATTCACATAGTCAGGCTGATCTTGCGGCCCCATAGGTTTAGAGCCATACAACGACGATACGGCCACTAAGCGGCTTAGTGGCACCTGATGCAAAGCGGCTATCGCCAACTCAAGTTGCTGCACCGGGTTGGCCAGGTTTGCCCCCAGCCCGATATAACAACGAACCTCTGAGCGTGTCTTTGAGCGCTTTTGTGACGGTATCTGGGCCATTATTCTGCGGTGCGCTTACGTTTGTAGTTGCGCCGCCGGCGCGGGCCTTTGTCGATGCCGTCTTTACCCAGCTGGTTAATCAGCTGTAGCCGGCCTGCTTCATCAGCAAACTGGAAGCGCTCCCACCACAGTGCCAGCTCGGTCAGCTCGCCGCCTTCAGCCTGGGCACGTAGCTGTAAAAAGTCAAAGGCGCCGCGAAACTTCGGTTGCTCCAGCAATTTAAAGGCACGACGGCCAGCACGCTTGGTTAAGCGGCTTTGCAGTGCCCAAATATCGCGCATCGACAGTGTAAAGCGTTTTGGAATAGCAATGGTGCGCTGCACATCGTCCAGTACTTCGGTCATGGCGATATTCATTGCGTCCATTTCGCTTAAGCCATCAATCACTAACGCCTGGCTGCGCCGCTCTACCGGGTACCACAGCAGGGCCGCGAAGATAAAGGCCGGCGTAACCGGCTTATCGGCATCGACTCTGGCGTCGGTGTCTTGCAGCGCCTTGGTTGCCAGTAAAAAGGCTTTGCCCTCGGGCTCTTGTTTTAGCAGTTTGTCCAGCTGCGGCAGCAGTTGCTTTAATACGCGGGTATCGCGCATCAGCATAAAGTTGTCAAAGGCTTTGCCGGCCAGCAAGAGTTTTACCAGCTCGTCAAATAGCCGCGGTGCCGGAATGTTTTTCAGCAACACCGCCAGCTCCGTAATAGGCGCGGCAGTGGCCGGCGCGATTTGCATATTCAGTTTGGTGGCAAAGCGGATAGCGCGCAAAATACGCACCGGATCTTCGCGGTAACGCGTTTGTGGGTCGCCAATCAGTTCAATTTTACGCTCGGCAATGGCCTGAAGGCCGTTGGCAAAGTCGTAAACGGAAAAGTCACTGACCGAGTAATACAGTGCATTAATGGTAAAGTCGCGCCGCTCGGCGTCTTCTTCAATAGTGCCGTACACATTGTCGCGTAAAATCTGGCCTTGCTCGCTGGAGCTGGCGGTTTTGGCTTTGGGCGTAGTGTCTTCATCGTCATCACTGCCGCTGTGGTGGCCACGAAAAGTAGCGACTTCTATCACTTCACGGCCAAACACCACATGGGCTAAGCGAAAACGCCGGCCAATCAGCCGGCAGTTACGGAACACCTGTTTTACCTGCTCTGGCTCGGCATTGGTCACCACATCAAAGTCTTTTGGTTTTAAACCCAACAGCAAATCGCGGATACAGCCACCGACTAAATAAGCATCAAAGCCGGCATCATTAAGCCGGTACAGCACTTTAAGCGCATTGGGGCTGATGTCTTTGCGCGAAATATTGTGCTGGTCACGGCTTAAGCGCTGTACTGCTGGCAGCAAGCTGGCGCCAGGTTTGGGCCGCGCTGCTTTGTGGCCTGAGGCTTTATGGCGTTCTGGCTGAGCCTGGTCAGTAGCAGCGTTGTCCGAAGCTGTTTTGCCCGCCTGGGGTTTGCTTTTAGCTACCTTTTTTGTTGCACCTACGCTGCGGCGCAAAAAATCTAACACTCGAGAAATAATGATCCATCTCCTGCACGATACCGCCACTGGCGGCCGTTTAAAAAAACCGGCTAATAATACCGCAGCTGCACGGAAAAAAGAACGCAGGCGCGCCGGGTTAGCTAAATTCTGTGCTGGGCATTTCCAGTTGGCGTGGAATGGCACCTAACTGCCAGTGTGCACAGGCCCAGCGTAGTTGCTCTGCTACCGGCGCCTGCTGCAGCTGTGCCGGTAGCGGCTGGCCTAAAAATGCCAATACTTTGGCCATTACCTGATTGGCTGGCCATTGGCTTATGGCTGCGGCATGGTTTTGTTTGCTTAATTTAAAGCCGGGCTTTACCACCGCCAGCGGTAAATGGCCGTAGCGGGGGGGCTGCTGGCGCAGCAAGTGGCACAGTGCCTGCTGCCGCGGGGTCATTTGCAGTAAATCGGCGCCGCGGATCACTTCAGTAATGCCCTGATCAATATCATCCACCACCACCACCAGCTGATAAGCGAACAAGCCATCGCGGCGTTTAATGATGTAGTCTTCCTCTGCCAGCGGGGCGTCAATTTGCTGCGGGCCAAAAATCAGATCAGTAAAGTTGCAGCTAACGCCCTGGCTGCGTAAACGCCAGGCCAGTGGCGGCTGGGTTAGCCCCAGGTGGGCGCAATGACCATCGTACAGGCCGCCCATTTCACTGATTTGCTTGCGGCTGCACTGACAGCCATACACTAATTGCTGCTGTTGTAACTGATGAAAAATATGCTGATAACGCTCCAGCCGCTGGCTTTGATACAGCACACTGTCGTCCCAGTGCAGGCCGAATTGCTCTAGCGTGCGCAAAATGTCGCTGTCGATACCGGCCACCATGCGTGGTGTGTCGATATCTTCCATTCGCACCAGCCATTTGCCGTGCTGACTTTTTGCTTGCAGGTAGCTGCCGACAGCAGCAATCAGGGAGCCAAAATGAAGCGGGCCGGAAGGCGAGGGCGCAAACCGGCCGATATAAGCAGGGGAGCCGGCCATGTTAGCCGCCGAGTTGCTTTTCCTTGATCTCTGCTAAGGTTTTGCAATCGATACACATATCCGCCGTAGGCCGGGCTTCTAAGCGCTTAATACCAATTTCAATACCGCAGGTGTCGCAATAGCCGAAGTCTTCGTCTTCGATTTTTTGCAGCGTTTTTTCAATTTTTTTCAGTAGCTTACGCTCACGGTCCCGGGCGCGCAGCTCTAAGCTGAACTCTTCTTCCTGGGCGGCACGGTCGACCGGATCCGGGAAGTTAGCCGCTTCGTCGGCCATATGGTTTTTGGTGCGGTCAACTTCTTCGCGTAATTGCTGGCGCCAGGCATCCAGAATGCGGCGGAAATGTTCCAGTTGCTTCGGGTTCATATATTCTTCCCCGACAGCTTCCTGATATGGCGCTACGCCTGCAAGGGCCAGTAAGCCCAGCGTTTTGGTAGTATTGCCCTCTGGCATAATCATCTCCTGTATAATGCCAAGCAAAAAATATGGCGGCTATAGATAGCAGAATATCGCTGGCATCGCAATCAGATTTAAAAAGACGCGGAAGTATACAGATTGCTTTGCTGGCCGTCATCATATTTAAACACTGGCTTTGCACGGTGCGGGCTATACACTGCCAGCTGTGGTGCCATTGACAGCTTGTGGTACACTGGCAGCCATTTTTCGGTATTGGCGAGAATAAGGACAACAGATGGCAGATCTGATCCAAATCCAGCTTCAGTTTAGTGCACCAGAGGCAAAGTGGGGCAAGGCCAGCGTGATCCCCAATACAACGGGATTTGCGCTCTGTGTCAATGAAACAGACCCGTTACGCAGTGTGCAAAAAGCGGCCCGTAGCCTTGATGCGCTGGGTATCAGCGAGGTAGCGCTGTGTGGTGATAACTGGACACTGGAGCTGCAATGGGCGTTTTATCAGGGCTTTTGTAACGCCAAACGTCACGCCGGCGTGCAATTTTGTGGTGACAAGGCCTGTCAGCGCCAACTGGCGCAGCTGCAGCAGTGTTTTAGTTTCGCCAAACAGCTCACTAACCAGACACCGGATGAACTGTACCCAGAGCAATTAGCACAGCAGGCAGCCGATTTTATCAGCAGCATTGCCGCCAAAGGCACAGTAAAAAGCCAGATCTTAGTGGGGCAGCAGTTAGTCGATGCCGGTTGGCACGGTTTGCACGCTGTGGGCCGCGGCAGTGCCAGAAAGCCTGCCATGCTGGTGCTGGATTACAACCCAACCGGCAATGCTGCTGCACCGGTGTCGGCAGCGCTGGTCGGTAAAGGCATTACCTTCGACAGTGGTGGCTATTCGATTAAAGCCACCGAAAGCATGCTGACGATGAAATGTGATATGGGCGGCGCGGCTACGGTAACGGCGGCGCTGGCGCTGGCGATATTGCAGGGGCTGAATAAACGCGTACAGCTGATTTTGTGCTGTGCGGAAAATCTGATCAGCGGTGATGCCTACAAGCTGGGCGATATTATCCGCTATAAAAACGGCACTACGGTGGAGATTGTTAACACCGACGCTGAAGGGCGTTTAGTGCTGGCCGATGGCTTAATGTGCGCCGGCGAGTCGGGCGCTGGCCTGATTATTGATGCGGCAACCTTAACCGGCGCGGCGATGACCGCAGTTGGGGCCGAATATAACGCGCTGTTTGCGCTGGACAAAGCGCTGGCGCAGCGCACCCTGGGCTATGCAGCGCAGGTGCGGGAGCTAACCTGGCAATTACCGCTGGAGCTGTGGCATCAGCAGCAGTGTCCGTCAGCTTATGCCGATACTGCCAACAGCCGGCCGGTAAAAGGCGGCGGCGCCGGCGGGGCCAGCAATGCGGCCGGTTTTTTAAGCCGCTTTGTGCCAAACGACGGCCAGGGCTGGCTGCACTTTGACCTGGCGGCAGCGTTTAATACCAGCAGCAATGCTTACTGGGCGGCCGGAGCAACCGGCCAGGGTATTCGCAGTATTTGCCATACCTTACTGGCTGAACTGGGTTAAAGGTTATTGGTGTTTGTATTTTGCATAGTGAACGGCCTGCCCGCTGAACGGCATTGGGTAGGCCGGCTGTTGTCCGTTAGCGGGGTAAATAGTGTTACCTGTTGCTGATATTCTGCCGCAGTTAACGGAACTGCTTGCCCGGCATAACCGGGTGGTGTTGTCGGCGCCGCCTGGTGCCGGTAAATCAACCTATCTGCCGCTGTACTTACTAAAGCATGCCGATTTTGCCGGTAAAACCCTGCTGATGCTCGAGCCTCGCCGCCTGGCGGCTAAAAGCATCGCGGCCTATCTGGCCAGCCAATTGGGTGAAGAGGTGGGCGTTACTGTCGGCTATCAGATCCGGCAAGAGCAAAAGCGCAGTAGCGCCACCCGTTTACTGATTGTGACCGAAGGCGTACTAACGCGAAAATTACAGCAAGACCCCGAACTTAGCGCGGTTGACCTGCTGCTGTTTGACGAATTTCATGAGCGCTCATTACATGCCGATCTTGCGCTGGCGCTGTGTTTAGAGGTGCAGCAGTTAAGACCTGAGCTTAAATTGCTTATTATGTCGGCCACGCTCGACACCGCTGAGCTGGCCAGCGCACTTGAGGCGCCGGTGCTGCAAAGTGAAGGGCGCAGCTATCCGGTAGCTATTGAGTATCTGTTACCGGATCAGCGGCCGTTAGCGGCGCAAATCGCCAGCGCGGTACAGCAGGCGCTGGCTAAACATGCTGGTAATATACTGGTGTTTCTGCCAGGACAGGCAGAAATAAACCAGACGGCGCAGTTATTGGAGCAGCAAGGCTTGCCGCCACAGGTACAATTACACCGCCTGCTTGGCAGCTTAACGCTGCAGCAACAGCAAGCCGCGATAGCCCCGCCTGCTGTGGGCCAGCGTAAAGTGGTGCTGTCGACCAATCTGGCCGAAACCAGCTTAACCATTGAAGGCATTACCGTGGTGATTGACAGCGGCCTATGCCGGCAAAGCCGGTTTTATCCGCGCCATGGTATCAGCCTGCTGGAAACTGCGGCGATTAGCCAGGCCGCTGCGATTCAGCGCGCCGGCCGGGCTGGCCGGCTGGCGCCGGGGCATTGTTACCGGTTAGACAGCAGCGACAAGTGGCAGCGGCGCGAACGGTTTACGGCACCGGAAATTGCGGTGGCAGATTTAACCGCCCTGCGCTTAGAAGTCGCTGCCTGGGGCTGCCAGGTGGCTGAACTGGCCTGGCTTACCCCGCCGCCTGCGCCACATCTGGCGGTGGCAGAGCAGTTGCTGCAGCAACTGCAGCTGCTGGATACTAAAGGCAGCATCACTGCCCTGGGCCGGCAGGCGCATCAACTGGGCACTGAGCCGAGGCTGGCAGCCATGCTGTTGCATGCCAAAGTGCTGGAGCAACAAGGCGCAACGGGGGCCATGGCGCTGGCCTGCATACTGGCCGCCGTGCTGGAAGATAGCCGGGTGCTGCAGGGCGATATTGCGCAGTTACTGGGCCGGGTGAAACACAGCCTGCCGCTACAGTGGCAGCAAGCGCAGCGCTTTGCCAGCTTGCTAGGGTGTAGCCTGACGCCACCGCTGCCGCTGCAGCTAAGCGCTGTGCTGGCGCTTAGGGCCTATCCGGACAGGCTGGCGCGTCAGCGTGGTCAGGGGTATCAGCTGGCCAACGGCAGTGGTGCTGTGCTATCACCAGAGCATGCGCTAAGCGGTCAGCCGCTTTTGGTGGCGCTGCATGTACAACAAATTGGCCGGGAAAACCGTATTTACCATGCGCTGCCCATTACGCTCACTGACGTGCTAAGCGACTGGCAGGACGATCTTAGTTGGCAAACCCTCACCCTGTGGGATGAGAACAGCGGCAGTTTTTACACCGAGCAGCAGCTCAATTTTGGCCAACTGGTGTTAAATGCCAAGCCGGCCAAATTGGCGCTCAGCGCCGAGCAAAAGCAGCAGGCCTGGCAGCGCTATATTGCTAATAAAGGCCTTAGCTGCTTGCCGTGGAATGACGCCGCCAGCCAGCTGTGCCACCGTATGCAGTTATTGGCGCAGTTACAGCCGGCTGCCAACTGGCCAGACTTTAGCGATGACGCCCTGCTTAGCACGCTGGACAGCTGGCTTGGGCCTTATCTTGGCAGTATCAGTAAAAGTGCTGCACTGGCGCAGCTGCCTCTGTATGAGGCCTTGCTGCAACGGCTGAGTTACCCACAGCAGCAGCAACTGCAACAGTTATTGCCAACACACTGGCAGGCACCTACCGGCTCAAAGCTGCCAATAGATTATGCTGGCGAGGGCGGGTCGCGTATTTCAGTGCGGGTTCAGGAAATGTATGGCCAGATCAGCTCGCCCACCGTGCTACAGGGCCAACTGGCAGTGACGGTTGAACTGTTGTCGCCATCGCGGCAACCACTGCAGGTAACACAAAATCTGGCCAGTTTCTGGCAGAATGCCTGGGTTGAGGTACGCAAAGAGATGCGAGGCCGTTATCCGAAACATTATTGGCCGGACGATCCGGCCGCAGCAGCACCTACCACCAAAACCAAAAAAGCGATGGCAAGATGAGCAGTAAAACCGGGCAACGTAAAAGCGCAAAAACCACGGCTAAAGCCAAAGCCATTCAATTTTGGCTAAAAAACGCCGCACTGTTTTTGGTAAAGCTGGCGTTGGTGTTAGTGCTGGTACTGGTGTTTTATCTGGTGTACCTGGACAGCAAAATCAGCAAAAAATTTGCCGGGCAAAAATGGCAGGTGCCGGCACAAATTTATGCCCGCAGTCTGGAGTTAGTACCGGGCAAAACCCTCAGTCAGCAGCAACTGATTAGTCAGCTCGATAACTTACAATATCAGCGCAACGCCAAGCTGGACGCACCCGGCCAGTACAGTGTATCGCGTAATCATGTCAGCGTTTACCGGCGCTCTTTTACCTATATTGATGGCTTTGAGCCCGCGCAGCTATTTAGTGTTGAATTTAATCGCAGCGGTATAAACCGCATTATGCAGCGCCAGCAAAAAGAGCCGCTGAATTTTGCCCGCATAGAGCCACAACTGATTGAGCACTTAGTGGCAGCACAGCAGGAAGACCGCGAGTTGGTGCAACTGCAACAGGTACCAGAGCTGTTTAAAGACACATTGTTACTAGTGGAAGACCGTGAGTTTTATCATCATCACGGCGTATCACCCTGGTCGGTGCTCAGAGCATTTTGGGTTAACCTGGTGGCGGGGCGCACAGTACAGGGCGGCTCTACCTTAACGCAGCAGCTGGCAAAAAACATGTTTCTTAGCAGCGATCGCACTTTGTGGCGCAAAGCCAACGAAGCGTTGATTGCACTGGTGCTGGATTACCGTTTTAACAAAGATCAAATTCTCGAAGCCTACTTAAATGAAGTCTTTGTCGGTCAGCATTATGCCAACGCTGTGCATGGTGTCGGCCTTGGCAGCCGCTTTTATTTCGGTAAGCCACTCTCTGAATTACAACCGGCTGAATACGCCTTGTTAATTGGCATTTTAAAAGGGCCGTCTTATTTTGACCCCCGGCGCTTCCCCAAGCGGGCGCAACAACGGCGCGACCTGGTACTGCGGCTAATGTTTGAGCAGCATTTGCTCAGCCGTCAGCAGTATCAGCAAGCGGTAGAGCAACCGCTTAAGGTGATCGCGCGTGAGCAATACCGGCGCAACAGCTCGGTAGCCTATCTGGATTTAGTGAAAAAAGAGCTGCGCCAGCTCAGTATTGACAGCAAATATCAGCATCAGGGCATTAAGGTATTCACTTACCTGGATCTACAGGCACAACAAGCGGCAGAGCGGGCAGTGCAGCAACAGCTGTCTAACCTTGATACTGAGCTGCAAGCCGCTATGGTGGTGGCTGATTACCGGCAGGCCGAGCTTATTGCGCTGGTAGGCGGCAAAGAGGCGCTGGCCGGTGGTTTTAACCGGGCGCTGGATGCTAAGCGGCAAATTGGCAGTATTGTTAAGCCGGTCATATACTTAGAGGCGTTGGCGCAGCGCGGCCGTTATACGCTGGCCAGCCGGCTGCAGGACGAGCCTATCCGGCTGCGCAGTAACGATCAGGACTGGCAGCCGCAGAACTTTGATAAGCAATTTCGCGGTGAAGTGAGTTTGCTGGATGCTTTAGCGAACTCGCTAAACGTACCCACCGTGCGTCTGGGATTGCAACTGGGGTTGCCGGCACTGAATGACGGTATGCGCAAGCTTGGCTTAAACCGTAAAGTGAAACTGCACCCGGCAGCACTGCTTGGCGCGGTGGAGTTAAGCCCGCTGGAAGTGACGCAGCTGTATCAAACCCTAGCCAATAATGGTCTGCATCAGCAGCTTACCACCTTGCAGGCGGTTACCGACCATACCGGTTTTACTCTGTATCAGCGCCAGCACCAGTTAACCCGCCGCTATGATGAGCAGGAAGTGTACCTGCTACAGTATGCACTGATGCAGGCAGCGAGAACGGGCACTGCTCGTGCATTGCAAAGCAGTTTTCCCGGTGTAACCTTGGCCGGCAAAACCGGCACCTCCAGTGATTACCGCGACAGCTGGTTTGCAGGCTTCGACCAGAATTTAGTCAGCACTGTCTGGCTGGGACGAGACGATAACAAAGCCATAGGGTTAACCGGCGCGAGCGGAGCGCTCGGTGTATTTAGCGGTTTTCACCGACATTACGGCGCAGAATCACTGATCCGTGCCATGCCTGAACAGGTATCTTTACAGGCGTTCTCGCTTAAAACCGGTTATCCACAAGCACAAAATTGTATTAACGTATTGTTATTACCTGCGATTTCAGTTGAAATGCCGGTAATGTCCGAATGTACCGACGACTAGCCGCAATTAGCAGACTTTATGAACATTAAACCTGACAGGCCATTACAGGTTGGCGATTGGCAATATTTACCCGAGCAGGACAAACTGGTGCAGTTTGATGCCGCCGGCAAAATTGCCGTTACCGCCGATCTGGACAACCTGTCACAGAAAGTCGCCAACTACTTTATTGTCAATGTCGGTAAGCTGATAACCAAAGACGAATTACTGCAAGACGTCTGGGGTATCCGTGATGTGTCTGATGGCCGCGTAACCCGGGTAATCCGGGTGCTGCGCGTCGCCTTGGGTGACGATACCCGCGAACCGACCTACATTGAAACCATCCCCAAACGCGGCTACCGCTTTATCGCCCCGGTAACCGAGATAGCAAAAGCCGAGCAAGTCGAAGAATCTGAACAGGCAGCGCAAGTTGCAGTAAACGTTACTCGCCGGCGTTATTGGCCTACTGTTGCCGCTTTAGCTGCAGTGTTCACGTTGTTTATTGGCGCTTTGACGTGGTGGTTATGGCCCAAAGCGGTGGATGACACTGAAAAGTCTATACCCTTATTGCGCTATAAACCGGTTACCGCGCTGGATGGGTTGGAGTTTTATCATAATATGTCAGATGATGAGCGTTACCTGGTATACAGCTACGCCAGTCCCGATAACGAAAATGTCACTGTGCTTATGCTGGAAGATCTTCAACAGCATAAACGTATCCAGCTAACCGAAGATTCTTACAGTAGTTTTGGCGCGGCGTTTAGTCCCGATGGAAGGTATATCGCATACCAACGGCTACTCAAAGATACTATATGCGAGATTCGATTAGTTGAAATGGATTTAGTTAGCTTTACGCCAATCTCTGATTCGGTGCTAACAGAATGCGGCAGAGCAGCTGTGTCAAGCAGGTTAAGTTGGTCACCAAATGGAGCTTTCTTGGTTTACCCCGATATGCCCGGCGGTGAGAAGCAAATGAGCATTCATTTATTGAGTTTGGCGTCCAAATCAGTAGAGAGAATAACGATACCGCCTGTAAGTAGTTTTGGCGATTATAGTGCTAGATTTTCTAGAAAAGGCGATAGGATAGCATTTTTACGTGAGTCGGCTGGTTCTGCTCAGATATGGCTGATGGATTTGAGCACGCGGGAAACCAACTTGCTCACAAAAATAGCAGACTCCTTTCCTGGTAATATCGATTGGGGATTGGATGATAGCTACATTATTTATCCGTCATCATCTGTAAGCCTAAGCAAAGTGAAACTTAACGGTGAAGCAGAAATAATTGCCTACACTGACGAGAGCAGCAACGAAATTCAGTTGACGAAATCAGGCAGTGTTGTAGCCACAGTAGGCAGCTTTTCGAGTATTAATTTACGTAAACTTGCCAACCGTATAAATAACAATGAACTTCTTAACGAAAAAGTATTTAGCTCTAATCGAAATGAAACTTATGTTGAAACGAGTCCGGTAAACTCGGGCCCTCTTGCTGTTTTGTCTAGAAGAACTGGGTTACCCCAGGTCTGGTTAATGTTTGCAGATGGTACACAAAGACAACTAACTCACTTTTCTGAGGTAGAGCGAATTCGTAGTCTAATGTTTTCACCTGATGGCACTAAACTTCTGATTCAAATGAATCAGAAGATTTTAGTTTACAGCATGAACTCATTTCTAAATGAAATTAAAGGCAATACTGGTGCAGTAATCGGAACTGCATCATGGCGAAGTGATGGCGAGGGAATATATTTTCCAGAGGTTAACAACGGAAAATGGCAGATCATCGAAGCGAGTATTGCAGACGTCACTGAGAGAAGAACAATATCTGTAGAAAAAGAGCTTTATCTGCCAAGCCATGATGGTGATTACGTTTTTTGGCGCGACAGCAACACGAAAAAGTTCTATATACAACGCAAAGGTTTAGAGCCTGAATTACTTCAATTTACCTTGCCTGAGACTCAGATTGCTTTTAAGTTCCAGGTAACTGCAGATGGCATATACTTCTCTAAACTTATTAGTGAGTTAGATTATGGTCTGTTTTATTACAATTTAGCCAAGCATAGTGTTGAACCCGTCGTAGAAAAAATGCGATTAAGTCGTTTTAGTGTTACCGCAGACCAAAAATATGTGTATTTATTGGATTATGAGTTGGGAGACCTTGATGTTGCCATTCTTCCAAATGTCATCGAGTCTTTATAAAGAATTTATCCAAAAATCATAGAGTTTCCCCCAACTGTTGGTACTACGTTGTTGACAACCAACAAAGGAGAAACTGCACATGAAAGCTTTAACTTTAATTTTAATCGCACTTGTATTATTCGTAGTCGAAGCCTCAACTGGGGTGTTGATAAAACAAACTGAAAGTAAGATTAAGCTAGAGAATACTTACGCTTGCATATGGTACACCTATTGCAACGATCCTGAATCATACAGCCCTATCCTACAACCCAAGAGCGACAAAACTGAAACTCAGGACACTAAAGACGAAAAACTAGCCTGATACATTGTCTTACAAATAGAGACGCTAAACCTTTCTAAGGCTTAAGGTATAATCCGCCCAGATAACATGTTATCGGGCGGACCTTAATTTACTTGCCATTACGCTTCGCCGTTACTCGCCATGCCATTCTTATATTCCGCATCAAGGTACGATCTGGTCCTTGCTCATTGACAAACCGACTTTCAACTGAAAAAATTCACCGTTAATTTTCGTTATGTTAACTTTCTCGTAAGGCAGCAGGATGCAAAACCAGCAATATAACGGCGTAATTCTTGAAGATAAATGGGGTAAAACCTATCTTTGCAGCAGTTGCTTATTGGCTTACGCTGATTTAGGAGAAGGCTATATTTCTGACGTCAACGACAAGGAATATGGCCGCTATTTTTTGCACGACTTAGAACCGCATTGGAATTTACGCCAAATTTGGGTCGAAATGTATCAACACGTCAAACCCTGGGCGTTAGATTTATCTAAGTTTACTGATTTTCAGTTGCGTGATGCTTTATTGCAAATATTTTCTGCTGGCGAAATGCGCGTCTGGCAACTCAGCGAGGGCTGGGGCAAACAACCGGAAGGCAACGGCATAGGCGAAGGTCGTTTAGCGCCACAAACCAGCAGCAACGTAGGCCCTGCAACTGTCAGCAAAAAAGCACTTAAACCCGGTGGTGGCGTAACGCCGGCAAATAGCAGTAACGCCACAACGGCAGTGCATAGCAGTATAACCACCAACACGGTAGCACCGACTGCGACAGATGATATTGCAAACAACCCGGCAGCCCGTAAAGCGTTGTATGTCAAGCATGGCATTGAAGTTGGCCCTTACAAAGAGCTGCAAAAAATCACCAAACCGGGTTACCAACGTGAGCACTTTATTCCGCATAGCTGTTTTATGGTGCGCTCTGTCGCCAGTGGTGAGAGCCGTGCTAATGTGCCTATTGGTGCGGCCTTTGGTTCTTATAATGAAGGCGATGCTATTACCTATTTTGTGTTTGATGACCAAAGCAAAGGTACAGAGCACCGCTATCTTACCGATATTGAAAAAAACTATGCCAAATCACTGAATGATGCTGGCGAGTATGCGACAGTGAATCAATGGTTAGACCATATGGAGCACGAAACCGCAACATCCTTATGTATGGACACCATAGAGCGCTCACCTGGCGTATATGAAGCGCGTGTACCAGACGACGAAGCAAAACTGGTGGCTAAGGCCATACGGATTGACACAGAAAGCTACTTGGACAGTGCTGGCGTGAATAAAAATGCACCGCTATCTAATCTGGTGGGTGGTGGAGATGTGCCAGGTGGCACAGAAATCGGTAGCGGTGATGACTTCTAATTAAGGTATTGAAAATGAACGTTAGAAATCAATATGACATTGTACATGCGATAGATGTTGCCCATTCTCAATATGGTTATCATGCCATTTTAACTTTTTACAACGAGTCAAACCCTTTAGCGGCGGTTGGGATGGTATCAGTAAATAATGAGCCCGTAGAGGGACTGATTAAGACATTCTTAGGCGCCAATTTCCAGCTAAACGCAATGTGGGTATCCGACAGCGGTAATTTATGGGTAGTTGATGATCAAGGCGATGTATTTACCACTGCTAAGGTCAGCTTTAGCCAGCCACCTTATCGCTTATTAAAGTTTAACGCGGGTAGTTTTGATATTGACTGGCAGGTAACTGAAGCCTTTAAAGGTCAACTAAACGGTATTTGGGGCACAACTGACAGTGATGTGTGGGTAACTTCCTTTAAAGGGCCGGCCTTACACTGGAATGGCAAAGACTGGACCGAGTACGCCCTACCGCAAGCACCTAACGCCATTGATGGCTCTGCCAGCGATGATATTTACATCGTTGGTTATCATGGCAATATTCACCATTTTGACGGTAGCCGTTGGCGCAAAGTAACTCTGCCTGCCAACATTCCCCAGCAAGATGCCTTTACTGATGTAAAAGTGGTATCAAAGCACTTAGTTTACATTACAGGGCGCAGCGGTTGCCTGTTGGTTGGTAATGCCGCTGACGGTTTTAAAGATATTGGTTCACCTAAGTTTAGTTGGTATGGCGTAGGCACTTTGGCTGAACGGGTATTTTTAGCCGGTGGTGAGGCAGGTATATTTGAGTTAATAGACAGCCAGTTTATTTGCCTGAAAGACAAAGGCCAACCGGTAGGCGTTTTTGAAACGCCAAACGCCATTAACTTTATTCCTGCTGAGCAGCAACCTAACCCATGGTTTGTCAGGTATGAACCTAGTGCTGCCCGCGAATGGACAAAGGTAAATACGTGATAAAACTCACTTACCTTGTTATTACAGCCACACAGGCCAAAGCTGAACTTAGGCTATGGCAACAACAGGGTAAAAACCTGCTGGCGCTGGTTAAATTACAACACAGCAAACCCGGCTTTAGCTTGTATATTCCCGGTTATCGCTGTAATAACTGGTATCGGTTGGATAGACAATACTACCCCAGCCAGCAAGCCGCATTAGCGGCTTATGGTGAATTATTGGACTCACTGACTGATGAGTATACTCAGAAGGGGGTGAGTAGCGTTCCTTTTATCGGACATTCAAAACTGAATCATCAAATTACAGAAGAGGCAAAATGATCAGATTTTTACTTTCAGTACTTTTAGCGATTGGATTATCAGCTTGTAGTCAGAACGCTGATCCAGACAAAGCCGATATATTAGCAGCGCTAAATGACTTAGCGACCAAGAAAGCTTGTGTCAGTTCCACTTTGTTCCAGGCGTTTCCAATTTCAAAGACCAACCAAACTGAAGCAAATCAAGATATTATTCAGCCGTTTGTCGAGCTCGGCTTTATTGCAAACAAACCAGATGAATATACGTTATCGGAAAAAGGGCAATTGGTTTACGACAAAAATCAAGCTGGGTTTTGTTACACAAACCAATTTAAAATCAGCGATATTTCAGTAGTTAAGAAAGAGTCTGATAATAATTTACCTCCTGGATTATCAGGAGTTTGGTATGTCAGATTCAACATTGAACCGGAAAGTACTGAAGAATGGGTTCTGAGTTCAGCAATGTTGCAAGTTGTAAGTCATTTGACGCCGGACCAAATTACCAAGACACACTCATTTACTGTGCGGTTAGCAAAAAAACATGGCGAAGAAGAGCTAATTATTGCGGACCCACGCTTTAGCTTTAACCCAGGTATGCGTTTAAATACCAAATTTACGTTTTAAAGCTTAATAGAGAAAATAGCTATTCTTGTCGCTTCCCGGTTAACGCTGCGAGACTAGGTATCGGGAGACTAAACAACTTTCGTCAGTGGGCGCAACATTTACCTGCCTTACCACCGATAATCTATTTAGGAGAATGATATGCGAAAAGTTTTAGTAGCGGTTATTTTAGGAACGATATTTTTTGTTGGCTTTTATATGTATTGCTTAGATTTGTCTTCCGATGCTCCGAAAGCTTTCGGTATAGCCGGTGTTGCTGGGGTAAGCCTTATGATCTTCTCTACGGCAGGTGGTTTTATCAGCATGGTACTGAAGAGAGCTACTTTCAAAAGCAATTTTGACAGGGGGCTTATGCTGTGTACGTATGGGGCTATTACTGCATTCATTCCGACTTTAATTCAGGCGTTTATGGCAAATAGACACGTGATATTGGACAGTGACCTTCAACTGATTATGTCGATACATATGATTTTTTTTACGACAATTGCATTTGCTTCAGCTGGAGCTGGAGGGAGCTTAATTGCCGCAGATATTGTTTTGAATAAAGAACCTTGAGAGAAGAAACTGACTCAAATCTAATCTGACAGACAACACTGAAAAACTGGGAACTGTCAGGTCAAGTTTGAGCCAGCACAAATTAGAAGGACTTGACGACTCGTTTATCATCCTTCCCATAGTAGACTTCACCATCAAGGATTTCGGCATAAAAGATACCTTCTCCTTCATCAAGCCTTACAAGCTTGAAGTAAAACATAGCTGGCAGTTCTCGATTGATTGTACCGCGTGAATTTTTCTTTTTCTGAAGGAATACCTTGGCTGCTTCTGGATCCATCTTCAAATTGCCAATGACCTCTGGATTTGTGAAATATAGTCTGAACTCACGAGGAAAATTATTGCTCGGCATGCGTAGACTATCTTGTTTAAAGCTATAGCTGGTTGTCGTTGTAAGGGAATCCAGTGGGAATTCGCTCTTTTCAAAGTCATAGGTGCCAAAATCCCACTCGGTGAAAAGCTGATGAACCCGTGTTTCATCAAATTCTTCCGTGGTTTGTTTAATTTTACTGACCGCGGCCTGTCTTTTGCTAGCCAGCTCGAATTCGTCATTCCGATATTTTGTATAAATATCAGGATAATAGATTCGCATTAGATCAGTTGCATTTTGATCATATGAAAAATACTTGGACATCTTTCTGTAGGCAGTGAAAAAGTAGGCCCAGTTATACCCCTCATCGTAGACATTTTGATGTCGGGACTGTTGCACTCGCGGGGAAACTTCTGCCATAACATCATCAGAAACTTGGTCACTTTGAGATTCGGCCTTTCCCCAAATCATTTCTGATACTGGGCCTCTCTTTACGCCCTCAGTCGGCTGAGGAAGCGTTGATTTACATGCTGTCATTGATAGCGCCACAAACAGCAATAGGACTGTTTTATTCATGTTTACAACTCCTCATATAAAACTCAGTCATACTTATTGAAATAGATATTTTTTCAAGCGGAAATGTCCCTTTGCCATCCCAAACAGCATTTCAGTCGCAACTGTCGCCATTAATCGGCTTCATCTATTTGAAATAGACGCGATGAATGTCGGCCAGTTTTCTGAGCATCTAAAAATGTACGGTGCGAGGACAAGTTCTAAATCCACATATGCGGAAAATTCTGTTATTTGTCGCCTGATATATTGTCTTACAAATAGAAACGCTAAACATTTCCAAGGCTTAAGGTATAATCCGCCCAGATAACAAGCTGTCGGGCGGACCTTAATGTCACATCTGGACCCTGTGGTACAAATTGGTGACTGGTATTATCAGGTGATCTACGGTCAGCTGTGGCCTGCTGCTGTACCCGTAAAGCCCGAACACATGGTGCGCTTGGAGCCACGACTACACAGCCTGCTGAATTTCTTTTTGCAACACCCCAACACCCTGTTAGCCAAAGATACCTTGATTGAAAAAGTCTGGCCGGCTGAAGAAGGTACCGATGCCGCAGTGATGCGTGCTGTCGGCGCACTGAGAAAAGTGCTGGGTGATGATGTGCGAGCGCCGGTCTACATAGCCACGATATCGAAAAAAGGTTACTGCTGGCTGGCCGATATTAACCCCGTTGCACCCGGCACCCTGTTGCCTCATGTTGAACTGCCTGAAACAGCGCAGCCGGCCCTTACCAAGCCTGATGTATTACCACCGCGCTGGCCCTGGCGCTTTATCAGTCTGACGGCTGCAGCGATACTGCTTGGCTGTGCCAGCGTCGCTTATGTGTTGGCGAGTCTCACTGCAGCGCCGCTGCTGAAGTTGCCTGATACGATTACACCAATTAGCGCGTTAAGCGGGCAGGAATACTGGCCTGTGCTAAATGACGCGCAAAGCCATGTGGTGTATCAACAGCGGCCGCTGGATGCTAACAGCCTGAACTGGAACCTGCAAAACCTGACTGATTTACGGGTAAGCCCATTACCGCAGCAGTTTAATGCCCTGTCACAACCACACTGGCTGGATGCCGAGCAGGTGCTGTTTCGTGGCGAAAAACCTGGCGAGTCATGTCAATTTTACCGGCAGCGGCTGTTACCGCAGCCGGCAGCGCCAGTCGCTTTGTGGTCTTGTACTGCTGTATTGCCGCAAGCGTTGGTGCGCTGGCAGCAGCAGTGGCTGTGGTTAGATAATACTGCTGACGATACTACGCAGGCGCTGTGGATTGCTGAAGCCCAGCGACCACCACAGCTGCTGCGAAGCCTAACCAGCCTGTACTGGCCAGTGCAGCATATGCTGATACAGGATGACATGCTGTACTTGCTGGTGCAGCAAACGCAAAACAGCAGCAGCTTGTTTAGGATGCAACTCCCTGATGGTGAGGCTGAAGTTGTCCGGCAGTTTCCTTATCTGATAGAGCAGTTCTCCTGGTGGGATCAGCATAAGTTGTTATTGTCACCCGCACAGCACGAGCTGCAACTGTATGATATTAAACGTGACACTAGTCAAAGCCTTGGACCGTTAACGCGTGAGTTGACTCAGGCACAGCGCTACGACAACCGTATCCTTGCTACGCAATATCTAGATTACACTACGGATATTTACCGGCTCGAGCCGTTTGACAACCCGGTAACGGTTACTCCCTGGCAAGTGTCAAACCGCAGCGAGCGCTTGGTGGCGCATGGTGACGCTGGTACTGCCTTTGTGTCAGACAGGGCGGGTATAAGCCAAATTTGGCTGGAGCAGGGCCGTGACAGCATACAGCTTAGCCGGTTAAACGAGCAGCAGCAGTTGCAGCAACTGCTGTGGCATCAGGGCGAGCTACTGGCGCTGCTGAACAGCCAGTTATACCGCTTAGCACCTGACAGCAGCGAGCTGAGCCTGTACCCGCTGCAAGCTAAGGCTGCCGGACGTTATGCCAGTTGTACCAACCAACTATATTGGACTGAGCGGCGCGAAGAGCAGTGGTGGTTAATGACAGCGCACCAGCAGCAGGCTAAGCCAGTACGTGCCGGCGTGGTTGATGTGCGCTGCGGGCCCGATGAGAGGCTGCTGCTGCAGTTAGCCGACGACCGCAGCCTGCATCTGTTGGAGCCAGGCGGTCAGTTAACTGCACTGCCGGTGCAACTGGACTGGCGTTACGTTAAGCCAGAGCAGTGGTTTAGCGACCAGAGCGGCATTTACTGGTTAACCGCACAAGGCACTGAAGTACAGGCGTATCTATGGCAGGAACAGCAGGTGTCCATATTTAACTTGCCGCTAGAAAAACGCGCCATCGCAATTTATAGCAACGGTGCAGGTTTGGGTTATCTGGTGCGGCCAAGGCCGCACGATACCGATATTGTCTGGCTGCACAACCGCCGTTAAAGCTGTTTAAAGCTATGCTCGGCCGCTGCGATAGTTTGGACTAAATCTTCTGCTGTATGCGCCAGTGATAAAAAGCCAGCTTCGTAGGCAGAAGGCGCCAGATAAACACCTTGCTGCAGCATCAGGTGGAAAAAGCGTTTGAAGGCGTCGATATTGCATTGCGTCGCCTGGGCAAAGTTATTCACCTGTGGCTCGCCGGTGAAGAAGAAACCAAACATACCGCCAACCTGGTTAGTGGCCAAAGGTACGCCGTGTTTGGCAGCGGCCGCGCGCAGGCCATTGACCAGTTGCGTCGTTTTAGCCGTAAGCGCCTGATAAACGCCGGGTTTGCTGATTTCAGTAAGGGCAGCTAAACCCGCTGCCATCGCAATAGGGTTGCCTGACAGCGTACCAGCCTGATACACCGGGCCTAACGGTGCAATAAACGACATAATGTCGCGTTTACCGCCAAAGGCACCTACTGGCATACCGCCGCCGATAATTTTACCTAAGGTGGTTAAATCCGGTTTCACCTCGTAAACGGCCTGGGCACCGCCTAATGCAACGCGAAAGCCGGTCATCACTTCATCAAAAATCAGTACCGAACCATAGTCGTCACAGAGTTTGCGCAGGCCTTGTAAAAACCCCTCTACCGGTGGAATACAGTTCATATTACCAGCGACTGGCTCTACGATAATACAGGCGATGTCATGGCCATGCTCGGCAAACAACTGCTCCAGCTGTGCCAGGTTATTAAACTCGCTGGTCAAGGTGTATTTGGCAAAGTCGGCCGGTACGCCGGGTGAGTTGGGGACTCCCAGGGTTAACGCGCCCGAGCCGGCTTTTACCAGTAAGGAATCGGCATGGCCGTGATAACAGCCTTCAAATTTTACGATCATATTGCGGCCGGTGTAGCCGCGCGCTAAACGGATGGCGCTCATGGTGGCTTCAGTGCCGGAGCTGACCATCCGCACCATTTCCATACTGGGTACTAACTTACTGACCAGTTCTGCCATGGTAACTTCCGCCGGGCAGGGTGCGCCAAAGCTCAGGCCCTTGCCGGCCGCTTCAATCACCGCATTACGAATAGCCGGGTGGTTATGCCCCAGCAGCATAGGGCCCCAGGAGCCGATGTAATCGATATAACGTTTGCCGTCGACATCATATAAATAAGCGCCATCGGCGCGGTCGATAAATACCGGAGTGCCGCCCACGCTTTTAAAGGCGCGTACCGGCGAGTTTACGCCGCCGGGAATGGTATGCTGGGCACGTTGAAACAATTCTGCAGATAAAGACATAAGGTAATTCCGCTTAAAAATTAACACAAACAGCCGGCTTAACCGCTGTGCTTGTTGCTATACCAGGGCACAGCACATTCATAATTGCCGACAATATTTTCTACCCCCAGCGTAAGGGCAAACAGCGCCATCCGCACCAGAATGCCGTTATCGGCCTGGCGGAAAATCGCCAGATTAGGGTTCAGGTTTAAGTCGTTATCCAGCTCGTTGGCTTCCTGACGTGAATCACGCGGCAGCGGGTGCATAATCACAGTATTGGATTTGCAGTAACGGGTATAAATTTCCTGATTTAACCGAAACTTACCGCGGTACAAATTCGCTTCAGCTTTGGACGGGAAACGCTCTTCCTGAATGCGGGTCTGGTAGACGATATCGGCGTTAAGGTTACCTTCCAGTACGTCGGTAATGCTAACCTGATGGCCGGCATTTTCGATGGCGCTGACAATCTCATCCGGCATTGCCAGCTCGTTGGGTGAAATTAAGGTAAAGCGCACATTTTTATACAGCTTTAACAGCTTAGACAGCGAGTGCACGGTGCGGCCGAATTTTAAATCACCCACCATAGCGATATGCATGCCGTCGATGCACTGGCCGCTGGCGGCCAGCTCGCGCTCTATGGTGAATAAATCCAGCAGCGCCTGGGTCGGGTGCTCATTGGCACCGTCGCCGCCATTTAGTACCGGTACCCGGCTGCCCTCAGCAAATTCGGCCACAGAGCCGGCCTGTGGGTGGCGCATGGCAATCACATCGCTGTAGCTACTGATCACGCGGGCAGTGTCGAACAGCGACTCACCTTTTGACAGTGCTGATGATTCCATACCGGTGGTTTCGCGCACTTCACCGCCCAGCAAGTTAAAGGCACAGCCAAAACTTACCCGGGTGCGGGTGCTGGGTTCAAAAAACAAATTGCCTAAAATTGCGCCTTCCAGCACCTTAGTGCGTTTCTGCCGGCTGGCATAAGGCTGCATATTGCGGGCAATATGAAAAACCTGTTGGATGGTATCGCGGTCAAACTGGCTTACTGAGAGGATGTGTTCGCCTTTAAAGCTCATAATCAGTGCTCTTTACGCTGAGAGTTAAGCCGCGCCAGAGGCCCCGGCGCCGGCAGTAGACGGCCGTTATTATACGGCAAAGTCGCCGTTAAAAGCGAATCGGCTGCTAAATAGGCTTTACGTAGGCCAGCAGTACCACCGCCAGCAAAAGCAGTACCGGCAATTCGTTAAAAATGCGGTAAAAGCGTGGGCTGCGCTTGTTACGGTTGTGTTTAAAGTCGGCCAGCAGCTTAAAGCAGTAAGCATGATAGCCATACAACAGGCCCACCAGCACTAATTTGTAATGCAGCCAGCTGCTAACGGCAAACCAGGCACGGCCATAGCTGTAAATCAGCAGCAGGCCAAACACTAAAGTCAGAATGGCGAAGGGGGTGACAAAGTAGAGTAAACGCCGCTCCATCACTTTGAATTCGGCGTCACAGTCAGGGCTTTGGTTGGCAGCGTGATAGACAAACAGCCTGGGCAGATAAAAAATGCCGGCAAACCAGGCCACCATAAAAAACACATGCAAGGCTTTGTACACAAGGATGGTTGTCATAATAAGTTGTTCTGTTTTACTAATAAGCTGCGTACCTGATCCCAGCGGATAATACCAATCAGCTGGCCGGGCTCCTGTTCACGGTAGATATACACGGCGCCTTCGCGTTTATCCTCTAAAATGGCAAACACTTCTGCCAGCGTGGCCTGATGGTTCAGGCCTTGCAACGGCTGATAATGTACAGCACTGGCGCCGGTCATCGATAACTGTACATCGTAGCTGGCCAGTAAAAACTCGACGCTGTCGGCGTGCTGACGGCGGATAATGAGTTGCTGCGGCGGCTCCAGCTGGTCCAGCGCTTGCGTTACCTGTGGCTCGTCCGGGTTATCCAGCAGCTGGTACTGATTATCCAGCATGGCCAGTACGCCAACTTTTTGCAGTACGTCATCGGCCGGTGACAGCTTATAAGGCATTTGCAGAAAATCCAGCTGCAGCAAAAACAATGATTTATTGTTAAAAAACTGCACGCCGGTAATGTAAGCGGTAGTGATCACTAACATGGCCGGTACAATAATACCCGGGTTGTGCGCCAGCTCCATCACCGCCACCAGCGCAGCTAAAGGCGCATGCATAGTGGCGGCCATCAAGCCGGCCATGCCCAGCACCGCATAGGTGCCGGCAACACTGTTATCGCCAATAATAGCCGATGGAATGATCGCTAAAATGGTACCCAGCACTATACCGATACCAAACACCGGGCCGATAACGCCGCCCGGCACGCCAAGGCCAAGGGCAAACAACGTTAGCAGCATTTTGCCGATAAAAATGGTCAGCAGCAGGGCAATATCATCAGGTGCATTAACTGCGTAGTGAATCGCGCCGGCTTCAGCGCCCATCGCATGCGGGATCAGGTAACCAATGGCGGCGGTTACTGCCCCGGCCAGGGTTAAGCGTAGCAGCAAGGGCCAGTTACGAAACAACTTAATCAGCCGCATCATATTGTTATTAAACACAAAAGCGATAGCGCCAAACACAATGCCGCACAGCACCAGATAAGGCAGATGCCAGCCGCTGATGGAGACGATATTCAGCAGGGCTAATTCCTTGTCACTGCCAAACACACCTTGGGTAACCAGGGCGCCGACCACCGAGGACAACATAATCGGAATAAACACATGCACGCGGTATTCGCGCAGCACCACTTCCATCACAAAGATCACAGCCGCTAAGGGGGTATTAAACGACGCTGAAATGCCGGCAGCGATACCGCAGCCGGCCAGAATACGGATACTGTTATACGGCAGCTGTAAATACTTGCCTAAAGTGCTGGCGCCATAGGCGCCCAAATGCACTGAGGGCCCTTCGCGGCCAACGGAAAAGCCGCTGCTTAGGGCCAAAATGCCGCCAAAAAACTGATTTAGCGTATTGCGCGTCGGCATGATGCCGTACTTCAGCTTCATCCGGTGGATAACAAAAGGAATACCCAGCCGGTAATGTTTGTAACCGGTTATCCAGGCAATCAGGCCAATCAGCACCGCCCCAACTAAGGGCAACAGCCAGCGTATTTCACTGTCAACACTGGAGAAATCATCGGTTTTATCAAGAAAAAAGCTTTGCAGGCCAATAATGGCCAGACGGAACAGGATTATAAGAATGGCCGCCGCTAAGCCGCCGAGCATGCCCAATATGCACAGTTGCAAAGATGTTTGTGGAAACGCCAAACGGCGTTGTAACGACACAAGCCTGATCTGCCAGCGCTGCATAGCCATAATACCTGTAAGAGTTAAGCCAAAGTTTAACATAAGTGGCTGAGCTTTCAGCTTAAAAATGAAGCTGCGCGTTAAACTGCCGGCTAATCCGGCTAATACTTGAATAAATTACTCAGGTATTAGATAATTTGCCGCCCGGCGAAACCCTTGGAGTTGTTATGTCAGAGCCCGTTGTACCTATTGAATTTACTGAAGCGGCGGCCCGTAAAGTCGCGCTGTTGGTCAGTGAGGAAGAAAATCCGGATCTGAAACTCAGGGTATATATCACCGGCGGTGGTTGCTCAGGTTTTCAGTATGGCTTTACCTTTGATGAAAAGGTGAACGAAGGTGATTTTGTCGTTGAGAAGCAAGGCGTTGCTATGGTAGTTGACCCCATGAGTTTGCAATACCTGATGGGCGGGGTAGTAGATTACACCGAAGGCTTACAAGGCAGCCGCTTTATTGTACAAAACCCTAACGCCACAACGACCTGTGGCTGTGGCTCATCATTTTCTGTTTAAAATTATTGTTTAATGTAAATTAAACAATACATTAACACTGTCCTGCCCGCTGCTCAGCTTAACGCTGTGTCAGCAGCAGGATCAGCCACAAGCTGGCGCCAATCGCCAGGTTAAAGCCAATAATATACGCGAAGCCTTTCTTACCCTGCGTTATGCTCCAGCCGTGTTGCCTAAGGTACCAGTACCAGGCCATACACATTAACAGTGGCAGCAAAAATAACAATTTGACCATGTGAGCTCCCAGTTTGTACCCGGTTATGCAGGCCAGCATAGCGGTATTTTTAGCATAGAAACAACAACTAAACGCTAATGTAAAGTGGCTGTACAGTTTTTAACGCTTGTAGCTGTACGCTTGTCGCGTCCTGTGGTTTAATTAACCGATTTTTATTGCTTATTGCGCTGGCAATAAGGTTTGGATTTTTTTTGCAGGAAGTATTTTTGACATAATAAAAGCGTAACACGCTGGGAGAAGAAAAAACATGAAAGGTACCAAAAGCGTTACTTCTGATGAGAACAAGCGTTTGTGTGTTTGGCTGAAGCGTCAGCGTCAGGAAAAAGGCCATACTATGCGCAGCTTATCGGAGATTTTAGGGACGCCGCATTCCTTTATTGGCAAAGTAGAAAATCAGGAACGCCGGTTGGACGTGGTTGAGTACGTCCGTTATTGCCAGGCACTGGGTGTTGACCCCACGGAAGGGCTAAAACAGGTATTAACAGCCTGACATTAACGCAAACGCCGCTACCCAGCGGCGTTTTGTTTTGTTAACCGTTGCTTTTCAATCAGTATAATTAAAAGCAGTGCCGGGATGCCCATGGCTGCTGTCATGGTAAAAAACGGGCTGTAGCCCATTTGTTCAACCCAGCTGCCGGAAAAACCGCCAACAAACTTCGGTAACAGCAACATCAATGAGCTAAACATTGCGTACTGGGTGGCGGTAAAGGCCAGGTTAACCAGTGAGGATAAATAGGCAATAAAGGCGCTGGTGGCAATGCCGGCACTTAGGTTGTCTGCCGAGATAATTAAGGTTAACCAGGCCAGGTCATAGCCAATCTGGCTAAGCAGGGCGAACAACAGATTGGTAGTTGCACTTAGTACACCACCTAAAAACAAAATCTTTGCCGTGCCAAACCGGTTTATCAGCACGCCGCCCAGCGCAGCGCCTGCCAGCGTCATGATCACACCATAGACTTTTGAGATGCTGGCCACTTCCTCTTTGCTGTATCCCATATCGACGTAAAAGGCATTGGCCATCACACCCATCACGATATCCGTTAACCGGTAGCAGGCGATAAGCGCCAGAATAAGCAGCGCCTGCCATTTATAGCGCTGAAAGAAATCAATAAAAGGCGCAACCACCGCTTGTTGTAACCAACCGAGCAGGCGCTGCCAGGCCGGGCCCTGTTTGCTAACATGCTGTTGCAGCTGCGTCAACGGCTCCTGGCATACCAAAGTGGTGACAATACCCGGCACCATGCACAGCGCCATCACCAGATAAGCGTGTTGCCAGCCGGCCAGATCATAGCCCTCGGTAGCGGAAAACAGCGCCGCCAGCCACAAGGTGCCGGCTGATGCCAGGATCATCGCCAACCGGTAGCCGGTTAAATAGGCCGCTGCCAGGGCGGCCTGCAGTTTCTCTGGTGCACTCTCAATGCGAAAGGCGTCGACGTTAATATCCTGAGTGGCCGAAGCAAAGGCCAGCAGCACGGCAAAGGCGGCCATTAACGCCAGGTCTTGTTGCGGATCGGTCATCGCCATACTCATCACTGCCAGCAATACCGCCAGTTGTGAGCTGAGCAGCCAACTGCGCCGCCGTCCCAGTTTGGCATGTAACAGCGGAATTTTCAGCTGATCACACAGTGGTGACCACAACCACTTGATTGCATAGGCCATTGCCACCCAGCTGAAATAGCCAATGTCAGCGCGGGATACGCCGGCCTCACGCAGCCAAAAGGATAACACGCCAAACACCAACATCAGCGGCAGGCCGCTGGAGAAGCCAAGGATAAAAATAGCCAGCACTCTACGCTGGAAGTAAATGGTCAGGCTGTTAAGCCAGGAGCGGGCGTGTGACAAAATCGTATCTTATAAAGGGCAACAATAACCGTAGCTTACCTGGCGTTGGCGTGCAGTCAACTGATTATGGCCGGATCCCCACACAGTCCGGTGGTGCAATACCCAGCCCTTTCAGATAGCAGATACAGTCCTGAATACTGCGTCTTAGCTTTCTGTCCTGTCGCAGCTGTTGCTCGGGCCAGTATTCCAGCTGATGAATTAAATGCCAGAACACCTGTTCGCGCCGGGTGCAAGGCTGCTGCGGGGTAATGTGAAGCTGCGCCCATTCCTCCAGCGTGTCCCAGACAAACAGATGCAGTTCGCTATGAGGTAAACGCCCGCGCAGATAACGCGAGATGTAAAAAACCAGCTGCTGCGATTTATGCTCAATAAACTGCTCTGACATAGCCTGGCTTAACAGCATCCTGTGGTTGGTGTTGTTAAGCCAAGTATAGCCGGTTTTATTGCTCTGGCAGGACGATAGCCGTTTTTAACAGCACCTTTTCTACCGGTACATTAGGCCAGCCTAGTTCGGCAGAAGTATCTGTCTGAATCGCCCTGATTTTTTCAAGCACCTCTGTGCCTTCGGTCACGTAACCAAATACCGCATAACCCCAGGTCCGGCCCGGGTCTAAATGCGGATTATCTTTTAAATTAAAGTAAAACTGACTGGTGGCACTGTGTGGATCGTTCAGCCTGGCCATAGCAACAGTGTAGAGCTGGTTTTTCAGGCCATTACCCGACTCATTAAAGACAGGCTTTAGCTCTTCTATCGGTTTGTAGTTGGCATCATAGCCGCCACCTTGCAGCACAAACTCCGGTTCCAGCCGGTGAAACAGCGTGTTGTCATAGCGCTTTTGCTTTACGTAGCTTAGGAAATTATTCACGCTAATAGGCGCGCGGCTGCGATCGAGCTCAATCACGATATCGCCTTGCGATGTCATCAGTTTTACTTTGGGAAATAAATTGTTTGGCTGTACAAACTGGCCTGCCTGGCTGCAAAAAGCAGCCAGCGCCAGCAGCAGGGTAATACCCAGGCGCATGTTACCCCCTTACTGCGTCATGCCAGCTGCGATCTTGCAGCAGCTGCGCCAGCACCTGTTCGGTTAACACCCGCAACTCGCGCTCTACGGCGGCAATGTCCATTTTAAAGGGGGCGGTAAAGCTGCTATCGCCCGAGTAGGTTTTGCTAAAGGTGCCCTGGTTGCTTTGAATAAACACGGTTAATGCCACCTGGTTCGTCACCGCATGCTCCAGGGTGCGCTGCTCAACCAGCGCCTGCAGCTGGGCAATACGTACTGTCATCTGGGTGCTGCTGTTTGGGTTCAGGCGCGCGCCTTGTTCGGTTAGCGCTGCGCTCAGGGTTTGCTCCAGCTGTGCACGTACGTCGTTACTGGTTTTAATTTGCTGTACTTTATCGGCGTTACGTAAGCGCAGGGTATAGCCTACCGGGCGCTCGTCCGATACGCTAAAAGCGAAACTGCTTTGCTGCAGCTGGTTTGACTGGGGCCAAAACACCTGAGGCGCCAGGATAAAGCCTGGGGTAGGGCTGCTGCAGCCGGCTAATAGCAATACAGCAATAAGTAAAGCGCGCATGGTTAACTCCTTTTTATCGTTTCTAGAATAATAAATTTCGGATCGGCTGCCAGTTGGCGGCAGTTGCCAAATAAGCGTTTTAAACTGTCCTGATAGGCCAGATGGCGGTTTGCCACAATACGCAAGCGGCCACCGGGCTTTAATACCCGTTTGGCGTCAATAAACATCTGGCTGGCAATGTGGCTGGTAATTGCCTGCTGCTGATGAAACGGCGGATTACACAATACCCAGTCACAACTGTTGTCAAGGTGGCGGGTTAAACAATCATCCACCACAAAATGGCATTGGCTCAACTGCTGTGGCAGGTTATAACCTATGCTCAATTTGGCCGACTCAACGGCCATATAAGACTCATCATAGCACCACAGCGACACAGCTTCTTTTGCCTGGTTTAACAGGCTAAGCGCCAGCACACCATTACCGCAGCCAAGATCTATCACAGTTTGGCCATCCTGCAGCCTGGGTAAATGCTGCAAGAAAAAGCGGGCTCCCTGATCCAGCTTTTCCCGGCTAAACACATTGGCATGGTTAAATAGCGTAAACTGGCTCTGTTCCAGCGGCCATTGCAGCGGAAAGCTTTCCAACTGGCGTGTTAATGCCGGGTCGAACTGACACTGAATTAAGCGGCACTTTTTTACCGTTAATGATGCTGAAGCCGGCCCCAGCGTGTGGTTAAAACGGGCCAGCACATTGCGGCTGATATCTTTGGCCTTGGCGCTGGCCAGGATCAGCGTTTGGTTGCTTACCACCTGTGCCAGTTGCTGCAATATATACTGCAGGTAACTGTGGTTGTTTGGCAGCTTTAACAGCACTATATCGGGTTTATCCGGATACGCCGCCAGGCTGGATTGCTGGCGAAAATGGCTGTTATCCAGCTGATTTTGCGCCCGGTTATGCTGGCTTGCCAGCTCGGCCAGCCAGGAGTCGTTTACCTGCACCTGCGGATAATCGGACAGTGCGCAGGACAGCGCACCAAAACTGTCGTTTATCAGCAGTAACACGGGCTTGCGCTGTTGGCGGCTACTAAACTGCGCCGCTGCCTCAAGCGTATATGCAATCAACAGCTCGTCGGCGGCATCCCAGGCTTGTAAACTGCCGTTGGGCTGGTTTAGCGGCCAGCGTTGTAATTGCCAGGTGCCGCTGGCACAGGTAAAAGTTGTATTCATCAGAACAAGGCCAAAGCAAGAAGATGTGCATTTTGACACGCCAGACCGATAGCGACAACCAACAAAGCCCGCCGCAGCAGTTTAACCTGCCGGATGCGCGCATCCGCTTCTGGCCAAACTGGCTTGACGAGGCTCTAGCGCAGCAGTTGCTTGAGCAGCTACAGCAGCAACTGAACTGGCAACAGGAGCGCATTATGATGTTTGGCAAGCCGGTACCGATCCCCAGACGGCAGGTGTGGATGGGTGACGCGCACTGTGTGTATACCTACTCGGGTAGCCGCTTTGTGCCGCAGCCCTGGCAGCCTCGTTTGCAGCAACTGGCGGCGCAGCTCAGCGAATTTTTGCAGCAACCGTTTAACTGTGTGTTGCTGAATTTATACGCAGACGGGCAGCAGCATATGGGCTGGCATGCTGACAATGAGCCGGAACTGGGGCATGATCCTGTTATTGCTTCGCTGAGTCTGGGCGCCAGCCGCCGCTTTGACTTAAAGCATCGCCGGCAGGACTGGCAGTTACAGTTGGCACTCGGCAGCGGCAGTTTGCTGGTGATGGACAACGGTTGTCAGCAGCATTGGCTGCACCGCTTACCGAAACAAACTAAGGTTAACAATGCACGGCTGAATCTGACCTTTCGTTATATTGCAGCGCCGTCTTAGACAAATTTATTTTTTACAGCAACGCCAGCTCTTTAGCATCGTTTATTTTGCTTGACAACAAAACGGGCTGGCAACTTTAACCGGCCCATCTAGAGTTAACAACAGGGATAAAAAAAGGATTAGGACTATGTTGATTCATACCGCTATTGAACAGAAGTTACTTAGTGCATTCGATCCTGTGTTCCTGGAGGTGGTAAACGAGAGCCACCTGCACAACGTGGCACCCGGCTCAGAGTCTCACTTTAAAGTGGTGATCGTTACCAAGCAGTTTGACGGCATGCGCCTGTTACAGCGCCATCGCGCCGTGAACGCTGTGGTGGCCTCAGAGCTGGCAGAGAAAATTCATGCACTGGCGCTGCACACCTACACGCCATCAGAATGGTACGAGTACTATGCTGAAAAGCCGCCGGTATCGCCGCGCTGCTACGGTGGCAGCAAACTGGATAAAGCAGAAAAAGCGTCAGTATGACGCTTTTTTTTCGCACTCTTTTTCGCACTAATGCCGCACAATAAACGCTTATTCTGCGATAAAACCGCTGATCAGACCTGTTTTCTGCGGTAAAGTTTTACACTATCGCCAATTTTGTTCAGACAACAGCAGGAGCTGTCATGGTTATCCAACCGAAAATTCGTGGTTTTATTTGTACTAACGCCCATCCTGTCGGCTGTGCCGAACATGTAAAAGAACAAATTGAATACGTAAAACAGTTAGGCCCGGTGGCTAATGGGCCGAAAAACGTGTTAGTTATCGGTGCTTCTACCGGTTATGGCCTGGCTTCGCGTATTACCGCGGCGTTTGGCTCAGGCGCGAAAACCTTAGGTATCTTCTTTGAAAAAGAGCCCAGCGATAACAAAACCGCCTCAGCCGGTTGGTACAATACGGCAGCCTTCGAGCAGGCGGCGGATGCCGCCGGCCTGTGGAACAAACACATCAACGGTGATGCCTTCACTGACGAGCTAAAAGCCCAGGCCATCGATATTATCCGCAGTGAAATGGGTAAAATTGATTTAGTGGTTTACAGCCTGGCGGCGCCACGGCGTAAAGATCCGGTTACCGGTGAGGTTTTCAGCTCGGTGCTAAAACCTATTGGCCAGGCCTACACGGCCCGCACCCTCAACACCAGCAAGCGCGAAATTGAAGAAGTATCAGTAGAGCCTGCCAACGATGAAGAAATTTACCACACGGTAAAAGTAATGGGGGGGGAAGACTGGGAACGCTGGCTGGATCAGTTAAACGCCGCCGGTGTGCTGGCAGATAACTGTCAGACCGTTGCTTATACCTATATTGGCAAAGAGTTAACCTGGCCTATTTACGGTAAAGCCACTATCGGCAGGGCAAAAGAAGATTTAGACCGCGCTGCCGCAGCGATTACCGCCAAATTAGCCGATAAAAAAGGCAAAGCCTATGTCGCATCGCTCAAAGCGTTGGTTACCCAAGCCAGTTCAGCCATTCCGATTATGCCGCTGTATATCTCTTTGCTCTACCGGGTAATGAAAGCAGAAGGTAGCCATGAGGGCTGTATCGAGCAGATCAACGGCTTATTCCGTCAAGGCTTGTATAGCGCGAACCCGGTGTTGGATGAGGCGGGCCGCTTACGTCAGGATGGTAAAGAGTTAAGCGAGCATATTCAGCAAGCAGTAAAAGATTTATGGGAGCAGGTGACGACCGACACCATCGACAGCCTGACGGATTACAAAGGCTATCATAACGAATTTTTAAGATTATTTGGCTTTGGCTACAGCCATGTAGATTATGATGCCGATGTGTCGCCAATGGTGCCACTGCGTAATATCGCCGGATAAAAATTTAAGCCGCCATCAGGCGGCTTTTGTTTAGCTGAAAATGGACTAAAGTTGACTACACTTTGTACTTAGTATTCGTTACAGTCGCACCGTTTTTTGTTCGCGCCCGGTTGCGGTTATAGCGGGGTAGATTGTTGGAAAATTTAGCGAACAGCATAGATAGCCAGCGGGTTTAATGCTAGAATCCGCGACTTTAATACGTGTATCTGGTGCAAAAATAACCAGCTGTAATGGCTGATATAATAATACCGGATGCGCTGCGCACTAAGCAGCTGAAAAACTAGGCCCTGTTTCTTCCCAAAATAGTAGTGCAAGTACGTATGATAAAACTCAAAAAAGGCTTGGACATTCCCCTCGCGGGCAGTCCTAAACAAGAGATCAGTGCGGGCAATGCCATTACAACTGTCGCCGTTCTAGGTGAAGAGTTTCATGGTATGCGGCCGACGATGGCGGTTGAAGTTGGTGATACGGTAAAAAAAGGCCAGGTACTTTTCGAAGACAAGAAAAACCCGGGCGTTAAATTTACTGCGCCACTGGCGGGAACTGTTACTGAAATTAACCGCGGTGCTAAGCGGGTGCTGCAATCAGTGGTGATTAAAGCGGCTGGCACTGATGCGGTGCAGTTTGCCAAGTACTCTGCTGAGCAGTTGGCCGGTTTAAGCCGCGAGCAGCGGGTACAAAACCTGGTCGACTCTGGCCTGTGGGTCGCACTGCGTACCCGGCCATTTAGCCAGACGCCTGCCATTGACAGCACACCGCGCGCCATTTTCGTTAATGCCATGGACACTAATCCGCTGGCGGCTGACCCGGCAGTGGTGATTGCGGCTGACAGCGAGGCCTTTACCCAGGGCTTAACAGTACTGGCTGGCTTAACTGACGGTAAGTTATACCTGAGCAAAAAAGCCGGCGTGGCTATTCCAACCGTGGCGCAGGCGCAGGTTGCTGAGTTTGACGGCCCGCACCCCGCTGGCCTGGTAGGCACGCATATCCATATGTTAGAGCCTGTCAGTGCGAAAAAAGTGGTGTGGCACATTGGCTATCAGGACGTTATTGCCATTGGTAAATTGTTCACTACCGGCGAGCTTAACAGCGAGCGCGTTATTGCTTTAGCCGGCCCGGCAGTGAAAAACCCACGTTTGGTGAAAACGGTGCTGGGCGCCTCTACGCAGGAACTGACTGCCGGTGAACTGCAAGATGGCACTAACCGTATTATTTCAGGCTCTGTACTGGCAGGTGCTACGGCGCATGGTGTACACGGTTATGTTGGCCGTTACCACAACCAGGTGTCTGTGTTGGCAGAAGGTACAGAGAAAGAGTTTATGGGCTGGATTGCACCAGGCGCCAAGAAGTTCTCGGTAACCCGTGCTTACCTGTCACATTTAAGCCCGAAACGCTTATTTAACATGACCACAACCACCAACGGCTCTGCCCGTGCCATGGTACCCATTGGTAACTATGAGCGCGTAATGCCACTGGATATCCTGCCCACTTTATTACTGCGTGACATGGTATCCGGAGACACTGACAGTGCGGTTTCGCTGGGTGTGCTGGAGCTGGATGAAGAAGATCTGGCGCTATGTACCTTTGTCTGTCCGGGTAAGTACGACTATGGCACGATCTTGCGCAACTGCCTGACGACCATTCAGAAGGAAGGCTAATCATGAGTTTAAAGCATTTTTTAGAGCGCATTGAGCCGTCATTCGAGAAAGGCGGCAAATATGAGAAGTGGTATGCGCTGTATGAAGCCGTTGCCACTGTACTTTATACGCCTGGTCTGGTAACAAAAAACGGTACTCACGTACGTGACAGTATCGACTTAAAGCGTATCATGATCTTTGTCTGGCTGGCGCTGTTCCCGGCACTGTTCTTCGGTATGTACAATATCGGTCATCAGGCGGTTATCGCGCTGCAGGCCGGTTTTGGTGCGCCGGACACCTGGCAGGTGGCTATATTCCAGGCCTTGGGCGGTGAACTGACTGCCGACTCCGGCTGGGGCAGTAAAATGTGGTACGGCGCCGTCTGGTTCCTGCCCATTTATGCTGTGACCTTTATTGTTGGTGGTTTCTGGGAAGTGTTGTTTGCTTCAGTGCGTAAGCATGAAGTTAACGAAGGCTTCTTCGTCAGCTCTATTCTGTTTGCCTTGATCCTGCCAGCCACTATTCCGCTGTGGCAGGTGGCTTTGGGTATTACCTTCGGTGTGGTTGTGGCGAAGGAAGTGTTTGGCGGTACAGGCCGTAACTTCTTAAACCCGGCGTTAGCTGGCCGTGCTTTCCTGTTCTTCGCTTATCCGGCGCAAATCTCTGGTGACGCTGTGTGGACCGTTGCTGATGGTTATTCAGGTGCCACCTGGTTAAGTAAAGCTGCCTCTGGCGAGCTGGACTACAGCGCTAACATGGAACTGTGGTGGGATGCCTTCTACGGCTTTATTCCCGGTTCAGTCGGTGAAACTTCGGTACTGGCGCTGTTAATCGGTGGTTTAGCGCTGATTTACTTCCGCATTGCATCATGGCGTATCGTTGCCGGTGTGATGGTGGGTATGGTGTTAACCGCTTACCTGTTCAATGCGATCGGCTCAGAGTCTAATACCATGTTCGCTATGCCGTGGCACTGGCACCTGGTATTGGGTGGTTTTGCTATCGGTATGTTCTTTATGGCAACCGATCCGGTATCAGCGTCTTTTACCAATCAGGGTAAGTGGGCTTACGGTATTTTAATTGGCTTTATGGTGGTGATGATCCGTGTGGCTAACCCGGCATACCCAGAGGGTATGATGTTAGCAATACTGTTCGCTAACCTGTTTGCGCCATTGTTCGATTTCTTCGTGGCTCAGGCCAATATCAAACGGAGGCTGGCACGTAATGTCTAGTAATAACGATAGCATCAGCAAAACGCTGATTGTAGTCATCTCTTTATGTTTAGTGTGTGCGGTTATCGTATCCACTGCGGCAGTACAGTTACGGCCGCAGCAAACGGCCAATAAGCTGCTTGACTCGCAGAAAAACGTGTTAGCGGTAACGGGCCTGTTAAGTGGCGGTAATGTGGCACAGCTATACAGCAAGCACATTGTTGAGCGGTTCGTTGATCTGGATAGCGGTGAATTTGTCGAAAAGCCGGCAAATTATGATTACCGTAAGTTTATGAAAGATCCCAAAGAAAGCACCCGTTTAAGCGGCGAGGAAGATTTAGCCTCAATCAAGAGTCGCGCCAACGTAGCACCCGTGTACCTGGCTTATGCCAATGGCGTTGAATCAGGCGAGCTTACTTCTATCGTGCTGCCAATCCACGGTTATGGCTTATGGTCTACTATGCACGCCTTTTTGGCCTTAGCACCGGATGGCGCGACCATTCAGGGGCTAAACTACTACGAGCAGGGCGAAACGGCCGGTTTGGGTGGTGAAGTGCAAAACCCAAACTGGGTAAAACAGTTTGAAGGTAAGAAGCTGTTAGATGCCGCTGGTGCCCCAGCCATTAAAGTGCGTAAACCTGGCAATGCCAGCCCTGATTCAAGCTACGAGGTTGATGGTTTATCAGGCGCCACCTTAACGGCTAATGGTGTGCAAAACACTTTTGATTTCTGGGCGGGTTCTAAGGGGTTTGCCCCTTTCCTGGCCAAAGTGCGTGACGGAGCATTAAACAATGGCTAATGCAAAAGAAATTAAAACCGTACTGTTTGGGCCGGTTTTTGCCAACAACCCTATCGCATTACAGGTACTGGGTATCTGTTCTGCGCTGGCGGTAACCACTAAGATGGATAAAGCGCTGGTAATGTGTATTGCACTTACCCTGGTAACAGCGTTTTCCAACTTCTTTATTTCGTTAATCCGTAATCACATTCCCTCCAGTGTGCGGATCATCGTACAAATGACCATTATTGCGTCATTGGTAATCGTAGTAGACCAGCTGTTAAAAGCCTTTGCTTACGATGTCGCCAAAGAGCTGTCGGTGTTTGTTGGTCTGATTATTACCAACTGTATCGTTATGGGCCGCGCTGAAGCCTTTGCCATGAAGAGCAAGCCTGGTATCAGCTTCCTCGATGGTATAGGCAATGGTTTGGGTTACAGCGTAGTGCTGATGACAGTAGCCTTTATCCGTGAGCTGGGTGGTTCTGGTACGGTGTTTGGCGTAGAAATACTGCCACTGGTAAAAGACGGGGGCTGGTATCAGCCAATGGGTTTACTGCTGATGCCTCCAAGTGCCTTTATTATTATCGCAGCCTTTATCTGGATACTGCGTACCTTCCGTACTGAACAAGTAGAGAAGGCATAAGGAGCGATAAATGGAACATTACATTAGTTTATTTGTACGCGCCGTATTTATTGAAAACCTGGCGCTGTCTTTCTTCCTCGGTATGTGTACCTTCCTTGCTGTGTCAAAGAAAGTCACTACCGCCTTTGGTCTGGGCGTTGCCGTTATCGTGGTATTAGGTATTTCGGTACCGGTGAATAATCTGGTTTACCAAAACTTACTGGCGCCGGGTGCACTGTCGTGGGCCGGTTTTCCGGAAGCCGACTTAAGTTTCCTTGGCTTTTTAACCTACATTGGTGTTATCGCTGCGCTGGTACAAATTCTGGAAATGACCTTAGACAAGTTTTTCCCGGCACTGTACAACGCTTTAGGTATCTTCCTGCCGTTAATTACGGTGAACTGCGCCATCTTCGGTGCCGTAGCCTTTATGGTTGAGCGGGATTACAACTTTGGCGAGAGCGTGGTGTTTGGCCTGGGTAGTGGTATTGGCTGGGCACTGGCAATTACCTTGCTGGCGGCTGTACGTGAGAAGTTAAAATATGCAGACATTCCGCACGGTTTACGTGGTCTGGGTATTACCTTCTTAATAGTGGGTTTGATGGGCTTTGGCTTTATGTCATTCTCTGGTGTATCACTGTAAGGGGGAAGGGAACACAAGATGGAAAATCTAGATATTATTCTTGGCGTTGCCATGTTCACCCTGGTGGTGCTGGCCCTGGTTATCATTATTTTGGTGGCCAAATCTAAGCTGGTAGCATCAGGCGACATTACGATCAGCATCAATGGCGATCCGAGCAAAGCTATTAAAACCAAAGCCGGCGGCAAGCTGCTGGGTGCCTTAGCTGACAACGGTATCTTCTTATCGTCAGCCTGTGGTGGTGGTGGTTCTTGTGGCCAGTGCCGTGTGCATGTGCACTCGGGCGGTGGCGAAATTCTGCCAACTGAGTTGGGCCACATTACCAAAGGCGAGGCGCGTGAAGGGTGCCGCTTATCCTGTCAGGTAAACGTAAAATCTGATATGGAAATTGAAGTTGAAGAGGAAATCTTCGGCATCAAAAAGTGGGAATGTACAGTTATCTCTAACGATAACAAAGCAACCTTCATTAAAGAGCTGAAGCTGCAAATTCCAGATGGCGAATCAGTACCGTTCCGTGCTGGTGGTTACATTCAGATTGAAGCACCGGCGCACCATGTGAAGTACAAGGATTTTGATATTCCTGCGCAGTTCCGCGGTGACTGGGAGCGCTTTAACTTCTTTAGTCTGGAGTCAAAAGTAGACGAGGAGACCATCCGCGCTTACTCAATGGCTAACTATCCGGAAGAAGAAGGCATTATTATGCTGAACGTGCGTATTGCTACGCCGCCACCAAATAACCTGAGCCTGCCTTGCGGTAAAATGTCGTCCTTTATCTGGAGCTTAAAAGCCGGTGACAAGGTAACGATTTCTGGCCCGTTCGGTGAATTCTTCGCTAAAGACACTGATGCGGAAATGGTATTTATCGGTGGTGGTGCCGGTATGGCGCCCATGCGCTCGCACATTTTCGACCAGCTACGCCGGTTAAAGTCAAAGCGTAAAATTACCTTCTGGTATGGTGCCCGCTCTAAGCGCGAAATGTTCTACGTAGAAGATTTCGACATGCTGGCGGCCGAGAACGACAACTTTGAGTGGCATGTCGCGCTGTCAGACCCTCAGCCCGAGGACAACTGGACAGGTTACACCGGTTTTATTCATAACGTCATTTATGAAAACTACCTGAAAAACCACAAAGCACCGGAAGACTGCGAGTTTTATATGTGCGGTCCACCGATGATGAACAAAGCCGTTATCAATATGCTCAAAGACTTAGGCGTAGAAGATGACAACATCCTGTTAGACGACTTCGGCGGCTAACAAAGTAAAAACCGCAGGGGCTCCTAACAGGCGCCCCTGCTGCTATCAGGAACCGCTATGCACGTTGTTTCTTTCCTGAAAATCTGGCTGGCCACTATTGCGCTGGCCGTTTTAGTTTCCTGTACCCCGGCGAAACCGGCTAACCAGCAATATCAGCTGGACGGTAACACCATGGGAACCTACTACGTGGTGAAGTTTTATAGCGACACTACACCGGATTTAACGGTGCTTAAGCAGCACATTGATACCGAGCTGGAGCTGGTTAACGACTTAATGTCGACCTACCGGCCAGAGTCTGAACTAATGCGCTTTAACCGTCATATGGACAGCAGCGCGTTCACCATTTCAGCGCAAACCCGCACTGTTATTACCGAAGCGCTGCGAATTGCCGAGCAAACCGGCGGGGTGCTGGATGTTACGGTCGGCCCTTTGGTTGAACTGTGGGGCTTTGGTGCAAAGGGCCGTATCGAGCGGGCACCCGATGAGGCGCTAATTGCACAAACCCGTGCCTGGGTCGGCTATGACAAGTTACAGCTGACCGAGGCCGGTTTAAGCAAAGACATTGCCCAATTGGCGGTCGATTTATCGCCGATCGCTAAAGGTTATGGCGTCGACCAGGTTGCCGCTGTGCTGGAGCAGCAAGGCATTACTGACTATCTGGTGGAAATTGGCGGTGAAATGCGCTTAAAAGGCGTAAAAGCCGAAAAGCAACCGTGGAAGATCGCCATAGAGAAACCGGTAAGCGCCGAGCGTGCTGTGCAGCGCATTCTGCTGCCAGGCGATATGAGCGTGGCGACGTCGGGCGACTATCGCAACTATTTTGAAGAAGATGGCGTGCGTTACTCGCATTTACTCGACCCACGTACCGGCAAGCCGATTACTAACCGCACTGTGTCTGTAACAGTATTACATCCGTCCTGTATGACAGCGGATGGCTACGCTACCGCATTAAATGTCATGGCAGCGCAGGAAGCACTGGCTTTTGCTGAGCAGCATCAACTGGCGGTGTTAATAGTGACAAAAACTGCCGATGGCTTTAACGAGTTAACCTCGTCAGCCATGTTGCCTTATCTGGCCGAATAACGGAGTTGTTATGAGTATTTTCTTACTAACCTTTGGTTTGTTTTTACTGGTCGTGATTGCCATGGCAATTGGTTATCTGGTGCAGCGTAAAACGATCGCGGGTAGCTGTGGTGGTCTGGGTGAGATTGGCATAGAAAAAGCCTGTGACTGTGATAAGCCCTGCGAAAAACGGCAAAAGCGCCTTGAGAAAGAAAAATTTTGGCAGCAGAACAAAATTATCTAACCTCACCAGGTTACTTTTTTTACCCAAAGCTGGCGTCTTGCCAGCTTTTCACTTTTCAGGAGGCCGGCGTTGCTGGATAAATGGTTTTTAATGAGTGCCCGCGGCAGTTCGGTCAAACGCGAGATGATGGCCGGCCTGACAACCTTTATGGCAATGTCTTACGTGCTGTTTGTTAACCCCGCTATGCTGGCACAAACCGGGATGGATCAGGGCGCCGTCTTTGTTGCTACCTGCTTAGCGGCGGCGCTCGGTTGTTTGTTGATGGGGCTGTTGGCTAACTTGCCGGTGGCACTGGCGCCGGGTATGGGGCTAAACGCGTTTTTTACCTATGTTATCGTGCTGGAGCAGGGCCACAGCTGGCAAACCGCACTGGCCTGTGTGTTTTTCTCCGGCTGTTTGTTTTTATTACTGAGCATTTTTAAAATACGCGAGTGGATCATTAACAGCATTCCGCTGCCACTGAAAATGGGAATCGCTGCTGGTATTGGTATGTTTCTGGCGCTGATTGCCCTTAAAACCGCCAACATTATTGTCGCAAGCCCGGCCACGCTGGTAACCCTGGGTGACTTACATAACCCGCAAGTGGTGCTGGCACTTTGCGGCTTTTTTGTTATTTTTGCGCTGGCACATCGAGGCTGGCATGCCGCAGTGCTAATCAGTATAGTGCTGGTTACCTTAGGTGCCTGGTATCTGGGTGACACCCGCTTTAGCGGCATTATTGCCACGCCGCCATCCCTGGCACCCACTTTTATGCAGCTTGATTTCGCCGCTGCCCTGCAGCTTAGTATGTTGCCGGTGATCTTAAGTTTGTTGTTTCTTGATCTGTTTGATACCTCGGGCACGTTGGTAGCGGTAAGCCATAAAGCCGGCTTAATGCAACAGGATGGCAAAGTACCGGATTTAAACAAAGCCTTAATTGCCGACAGCAGCGCTACTATCGCAGGCGCCATGTTCGGCACATCCACCACCACCAGCTATGTCGAGAGTACCAGTGGCGTAGCAGCCGGCGGCCGTACTGGCTTAATGGCGGTGGTGACCGGCTTGTTATTTCTGGCAGCATTGTGGTTCTCGCCGCTGGCGGCTATGGTACCCTCTTACGCCACCGCCGGCGCACTGTTGTATGTCGCTACCCTGATGCTGGGCAGTTTGCGGCATGTAGAGTGGGATGAAGTGATCCAGGCGGTGCCGGTCTGCGTTGTGTTGGTGATGATGCCACTGACTTTTTCCATCTCTGATGGTATAGGCATGGGGTTTATCAGTTACGCTGTGCTATGTTTAGTCACCGGTAACCTACATCGCACCACGCTCAGTGTTTGGGTGCTGACCTTGGTGTTTCTGGCCAAATTTATCTGGGGATAAGCTGAATGAAACTACAACTGTTTACCACGCTGGCGTTGCTGTTGGCCGTGGCGCCACTGCAAGCTGATCGTTTTAAAGAAGTGCAGGTGCAAGACACCAAACTGACCGAAAACCTGTATATGCTGACTGGTGCCGGCGGTAACATGGCGACCATAATTGCCGGTGATAAAGTGCTGCTGGTCGATAGCCAGTATGCTGAGCTGGCCGATAAAATTAAAGCTAAGCTTGGCGAGCTGGGCGCGACCTCTGGTGTCACCACGCTGGTCAACACGCACCTGCACGGTGACCATGTTGGCGGTAACAGCCAACTGGCAGCCGGTGTCGATATTATTGCCCACCACAATGTGCTAAGCCGGCTGACGCAGGATAGCCAGTTTCCGCGTAATGGCCTGCCGACCATTACCTTTAAAGAGCAGCTGAAACTGAGGCTTGGCGGTCAGACCATCCGGCTGGATTACCTGCCACCAAGTCATACCGACGGCGATATAGTGGTATGGTTTGAAGAGGCCAATGTGGTGCACTTTGGCGATTTGTTGTTTGAGGGCCGTTTTCCGTTTATCGACACCAACAACGGTGGCTCGGTAAAAGGCTATATTGACAACACCCGGCAACTGATGGGTATGTTAAACCAGCAAACCCGTGTTATCCCCGGTCATGGTCAGCTTACCGACAAAGCCGGCGTGCAGCGCTCGCTGGACATGATGCAAGCTACCCTGGCCATAGTACAGGGCTATAAAGCCGCAGGAATGACTGAGCAGCAGGCGGTAGAAAAAGGTCTGGGCGAGCAGTGGAAAAGCTGGCACTGGAATTTTATCACCGAAGAGCGCTGGATTAAGACGCTTTACCGGGCTGACGTAAACTAGCACTTGTCGGCGTGTAATGCGCTGGTTATGCTGTACGGCATGATAAGGGCAGGGCGCAAGCCCGCTGCTGCGCAGGACACGGATGAGGCTACGCGAAACACTTGTTGCTTATATGCTGCCATTACTGGTTATACCGGTAATGGCCTTTGGCTATATTGCTTACCAGTTCAGTAAGCAATATTGGCAGCAGCAGGCGTATTACGGTGCAGAAAAAGCCCTCAGCCAACAGCAATTACAGCTAAGCAGCTTTTTGCAGTTACAACAAGCCAGGTTAGCCATGCTGGCGCAGAACCCGCTGTTAGCGCAATATGTGCAGCAAGGCGACAACACCCAGTTGGCCGCGCTGCAACAACAGTTGCGCCAGTTTGCCAGTGCTGACAGAAATGTCGTGTCGGTTAAACTGCTGAATCTTAACGGTGATTATCAGCTGCAGGTACCGCACCGGACCGATTATTCTGCCATTCCTAACCGGTTTCGTAATGAATATTTTTCTCAACTGCAAGCACAGGTCGATGAAGCCAGCTATTTTCTGGCGCAAGACACTGACAGTAAAAGTCAGCAGCTGTTCTTTGCCCACAAGCTTTATGCCGGCAGTGTTAACGAGTCACGCCGTTTATGGGGCTATCTGGTGGTGGTGGTCAGCCCCAAGCCGCTGGCTGAGGTGGTTAGCTACCGGCATACCCCTAACAGCGTGACCTTATTGATCAGCAAAGCGGCCGCCATTACCTATGCTGACAATCCGGCGTTAATTGGCAGTGCCTTTGCGCCGACCAATTTTCGTGCTATCCAGCAAAGTATTGATGCTGACAGCTTCAGTGATGTGATTTTGCTGGGCCAGAGCCGCTTACTGTTGGGCAAAAGTTTGCCCGGTGCCTATCAGCTGTTATACGGCATTGATGAGCAGGAGCTGTTACAACAACAGCGTACCTTGTCGTTAGTGATCCTGCTGCTGACTTTACTGATGTGCGCTACGCTGCCACTGTTAGTGTATTGGCTGCTGATCCGCAATATTTTTGCCCCGATTAAACAGCTGACAGCGGCGAAAACGGCGGTAGGGCGCGGCGATTTGTCCACCTTGCTGGAGGTGACTAAACAGGACGAACTGGGCGACATGTTTGCCGCCTTTAATGTGATGGTGCGTCAGCTCAGGGTTTACCGCGAACGTGAGCGTGCCTACAAGCAGCAACTGGAAGACAAAGTACTGCGCCGCACCCAGGACTTAGCCCGCGCCAATGACGACTTAGCGGCAGCTAACCAGGAGCTTATTCTGGCGCGTGAGGCGGCCGAGCAGGCCAACCGGTTAAAAAGCGTATTTTTAGCCAATATGAGCCACGAGATCCGCACACCGCTGACGGCCATTATTGGCTTCTCTGAACAGGCACTAAGCGAGCAAAACCGCGATAAACTGCAAAACTACCTGCAGCGGGTGTTAAAAAGTGGCGACCATTTACTGGGGTTGATTAACGATATTCTGGACTTGTCAAAAATTGAGGCGGAAAAGCTGGAGCTGGACCGCGAGGCTTTTGATGTCCTCAGCGTGATTGAAGATGTGTTTCTGATAACCCGCAGCCAGGCCGAGGCCAAAGGTTTACAGTGTCTGCTACAGCTTAATTTTCCACTGCCACGCCAGCTTTATAATGATGCACTGCGTTTTCGTCAGGTGCTGTTAAACCTGACCAGTAACTCAGTGAAGTTTACCCAAAAAGGTAAAATTGTTATTAGTGTCAGCTTTGATGTGCTGACACAGCAGCTCAGCATCAAAGTAAAAGACAGCGGCATTGGTATGACACCGGATGAATTAAGCCGCATCTTCCAACCCTTTGTACAGGCAGATGCCACAGTAACCCGCCATTTTGGTGGTACCGGTCTGGGGCTTTGTATCTCGAAAAAGCTCATGCAACAGATGGATGGTGATATTCAGGTAGAAAGTGTAAAAGGCATTGGCAGCTGCTTTGAACTGCAGTTTGATTGCTCGCATCAGCAACCGGAACTGGTCGATGATGTCGCCAAACTGCCTGTGCTGCCGCCAGTACCGGCATTGCCGGCACAGCAGCAGCCGTTACATATCCTGGTAGCAGAGGACAACCCGGATAACCAGTTACTGCTGCAACTGATGCTGGAAAAGGTTAACGCCAGCTGTGTGATGGTAGAAAACGGTCATAAGGCGGTTGAGCGCGCGCTGGCAGAGGATTTTGATCTGATCTTTATGGACATGCAAATGCCGTTAATGGGCGGTGAAGAGGCGACCAGGCTGATTCGTCACGCCGGTATTGAAACACCGGTTATCGCCGTAACGGCCAACGTGATGTCAGAAGATTCAGAGCGTTATCGTCAGGCGGGCTGTCAGGGCTTACTGGCAAAACCTGTGATGCATGCTGAGTTAGTGGCTATACTGAGCAAATACGGCAAATCAACAACAACCGGTGTGGATAAGCTCACGCAACAGTTGGCGCAAGATCCGCAAATGCAGGCACTAAAGCAACAGTTCACTGCGCAATTGCCAGTGCTGCTGGATGAACTGCAGCAGGCTTTTGCCAACGCAGACTGGCATAGCCTGGCTTATGCCGCTCACAGTTTAAAAGGCAGTGCCGGCAGCATGGGCTACCCGCTATTAACAGAGCTGGCCGGTCAGCTCGAGGTTAGCGCCCGGCAGCAACTCAGTGAAGCCTGTGCCGCTTTACTGCAGCAGATGCAGCAGAGTGTTGCCAAAGGTGACGAATAACTAACGCCGGCCAGGGAGCTTTATGTCAGCACAGCAACGTTTGTTACAGCTTTTACAGTATAAAATTCAGCATGATCAGTTACTGCTACCCACCTTGCCGGATGTGGCGCTAAAGGTGCGTGAGCGCTCGTCTGAGCCTGATATCAGCCTGGCTGAGATGGCTGATGTGATAGCCCAGGATCCGGCGTTAGCGGCGCGTATGATCAAAGTGGCCAACAGTGCCTTTATGGGCCGTTCGATTAAAGTGACGTCGCTAAGCCAGGCGGTTACCCGTATTGGCCTGAGTCAAATTCGTAATATTGCCATCGCCATGGCGCTGGAGCAGGTGTTTGTTTCTAAACATAAGCAAGTACAGCAACAACTGGATCAACTGTGGCAACTGAGTGTACAAACCGCCTGTGTGGCAACGGCCTGCCTGAGCGTTTATCAAACGCTAGAGCCGCGCAGTGGCCTGAGTAAAGATGTGCTGAATCTGATGGCGCTGGTGCATAATATCGGCGCTTTGCCCATTATCAGTGAAGCGGAGCGTGAAACTGAGTTGCTGGGCGATCCGCGTTTTCTGCTGCATCTAGCCAACAGTCTGGCCAAAGACGTTAGCCTGCGTATTATGTATGCTTGGGGCTTTGCGCAGGAGTTTTATCAGGTAAGCCAGAGCTGGCAAAAATGTCAGCCAGATAACCCCGGGCCGGGGTATGCTGATTTTATCCGCCTGGCGGTGATTGCCCGCGACGGCTATGCCGACAAAGCACTGCAACAACGCCTGCTGGACTACTATGTGTCTGTTAAGCTGGTGCCGCAGCCACAGTTTATGCAACATCCTGATATCCAGCGGGTCTATCAGGACGTGCAAAGCGTGTTTCGTTAAAGCAGTGTTATTCTGCGGCGCTGTTGACCTGCTGCTGAATTGCGCTCAGCGCCTGGTTGACGGTGCTGGCCATCAGCAGTAAGTCGGCATCCAGCCTGGCCACCAGATCATCCCAGCCCAGCTCGTCGTTTTGCCCGGTCAGCAGTTCATGAAACTTCAGCCGCTTTAATGCCCCCTCGTCGGTGACAGCCAGTGACAAGCGGTCAGGCTGTTCCAGGCCGATACTGGTAACCAATTTATGCTGCAGATGGCTTTGTACTTCATCGGCACTGAGTAAATGGTTGCTGAATTTTACCTTAGCGCCTTCTTCATCCGGTGCTTTTAGCTCGGCGTCGGCGCCCAGGTCAAAACCCTGCGGTAGCGCCTGATTTTGCAGCCATAACTGTAAATGCGTGGTCAGTTTGGTGTTGTCCAGCCAGGGCAGAGCGGGTAACGAGCCTAACGCCTTACGCAGCAGCGCCAACACATCTTCTGCTTTGCTGGCACTGCCGCTGTTAATCACCAGCCACTGATTGTCGGGATCATAATAGCCCTGGGTTAGGGTTGAGCGGCTAAAGGCGCGTGGCAATAAACTCAGCTGTAATTCTTCTTTCAGGCTTTGCTTCTCTTTGCGGCTTAACGGCCGGCCTTTTTCCTGCTCCATCGCTTCCAGTTTTGGCTGCATCTCTTCATTGATGACAGCGGCGGGCAGGATCTTCTCCTGCCGTTTTACCGCAAAAAACAGCAGATGCTGACAAGCATGACAATACTGCTTCACACTGGCATGTAACGGGAAACTAAAGCCGGTTCTTACCGCTTCCTGTGCGCTTAACGGGCTGAACTTAAACTCGGCCAGCGCCTGCTCCCATACCGCAGTGTCGGTGCTCAGCGGGGCGCTGAGTTTATAAACACGAACATTTTTAAACCACATAATCTACTCTACTTCAAACATCCGGCTGCGGAGTATAACGTGGATTAGGCCGTAGGTTTTAGCTTTTTTGGAAAGCAAATATGGTAGTGCAGGCCTTTACCTGGCTCACTGCTGACACTGATGCTGCCGCCCAGTGTTTGCCGTACCAGGTTGTAGGTAATATGGGTGCCCAGGCCGCTGCCGCCCTGATCACGCTTGGTGGTAAAAAACGGATGAAACAGTTTTTCCAGTTGCTCCTGCGTCAGGCCTTTACCGTTGTCGCTGTATTTAATATCGACGTTTTCATCTTCATCCAGCACGGTAATGCGGATCAGGCCATTGTCCATCTCCTCAAAGCCGTGGATCAGTGAATTCATCAACAGGTTGGTGAAGATCTGCGAGATGGCACCCGCCGGGCAGCTGAGCATAATATTATCCGGGCAATTCACCTCTACCTGATGGTGCGTCTTTTTAAAGTTGGGTTGTAATGAGCGGATCACCTCGTGCAGGTATTCGGCCAGATTGATGGTGCGCACAGCCTCACTGGTCTGATCGACGGCGATTTGCTTAAAGCTGGCGATTAACTCAGACGCCCGCATCAGGTTAGATTGCAACAGCTCAGTACCCTGTGTCGCTTCTTCAATAAAATGTTCCAGCGTTTTAGGTGTCAGCGTTTTATCTTTATAGGCTTGCTCCAGCGTTTGCAGTTTTTCCGCCAGGAAACTGGTTGCCGTAACGCCTATGCCCACAGGCGTATTAACTTCATGGGTAATACCGGCCACCAGGCCACCTAAGGCCGCCATTTTTTCTGATTGCACCAGCCGGTCCTGCGCCTGTTTTAAATCATCAACAATTTTTTCCAGTTCGGTTTGTTTGGTGCGAAGGGCATCCTCGGTATGGCGGCGACGCTCTATTTCTTCGCGCAAACTTTGCTGCTTTACTTCCAGCTCTTGTTTTTGTTGTTGCAAGTCCATCATCGCCTGACTAAGGCCGGAGGTTTTGCGCGCCACTTCCTGCTCCAGCATCAGGTTTTGCTGGTCCAGTTTCTCATTCGACAACATCAGTTGTTTTTGTGTGGTTTCCAGCTGGGTTTTATAGTCCTGCACCCGGCCAATCAGCCGGTTAAAGGCATCGGCCATTACGCTGAGTTCTGAACTGTCACCATGCTGTATTTCCACTTTGGCACCTTCAAGTTGATCCAGCTCTAGATCTTCAATCTGCTGGGTCAGCTCCGTCAGCGGTACGGTCAGTTGTTTACGAAACGCCAGTAAAAACAGGATGATTAAAAAGGTGGTTTTTAGCATGGCATTACCAATTAAAAAGTAGATGCCGATTTTAATCCGATCAATCACCACCGCCCGGCTGGAGAACAGGGTAACATCACCTACCTGGGTGGCCCGGCCGGAGAACTCGAAAATAAGCGGGAAGGTATAACCAAAAATACCCGATTGTTGCTCGGTTAAGCGCACGCCTTCACGCACCAGCTGGGTGCTAAAACGCTCCTGAATATTGATATACAAGCCAAGCTGGGTAATCACAGCACCACTGTCATCGCGCACTATAATGCCTTCAATCGCCGGTATCGCCAGCAGGCCATCGGCAATAATCATTGCCTGTTGTGTATTAAGCTCCCAAATTGCGCGGGTTAAGCTGCCGGAAAAGGTTTGCTGCAGTGTTTCCAGTTCGCCGTTAATGTGGTTTTTGGTATTAAAGTATTCTGCAACAATCTGGCCTAAGGTGACGATAAAAGTCAGAATAAAATAAACCGACAAAACCTTGGTTAACAGCTTACGGGACAAGCTTTTCTGCTGCATGGAATAACCTTGTGTGGCAACGATATTATGAGTGTTATTGCACTACCATAACCAATAACCGGCAGTTTGCAAATAGCACTGGGGATTCTGAGCTATTTATAGCGCAGATATTGCTTTATAGTGGCGGTCTGTATATATTTTTTAGCCAACTTTGGCCCCAACGACAACAACAATACAGGCTATAGTACATGGCGTTAACGGTTTTAATATGTGACGACTCTTTGTTGGCACGCAACCAATTAAAGAAGGCGTTGCCGGCAGATTTTGATGCCAGTATCGTCACCGCAACAAATGGTTTAGAAGCACTGGCCGTGCTGCAATCGCAGGAAATTGGTCTGGTATTTTTAGATCTGACCATGCCCGAGCTTGACGGTGTCGGCGTGCTGGAAGCCATCAAAGCGCAACAACTCGATTGTCTGGTGATCGTGGTATCAGCCGATATCCAGCCGGAAATGCAAAAACGGGTGATGGAACTGGGAGCGCTGGCCTTTATTCAAAAACCGGCCAATGCCGACAAACTGGCTGCGGTGCTGCACAAGTATGGTTTGATATGACAACACTGCACTTCACGGAAGAACAGCGCGATTGCCTGCAGGAGCTGGTCAATGTTGCCATGGGACAGGCCAGTGACAAGCTGGCGCGTTATCTGGAAACCATGGTGCACTTACAGGTGCCGGCGATAAAACTGGTCGACACCCAACAACTGCCTGAACACTTCGCTAAACGCTATCAGCAACAAAGTGTCAGCCTGATAAGCCTGGGCTTTTTTGGTGATCAGGGCCTGCGTGGCGAAACCATTATGTTGTATCAGTTGGCCAATGTGGGTGTGCTGGCTAAACTGCTGGGTTATAGCGACGATGACAGCTCAGAAGATGAAATGCTGACCGACATCAGTTCGGTGCTCACTACCACCTTCTTAAACGGTTTGGCCGAGCAGCTGGATAACAGCTTTTCTTACGCCGCACCACGCATTTTGTCCAGCCGTGACGAGCATTTCGCCGATAAGCTGGCTGCGACGGCCCAGCAATGGCAGCTGGCGCTGCAGGTCGATATCCGCTATCAACTGACGGACTACAGTTTTCACTGTGACATGATTTTACTGATCCCCGGCGAAGCTGTATTGCGCCTGCGTCAGATGCTGGATCAGATCCTGGCGGACTTTTAATGCCATTAGCCGGGTTATTACAGCCGTTACTGTCACAACTAAACTCCGGGGTAGTGCTACTGGACGCCGAGTTAAAACTGGTGTTTATCAATCAGTTTATCGCCCGGCGAGCTGACCTTCAGCCAGAGGATGTGAAGGGTAAAAGCCTGTTCGAGGTGTTCAGCGACTTGCCACAAGCCTGGCTGCAACGCAAACTGCACGGCGTGTTAAGTTTACAGGTACCGGCGTTTAGCAGCTGGGAGCAGCGGCAATACATTTTTAAACTGCCGCATTTGCGTCCGCTTAGCAGCGACAGTGCTTATATGGCGCAAAATTGCAGTATGCTGCCCCTTACCGCCGCTGATACTGGCGAGCGCTATATCTGTATTCTGGTAGAAGATGCCACCGACGCCTATGTCTACCAGCAGCAGTTACAGCACAGTGTGGCGCGATTACAACTGGCAAACCGTACCGATGGCCTGACCGGCGTGTTTAACCGCAGCTACTGGCAGCAGCAGTTAGGCTATGAGATCCAGCGTGCTGAGCGCTACCAGCACCCGCTGTCGCTGCTGTTGTTTGATTTAGATAAGTTTAAGCAGTTAAACGATCACTATGGCCATTTGGGCGGTGATGCGGTGTTAATTGAAGTGGCCCGCTTAGTGGCGGCCTTACTGCGTGATACCGACTTGCTGGGCCGTTATGGTGGTGAAGAGTTTGGCATTATTCTGCCCGAAACCGATTTAACCGGCGCCATGCAGGTAGCACAGCGGCTGTGCAGCGCGGTAGCCGCGCACCGTGTTGCCTTTGAGCAGCAGCAGCTATTGGCCACCATTAGTCTGGGCGTAACCGGTTTCACCAGTGGGCTTAGCAGCGATCAGCTGATCCAGCAAGCCGATGAAGCCTTGTACAGTGCAAAACGGCAAGGGCGCAATCAGGCTGTTGCCTGGCGCGACAGCCAGAGTGTTTACCTTAAAAAGGTAAAGTGATCGCGCAGAAAAATTAGCCATTGACAGACGTCTATAAGTCTGTGCATAGTGTTGGCGATGAACATAACAACGACAGTCCTCACCACCATTATTATTACCACCAACCCTGCGGGGTAGGAGGTCGGCGGTGTGTTGTCTGTAAAAAGACCCGTGACCTCAACCGTCACGGGTCTTTTTTTTGGCTTAGTATTGCAAAGCCGGCATAACAACAAGCAAGCGTCACGGTAACGGAACTTTACAGATACTTTATGCGCAAGGAGTAATACATGAGGGTGCTAAAATTTGGCGGCTCGTCGCTGGCTTCGGTCGAGCGTTTTGTCAGCGTTGCCACTATCGTGCAGCAGCAAGCCGCCGACGATACGATTTGTCTGGTGTTATCGGCGCCGCAGGGGGTAACCAATACCTTGGTTGAGCTGACCGATTTGGCCTATCTGGGCTCAGACTTCAGTGCACTGCTCAGTCAGTTATCGACGCGCTACCAGACACTGGCTGAAGAGGCGGCGGCACAATTTCCCGGTGCTGAGTTATCAGCGCTGCAACAGGTGATGTCACAGCAATTGGCGCAACTGCAAAACCAGCTGACCGGTATTGCGCTGCTGCGCCACTGTCCTGATCATATCAAAGCGCAAATTCTCGGTTTAGGCGAACAGTTTAGCGTGGCACTGATGACGGCTTTGCTCAATGCCAAACAGCTGCCGGCGCTGGCACTGGACGCCGTGACACTGGTAAAAAGCACGGGTGATTATTTAAACGCCAGTGCCGATATTGCCGGCTGTGAGCAAACGCTACCACAGGCTATTGCCGCCATGCCGGCTAAGGTCTATGTCATTGCCGGCTTTGTTTCGAGCAATGCCGCCGGCGAAACCTGTTTGCTCGGCCGTAACGGTTCAGATTACTCAGCCGCTATTGTCGCAGCGGCTATCCGCGCGGCGGCTTGTGAGATCTGGACTGACGTGGACGGTGTGTACAGCGCCGATCCACGCCAGGTAAAAAATGCCAAACTGATTGACCGTTTGTCGTATGATGAAGCGATGGAGCTGTCCTACTTTGGCGCTAAAGTGTTGCACCCAAAAACCATAGGCCCGCTGGCGCGGTACAACATTCCCTGTTACATCAAAAATACCCTTAACCCCACAGCGCCGGGTACCTGCATTGATAACAGCGGCGGTGGTGATGCGCTGGTAAAAGGTATCTCCAGCCTGGAGCATCTGGCGCTGATTACGGTGTCGGGCCCGGGTTTAAAAGGTGTGGTTGGCATGGCCAGCCGGGTGTTTGCCTCTATGGCACGCGCGCAGATTTCGGTCAGCCTGATTACCCAGTCCTCGTCGGAGTTTAGCATCAGTTTTTGTGTACCCCAGCTGCATTTAGCTGCCGCGAAAAAAGCCTTGCAGCAAGAGTTTGAACTGGAGCTGCAAACCGGTTTGCTGCGCGAGCTGACCATTTTGTCGGATATGGCCATTGTCAGTCTGGTTGGCGATGGTATGCGTCAACACCGCGGTGTGGCAGCCAAGTTCTTTGCCTCGCTGGCGCAGGCCAGGGTGAACGTGGTGGCGATAGCGCAAGACAGCAGCGAGCGTTCTATCTCAGCGGTGGTAGAGCAGAGTGCCTGTAAAAACGCGGTAAAAGTGTGTCATGAAAACTTCTTCAGCCATGTGCCCAGTATTGATGTGTTCCTGGTCGGCTGCGGTGTGGTGGGTAGTGAGCTATTGGCACAAATTCAGCGCCAGCAGCGCTTTTTACAGCAGCGCCATGTTAAATTAACGGTGTACGGTATCGCTAACAGCAAAACCTGTTTACTCAATGGTGAAGGCATTGCATTAACCGACTGGCCAGCGCAGTTGCAACAGGCGCAGGGTAGTTTCTCTGTCGGGCAGCTGAGCCAGTTTGTGCAGCAGCACCATCTGACTAATCCGGTACTGGTCGATTGCACCAGCTCAGAGCAGGTGGCCGCACACTATACCGCCTTTCTGGCGGCCGGCTTTCATGTGGTGACACCGAACAAAAAAGCCAATACCGCCAGTTACAGCTATTATCAGCAACTGCGCGCACTGGCGCAGCAAAACCGGCGCCGCTTTTTGTATGAAACCACCGTAGGGGCCGGCTTGCCGGTAATAGACACCCTGCAGGGGCTGCTTAATGCCGGCGATGAATTGCTGGCGTTTGAAGGCATTCTATCCGGCTCTTTATCGTATATCTTTGGTGAGCTGGAGCAGGGTGTGGCCTTGTCAGAAGTGACGCAAAAAGCCAAAACTCTGGGCTTTACCGAACCGGACCCACGCGATGATTTATCCGGTATGGACGTCGCGCGTAAGCTGCTTATTCTGGCGCGCGAAGCCGGTATGACGCTGGAGCTTGATGACGTAGAGGTAGAGTCAGTGCTGCCGTCAGGCTTTGCCAAAGGTGCCAGCACTGAGGCATTTATGGCTGAATTGCCCGAGTTGGACCAGGCCTTTAGTCAGCGGATCAGCCAGGCCAAAGCCGAAGGTAAGGTGCTTAGGTATATTGGTGAAATCAGCGGTGGTAAATGTAAGGTAGCCATTAAGGCGCTGGCCGCTGAGCACCCGCTGGCCAAAGTGAAAGACGGTGAAAACGCGCTGGCTATTCATACCCGGTATTATCAGCCTATTCCTTTTGTGCTGCGCGGTTATGGTGCCGGTGCGGCGGTGACCTCCGCCGGGGTGTTTAGCGACATTATGCGTACCCTTGGCTGGCAGCAACAGGTGTAATAACGATGCAGGCAGAATTAGCTAACAAAACGTTAAGTTATCAAAAACGCTACTATGCCCCGGCCTCTACCGGCAACTTCTCGGTCGGCTTTGACTTACTGGGCGCGGCCTTTGAGCCATTAAACGGCGAATTGTTTGGTGACGTGCTGGATATAGTTGCGCCAAGCCGCACACTTGAGCTGGATATAGTCGGCCGTTACCGTCATCAGCTGCCGGCCGATAACAGTACTAATCTGGTGTTACAGTGTTTTGCGGCCTTTGAGCAAAAGCTGGGCCGGGTGTTACCCAAGCTGGCGCTTAGGCTACACAAAAACCTGCCGGTGGGCAGCGGGCTGGGCTCCAGTGCCTGCTCTATCGTGGTGGCCTGTTATGCTTTTAATGATTACTTTGGCAAACCGCTGTCGGATACCGAACTGTTAACGCTAATGGCAGAGGCTGAAGGCGGCGTCAGCGGCAGCGTGCATTATGACAATGTGGCACCGTCATTTTTAGGCGGCTTGCAGCTGATGCTGCCGCAAAGTGAGCGCATCTGCCGCAGCCTGCCGTGGTTTGAACATTGGCGGGTGGTGCTAAGCTATCCCGGCACTGTGCTGTCAACCAAGGCGGCGCGGGCAGTGCTGCCAAAAGAGCTTAGCCTGGCGCACAGCATTAACTTTGCCGGCATGCTAAGCCGTTTTGTCAGTGCACTCTATGCTGCTGACGAGGCCGATGCCGTTGCTGCGCTGCAGGATCTGGTGGCCGAGCCGGCGCGCACACCGCTTATTTCAGAGCTGCCAACACTGCGCCTGGCACTTGTTGAAATGGGCGTATTACATCTGGGCATCTCCGGCGCCGGGCCAACTTTGTTTGCCCTGTGCGCCAATGATGCGCAGGCCCAGCTTGCTGCGACATATTTATCACGGCATTATGAAAAAAATCAGGACGCGACCACGCAAATTTGTCGCTTGTCATTAGCCGGCGCCCGGGCGCTGTAGGAAGATTACCCATGTTGTTAACTAATATAAAAGTACCGCAAGAGCAGGTGAGTTTTTTACAGGCTGTCCGTCAGGGCCTGGGCGTTGAGCAGGGCTTATTTTTCCCCACCCAGTGGCCTAAGCTGGATATTGACGCCTTGTTAGCCATGCCGTTTGTCGCCCGTAGCAGCGCCATTTTACAGGCACTGATTGGCGATGAGCTAAGCGCTGCCGACATTGATGCGATGGTCAGTCAGGCCTTTACCTTTGCTGCGCCGCTGGCCAGTGTGGCTGACGACATCAGCTGCCTTGAGCTGTTTCACGGCCCGACCCTGGCGTTTAAAGACTTTGGCGGCCGCTTTATGGCGCAGGCACTGGCCAAAGCGCAGGGCGAGAAGAAAACTACCATTGTTACCGCAACCTCGGGTGATACCGGTGCGGCGGTCGCTCACGCGTTTTACCGCCAGCGTGGCGTGCAGGTGGTGATCCTGTTTCCCAAAGGCAAAATCAGCCCGTTGCAGGAGAAACTGTTTACCACCCTGGGGGACAATATCACTACCCTGGCGGTAGACGGTGACTTTGACCAGTGCCAGGCGCTGGTAAAGCAGGTATTTGACGATAAACCTCTGGTACAGCAGTTGGGCATTAACTCGGCCAATTCCATTAATATCAGCCGGTTATTTGCCCAGGTGTGTTATTACTTTGAAGCTGTAGCGCAAGTGCCGGCAGCCAAACGTCAGCAAGTGGTGATAGCAGTGCCAAGTGGCAACTTTGGTAATTTAACCGCCGGTTTAATTGCCAAAGCCATGGGCTTGCCAATCAAGCGGATGGTGGCCGCGACCAACAGCAACGACACGGTGCCACGCTATTGGCGCAGTGGTGACTGGCAACCTAAAGCAACGGTGGCCACCTTATCCAATGCGATGGATGTGGCCGCGCCGAACAACTGGCCGCGGGTAGAGGCACTGCTGGCGCAGGGTGTTATCAAGCGTGATGCAATTGAAGCAGTAATGGTCGATGAAGATGATACGGTACTGGGCGTACGTCAGCTGTATCAGCTGGGCTATTTAAGTGAGCCGCATGCGGCCGTGGCTTACAAGGCGTTAAAGCGCAGCCTGCAAAGCGGCGAGTACGGTATTTTCCTTGGTACCGCACACCCGGCCAAGTTTAAAGAGCAGGTGGAAAACATTTTAGGTACACCCATAGCGCTGCCAGAGGCGTTAGCCCGCTGCGCGGCCGAGCAGAGCCTGAGTAAAGAACTACCGGCCAGTTTCACTGCGCTTAAGCAGCAGTTATTAACGCTGGAGCAAGCCTGATGTCGTGGCAGCAGCTACTGGGGCCGGAGAAAAACCAGGCCTATTTTGTGGAGACGCTTAACCAGGTCAAACAAGCCAGGCTGGCCGGTCAGGTGATCTATCCGCCCGAGGCCGAGGTGTTTAACGCTTTTAAGCTAACCGAGCTTAATCAGCTCAAAGTGGTGTTATTGGGGCAGGATCCTTATCACGGGCCCAATCAGGCACATGGGCTGGCATTTTCGGTACGCAAAGGCGTGCGGGTGCCGCCCTCGTTACAAAACATGTATAAAGAGCTGGCGCTGGAATACCCGGACTTTCAGATCCCACAGCATGGCTGTCTGGAAGACTGGGCGAAACAAGGCGTGCTGCTGCTCAATACCGTGCTGACGGTGGTGGCTACCCAGGCCAACTCGCACCGCCATTTGGGCTGGGAGCGTTTTACCGATCAGGTTATTGCCCAGATCAACAGCCACTGCAGTGGCATAGTGTTTTTGCTGTGGGGCTCACATGCACAGAAAAAAGGCCGGCTGATTGACCGTCAGCGCCACTTTGTGCTGGAAGCACCGCATCCGTCACCGCTATCGGCCCACCGCGGTTTTCTCGGCTGTGGCCATTTTAAGCAGGCAAACGAGCTACTGGTTAAGCAGGGCAAGGCCCCGATTAACTGGCAATTAGCTTAAGCAAGCTGAGCAAAACAAAAAACGCCCACTGTTGCCAGCGGGCGTTTTTTTATAGTTCGATATCGGCCAGTTCCGGCTCTATCGTCCAGTCGATGTCGCTCAGCTCCTTTTTCAGGCGCTGGCGCTCTTTTAACTGCTCAATTTCGCGCCATTTACGCTTAGCGGCCCGCGGTTTGGCGGCCGGGCGTTCCAACATGTTCAGTAAGTCTTCGAAGCTTTCCATAATAATGCCTCTCTGAGTGTTGTTGTTGTTATTTTCAACAAAGGGTTTACCACACTTTGTCTGAAAATAAAACAACTAAGTGACAACACTATGACAGGTCGGCGCTGCTTAAGACTTTTTTTGCTGTAAAAACGCGGCGATTAACGCCTGGGTTGAACTGTCCAAAGCCGTGGCATCTTTGCCGGCCAGCGCCTGATAAATCGGGCCTGACAGCTGTTTGCCCAGTTCGACACCCCATTGATCGAACGAATTAATGCCCCACAGCACGCCCTGACAAAAAACCTTGTGCTCGTACAGTGCAATTAAGGCGCCTAAATAATAGGGTGACAACTCGGGCAGCAACAACGTATTACTGGGCTTATTACCCGGCGATACTTTGTGTGGTGCCAGTGCCTGTGCGTCTTGCTGGCTCATGCCGGCCGCCATACATTCAGCGCTGGCTTCAGCCAGCGTTTTACCCTGCATCAGTGCCTGGGTTTGCGCAAAGCAATGTGCCGCCAAACGCTGATGCTGGTCGCTTAGGGTATGCGCCGCGTTAAGCGGCAGAATAAAATCGGCCGGTACCGTTAAGGCGCTTTGGTGCAGCAACTGATGATAAGCATGCTGGCCGTTAGTGCCGGCATCGCCCCAAATCACCGGTGCGGTAGCATAGGGCAGTGGCGCACCCGCAGCGTCAACGGCCTTACCGTTAGATTCCATATCCAGCTGTTGCACATAAGAGGGCAGCAGGCGCAGATAGTGGCTGTAGGGCAGTAAGGCCTGCGCCTGACAACCAAAACCATTAATATACCAAATGCCCAGCAGCGCCAGTGTTAATGGCATATTGTCGCTAAGCGGCGCGCTGATAAAGTGCTCATCCATCGCCTCAGCACCTTTTAGCAACTGCGCAAACTGCGCGTTACCTATCATCAGCGCCACCGGCAGGCCAATGGCCGACCACAGCGAGTAACGCCCGCCCACCCAGTCCCACATCGGCAGAATATGCTCTGGCACTATGCCAAAGTCGGCTGCCGCCTTAATATTGGATGAGGTCGCCCAAAAATGCCGGGCAATGGCGCTGCTGTCAGCACCGTTATCAGTAAACCACTGGCGCAGTGCCAGCGCGTTTTGTTTGGTTTCTTCGGTGCCAAAGGATTTTGACGCCACAAACACCAGTGTGCTTTGTGGCCGCAGTGGTTTCATCACGTCGCTGACCACAGCGCCGTCGATATTGCCGGCAAAGTGCAGCCGCACCGGGCTGATGTGATAGGGCGTTAATGCCTCTACCGCCATTTGCGGGCCCAGTAAGGAGCCGCCAATACCCACCCAAATAACATCGGTAATGCGCTCACCGCTGTAGCCTGTGTACTGCCCCTGATGCAGCTGATTGACCAGCGCTGTCATTTTGTTGCGGCAATCCAGAATAGCCTCGCCGACAGCTTCACCGTCTAAGCTCAGGCCGGCAACCTGGCTTTTACGTAGCATCATATGCCAGACGGCGCGCTGTTCGGTGTGGTTAATTTTGTCGCCGGCCAGCATCGCGTTAAGCTGCTGCTTTAACGGGCTTGCTGCGGCCAGTTGCTGCAGCGCCTGCCAGCTTGATTCGTCAATCAGGTTTTTCGAGTAGTCCAGTGTAATGCCGCAGGCGCTGCTGCGATAGCGGCTGGCGCGGGCCGGATCAGTGGCAAAGGCCTGCCGTAATGACAACTGTTGCTGGCGGGCAAGCGCTGCCAGCCCCCCAAGGGTAACACCGGACATAGTCTACTCCTGTAACGGTTAAGGTTTATAACGCCTGCTTGATCAGTTGCTCCAGCTTACGCTGGTCAATGGCAAACTTACGGATCCCTTCAGCAAGCTTTTCTGTTGCCATGGCATCTTCATTCAGTGCCCAGCGAAAGGCTGCTTCGCTAAGCTGTGCAGGTGCCGGCGTTTTAATGCCATCGTCACGCAGGTGCACAGTGAGCTCGCCCTGCATTTGGCTCAGCTCAGACAGCAGTGCCGGGCTGATGGTTAAACGGTCACAACCGGCCAATGCCAGCACTTCACCGGTATTGCGAAAGCTGGCGCCCATTACCACGGTATTAAAGCCATGCTGTTTGTAAAAACGGTAAATCTCGCGCACCGATAACACACCAGGATCGGTTTCGCTGCTGTAATCCTGGCCGGTGCTGGCTTTATACCAGTCGAGAATGCGGCCAACAAAGGGCGAAATTAAATACACGCCAGCCTCAGCACAGGCGCGGGCCTGCGCCATATGAAACAGCAACGTCAGATTACACTGAATGCCTTGCTGCTCGAGCAGCCTGGCCGCTTGAATACCTTCCCAGGTGGAGGCTATTTTGATCAGAATGCGATCGGTCGCTACACCGTTTTCCTGATATAACGCCACTAACTGCCTGGCTTTGGCAACGGTGGCATCAGTGTCAAAAGATAAGCGGGCATCGACTTCGGTCGACACGCGGCCAGGTACCAGCTTGCTGATGGCGGTACCGACATCGACGGCAAATTTATCTGAGGCTAATGCCAGCTGGGTGGCACTGTCAGCGGCATGCTGTTTAGCATAACTGACTGCACCCTGTAACATCGGCTTGGCAAAATCCAACTGGCTGGCATTTAGCAGCAAGCTGGGGTTGGTGGTCGCATCTACCGGGCGAAACTGCTCGATGGCGGTTAAATCACCGCTGTCTACTACCACAGTGGTGACGGCTTTTAATTGGCTAAGTAAGTCGCTCATATTGTTTTATTACCATATTTTTGCTCACATTCTAGTGATGCAGGGTTAAATAAGCAATTAATGTAGGAATATTACAACAAAATCAGCTTTCGCCACATTAAGCAGGCTTAAATTGCATTGCAAGGCACAAAGTAAGTTACTATATTGCCAAATTTACCGGACAGGGCAGCCCGGTTTATATTTCAGAATAACTTAAATTTAGGCGTAACCTAGCACAGGATCACGATGATCTACCCAGCCAGCTTCTATAAAAGTAAAAAACTGCTGTTAATCGAAGACTGCGAGCCGGTGCGAGCCTCTATTAAGGGCATGCTACAGCAAATTGGTTTCGAAGATATTACCACTGTTACTGATGCGGTGCAGGCCATGCCACTGGCAAAACAGGATAATTTTGACGTTATTCTGGCAGATTTTGATTTAGGCCCGGGTAAAGATGCGCTGCAGTTCTTCACTGAGTTATCGCAACAAGCCCTACTGCGGCTTGGCTGCTGCTTTATCTTAATGAGTGCCGAGCCACGCCGCCTGCCGGTGCTGGGCGTTTTACAAGGCGCGCCGGATGCCTTTATTTTAAAGCCGTTTTCTTACGTTGAGCTGGAAAAGCGGCTGGCTAAAGCCTGGAGCACCCGCAGTAAACTGCGTAAGGCCTATCAGGCGCTACGTGACAAAGATTATACCAATGCGCAGCTGGAGCTGGATCAGCTGATTAATGCGGTGAACTCAGCCTCGTTACCGGCGCTTAGGATCATGGCCGAAGTGTTGCTGCAGCAGGGCAGTTATGACGCGGCGTTAAAGCTATACCAGCAGGTTATCCAGCAGCGTGAATTCAGTTGGGCGCTACTGGGGCGCGCTGTGGCGTTATTGCAGCTCGAAGATTTCGCTGGCGCTGGGGCGCAGTTACTGCCATTGGCCGAGCAGGACGATACCCGGCCAGAAGCGCTGGAATGGCTGGCCTGTTTGTATCTGCGCCAGCAGCAATATGAGCTGGCTAATCAGCAACTGACAGAACTGTTACGTTTGCAGACTAACCACTTCGCGGCGCACCGGGCTAAAGTGGCCTTGCTGCTGTTACAACAGCAAACCGATGGCGCAGTAAAATATTTACAGAAGCTGATCCAGCAGTACCGTTTCTCCGGCTTTGATCAGGCCGATTATTATTTCGAGTTGTGCCGTGTATTGCTGCAACAAGCTCAGCAAGCCAGTATGGCGACCATGGCGCCGCTGCTAAAAAAGGCTGCCGATGCGTTAGCCTCAATGCCGCAGAAATTACAATCTGACGACAGTGACACTGAGCACAGCCTGCTCAAAGCCAGAATTCAGCTGTTAAAAGGCCATATTGCTGATGCTAAACAGCAGTTTAGCCAGCTGTTGATGCCAGCTGACGCTGCTAAACCGGCGCTGTTGTTAGATTACGCCCGCCTGGCTTTTGCACTGGGTGAGGTGAAACAAGCCGACAGCTGTTTAAGCCGGCTTAAGCAGTACCAGGGCACGATGGCTGATCTGCACGGCTGTTGTGTGCGTTTAACTACGCAGCATGCGCTGCAGCAGGAGCTGGCGCTGCGTGAGCAAATTGCCCGCTGGAACCAGCAAGGTATGGCGCTGGCACAAAACGGCCAGGCCAAGGCCGCGCTGCTGGAGCTCAGACAAGCCTTTTTGGTTATGCCGTGCAATGCTTCACTGGTACTGAATATGCTACAGGCACTGAGCCAGCTGCCGGCCGACAAGGCGTGGTTGCCGCTGGCGCAGGCTGCGCTTACGGCACTGGAGTTCAGTACAAAAACGGCCGCCAACCAGCAGCGGCTGGCGCAGTTATTACCGCAGTTACCACAGCTGTACCTTGATTAACCCTAAGTTGTTACAGGAAAGACTATGTTGTTGCTTGTCTCACCGGCGAAAGATCTCGACTATCAGCCACTGGCAAAAAATTTAGCCGTTACTCAGCCGGCGTTGCTGGAGCACAGCAAGCAGCTGGCAGCAATTTGCAAAAACCTGACGCCAGCCGATTTAAGCAGCCTGATGCATATCAGCGATAAACTGGCCGGGTTAAATGCGGCCCGTTTTGCCCAGTGGCAGCCGTCTTTTAGCGAGCAAAATGCCAAAGCCGCGCTGTTTGCTTTTAACGGCGATGTGTATCAGGGGCTGGATGCCGCAAGTTTAACCGATGACGATATTACCTTTGCCCAGCAGCATCTGCGTATTTTAAGCGGTTTGTATGGTGTGTTGCGCCCGCTGGATTTAATGCAGCCGTACCGGCTGGAAATGGGCACTAAGCTGGCCAACGGTAAAGGCAAAGATTTATACGCCTTCTGGCAGGATATCATTACGCCAGTGCTGAACCAGCAACTGGCCGCACTGAATACCGACGTAGTGGTCAACCTGGCCTCACAGGAATACTTTAAAGCGGTGCAGCCAAAGCAGTTAACAGGCCGGGTTATTACGCCGGTGTTTAAAGACTTTAAACACGGCCAGTACAAAATTATCAGCTTTTTTGCCAAAAAAGCCCGCGGCCTGATGGCGCGCTATATTATTCAGCAGCGGCTGAGCCGCAGCGAGCAGTTACAACAGTTTGATCTGGCGGGTTATCAGTACAGCAGCGAGCAATCATCGGCTAACGAGCTGGTATTTTTACGCCACAGCGCTGAATAAGCGCTGCGGCAGCGTCGGGTTTTTTGTTACAATACGCGCTTTGCTTCTCTTAGCCTAACAGCGGCATAACAGCGGTATCACAGATGAAATTTCCCGGCCTGCGCAAAATTAAACACTACTTTCCGGTCTCCCAGCCCAAGCCTCAGCTGCCCAGCTTCGAGGTGCGGCCCAAGCTGGATACCTATATCGTTGGCCTGGATCAGACTATTGTCGATGTGGTCGCCAGTGTCAGTGACGAATTTCTGCAAAAATATGGCATTGGCAAAGGCTTGTCGAATCTGGTCGAGCACGGTAAGGCCAACCAGATTTATCAGGAGCTGGTGGCGCATAACGCCATATCAGACCATTTTGCCGGCGGTACCATCGGCAATACTATTCACAATTATTCGGTGCTGGCCGACGACAAATCGGTGCTGTTGGGCGTAATGTCGGCCAATATTGCGCTGGGCTCACCAGCCTATCACTATGTGTGTCATACCAGCTCTAAAGTGGATATGAACCACCTGCAGGGCGTTGCCGGCGACATTGGCCGGGGTATTACCATGATTACCCCTGATGGCGAGCGCACCTTTGTAATTGACCCCAGTGATATGGACCAGCTAAGCCCGGAGTACATTCCCACCGACATCATTGCCGGTGCAGCGGCTTTTGTTGTTAGCGCTTACCCGCTTAGGGCCGTTGGCCAGCCTATTCAGCAGGCCATGCTAAAAGCGCTTAGCGATGCCAAAGTGCACCAGGTGCCGGTGGTAATGAGCCTGGGCACCCGCCATCTGGTAGAGGAAAACCGCGAGCAAATTCTGCGCACCATCCATGATTACGTTAACGTACTGGCGATGAACGAGCTGGAAGCGCAGGCGCTGACCGGTTTTGCCGATCCGTTAAAAGCCGCCGAGGCGATACTGGAGCACACCGATATGGTGCTGATCACGGCCGGGCCGGATGGTTTGTATTTGTGTGGCCATACCGATGACAGCGTGAAGCGGGAAAGCAGCAACCCGATTAAATCGGCCAGCCTGGCTGATTTTAACCAGTACGAGTTTAGCCGGCCCATGCTGCGGGCTCATTGCGATAAACCGCTAAAAGTGTACTCGCATATCGACCCTTATTTAGGCGGCCCCGAGCGCATTATGAACACCAATGGTGCCGGCGACGGTGCTTTGTCGGCCATTTTGCATGATATGGCGGCAAATCATTACCATAAACAGGTGCAGCCGTTATCCGGTAAGCATGAACAGCCCTACCTGGCGTATTCGTCCTTTGCGCAAATTTGTAAGTACGCAAACCGGGTAAGCTATGAAATTCTGGTGCAAAATGCGCCAAGGTTGTCCAAAGGCTTACCCGAGCGCGAAGATAGCCTGGAAGAGGCATACTGGGAGCGCTAGTATCTGTGCTGAAGCTGTGTCGCTGCTTCAGTGAGCAATCCCGTTGTGCTCGCCACAGCAACTCGCAAGCCATCCCTGGCTTGCTCAGACACTCTGTGGCTGCGCATCGGGACGCCCACCTGCGCAGCTGTGGCAGAGCTGTTTGTTAACCCTGAAACACGCTATCTAATAAGCGGAAGCTGCCGGCATCGGCATCCAGTTCTACCTTGCCACCTACCGGCACAATAAACTGCTGTTTAATATGGCCAATCATGGCGCCGCGATAAGCCGGAATATTCAGCGGTTTAATATGGTCGTCAAAAATCTGATCCATCGTCAGCCAGCCATAACCGCCACCGGGGCGACAAGCGGTGCATTCACCAAAGATAAAACCGGCGATTTTATCCAGCGCGCCCATCAGCTTTAAGGTGCTGAGCATACGGTCAACCCGGTACGGCGCTTCTTCAACGTCTTCTAAAAACAATATTTTACCGCTAAAGTCGGGCAAATAAGGTGAACCCGCCAGCGCTGTTAATACCGTTAAATTGCCGCCAATCAGCTCGCCCTGCACCTTGCCGCTGTTAATGGTAATGGTGCGGTTTTGCCGCGGCACCAGTTCGTCTTTGGCGTCCAGCACATTTTGGTAGTGCATCAGCTCACGGTCAAAAAACAGCCGCTGAAACTGGTCGGCGTTAAAGCTGTTCCAGCTGCCGGTGCCATTGGGGCCATGAAAGGTGACTAAACCGGTTTGGGCATGAATGGCATTATGTAAGGCAGTAATGTCGGAGTAACCCAGCAACACTTTCGGGTTTTTCCTGATCAAATCGTAGTCTAACAGTGGTAGCAACCGTGCGGCGCCCGAGCCGCCGCGCAAACAAATAATGGCTTTTACGTCCTTGTCGGCAAACATGGCGTTAATGTCGCTGGCGCGCTCGGCGTCTGTGCCGGCTAAATGGCCGCGGCGCGCCGCCAGATGTTGACCGGTTTTTACCTTAAAGCCCAGCGCCTGCATCACTTCCTGAGCAATTTGCAGATCCAGTGCTTCGTCGGTGGCTTTAGAAGGGCTAACCAGGGCTACCGTATCACCTTTATTTAGTGCCTGCGGCAGCAAGCGCGCCCCGCTTGCCGGCGCAGCGGCCAGCACTGAACTGCAGCCTGCCAGTGGCAGCATGGCGGCAGTAAGGGCACAGGTTTTAATAAATTGGCGTTTATCCATCGGGCGCTCCGGTTATTGCAATAAATAAATTATTCACACTACCAATAGCATTGTTACTAAAAAATTCCAAGCGCCCTAAGTGAAAATGCCGCCAACTATCGATAGACGGCGATGGTAAAGCTTTGATTAACCCGCGGCTTTCTTGGCTGGCTTTTTACTACCGGCTTTTTTTGCCGCCACTTTACCCGGCTTTTTCTTTTTCACCGGCACTTTGGCTTCTTTATTTTTTGGCCGCAGGCTATCTACCACGCGCCGTTTCAGCTTTTGCTCGGTGTAGCGCTCTACCTTGGCCAGTATCGCCATGTCGTGCGCTTCTACCAGCGATATTGCTGTGCCTTTTTTACCGGCGCGGCCGGTGCGGCCAATACGGTGTACATACACATCGGCACTGCGCGGCATATCAAAGTTAATCACATGGCTAATATCATCAATATCTAACCCGCGTGCCGCCACATCGGTGGCCAGTAAAATATTCACCCGGCCGCTGCTAAAGCGCTCTACCGCCTGCATGCGTTTGTCCTGCGGCATTTCGCCCTGTAACCAGCCACAGCGCAGGCCGGCTGTTTCCAGCTGGCCGGTTAAACTGGCCAGCCGTTCACGGGTTTTAACAAAGACGATGGCTTTGCTGACATCGTCTTGCTTTAACAGATGAATAAGCAGCGCCAGTTTATGCTGGGCATCATCGGCCAGGTGTACCCACTGCAGAATTTTGGCTTTTTCTTTGCGTGAAGGTATGGCTTCTAACCGCTCAGGCTCTTTTAACGCATGGCCGGCAAACCGTTCAAGGTTATTGCCCTCTAAGGTTGCGGAGAACAGGAAGGTTTGGCGGCGGCGGCGCGCTTCCAGCACTATGCGGTTCATCTCGCCAATAAAGCCCATGTCCAGCATACGGTCAGCTTCATCCAGAATAAGCACTTCTACCTCATCGGCCTGAAAGCTTTCTTCGTCCAGGTATTCGGTTAAGCGGCCTGGCGTGGCAACTAAAATATCGTTGTTTTTCTCCAGCGTGTCTTTATGGCTGCCATAGTTAATGCCGCCGGTAATCACGCCGACATTCAGGCTGGTAAACTGGGTAAAGTGTTTAAATTCGTCATACACCTGATAGGCCAGCTCGCGGGTAGGTGTCATGACCAGCACGCGGGCAAAGCCCGGGTCTTTGCGGCCAAAATCGAGCAAGTACTGAATTGCCGGTAGCACAAAAGCCAGTGTTTTACCGGTGCCGGTGGGCGCACTGGCCAGAATATCTTTACCGTCCAGCGCCAGTGGGATCGCCATTTCCTGGATCAAAGTGGGTTTGTCATAACCGCGTAAACTGATGGCGCGGTTAATGTCATCGTCCAGTTGAAAGTCTGCGAATGTTGTCATGGTGTCCTCAGCCTGATTGCCTGTACGGTGACACCTGACCCGCTTCGCCGTAAACTGGCGGCGGAGGTGATGATGTCAGCCGGTTTTCAATGTAAAAAATTCTATGTTGCCCATGATCAGTGCGCGATGAAAGTGGGCACTGATGGTTTACTGCTGGGCGCCTTTGCACCGCTGCCTGCACCTGGCAGCACTATGCTGGATATTGGTGCCGGTTCAGGCTTAGTCAGCCTGATGCTGGCACAGCGCAGCCAGGGACTAAGCCCGATTGATGCGATAGAGCTGGATCCCGCCGCGGCCTGCCAGGCCGCGGCCAATGTAGCCGCTAGCCCCTGGCCGCAAGCGGTGCAGCTGATAAAGGGCGATATTCTAACCTATCAGCCGGGCAAACGTTACCGCTTAATTGTATCTAACCCGCCGTTTTTTCAGCAATCGCTGCTATCAAAGGATGCCCGGCGCAGCCAGGCGCGCCATACCAGCAGTTTGCCGCTGCCCAAACTGCTGCAAAAAGCGGCTGAATTGTTAGATGAGAAGGGGGTATTCGGCCTGGTGTTACCACTTAGCGAAGGCGAAATGCTGCTGCAGCAGGCGTTACACGCGGGCTGGTATCTGGCACAGCGCTGTGAGGTAAAAAGCAAAGCTGACAAACCGGTACAGCGTTTGCTGTTAACTTTACGCCGCACGCCTTGTCAGGCGCTGTTGTCTCAGCTGATTATTCATCAGGAAGACGGCAATTACAGTGACGAGTACCGCACACTGCTTAAAGATTTTTATCTGAAGTTTTAACCGCCCTGTACTGTTACAGCCGCTCAGCTATTTCGGTAAGAATTTGGCTTACCCAGGCATTTAACCGCTCGTCGGTTTGCTCGTACTGGTTTTCATCATCCAGTGCCAGGCCAACAAATTGTTCGCCATCTTCGGTTAAGGCTTTAGAGGCAATAAAGTCATAACCCTCTGTCGGCCAAAAGCCAATCCGTATGGGCTGTTGTGGTGCTATGGCGTCGTGCAGCATACCCACCGCATCGATAAACCACTCGGCATAACCAATCTGGTCACCCATGCCGTAAATAGCGATAATTTTGCCGTGTAAATTCACACCGGCAATGTCGTCCCAGCGTGCTTCCCAGTCTTCTTGTATTTCACCAAAATCCCAGGTCGATAAGCCCAAAATAAGCACGTCATAGTCGGCCATGTTGCTCAGCGGCACCTGCTTAATGTTGTTAAGCTCTACGGTATCTGCGCCAATCAGCGCCTGAATTTTCTCTGCCACGATTTCGGTATAGCAGGTGGTAGAGCCATAAAATAAACCGATTTTCATGCCGTGCTCACAACAGTGTCTGGACAACTAAAAGGCGCACAGTGTAGCAGATCTGCCGCAGCGGCAAAATGCTGGCTTTGCCAAAGGTTGCCGCTGCGTTACCATAGCAGCAGTTTTATCCGGAGCAGGTTATGGCCGTAGCAGCACAGCAGCACAACACCTTAGCCGATAGCGAGCAGGCGCTTATCAGCGCGTTTTTAGATCAGTTATGGCTGGATAAAGGCGTTAGTGAGCACACGCTAAGTGCCTACGGCACCGATTTAACCAAGTTTGCGCTGTTTTTGGCTAAACAGCAGCACAGTTTGGTCAGTTGCGACAGCGAGCTGATTAACCATTACCTGGCCAAACGCACCGACAGCGGCTTTAGCCCGCGCAGCACCTCGCGGGCGCTCAGTAGCCTGCGCCGTTTTTACAGCTATCTGCACCAGCAGGGCACTATTGCGCAAAACCCACTGGCCAGTGTGCAAAACCCCAAGTTAGGCCAAAGCCTGCCCAAGACCTTGTCTGAGCAGGATGTTGAAGCATTGCTTAATGCGCCTAATATCAGCGACCCCATTCAGTTTCGCGACAAAGCCATGCTGGAGCTGTTGTACGCCAGTGGCCTTAGGGTAACGGAATTAGTTAGCCTTAATATGCAACAAATTAACCTGCAGCACGGTCTGGTAAGGGTAGTGGGTAAGGGGCAAAAAGAGCGGCTGGTACCCATGGGCGAGGAGGCGGCCCATTGGTTGTTGCGTTACCTGCGTGAAGCGCGCGCGCTACTGCTTGGTGTGCAGCAGCAAGATGTGGTGTTTCCCAGTAGCCGGTTGCAACAAATGACGCGGCAAACCTTCTGGCACCGCATTAAGTTTTATGCCAAAGTAGCGCACATACAGGCGCCGTTGTCGCCGCACACGCTGCGACATGCTTTTGCCACGCACTTGCTAAACCACGGAGCCGATTTACGTGTGGTGCAAATGTTGTTGGGCCACAGCGATTTATCGACAACACAAATTTATACGCATGTTGCCAAAGCCAGGCTGCAAAGCCTGCACCGGCAACATCATCCGCGCCCTTAGGTGCTGTTACAGGAGATGTTATGAAAAAGTACGTGTTAGCGTTATGCAGTCTGGGTTTTATCGCCAGTGCCAGTGCCCAGTTAAAAGCGCCAGAGGCCGATTATGAGCAGGTGCGCCAGCAATTTAGCCAGTTAAATTTAACCGTCAATGCGGTATCAGAAGCACCACTTAATGGCTTATTGCAGGTATTTACCAACCGCGGTTTGTTTTTCAGCTCCAGCGATGGCCGCTATTTTATTGAAGGGAATATTTACGACTTAACCAACAAAGTGCTGGTTAACGACGAGCAAATGCGGCCTTACATTCAAAAAACCATCGAAGCCAACAAGGCCGGTGTGATTGAGTACAAAGCGAAGAACGAGCAGTACGTGATTAATGTGTTTACTGACCCCAGCTGTGGTTATTGCCGCAAGCTGCATAACGAAATGAAAGATTACAATAACGCCGGCATCACCGTGCGTTATCTGGCGTTTCCGCGCGGTGGTATTGGCTCTGAAACCTATTTGCAAATGCAGCATATCTGGTGCAGTAAAAACAGCCGTGGTGCGATGGATGCCGCCAAAGCCGGTGACGAGGTAAAACCTGCTATGTGTAGCAACCCGGTAAAAGCGCAGTATGAGCTGGGCCAGTCCTTTGGTATTAATGGCACACCGGCTATTATTCTGCCCAGCGGCCGGTTAATTCCGGGCTACCAGCCAGCTAAAGCCTTATTGGCACAATTACAGGCGGAATAAGCAGCCCTTATGTCTGTTGTTAACCGTTTTATACAGCGCCGGGCCTTACCCGGCGTTTTACCGTTATTAGACGGTGTCAATCACCCGGTGCTGCAGCGGCTGTATGCCAGCCGTGGCGTTAGCCACGCTGCTGAGCTAGACCGCAGTGCCGCCAGCTTATTGCCGTTCACGGCGCTAAAAGATATCGATAAAGCCATTGCCTTGTTGCTTGAAGCGCTGCGCCAGCAGCAGCAACTGGTGATCGTTGGTGACTTTGACGCCGACGGCGCCACCAGCACCGCTGTGCTGCTAACCGGCTTAAAAGCGCTGGGTTTTAAACGGGTTGAATACCTGGTGCCAAACCGCTTTGAGTATGGCTATGGCTTAACGCCCGAAATGGCTGAACTGGCGGTAGCGCAGGGCGCCGAGCTGATTATTACCGTCGATAACGGCATCTCGGCCATTGACGGCATAGTGCTGGCGAAAAAAGCCGGGGTGAAGGTATTAGTCACCGACCACCATTTAGCCGGCAGCGATTTACCGGCGGCCGATGCGATAGTTAACCCTAACCAACCGGGGTGTAGTTTCCCCAGTAAAGCGCTGGCCGGTGTTGGCGTGGCGTTTTATCTGTTGCTGGCGCTGCGCGCCGCACTGCGTGAGCAAGGCTATTTTACCGCAGCACAAACCGAGCCTAATTTAGCCGAGCTGCTGGATTTAGTCGCGCTGGGTACCGTGGCCGATGTAGTGCCGCTGGATGCCAACAACCGCATTTTGGTGCATCAGGGCTTAATGCGTATTCGTAGCGGTAAATGCCGGCCTGGTATTCAGGCCTTAATTGATGTGGCCAATCGCAGTGCGCAAAAGCTGACCGCCAGTGATTTTGGTTTTGCCCTGGCACCCAGGCTAAACGCCGCCGGCCGCTTAGATGATATGTCGCTGGGCATCAGTTGTTTGCTGGCACCGGATTTAGGCCTGGCACGGCAATATGCGGCAGAGCTGGATAGTTTAAACGTTGAACGCCGCGCCATAGAGCAAAGTATGCAAACCGAGGCGCAGGCGTTTTTAAGCCAGCTGTCATTTGACGGCAATGAGTTACCCGAATGCTTGTGTTTATATCGCCACGACTGGCATCAGGGCGTGATCGGTATTCTGGCCGGCCGGATTAAAGAGCAGTTTCACCGCCCGACTATCGTGTTTGCCCAGGGCGATGAGGGCGAGCTAAAAGGTTCGGCCCGCTCGATTAACGGCCTGCATATCCGTGACTTGCTGGAAGAAATCTCGACGCAATACCCCGGCCTGATTAAAAAATTTGGCGGCCATGCGATGGCGGCCGGCTTAACCATCAGTGCCGAGCGGCTGGACACCTTTAAGCTGGCGCTTAATTTAACGGCGAAAAAGCATTTAACGCCCGAGCAGCTAACGGCGGTGATTTACACCGACGGCGAGCTGCCGCCAGAGTGCTTTGATTTGGGCTTTAGCACGCTTTTGCAAAACGCCGGCCCCTGGGGGCAGGCCTTTCCCGAGCCGGTGTTTGACGGTGAATTTAGCCTGATAAATCAGAAAATGCTGGCCGACCGTCATTTAAAAATGATGCTGCAGCTGCCCAATGGCAACCTGATCGATGCCATCTGGTTTAATGCCGACAACAAAGCCTGGCCTAATGTGAATGTGCAAAAAGTGCAACTGGCCTATCAGCTGGACATTAATGAGTACCGCGACAAGCAAAGTTTGCAGCTGATTGTGCGGCATATGCAGGCACTGTAACGGACAACGCCCTCGCTTGCCTGAACCAGACAAGGCTGCTACACCTTAGAGGGATATTGTCAATACCACCTGTAGCGGCAGCGTGGGCTAAAGCATGCTAATACGGCAGCAAGAGGACAACGATGGCGAACAGCAGGCAGGGACCGCAATTACTGGCGTTGCAAGCACAAATTCTGGCCTCGCCACTGCTGTTTGCCAGAGAGACGGCAGTCGCCTGGCATTTTATCACCGAACAGATTAGTCGGGCATTGTATGCTGACAGAGTGAGTATTTGGTTGTTTCTGCAGCCTGACGAACTGCAGTGCATTGATTTGTATCAGTACAACAGCAAAAGCCATAGTGCCGGTGGCTCGCTACAGCGCAGTCAATTCCCGGCGTACTTTAGTGCTTTAGCCCAATACTCTCTTATTGCAGCGACAGATGCTGCAACCCACCCGGCCACGGCTGAGTTTAAACATAACTATTTACGTAGCTCGGGTGTGCGCTCGATGCTGGATGTCGTCATTCAATCTGAGCAGGGCCTTACCGGCGTTATTTGCATTGAGCAAGTGAGCGCAGCGCGGCAATGGACTGTAGACGAGCAACATTTTGCCGCGGCTATGGCCTCAGTCTCCAGTACGGTGCATACCTTTAGCCAGCACCTGAAGTTACAGCAAGAATATCAGCTGGTGCTGGAGCGGCAGGACATGGCCAGCCGCAATGCGCGCATCGGCTTTTGGGAGGCCAATATCAGCACCGGCAGCTTGTGGTGGTCGCCAATGGTATACGATATTTTTGGCCTCGACCCGCAACGCGATGTGCCAAGCGTGGCGTTATTCTACCGCTGTGTTCATCCGGATGATCTGGACCTGGTGCGGCGCAGTGAAGCCAATGCCAAACTCAGTGGTGAACATAACGTTGTGCACCGTATAGTGTTACCCGATGGCCGCCTGCGCTGGGTGCATGAGGTGGCCAACTGGACAACTCCAACAGCCAATCAGCCTGCCAGACTGATTGGCTCTGTGCAGGATGTTACCTTGCAGCAACAGAGCCTGTGTGAGCTGCAGCAATTTTTCGCTTTATCACGCGATATTTTGTGTATTGCCAATACCAACGGTTATTTCGAGCGGGTTAATTCGGCCTTTAGCCGGGTTACCGGTTACAGTGAAGCCGAGCTGCTCAACCGGCCTTTTACTGACTTTATTCATCCGGACGATCTTACCGATACCGAGAGCGAGGTTGCGCAGCAGCAACAGGGAGAGGTGACCTCTGGTTTTTGTAATCGCTATAAACATAAAAATGGCCATTACGTTACCCTGCAGTGGTCGTCGGTGTTAGATCCTGCCACCGGCAAAATGTATGGCTCGGCCCAGGATATTACTGAACGGCTGCAGTTAGAGCGGATTAAAAGTGAATTTGTTTCTACCGTTAGCCATGAGCTGCGCACACCGCTGACGTCCATCAACGGGGCATTGGCGTTGGTAGTGTCGGGTTGTTTGGGTGAGCTGCCGCCACAGATAGCGCAGTTATTAGATTTGGCCAACAATAACTGCCAGCGCTTAAGTCAGTTGATTAACGACTTGCTGGATATCGAAAAGTTGTCAGCCGGCATGATGCAATTTGTGTTGCAACCTCATTCCGTGCTCGCGCTGGTGCAGCAAAGTGTCGCCGACAACAGCCACTATGGCCAGGAGCGGGGTATTACGCTGGCATTAAACTGTAACGGCGTAGATGCGCAGCTAAAAATTGATGTTGATAGCCTGCGTTTCTCTCAGGTCTTGGCCAACTTACTGTCTAATGCCATTAAATTTTCACCCGATGCCGGTGTTGTGACTGTGGCGATTGAACGCCAGGCCGCGCGGGTTCGTATTAGTGTTACTGACACTGGCCCAGGCATCGACGACAGTTTCAAACAGGCCATTTTTCAGCGTTTTTCTCAGGCTGATAGCAGTGACACCCGGCAAAAAGGCGGCACCGGTCTGGGTTTGGCGTTATCAAAACAGCTCACTGAAACCATGCAGGGTAGCATTGGTTTTAGCTCAACACCCGGTGTTGGCGCCTGCTTTTATGTCGATTTCCCGCTGTCGTCATACACCGCTGTGTCAGGCACCGCAGTGTCACAGGCCTGAGGTAAGCTAAACCAAAAGACACTGCCCCCGTCGGCGGCAATGCGGTAACCGACCCTGCCGCCTAATCGCTCAATAATGCGCTTAACGATGGATAAACCCAGGCCATGCCCGTCAGCACTTTTGGGTGAAAAACGTTGAAAGCTGTTAAACAGGCCAGTTTGTTGCTGAGCAGAGAGCGCCGCTCCATTATCATGTAGCCAAAATACCACATCCCCGGTTTCGTCGGCTTGTGCACCCAAACGAAGCAGTGGTGGCCTACCGCCGTATTTGATGGCGTTTGACATATAGTTTACCCAAACCTCTTCCACCCATTGAGGGTAGCCGCTAACTTTTGGCCAGCTAACCGGCAGCTGTAAGACGGCCTGGTGTTGGTGAATAAAATCGCTCAGCCTGTCTTGTGCATTTCGCACAAGTTGTGCCATATCCAGCGTTTCAAGATTGATATGTTGTTGTTCTCGCGTGCTGGCTAATAACAAGAGTGCATTAATGATGTCATTCATTTTGTTTGGTAAGCTCTGCGGCTGTTTGCTGTTACAGGCAAGTTAATGGTTTGAACAATAGTTAGATAACAAGGGCTGAGGAAAAAACCGTCCCAGATGGCTGCACGTCTTCTGATAATTTTGCTACAATCGCCGCCTATTTTTTTATCGCAACCCAAAGGTTACGGCTACCAGCATGTTTGAAGTGAACCCGGTGTACAACAGCATTAAAGATTTAACTGAACGCACTAACGTGCTTCGGGGGTATCTTTGACTACGATGGCAAAAAAGAGCGCCTAGAAGAAGTTTCACGCGAGCTGGAAGACCCGGCCATCTGGAACACGCCGGATAAAGCCCAGGCACTGGGTAAAGAGCGTTCGGCGCTGGAGCAGGTGGTTGGCACCATCGACAAACTGGACCAGGGCCTGGAAGACGTAGCAGGCCTGCTGGAGCTGGCAGTAGAAGCCGAAGATGAAGCCACCTTTGAAGAAGCCAAGCTTGAACTGGCCGATTTAGATAAGCAGCTAAGCCTGCTGGAATTTCGCCGTATGTTCTCCGGCAAGCATGATCAGAATGACTGCTATCTGGATATTCAGGCCGGCTCGGGCGGTACCGAAGCGCAGGACTGGGCCAGCATGTTAATGCGCATGTACCTGCGCTGGGGTGAAGATAAAGGCTTCAAACCCGAGATTTATGAAGTGACCGACGGCGATGTGGCCGGTATTAAAGGCTGTACCATTAAATTTAGCGGCGAATATGCCTACGGCTGGCTGCGCACCGAAACCGGCGTACACCGCCTGGTGCGTAAAAGCCCGTTCGACAGCGGTAACCGCCGCCATACCTCGTTTGCCTCGGTGTTTGTGTCGCCGGAAATTGACGATGACATTGAAATTGAAATTAACCCGGCCGATTTACGTATCGACACCTACCGCGCCTCGGGTGCCGGTGGTCAGCACGTTAACCGCACCGACTCGGCGGTACGTATTACTCACTTGCCGACCAATATCGTGGTGCAGTGTCAGAACGACCGCTCGCAGCATAAAAACCGCGACAATGCTTACAAGCAACTGCGCGCCAAGCTGTATGAGTTTGAATTGCAAAAGCAAAACGCGGAAAAGCAGGCACTGGAAGATACCAAGTCGGATATCGGCTGGGGCAGCCAGATCCGCTCTTATGTGCTGGACGATTCGCGCATTAAAGATTTACGTACCGGTATTGAAACCCGCAACACCCAGTCGGTATTAGACGGCGATCTGGACAAATTTATCGAAGCCAGCTTAAAAGCCGGTTTGTAATTGTAATGCGAACAAATTGAGCGTGAATCGGTTTACCCTAAGCCAACCGTTGAAGGCATGGATGCCTGAATCGAGCCTACATGGATGTATTCACGGCGTGTTGGTGTGGGTAAACCGGTTCGTTAGCGCGGCTCACTGACAGGCAATAGCCTGCAGTAAAGACTTAACTAAAACTTCGACTTCAATCAGGAAACACACTATGTCTGACCAACAGCACCAACACGACGAAATTCAGGACGTAAACAAACTGATTGCTGAGCGAAAACATAAGCTGGCACAGCTGCGCGAAGACGGCTTTATGTTCCCGAACGATTTTCGCCGTGAGCACATCTCTGATGAAGTCTTAGCGAAGTACAACCACTTAAGCAAAGAAGAGTTAGAAGCGCAAAAAATTGAAGTTAGTCTGGGCGGCCGTATGATGACGCGCCGCATTATGGGTAAAGCCAGCTTCACGACCATGCAGGATATGGGCGGTAAGTTTCAGGTGTATGTGGCGCGCGACAGCCTGCCGGAAGGTTTATACAACGAGCAGTTTAAAAAGTGGGACTTGGGCGACATCTTAGGCGTTAAAGGCCACTTATTTAAAACCCAAACCGGTGAGCTTACCGTGTGGGCGACTGAAATCCGCTTATTAACCAAAGCGCTGCGCCCGCTGCCGGATAAATTCCACGGCTTAACCGACAACGAAGCGCGTTACCGCCAGCGCTACCTGGACCTTATTTCCAACGAGCAGTCACGCCACACCTTTTTAGTGCGCAGCAAAACCGTGGCCTACATTCGGAAGTTCTTTAACGAAGAGGGCTTTTTAGAAGTTGAAACGCCGATGCTGCAAGCCATTCCAGGTGGCGCCTCAGCACGGCCGTTTGAAACCCACCACAACGCGCTGGATATGCAGATGTTTTTGCGTATCGCCCCCGAGCTGTACTTAAAGCGTTTAGTGGTTGGCGGCTTTGAAAAGGTATTCGAGCTTAACCGTAACTTCCGTAACGAGGGCGTATCCACGCGCCATAACCCGGAATTTACTATGCTGGAATTCTACTGGGCCTACGCCGATTACAATGACTTAATGGATTTAACCGAAAAGTTATTCCGCGGCTTAGCACAGCATGTACTGGGCAGTACCGAAGTGCCATATCAGGGCGAAGTATTCGACTTTGGCAAGCCGTTTGCGCGTATGTCGGTAACCGAATCAATTCTGCACTACAACCCGGAGATTACCAAAGAGCAGCTGGCCACACGTGAGTCGGTAGCCGCACTGGCCAAAACACTGGGTATTGAAGTAAAAGACAACTATGGCCATGGCCGTATTTTAATGGAAGTGTTTGACGAGCTGGTAGAAACCAAACTGCGCCACCCTACCTTTATTACCGAATACCCGGCCGAAGTATCACCACTGGCACGTCGTAACGACCATAACCCGGAAATTACCGACCGCTTTGAATTCTTTATCGGCGGCCGCGAGCTGGGTAACGGCTTTAGCGAGTTAAACGACGCCGAAGATCAGGCCGAGCGTTTTCAGCATCAGGTGGCGCAAAAAGACGCCGGTGACGATGAAGCCATGTACTACGATGAAGACTTTGTCACCGCGTTAGAGCACGGCTTACCGCCAACAGCCGGTCAGGGTATCGGTATCGACCGCCTGGTCATGCTACTGGCCGACGCCGCCTCAATCCGCGACGTTATCCTGTTCCCGCATATGCGGTTACATCACGATAAGTAAAGCTTACTTACTGATCTGAAAAAGCCAGACCTTGCGTCTGGCTTTTTTGTTTTCTGGAACAAGCAAAAGCCGCACTATTTGTGTGACATTTGTGTTTTATTGTTGGTGTTTATTTGGCATTATGTGCAATAAATTGTAAATGAAAATGTGAAAGAGCATACCTGCAAGAAGGTTTTTCTGGCACGTTATTGTTTCTAATAGTAACACTAAAAGGATTTTTATATGATTAAATTCAATGATTTATGGCAAGCTCATGCGACGATAAGTGATGTAGATAATCCGTGTACAGTGAACAATGAGCCTGCATTCTCAAACCAATGCGCCATTCGTGTTGGCAATGCTTTATCGATATGTGGATTCGATACTACAACTTTACCAGGAGCGGAGCATTGCTGGCACCATCCTAAATCAGAAGGGCACATCTTAAGAGCTGAGCAGCTGGCGCACGCCTTGTCAAAAGTAAGGCCGACGTCTTTTGAACAGGGTATCAAAATACCGTCTAAAGATTTCAAAAAATACATTTCTGGCAAAAAAGGGATCATTTATTTTAAAGATTATTGGCTAAGAAGTACTGATCCGGTCAACAATCCAACCGGCGATCATATTGATTTATGGAATGGCTCAAGGTTGACCGATTGGTCGTCTTGGCTAAGGATCTCGACAGGACTGTCTATCGATGGCATTTGGTCAGACTTTGAAAAGTCGAAAGAGATAATTTTCTGGAGGTCGATCGTATGATGCGTTTTTTAACTGCCTTAGTCGGTGGTTTTATTGGCGTCGGCTTGAGTATCTTGATTTTCTATGTGATTGGAAATGTATTTGGCCCTTTATCTCAGGGGGAAGATGATGCAGCCAAATACTTCAAAATATTTTTGGCCGTTGCATTTGTTCTATTTATTGCTGGCAGTGTAGGTGCTTCTATAATTTATAAACGCTTGGTTAATAAGAAACCGTAACAAGGTGGCATTGGAAGCCAGGGGTTGTAAGGATGCCAACCTGTTGTACGAATTATTTCCAACCGCCGGTCAGGATATCGATTGTTTGGTAATGCTACTGGCTGACGCCGCTTCAATGCGTGACGTTATCCTGTTCCCGCATATGCGGTTACATCACGATAAGTAAGTTATCACTCACCCCACAACAGCCAGGCGTTGCCTGGCTGTTTTGTTTTTGCAGCATCCTCAGTCAACGCAACCTGATAACAGGAAGAAAAGGTATCAAAACAGATAGTCACGGCTAAAATGTCTGTAAATTAATTGTTCCATAAATAAACAAAATCTATTAGCATCAGTTATACCAAAAATTAAGTGAATCGTGTTGCTCAAAAGGCGCTTAGCTGTTACTGAATTACGTACCAGATAAAACGCTAAAGCGTTATACACAAAAGGAAGTTCAGTATTGTTTGACTTAAATGAGAAACGAACAGCGAAAGACGTAATAGACGACGCTATCAGGGAAAATAATTCAGCTGCATGGCTGTTATATGGATTTGCAATTGTCTTTGTTTTAGTTGGATTGGCAATCTTGGTCATCGGCCTACTTAACAATAACGATACTGCCAGTATTTTAGGAACTGTTGCATCAATAATGTTCTGGCCTGCCATGTCTGCTGCTAGAAAAACCAGGAGAGAGAATATTGCAATAAGGTTATTGGAAGCCCCTTTAAGTCAATCTAGTACTTCTATTGATGCAGCTGCAATGCTTCACCATTTGGTAGAAAAAATTCTAAATGACGATAAAGGTGATGGGAAATGATAAGTATCTTCAAACCTAAGAATACTTTGTTAAGCGTCGCACAAGATTTGAAATTAGGGATAGATAACCAAAGTGTGTATATAAATGACCAGGAACTAAATGAAGCAGGTTATGAGGCTCATGACGTTTCAAGTTACACGTTGTTTGAAACAATTTCTCATACGGCGTTTTTGCTGTTACCCATTATTTTTGTCTCTATGATTCATGTGTTGCCTTACATAGAATCGTCTCATTCATTGTTTGCTTTCTTGCAGACAACAGGACTGGACCTAATGGCAACATACATAGCTGTTGTCTCAGCTTTTATTGGAGGTAGATTTAGAAACAGTAGGAAGCGTTATATAACAAAAAAATCAAGCCGACGCTAAAGCATGGTTTATTTCGGCGTTACAAGGAAAATATGAAAGGTCACGTAAATTCATCAGGATTTCCGCTTCAGATAGCTATAAAAAATCGTGTCAATGACACCTATAACAAGCACGGGTGGCGTACTCGCTATACCGAGCATTCCTGGCGAAATAGAACTACAGGAGAGTCTGGATTTATAGACTTGGTCCTTGCAAGTCAAAATGGAACGCAATTCCTCGTTGTTGAGTGCAAACGGGTAAAAGACACCTCTTGGATATTCTTGGTTGAGGGACAAGATAAAAAAACAAGACGCCACACAAAATGCTTCGTTCTGAATAAGTCGGGAGTGGACATGAAAAGGTTTGAATGGCTTGATTTAACGCTAGAACCTTCGACGCCTCAATCTCAGTTTTGTGTGGTGCCAGGCACTGACAATCGCTCCCAATCTCTAATTGAAAGAGCATCAGCAGAACTCGTGTCGGCAACGGAGGCACTTGCTCTTGAAGACAATTCGTTGACTTTAAATGATAGAGATGATCTGAAAATATACTTCAATGTTATTGTCACAACCGCGAAGCTTCAAGTCTGCCGCTTTGACCCGGCTGCAATTTCACTGGTGGACGGAACTATAGCTGATGCTGAGTTTGAGGAAGTTCCCTATGTGCGCTTTCGAAAACAGTTGAATCCAGTTTATGAGATTCCGGAAGTCTATGCCGTTGCTGGAAGTATTGATGTGGCGAGGGTAAAGGAGAACACTGTTTTTGTCGTGAATTCAGAGTACATTTCAAATTTTCTAGAAGATTTTGAGATCGATGATGGGCATGCAAATTCACGGTATTTGCGCTAACAAATTGCTGCAACCGACATGGGCAGCGTTAGCCTTTTAAAGGGTAAAAATAGATGCCAGAAACTCTATCAAATCAACCACGCAAAATCCAACTTTCTGAAGGCGTCGTTCTCGGGATTATTCCTGTAGTTGTTTATGCCTTGGGTTTTTCGTACGAAAGCGGATACTTGTCATATTACGGTATACCTTCCGAGTTAATTGCAATTGATGCTCCTGCTATGATTCGTGCTGCGGTTTTCGGTGCAATCTATGCTTTTGTGGCACTGTTATGGTTATCTTTGGCAGTAGATAGTTCAGTAGGTGAGTCTTACTCGGAGAAATCAATCGGCATCATCATGCTCTATTTGGGTTTTTTTCCGGTTCTTTACTTGCTATCGAAAGGATCGGATTATCTCAGCATCGTAATGATGCTTTCTTTTGGAATAATTTTTCTCGTAGTGCTTCTAAGAAAGCTAGAAGATAAGTTGCCATGGCTGCAAAGAGCTTCAGTGAAAACTCATGCTTTATTGGCAGAGGCATTCCAGTCGGAAGATGAGAAACAAGAAATACCTTCATTATTCGGCTGGCTCCAGAAAGCCGCGGCTTTGTTTTTGCTGACCATGATTCCTTTTGTCCTCGCCTTTACAGCTGGCAAGCACAGCGCTGAAGATGATTCCGTTCTCGATGTGTTCGAGCGCGAGAGAATTGGGGAACTGGCAGTAATCCGAATCTATGGGGATAAAGTTATTGCAATCCCCTTTCATCGAGAAAAACAGGAGTTTAGAAAACAGTATGTTGTTTTTGAAATCGGCACGTTGAGCAGCGTGGTATTTACGAATGAGCACATTGGGCCATTAAAAGAGGTGGAGACTGTAGCAAAGCCTAAGTAAGTTAACTCGTTCCCCTGCGGCTCAATACGGTGCTAAACATTGAACCTTAACTCTGAACTTTCGGGGATAGCTCGAACTATTAAACTTTTGAAAAGGAAATCTTCCTGAAAAAATTATTTATCTGTTTGGCAGGGTTCACGTTTCTCAGTGCAAGTACTTTAGTTTATGAATTTGACTACGAGGCTTTTGTAAAAGCCTATTACGATGCCGCGGTACAAATGCAGCAACCTGATGCTACTGCTGAAGATTTAGAGCATTATCTATCCTTTTGACCGACGATGTTGGTAACCAGCATTTCCCTAATACACTGGACGACTAACGCGAGCCCGATGGCAAAGCCCTTATGCGCCAAGGTATGAGCCGCTATCTTGGTGTGCATAGCGAATATCAGGCCGAAATGATTGACTACCAATATGGTTACAACGCAGTGTCAATTAAGTACAGGTTTTCTGCCAAAGGTAAAATAGCTGATGGCTCAGACTTTAGCTACAGCAAGTTCGCGCTGGATGTGCTTGAGCTGGAAAACGGCAAAGTGTCGGTGATCCGCCGCTACAGTGAATAATAATAATTCACCTAACACATATGAGCCTTCTCGGAGTCAATAGGTAAAGCCGCTCTTCTGGCCGCGTTAGCGGCCAGTCTGTTGTTCCATCAGCAAGATAGACTGCTTCATCTGTCATCATGGTTGCCAGGCGATAGCCTGCAGCAAACACATATCGGGGCTCTCTTATCTCATGCTCAATGAGCGCCTGCTGATTTCAGCATCCTTGCCCACAGCAGGGGCACCAGACATTCATCGGTTAACCTGTTGCTGGCACTATTCAAGGCGTCTAATTAAGACAATCTGGTTACGGCAATGTGCCAGAAGGCGGGGGACAGCTTATTGCTAAGGGCTAAGGTGTTAATAAATTGAGTAGATTTTCTGGCAATGCCTTGATTTCGCGGTGTAAGATGGTGTCACCATCTGCATCCAGAATACAGACGCACAAAGAGCGGGCATGCAAATCAATTCCACAATAGTACGGATGTTGTGTAGTATAAAATTTCATTGGGTCTTCTCCTTTTTGGTTTGGTCGCCTTCCAGCTTAGCCAAATGGCTGGGCTGGGGAGAAGGCTCAATGAGTATCAAGCAAAGCCAGCCGACGCGTACCGCGCAGCTGCTTTGAGCGTTATAAAGTCTAGGAAATATTGTGCATCTCATAGGCCATAGGATAATGCTGTCACCACTCGATACTTCTGATAGAGAGCTGTTTATTCGAATATCAACGTGTCCGAAAATGATGGCTCATGTATATGAACCTTGCACATATGAAGAGGCAATAGCCGCTTTTGAAGTCAAAGCTCAGCCCTGGGACAGTAATGGCGCTGGATGGCTTTCCTTTGGTACATCTGACTTATCGTCAACCGAAAAGCTTGGAAATATTGGACTTAAAATAGTGGACCAGGAAGCAAAAATCGCTGAAGTCGGCTTTATGATTAAGCTAGAAGCTCAAGGTAAAGGCTTCGCGGCTGAAGCTTTGAAGTTAGTTCGAGATTTTGCGTTAACCGAGCTGGGTTTAAATAAGTTAGTTGCAACATGCTCGGTCAGTAATATTGGTTCTTTTAAAGTGCTGGAAAAGCTGGGGTTTGTTCGAGAAGCGTGCTTAAGGAAAAATACCCTAATTAAGGGGCAACTTGTTGATGATTACATTTACCATCTATGCAAATCGACTTTATAACAAGTTGCTTAATTTCGTTCTGGCCACAAACGGCGAGGCCTCCACTGGACTGCCTACGCTACGCTGCGGCAGCCAATTAGCAAAGCGTTATACAAAAAGGACAGTTCAGTGAAATCGATTTGGTTCTTAATTCTTTTTTCGTTCGGTTGGCAAGTACATGCCGATATCTGTGAGCCGAAGGTGTCAGAGGAGCAAGAAAAATTTATTTATACCAACTTAGCTCAGTTGTCTTTTGAGCAACAACTTTCTTTTTTAAATTTTCTAGCTATTACCCGAAAAAGAGCTTTTGAGGAAGGCGCATTAAATACCTTGTCTTCAATAGACGATGAAATGTCTGTAATCATTCATTCGATAATAACATTTGCTAATTCCAGCAAATATATTGAAAAAACTGCCGTGTTAGAGGCGCTGGATTTATTCTTGAAAGGTTTCAATTACCACCCGCTCACTTGGACTACGGACTCGACTGACTCAATAAATAATAAAATTAGTGAGCTAAGGAAGAATGTATAACAAACGCAGTCACAATCGGCCACTACGTGGCCTGGACCTCAACGCTCGGCCGCTGTTGGCAGCGTTATAAGAAGATTCAATGAAACAGATATTCTTAGCATTATTAATAACGATTGTTGCTGGCTGCGCTAGCAACAAAAGGGATTATATATTTGATGGTTCAACAGTTGAATCAACGAAGCAGGGGGTTACTGAGGTAACCAAGCGTTTAAAGCCGGCAGAGAAAATTGAGTTTGTAATGGCGTTAATGGCAATACAGTTTTCAGACGTTACCAGTGTTTATGACATCTTAGGCGACCCTACGATGACAGACGAAATGAACTATTTCATTATTGGTAAGAAAATTGACGGTTTAAATTACTATCAGGTTTTAGAGCTGGCAAAATCCTCGCCGACGAAAGTCAGTGTGTCTTCAAAATAAATAGCACTAAATACCCTGCTGCCTATGGCTCGGCGTTGCCAGCAACTCAGCAGCGTCAGGTTTATTGGTGCAGTTTCGCCGGTTTAGTAGTTTTGCTTATCGCTACTGCAACGGCTATCGGGTTTAACAGCTGATAGCCGCTGGCCTAAAAAGCGCATCGGCGATGTTGATGCACACATTGCCTTTGAATAGGCGCTAATACATACAGGACTTTAACATGCCACATTTTGTCGTAGATTGTTCAGCTGAGATATTACAACACCACAGCGAAGAGGCTATCGCGTTGCAACTGCACCGGGTCGCGGCCGCGTCTGACTTATTTGATATTGGTGACATTAAAGTACGGCTAAACCCTTATGCTAAATACCTGGTAGGCGGCAAGCCAGAGCCGTTTATCCATGTGTTTGCCAGCATTATGCAAGGCCGAACCATAGAGCAACGCGCTGCGTTATCGCGTGCTGTAGTAGAAAAGTTAGTCGAGTTGTTTCCGCATGTGCCTAATATTGCTATGAATGTCAGTGAGTTTGAAAAGGCAACTTACTGCAACCGTAGTATGCTACAGCCACCCTGTTAAACAGGGTGGTTCTGCGTAACGGCTTAATCGGGCAGCGTCGCTAATACTTTACCACCAGTTGGTTTAACTCATCGCCATTACCAATCTAGCGGTTGACGATGAGTAAATCATTTTCCTTATCGATATAAATCGCACCAGCGCCAGGTAGAACAAGCACTAATCGGCTGCATAATCTGTTTGTTGAATAGCTCAGGCCGCGGTTAACGGCGACGGGTTTTGCGGTTGTGGCAGTAAAGCGGAAGTAGCCACCTCAGTCAGAGGTGGCTTATTACTTACAGTGATACATCTGCCTGTTGTGGTTTAGCGGCCGTGTTAACCCGGCGGTACCGCGCCAGCGGGTTTATTAGTGTGCCGGAAAACTTCAGGCTTTTGGCCGGATCGGCCAAATCGAGCATTTGCTGGTTATTTCCCAGTTGCAACCGGTTTAAGCATGACAAGGTAAACTCCCCGGCGAATAAATCATAACGGTCAAACTTATGCTGTAACTGCGGCTGTTGTGCCTGATAGGTATAGATACAGTCGGCCACCAGCTGCCAGAACTGGTCTTCGCTGAAGTTTAACTGCTGCGCCAGTATCGGCGTCAGATAGCGGAAGAAGCAGTCAAAGATATCAGTGGTTAGCGACAGTATTTTCAGCTGTTCCGGCACGTCGACCACCAGCCGCTGTATCTTGGCGGGCAGTTGCAGCTCTTTGTTTAAAAAGGCGCACTCTTCACCGATGTCTTTCATCAGCATCCGTTTCGGTTGATTATGCTCAAGCAGCATAATCAGGTTTTCGCCGTGCGGCATAAACACCAGATCATGGGCGTAAAAGCAGTGCAATAACGGCGTCAGATAGCCGGCTAAATAGCGGCTTAGCCACTGCGCGGTATCAAGCCCGGAGGCGTTAATTAATTCTGCCAGCAGCGCCTTGCCGTCTTTATCAATATGCAGCAGGGCGGCCATCGTCATCAGGCGTTGGTTAGCTTCAAGCTGCGGCAGCGGGCTTTCCCGCCATAAGGCCGACAGCATCTTCCGGTACGGGCTGTGCTGGCTGCAGGCGCGTTCTAACAATGGGCTGCGATAGCCTATGGCGGCAATTTCTTTTAGCAGACTAAAGCCGGTCGTTTTTAAAAAAGGATCCTGTGCCACCAGTGCCGCCAGCCAGTCGTTGATGGCCGGGGTCGATGCCATGTAATAAGGCGACAGCCCGCGCATAAAGCCCATATTAACAATAGACAGCGCGGTCTTAACGTAGCACTTATGCCCCTGGCTGCGGTTAAAAAAGGTACGGATGGACTGTTGTGGCTGATAATCATCCTCGCCGCTACCGAGAAAGACGAGTTGACGGTTGGCAATATCCCCGGCAAACACCGTTTGCAGTTTGTTTGACCATTGCCAGGGGTGAGCCGGCATAAAATAGTAATCGTCATGCGCTAGCCCCAGTTGCTGCAACTGCTGCTCAAAGGCTTGCCGACAGCTTGCTGATAACTCCTGTTGCAGCAATTGCTGATAGTCTAATGTGGCGCTGGCGCTAAATTCGGCGTTTTGCTTACTCACCGCCAGCCAGACCAGCTTAATGCTGTTACCCAGCTCCGGCGCGTATTGCTGGTAATCGGTGGCATCAAAACCAATGCGGCCATTGTTGGCGACAAAGCCGGGGTGGCCTTCGGTCATGGCGCTTTCGACGCTCTGAAAGTCGGCACTTAGCAGCTCGCGGGCTGTGGGGCGGGGGTAATGCAGCTTAAACGCCGCCGACGCCAGGGTGCTGGCGATCTCCTCCAGATAAGTCGGCAGCCGCTCGTCACTGATACCCAGGCGGGATTTAATCTCCAGCATAAAGTCCAGTGAGCTCAGCGGGGCCAGCAGGCCAGCTTGCTGTTTTTCAATCGAATTGGCATCGATACACCAGTGATTAAGCTGCATGAGCTGGGCCCGGAACCGGTATTCGATATCGGCCTGATCGGTGCTGAGTTTAAAGCAGGCCCAGTTTCCGTCGCGGCCAAGCTGCTGCGGCGCAATAATACGCTCGTGGGCAAATTCGCTTAGCACCTTGGCAAGATGCTGGCGGTTAACCTGTTGCCACACGGCCGGGTTTAAATGCTGTGGGGCTAACAGCGCAGTAGGGCGAAGTAAATAGCTTGGTATCATGGTGAGATTTTCCTTAGTTAGGGCCTGGTAAAAGTGATGCCGGCTACAAAAACACAGGTCGGCGGTTTTATCGGCCAGCCGTATTTGTTGACTAAACTGAAAGCCGGCGCGGCGGTTAAGCCGGGCAATTTTGTGATTCGCGCTATCGGGCTCTACCACAACGCGCTGTGCCTGGCGTTCGGCAAACAGAAACTGCAACACGTAACAAAACACGCGCCAGCTAAACCCCGGCAGCGGCTGCTGACAGGGCGCAAGTAAAATATGCATACCAATATCACCCGGCTGCACCGGGTAATGCTGCCCCACCTCGTGCTCCCGGGGCTGATAAACCTCCAGCAAGAAGGCGGGCTGGTGCTGGATCAGGCCAATAAACACCTGGCTATTGCGACAAACAGCCTGGTAGGCATCAGCAACCTGCTGCCGGCTACAGCCTTGCAGCCCCCAAAACCGGGCGTAGTCCTGGCTTACCCAGCCGTGCAGCAAGCCGATATCGTCAACCTGATGAAAGGCGCGTAATGCGATGCTGCCCAGCACAGTGTCATATTGTGGAAACAACAGCGCCGGCTCGGCTGTTCCGGTTGTAAGCTGTTTGGTGATAAGTTGTGCGTTCATAGGCTTCCTTATTGCAGGCGTTGGCTGGCGTCAGTTGCGGTAGCGCTTGGCTGCCAGCCTGGGTCAAATAACAGCAGATAACAGAGCCAGGTCAGTGCCAAGGTGGCCGTGGCAACCAGCAATGGCATACTGAGCCTGGTTGCGGCCACAACAGCGCCGGCACAGTAAGAGGCCAGTAACACCCCCAGGCTTTGCGCCATATAAATTTTGCTAAAGTCAGTGGCATAGCGCTCTGGCCTGCTCAGGCGAAACAGCAACAGATCCAACCGCACCGTTGCGAGGAACAGGCCAAGACCAAACAGGCAGCGCCCGGCAATAACCAGCAGTGGCTGCGGCAATGCCTGCAGCGCCAGGCCAGAGCCGGTTAGCCACAGCGCCCTGTGTAGCCCGGTATGGTGAGTTTGTGCCGGCGCAAAGCGGTATTGCCACAGCAACACCAGCAGGGCGACAAAGGCAGGAATGGCAAAGACCAAGGCCGCTGTTACCTGATTGGCAGAGGCAGAGATCTGCTGCCAGTAGCTGACAAAAAACGGCTGCATCAGGTAGGCACTGAAGTAAAACAGCAACATCAACAGCGCCAGTTTGGCCAGCGGCGGCGTGTGCGCCGTGGCCACAGGCCCGGCGCTGGCTTGGGCTGCCG